>NZ_KE007352.1 GCF_000400735.1 Acinetobacter tandoii DSM 14970 = CIP 107469
CTGTGCCTAGAGATATTGCTGCTTTGGTAGGAGGTGGGGTGTGAGTTTTATTGTTCCAGAGAAATTCAGAATTAAATCGGGACCATTGGCGAGCAATGAGAGCTATGGGAACAATGGTGCATTTTGGGTGAAGACCAAGAAATGTGTTTTCACTGTCATTGCTAGTGATCAAATGGGTTGGGAGCATGTCAGTGTTTCACTTCCAACACGCTGTCCAACTTGGGAAGAAATGTGTTTCATCAAGTCCCTGTTTTGGGGTGAAGATGATTGCGTAATTCAGTATCACCCACCTAAAAGCGACTATGTGAATAACCATCCATTCTGCCTGCACTTATGGAAACCAACTGAGCAAACCCTACCAACGCCGCCAAGCTTTATGGTGGGTAAGGCTGGTGCAGCATGAACGAATTACTACAGCAACGCATTCAAGCCGTCCAGATCGGCAGAAACACCACCTTTGCACAGATGGAGCAGAAGAAATCACTTCGAGATGAGCTTGATTCACAGCTCGAAGCATTCTTATCAAATGGTGGTGCTATCGAGCAATTGCCTCAAGGCTTTTCGGGGGAATACAACAAGGGTTGGAATAATTCAAAACCCAAAGCTCAAAAGACCATGCGTGAAGTGATGGCGAGTGCTGTGTCAGAAGCGCGTGCAAGAAGAAACAACCCAAGCGTTACCGCGAGAAATGAAGCGCTCAACAAGGGGGAAAAGCGCTATCACGGAACCACTTGCAAGGCGTGTGGTGGAACCTTGCGATATACGTCAAACAATTGCTGTGTTGGATGCGATAAAGCTGCATCGATAGTGAGAACCAAGAAGCTTAGAGAAAAGCGCAAATCTGAGAAGGTGAAATCATGAATTTAACAATCGAGAGAATGCGTGAAATTGTGGATGGTGCACCCGAATGGGCTGTGTGCTGGAACGCTCATATGGGGATGTATACAAACGGGTTTATTAGATGTAGTAGCGATATTCACCTTAAAGACATCCGTGCAGCACTTGCTGACCATGACCGCACGGACGATGTATCCGACATTAGAAATCATATTGCACCAACAACAATAGTTACTGACCTTCATGTAAATGAAGCTCTGAAATTAAATGGATTGGGGTGACATCATGAAAAAAGGCGACCGCGTAGAAGTAGATTTCATCAGTGAGTCTGCAACTGACTATTCTGGAAAACGCTTTCATGGCTACGGCGTTTTAGATCGAGTGGAAGATGGGCGAGTAATGGGGCGCTTGAATGATGGCACGCCGTTTAGCTGTCTTGAAGCAGATGTGAAGGTCATTCAAGAAGTGGATTTACGGAAAGAATTTGAACCATTTTTCACGAAGCAACCATTCTTTAATAGCTTGAAGTATCAGCACGGCGACCGCTTATTCGATTTTGATGAAGGCATTGGGTACCGCAATTTAACCGTACAAGTTGGCTATGTATGTTTCTGCAAAGATGATCGGGAGTTTGTACTGAATGACTAAAATCCTGATTGGTATTGATACAGGAGTGAATACAGGCTTCGCCGTTGCTGCAGACCGTGGCAATGGTGGGGAGCTGGAGCAAGTGGGGTCTTTATCAATTACTCAGGCAATGGAGAAGGTAAAGGAATTAATTGAACAATGGGGAATCAGTAACGTCTGTTTATACATTGAAGATGCTCGGAAGCGTACCTGGTTCACTGGAGGTCGTGAAAAGTCTCAAGGTGTTGGATCAGTAAAGCGTGATGCGCAAATTTGGGAGGATTGGTGCAAAGAGCAGGGTTTTAAATTTTTAATGGTTCATCCAGCAGCAAATGCAACGAAAAAGAAAGCTACGGATTTTAAGCGTATGACTGGTTGGGTTGGTCGTACGAATGAGCATGCACGTGATGCAGCAATGTTGGTTTTTAAAAGATTTGCCAAGTTTTGAGGGATAGGGCATGAATGCAGTAGTGAAAAAACAAATCATGGATTGGTCTAAGCGTTCTGCCCACCAGTGGTTAGAACAATATGGGCTTTGGGTAAGATCAGTAAAATTTAATGTAACAGCCAATCCATTAGCAATACTAATTGACCAAAATGACAAAAGCAGAGTCCGCGCAAGTCGCGTATCTATGGTATGTGAGATTAATGATTTTGAGGCAGTGCAGGTAAGTAAATTACTCGCATCAATGCACAATGACAGTCGTGAGTATTTAGCCTCAAGAGCATGGTATTTAATACTTTATTATGAAAATGAGTGGTCGTATTTATCAATTGCAATTGCACATAAATGCAGTAAAGCTACGATTAGAGCGGAAATTGACAAAGGTCTTGCATACCTGGATGGGAAAATAGATATGTTGCAATCTTGACAGTGCAGCACACTTGGTTTAAATTCGTGTTATGGTGGCAAGTTGTTATGCTTTCACCAGTATCTAAAAGCTCATCTAAAGGTGGGCTTTTTTGTTGCCTGTGTTATAAATATATCTCCAAAGTAAAATAGAGAATAATCAGGTGACAAAACAGTATATTGGAATCACAAATAGTAGCATTAAAGGTGATGAAAAATATTATGAATATGCTCAAGTGTGGTCAGATGGTGTAATTCGCCTTGTGAAAGATCTGGAGTCAGCGACAAAATTTAAATCAGAACAAGAAGCAATTGATTCATTATTTAACGCCAGCCTGTGGGTTTGTGAATATCAAGATGGAAAAATTAAACCCTTACAACTATCCCGATAGGGACAGCAGTGTTGATGGCTAATAAATATGAATTAAATGTATTTTAGATGCATTTTAGGTATTGCAATCTGTTTAGGTTTTCTGCAAAATTCGCGTCAGATTTAGTAGATAGTTCCCTGACTAATCTTTTAAATTTTAATAGCCTACAATGTAATTTGTGGGTTTTTTTATGGCGGCACATTTATTCGTAGTGGTTTAAATTGAATGCCGCCACCTAATTTTAAGCTCATCGAATGATGGGCTTTTTTGTTGCTTCTAAAAAGGTGCTTGTGACATGCACAAGTGAGTAGCTAGGGGAAGAGAATGCCCACATTCTAAAGCTTGCTAATTAGCTAAAGACTGTTTGAGTAAGCACGTTTAGATCCCACGAAAGAGGATACAACCCATGCAGTTCATCGAGCATGGATAGGATATGCAGGAAAGCAAGAATCAGATTTGGGAGTGATGCCCCGCCAAAAAATGAATACGAAAGCTGAAAACTAAAAATACTGTGCCTATCCAGTGGTTTTTAAAGTAAGCGAGTAGCCGTGGACCACAGCACTGAGCTTCTGTGGTAGCTATACACCTTATACAGGAGAATCACATGCTCCGCTTTTTAATGTGTTTGTTTGGATTGCACGGTGCGATAGAGATTGATTACACGATTGACGATGAAGAAATCAAAGTGTGCCGAAATTGTTTGAAAGAAGTTGAAGACTAACCGAACGTATTACGGTAAAGAACCCTGCTCAATTCTAGATATTGGCGTAGTTTTTCTTTTCTTATTTGGTTCTTGTATTATCTGCCTATGCTATTTGGGTGATTTATGAAAAAGAAGACATTAAAAGAGAAGATTAATAGGGTTTGTTGGTGGGCTGCAGGATTAACAATACTTTATTTTATTGTGGGTGCTTTTTTAAAAAGTGATGGACCAAAATTTGATCCCAATAAAACGTACGAACTAATCAGAGATACATTGACATTGACAGCTGCTTTTCTCGCACCAGTTGCTGCATTCGTCTTGTTTAGTGATTGGAGAGAAGAGCATAAGGTTAAATCATTATTTGAGCTTTTGGATTCAGTAAAAAATAAAGCAAGAGAGATCGAAGAGTCACTAATAGATTATGCAGAGGCCATAGAGCATAGAAAGATTGAGGTTAATGAAGATGTTGGTCGATTAACGTATTATGAAATTACCACCAAGCACTTAATTCAATTTAGTCTGTTATACCGTGAAATAGAAGAAGAAAATATGGATCTTTCTGCATATATGAAAATAATGGAGAAATTCTACAAAGATTCTAAATACCTAAGTAGACTGCTTAATATAATGGAAAATAAATCAATTGTTGTGAAGCAGTATGAGAGCCTTAATAGGAGTAGAAGTAGTGATGAACAAATACATCCAATACTAGAAAAAGATGATTACAATAAGAAATTTCAAGAATACTTAATGCGTATGCCAAGTGTTGAAAATGGTTTAAATCAATTGATCAAGGAAGGCAAAATAATTAAAACCAGTAATTAGAAATATTTTTCGGTTTTAGTTTCGTAATGAACAGTGTTAGATTTTATATAAGCGAAAATTCTGGATACCCTATGCCATCTTTGAAAATATCTAAAAAAGGCAAAGTATTACATCATATTGCTAATAAAATTTTAATTACCAATTCAGGTGTGATTGAAATAGATTTAGATCAGCCTGAGATCGTTACAGAAAAAAGATCATTCTGCATCGTTACCATTGCTGAGCATTACGTAGAAAATATTCATAAATATGGAAGTTTAGAAGATTTTATTAAACTTTTCTCAGGTACAAAAGTTTGTGTCGAAATACTGACTAACGAAGGAAAGACTCTAGGCGTTGAAGTGACAACATATTTTAAAAATCAGCTGAAGCTTGCTATCAAAGGCTTGATTGTTTTGAATAGTGTTAGAGATGGCAAATTTTTAGAATAAATTCAACTGACATGATAACCCGCTTTTGCGGGTTTTTTAATGGGCGCAATTTATGAAAAATGATGTAGGCTTTGTCGTTCAGCAACGACCTTACCCACCTGATTGGCTTTTTGCATTAGATACGCCTAACTTTGCACCAGCACCTGAATTATGGAAATGGATTAAACAGATATTTCTGAATCCAGAACATAAATTATTTAACCCTGATCATCAGCATTTAGGCGCTTTCTATTACCCACAAATCGCCGTAATCTGGGCAAATGGTGGATTTAGAAAGCAAGGTCGCTTTGTGGTTGGTCAAGCTGAAAAAATTATGATCAATGCGGGCGGTTGGAAGAAGGCTCGACAAGAAGAACAATATTATCAGTGGTTTCAAACCATGCCTGAATACCTCATCACGATTGATGCTCAATATGCAAAACAGTCTAACGATGTAAACTTTTGTGCTTTGATTGAACACGAGCTTTATCACATTGCTCATAAACTGGATGAATGGGGTGCACCTTCTTATAACCGTGAAACAGGTAAACCCAAATTGGAAATTCGCTCACATGATGTTGAAGAATTTGTGGGTGTAGTACGCCGTTATGGGGCAACAAGCAAGGAAATTGAAGAAATGGCAAAAGCTGTAAACTCACGCCCTGAAGTATCAAAAGCTGATATCTATCATGCATGTGGCACTTGTTATTTGAAGGTGGTTTAAATTTTTTTGCCATTCTTCTTGGATGTACTTGGATGGAATGGTTGAAATGGCACGTATTACTAAAAAGGTGAAATTATTCATCGTAAGAATGCTTGCTGAGTTTGAGCCACCAACTCAGACATCAAAAGCAGTAAAAGATGTTTTCAATATTGATGTAACTCCACAACAATGTGAAGCATATGATCCGACAAAAAGAACTGGGCAGGATCTTAGTCAGGAACTTCGAAATTTATTCTTTGATTATCGCCGTCAAGCGAATGAAGAACTTGAAGCTATCCCAATTGCTAATAAAAGGTATCGTTTGCAGCTATTACAAAATCTTGTTGAAGTTTACCCGAATAACCCTGTTTTAACCCCTAAATGGGCTGAACAGGCAGCAAAAGAAATGGGGGGGCTATTTACTAATCGTCAGGAAATTACTGGCAAAGATGGCAAACCAATCGAGACTGTAAATTCCAGCATATCAACGGAAAGCTACCTTAAAGCAAGGGAGCAGGTTTTAGATGAGTACTGATCCAGCACGTGAACTTGCGATTCAAATCGAAGCCCAAGAAGACTTGTACTTCTTTTCACGATATATGTTTAAAGAGCGCCGTAAATATAAATGGATGCATAACTGGCACCATCGAGTCGTTTGTGATGCGCTGATGAAGGTGTTTCGAGGTGAGACAAAGCGATTAATCATCAACATACCACCGCGATACTCCAAGACTGAATTGGCTGTAATTAATTTTATGGCTTGGTGTTTTGGCAAAGTGCCTGATTGTGAATTTATTCATATCAGCTACTCAGCAACACTGGCAGCAAACAATGCATTCCAGACGCGCAACTTGGTTCAAGAAACAGCTTTTAAGCGAGTGTTTCCAGACTTTGAGCTTAGAGACGACAGTAAAGCAAAGGATGACTGGAGAACTGTTGCTGGTGGTGTCTGCTATGCACAGGGGACAGGAGGTACGATCACGGGTTTTGGTGCGGGGAAGATTCGAAAAGAGTTTGGTGGTGCGATTATCATCGATGACCCACACAAAGCCAGTGAAGCAAGCTCAGACACAATACGAGGCAACGTGATTGAGTGGTTTCAAAACACATTAGAGTCTCGAACCAACTCTCCAGATACGCCGATCATTGTAATCATGCAGCGTCTGCATGAGCAGGACTTAGCAGGTTGGTTACTTGATGGTGGAAACGGTGAAGAATGGGAGCATTTGTGTCTACCTGCAATTCAACCTGATGGCTCAGCATTATGGCCTGAAAAGCATAGCATTGAGCGATTAAACGTCATGGAGGATGCAGCGCCGTATGTATTCTCTGGTCAGTATCGACAATTACCATCACCGCCTGCAGGCGGTTTTTTTAAGCCCGACAGAATTGAAATTGTAGAAGTCCTTCCTGCGGAGTTCATTAAAGAGGTTCGGGCATGGGACCTTGCTGCATCTGAGAATGAAGGGGATTGGACAGCAGGACCAAGAATGCTCAAGACCAAAGACAACATCATCTACATTGTGGATATGGTTCGTGGACGATGGGGACCAGATGGTGTTGAGAATACGATCATTCAGACAGCAAAAATGGATGGTCGATCAGTAGGCATCAGACTTCCTCAAGATCCTGGTCAAGCGGGTAAAGCTCAAGCTAAAAACTTCATTACAAAGCTCAGCGGATTTAACGTCAAAGCTGAAACGGTGTCTGGCGACAAGATTACTCGAGCACAACCATTTGCCGCTCAGGTCAATATTGGAAATGTGAAGATGCTTAGTGGTGACTGGAATAAAGCACTCATTGAAGAATTACGCAACTTTCCAAATGGTACACACGACGATCAAGTGGATGGTTGCAGTGATGCTTTCAATGATTTGAATGAAGCAAGAATTGGTAAAAAACCTGCAGGTGCAGGTAGTCGTACATATTAAAAGGAAATCCCATGGCAAAGCCTAAAAAAGACAAAGCGTCAAAGAAGTCTTTGTCACGCGGCAAACTTTACACTCAAGAAGCTATTTCAAACTTCTTTTCACATTTTGGCAGACAACCAGATAATGATGAAGTGCTTCGAAAGGCAGGCATTACTCGCCATAGACTACGTGTCCTGCTTGATGATGATGAAATTGCGCAAGCTGTAGAAACTAGGATTGATGCATTACTGGCTACACCATACCGGATTGAGCCAAGTGATACGCCTGAGGCTGTTTACTTAAAACAGCAGTTGGATGAGTGGTACTTTGAAATTGCATCCGGTGCATTGAATGCATTGTTCTTTGGTTACTCCGTTCAAGAAGCTGTGTATGAGTTAAAGGAAGAAGGTTATATCGGACTGCAGTGGATTGGTGAAAAGCCAATGCAATGGTTTGAGCCAAAGAATGATGGTCGCTTGATTTTACGGAAAGACGGTAATTCACAAGAATTGGAAGTTGATCAGATTTTCAAATTTTTCCTTACTCGCCGTAAAGCTTCCTATGAACAACCATATGGCAAAGCATTATTAGCTACACTTTATTGGGTGTTTTTCTTTAAGCAAAATGGGTTCAAGTTTTGGGCTAAATTTCTGGAGCGTTTTGGCACACCAATTCTTCTTGGTAAATGCGAAGATTCAGAAATTGATGATATGAATCAGGCACTGCTTAATGCACATGCTCAGAGTGTCCTATCAATTGATGCTAAAGATGATGTACAGGTTTTAGGTACAACTGGCGCAAGTGGTACTGCTGGATCAGCCTTTGAGACGTTTAATAAAACGCTCGCACAACAAATTCAGAAGATCGTATTGGGACAAACCCTTACCAGTCAATCTGATGGCACCAGTGGCTATGCTTTAGGTAAAGTTCACGAGAACGTTCG
>NZ_KE007353.1 GCF_000400735.1 Acinetobacter tandoii DSM 14970 = CIP 107469
TTTTTTTCGCCTAAAAGAAAATTTAACACACTTCATTAAACTTTCCAACTTATTGATTTATATAGGCTATTGTATCAGTAAATAATCTAAAAAAAATTTATGCATTACTTTACCCTTTGATTTCATGGATGATATCAAGTTGATATTTTCAGTAAGGCTGCAATTTTTTGTCGCACTTCCTCAAGTTCTTCAGATTTAGCTTGTCCCTTTTTCGTTGCTGATCGAGCGACCCAATCTAAACTTTTTACTTGATCAGATAGTGCTACATTTTCAGGATTTCCTGAAATTTTAACTTCGAAAGGATACCCTTTTATCTGTGTTGTCATTGGACAGCAAACTAATAGGCTTGTGGCTTTATTATAAGATGAAGGACTTAAAACTAAGGCAGGTCTATGCCCTGCCTGTTCATGCCCACTTTGTGGGTTAAAATTAATCCAGATAATATCGCCTTCTTCTGGTACATAATTTTGAGGCATTAATAGAATTCCTTACCTACAGCATGTCCAGTATCCACTTCACCATGCAAATTATCAGATGTTATATCTGCTAAAAGCTGCTCTAAAGATATTTTTGATTTAATTGGTTTGATAACAATCGCTTCATCTTGAGTAAATACCTCAACACGGCTATCCAATTTAAGATTAAGGCTTTCTAATAAGATGGACGGTAGGCGGACAGCAGCACTATTGCCCCATTTTTTAATAGCTAGTTCCATAACAGCAACCTAAAGTATCTACAATGTAGATACAATACCCTAGGAAAATTTTTGCGTCAATACCGTGGGCATTAAAATGGACTAGGTGAATCATAACCTCTATCATTTTTACGTTCTTGCACTCTTTGCAAATCTCTACGCCTGTCTATCTCATCTAAAGCCTTGAAGATAGGGTCTGTACTAAATCCTGAAATCTTTCGTGATAGTTGCTCACCGAGTCTAGTTTCCTTTGAAGCTGTTCGGTCAATGGTGCTGTCTGCTTCTCGATTTCTGTATAGATCATCGTTGGCAATAGTTCGTTGATCTCGTTCTTTAGATTTAACCCAGTCACTAATTGCTCTAAATGGCTCTGTAATCGCTGTTTTAAGCTGCTCTCCAAGTTTTGTAATAAATCCTCTGATAACTTCGGATTCTGTAGTTTCTTGATGATATTGATCAGCTCGTTTTCTTTCTCGTTCAACTGGTTGCAGTGCTTCACCAGTTTGTTGTTGTAGTTCTCTAATTCGTCTATGGTTCTGTTCTGTGCCTGAATAAGCTGCAAGGCTTGCTCTTGATGCTTCTGTTGCTCTTTGAGCTGCTGCTGTTGCTGCTCGATAATCTGCAATAACTGTGCTTCGAGATTCATTTAATTGGTTTCCTGCACTATTCGCATGTTGTTGCTGTACTGCTGCGCTTTCGGGTCGATCTGGACGCACCAGTCCCATTTTTTCTCTGTCCCACACTTCTGAATATTCAGGCTCGCCCCTTGGCTTTTTAGCCACTGGACTTTGTTCTCCATCTCTGTGATGTCGCTGTACTTGCTCTTGCTGACGTAACCAAAACAAATGCTGCTGATAAGCGTTATACATGCCAGTGAAATCAGGGCTATATTCGATGAAATAAGGGTTTTCCTTAATTTGGCTGCTTGAGCTGTTTCTTGGCTCAAGCCGTTCAATTGCTGCAAGTTCGCTTGGAGCTGCTTGATCTGCTGTTGTTGTGATTGCAATAGATCGTTCATGCCCTGCTGCTGCTGTTGTTTGGTTTGGGCTGTCGTCTTGTTGATCTGCTGCAATATCTCGTTCGTTGCTTCGCTCTGTTTCTGCTGTATATCCGCTTTGGTGCTGTCGATACTGCTGCTCAAGCTCTGTGCTTCGCTTCGCACTGTATTCCGCATATCTTTGAATATTTGACTGATTTCGCTGTTCAGCTTCTCGTCTATATCGCTCTGATGCTGCAATAGTAAGTCGTTCGCTTTCTTCTGTAAGTCTAAAATCCTGCTCATAGATTGCACCTTTTAACTTAATTGGTCTGGCGTTTGGGTCATCATTATTTGGATTTTTAATAGATAGGCTTTTTTT
>NZ_KE007354.1 GCF_000400735.1 Acinetobacter tandoii DSM 14970 = CIP 107469
CCTTATACGAAACGTGTTATAATTAACCTTTAAATTCATATGCTTATTTAAAAGTTTATAGCCCAAACATCACTGTTTGGGCTTTTTTTATGATTTTTCACGTTCCACGCCTATTCTTTGATCAATGTTTCACAACTTTGATTAGCTCAGTTGAATAATACCCTTAGCCATTCGGCAAGAAAAACCGGCTTAACCACCCTCTTTTCGGCTGCTCCGGTTCAACCTGCTCCGGCACTGGAATCCGCTTATTTTCCGTCTGCTCCGGAGTAGTCAATCCGTCATGTTTAGCTTCTACTGTGTCCGGTTCTGGAGCTGTTTTGGCCATGCTTGGTTGCAGCGGTTCTTGATCGGTAAACGTAGTCATATTGGTTTTTGGGGCTTCTAATAGACGTTGCATTGCCTCAATTTGTTCGTCCTTAACATGTAACTGATCATTCTTAGCTTTTAATTCATCTCGTTGAAATTTCTCACGGTCATGAGCCTGTTCTAGCTGTTTTTGAAGCATGTGAACCTGTTGTTCAAGTAGGTGAACTTCTGACAACTTTCGTGTTTCGGTTGTCTGTGAACTGTTCACATGTTTAGATGGTTCACCAAAGACCCGAATAGCTTCAGAAAGATCAATTTTACCATCGCTATTCTTACTTAAATTGCCTTTATTTATTTGTTTATAAACGGCTTGACGAGTCATTCCATAGAGGTTTGAAAGCTCGATAACAGATAGTGATTTCATGTTGTAATTTAGGTTGTCTATTATGTGAACTAAGATACATTAAGAAACAGTCAACTGCTACATACACAATCAAACCTCACCCTTTAAAACCTAAATTCCTAAGATGAGGAATAAATTGCTTTTGTTGTATTGGATCTTTAAGCATTTCTTTTATTCTTGATGCCAGTACATCATAGCTTTCTCCTTGAGCTGCTAAATGAGATAGCTCATGTAAGCGAGAAAGCTGATTGCCAAACATATTGATTTGAGCGTCTGTTAGTTTATAAACCTTATCTTGTTCGCTCTGTTGATTAATGCTTTTTGATTTTTCTTTAAATGAAAAAAGAATATGGGTGACTTTACGACCAGTTTTTTTCTGCTCATAGGAAACGCTTAATGGGCTGCATTCATTTATTTGGTCTACAGCAGTAT
>NZ_KE007355.1 GCF_000400735.1 Acinetobacter tandoii DSM 14970 = CIP 107469
ACAGGAATGCGCTTATTTTCAGTTTCAACTGGAGTAGTCAATTCATCAGCTTTCAGCTCAGGTTCTTTCTGAGGATCTGTTGCTATATTCTGCTCACGTTTTTGATCGATAAACGTAGTCATATTAGCTTTTGGGGCTTCTAGTAGACGTTGCATCGTCTCAATTTGATTCTGATAAAAAGATTCACGTTCTTTAGCATCTTCAAGTTGATTTTTTAACATGTCTATTTGTTGTCTAAGCAGTAAATTTTCTGTCGAATTTTGACTGTCTACTTTTACAGGTTCTTTTACACTTTGTTTTTTAGATGGTTCACCGAACACACGGATTGCTTCAGATAAATCAATTTTATTATCTGAATTTTTGCTTAATATTCCTTTATTTATATGGTTGTAAATAGTTTGTCTATTTATGCTATATAGCTTAGATAACTCAACAACAGAAAGACTTTTCATTGTGTAAAACTATGCCTAATCTTGTAAAAATAATATGTCTAATAGGCTGTCTATTAGACAGCCTTTATAGCCTAAACTTTTAAATCTAAATTGTCTAAATAATCTGAATATTTGTCTAAATTTACAGGGTCTTTTAACAGTTGTTTAATCCTTTTGGCAAAGTTTTCATAGCTTTCACCAGCCTCACTAAATTGGCTAGAAAAAGCAGAGTCATAAGCCAACTTATTTGCAAATAAATCTAATTGTTTCTCCGTTAGGCTAGCTTTTTTAGGCTTAACTTTTTTACGTTCCTGTTTTTGTTTGAATGTGAAAGAGAAACCAGAAATTGTTCTGCCAGTTTTATGTTGTTGATAGTTAGCCGTTATATCTGTTAGTTCATTAACTTGTTTCAAGGCAAAATCTAGGACATAGGTTTTAAAATTACTCATAGTCTTGTATTGAGTAGCCTCAACGCCTAGTTGTTGTCTGAATGTTGATAGATTAAAAACTGGTGTTTGGCCACTAGATCGCCATTGGATTAGTAGCTCATATAAGCGAATGGCGTATGTACTTGTTAATTTGGAAACTTGTTGTATTTCATATTTAGTAAAATTTTCTTCTAATCTAGTAATTAGAGGGACAATATCTTGAGTGAAACGTAAGAATACAACTCCTGATTGATGTTCATAACCAATTTTATCCACCCATCTACAGTGGAAACTTCTGTCTTTACCTGTTTTTGGATTTATATCGTGATAAGTAACATAGCGATCAAATAAGCTTCTAGAGGCATCCCTAAGAACGGTATATGCAGTATGTTTTTCAACATTAAAAGTATTTATGTAGCTACTAGCGTGAACTTCCAACAAGCTATTTTCCGTGATGCCTTGTCCCGTTTCTCTTGCTTCAGCTATTGCCAAAAGAATAAGACGTTGCTCAACAGTATC
>NZ_KE007356.1 GCF_000400735.1 Acinetobacter tandoii DSM 14970 = CIP 107469
TTTTTTTTCAAGAAGAAAGAAAGCAATAAGTTCTTTTGATTCTATTGATGAAGCAGAGAGCTGGTTTAATAGTGAAGGAATTGATTTCCCTACCTTGCGTTTCAATACATACAATGATCCCCAATTAGCTAAAAATATTGGCGCTACTGTAATTGTTGGATTTGGTCAAAAAGCAGATGGGAAAGATGTTGGTTTCGTTATTGAAGTAGTCAAAGGTTCTGGAGTGGTTGAAAGTACATATATTGAACCTGTAGGAATAGCTTCACATCATAAAAAAGCTGCTTTCATGTCAAAAACTAATGGAAAATATCTTATAGATACATTGACGGAAATGGCTGTACTTCATAGGAAAAACTATCCTCAATAAAATAACTTTAAGCCTTACTAGCTCCATTATTTTCCTAAAGATAAATGATGGAGTCCTATTACAAATTCTTTAATTTTTTACGTCTGTAATAAGTACTTTGAGAAATTCCTAAAGCAAGCCACGGTTTAGTAGTAGCTTCTGAGGTAGGAACTGGTTTTCTTTTAGATATTTTTCCTCCAATCGCACCTTTTTTACTCTGACGATCTATAAATTCCTGATAATGATAGCCGTCTTTTTTCCAACAATATCGAGCAATGCTTTTTGCTGTTGCTTTAACCTCTGAATATAGTAATGGCTCTAAAAACGCATTATTTACGTTCTTACACTGTTTTAAGACTTCACCTAACCAAACATCAAATGTACTTCCTCGATGCGCTCTAATCGCTTTATATGCCCATTTACGCACTGTATCAAACATAATACAGTTGCGCCCAAGTCCTAAAACTTCCTGTTCTTTGCTTAATTTCTTGGGCAACTCTACAAAATCAGCTAAATAATCGAGCGTATAGGCTTGTTCAGTCCAAAAAGTGACACGCCAGTCTTTATGAAATGGATTTTTCGTAATGAGATGACTATAACCAACGTCTGCACCAAGTTTGTTGGCAAGCCCTGCTTGTACCTTTGAAGCGTAGGCTATTGCTTTTTGACTGCCAAACTCACTGGTACACAATGGAATTTCTAATTTATAGCAGAGATGAGCATGACCATTTTTTTGTGTTTGTGCTGTCCAGTAGGGCATTGGTAAATTTTCTTCATGCCACGCCATGACTGCATCTGAACGGTCTATGTCAAAAAAGAAGTAATGAAACATACAAGGCTGATTCCCTTGTATGTACTGCATATTGATTGCCGTTTTTTTCGGTCTTATTTTTAAGCCATACAGTAAATCATCTGCACAGTATGGTTTATGAGCAAGATTAGTAAAAAAATCTATTAATTGAGCATTATTCATATTATGCAACGTTCTAAAGGTTGCAAATGCTCAAAACATCAGTAAAATAACAAGTAACTAATTTGCGTTTACTGATGCTTTAAGTATTTGTTAAACAATGAGAAAAAAGTGAGCCTGCAAGCTTGCTTTTTTT
>NZ_KE007357.1 GCF_000400735.1 Acinetobacter tandoii DSM 14970 = CIP 107469
TAATAATTTCAATATATTAATTAACTTGTATCTATGCTTATCAGCTATGTCATAGAAGTAAATATCATATTTTTTTATTAGATTTTTTTCTTTTTGCCTCTCTATATATTTAGGGTCAGATTCTAATTTTTTCCTACGTTCACGTTCAGCTTGTTCTCTAACTTTTCTTTCCTGAGCTAATTTTTCTTGTTGTTTCTTTAACTGAATTAGTTCTAATTCTCTTAATTTTTCCAAGCGTAATCTTTCTGCTTCTAAGTGTTCTTGATGCTTTATTCTGTCATTAACAACTTCTTTCTTATATTGATTAAAAGAAATTTTACCTTCAACTAGACTATGTAAAGCATTAAGGTTTTGACGAACTAAATAGGCTTTCTCTGGCAAAGTTAAACTATCATTTTGCTTAGTTTTTAACTTTTGAATTATTTTATGAAGCATACTATGTGGGATCATTGAACTTTCGATATGATCTACACAATAAAAAACAGCATCTTTTCTCATATCATCAAGATATGTTTGATGTTTAACAGCATCCTCAACAGATACTTTACCTCGATAATTAGAATGGTACGTTTTTTTAAAAAATCTGCTTCTAGTCATTTCAAAGATTCAAAAATTATTACCATTCAATTAAATAACGATTTATAAAAGATTAAAAGCATAAAAAAATAGCCTAAGCAGAATATTAGGTATATTAAAACCCATCTGCCTAATTCCCCTAAAAACAAATGCTCTCAACTTCTCAACTCGCCCCCAAAGCGTCGCACTTCGTGCTTTGGCTTTGGTGAACGGTTGAGAGAGTTTCGGCAATACTCTCCCTAAAGGCGGTCATTTAAAAAAATGACGCATCCTTTAAGTATTGCCGATTTACCGCATATTCTTTTGGCTTCGGAGCCACGTATATCGGTCGTATCCGCACATAGCTTTGCAAACTATGCAGACAAGGACTAAAGGTCTTGCACCTCTCCCCACACGCTCCCTGTCGAAGTATGGCGGTATCTCTGCGAGGGTTTCCCCAACATACAACTTAACCAACCTATACAACTACTCTTAACGCTCCGCTTTTGTGAGATTCCCCTGTAGCGGTTTAGCCTTTCGACTATCGCTACGTTGCACCAGTGACACTTATTCCCTCCACATGCAACGCATGCCAATCCGTAAAACGGACACGCAGGAGCAGGCAAAGCTCGATCTAGGATGCTTATTTGATGATTTAAAACACGGATTAACGAAGACTTATCATTTTGGGTCTTGAACTAAACACTTTTTATTGTGAAAATAGAGTTCAGGTACAAGCC
>NZ_KE007358.1 GCF_000400735.1 Acinetobacter tandoii DSM 14970 = CIP 107469
AAAAAAAGACACGGAAACGAGATAAACTATTTTTTATGCATAGCAGAAAAAATAGTTTAAACGCCCACAAGATGACGATAACATGGTCTCAATCCACGGCAAAATGAGATCAAAATGGCAGGACGCAAAGCGTTAGTTCTCACCGCAAAAGAAATCAATGAACTCGGCACACATATCCTCAATCTACCGTTCAAACGCCGAGTTGAAGAACGTTGCTTGCACATGCTCAAAAACAAAAAAAGTCTTCAGGATCTCAGTGAGCAAGACCGACAACTCATCCAGAAATGTCGCTATGAACGCAATGCTTACAACAAACGCATGCTTCAGCTGCAACTGATCCAACAGACCGAACCTGCCAAACGCAATGCACTGGAACAAAACATCCTCAAGCTCCATCAAAAACATGACATCGATGCCTACTTTGCCATGCACGATGCACTGGATGAGATCCTCAAAACGCAACGTCTCCAGACCGCAGCGAAAAACCTGAATCAGAAAATAGAAAAAGCCCTGAATCCAGAACAACAAAAGGAAAAACAAAGCCAGAAACAACAGAAAAAACGAGAAGACCAGATCAAATACTTTATAGGATCGCTTTATATCGAATCTTTGAGAAAGGCATCGATTAGTTTTTCACAGGATAATAGCGACTTAGATAAACTGGCCGACATGATTCATGCATATCTCAGTTTTAGACAGCTCAAAAGGAATCTTGGAACAATTGAAGAAATCGAAGTTTTCGTTCAACGAATGCCAACCACAAAAAATATGAATCGACTCATTGAAACAGCAAAAACAGATCCAAGAAACCCATTCAACAAAACACCAGAGCAATGAACAAACATCACGTTTAAACGCTGTATTTTCGCCATAGTGCGATCATTTCAAACCGAACTAGAGATCAGTACCCAAAAAACAAAAAAGTGTCTCTAAACGCAAATAGAAGCAAATAACACTACATCTATAAGCGATAAGAACGGCTTAACCAAGCGAGTGTCTACGAGCGACAGTCCCAAAATTCGCGCCTCGGCCCTCTGAAAAACCGCTTTTTTAGGTTGATTAACCTAAAAAAGTGAATTTTAGATGCAAAAATTTGAGCCTAGACCGAGCGAAGCGAGCATAAAGCTCTATGAGCGAAGCGAATTCCGAGTTGCTTTTGCTCTTGCCTTTGCTTTTTCTTAAAGTCACAGCTGGAAGAGCTAAAAAATTGCCCCAGGAATCGAGCGAAAGCGAGATTCAATAGAGTTTGAGCGAAGCGAAAACCAAGGGCAATTTTGACCAGACTAGGCTTTTAATTATTTTTAATAGTTTTTAATGCTTTTAGACAGGCTGAAAGCCTTTAATAGCAAATGTTTCAAAGCCTATAAAACTAGGTTTATCGACCCATAAAGCTAGGTTTATCGACCCATAAAACTAGGTTTATCGACC
>NZ_KE007359.1:0-85326 GCF_000400735.1 Acinetobacter tandoii DSM 14970 = CIP 107469
TCATCTCTTACAGTTTGTTGTCCGTGCACTTAAGCACTGTACAGCTTCAATCTAAATTCATATACCAAAACGCTTGATTCAGTGTTTTTGCTAGTTCTCAATCAACTTAGATCAAAGAATTACTTCTTCTTTCTTTGTTATTGAGTGAACAATTTATTTCAGACTCAATTTTCTAATCTGTTAATGATTAACTACAGCCTCGTCAGCTTGCAGTAAACTGTGATAAATCACAGAAGTTAACAAGACGCGCATATTACGCTAACTTCTTATTAATTTCTATAATCTAAAACTTCGTTTGCTTGTTTCTTAGCTCATTGCAATGCAATGTGATGGTGGAGACTAGGAGAGTCGAACTCCTGACCTCCTGCGTGCAAAGCAGGCGCTCTACCAACTAAGCTAAGTCCCCAGCTTATCAATAAGTCAATGTTTCTGATCTTCCGTACTTCGTCAGTAGTGGTGGGTCTGACAAGACTTGAACTTGTGACCCCACGCTTATCAAGCGTGTGCTCTAACCAACTGAGCTACAGACCCTCAGATACATTGTCATGAAGAACAACTTGTTGTGGATTCTTACCAATCGTCAATCTTTCGTTAAGGAGGTGATCCAGCCGCAGGTTCCCCTACGGCTACCTTGTTACGACTTCACCCCAGTCATCGGCCACACCGTGGTAACCGCCCTCTTTGCAGTTAGGCTAGCTACTTCTGGTGCAACAAACTCCCATGGTGTGACGGGCGGTGTGTACAAGGCCCGGGAACGTATTCACCGCGGCATTCTGATCCGCGATTACTAGCGATTCCGACTTCATGGAGTCGAGTTGCAGACTCCAATCCGGACTACGATCGGCTTTTTGAGATTAGCATCCTATCGCTAGGTAGCAACCCTTTGTACCGACCATTGTAGCACGTGTGTAGCCCTGGTCGTAAGGGCCATGATGACTTGACGTCGTCCCCGCCTTCCTCCAGTTTGTCACTGGCAGTATCCTTAAAGTTCCCACCCGAAGTGCTGGCAAATAAGGAAAAGGGTTGCGCTCGTTGCGGGACTTAACCCAACATCTCACGACACGAGCTGACGACAGCCATGCAGCACCTGTATGTAAGTTCCCGAAGGCACCAATCCATCTCTGGAAAGTTCTTACTATGTCAAGACCAGGTAAGGTTCTTCGCGTTGCATCGAATTAAACCACATGCTCCACCGCTTGTGCGGGCCCCCGTCAATTCATTTGAGTTTTAGTCTTGCGACCGTACTCCCCAGGCGGTCTACTTATCGCGTTAGCTGCGCCACTAAAGCCTCAAAGGCCCCAACGGCTAGTAGACATCGTTTACGGCATGGACTACCAGGGTATCTAATCCTGTTTGCTCCCCATGCTTTCGTACCTCAGCGTCAGTATTAGGCCAGATGGCTGCCTTCGCCATCGGTATTCCTCCAGATCTCTACGCATTTCACCGCTACACCTGGAATTCTACCATCCTCTCCCATACTCTAGCTGACCAGTATCGAATGCAATTCCTAAGTTAAGCTCAGGGATTTCACATCCGACTTAATCAGCCGCCTACGCACGCTTTACGCCCAGTAAATCCGATTAACGCTCGCACCCTCTGTATTACCGCGGCTGCTGGCACAGAGTTAGCCGGTGCTTATTCTGCGAGTAACGTCCACTCATCAAGGGTATTAACCTTAAGAGCCTCCTCCTCGCTTAAAGTGCTTTACAACCAAAAGGCCTTCTTCACACACGCGGCATGGCTGGATCAGGCTTCCGCCCATTGTCCAATATTCCCCACTGCTGCCTCCCGTAGGAGTCTGGGCCGTGTCTCAGTCCCAGTGTGGCGGATCATCCTCTCAGACCCGCTACAGATCGTCGCCTTGGTAGGCCTTTACCCCACCAACTAGCTAATCCGACTTAGGCTCATCTATTAGCGCAAGGTCCGAAGATCCCCTGCTTTCCCCCGTAGGGCGTATGCGGTATTAGCATTCCTTTCGGAATGTTGTCCCCCACTAATAGGCAGATTCCTAAGCATTACTCACCCGTCCGCCGCTAAGCTAAGGTGCAAGGCCACCTCCCCCGCTCGACTTGCATGTGTTAAGCCTGCCGCCAGCGTTCAATCTGAGCCATGATCAAACTCTTCAGTTTAAAATCAATAGTGCTTTATTCTAAACACCAAATCTGGCTCATCAATTTTCTGACATTAATTTCTCAAATAAACTTCGAGTAATTTCTACCATCAATCAATGAAAATAATTTCGATCAATCAATCAGTAAAAATCCACACAAGTTGTTCTTCATAATCTCTTAATGATCTTCTCGATGATTCGTCATCATCAAGCTAGGTCGGCTATGTTACTCTGATTTATATCAAAGTCAACAGGTAATTTCGATATTTTTAAAACTCATCCAATCAATCTAAAAATTTAACCACTAAGCTAAATCCTTGTTAATCAACAAGTTTTTATCTGCATCACCGCCGATGGATGTGCATTCTACAGCATTTCAGATGTGTTGCAAGCATATTTCAAAATTAATTTTATCGTGTGCATATTTTTCAAACTATAAAAAACATATGCTATTGTTTTTTATATTTAATTTATTTTAATAAAAATTAATAGTTTTTATTCAGTGCTCTAAAGCACGCTAATTGAGCGCACCGTATTTAATTTAAGTTATTGTTTTAATTTTAAAATATTTTTTATTTATTTAAATTTATATATTTCTCTAGTTTAAATTGCTTCTTTAATCTTCAATTTATGTATATTTTCCACCCTAAATGTATATTTTTATATCATTTTCTAGTCATCCTATATTTCAAAAGCAAAACAACCACTCTTAGAAAAGAGTGGTTGTTGTTTATTTTAGGCTTTTCATTAGAACTTCATGCTAATGCGTGCCCAATAGTTTCGCCCGATATTATTAAATTGCTCAGTTGCAGCATAGCCAAAGCCTGAACTTCCTAATTTATTCAAATGTTCGGCATAGTTCTTGTCAAAGACATTGTCCACACCAACAGAAAGATCAACGCCTTTTTGCAGGTTATAGGTTCCATTTAAGGACAATGTGCCGAAGCCTTTACTGTCTTCCACATCATAGCCAATAATATTACCTTCGCGATAACTGGTCCGATCTTGTGCTGCAACCACACGCCACAATAAACCAAGATTATATTTGTCTTGAACATAACGTAAATTGAAACGCCCTTCTAGCGGCGCAATTTGCGGTAATGCGCGATGGTCTGTGGTATTTTCACCCCACGCATATATGGCACTGACATCGGCTTGAATCTGATCCGTCAATTGATAACTAATGCCTGCTTCTGCCCCTGCAATCGTCGCATCGACATTACGGCTTTTGGCTTCCAATTTTCCCATAGAACCCGTTGGTGTGTATGCCACCAAGATGTAATCTTGAATCAGCCCTGCATAAACCGAAGCCCATGATTTAAATGCACCCTGTTCATATTGATAGCCTGCATCAAACTGTGTGGTTTTTTCATTGTTTAAATGATCGAAGGTTGTCCCTGTTTGGTAATATTGGGTACTGAATAATTCCCAGTAATCTGGTACACGCTCAACATAGCCCAAACCTACATAGGTTTTCACCTGATCCTTAAGTTGACTTTCTAGGCGGACAAATCCACTCGGTAGCGTTTCTTTACGTTCCGTATCCATCTTCAGATTATCAATTTGAGTTTGATCAATACGCGCGCCCGTGACCAACTTATTCTGATCACTCAATTGATAGCTTAACTCACCAAAAGCACCATAAGATTCAAAATCCATGTCGGTCACTCTTGGTTTATCTTTATAAGTATTCATCATCCCTTTACGAGCGCTATGCTTATTATTCTGCGCATCAACACCAGAGACTAGACTCCAATTATCCCATTCTGTTGTTATTGCTACGCGAGAGTTTAATGTTCTTCGAGCTACATTCGATGCCATCGGCATTGACATACCATCAACAGGAGTGAATTTACGAAGACTAAAATTATCCATGACATGATCGTTATAGCTATAGTCCACTTGTGCTTCGATCTTCTGAATCACTTCATTGATATTTTTCTTTTCAACATGTAAACCTAGGCTTTCTCGCGCAAACTTGGAACCATCCATACTTCGCCCAGCATAGACTGCCTCTCCATCACTCTTACCGCCCTTCAGTTCCACCCACGTATCTTCATTCGGTGTCCAACCAAATGCCAGATCAGCATTCCATTTTTCCCAGTCCGATGGAACTGTATGTCCAGCACCATCTTGATAACTATCGGCAACTGAACGGTTGGCATTTAAACGTACATATTTAGTTTCATCACCCACAGCTGTTTCAATATTATGATCCAGACGTCCATAAGAACCCACCATGACACTGGCTTGCCCACGATAAGGTTTTTCGCTAGTCAATTTCTCGGGTTCACGTTCAAAAATGACCGTTGCCGCTGAACCTGTATGTGCATATTGCACCGTTTGCGGTCCCTTTATCACGGTAATCTTGTCATAACTTTCAGGTGAAATATAAGAGGTTGGATTATCCATACGACTAGGGCATGCACCCAAGTTTTCGGTGCCATCGGTTAATATTTTAATACGTGAACCGAACATACCACGGAAGGTCACATCGCCATTGGCCCCGCCATTTTTAATTTGATTAAAACCAACAATACTTTGTAAATAAGCAGCACCATCTACAGCTGGAATTGGCTGTGTCGGTTGTTTTGGATCTGCATGAACAATTAAGCCATTGGCATCATTGCCTTGCTGGGCGGTCACGACAATAGGAGTCAAAATTTGAGCAGGTTGTACTTCTGTACTATAAGCCGCGACTGAATAACACGCGACACAAATCGCAGCCGATAAAGGCTGTAACAAGAATTTAGGCTGAGCCATATCAATCTCTCTAAAAACATAAATAACACTGTGCCTAAGTCATAAGACCCAAGCGAAAGAAAGCGGATTTATGCCAAGAGTGGCGGTGCCCGTCCTTGTGGAATCAGAAAGAGTTGTTGTAGAACAAACCAAACATGCGCAAAGGCTTTCTGAAAAGCGATTAAACGCACTTGAATACGATCAAGTATTGGCTTTACATCAAGTTCAGGCGGCAAGACTAAATTGCCATATACGGTACAGTACTGACATTGATGATGGACATCATGATGATCATGTGCAGGTTGCTCTTGATGCTGCATGTGCATATGCGAATGCTGATCATGTACAACTGAAGTTTGAACGGCGTGTGCCGCCTGAGAAGGGAGTAATAATGCACGCGTAATGGTTTCACAGACCGGAGCAACTTGATATTGCTTCGGCAACAAAGGCTGTAGAAAAACAGCAATCTGTAAAAAAACTGCGACACATGCCAGCAGCAAACCACCACGGAAAAGCAAAAATAATCATCCTGCAATTTGTGCGGCGCCAGTATAACAAAACCCAATCGGAATTGGGTTCATACTTAAAGATGATTTTTAATGAGAAATTATCCGCGCTTGACTGCAACTTTCTCTTTTTGACGCTGACGCGTCACTTTTTCCACTTTTTCACGCGCACGCTGACGCTTGAGTGGTGATAAATAGTCAACAAATAATTTGCCGTTTAAGTGATCCATTTCATGCTGAATACAAACAGCGAGAAGTTCGTCTGCTTCAATTGTAAAGGACTGACCTTCAAGGTTAATTGCCTCAATTTTTACACGTGACGGACGCTCAACTTTGTCGTATATTTGAGGCACTGATAAACAGCCTTCTTCATAGGGCTGGGTTTCTTCAGTCAATGGGGTAATTTTGGGGTTAATGAACACCATAGGCTGATCTTTATGTTCAGATAGATCCATAACAATCAACTGAATATGGCGGTCGACTTGGGTAGCGGCTAAACCAATGCCTGGCGCTTCATACATGGTTTCAAACATATCTGCAGCTAACTGACGAATTTCATCAGTAACTTCTTCGACTGGTTGTGCAATGGTACGAAGACGGGGATCGGGGAAACTTAAAATAGGTAATAAGGCCATAAACATCCTCACTTATGCCATTGATCAAAAAACCAAATGAAGGAATGCTTGATCAAAAAAATGTGTGTAATATCGTTATTATAACGTAAATTACGTACATAATTTTAGGAATTATGATAATGAAAAAGGTTTTGAAGGGCATGCCATCTTTTAGTGCCTTGGGGTTTAAACAGCAATTGTTGGCACTGACTGTCGGTTTGGCGATCAGTGTTGGTTCTATCGCAGTGGTTGAAGCTGCACCAGCTCGTAATGTTAATCCACCTTCATTAAAAGCGGGTGCTCCACAAGTTTATGTAGTGAAAAAGGGGGACACCCTCTGGGATATTTCGGGGAAATTTTTAGATAAACCTTGGCGCTGGCCTGAAATTTGGGCCAGCAACCGTCACGTGAAAAATCCACATTGGATTTTCCCGGGTGACAAGCTACTCCTGTGTAGCTATCAGGGCAAGCCATTGATTGGTAAAGACGAAGGTGACGGCTGTGACGGCATTATCCGTCGATATGCTGGCGGCACCAAACTACAACCTCAGGTCCGCGTCGAATCCTTAAATGATGCTATTCCTGTAATTCCATTGGACAATATTAAACAATGGTTAGAACATTCAACGATTGTTGCTCCTGAGTCAGTGGACAATACACCTTATGTACTGGGTACTGCTGATCAACGCGTATTGGCAGCCAAAGGGCAAACCATCTATGCGCGTGGCAATGGCTTAGAAGTGGGCCAGCAATATGCAGTTTATCGCGAAGGCGACCCGTACACCCTCAGCAATGAAAAAGGCAAAAAGTATAATGCTGGACTTGAGCTGAATCAGGTGGCGACGGGCATAGCTGTTGCAAGTGAAAATGACATTACAACACTGGAACTCACAGATAGCTTTAATGCCGAAGTACGTCGTGGTGACCGTGTACTCCCTGTTTATGACCCAATGTTGCCTACCCTGTTCTATCCAACCATGGCTGAAGATGTAACGGCTGGAGGACAAATTGTTCGCGTGATGGGTTCTATTGGTACGGCTGCCCAACACAGCGTCGTGACAATAGATCGCGGTAGTTTTGAAGGCGTGCAAGTGGGCCATGTATTTAGCATCAACCAAAAAGGTGAACAGGTTCGAGACCCGAAAACCAAAGAAATGGTGCAATTGCCTGGACAAAAAATTGGTAACTTAATGGTGTTCAGAACTTTTGATCACTTTAGCTATGGCTATGTGCTTGACAGTTCCTTACCTATCAAAATCGGTGCTTATATTCAACCACCATTAATGGATGATTAATTCGGAGTTGCTATGCTGAAACCATTATCACAAGTGCAAATGGACACCATTACCTTGTGGTATTTGGTTCAGCACTCGCTCAGCAGTTTTTATAAACTAGAACAACACTTTGGTAGCATCCATAACGCAGTACAACCCCAAAATTTGCAAGATTGGTCAAAATTAGGTTTACATAAAAATCATATTCAACGTGCACAACAATTTTATACCCAGTCTGAACAAAGTAAGTTTCAGCACCTTATTCAAGAAATTGAGCGACATAGTGATTTCGTACTGAGTTATCACGATCCCGAATATCCACAACAATTGCTGCCTTATAGTGATAAACCCCCAATTCTATTTGGACAAGGACAACTTTCGCTGTTGATGCAGCCACAAATTGCCATTGTCGGCAGTCGTAAACCCAGTCCACATGGTCGCCAAATTGCCTATGATTTTTCGTATTATCTCAGTGAAAAGGGTTTTGTGATTAGCAGTGGCTTAGCACAAGGGATTGATGAGGCTGCACATCAAGGCGCTTTATCTCATCAACGTACACTGGCAGTCATGGGCACAGGACTCGATCAAACTTATCCCGCACAGCATCGGCAACTTCGCCAGCAAATTTTGCAGCATTCAGGTGCCATTATCAGTGAGTTTTTACCCCATACTCCGCCGCTACGACAACATTTTCCACGCCGAAATCGGATTGTCAGTGCCCTTTCTTTGGGAACTCTTGTGGCAGAAGCAGGTTTAAAAAGTGGTTCAATCTCAACAGCCACATTTGCAGCAGAACAAGGAAAATTAATTTTCGCAATTCCCGGACATATTTATAGTGAATTCCATCAAGGTTGCCATCAACTGATTCGCGAAGGCGCAATTTTGGTCAGCCATCCTGAACAAATTTTAGAAGACCTTGCTTTACCAACACAATGGCAAACACAGCAGCAATCCCAAAGCGACTCAACCTCACATTCTGTCCTTGCAAAGCCTGAGATTCCTGAGCATTTAATACCACTTTATAATCAACTGAACTGGACAGGATCTCCGCTAGACCATTTGGTCATTCATCTTAAGCAAGATACCGCGACATTGACTGCCCAGTTGATGGAATTGGAGCTTTTAGGTTTATGTATGCAACAATCTGGAGTGTATTTGCGTTGTCGTCCTAACCAATAAGGTTCAGAATAGGCCTTTGCTTAAATTAGGACAAGAAAATGATTACCACCTCTGTTGCCGAAGCTGCCGATAGTTTAAAACGCGGACAGGTCTTGGCATACCCAACAGAGGCAGTATGGGGATTAGGTTGTGATCCTTATAACGAAGCTGCATTTAATGAGATTTTGAAGTTAAAACAACGCCCTATTGAAAAAGGTGTCATCTTATTGGCTGGGCATATTTCCCAAGTTGAACACTTGCTGGCCAGACTCACTCAAGAGATGCGTGACACCGTGATCGCCTCTTGGAGTAACCGTAGCCCAACCGAGCGTGCTACCACTTGGTTACTGCCTGCGAGTGAAGACATCCCTGCCTGGATCAAAGGTAATCACCCCAAAGTTGCCATTCGCGTGACTACACATCCTTTATGTGTGGCGCTTTGCAATGCCTTTAATGGTTTTATTGTCTCGACCAGTGCAAACCCCGCAGGTCTTGAACCCGCACGTTCGCTGCAAGAAGCCCATAAATATTTTAATCATCATTTAACCTATTTAAACGGTGATTTAGGTTTAAGCCAAGAACCTAGTCGTATTTTAGATGCTGAAACGGGTCAAATTATTCGTGCATAAGCGAATAAAACAATCAATTTTATAGAAAATTTGGACAAAAAAAAGCTCAATCAAATAGGTTGATTGAGCATAAAAAGGATGTGTGTTAATCACATCCAGAGGGTTCGAAAATTTTGCGGAATGTTAGACTTAAAGTATTATTAAGAAATACTTAACTAATCATTCTTGATGTGAACATTATCTAATATTTCAAATCAAAATACAAACCCCTTATCTCCGCCATTTTTTTGATTAAATGCATGATTAAAATGTTAAATTTTCTCAAAAAGTCAAACTATCCTGCTATTTTTAAAATATTTTTAAATAAATAATCATTTGACAGTATGAAAATTTACACTTATAACTGGTAGTTTAGTCCAAAAAAAATAAATCAATAAAATTTACTGTTTGATTATTTATTAATCATACTGGTTGACTCTATTGTCTCAGATTGTACCTGCCGTGCTTTTATTTGTGCCATAACAATCCCCGTAATAATAATAATTCCCCCTATGGTGTGATGCATCGTCCACGCTTCATGCAACCAAAAATAAGCCAATATTGCTGTAAAAATGGGCATCAAATTCATAAAAATACTGGTCCGATTAGGTCCTAAACGCTCTACAGCAAGCATCCATACCCAAGGTGCAATCAGGGATGCAAATAGGCCCGCATACAAAACACTTGCGGTATTCTGCATATCCAAACGGTCTATGCCTAACCAAAGTACGAACGGCAAATGGTAAATCAGAGAAAATCCTATTTGAACGTATAGACTAATCATGAGTGGGACTTTCAGTTGCCATTTCTTTAAAAACACCCCGTAAAAAGCATAAAAGAACACGGCAATTATCATCAGCAAATCACCCCAGTGCCCACCTAAATGAAGTAAGGCTTGAAGTTGTCCTTGAGCAATCACATAGAGTAAACCCAGAAATGACACCAAGCTCCCCATGACAGCAAAACGATTAGGCACTTCTTTTAGAATAATGATGGAAACAAAAATGGTAAAAATTGGAATAAAGGCATTAATAATTCCCATGTTGGTCGCAGTGGTATAATGCGCAGCGCTATATGCTAACCCTTGATAGAGCAACATACCAAAGGCACTGAGTATTGCAAATTGCCTCCAATGTAATGCAACTAACTGACGCTGCTGCCACACTTTAGGCAGCATGACTGGCGTGAGGACAATAAAAGCCACCAACCAACGATAAAAACTAATGCTCACTGGAGAAATGTAATCCGCGACATAACGCGTCACTGCGATATTCAGCGACCAGATAAACACTGCAATTAAGGGCAGCATCACTGCCAATTTCACCCATTTGTTTTGCTGCATTTCCCCACTCATTTACAATATCTTGGATGACTATTGTGCTAAAAGTCTGAAATAATAGACATACGTTTTTTCAGACATTGATATGGCAGATTCAACCGTCCGACATCCATTCCTCCTTCATAATGGGCATCTTGCATGAAAAGTTATGCAGACACTGATTTATCTCAATTGATAGAAGTGCATGAATATTTTTATGCACAAAATGATGAAATTGCAGCGCATAGTTGCATATGGGGCGATTTTAATTTTAGTTTAAATGGTATTTTGGATTATGAAATTGAAGGAATACATCATTTATCGCCTCCAAATTACGGACTTTGGATTCCAGCCCATACTGCTCATGCTTGCATTGCGCGTGAGATACAACCTACCCATTATATTTGTATTCATCTCCATCCTGTGCTTTGTAACTACTTTCCCACAACGACAAAAGCCGTCGAAATCAGTCCTTTTCTCCGCCATTTAATTAAAGAGATTCTACGCCAAAAGCCCGCAACAACCGCTGTGGAATACGAACATTTACTTCAGGTTTTACTCGATCAACTGCGTACCGCACCTGCTTATGAGCACTACCTACCACAAACACAACACCGTGTTTTAAAGCCAATCTTACAGCAACTGTCCAATCCACAATGCTTCGCTAAAAGTTTGCAACAAATCCTCCATAAATTTCAGTTTACCGAAAGGCATTTACTCCGCTTAAGCCAACAGGAGCTACAACTCAGTCTCGCAGAATGGCGCAATCGGGCAAAAATTCTGTATGCGATTGATCAACTGCATGCAGGATCGACAGTTAAAAAACTGGCTTATGATTTGGGTTATCAACATAGTTCTAGTTTTATTGAATTCTTTAAGCGCTATACAGGACAAACACCCGCTCAATTACGTGAATAAACCAGCAGCTCCACGCTCTTTTTACCTCACTTGCAGGATTCAACTTGAAGTTGACGTGAATTCTCGTTACAACATCTACACCCGATAAAAATCAATGGATCTGTGTATGAACCAGTCTGTATATGACATTCCTGTAAAAACCATTCAGGGAGAGAACATCACCTTAAACCAATATCAAGGCAAAGTCCTTTTGATTGTCAATGTGGCATCAAAATGTGGCTTAACCCCGCAATATGAAGGTTTAGAAAAACTCTATCAGCAACAAAAAGATCAGGGCTTAGAAATTTTAGGCTTTCCTGCCAACAACTTTTTGGCACAAGAGCCTGGTAGCGATAGTGAAATTCAAGAATTCTGCTCACTCAACTACCAAATTGATTTCCCTTTATTTTCCAAAATTTCTGTCGCAGGCGAAGATAAACATCCACTCTATGAAACCTTAATCCATGCTATTCCTGAACGCATTGGTGAAGGCCCGTGGTGGAAAGATTTGGTCGATTATGGTCTCACCCCAAATGAACCACCTGAAGTGTTATGGAATTTTGAAAAATTTCTAGTGAACAAACAAGGACAAGTGGTGGCACGTTTTGCACCCGACATTACCGCAGATGATCCGCGTATTCTGGATGCCATTCAAACTGAGTTACAAAAATAATAAACCATTCTGAGCATCAAGCAGTCATTTATTGGCTGCTGATGCCTTAAAAGCCTTCTTAATTTCTTCATGATTTTAATATTTATACAACATTAAATTCAAACTAACTCAAAGACTTACTGCTTTAATAACAAGATCAGAACAAGATAGTAAGTTTAAGGTTGGTAGATCATGAATCGTTTAGTACAAGCTGTTGTTTTCTCTTTATCCACTGCATTAGTAGCTGCGCCCGCTTTTGCTGCTCCACAGAATTCACAAGATCACAAACAACACGCAACTCAGAATCACAATGATGCAAATCATCAAGGCATGCATCATGATTCTTCAAGCCATCATGCACAAGATCAACATAAACCCGCAAGCAATAATAAAACTGGGAATAAACAAATGACTCGCCCATCGGCGACATGG
The DNA here is from genome assembly GCF_000400735.1 of Acinetobacter tandoii DSM 14970 = CIP 107469. GTDB lineage: Bacteria > Pseudomonadota > Gammaproteobacteria > Pseudomonadales > Moraxellaceae > Acinetobacter > Acinetobacter tandoii. Next base: position 12,312 of record NZ_KE007359.1, read on the forward strand.
AAACCAGGCAATCCTGTTCCAGCACAATACCGTGGTCAGAGTTACAAAGTTGACCACAGCAAATACAAAAAATTAAATAAGCCAGGCAAAAATGAACAGTGGATCAAAGTGAATGGTGATTATGTCCTTACCAATGTGTTAAATCACAACATTATTAAAATTGTTCCAGGAATGTAAGGTTCCACATAGATCACAAGAGTGCTTTCAGCACTCTTTTTTATATCCAACCTTTTTGTTGTTGCTTTGCAGCCTGACTTTGGAAAATGAGGCTGCCATTTTATAATTCTGTTAAAGCAATTCAATGCTAGATTGAGACCATTCAAGATTATGAAAAAACTTCTGCAAGGTGCCTTACTTCCTTTTGGTATTTTTGTTGCTGCAATCAGCTTACTTGGCTGTAATCAGGCGACAGAACATGATACCCAAACAGCTAATTCCACTGACGTAGAAGAACACAGCACTTCTCATAATAATCCTGCGACCGAATTAAAAAATGGCAACATGATTTATGTGGTTCGTGATGTTGCCGACATGCAATTAAAAGCAGGTGACTACGTCCAACAGTTGAAGCAAACTCAAACTGACTTAGAGCAAGCTTTAGCAGATAAAGACCAGCAATCGCTCCAAACATCAGTCAATGCTTTACATCAACAACTCACTGACTTCAACCGTGCTTTAAATAGCTTAGATTTAAAAAGTCAGGAAGTTGACTCCATTCGACAAAACATCATGTCTACTAATCAACAAGTCCTCGATTTACCTTATTTAAATGGTAAAGTTGACCTTCAATCTGTCGATTTGCATAAAATTGAACAACAAATGACGTCGGTACAAACAGAAATGCTTAAATTGGCAAAAATGTTACTGTCACAACCCGACTTTAGTGAAAAATCATCATAAAAACATTAGAGGATTCATCTGTTATTTTTAATGAGATGAATCCTCAACCTATATTTAAAGACTAAAATCGATCACGATTCGACCATCAATCTTACCCTGCTCCATCCGCTCAAAGATATCATTGATATGTTCTAAAGGCTCTACATGAATATGTGCCTTTACTTTACCCCGTGCCGCAATATCTAAGGCTTCTTTCAAGTCTAGACGTGTCCCGACAATCGACCCCCGAACAGTAATCCCATCCAGAACCATATCAAAAATAGAGAGGTCAAACTTTCCAGGTGGTAAACCATTGAGCACCATGGTTCCGCCACGACGTACAATTGAAACTGCCTGTTCAAATGCTTTTGGTGATACCGCAGTCACTAAAACCCCGTGACACCCTTCACCCGTCGCTTGCAATACTGCATCTTTAACATTCACGTGCAGTACGTTCACCGCAACATCTGCGCCTAACTGTTTCGCCAGCTCAAGCTTTGTATCATCAACATCAATCGCCACCACATTAAAACCCATCGTTTTAGCATATTGCACTGCAACATGACCTAAGCCACCAATACCAGAAATTGCAACCCAATCCCCTGCTTTTGCCTCCGTCATTTTAAGCCCTTTATAGACCGTTACACCCGCACATAAAATCGGCGCTATGGCGAGTAAATCAACTCCCTCTGGGATGACGCCAACATAATTACCGTCAGCCAAACAATATTCGGCAAAGCTGCCATTAACGGAATACCCTGAATTTTGTTGCTGTTTACATAGGGTTTCCCAGCCTGCATAGCAATAATCGCAGTGTCCGCATGCCGAATAAAGCCAAGGAATGCCCACCACATCACCGACTTTTAAATGATGAATCCCTGCCCCTATCTCGACTACTTTACCTACACCTTCATGACCAGGAATAAAAGGGAGATTCGGCTTGATTGGCCAGTCCCCGTGCATGGCATGTAAATCGGTATGACAAACACCCGTTGCGATCATTTTGACCAACACTTTACCTTCACTTATTTTTGGAATTTCAATGTCTTGGATTTGTAAGGGTTGGTTAAATGCCGTAACGACTGCGGCTTTCATTGTATTTGCCATTTTCATTCTCCATATACTCATGTTTGAGTAAAATTCTTATGTAACAATCTCATTCAGGATTAACATAAAAACTGGAAATGAAAGGTAAGCATTTGGTGTGTTTTTTGATCAAAATTGCAGCGACCTACTGAATTAGCACAAAACCTGCATCTTTAGAAACCGTATAGATCATTCATGCGTTTAATCGATACGCATCACTATCAATAACGCTTATGTAAAACTAATTTTAACCCGCTCGCCATTGTTGAAAGGCTGTCTGCATTGCCTGTGTTTGTGCTGAAGACACCTGATGTTGATGTAAATAACTAAAATCACCACGGTAAACAGCATCCACTATAGTTTTGGCTAAAGCCACAATGCTTTCTCTACCTTGCAGTCGATAGGCGTGAATCTGTTCAGGAGTTAGAAAAATATCCCAACAAGAAACTACTGAACTCATGTCCACCGCAATTCCCAAATAGTATTGATGATCATCTTGATAAAGTTCCCAAAAATGTGGTTCTTGTTCTATCAGTTCCATGCGTTTTTACTGAGCAAAATTATTTTATAGCATAAAAAAAGCCACCTTTCGGTGGCTTTTTCAATCTTAAACCGTCTCTTATTGAGCGCGGTTTTTGATTTTGCGGATGGTTTCCAACTGAGCAGCAGTTTCTGCAAGAGCAGCCAAAGCAGCAGCCGAGTCCAAATCGCTCTTTTGATTGGCAAGCAATTGCTCAGCGTGTTTACGCGCTTCAAGAATTGCCGCTTCATCTAAGTTTTCTGCACGGACTGCAGTATCTGCAAGAACCGTAACAACATGCGGTTGAACTTCTAGAACACCACCAGATACATAGATTAACTCTTCTGTACCGTTTTCCAACAGAACGCGAATCGCACCCGGTTGAAGTAAAGTTACTAATGGCGCATGACCGGGCATAATACCCAATTCACCACCAGCACCTTTAGCAATTAGCATCGTTACCGTGCCAGAGTACAAAGACTCTTGAACACTTACAACATCACACTGCATAGTCGCCATGAGAATCTCCTAAATTAGGTAACTAATTAAAGTTTCTCAGCTTTAGCAATTACTTCGTCAATACCACCAACCATGTAGAACGCTTGTTCTGGAATGTGATCGTATTCACCAGCTAAAAGACCTTTAAAGCCACGAATCGTTTCTTTAAGCGGTACAAGTTTACCAGGAGCACCAGTAAACACTTCAGCTACGTGGAACGGTTGAGAGAAGAAACGTTGGATTTTACGCGCACGGTAAACAGTCAACTTATCTTCTTCAGCAAGCTCATCCATACCAAGAATCGCGATGATGTCTTTCAATTCTTTATAACGTTGAAGAACGTTTTGAACTGAACGAGCGATCTCGTAATGCTCAGCACCCACAACTAGTGGATCTAACTGACGTGAAGTTGAGTCAAGTGGATCGATCGCTGGGTAAATACCAGAAGATGCGATGTCACGGCTCAATACAACTGTTGCATCTAAGTGAGCAAACGTAGTTGCAGGCGATGGATCTGTTAAGTCATCGGCAGGTACGTATACCGCTTGGATTGACGTAATAGAACCAGACTTAGTCGATGTAATACGTTCTTGAAGAACACCCATCTCTTCTGCAAGTGTCGGTTGGTAACCTACTGCAGATGGCATACGACCTAGAAGTGCTGATACTTCAGTACCTGCTAGTGTATAACGATAGATGTTGTCGACGAACAATAATACGTCACGGCCTTTACCGTTTTCGTCTTTCTCGTCACGGAAGTACTCAGCCATGGTCAAACCAGTCAACGCTACGCGTAAACGGTTACCCGGTGGCTCGTTCATCTGACCGTAAACCATTGCTACTTTGTCAAGAACGTTTGAGTCTTTCATCTCGTGATAGAAGTCATTACCTTCACGAGTACGCTCACCAACACCAGCAAACACAGATAAACCTGAGTGAGCTTTCGCGATGTTGTTGATCAACTCCATCATGTTTACAGTTTTACCAACACCGGCACCACCGAACAAACCAACTTTACCACCTTTCGCAAACGGGCAAAGTAAGTCGATGACTTTAATACCAGTTTCTAAAAGGTCAGTAGACGCTGCTTGCTCAGCATAAGAAGGTGCTTGACGGTGAATTGGCAAACGCGCTTCAGTCGCAACCGGACCAGCTTCGTCGATTGGGCGACCAAGAACGTCCATGATACGACCTAGAGTCGCTGTACCTACTGGTACAGAGATCGGTGCGTTAGTATTCGTTACGTTCAAACCACGCTTAAGGCCTTCAGTAGAACCCATTGCAATAGTACGAACTACGCCATCACCAAGTTGTTGCTGAACTTCTAAAGTAGTTTCAGTGCCATCAACGTGGAGAGCGTCATAGATCTTAGGAACGCTGTTACGTTCAAACTCGACGTCGATAACCGCGCCGATGATCTGAATGATACGACCGCTACTCATTGCTGTCTCCTCAATTCAAAATAATGTTAAACGGCAGCGGCACCACCAACGATCTCAGAAATTTCCTGAGTAATCGCGGCTTGACGCAGCTTGTTATAAATAAGTTGTAGGCTCTTGATCAATTCACCTGCGTTGTCAGTTGCAGCTTTCATTGCAACCATACGAGCTGACTGCTCACACGCGATGTTTTCGATCACACCTTGGTATACCACAGACTCGATATAACGAACCAATAAGCCATTTAAAAGCTCTTCAGCTTCTGGCTCATAGATGTAGTCCCAACCGTATTGACGGTTAAGGGTCTTGTTTTCTTCAGCAGTCGCTAAAGGCACAAGTTGTTCGATCTTTTGATTTTGAGTCATGGCATTGACAAAGCCGTTTGATACGAGATAAATACGATCTAACTCGCCTTTATCAAACGCATCTAACATCACCTGTACAGAACCAGATAACTGTTCAAGGCTTGGTGTATCACCGACATTTGTCGTAGCACCGAGCACTTTACCGCCGTAGTTTTTAAAAAACGAAACCGCTTTTTGACCAATTAAAGCAAATTGAACTTCAATTGACTGCTCTTGTTGCTGTTGGACGTGTTTAACCACTTTTTTGAACAAGTTAATGTTCAAACCACCAGCAAGGCCGCGATCTGAAGACACAATGATATAGCCAACGCGCTTAACTGGGCGTTCAACCATATAACGGTGTTTGTATTCAGGGTTCGCTTGAACCAAATGAGCAATTACACGGTGCATATTTTCGGCATACGGACGGCCTTGAGCCATGCGCTCTTGCGCACGACGCATCTTAGAAGCTGCTACCATCTGCATCGCGCGAGTAATTTTCTGCGTGCTTTTGATACTAGCTACTTTGGCGCGAATTTCTTTTAAATTTGCCATACGCTTAACCTAGTATTCGAAGGCCCTTTCGAGCCCTCGAAGGTTGATCCGTGAACCAAACCAAAACTAAATCCAACTGAAGTTGAAATTAGTAAGTTTGAGTCGCTTTAAAGCTTTCAATACCTGCTTTGATTGCAGCTTCGATGTCCTTGTTGTAATCACCAGTAGCATCGATGTTTTGCATTAACGCAGCATGTTCTGAACGGAAGTAAGAAATTAATGCAGCATCAAAGTCTACGATTTTCTTCACTTCAACGTCAGCCATGTAGCCTTCGTTAGATGCATAAATTGAAACAGCTTGGTCAGCAATTGAGTAAGGAGCATATTGCTTTTGCTTCATTAACTCAGTTACACGTTGACCATGTTCGAGTTGCTTACGAGTTGCTTCATCAAGGTCAGAAGCGAACTGAGCAAACGCTGCCAATTCACGGTATTGCGCCAAAGCAGTACGGATACCACCAGACAATTTTTTGATGATCTTAGTTTGCGCTGAACCACCAACACGAGATACAGAGATACCCGCGTTCACAGCAGGACGAATACCTGCGTTGAATAATGATGTTTCAAGGAAGATCTGACCGTCAGTGATCGAAATTACGTTCGTTGGTACGAATGCAGATACGTCACCCGCTTGAGTTTCAATGATTGGTAATGCAGTTAATGAACCAGTTTGGCCTTTAACTTCACCTTTCGTGAATTGCTCAACATAGTCAGCTGAAACGCGCGAAGCACGCTCAAGAAGACGTGAGTGAAGATAGAATACGTCACCTGGGTACGCTTCACGACCTGGTGGACGACGTAATAACAATGAAATTTGACGGTAAGCAACAGCTTGCTTAGACAAATCATCATAAATGATCAGTGCATCTTCACCGCGGTCACGGAAGTATTCACCCATTGTACAGCCAGAATATGGAGCCAAGTACAACATTGCTGCTGGATCGGCTGCAGCTGCTGCTACAACAGTTGTATACGCCATAGCGCCAGTTTCTTCTAGCTTGCGTACAACGTTCGCGATGGTCGATTGCTTTTGACCAATTGCTACGTATACACATTTAATGCCAGAGTTTTTCTGAGCGATGATCGCATCGATCGCCATAGCTGTTTTACCAGTTTGACGGTCACCAATGATCAACTCACGCTGACCACGGCCTACTGGAATCATTGTATCTACTGATTTATAACCAGTTTGTACAGGTTCATCCACTGATTGACGCCAAATTACGCCTGGTGCTACTTTTTCAACAGCATCAGTTAATTTTGCATCAATTGGGCCTTTACCATCAATTGGGTTACCCAAAGCATCTACGACACGGCCTAAAAGTTCTGGACCAACCGGAACTTCTAATACACGACCTGTGCAACGTGCTTTTTGGCCTTCTTGAAGGCTTAAGTAGTTACCTAAAACAACGACGCCCACTGAATCCTGTTCTAGGTTCAGTGCCATACCGTATAAGCCGCCGTCGAATTCGATCATTTCACCGTACATTGCATCAGCAAGGCCGTGAATACGCACAATACCGTCGGAAACCATAACAATGGTTCCTTCGTTTTTAGCGGTCGCGCTGGTGTCCAGATCGCCGATACGCTGTTTAATGAGCGCACTGATCTCGGATGGATTCAGTTGTTGCATTGCGCTATACCTCAATCTTTATTAAGTTCAGTCTTCTAATACGCAGCTTTTTTCAAGCCTTATTACGCAAGAAGACGAGTCCGCATTTTTTCAAGCTTGTTAAGCGCAGAATCATCTATCACTTGGTCGCCTGCACGAATAACTACACCAGCAATAAGCTCTGGTTTAACTTCTACAGTTACATTTACTGCAGCTTCGAATTTTTTCTCTAAAGCATGTGCAAGTAATTGTTCTTGTACAGAAGTCATAGGGAATGCAGATTCAATCACTACATCCACCGTATTGTTATTCTGTGATTTGAGCTGTTCGTATTCTGCAGAAATTTCAGGAAGAAGAACCAAACGGCTATTTTCCGCAAGCAATGTCAAAAAGTTTGACACTGCCGCAGTTTGGTCTTCGCCTAATACTTTTGCAAAAAGACTTACCTGCTCAGCAGGAGTAAGCTCAGGGCGAGTTAAGAAAGCTGAAAATGCTTCGTCTTGCACCGCAGCACTGAGCAAGTTCAATGCAGATGACCAAGCGTCAGTTGCATTTTGCTCAGAAGCGTAAGCAAATGCTGCTTTAGCGTACGGGCGTGCCAACGTCAAGAGTTCAGCCATAATCCGCCTCTCTTAAAGTTTAGCAGCCAGCTGAGTCAGCATGGCATTGTGAGCTTCTGCATCAACTTGCTGGTTCAGGATTTTTTCTGCACCAGTAACTGCAAGAGCAGCAACTTGTTGACGTAATTCTTCGCGAGCAGCATTGATTTCAGTGTCAACAGCTTCTTTTGCTTGTTGACGAATACGCTCACCTTCAGCCGCAGCTTGAGTACGCGCTTCTTCTACCAATTGTGCACCGCGACGGTTCGCTTGTTCGATCAATTGAGCCGCTTGTGCTTTTGCTGCATCTAATTCAGCTTTTACTTGAGCTTGCGCATCCGCAAGATCAGCTTTCGCTTTTTCAGCAGCGTTTAAGCCATCAGCAATTTTACGCTGACGCTCACTAATCGCATTGATTAGTGGTGGCCACACGAATTTCATGCAGAATGCGACAAACATCGCAAATGCAATCGCTTGACCAATCAATGTGAGGTTGATATTCATTTCGCTATTCCTCAATAGTTTAATTTAGGAATTAAGCTGATTAACCTACAAATGGATTAGCGAAGATGAAGAACAAGCCAATACCAACACCGATCATAGGCACAGCATCAAGAAGACCCGCGATTAAGAACATACGAGTTTGAAGTTGTGGAGCCAATTCTGGTTGACGAGCAACAGCTTCAAGGAAGCGACCGCCTAAAAGACCAAAACCAATCGCAGTACCTAAAGCACCAAAAGCGATCAAGATAGCAGATGCAATTGCAACTAGACCTAAAGTGAGTTCCATGATAATTCCTCAGAGGTTAGGTTTATACCAAATTAAAGTAAAAAAATTTTAAGCCCAACCATCCTTTGATAGTTAGGCAATACCATTAATGTTTTTCGCTTGCCATGCTCAAGTATACGATAGTCAGCATCATGAAAATGAACGCTTGTAACGTAATAACAAGAATGTGGAAGATCGCCCAAGGCACAGACAGCGCCCACTGGATCCAGAACGGTAATAATGCGATCAAGATGAAGATCAACTCACCCGCATACATGTTACCGAAAAGTCGCAGAGCCAATGAAACTGGTCGTGCAAGGAAGGTTACTAATTCAAGAATTAAGTTCACTGGAATCAGTAACGCTTTTGCAACTGGGTTACTTGGATTAAATGGGTTAAGTGCCAATTCGCCAACGAAACCACCAATCCCTTTTTCACGGATACTGTAGAACAAGATCAGTACGAATACAGATAAAGACATACCAAGGGTAATGTTTGGATCTGTAGAAGGTACAACCTTAAAGTAAACGTGATGAGGATCCATACCAAATACACTTGCACCAATCTGTTGAGCTAAATAAGGAATCCAGTCAACAGGAATTAAGTCCATTGCATTCATGAGGAAAATCCACACGAAAATGGTCAATGCAAGTGGAGCAATTAAGCGTGATTTGCCATGGAAAGTGTCGCGAACACTTGAGTCCACAAACTCAATGATCATTTCAATTGCAGACTGGAACTTGGTCGGAACACCAGAGTTTGCAGCTTTCGCTACACACCAGAATAACAAACAGAAAATCACACCAAGAGTGATAGACCAACCCATTGAATCCAAGTGAATAGCAGTGAACCCCATCTGTTGAGCTTCAGCACCAGTCTCAGCCAATTTCCATGTCCCGTCTGGCATTTTGCCATAGGTCATATTGGTCAAGTGATGCTTGATATACTCGGTCGAAGTAAGGGCATGTTCTTCAGCAGCCATAAATCACACCTGGTCAATGTCAAATACAAATAGAGTAAGCGAATATCGCATGCTGCGTGATATCTCGCTTATCTCCAAAAAAACTTTTCAATTTAGCTGCGCTTAAACTCGTTTTTGTAGACGTGACACCCAAAAAGGAGCGACCCACGACATGGTTTGAACGAGGATAAAACCACAAAACAACGCCCCCGGAGATAACGGTTGGACATTGCTTAAAATTAAAATAAATCCGACGATCACAATCGTAAACTTGCCCATCATCCCTCGGTACATATTTGCAAGTACCTGTTTGGATGCTCTCGCTCCTGCAGCTCGAAACGACTGCCACGAAAAATAACAACTTGCCAGCCAGCAAACACCCGCACCAAGTGCGGCACTTAAAGCTGCCGTTGCATCTTTCACAACCCACGCTAACAAGGCTGACACAGGAATCATAAATGCTTGCAAGATGACTAATGCTTTCGCTAATCGTCGGTCAATCATGCGACTAGTTCGGCTCATTATTTATCCACTCACAGCATAAATGCTTGACAAGTTTAGCTGATGATCGTTTTTAATCGCAGGCATTATAGAGTTACACCCCTGAACATGCAATCATTTCCCGACCTAAGTCGAGTTTTTTTCAATACAATAAATGTCTAGCAACTGATTAAATATTGATTATTTTGTCTTCATTGACGCGCAGTTAATACACAATTTTTGACTTGTTGCGCCAAATCTGACCATGCTGAAATGAAGTTATTTTCTGCTGTTAAACTTTCGTCAACCGCTTGAAACACAATAGGCTGCAGTTTTTGATACTGATTGGCACTGGCATGAGCTTCTGCCAGTAAGCACATTTTCTTTTGCCCACGATGATCATTCAAATATTTGATTTGTGCCAGTGTTGGCGCAATATGTGGATCATCAGTCATTGATCCAGCAAGTTTTAAGTGTAATGGGCGTTCTAAGTACTGATAAGCATCGTGATAGGCCCAATACGGCTGCACTGCACCTTGATTTTGGAATTTTTGCGCTATACCAAACATCTGCTTGGCAAAGACTTGTGCATTGTGCCAATACTTATCACGGTATTGAGGTTGTTGCTGTGAACGTAATGCTGCAATAAAGAAACCAATACGCACCGCATTGTTTGGGTCTAACCAAACATGGGTATCGACCGTGTTGGCTAAAGGTGCGCCACGTGTACTGCGTTGCGGTAAGGTTTTAACTAATCCTGAAGACAAGATAGAAACCGCTTTAGGATTATTATGCAGTAATTTATCCAGTGGAGCTTCATGGGCTTTGCCGAGCCAAATCACCAATCCAGCGTCTTGTATCGCCTTACGATGTGCAGGTGTTAAAGATACATCATGCCCAGTTTGGTTTTCCAAGAGTAAAACTGGTTGCTCCACCCCTTTTGTGACTTCTTGTGCAATCAAATATAACGGATGCGTTGAAACCACAAGACTTTGAGTCCACCCCACAGTACTTAGAATGGACAGTAAACAAAAAGCGAATAGACGAGACATGATCAAACAGCACTAAATTTTATCTAGTGTTATAATATAACAATTTAATAAAAATACCTACGTCTAATCGTAACTTAAAGCGGTTCATGTTAAAATTTAATGTCAATTTTTCTATTTCAAGCCCGAACTGAGGTTGCTATGAGCTTATGTTCGCATGAACACCACAATGCATTACATGGCGTACATGATCATCATAATGTCGCAACACGCCTTGCGGAAGCAGAAAGCCTCTGTGCAGCCACTGGCGCGCGCTTAACTCCACTTCGTAAAGAAGTACTCGAACTGATTTTGACTGCGCATGGTCCAATGGGGGCTTATGATTTACTCGCAAAAATCAAAAGCGAATCTGATCGCCCAGCAGCCCCACCGACTGTTTATCGCACATTGGATTTCTTATTAGAAAAGGGACTGATTCATCGGTTGACTTCAATCAACGCTTATATCCCCTGCTGCCACCCTCGCGAAGGTCACCAAGCCGCATTTTTAATTTGTACAGAATGTCATATTGTGAAAGAAGCATCTTCTGAAGGTCTACTACAACAATTAGATGCGCTTGCCACTTCTGATCATTTCACTGCACAACACAGCATTATTGAGATTTCTGGAAAATGTCAGAATTGCAGCCAAGCGAATTAAGCACTCCTGTACTCATTGCTTTAGAGCAAATTAGCGTCCGTATCGATGACCGTGACATTCTGAAACAGATTGACTTTTCGATCCATGAACAAGAAATTGTCACCTTAATTGGCCCGAACGGTGCGGGGAAATCAACCCTAATTAAAGTGCTACTAGGCATTTTAAAACCCAATACTGGACAAGTATCGTCTACACGTAAACTTAAATTTTCTTATGTACCACAGAAATTTAACCCATCGCACAGCCTACCCTTACGTGTGAAAGACTTACTTGATTTAGAGTCCTGCCCTGCTGCAATTAAACAAGAAATTATTCAAGACACAGGCATTGCCAAACTGCAAGATTCAAAAGTACAACAACTGTCTGGTGGTGAACGACAACGTGTGTTATTAGCGCGGGCCTTACTGCGCCAACCTGACCTTTTGGTCCTTGATGAACCAATGCAAGGGCTTGATATTCAGTCTGAAGCTGAACTGTATGATTACGTTCGTAGCCTGCCTGAAAAATATCGTTGTGCGGTATTGATGGTGTCGCATGATTTACAGTGGGTGATGCAAGGTACGCAGCGCGTGGTCTGCTTAAATAAGCATATTTGCTGTAGCGGTTTACCTGAAAATATTCAACAGCATCCAGAATACCAAGCCATTTTTGGCACCAACCGTGTGTTCTATCAACACCATCATGATCATTGTGCTCATGGAGATAGTGCCACAACCTGCCAACATGATCCTCGCCCTCATATTCACCCTGAACCGGAAGCCTAATAGATGTTGGAATGGTTAGATCTGCTATTACCCGCTTGGACCATGGGGACATTATTGGTGTTCTTAACTGCACCTTTGGGCTGTTTGATGCTTTGGCGTCGTATGTCGTTCTTCGCAGACACCATGGCACACGGGACTTTGTTGGGCGTAGCGATTGCAGGTGCCCTCAGTTTACCGTTTTGGGTCGGTGTCACTTTATTGGCATTCATGCTGGTCGCCATTTTATGGGTACTGCATGATCCGCGTTTACCCAATGATGCCTTGCTAGCCCTCTGTTCAGCCACTTTGCTGTGTGCAGGCTTAATGCTGATTCAACATTTACCAAGTTTAAGACCTGAATTACTCAGTTATTTATTTGGTGACTTGCTCACGATTGCTTGGTCTGATTTACCTATGTTTGCGATTGTGATTGCACTGGCACTTGCAGTACTGTTCAAATACTGGAAAGCGCAAATCCAAATTGCAATTGATCCTGACATTGCAATTAGTGAAGGCGTGAATGCCAAATGGCAACGTTTGGTATTTATGCTACTTTTAGCAGTTTTCACGGTCTTGGCATTGCGCGCTGTGGGTTCACTGTTAATGGGAGCGCTTTTAGTGATTCCAGCACTTACTGCTCGTCTACTCGCACACTCACCTAAGCAAATGGTGATTTGGGCTTTTATTGCAGCTCAATTTGGCGTCAGTGTAGGTCTATGGTCAAGTGCTGCGCTCAATACCCCAACAGGTCTCAGCATCGTGCTGTGTATGGCGTTGGTTTTTGCGCTGATTTTTGTAGTTCAAAAAGTGAGAAAAATGGCTTAATCCATCATCTCTCATAAATAATCTTGATCGCTCTCTATTATTGATGTACCAAACTTAAAAGTCCCGCAGCACAACTAAATAGCACAGCAAAAGTACGATTCATGTATTTTTGCTGTTTTGGAGATTTCAACAGTTTCAACACCTTCGCCGCTAAACCTGTATAGCCCGCCATCACAATCAAGTCGATACTGATCATGGTCACAGCCATCATTACATACTGAATCCACTGTGGCTTAGACAAGTCTAAGAACTGGGGCAATACTGCCAATAAAAATACGATTGCCTTTGGGTTGCTCATATTGACCAAGAAACCATAACCCACCAGTTTGGGAATCGACTTTGTTGCTTGTTGTTCTTGCTCAATTTCAATGGACTGTAGAGGTGCCTTCCACTGCAAGTAAGCCAAATACAATAAGTAGCCCACACCAAACCACTTCACCAACAGAAAAGCCCAAGGTGTAGTGGCAAAAAGCACCCCGACCCCAGTGGCAACAATCCCAATTTGCACCAACAGCGCCAGTTGCAAACCAATCGCATTCCAGTAACCACGACGAAATCCATAGTTTAAACCACTCGACATCGAGGCAATTGCCCCTGCTCCAGGTGAAACACTAATCACCCAGCATGCCAACATAAACGCCATCCAAACTTGAAAAGACATCGTCACACCACCTCAGAAAAACAGGTCATTATATGACTTTTCACACATTCAATGTGCTGAGAAATTCTCACTCAAGAATAATATAGTTTAGGCTATTCAGCTATGCATGGATCAGGCACAATAAAACCCAGCCACACATTGAATAAAAATCAAAGGAGCTATAAATGACCGCACAATCCGTAATTTTACCCTTACCTTCAGATCATGCCCGCTTTATCGTATTACGTTTAAAAGATTTAACGTTGCCTGAACTAAAAGAAAAGATCGAAGATTTACTGGACACGCGAGATCGTTTAATTACTCAACATCCAACTGCAGAAATTAAGACCGCGATTGCCTTTGGGCCTGAACTTTGGACAAAACTCTATACACAATCTCCTGAGGGATTCAAACAACTTGCTCCAATTCAGGGTGCCTTTGAAATGCCAGCTGTACCCGCGGATGTGCTGATTCATATTGCCTCGCAACGTAGTGACATCTGCTTTACTTTAAGCCAAGCTTTCTTCGATGGGATTCAAGATAAAGTTGAAGTTTTGGATGAACGTGTATGTTTTCGCTATTTTGATGGGCGAGATTTAACAGGCTTTATTGATGGCACTGAAAACCCACAATTTCCTGATGATCGCGCAGAAACAGCACTTTTAGCAGAAGATGCAGGTATTTTTGCAGATGGTTCTTTTGTATTTGCACAGCGCTATATACATGATTTAGATAAATGGAAACGTCTAAAAGTCGACGCACAAGAAAATGTCATGGGCCGTTCCAAACTAGAAAGCATTGAAATGGATGATGACGTCAAACCAGAAAATGCTCATATTGCACGTGTTGTGATTGAAGATGATAAAGGCGAAGAGATGGAAATTTTGCGCCATTCTTTACCTTATGGCGATGGTAAAGGTGAGCAAGGCCTGTTCTTTATTGCTTATACCAAAAACCTTGCCATCATTGATAACATGTTAGAACACATGTTTGGCACAACTGGCGATGGCATTCATGACCGCCTATTGCATTTTGTGACCGCGGTAGATGGTGCTTACTTCTTTGCTCCGAGCGAGGAGTTATTGGAAGAGGTTTTGGCGGATTAACTAAAAAATTATGAATAAGCAGTTTATTTCTACTGCTTATTCAAAAGCCAATATCATTTTTGATTATATTTTTAAATAACCCGAATCCTGCTTAAGCCGATATTTCCATAATACGAATCATCGGTTTATTTTGATGACATATTTGATAAGCACATAAAGATGCATAAATACCAGCTAAATAGCCTGCAACACTTCTAGCTCTAGTTGTCACTAGATTGTACGTCCCTTTCAGCAAACTGAATAAAGTTTCTATTTTATTGCGTTGTTTTAGATGGTATTCATCTGCTTTTAATAACTGTATAGATTTCATGTTCTTTCGGTGATAAGTAATTAAATCAACACCTTGTACTCTTAATCTACTCTTTAATTCTTGACTAATATAGCCACGATCAGCATACAATTTTGCAGTCATTCCTTTGACTAGTTGTTCCACCATTTTGATATCTGCTGTATGTCCATTGGATAAAACCGTATTTACTATTCCACCTGATTGATTCATCAACAAATGCAGCTTACAGCCAAAGAACCATCCCATTGAGCTTTTACCTCGTGTTGCAATCGTAGACAGGGCTTTATGCCGTTGTATTCTCTGGTTTTTACAGACAGGTAATATGGTTGAATCAATCCATAAATAATTGCTTTGCTGATCTTTCATCAAAGCAAAATGTAGGGCATGTAAAGCCAGTTGATGTGTATTCATCAGATGAATCATGCGTTGATAACATGGTAGATGTTTAAATAGATGGCTATTGTTATATTTTAACGCTGTGAAGAATGCTTTGAAATTATTGAAATGAGAGCACTTATACCAAATTGCAATAAAGGTAATTTCAGAAATACTGAGCTGAGCAGGGCGAACTCTTGAGCATCGAAGATTCTGCTTTAAGAAATTCCAATAGATTGATTCAAATTTTAGAAAGAAATCATCAATTATGCAGAATAATTCGGTACTATTGAACATCAGGACTAGAGCTTTAAGTTTGGTGTGGTAACTCAACTGATGGCTCTAGTCCTTCTCTTTTTCAAGTCAATTTCTTATCCGCGATTCAGGTTAAATAAAATATAAGTAAACACTGATTTTAAAATAAAAATTTTATTACATTTAAATACTCATCTTAACCAAAGATAATTTATAACTAATAATGTAAGTACAATTAATCTCACACTAGTATTAGAAAAGCCTCTGAGTCAATTGACTTCTTTAAAATAAACTTTTTTACCATCCGAACACACTCCATAAAAAATCCCATAAAAGTTATCTTTTACAGATAAGTTATTTAAATAACTATTGCATTCTAAAACTAAATCTCCGGCAATTTTCTTAAAAACTATTTTTTGCTTTTGATAATATGGAGCACCTTCATAATTATCATCTAAATAATAGAATCCTGATTTAAAGTTCTTTGATTCAGCTTGTTTAGTTGCATATCCATTCTTTATAAAATCAACCCCACCTAAGGCCAAGTTAATTTTATCAATATTTAAATTCAACTCATTATTATTTTTATCCACTTTAGCTTTTGCCCATCCAACTTGAACATCTTCACTATAAACATTTTTATAATATAAAGTAAAATTACCATTATTATCTTTTATGTAAAATTCATCATATGCAGGATCAAGTCTTTTAAATAAATAATCATCTACTTTTTTTGTAGGTGTAAAATTCTTACATTTTCCTGACTTTTCACAGATTCGATATGAAAAATAAAGTTTTGTATTACTTGACTTATGTTGAACTGCCTCTGTTGTACACGCATACATCAAACTAATTACAAATAAAAGAAATAATCTATTCATCATTGCATAATCTCTATGTGCATGGCGCCTTCACCAGGTACATCTGCTGAAATAAAACCTGAAATAATTCCATCTTTTAAAGCTTTCTGACAAACTTCTTTAAATTTTTTTCCTACACTGTTCAAAGTATTTCCTGTCCCAAAACCATTACTGTTCGTACCTAAATCAATAATATTATTTTTTCTATATTGCTCTTCTGAAACGCAATGTTTCGAAACTCTCTGCCCTTTTTTTTGGAACTCAATAATTTTATCAACCATTTTCTGAATAGTTTCTTCTTTTCCAAGCCCCTTAGCAATACAATCTGCTTTAACTTTTTTCACAGCCTCCCCAGGTCCTGCATATTGCGTTGCCTTCAAATACATTGCTTCTGCTTGAGCTCTTGGGCTCCTTATTGTACTTGTAATAAAAAGCCTATTCATATTTGCTTCTTTAGCTAAGTAAGCTAGTACATTTTTCGTTTTCTGGCTGACGATTACTTGTCTTTCTTGCTCATTAACACCTTTAAACCCAATGGTTACATCTGATACATTCGGGATAGCAGGTCTATCTAATTTTAACTCAAAGGCTTTCATTCCTTTACTAATTTCGCCATCAAAAAAAATATATTCCCTTCCCGCACTAATCACTGTAATTTTTATCTTTTGACCAATTTCACCTTTATGTATTTTCTTACCTAGACCATGCATGCCACTTGAGTGGCTCTTTTTCTTATCTTTATATTCAATCGAATAATTTCCTCCACTAAATAATTGATTAGTTTTTTGATCGTATGTATATACTGTAAATTCAGTTTCACCATTGTCATTAACTAAAGTTTTTGGGTGACCATCATCACTCGTTGATTGCTTTTGATCTCTTCTAAGGGTCTGATCAGCTCCTGACTTTGGTCTAGAGACTAATGTAGATTGAGTTGTATTACTTTTTTGTGGAGTATTTTTACTAACATCTGTCTTTAACTTTTCTGATGCTGATTCAATAGCACCCTTTTCAATATAAATCTCCCTTTGTGCTTTATTCTTATCTACTTTTAAAGTACTAATATGAGTACCATCTCTTAATTTATAATTTAATTCAAATCCAGGCATTGCCTTGACTGTAATTTTACCATTACTATTAGTAACTTTAGATTTAGTTTTTCCTCTATAAGTCTGTACTAAATTTAAATTACTTATAGGCTTCTTTAAGTTATCATCATGATAAAATATTATATCAAATGAATGTAAATCTATTTTTATTAATTGTTCTTTCATTCCTTGTGAAACAGTAAAAGATTTAAGAATTTGACGAGAATCCTTCCCACTTATTTCAACAGAAATTTTCTCTCCTGATGTAGCAACTATATTTTTTTCAATCCCATCAATTCCAACTGAATGCTTTTTATCATTTCCTTTATATTTTATGAAATATGAAAAATTGGGTATTATCTTATTTTCACTATCTATTAATTTAAGATCAAAAATAACATCTGATATATTATTAAATATTTTATTTTGATCTATTTTTTCCTCATTGCTCTGAGAGTTATCCGTACTTATGGGTTGTTTGGATAATGGAGGTGGCGTTTGATTATGTACATCTGTTTTCGACTTAATACCACCCTTCCCATTATTTACTACAATAACTGATGCATAATTTTTTCCATCACCCAATAAAGAGATTTCCTTATTATTCTTATCTTTTACTAAAATACCATTAACCTTAAACCTAGCACCCATATAGCTACAAACCTTAACCTTCTTTATCTTTCCTTTTTTATCTGTAATTAAACCCTTGAATAAAGGTACTGGTTCTTTATCTTTATATACCACATCAACTGTTACACCAACTAATGGATTACCAGCATTATCAACAAATGAAACATCGAATATTGAAGTTATAACTTTATACCAACGCATATCATCTTTTTCAGTCCCTGATATTTGAACTTGTTGAGTAGGATTCGATTTACTTACTACAAAATCAGGAACTAAAGAAGGGTAATTAGAAGGGTCAGATTTATGTAATTGTGCCTGTGCCTTAGGACTATAATAATATACAACACCACCTGTAAAATCAGGCTCTGTTCCATTAAATATAGGTTCTACTGCTTTAATCAAACTCATCAGCTTAGATGAAATATCACCCGAATCTAAAGCTTTTTTTGCTCTTTTATAAGGTGAATTTTTCTGAGTATACGCATCGTATCCTGTTTTTGTAACGATTTGGATAATATTGCTCCAGGATTTCCAGTTTGCAAACCCCATTCTGTTTCTCATTGTATGGGCAATAACTTTCCATGAAGTTTCACTACAATTTTCAGCTTCACCATTAATAGTTGCAACAAATATTTTAAAATCTTCGCTATAGCTCATTTATTACTCACAAGTTTTCTTAATTATTTTATTAAAATATAAAATATTACCTTTTTTATCCACATCCGCCAACATTGCCACTAAATGTAATTGTCCTTTATCATCAAAATATGATTTTTCTTGAAATGAGTTATATATAGCGCTATCTATTGGAACATTATTAAATTCTTTATTTTTCAAATTAGCTATTATTTTTTTATTTTTATTAAACAACATTCTAGCATAGATAATATTTTTTTCAGAATCACTTTCAATTAAACAATTATTTTTTTTATCTATGACAATAAACTCTTTAGTTTGATCTTCCTGTGTTTTACTTATAAAAAAATGATATTGACATGGTGAACCACAACTACCATAAGCATGAAAAATATTTTCATTTACTTTATCAACTTCAGGATATCTCATATTTCTTAAAATGAAAGTAGTTTTATTATCAGAATTTTTTACAATATCACAATATTCTTGATCATGCCCTTTACATTTCAATTCAACATTAAATATATCTTTTGCATAGACAGTCGAACTAATAATAACTCCACAAAAAGCAAGAGCTAAAATGATTAAGCTATTAATATTAAATAAATAAAATTGTGATCTCTTACTTTGTAAAATTTCAATCATGTTCATGCTCTTCTCCACAACCACAGCTATCAATATCGTCACCATCTAATGATTCAGCTTCCTGTTCAGAAATTAACTCTTTAATTTCTGTTAAATAAACTCCTGGTACTAAAGCGAGTTCTACATTATCAACAGAATCACTATAAACTCTTGCGCTACTTTCTTGCTCAAACTCATATACAGCTTCAATTTTCTTAGAATGATTAATTAATTTATATTCCATATTTTTTAATATTTTAATATCAAATATTTGACTTAAATCAAATCTCATACTGTACATTCCTGTTTCCGGCATTTTCGGCAACTCAGCATTTACTGTTGCCCCACTCGTAAACAAATGCTGCCCAGCTTTACTCTCAAACTTACCGCCTGTAGTTGAAAATACGCCATCTGCATTAATTTTGAGCTGAGACCCACCCGCTGTTAGTACAATTTCTTTTGGGCTTGTAAGCTCGATTTTATCTTCAGTAGAAATCAGTTTAATGACCTTCTTGGCGATTGCATCAATCGCATCATCCTGTGCTTGTAACTCCAATTTCCCTTTTGCAGCATAAGCTTTAAAGCCCTTTTGTGCGGCAAACAAACTGATTTTGTCCTGTGCATGCCCAATAATATTTTTCTGAGCACTCAGGTTAATTGAACCACTGGCACTCTCCGCAATATCCTGCGAAGCTTGTAGAATAATGTTTTCAGGTGTTGTTAAAGCAATCCCATTAGGTGATGCTAATAACATCAAGGCCTGTCTAAAAATCTTGCCTTGTTCTTGCTGCTTTGCATCAGAACTACTTTCTAGACCTTGGGTATACCCCTCCATAAAGTCTTGCAAAGAATCTAATGCTTTGGATGGTGTAACTTCCAATTTATTTCCTTTGCGAAAAGTTCCACATGCACTCATCAAGTCAAAATCTTGAATATCAACATTGGCTAAAACTTTTCCTACTTCCTGAATACTCTCAAAAGGGTTTTGCTGAATTCGATCCTTGATACTTGCCAGTTTACCTTTAACCAGATCAGCACCATGTTCTTCAACATTTTCAATAAATGCTTTTAAATTTTCAGCAGCATCCTTGGCATCACTAAAGAATGCATTGAACTCCTCTACAACGGTTTTGGTATCGCCCCCTAATGCCCCGATGTCTGCAATAAAACCGCCACAATCCTTTAATGCATGAATTGGATCTTTATTCATACTTTCTTTGAACAGATTTAATGTGCTTTCTAGCGCTTGCCCTGTGGTTTTTAACTCGAGTGATTGAATAAACTTCGGCAACCGATGAATCACATTCAAAGCATCTGTTTGCTGTTTCACTGCAATTTCGCTCAGTACATTCATACTGTCGTAGCCCTGTGAAAGCAAAGACTGCGCTTGGGCTGCTTCTAAGTGGTCAGCAATCGCTTGCTCTTGCGCATAAGTACTAATCAGCATGCCTTTGCCAGCACGCACCGCTCCCCAAGCATCAGTTCTGAGTTCGAAACCCTCGCCTCGACCACTGCTTTGCTCAGTTTCTTTAGGATGGCTAAGATTACCCAAATTCAGCTGGGTTGCAGCATGGCTGCTTTGTAACTGGGCACTGATCTGACCCGTCGTATCGTCAAAACGCAACTGATTAAAACCGCTTCCGTCCACTTCTTGAGAACGTATTCCACTTAATTTCTTCGTCGAAGGTAATTGTCCTTTTACATCAAAACGCGTTGGATAACGTTCGGCTTCGTGGATCCGCCCCGTCACAAAAGGCCGATCAACACTGCCATCAAAGAAGTCAATCACCACCAATTCACCGACACGTGGTAGAAAACGGACGCCATAGCCTTCGCCTGCCCAAGGCGTTAAAACATCCACCCATGCTGAATCGGTGTCATTTTGATTGCTGCCTGCACCTTCGTCATGCTGATGATCGGAAGATTGGGTAAAGAGAAAACGAACTTTAATTCGCCCCCATTCGTCCACATAAATTTTCTCGCCTTCTGGTCCAACTACACGAGCATGCTGCGGGTAGGCCACGGGGCGATGTGTTAAAGGATTGTATTCAGGTAAAACTCTTATTTGTCGACGGACCAGTGTCAGCTCATTGGCTTGACGCTCTTCAGATGATCTGCGAGAAAAATGACTAGATTCGAGCAAATGACGCAATTGATTGTGTAATTCAACGGGCAAATTGTTTTGGTTATAAAACTGCTTTTCGTAAATCAAAAACTGCCTATCAGCACCTGTGTGTTGGTCAATTTCAGGATGTCCTTGCAATTCAAACCAATACCCCACTTGCGCATCACGCACGCTCGTCTGCGCTTTAAAATATTTAGCGCAAGCAGCTTGATACTGCCCCAAATTCGCATTGAGTTTTTCTAATTGTTGCGTCCCCGATGCCGTGGTCTGATCGGCGCCTGTCAGGTCTGAAATCCAAGCAGGCGTAATTGACCATGCCTGTTCCAAACTGAGGCTTTCATTGGCATAACTTTCACTCTGCTGATGGCTGCTCAACAATGAGCCACTTCCATCATCCTGTTGCAAAGTATCCGCTTGCCAACGTTGAACCGAACTGGCTGTCGACTGTAATTGTCGATGCGCCACCAAACTGGTCATACTATCAAAACGCTCGGTAGCATGACTGCGATGAAAACGGATAATGCCCCGATTCAAAGCAGTAAATTGCAACTGATCATCTATCAATCTTAACTTTTGTGACTCAATCGCTTGCAAAGCATGGCTAACGATCAGACTGGTTTCATCGACCAGCCAATTAATACCCTCACTACGCCATAGACGGGTTAAAAAATCATAATCGGTTTCGTTCGCCTGCATCACAAATGGACGAACATCATAATTTTGAGTTAAACCTGAAAGATTTAGACTCAGGCTAGCATTAAACAGCGTGCTTTTTTCCTGCCATTCCTTAAATAGAATTTCACTAATTTCAGGCACGCTTTTATTCATAAATACTCGACTGTTACGTCGCTTATGCCAAAGTGCCGTTGCATCTTGCAACACCAATCGATAAACCGTAAAAGCACCATCGCTTTGTAATTGGCTGGCTTGGGTAATGATGCCTGTGATCCGTGCCAATTGCCCCATATCGGTCACTTGGTCAACTGCCACTTGGCAACCTATAAATTGCTTTAAGGCCAGATGAGCATTGGTCGATAAACAGATTAATTCGAGTTCTAAGCCAACATTGAGCGCATGTTTCCCCTCAATACGCTGTAGAAAGACCTGCGTATTCAACTCCGCATTGGAAAATTGGACGTGAATAGCCCTTTTTAGTGTCGTTAGACCCAATTGGTCTAAAACACGATGAATATGATTCAACATAGTTGTAATTCGTTATTAAAAGTTATACGTATATTAAGCGCGACATTCTAATGAACCGCTCAAATCAACGTCTAGCTCTTTTTGTAGTATTTTTATTCCATGTTTAAACATACTTTCGAGAAATGTTTTAGGCTCAACACCTATCCATAAAAAAAAGAGACTTACGCCTCTTTTTTATTAAAACCTTTCGATTGGATTAAAAGGTAATCCGACGATATTGACGGTATTCTGGTTTCCAGAAATTCGCTTCAATCGCTTCATGTAATAGTTCATCGCTGACCATCGGTGCAACGCCTGCATCCATGGCTGCTTTTGCCACTTTAAATGCAATGATTTTAGAAACCTTTTGAATATCATTGATATCTGGCAGTAAATCTGCATCAGCGTTACTGAGTTTAGGGGAGCAATCTGCCAAGGCATTGCTTGATGCCATGAGCATACTGTCCGTTACACGAGTTGCGCCTGAAGCCACCACCCCTAAACCAATCCCCGGGAAGATATACGAGTTATTGCATTGTGAAATGTTATAAATTTTGCCTTGATAATTCACAGGTGCAAAAGGACTTCCTGTGGCAATCAATGCACGACCTTCGGTCCATTGCACAATATCTGCAGGCACTGCTTCCACACGCGAAGTTGGATTCGATAAAGGCAACACAATTGGAGATTCGCAATTACTCGCCAAGGTCTTAATCACTTCTTCAGTAAATAGACCTGGTTGACCCGAAACACCAATTAATACCGTCGGTTTAGCCTGCTTAACCACATCCAATAAAGAAATATGTTCTTCAGCATTACCCCAAGTCGCAATCACTTCAGGTTTTTGCGCCAATTTACGTTGGAAATCAAGCAAGTTAGGCTGATTTTCAGTGATCAAACCAAAACGATCCACCATGAACACACGTCCACGCGCCTCAGCTTCAGTTAAACCTTCTGCTACCATTTGCGCAACGATTTGCTCTGCAATACCACAACCTGCTGAACCTGCACCCAAAAAGGTAATAATTTGGTCTTTGAGTTGCTTGCCTGCCGCACGCGATGCCGCAATCAAACTGCCCACTGAAACCGCTGCAGTGCCTTGAATATCATCATTAAAGCAGCACACCTCATCGCGGTATTTGTTTAACAATGGCATCGCATTATTTTGCGCGAAATCCTCAAACTGAATCAGTGCTTTCGGCCAACGACGTTTGATCGCTGCCATCACTTCATCCACAAAGCTATAGTACTCTTCACCACTGATTCGTGGCTGACTCCAACCCATATAGATAGGATCATTCAGCAATTGTTGATTGTTGGTACCCACGTCAAGCGTAATTGGCAAAGTATAAGCTGGGCTAATTCCGCCACATGCAGTATAGAGGGAAAGCTTACCAATCGGGATGCCCATACCACCAATCCCTTGGTCCCCCAGACCTAAAATACGCTCACCATCGGTAATCACAATCACTTTGACATTCTTTTTATTTACATTGTGTAAAATATCATCGATATGTGCACGATCAGGGTATGAAATAAAAATCCCACGATGACGGCGATAGATATCTGAAAAACGCTGACACGCTTCACCTACAGTCGGCGTGTAAATAATTGGCATCATCTCACTTAGATGATTTTCAATCAGATGATAAAACAAAGTCTCATTGGTGTCTTGAATATTGCGCAGGTAAATATGCTTATTAATTTCATCATTGAAAGCACAGTATTGTTGGTATGAGCGCTGGCTTTGCTCTTCAATCGACTCAATCACATGCGGAACCAAGCCATGTAAATTAAAGCGCGTGCGTTCTTCTTCTGTAAAAGCAGAGCCTTTATTTAATAGTGGGAGTTCTAACAGAGTGTTTCCAGCGTACGGGATATATAAAGGGTGTTTCGTCTTCAATTGTGCAGTTGTCATAACCAGTCTCAGTGCGCGCAATCCTCTCAGCAGGATTACTTTACGTCATCAAATTTCTTTTGATTCGGTGTATAGCTTAGACCTATTTTCCCAGCAACGTATATTTAGATACGTGATAATGGTATTAAGATAATTTCGCTATTAAATGGAGCATTATTTATTGTTTTTTTGTATTTAAAATACATACCAATTTCATTAATATTGCTGATATATTTATAATATATAGATATTTTAGCAAGTTAAAACTTAAATACACCTAAATCAGTTATCATTATTTTCTATAATTTAGTTTTTTAACACTCAATTCCATTTAATTCACTTAGTATTTTTTAAAATGATATTAAAATCCAAGAAAATAAAAATATTATTATATAAAACAATATCTTATAAATATTAAGACTTTTGGCTAATTTCTTCGTGAGTTTTCATCCTTATTTGGGTGGTTGATTAGGTGGCATCTCTACCAATAGCCCAGTCAACTTACGCACCAATGGCAACATCACCAACACTACGGATAGGCAATTGCCCATGACATCATCCATGCTGAAAACCAAAGTGATAAAAAGGTATCACTCCAACCCAAATTACGTAGCATGTTGATAAATGAAATAATACCACTCATTAAACAAGAGAGAAAAAAGGGCATCACCCAACCGACAAATTTGGCTGGCAGCTTCGGAATATTTCCAATAATTTTAGGACGTTCTGTAGTCATCTATTGCTTCCAAAATTTTGTATTTAATCACTATGCCATAGTTTCTCTGACAAGATGTGATGCAGCTTATAAGAGCCTTATGAAAAATTTCAAGGCGAATAAAAAACATTCTATAGAAAGGACTCACCTTATGGTCCGAAATTTGCTATATTTGCTGTTTTTCTGCGACATTTATTTTCGACTCTATGAACACGGCAATACAAGCAGCGCTCGATCATGCAGTGCAATCCCTTCAAGCGGAAGGCGTACTCCCATCTGACTGGAATAACAACAGTACTTTGACGCGTACCAAAGACCGAAGCCATGGGGATTTCGCATCAAATATCGCCATGATTGGTGCAAAAGCTGCGGGTATCAAGCCACGTGATTTGGCCGAAAAAATTCTCGCAGCACTGCCTGAAGTAGCTGACATCAGCAAAGCAGAAATTGCAGGTCCAGGCTTTATTAACTTCTTTTTAAATGCCGATCAGCGTTTTGCTGTACTTGATCAAATTCAAGCACAAAACTCACAATTTGGTCGCACCCAAGTGAATGCAGAAAAACGCATCCAAGTCGAGTTTGTTTCCGCCAACCCAACATCTAGCTTGCATGTAGGCCATGGTCGTGGTGCAGCTTATGGCATGACGGTTGCGAACCTGCTTGAAGCTACAGGTGCAAAAGTTGACCGCGAATACTATGTCAATGATGCAGGCCGTCAAATGGACATTTTGGCAACCTCCACTTACTTACGTTACCTAGAGTTGACAGGTCAAGAACTAGTGTTCCCGAAAAATGCCTATCAAGGGGACTACGTTAAGGAAATTGCGCAAAGCATTATTGATAAAGATGGCAATGCCTATGTTCACCCTATAGCAGACGTCTATAAAGATGTACCTGAAGATGTGCAATATGCCGAAGAACTTGATGCTGAAGGCAACAAAGTGGTACTTTCTGGCGACAAAGAAAAGCATATTGATGGTTTAATTTTTAATTCACAACAATTGACGGGCAAAGGTTATCGCGTTTTCCATCAAGCTGCCCTCAAAGCCATTTTAGATGATATTAAAGATGACCTAGGTGAGTTTGGTGTGACCTTTAATCACTGGTTCAGTGAAGCCTCTTTAACTGAAAAGATTGATGAAGCACTTCAAACCCTTGATCAACGTGGTTTCCTCTACGAAAAAGAGGGCAATATCTGGTTTAAATCGACTGAATTTGGCGATGAAAAAGACCGTGTGGTCAAACGCCGTAACGGTCAAACCACGTATTTTGCCTCTGACATTGCTTACCACCTAAACAAATTACAACGCGGTTATACTGACCTGCTTGATATTTGGGGTTCAGACCACCACGGTTATATTTCACGTGTAAAAGCTGCTATTGATGCAATGGGTTATGACTCGAAGAAACTGACTGTCCTTTTAGTTCAGTTCGTGAGCTTGTGGCGTAGTGGTGAAATGGTGCAAATGTCTTCGCGTTCAGGTCAATTCGTGACTTTACGTGACCTGCGTAAAGAAGTCGGCAATGACGCTGCACGTTTTTATTATGTGATGCGTAAATCTGAACAACACATTGATTTTGACTTGGACCTTGCAGTTTCACAAAGCAAAGACAATGCGGTGTACTACATTCAATATGCCCATGCCCGTATCTGTCGTATGCTTGAAAAAGCGACCACAACAGGTGTCAATTTCAATGCTGAAACTGCCCGCCAATTTGCCAATAAATTGGACTTGGATGCAGAAACAGAAATTCTTGCCAAACTTGCTGCTTACCCAGAAGTGGTTGCACGTGCTGCCAATGCTTACGAACCACATCAGGTCGGTAACTACTTGAAAGAATTGGCTGCTTTATTCCATGGTTGGTATAATGAGCACAAAGTACTGAATGATGATGCTGAACTTACACAAGCACGTCTATTACTTTCAGTAAACGTACAACAAGTATTACGCAATGGTTTAGAATTATTAGGTGTATCTGCACCTGAGACGATGTAACAGGTAAAGTAACGCTTTGCACATCGTCGGATCAAGAGCCATGCCTGAACTGTAAGACCGAAAGCTACGCACTTGAAAGTGGCTATGTAAACACTGATGTATTTCTCGCTTTGTGAAACTTGAGTTTTGCAAAGCGATTGTTTATTTTGATACGACACACCTCTCTCAATCCATTGAGGCCGTGTATTAAAATAAAGAAATAATAAGTCAGTCCTTTGTATTGATGAGAAGAAAAGAGGTTTCCACGTGTTTGGAAAAACGCAACGCGGTGTTTCAGAACGACCAAATAAACCGAAAAAACCACTGATTCCAGCGTGGTTGGGTACGCTTGTGGTTATTCTTATCGTACTTAGTTTTGCAGTTGCTTTAATGCTATGGAAACCGTGGGCACCTGCTCAACCTAAAAATCAGGTGACATCTGAACACTATCAAGAAGAAACCAACAAGGATTATCGTTTTTATGATTTGTTGCCACAACAACAAGTCACCCCGATTCCCGAACAGGCTATTCCTGAAAATAAAGATTCAGGCACTGTGGTGATTGTGGAAGCACCTCAAGCAGAACAAGCGGCAAGCAGCACCGCAACTGATACTACAGAAGCTCAAATCAATCCAACACCAGCAGAACGTACACCAAGCTATATTTTACAAGTTCGTAGCTACCCCGATCCTGACAGTGCTGATGCGCGCCGTGCTGAAATTATCTTGAATGGTTTATCCGCAGATGTGGTGAAAACTGTTGAAGGAGGTAAAACTTGGTACCGTGTGGTATCTGGGCCTTATGACTCACAAGAAGCAGCCGTCATTGCACAACAAACTTTACAACATAGCGGTATCGACTCCATTGTCGTCAAACGCTAAGTAACATAAAAAAAGATGCTGATGTAGCATCTTTTTTTATGCCCTCGACCCTTATAAGGCTTGCTCTTTGCCTTGTGCACGGAGATAGGCTGGACGCTGAGCAATACGCTGGATAAAGGCTTGAATATTAGGATATTTCCCCTGAGTTCTCGACACTAATGCCTGCAAAGGAAAACTCATCTGAATATCTGCAAAAGAGAACGTACCCGCAAAATAATCATGAGTAGCCAAATAGCTTTCTAAAAATTGCACATGATCTTTTAAGCGGGGTTGAATAAATCCTGCTTTCACCCCCGCAGTAATTTTCTTCGCGACAGGCTTAATCAAAAAAGGAACATGCTGCGGTACATTGGTCATCACCAATTGCATCACCAACAGCGGCATTAACGAACCTTCTGCATAATGCATCCAATAACGGTATTGTTGTTTATTGGCATGGTCCTGCGGTTTGAACTGTTGCTGTGTATCATATTGTTCTTGTAAATACTCTAAAATCACAGCAGATTCGGCAATGCTTCCCTCTCCATCCGTCAAAACAGGCGCCTTACCCAAAGGATGTACCAGTTTCAGTTCAGGAGGTGCAGCAAACGTTGGCAAACGTCGGTAAAACTGAATCTGATAATTCAGATTTAACTCCTCCAAAGCCCATAAAATGCGAAAAGAGCGGGATTGCTCCAAATGATGTAAGGTAATCATGCCCTAGCCTCAATTTACCAATATCGGAATTACTTAACTTCAGCAATTCACCTGAATATAAAAAGCCTGATTACATCAGGCGAGTGTGTATTTCTAAACTACGTAATAAAGTTTTGGTGACAGGAGTCTTTTCACTAATCTCAAGGACTTTCTGTTGTAATTCTTCTGATAAAAGCTGTTGAAAGGATAAACGACGCTCAATCCATTCCTGCCCGTCCTTATTACCATGAAACTCTGCTTCCACGCTAAAATCACCCAAATCAATTTGCTTATGCTGAGCGTACATACGCAAAGTAATCATGGTACATGACACCAAACCTGAACAAAGAAAATCATAGGGTGCTGGTCCCAAATCTTGCCCCCCAAATGAGGCTGGTTTATCTGTGAGAAAATGATGTGTCCCACTTGAGATGTCACCTAACCAATGTTCCGCACGTGTGCGAACCTGTGCTTGCGCAATAATACTCATCTTATTGTTCCTTTGTTATTTTGATGCTTTCATTTTGTCTGGGAAAACAGGGGCTTCTAAACGAGGCCCATCATAATCAGGAATACTTCCAAAGCGCTCATCTTGATTGACCCACTGTTCACGTGCTAACTGCAACTCTTCTTGGGTACGCCCTACAAAGTTCCACCACAGTAAAATTGCCGATTCAAAGGGTTCTCCACCAAGCAATAAAATACGCGCTCCCTCATGCAATTCCACTGTAATTTCGGTTACACCTGGTTCTAGTGCCAACATATTGTCATCATTTAATTCATGACCATTAACAACAGCGGTGCCTTCTAATGCTAAAAAACCATATTCAAACTTTGGATTAAGTCGTAACCGTGTTGTAGTCGACGCCAAGGCTTTCATATCGACACCCAACAGTTCGGTATGCACTTTTACATGGGAAACTACATTTAAGAACTCACCCACCAACACTGTAAACTCAACTTGATCTTGTTCTAAAGTAGGCAATTCTGGGTAATGATCGAAACGTGGTGCAATATTCTGCTTATCATCAGGTAAAGCAATCCAGAGTTGCGCTGCGTGCATATGGGTTTCTGTTGCAGGAGCAACTTCAGTATGTGAAATTCCATAACCCGCGGTCATTAAATTCACCTGTTTCGGGCGAATTAGCTGTTTCGAACCTAAACTATCCGTATGCATCATGGTGCCTTCAATCATCCATGTGAAAGTTTGCAGGCCAATATGTGGATGAGGTCCTACATCCAAACCATCCCCTTGAGGAAAACTGACTGGGCCTGCATGATCCAAGAAGCACCATGCTCCAATCATACGTTTATGCCGACTTGGCAAAGCACGTTTAATAACAGTTCCTTGACCAATTTCTGCTGAACGTAGAGGAAACTCTTGAATAAATTGGTTAATATATTTTTCACAATCATCTGAATCTGAAAGTTCAATATAGTTACTATTCGTCATATTGTTATCCTAAAATTATGTTTTCCAATCACATCAGCATAGCGATAACCTCTACAAACGACCAGTTCAATTTAAAATTTACCTGTAAATCTTTATCTGAAAGATAAAAATTCCATACAATAAAATACGGCTGTCTATATAATGGATCGCATTTATCTAATAAAATGAAAGAATATGAACAAGAAAAACGAATTTGGTTTCACATATCTATTTCAACAAAAAGTGTGCATTTTATATACAAAACTGTGATTAATGTTTATTATTTCATAAGAATGCATTGTAAATACAATGGAGCAGTAGCCTATGATTAAAGGAGGATATGGACAAACTGAATTGGGTCATAAGCACAGCATTGGATTAGAAAATCGCAATAAAACTCAACATACCCCTGATACTTACATTTTACCCTCCCAATTATGCGAACCTGAAAATCGTGTCGCCATCGTCAATGCATTACAAGATCGTAACGCTCCAATTCCTCCACAATTTGAGGAGTGTTATTACAGTTATCAAAATGTGCATCAACGACACCATTTAAGGCAAATTAATTTTTTAGCACAACTGTCCTTTCTCTGTTATTTTTTTGCGGATTGGTTTTTATTGCCAGATATTGTCTATATTTCAGGCATAGCACGTACAAGTGCAGTCTCAAGCTTTATGCTGTTGAATTGGGCGATGTTTAAATACTGTAAAAACATTCTAACTTTAGACTTATTGCTACCGATCTCGAGTGCTTTCGCTGCCACAGTATGGTTCTGGCTACTCCATCAATCCGAAAACTCGAGTGTTTATTTTTATCAATATGCTTCAGTCATTTTTATCTTGTTGGGCTGCTTATCTATTCAAGTCCGCTTTCGGCCTTCAGTATTAACGGCATTACTCATCAGTGCTGTCATTATTTCTGGCGTCATACATCTTAATAACACGCTACAACAAACGATTATCTTTTTACTGGTCTATATTCCAATTCTTATCTTTAGCTTATATATCAGCTGGAATAACACTTTAAATGCGCGCCGCACCTTCTTACGCTCTATGTTAGAAGAATGGGATCGTCACATGTTGCGTGAACTGGCACACACTGATGAACTCACCCAATTAAACAACCGTCGCCAATTTGAATTGATTGCTGATCAAAAAATCCATCAATGGCCGCAATATCAATCTATTTGTTTGCTCATGTTTGATGTCGACTTTTTTAAACGCATTAATGACAGCTATGGTCATGATATTGGCGATCAAGTTCTACAGAATATTGCGGAAATCGCGCGCAAAGAAATGCGGCGTGAAGATGTCTTGGCACGTTTTGGCGGTGAAGAGTTTGTTGCGCTTCTTCCCGAAACTGCACTCGAAGATGCCATGATGATTGCCAACCGATTAAGACAAAAAATTGAATCCTCTACAGTGTATATTGGCAATAATATTAAACTTAATTTCACCATTTCAATCGGTGTTTCACAGCTTGATCCTGAAGACGTCGATTTACATCTACTGATTAAAGAAGCCGATGTTGCCCTTTATCGCGCCAAACAGAATGGCCGCAATCAAGTGGTCTGTTTTGATTCTTTACCGAATGAAGTCTAAGGTAGTCCCCGATTATTCTTCTCTTACCTCTTGAACTGTGGTCTGCTGTGCCAATGTGTGTTTAAGATGTTTCATAAATTGCCCAAACTGCGGTAATAGCTGTTCAAATAAAGGATGCTGACGATTTTCCAATAGCGTTTCACCAAACAGCTTTAAACCGAGTGCAAATGCAGCAGTGGCATCTTTATCAAACAATTTTGCCTGTTGCATACGCTCGACAATTGCCAAAATATCATCATGATTACCTACATTGAATGCCAATTTTTCAGTATAGGTTGAGGGTTGTCCCTTGGCATCACAAAGATGTTGCACTGTAATATGATATTGATGTTGTTTCATTGTATTGTCCTTTAAACGAATAAATTTAAAACTCAGCTTTTGAGTTGTACATGTAAGATGAGTTCAACTTTGACCAGTTGTTGTTGCATAACATCAGCCAACTGGTTGAGATAGTTGGATAAATCTTGATGTTCAAATGCTTCGACTTGCCCATTTTGCAGGTGTAGGATTTGACACTGCGCTCGTTGTTGCCGTATCACAAAACTGGCTTTGGCACGCTGATGGTATTGTCGTTCAATCAATTTTGCTTGTTCTAGCTCTGTCAGTACGCGATAGATCGTAGCCAAACTCAAACCACTTTGTTGCTGATGTAGCTGTAAATATAGATGTTCTGCACTACACGCTACTCTAGCATCCAATAATTGCTGCAAAATCGATGTTCGAGCTGAAGAGACTTTTAAATGTGCCTGTTTCAATAATTCCTGACTTTGCATACTAGGCTCGAGATCCTTAAAGTCGACCAATTGCCACGGCAGCAGCATCAATATGCGCAGCAATCTGACGTATGGTTTCAACATCAACCGATTTAGCATTTAGTTTTAGGCGTAGTGAAGTCTTTAAGTTTTCCATAGCACGGTGAATATCCATCAGCTCATCTTTACTTTGTATATCTCGCTTGGTTTCCAACTTCTCTAATAGCTGCTGAATCACGGAATGCTGTTCTTTTAAATGTGCGTTTCCTGCATCTGTAATATAGAACTGCTTACGATCCCCTTCAGTCAGTTGCACTTGAACAAAACCCATATCTTCCAAATAAGTTAAAGTCGGATAGATGGTGCCTGCACTTGGACTATAACCACCTCCTACCAATTCACTAATATCTTTAATCAGTTCATAACCATGTTTGGGGGCTTGGGCAATCAGATATAGCACCAATAATTTCATTCGACCTGCTTCAAATAAACGACCACGACGTCCACCATGCGGGCGTTCTGTATAATGGGAGTACGACTCATAGTCATGATGGGAACCCTGTTTCATAATATTTATTCGCTTTATAGATGAATTTATACTTATTAAGATATATCTTTATATATCTTAAATCAACTATTCTTCCTTATTTCAAGCCATAAAAAGGACGCTTACGCGTCCTTAAAAGTTATCTTCATCAAACCGATCTTGGTCTATTATTTATCATTCTGCACGACATCATAGACATAAAAAGACTTAATTATTTCTACCGCTTTAGGCTTTTCTAGACTAATAGAACCTAAAAACTCAATCATTTCATCAAATGATGCTTCATCCCCTAATACAATGTCGTCAATTCCTAACAGATCACCCTCTTTTAACTTTTTTTCTAATCTTATAGCTTCTGGTTTATCCATAGTGACTAAGTAACACCTAGCTTTACGGTGTACATACTTTAAAGAAACAGCCTCTAAATCAGCCTGTTTGTATCTTTCTCTTAAAGATGTCTTAGCCGAAATTGATATTGGTCCAAATTCCTTACTATAAACTATCAAATCAAAATTCACATTTGGAACAAAAACAACGTTAGCTTGAGAAAAAATTGGTCCAATTCCGTTCTCAAGCATTACTGTCGCAATAATTGCCTCGAATATTTTACCATTAATATTATTATTGTTTGGACAACTGTCTTTATATGCTTTCCACAAAACTCGCAATTGCTCATGTGGTTTTAAATTTTGAATATCTAAACTATTTTCAAGAACCAATTGAAAGGCCTTAAATACAGCTCCTTGCTTAACAATATTATATTTATTTAACAAGTGTGAATTGTTCTGCACTTAGTTTTTCCTTAATTTTCTTATAAAATGCTTCTATGGCATCAACCGATACAGAGTTTCCTAACTGCTTCATTGCTTCTATTTCAGATACAGGAAAAATAAAATCTGAAGGAAAACCTTGCATCAGAAGACCATGTTTAGAAGTTAAACGTCGAATCTCACCATCAACTTTATAAAACTCCCAGTTTCGTCGATCACCATAAACTGATCCACGCCCACCAACTCGTAATGTAAATCCAACTTCTTTTTCACAATTTCCTGAAAAAATATCACTCATCGTATATTTCAATGGGAGTTTTTCTGGCTGTTCTATTTTAGTCACACCATCTCGAAAACCAATCATAAAAAGACGAGGCCGATGCTGTGGTAAACCATAATCACTTGATTTGACAACAAAACTTTGAAAGCTATAACCAAGTGCCTCTAGTTTTTCTTGAATAACTGAAAAGGTACGTCCATTATCATGTTTAAGTAGTCCTCGTACATTTTCCAAAAAATAGGCTTCAGGCTTTTTTTCTTCTAAAATTTGCAAAATATTAAAAAACAAAGTTCCTCTAACATCATCGAAACCTTTTTTTTGCCCCGCTTGACTAAACGGCTGGCATGGAAACCCTGCACACAAGACCTCATGATCAGGAATCTGCTGTGGTTCAATTAATGTAATATCACCATGCCAAGCACCCGCATCTAAATTATGATTAGCTAGATATGTTTTCTTAGCATTCTCATTAATTTCTGATGCAAAAACACATTGTGCGCCTTGTCGCGCAAGGGCTAGATGAAAACCACCTATCCCTGCGAACAAGTCAATAAAGCGAATCTGTTGCATTTGATCAAAAAACTGCAACTGTTGCACTTACTTTATTCCCACTCAATTGTTGCTGGTGGCTTAGATGACACGTCATACACAACACGTGAAACATCTTTAATTTCATTCATAATACGCGTAGAAATCTTGTCAACCAATTCATACGGTAAGTGCGCGAAACGAGCAGTCATGAAGTCCACAGTTTCAACAGCACGAAGTGCAATTACCCATGCATAACGACGACCATCACCGACTACACCAACTGATTTAACAGGTTGGAATACTGCAAATGCTTGCGCAGTTTTGTCATACCAGCCGCTGTCACGAAGTTCTTGCATGAAAATGTCGTCTGCAAGACGAAGAATGTCCGCATATTCTTTTTTCACTTCACCCAAAATACGCACGCCCAAACCTGGACCTGGGAATGGATGACGGTAAATCATGCTATGCGGTAAACCTAGAGTTGTACCTAGTTTACGTACTTCATCTTTAAACAAGTCACGTAATGGTTCAACAAGGTCAAATGCTAAATCTTCTGGTAAACCACCCACGTTGTGGTGTGATTTAATCACGTGCGCTTTACCTTGCTTGCTTGCAGCAGATTCAATTACGTCTGGATAGATCGTACCTTGAGCCAAGAATTTCACGCCATCAAGTTTACGTGCTTCTTCTGCAAATACTTCAATGAACTCACGACCAATGATCTTACGTTTTTTCTCAGGATCAACTTCGCCTGCCAACGCTGTTAAGAAACGCTCTTCTGCATCGGCACGGATCACACGGATACCCATGTTGTCTGCGAACATTTGCATCACTTGATCACCTTCGTTTAAACGAAGTAAACCGTTGTCTACAAATACGCAAGTCAGTTGGTCACCAATCGCTTTATGTAATAAAGCAGCCACAACTGATGAATCTACGCCGCCAGATAAACCAAGTAGAACTTTTTCATCACCAATCTGTTGACGTAGTTGTTCTACACGAAGATCGATAATGTGTTCTGGTGTCCATAAACCGCCACAACCACAAATTTTGTGAACAAAGTTAGATAATAACTCTGCACCTTTTGCAGTATGCGTAACTTCTGGGTGGAACTGCACGCCATAGAAACGACGGCTTTCATCAGATGCCGCAGCGAATGGGCAGCTTGGTGTACTTGCAGTTGTTGTAAAACCTTCTGGAAGACGGCTCACTTTGTCACCGTGGCTCATCCACACGTGTAATTGGTTTTCACGGTCTTGAAGCTGACCAATTAAGTGGTCGCGCTGTTGAATATCAACTTCAGCATAGCCAAATTCGTGTACTGTACCCGCTTCAACCTTACCACCGAGTTGTTCAGACATGGTTTGGAAACCGTAACAGATTCCCAATACAGGCACACCTAATTCAAACACCACTTGCGGTGCACGTGGACTGCCTTCTTCATGCACACTTTCAGGTCCACCCGATAAAATAATACCGTTTGGATTAAACGCACGGATGTCTTCTTCAGACATATCGTAGGCATACATTTCAGAATATACACCCGCCTCGCGTACGCGACGTGCAATAAGCTGACTATATTGAGAGCCGAAATCCAAAATAAGGATACGATCTTCAGTAATTTGAGAATTGGTAGTCATGACAAACAACTATGATAGGCAAACGAATATAAGCGCCATATTCTACCATTTTTCCAGTTATTAAGCACACTATTTGGACAACCAATAAATATACATATAAAACAAATATTTAAATAAAAAGCACCGAACTTATCGGTGCTTTTGACTTGTAACAGGATTCTGCAATCCTACCACCTATAATTTAAACCTCTGATTTTTCAATGAGGGCATCAAGACTGAATTTTCCCGCACCATGCAACATCAAGAAAAATAAGCCACCTGCCATAGCAAAGTTTTTCATAAAGTTGATGGCATCTTCTGCACCAGCGTGGAAAATGAACGCGGTAATAATGCTAAATACGCCTAGACCAAGTGCGGCAAAGCGCGCTTGAAAACCAAATAACAGCGCTAAACCACCGCCAAATTCAACCAAGATGGTTAAAGGCAATAGTGCACCTGGCACCCCCATTGCTTCCATATAACCAACAGTAGCGCTATAGGCAGTCAATTTGCCCCAGCCCGCAACCAAAAAGATATACGCGAGGAGCGCACGGGCGATTAAACTCACGGCATTATCAAACGCAGGTTGAGTCACGATATTTTTCACAACAACATTCGGATTAAACATAATTGAACCTTTTCTTAATTTTGTGGATAGGCACAGCTTAGTTTTTGTTGATAATAGAATAAATATACATTTTCCAGACTTATCGTTTTATATTTAGAACGATAGATGGCTAAAATTAATTACGTTTTTATACTGACTTTCCGTATATGGGCTGCTAGGATTTGGCTACATTTTCGCGATGTTTTACCCCATGGAACTCATTGATTTTATTTTACACGTAGATGACCATTTACTCGAATTTATTACAAATTATGGGGTATGGATTTACGCTATTTTATTTTTAATTATTTTTGTCGAAACAGGTTTAGTGGTCATGCCATTTTTACCGGGCGACAGCTTGTTATTTGCTGCAGGGGCGTTGGCAGCGTCTACAGGAGCAATGGATCCTTGGGTCTTGGGCATTTTACTGTTTATTGCAGCAGTTTTAGGTGACACCCTGAATTATCATATCGGTAAATATATTGGACCACGGGTATTTGAACTTGATTCGCGTTTTATTAATAAACAGCACTTGGTTAATACTCAAAAATTCTTTGAAAAACATGGTGGTAAAACCATTATTTTTGCCCGCTTTGTGCCTTTTGCCCGCACCTTTGCACCCTTTGTCGCAGGTGCAGGACGAATGAATTATAAATTCTTTTTAACCTATAATTTAATTGGTGCTTTTTGCTGGATTGCCTCGTTTATTACACTCGGCTATTTATTTGGCAATATGCCTGTAGTCAAAGACAATTTCACCCATTTAATCTTCGGGATTATTATTATCAGTATCTTACCGGGCATTATCGGTTTTATTCGTCAGAAACTAGCAAAAAACAAAGTAAAAGCATAAGCGTTAAAAGAATCGAATTACCACTGGCAACATACAGATAATCAATAACATAGCCGATCCTTTATATAAGTGATCGGCTTTTATTTGCTTTAAATTTCCCGCCAAAATCGCTTTGCCAAAGACCATCCAGAACAATGCAACTGGAATCAAAATTAAAGAAAAGACCAAAAAAACCAAGCCTACACTCAAACTACTATTCCACATTTCTAACGGTAAAATTCCTGCGGCAAAAAGTAGTGCTTTCGGGTTTTTAAGCGTGGAAAAAAACAATTGATGTGGTCGAATATGAGGATGCTTTTGATGATGCGATTGCAAATGTGTCGACTTCCACAAATGAAATGCAATCCAGAACACATACAATGCACTCAACACATGCAGTAAGGTAATCAAATGCGGCCAGACAGGATGAGTCAAATGGATAAACAGCGACCACAAGCTAATTGCATAGATGTAGCCCAATAATTCGGCCGGAATAAGTAAACTGGTTTTAGGAATACCTTGTTGATGTGCAGAGCTTGCCAGTAATGCATTGGTCGGTCCTGGAATCAGGAACACCGCAATCATCGCAAATACAAATAGCCAACTCTCAATCATAAAAACCTATTACTCAAGCTTAAAGTGTTGCACACCTTATCTGAAACTCCCCCCAAAGGACAAGCCAAACTCAGTCTAAATTGAGAACCGTTAAGTTGTATACAACGCAATAAACCAAGATAAGTCTTTATTTATATTATATTTTATATTGAAATATTTTGAAAAACTTTCACCCTTTATCATTTCAGTGGTGCAATGACAAAGGGTGAAATAGCTATTTTGCAGTTCTTGGCACCACTTTAATTGGACAATTTTTAAACTGAGCCGCCTGAAAAACAGCATCTTGCTGCCCCATCAAACGAGAGATTTCGGTCTTTTTGGTGTTTGAAGACTGTCCCATATTTAATGAAACACTTGGACCAAAGCCCCAGCCTCCTCCACGGCTCCAACCACCACCTAGTCCAACATCGACTCCCATTCCCGTACTTTTGGGTACTGAAACACCTTGGTCTAAATATTGTTGAATACGGTCATACTCTGCCTGCAATTGTTGACAGTTCAATGACTGATATTGTGTAGGCGAAACATAAGTCGGTTTAACCGTGGTTGCACACGCTGTCAGCAATACGCTACTTGCAGCAAGGATAGATAAAGCAATTTTTTTCATCTGTTTTCTCAATCTTATTTTTGCTCAATTTCATTGAACAATGAAAGATAGGCCTGCGTCAATTTATGATCTTTGGCTAAATAGATTAATGGCTGGTTTTGATGATGGGATTCTTTCATCAGCACTGAAGGTGGCAACATATTTTCCAATACTGGCAAGCCTTCATCTTTTAGTTGCTGCACCACTTCACGCGGCAACTTGGCTTGTGCTTGGTACTGATTCACCACAATGCCTTCAATTTCCAGTTGGTCATTATGATCATCTTGGGTTTCAATCACATTTTCAATCAGGCTTTGTAGGGCGCGTTTTGAGAATACATCACAATCGAACGGAATCAACACGCGATCTGCGGCAATTAATGCCGACAAAGTAAAAAAATTAAAGGCTGGTGGAGTATCAATATAAACACGGTCATATTTACCTTCGAGTAACTTCAAAGCATCCCGTAATTTATAAATTTTATGTTTGGCT
Organism: Acinetobacter tandoii DSM 14970 = CIP 107469; assembly: GCF_000400735.1. Taxonomy (GTDB): domain Bacteria; phylum Pseudomonadota; class Gammaproteobacteria; order Pseudomonadales; family Moraxellaceae; genus Acinetobacter; species Acinetobacter tandoii. The sequence goes on from NZ_KE007359.1 coordinate 51,933, forward strand.
TCTAAAGCATGGGCCAAAGCCCCTAAACTCGGACTGGCTGGAATCACATCAAGTTGCTTAAACGGGGTTTGATGCACATAACTTTCCAAACCTTTGGAACGATTTTTTAGTAAAGAGCCAATCGCATTGCCCAATAAACCTGCTTTGCTTTGGGTTGCTCCCAACACTTCTTCAAAGTAGTTTTCGATATTCGGTTCCAGTGCAGGCTTATCCACTGAATACGTCGCATCATCTCCCAATAAATACTGACTGGAGTTGGCTTGCGGATCCAAATCAATCACCAGTGTTTTTAAGCCCTGATAAGCACTAATCGCAGCCAAATTGACTGTAATACTCGACTTGCCTACGCCACCTTTCTGATTAAACACCACACGTGTCCGCATATTCCCCCTCCCTCAATTTTTATCGGTGATCGTTCAGCAGTGTAAACGATCATTTTTTTATCGTTATCGAAAATGTCTGACAATCAACCAAAATTTGGCTGAATCATCACCAAGCCTAAAATTGCAACAAACGCCACTACAGCTAAAAACAAGCCTGCACGGCGTTGTGCCAAAACGATCTGATCCTGCTTCTTATAGGCTTTGCTTAAAGAAGATAACAGCACGAAAAACAGAATGATTTTGGCATAAAACCAAGACTGCACTTCAAAACCTTTCATCACCAACAAGGCAACACCCGTCAAAATCAACAAGGTCATAGCACTGTGCTGAAAAGCCACAAAGAATTTACGTGCAGATGGATTCGGCAAATTACCTTCGGTGCCCGAAAATAAACTCCGCGCGCGAATCACAATTGCCACACCTGCCAGAACAACAGCCAACCAATGCAGCATTAACAACATTTGAGCATCCATAACAAGCCAATATCCTTAATGCTTAGGTGCATGTGCACATTCAGGGCTTGACGTGTCTTGTCCCTGCCATTCCGATTCTACAAAGGCATGAATTGCCAGTGCATGAATGCGACTCGGTGCCAATAAATCCCCCACAGCGGCATATACTTTTTGATGACGTTGCACTAAACGTAAGCCATCAAAGGCTTCGCTGACAATCACCACTTTGAAGTGGGACTCTTTGCCAGGAAAATAACCACCATGCCCCGAAGATTCATTCACAATTTCTAAATAAGTCGGTGCCAATTGCTGTAAACGGTCACGCAGTTGTAATTCTAAGCTCATGAGAATCTGCCTTTATCTTATCTATTGTATACAGTATAGCTGTTCTACCTCTATGTTTTGTATTCAGAGGTGACTTTTAGGGTTTCAAGCGCAATTTTTTAGAAAATCTGGCATAAAATGCTTGTATTTTATGCAATTGATACAAGTTTTTTCAGAAACATATTGACCATCATTTTTCATACTGTATTATACACGGCATGCGGGAATAGCTCAGTTGGTAGAGCACAACCTTGCCAAGGTTGGGGTCGCGAGTTCGAGTCTCCTTTCCCGCTCCAAATTTTTTAGTGTAAGTTTTTAGAAAAAACTGCTCAATATGCGGGAATAGCTCAGTTGGTAGAGCACAACCTTGCCAAGGTTGGGGTCGCGAGTTCGAGTCTCGTTTCCCGCTCCAAATTTTTTAGTGTAAGTTTTTAGAAAAAACTGCTCAATATGCGGGAATAGCTCAGTTGGTAGAGCACAACCTTGCCAAGGTTGGGGTCGGGAGTTCGAGTCTCCTTTCCCGCTCCAGATTCAAAAAGCCCTCATCGAAAGATGGGGGCTTTTTTCTTGTTGATTATTAATAATATTTTTTCTAAAACCTATATGTTCCAGCTTTGGAAGAAGCTCTAAAAATTTTAGAAAAAGTATTGTATAAGCTCGCTGCGTGACCAAAAGTGCCCTAAACGTGCCTTCCCTTTATCATATACGAATCAATTCATTCGCTATTCTGGTATTTTTTTAATCAATTTCAGTATAGATAATCAGAACACCTTCCCCATACACTTGACTTCCCTTTTTTCCATCTATTTTAGTATTTTTTTATTTGCTTTATTTTGATGGTGACCAAATTTGGTCACCAAAAATACATAGTTAAAACATTTACTTATGATCAAAAAACTCAATTTTAATCAATCATTCTGCTCTTCATTTTTCTTAAATTTTAATAAATCACCCACTTCAACATTAAGTAATACACACAATTTTTCTAAGGTCTCAAAATCTATTCGAGTCGATTGACCATTATATAACTTATGCAATGTTGTCTTACTCATTCCAGTCGCTCGAACTACATCCGCAACTTTCATTCTTCGCTCTGCCAAAAGCACTGGCAAGTTACAAACTATCATTAATTACCACCATTGTGTAATAAAGTACTTGCATAGTGTCTTAAATGCATTTATTATCGCATTGTGGTCTTAAATAACACCATTGTGATACTTTATAAAAGGATACAAACATGAATCTTACTTATATTACTACAAAAGAATTGGCGGAACGAATCCATTATAACGAACGTACTATCCGTAATCAGTTAAAAGATAGCGTTTTGATCGAAGGCATTCATTACATTCGCCCTTTTGGTGGTCGCAAAATTTTATATGTATGGGAGCGTATTGAAGAAGATATGACTAAAACAACTTTAGGCTCGCTACACAGCCTACAACTTCTGTAAGGAGAACATAATTATGGCTGCTATTCGTACTAGATACGGTAAGTTATGTGTCGATTTTCGATACTTAAGTATCCGTTGCCGTGAAACCACCGCTCTTGAAGACAATGCTCAAAATCGAAAAAAGCTTGAAAAAGCGATTGAACGAATGGAGGCAGAAATCTTATTGGGTATTTTTGACTATGCTAAATACTTTCCAAAAAGTTCTCGTTTGAAAGAAATCAAAAATGCAGAAAACAGAGTAAATGAAATCAGCTCAAAAACACCTCTATTTTCTAAGTTCTGTGAAATCTGGTTCACTGATAAAGAAATAGAATGGCGTACAAGCTACAAGGAAAAAATTCAAATTGTGATCAGAAAGTACTTAATTCCTTTTTTTGGCACAATTCCGGTTATTAATATCAAAAAGTCAGACATTCTTGGATTCCGTTCATCCCTCGCCAAAGTGACTCACGGGAAAAACCAAGAATGCCTTTCACCATCAAGAATCAACCAGATTATGATAGCACTTCGTATGATACTCGATAGTGCTGCCGAACGATATGACTTTGACAGTCCTTATAAGAATATCAAGAACTTAAAGCAAGGGAAAATTGAAGTCACGCCTTTTTCATTAAAGGAAGTACATGCAATCTTGGCCACAGTTCGTGATGATTTTAAGCCTTATTACACTGTTCGGTTTTTCACAGGTATGCGCACCAGTGAAATTGATGGGTTGCAATGGAAAAATGTGGACTTGCAACGTCGGGAAATCCATATTCGTGAAGCCTTGGTGAATGGGGAACTGGGTGGAACCAAAACCTATGGTTCTGACCGCACAATCCAGATGAGTGACCGCGTTTACCAAGCCTTTCTGCAACAGAAAAGCTTAAATAATGGTAAATCAGAGTTTGTTTTCTGCAATCGTGATGGTGGACCTCTCGATTACCGTTTGGTGAATAAACGTGTCTGGCATCCGATCTTGCGCTTTCTAGGATTAAAGCCTAGAAGAGCCTACCAAACACGTCATACAGCAGCAACGCTCTGGCTGTCGGCAGGAGAGAATCCGGAATGGATCGCACGTCAATTGGGACATTCAACGACTGAAATGCTATTCCGGGTCTATAGCCGTTACATCCCCAATGTTACCCGTCGTGATGGCAGTGCATTTGAAGCCATGCTGGAAAAACTAAATACAGAGGAGCTTGCACATGAATAGTAAAGCTTTCTTTGGTGGTGTGGTCGTCAGTCCTGAAGCGGATACGGTCGCTCGTGAATTAATCCATGAGCTACACATTCCCAAACTGCACAATCTGGCGTTTTTGCTGGAGATCAACAAATGCTTCGATGATCACCAGGCGTTAAGACTGTGGCTACAGCGACTGCTGGATGATGGACAAGCCCATTACGATGACCTAGCCCAACAGGCTCGCCTCCGGTTAATGAGCTTAGCTCCCTGATCAAATAAATATACAAGGTCATCTGATTGATGACCTTAGCCCTCTATACCTATAAAAAAGGTGAACACATGCATAAACATATTTCAATTTGGATGCCACTCTATATTGGCGACCTACAGGCGAAATTTGCACGAATGACAGCAGAACAAATTGGTGCGGCACTGCTGTTAATGATGGATTTCTGGAAAAACGGTGCTATTCCTCATGACCTAGCTACGGTATGTAGCATCACAAAATTATCGCAACATACCAAGGCTAAAACTTTGTTGAATACGCTAATAGCCCTGGAATTGTTTGAAATCGAATCTGAGCAAATTCATTCAAGTTTTTTAACCAGTTTAAAAAGCCAGGCATTGCAAAATCAGCAAATGAAATCTGATAAAGCTAAAAATGCAGCTCAAGCACGTTGGGGAAAATCCGCAACTAATGCTCAAGCATCAGCCAAGCAACGAAAAGTAAATGCTCAAGCAGCTCCTGAGAAGAGCCCGAGTATTACTCAAGTCATGCTTGAACCATGCCCTTCATCTTCATCTTCATCTTCATCTTCATCTTCAAATTTTGAAGAAAAAAATGAGAGTTTTTTAGAAAATTCAAAATGGATTTAGGAGAACAATCATGAATACCATGCTTAAAACGCTCCAGTTTCGCGCAGAAACAACAGAAGCACTCTGCCCTACCCATCATATACCCCTGATGGAAATCGCCGGTCACAGGCTTTGCAAATTGTGTGCAAAAGAAATGGTCCATCGCTCACATGCAGCCTATGCAGATGAGCTGCAACAACGGTTGCTGCAACAGAAAATCAAAAACTCAGGGCTCAATAAACGCTACCTGGACCGTGGCTTCAAGAATTATGTAGTTGCATGTCCTGCTCAAGACAATGCCATAAAACTATGTCAGGCTTTTGCACAGCAAATTATTTCTGACCATTATCCAAACCTGCTGCTCATTGGTACACCAGGTACAGGAAAGACTCATCTGAGTGCGTCAATCATTCGCAACATTCTGCATAACAGTACAAAATCTGCACGCTACTATACCAGTGCAGAAATTGCTCAAAAAATGATGGACACCTGGTCAGATGCTTCACGCTCTGAAAAGGAAGTTATCGAGCATTTCTCCAGTTTTGATTTATTGGTGATAGATGAATATGGCCTGCATGACCGACATGAAAAACGCCTGGAGATGGTGCATAAGGTTTTATATAGTCGTTATGACAATATGAAATCTACACTGCTGATTTCCAATTTCACAATCCAAAATATGCAGCGGGATTTAGGTGCCCGATTATGGTCACGGTTACATGAGAACAATTTGATTGTAGTGCCATGTTATTGGGATGATCTAAGATTTAATCAGTAAAATAATTTAGATTTAGAATCTATATAAGTGTAAAACCTATAAGTATTGGTTTTACACTTAATATCAAGATAATTAGAAGTAGTAAGAATTCTCTCCATCCAAATTCAATACCATCTAATTTTCAAATATAACAAAATTAATTTAACAATATCAAAAATTGCTTTTTTAAGAGTTAAATCTATACTACCTTTTATGAAAATTGGTTCATATTTTTTCATCAAATTGAGAAAATAAAAATCGAAAATAACCCTTATCAATTTCAGTTAAATTTTTAAAATCATGTTAAAAAATTACATATTTTTTGTTATTTTCAACATAACTTATAGTATAATTATAATATATAAAACAGCATCTTGTGATAGGAAAATGAAAAAATGAAGCTCACATCTAATAAATTTTTAATTCCCTTTACTCTTATCATTTTAATCAGCAGTTTTTTAATTATTCTCTACCGTATTACTATCAGCTAATACAGAAATTTTTCATATAATGATATGAAAAGAATTTAAAAAATTTAGATCAAATGAAAACCGACATAATTTAGATATATTCAAATTATGTCATTATTGTTTCATCGTACTCATTCGCTATGAAATAAAATAAGCCAAATGAAATATTTTTACCAAGGCAAAAAGATCAACTTCGGCATCTGGACAGGTAAGACTTGATCAAAATATAAAGTACCCAAAAATGTTTATCCTATTTAAATGTGTTAAATCAAAAAACAATGACCATCCAACAACTTAAAATATTATATCTGCCTATAACTTTATTTGACAAAAGGTGGCAAAGTGCTTGCTACTTTAAAATTAGTGGCATTCCACCTGTATCGAAAGATCATAATTTCTTAAATGTTGTTGAATAGGCCTAAAAAGAGTTAACTTTAAGTTAAGCATTTACTTTATAACGCTTAACAAAAAGTGCTGCGCATTATGTGGCTTTTCATTTTCTATGCATGAGTTACGCTTCCAACTACCATCACTTTGTAATAGCCATGCTTGTTGATTATCCATTAAATAATTTTCTAACCCTTGCTGATAAATTCTTTTTTTGAGTCTAGTATTTTCAATAGGAAAGCACACTTCAACACGTTTAAATAAATTACGCTCCATCCAGTCAGCACTAGAACAATACACAAGTGTATCACCATTATTGTAAAAATAATAGACACGAGTATGCTCAAGAAAACGCCCTACAATTGAGCGAACACGAATATTTTCTGATAAGCCAATTAGGCCTGGACGTAAACAACAAATAGAACGAATGATTAATTCTATTTGCACACCAGCTTGAGAAGCTTCGTATAATTTATTAATCAATTGAACTTCGGTTAGTGCATTGACCTTAATGATAATTTTTGCCGGTTTCCCTGCTTTCGCAAGCACAATCTCGTTTTCAATAAAATTCATCAACTGACTATGCAAAGTAAATGGTGCATGTAGAAGTTTCTTTAACTTCACCATTTTGCCCATACCGGTTAATTCTTGAAAAATACGATGTACATCTTCACACAAATCTTGATTGGTCGTTAATAAACCGTAATCAGTGTAAATTTTGGCATTGCCAGCATGATAATTTCCTGTACCTAAATGTGCGTAGCGCACCAGTTTTTGATTTTCTCGGCGTACCACCAAAATCATTTTGGCATGAGTTTTATAGCCGACAATGCCATATACCACCACGGCACCCGCTTCCTGTAAAACATTGGCAACAGCGATATTGGACTCTTCATCAAACCGTGCCCGTAATTCAATCACTGCGGTGACTTCTTTACCATTTCTTGCCGCCTCAGCCAAAATTTGCACAATTTCTGAATTTGCACCGCTACGGTACAAGGTCTGTTTAATGGCCAAAACATGCGGATCTTGCGCGGCTTCACGTAATAATCGAATTACAGGGGAAAATGATTCAAAAGGATGATGCAATAAAATATCTTGTTTCTGCATCGCACTGAAAATATTTGCAGATTTTTTCAGTATTTTTGGAATCACAGGAGTATGTGGCTCATAGCGTAAATATGGGCGTTTAAAATCCGAGACCAATCGAGCCAAATTAACAGGCCCGTCGACACGATACAATTGATGCGTATCCAAATCGAATTCTTTGAGTAAGTATTCATAAATATGTGTTGGACAATTTTTATTGACCTCCAAACGTACTGCCCGACCAAAACGGCGTGAACTGAGTTCGTCTTTTAAGGCTTCCGCTAAGTCTTCAACATCTTCAGTTAACGTTAAATCTGCATTTCGGGTTACTCTAAATTGATAGCAACCCGTTGCCGTCATTCCCGGAAATAAATCAGACACATGAGTATGAATAATTGAAGAGAGCATCACATGATGCTCTTTGCCTTCGGTCAACTCATCTGGCAAACGCACCACACGTGGCAATGAACGTGGTGCAGGAACCACTGCCAAATCGATCTGACGGCCAAAGGCATCCTTACCTTCCAAAGTCACAATGAAATTAAGTGATTTGTTGACCAAGCGTGGAAAGGGATGCGCAGGATCTAAACTTATTGGTGTTAAGGCTGGTGCAACCTGTTCCTGAAAATATTTTTTGACCCAATTAGATTGTGCTTGAGTTAACTCTCCACGTCTTAAAAAGCTGATGCCTTCTTCTCTTAACTGCGGAAAAATTTGCTCATTTAAAATTTGATATTGGCGTTCAATCGCAGCATGTGCTGTCTCCGAAATTTGATGTAAAATTTCTTGTGGGGATAAACCATCAGCCGTTTGTATGTCTCGCTCTTGAACAAAATGTTCCAACATAGTTGCAACACGAATTTCAAAAAACTCATCTAAATTTCTAGAAAAAATTAATAAAAAATTCAATTTTTCTAAGAGTGGATTTAAAGGATCGACCGCTTGTTCTAAGACACGTAAATTAAAATCTAAAATTGACAACTCGCGATTAATATATCGCTCAACTTGACCATATACCGGGGGGGAGGCTTGTGTAACTACGGAATTCATATACTACCCATATTTCTTAAAAGCAATGCCATTTTTAGTTGGCTAAAAATAAATAGAATTACAAAACAAAAACTTAAATATCATTCTAAAATATTGAAAATAAATCCTAAATTTACTGAATAACCATCCAAAGTACCGCCATTAAAATCGCCATATGCAGCATTTGTGCGGGGGCAAAATATAGAAAATATTTCCCGCCACCAGTTAAAAATGCATTGATGCTTTTAGAAAATGCATGTGCAGCCAAACCAATCATCATAGCGTAGACCAACGTCATCTGCTGTGGTGTTCCTTGCATCACCACCGTTGCCATGGCGGCATGCACTTCAAATAAAGAAGCGAAGAATGCCCCAATAATCAAACCGCTATCACCCAACACTACATTCAAGCCATATACCGCTGCTTGAATCACTGTCAGTGTTACCACAATGATCAAGGCTTCCTTAATGCTGAACATCCGACTGTCCATATGCGTAATATCATTTTGTGGTGTAGCCTGTTGACCCATCGTCGCTTTGGATGAATGAATTAACATCAAGGCAATGATCAAAAGCACTGCAATGCCAATACTGCAAGGCAACAATAAAACCTTAAACCAAGCAAAATTAATCCCTGCGACAATAATCAGCAGCTGTAACAGGGTCGCAATACAGGAAATTAAGCCTGCACCAGCATTAGATTTGGCTTCTGCTTTGCCTGAACGGACTTCCATGCCCAAACTGGCAATAGTTGCGGTGCTAGAAACAAAACCGGATGCCAAAGATGACAACATCAAGGCTTTATTGTTTGGCAAGAGACGTTTAGCAATATGTGCCAAGGACTGTACGCCTAAAATCATGATCAGCAGTTTTAGAATCACATATGGATTGAGTACTGTGCCCCACATTGCCTGATCCGGCATCAGTGGCAAGGCAATTAAAATCAGTGCCAGTAAAAACAAACCGTCACGCAGTTCAAAATGCTGAATCCAATTGCCAGCAAAATAATGCAATGACTGCTTGCCCATTAAAATCAGACACAACACTACCGCTAACCCTGCAGCAAGCGGCACATTAAACACACATAATGCACCAATCAAATAGGTCATCAAAAATGCCAGTTCAGTGGTCGCACCAATATCCTGTTTTTGTTTAATCAGGCTATAAACACAAAAAGTCGTGACTGAAAATGCACCTAAGATACCTACTGCAAGATGTAGTAAAAAACATACTGCCCCAAGCAAGGCGCAAATGGTAAATGAACGCAGTCCGGCAAAACTGGGTTCACTTTCTTTACGATTATGCCTTTCCCGTTCTAAACCGATTAATAAACCGCAGCCTAATGCAGATACCATGACTCTCAATAATTCTTGAAAGGACAAATCTAGTAATACAGTATTCAATTTCTTAGCCTCAACACAGCTGGATAAAAAATGCGATGAACCACATTCATCAAGACTCCTCTAAAAGACGCTCATACATCACGTTAGAGAAACGATAGCTATGTGCAATTAAGCGATCCATCCAACGCTGTGCAGCTAATAATTCCACCCCTTTGGATGCGCTTAATTGATTTACTTCGGTATATTCCATGACTTTTTTACGCGTTTCGGCACGATGGCTACTGGTCCATTTTTTTAACTGATTTAAATCGGCTCTAAGATTTTCAATGACTGACCGATCTGCTAACTGTTCTATATGTGAAAAGTAACTTTCTAAAATATTGCAATAATCTAGTGCTAACTGAAAAATTGCCGGCTGTGTTCGTAGCAATATGGCATTATCTAAACGCTCTAAATCATTATGTAAGACACGTACATAGACCATTACTCGCAGTAATGATAAGAATTTTTGTTTGAGTGCAGGATGCTCAGGAATCGCTATTTTTTCTAAATACTGCTCAATATGCTGAATAATCTCATTCAGCGTATTCAGCTGCTGCTGTCTAGGTAATGTACCGGTCTGAAAAACCATTTGCAGAATTTTAAAAATCTCAAATATGCTGAAATATACTGCCTTTTCCGCAGCCTCTACTGCAATAGCAGGTACTTGTAAACTAGCATCATCCAGACTGTCTAAAATGGCAGGATTATTACTTGGCAACCATTGGATAATTTTCTGTTCTAAAAATTTCAGACTTGGCATAAATATACATGCCCCCAACACACTGAACGTGGTATGAAACAGCGCGAGCATAATCACCTGATCAATGCTGCTGAAAAATGCACTGTGTTTAATCAACCAAAGAAAAAACGGAGCCAACATGAAAAATGCCACAATCGCACTGATGAGATTAAAAATCACGTTCACAGCAACTGTACGTTTGGCATTGATCGAAGCACCAATCACCGAAATCACGGTAATGCCGACTGCACCAATATTTTGCCCAATCACCATATATAGTGCCTGCGGTAAATCAATTGCACCGCTGACTAAAGCAGCCATAGTCGCTGTAATAGATGCACTAGAGGACTGCAGCAGCATCGCCATAATGATGCCGATCAGCACCAAAACCAATTGTGACCACAAGCTGTCATAACCAAAAAAGGATAAATCTGAGTGTGCAGCAAACCCCGCCATGGCTTTTTGCAAAACATCGATGCCAAAGAAAATCAGACCAAAGCCTGCAATCACAAAACCCAATAAAGCCATTTGACCTTTAGCAATGAGTTTAAGTAGAGCGCCAAAAGCAATCATCGGCAATGCCAACATGGAAATGGAAAATTTCATGCCCAAAAATGCCACAATCCAACCAGTACTGGTTGTGCCGATATTGGCACCAATCACCACACTCATGGCTTGCGTGAAACTAAGTACCCCTGCTCCGACAAAACCAATCGCGGCGACAATTGTTGCTGTAGATGAATGCACCAGCAATGTCATGCCCAAACCTGACAGCATGGCTTTAAACGGTGTTGCCGTAAACCGTGTCAGTAACTCCTTCAAGGTCTGACCTGCAATTTCTTTAAGGCTATCAGTCAGTAACGTCATACCAATTAAAAATAGACCGACACCGCCACATAGTTCAGAGAGAATTTGAAGCACTACATTCCCCTATAAATTTCAAAAAAATTATGCTATTAAATGACATTTATTTAAATCTTGCGCCATTGAATTATTATCAAAGAATAAAAAAAAGCAGGCAGACTATTCAGGGAGTCATCTGCCTGCAAAAGGGAAACTCTTTACGCCATGGTATGAATCGTGTCTTTAAAGCGCTTCCAAGACACATAAAAAAACACTGACGCAATACCTAACAACCATACAAATGATGGCCACACCACATCGAATCCTGCATTACGGTATAAAATGGCCTGAGCCAAAGAGACGAAGTGTGTAGTTGGGGCAATCATCATGACCTGCTGCACAATTTCCGGCATGCTTTCGCGTGGAGTAGATCCGCCTGACAGCATTTGCATTGGAATTAGTACCAGCATCATTAACAAACCAAACTGCGGCATAGATTTTGAAACGGTTGCCATATAAATACCCATCGAAGTGGTTGCAAACAGTGTGAGTAAGGCGCCAAAGAAAAAGAGCGGCAAACTACCATCAATCGGGACATGCAATACACCCTGAATCACGACTTTTAAGCCAACAAATACTGCGATCAATACCACAAGACTCATTGACCAGACTTTGGACATCATGATTTCAAATACCGTTACTGGCATCACCATCAAATGTTCAATGGTGCCATGCTCACGTTCACGAATCAGCGCTGCACCAGTCAGAATAATTGAAAGCATTGCCACGTTATTAATAATCTGCATGACACTCATAAACCATTGATTTTCCAGTGTTGGATTAAAACGGGAGCGTATCGCCAAATCTATAGGCAGATTAGTAACTTCACGGTTACGCAGCACATATTCATTCACTTCAGACTGAATCATCTGCTGAATATAGCCTGCGCCCGACATGGCTTGAATCATACGAGTCGCATCAACATTCACTTGAATCTCTGCACTTTCGCCAGACAATACATCTTGCTGAAAATTGGGTGGAATATTTACTGCAAAAGTAAACTCACCTGCATCCATACCCGCATCCATCGTGCTAAGCGTTGTGGTTTTACTGGTAAAATTCGGAGGATAAAATGTTGAAGAAATCCGTTCCGACAAAGTTGAATGATCCTCATCAATAATCGCAATCGGCGCCATATTCAATGTTTCTTTTACAGCAGTTGATGATGTGTAAACTGATACAGTAAAGGTGTAAATAATTAACACCAACATGATTGGATCGCGCCAGAGACTCCAAAGCTCTTTACAGCCGAGCTGGTAGATATTCTGTAATTTTGTGAACATCTTATTGCTCCTGTTTCTTCAGCAAGGCAATAGCAGCAAACATTACTACCGGAACAGCCATGGCCATGATCCAAATGGCCTGTTTCAAATCATCAAAGCCCAAACCTTTATTAAAAATTCCACGACTGATATTGACCATATGCGTTGCCGGATAAATTTCCCCAAACCAGCGTCCAAACCCATCCAAAGACGATACAGGATTGATAATTCCAGCAAACTGCATAACTGGTATCAAAGTCCCAATCATGACTAAAAACATTGAAGCAATCTGGCTTTTGGTAATAGTAGATGCCAATAGGCCCATACCTGTGGCAAAAATTACAAACAAAAAAGAAGCTAAGGTCAGAGCAAAGAAGCTACCTTTTACAGGTACATCAAATAAAGTAACCATGACCAAACACATAAGGAAATAGTTCAACATTGCCAACAAGATATATGGAATCTGTTTACCAATTAAAAATTCTGTCCGCGTCACTGGTGTGACATACAAATTCACAATCGAACCTAATTCTTTTTCTCGCACCACAGATAAAGCAGTCAACATGGCAGGAATCAACAGTAATAATAAAGGCAATACTGCGGGGGTCATCGCAGGTAAACTTTTAATATCTGGGTTATAGCGGTAACGAGTTTCAACACTCACAGTACTAGATGTTTTATAACCACTTTGTTCCAATGCTTTTTGCATCAGCCAATACGTGTGAATCCCCTGCACATAACCTTGCACAGTTTCTGCACGCTGTGGCATCGCACCATCAATCCACGCAGCGACTTGCACCTGTTCACCACGAGCAACATCACGAGCAAAATTTGGCGGAATTTCTATCGCCAAGGAAATATCCCCACTACGCATACGCTGATCAATATCATCATAGCTTTGCAGCGCTGGCTGTTCGATAAAATAACGCGACCCTGCAATACTCATGCTGTAGTTTTGACTTAAGCTCGTTTGGTCACGATCCAACACAGCGAATTTGAGGTCTTCAACATCCATGGTGATGCCGTAGCCCATGACCAGCAGTAAAATTAATGACCCCATTAAAGCCATGGTGGCGCGAATCGGATCACGCGCCAACTCCAAAGATTCACGCCAGGCAACACTCAATAACCGGCGCAAACTGAATTTTTTTGGCTTGGCATTCAGTTCTTTACTGCCATTTGTTTCAGCAATACTTTTCGCCAAATCATTGGGCTGATCTTTAGTGCCTGCACCAGCATCAATCAAATAACCGATAAAAGCTTCTTCAAGTGTTTCAGCATGGCGGTTTTTTATCAGCTGTGCTGGTGACGCACTGTCAAGCACTCGTCCAGCGTGCATCATTGACATTCGGTCACAGCGCAACGCTTCGTTCATAAAATGAGTTGAAATAAAGATCGTGACCCCATCATTACGCGACAAATTGATTAAATAGCGCCAGAAATTATCACGCGCAATCGGGTCAACCCCAGATGTTGGTTCATCCAGAATTAAAATTTCAGGATTATGCACCAGTGCCACTGCGAGTGATAAACGCTGACGAACCCCCAAGGGCAAATCATCAGGCAGTTTTTCTTTCACATTCTCAAGATCAAAACGCTCGAGCATCAGTTGTACACGCGGCTCAATTTGCTCTTGTGGCACATGAAATAATTTGGCATGCAATACCAAATTCTGCACAATAGTCAGTTCGCTATACAGGGAAAAAGCCTGCGACATATAGCCCACACGACGCCGGGTTTCAATATTGCTGCCTTCAACGGGCTGACCAAACAGCCATGCCTGCCCTTCCGATGCTTCTAAGAGGCCCGTCAGCACTTTCATGGTGGTAGATTTACCGCAGCCATTTGAACCTAGAAAGCCAAAAATCTCACCACGTTTAATTTGAAAATTAACATGATCTACAGCAGTAAAATCTCCGAATTTTACTGTTAAATCTTTCGCTTCAAGTGCAAAGGTATCTGAACCATAATCTGGCAAGGGCGGGATCACGACAGGTTCATAACCGGCTTTTTTTTCTTCTGGCAGCAATTTAATAAATGCATCTTCTAAGCTGATGCTTTGGGTTTGACTGAGCAGCTCCTGCGGTGTGCCAGTTTTTAAAATTTCCCCATCATCCATCATTGCAAGCCAGTCGAAACCTTGTGCCTCATCCATATAAGCAGTAGCAACAATTACACTCATATGTGGACGAACTTTGCGAATACGGTTAATTAATTCCCAAAATTGCGCTCGCGCCAAAGGGTCAACCCCTGTTGTAGGCTCATCTAAAATCAGAAAATCCGGATCATGAATTAAAGAGCAGCATAGACTCAATTTCTGCTTCATCCCGCCAGAAAGTTTTCCTGCTGGGCGATCTAAAAAATTGTATAAACCTGTACTCTTGGTCAGTTCATCAATTCGTTTGCGGCGCTCGATGGCATCATGTCCAAATAACCGGGCCACAAATTGTAAATTTTCTTCAACAGTTAATGTTTTATAGAGGTTTTTTCCTAGACCCTGCGGCATATAGGCAATATATGGGCAGACCTGAATTCGATGATATTTATCTGCAATATCACCACCCAAGACTGTTACTTTCCCCTGCTGCACAATTTTAGCACCTGACAGCAAAGCCAATAAGCTAGATTTACCTACCCCATCTGGACCAATCAAACCAATCATGCAACCTGCAGGTAACGTTAACGACACTTTATTAAGCGCGACTGTTTTTCCATATTTCAGGCTGACATTTTCAATTTCTGCAACAAACGATCCTTTTTCAGATTGTTGTGTCATCATTTAGCTTTTTTCTCTAAAAATGTCGGCCACACTGCCTGATCATCAATTTTGATATATGCCACACCCGGCAAACCTGTTTTGACTTGTTCAATATTATTGTTTAATAAAGTCGGATCAATTTTCGCTTTAACACGGAACATCAATTTTTGGCGTTCGCTTTCAGTTTCCACCGATTTTGGTGTGAACTGTGCAGTATCTGCAACAAATGACACTTTGGCAGGAATCACCACATTTTTCGCGGCATCCAACACAATGCGAACTTCTGTACCAATGGCGATATGCCCTGCGACAGTTTCCGGCAAAAAGAAGGTCATATACACATCAGACAGATCAATCAGATTTAAAACACGTCCACCTGCTGCCACCAATTCACCCGGCTGTGCAACACGGAACTGCACTCTTGCTTTTAATGGAGCACGTAATTGCGCATCATCCATATCAAATTTAATACGTTCAATCGATGCTTTGATTGCATCAACTTGAGAATGAGCCGCTGAAACTTGACTTTTAGAGGCCACGATCGCACCTTGCGCACTTTGCACTTGTGCTTTAGCTGCGCTTAATACCGCTGCTACTTGCTGCGCAGAGGCACGTTCATCATCGAGTTGCTGCTTTGATGAGGCTCCCTCTTTGGCTAAAACCTCAGTACGCGCCAAACGGTTTTTAGCGGCCATCAATTCGGTTTCACGCTGCTGTACCATTGCCTCAGCAGCAGATTTTTCACTAATGCGCATTGACACTTGTGCTTCCGCTGTCGCAATCGCATCCTGGGCTTGACGCTGTTGTGCTTCCAATTCACGCAATTGGGCCTCTAAAGCAGAAATTTTAACCCGCGCCAAGATTTGACCAGGCTCGACAAAGTCACCTTCTTTAACCAAAATTTCTTCTAACTGACCAGATAGCTTACTAGATACGTTAATTTCAGTGGCTTCAATACGTCCATTGCCACTGACTAAGGCATCAGTGTCTGGCTTATTCATATTTTTCCAGATCAGATAAGCGACCAACCCTAAAACAACGATGAACCCAGCAATGGTTATTTTCTTAAAATTCATGTTTAATTACCCAATATTTTAAATTTTTTTTGCAAATGCGGTGTCACCACCCAAGGCAAAATAAAGACTGACATAGGACTGCATTAAGCTACTTTGCGTTTCAATCCATTGCTGTTCTGCACTAAGTAAATTGCGCTGTGCATCCAAAACGTCTAAATATCCCACAGCACCGTTGTCATAACGCAGTTGTGCCAGCCGTGCAGTTTCCTGGAAAGCACTGAGTCCTTGTTTCTGAATCCGTAATTGTTGATCTAAATATTTCTGTTGAACCAGTGCATCAGAGACTTCACGGAATGCGTTCTGTACCGTCTTTTCATACTCTGCCACTGCAATCTCTTTACGCACTTCTGCTAAGGTCAAATTATTTTTTAGACGACCCGCAGTAAAAATCGGCACACTGATACTTGGAGCAAACGACCAAACACTGCTGCCAGATTTAAATAAATCGTCTAAATCTGCACTGGCTGTTCCAAAACTGCCCGTCAGTGCGATACGTGGAAAAAATGCTGCGCGTGCCGCATAGATATTGGCATGCTTAGATTTAAGCATTGCTTCCGCAGCATGAATATCAGGACGGTTCAACAATAAGTCTGAAGGCAAACCCGTTTGTAGCATACTTGTTTTAAAAGTCACTTGATCTAAATCTGTTTTAGGCAAAGAAATCGGCTGTCCCACCAATTGCACTAAATAGTTTGCAGTCAGTGCACGGGATTTCTGTATTTCAGCCACTAAAGCTTGACCATTACTGAGCATTGTTTTTGCTTGCATGTATTCCACTTTAGAGCCTGCACCCACCTCAAAACGGCGCTTAAAAATTCGTACTGATTTTTCATAATTCTGTACAGAGCGCTGAGCAAAATGGATGCGTTTATCCAGTTCAGATAACGTTAAATAACTTTGAACAGTTTGCTGCATAATACTATTGCGTGCTGCACGCACATTGCTTTCAACTGCAAGAAATTGCTGCAAAGCCGCTTCATTCAAGCTGCGGATACGACCCCACAAATCCAGCTCCCATTGGTTCATGCCAAGACCCACAGAATACTGACTGGATGTCACTTCTCTACCGACATAAGATAAGTCGGCAGGCACATGACTGCGTTCCATGCTCGCAGTACCACCTATATTCGGAAAAAGTTCAGCACGTTGAATGTTATAAGCCGCTTGTGCTTCATGCATACGTAATGAAGCAATCTTTAAATCCTGATTCGCCACTAGTGCCAGATCGACAATATTAATAAGTTGTTGATCTTTGACATAATCAATCCAAGAAAGTGCTTGGTAAGAGTGCTGAGTTTGAATCGGATAATTATGAGATAAAGAAATTTTAGGCTTTTGATAAGGATCTATTTGTTGACAACCAGTAATACTGAATATAATTAAAAAACTACTATATTTTAATTGGGTAAATTGCATAATATTATTCACCCCAAAAATTAACAGAATGATAAAAATGAGAATTTGAAAACATATTTTTTAAATGAATATAAACTAACTGCTTCAATCTAATTTCAATATTAAAATTAGGATCTACCATCCAGTTATGAACTAAACCCATCAATGATGTTTTAATAAAATCATGTACCATTTCAATATCTACATTTCGTGATAATTCCTCTAGAGCTAATGCTTCTTTAAGCCATTTAATAATGTTTTCCTCACGCATATTATGAGATCTTACCAGATATTCATTTAAAATTTTATTTTGCTCTAAACCATAAAATCTCAACCAAAAATATGCTCTATATTTTTCACGATACAAATAAAAATCATCTGAAATACTTAAAATAAATGAATTAATAGCATCTAAACCATATTTATTATTAGTTGCAATTTTAGATTTCTCATTTAACCAGTTTTCCAAATAATTTAAAACTCGAACAAGTAATTGATCCTTAGAACCATAGCGCCGAGAAACTAAACCGCGACTGTATCCAGCATTCACACCTACTGCCTCTAATGTAACTGCATTAACGCCACCTTCTGATAGAAGCTTAATAGTCTGATTCACCATCTTAAAATCAGATTCAATTGCTCTAACCTGTGTCTTTTTCTTAAAAAAATCATTATTCAAGTTTTCTTTATGTTCTAAAACAGTTGAAATCTCAAGACTCACAACAGCCCCCTTCCAAAGACATATAAAAATATTGCTGTCAACAAATTTTCTGAAAAGAATATAAACTTAAAATAATAAAAGGTCAAAATTTATATTATAATATTTTAAATATCAATAAATAACAATAACTTATATTAAACATACTAATAAAAATAATAATAAAAAATACCGATCTTTTTAGTCGGCTTTGTTTCAATGGCACAAAAAAAGTTGTTGCAAAACAACTTTAACCATAAAAAAATAACATTGACTGTAACTGAATTTATAATTATTTTATTAAAATTTTTTTAAACGAGACTTAAAATGAATTATCAAGACCTCTCCATTAAATTAATTCAAGAACAATATAAACTCAAGAATTCTAAATCAAAAAGTATATTAGTAATAATTGGCGGAATTGAACTAACGCGAAAAAATCAATCAATCAAAAAGCTAAGTGAATTAATGGATCCTAGATATTTAAAAATTAAGGCTGAAACCCCAAATAGAGTCAAAGAAAATAAATTAATTTGGCAACCATACATAAATGACATTCCAAAAAATGGACAAATCCTGTTTTTTTATGGGAATTGGTATACTGATTTACTAGCGTCAACTATATTAAATGATGAAAAAATACAAAATAATGCATTCAACGAACACTTAAAGCGTATATATGAATTTGAAAGTTACTTAAAAAATAATAATGTAGATATTATTAAAGTTTGGTTTGATGTTTCATGGAGCAAAGTAAAAATTCGCACAAAAAATATTGATATTATTAATAAAATCCAAAGAGTTCCACGTTTTACATGGGATGATTTTCCACAAAAAAAATGGAAAACTAAAACCTTATACAATCAAATTCAAACTTTAAGAAATAGATTCACCCACGATTGGGTAATCATTAATAGTGAAAACAATATAGAAAGAAATACACAATTTTCTCAATTAATACTTAAACATCTAAAACTACCACCTGTACAAATTAAGAGTAAATTAAAATATCAGGCGGCACCTATTCCTTCAAGTTTAACTCAAATAAAAAAAAGTGAAATTAGCCACATAGAGTATAAAAAAACCATTAAACAACTAGAAAGGAAAGTCGCAGATGTTCTACGTTATTCATCACATAACGTTGTATTAGTTTTTGAAGGTATGGATGCCGCAGGTAAAGGCAGTTCAATTAAGCGCATCATTAAATTTCTAGGGCTACACGAATATAATATTCATAGTATTTCAGCACCAGAAAATTTTGAACGATTACGTCCTTATTTGTGGCGTTTTTGGAATAAGCATTCAACGAATGGGGCACTTAATATTTTTGATCGCAGCTGGTATGGACGTGTACTTGTAGAACGTGTAGAAGATTTAATTAACCCAATAGAATGGCAAAATGCTTATGAAGAAATAAATCAGTACGAAAAACAACTGTCTGATACAAATACAATTGTTATAAAATTTTGGCTAGCAATTTCAAAAGATGAACAATTACGTCGTTTTTACAAGCGAAAAAATACACCTCAAAAAAGCTTCAAATTAACAGAAGATGATTGGCGTAATAGAGAAAAGTGGGATGCCTACTTACAAGCAGCATCAGATATGTTCAAATATACGAGCACAGATATTTCTCCTTGGCACATCATTGCCAATGATAGTAAATATGCTGCACGAATTGAAATTTTGCAAACTATCCTTCATAGCGTACAAAATAAAAATTTAGGTCACTTAGAAAACTTATAAGATTATATAAAGATATTTTATAATCAAATCAGGTGCCATTAGCATCTCGAAAGAATGAGTCCAAAAGCATTTGAAACAGGGCAGAATGAGGCTGTCTCATACTGGGATAACTAGAGCTGTCCCCTATGAACTCAAAATAATAGCCCTCTAGGTAAAGAGGTCCATTTTAATTTTGAGGCTGTATTAATTTAATATTCAACTTCTTTCAGTTCTTTAGCTAATAAAAATTTCCAAGCTCCGTTTTCATCAGGCTTGAAACTATACCTCCAATGTGCGAATAAGGCTGAAAACTCAAGTGGGAGATTGATTGCATAGAATATCTGTAACAACTTCTACCTGTTTCAATTGTTTAATTTCCCAAGTAAGAACCTCTATATCTTCAAATATACAGCATGTTATAGGTTGTTATTTAGTTCTTAAAATTATATAAAAATAACAATATATTGTATATTAATTGTAAATATACACAAGATATGGGGTATATCAATCTTGTTTAATATTTCAAAAAATTATAAGAATATTCAATTGATTGTTTTTTACACTTATGGGGACTATGGAAACGGCTTTTGATTTCAATGAAAAATTTGGCACACCTAAAAAATTGTTGTGTAAAAATTTTAATAAAATCCAAATCAGTGTACATCCTTATTTTTCTGGAATTTATCTTTGCTATCAAGAGGCTTTTAAATCCTTAAAAACTGATTTGTCTACATTAAATCCAAGTCTCGAACTTCACGTATGGAAAGATCCTAATTTCTCTGGTTTTACCATTACAAATAATTTTCAGTGGTTTCTATATTGGTCTCAGCATATACCAAAAAATATTAACGTACTTGTTCATTCTTTTCCTCAAGATGAGGACAAAATTGAGCTATTAAAAAAAGTGGCAAGTTCAGAATTCATAAAATTTCTGTCCTTTTATCATGAACTGGACCGACTTAACCCTAAAAAAATGCAATCGCTGATTAATGCCCATATTTCATCTGAAGTTATCCTGGCTTTAAACAAAGAAAATTCTTTCAAACCTCACCGTACTATGAGCTTGGATCTGCTTGCAGAACTGCTGTCATGCACACAAAATCAACTGAATTACCGCAATAAAGTTATAAACCGGAAAAGACAGAATGTGCTTGATCAACTGCAGCAAACCAGTGGAATTGTGCAGCAGCTTCTAAACAATCCCGACTTCGTTCTCACGCCAGATCAGCTATGGAAAGCATAATGTCAGAATCTAACCCAAGCCATCAAAATGCTGCTGATATTACGCGGGTATCATTAAAACAGACACTGGAAAAACTCTTTGGTGACGAGCAGCTCCAACGTACCAAACATATTCAATATGTTGCTGATTTACTGATTTCATATCCAACTGATCAATGTCTGGAAGGGCTGAATCTCGATCTATTAGATTTTGATCTAGAAACCAGTTCTGTTGTTGCTAGACCCGCTGCCTTGGTCTCCTCTCGAAAACATACTGTTCGCGCAACACCAGTCACTTGGTATGTGAACTCAATTGCACAATTAGCAAAGTCAGAAGAAAATGCGTTAATCTGGAATATCCTGGTCTTAAAAGCAGCAGTTTACCTAATTGCGCTTCCAGACATTCAACCTGAACTTTTTAAAGATGATCACACAGAACATTTCAACACTGTAAAACGTTTATTCCAGCGCTTCCGTACCGCCAATCGGGTTCTGAGTTCCGAAAAAGAATATCAAAATACTCCTGAATATATGCTTCTTTGGAAAAAGTATCTTAAAGATCCATCCCTTTCCTTAGTTGAATTTATTCGGTATTTGAATGAGGTTATTGATGAAGAACGTGATAAAGAGTCATCTAATGATTTTATGCAAAACCTGCTCAAAGTGATCCGCATCACCTTTAATTATGTTTTGGAAAATAAAGCAAAAATTGCCAAAGAGAGCATCGAGACTCAACTGCAACATGAATTTTTAGACGAAGATCAGCTGATTGTAGAAAGTTCAGAAATTAAAAAAGGGCAAAAATCTAAAGCTCTCAATATAGAAAAACAACTAGATGACCAAGATACACGTCAAATACTTGTAGACCCAACCATCGTTACCCCTCTGGCTGAATATTCAGAATCCAGCCAGAGCTATGTGCTGCCTCTGGTTGCCAAACATATTCAACGAAAAGAACATTTGCTGCCATACAGCAGCCTCTTTCCTAATATCACAAGTATAAGTGCTCTACTTACTGAACTATATAAAAATTACATTGTTGAAATTGAAGAAGACTCTAAAGACAAGGATAAAGAAACCAAAAAAAAGAAGGCATCCTTGATCCTGATGCTGTCATTTCTGACCGGAAATAAAATCCAGGAGTGGCTACATCTACAAAGTAAACGTGCTAAAAAATTGAATTCTCGCCAACAGATCAAGCAAAGCAATGGGCAATATTTTCTGAGAAGTAAATTTTCAATTTTTGAAAATAAGGATTTTGCTTATCCAGATGGCTTGCTCAACCAAACAGTTCATCTGGACATCCCGATCCCGAATTCATTTATTGCTTCGCTACGAGATGGTAACACCGTTACGGAAGAGGACATTCAGCAACATTTGAAACAGCTGAGAGCCAAACTTTATATTCCAAAATTATCATTAATAAGAATTAGCTCTCTTTTACATCAGACTATTTTGCAACGCACTGGAAATAAACAGCTTGCTGACCTTCTCACCGGTATTGATGCAAATAAGTCTTCTTCTACTTCTTATTGTCATCAAAATATCCTGACTTTACAGACTGAATATGTCTCAATTTTAAAAGAGCTGTGTGAGTCGTTATCCGATGACTACCAGAATATCGAATATGCTGCAGAAAAAAACTTTGGTAGCCGCAAAGCACCTACTTCAAATGTGATTCAAAATATCTTTGCCACACTCAAATTCAGAATAATTTCACAAAAAGAAGACGACTGGATAGCAATTTTCAATCATTACAATCTGTGGATGTGGCATTTCTTGTTGCTCTTTACTGCTGCACGACCCGTCGCTGAATTTCCAGGTTTTTTAAAAAGCTTTAACCTGAAAAGAAAAATATGCATGGTTTCTGATAAAGAGGTGGGTGGGCGTCAAGGCTATGGACGTTTAATTCCACTGGGTCATTTTGTCGCACAAGAACTCCAGAAATTCATAGAATTTTTACATTATTTTAAAACTCAAATTGCTCCTAGTCAGCCAGAAATTCCACAATATATTCAACATATTTTAGAGAGCAAGCTTCCACTTTTGAATATCTTTCAGGATGGTCAATGGCACCCATTAAGGCCATCAATTGTAAAAAACTTTCATCCTGAGTTAGGTTTGGAGCATGAAAACTGGCACCGGCATACTGCCCGTGCGTTTCTCAGCAATAAAATTAACGAAATTGAAATTTTAGCTTTATTCGGTCATGAACCGATGCAGCAAGAAGCTGCTCATCCTTATTCCAGCTTATCTATTTCACAATATTCAAGCATTGCTCATATTCTTGAACAAATGAAAGATCATTTTAATATTACCGGTATTGAACTAGATGTCCTCACTCAATAAACGTACTAAGCAAACTCGAACACTATATGCCGAAGCACGTAGAAAACAAGACCGACTCGATCAGGAAAAACAGCTTCGAGCAGATGTAGAACAGGAGCTAATTCAATACTTCCAAGAACAAGATTTGGAACAAAAAGGGCATCTTGAATCCTTCTATCCAGCAATTTATGAGTTTATTAAACGCAAAGCTCCAAGCTTGGCCTGGAAAAAATATGCGCATGAATTTTTTCGGTCATATATCAAGCAAATCAATTTAAATCGTCGTGAGACTTTGCCCCTACCAAATCTGACATTTGAGATGCAGCGTGATCAGCCGGTTTTTACAATGGACTGGATCGAGAAGGGACATCAGGTTGATGAAGTTCTTGATAAGCTTTGGGACTACTGGATTCTAGCGAAAGATAGCAAGACATTTTCTGATGATGAAATCATTGGAAATATTGTTATTTCTGCCCTGCTTTACTCAGGCTTAAATCAAAAATCCTCTTTAGAAGCTTTGCTTGAACACTTAAAAGATCCGGCAAAAATCAGAAAGATCGAAGATCTGAACATTATATTTTTAGAACCGCTCTCCCCCTCTTATGGAGATCTCTTTATTGATGAAAAAACCATCCGTAAATCGCGTAATTTTATTCCGGATCAAATTACACGCTTATGGTTAATTCATTTTAATAGCAGAAATATTCGTACAGTAAACCAGAATGTAGAAGACTATCTACAGCTTATTTTTAATAAGATTAAGTTACCATTTAATCTCAAAACTTATAAATTGTTACGCGACTACGCCAACTTTAACTGGATGCAACTCCCGAAAGTTGACATTGATCCTGCACTTTCACAATGCCTCATTGAGAATACTGCAACCTGTGGCTTATCAGAAATAGAATTTGAAAGATTTCTTCATCCAAAATTTAAATATCAGCAGGACACTCTTACTGATTCAAATGTAGAAAAATCACCATCTACTGTGAGGGAATCCTACTCTAATGATGACATTCAGCAAGCCTTGGATGATGTTATAAAGATTCACAAAGACCTTTTACAACTGATTCGTACATCACAAACTGATCAAAGTATCGATGCATTAATCATTAAATATTGCATTGAAAATACTAATAAATTTAATGAGTATAGTAAACGTGTCGCCTTATGGCTCATCAGCCTTTATAAACCAGAATTAGAACAGATTCAGCCACTGGCTGAACGTTTTAATTTTTGCGTAAACCAATTTCAAAAATCGTTTCAGCAGAATAAGCGTTTAAAAGACGGTTCGATTTACACTTATTATTCGCGTATTGCCGAGCCTTGGCTAACCCATTCTTTACAATATCTAGATAGCGAAGATGATCTGAATACGATACTGGCTAATATCTATCAGCAAATCATTACGAATACCCGACTTGCAGATGAGGCAGGCGAGCTTAACTTTAAAAAATCCAGTGGTCAGACCGTCAGAATGTTGAAACGCTTCCATAGCTTTCAACAAACAGTTTTTGACGCTGAGTCTCTCGAATTAGAGTCAATTGCCATACAAAACAGACCGAGAGCACGTATCATTGGTCCCATGACTTATCAAGCTTTCATGAACAAGTTAGATACCTTATTTTCAGGGGCTAATAGTCAAGAAAATACGTATAAGACATTAAAAATCATCTATATTTTAGCTTACCGTACCGGTATGCGTATTAATGAAATTCTCGGCTTACGTGTGCGGGATATCGAGGGCTTGAGCTGTTTATCCGTTTGGATTCAGCCCTACGGCTCAAAAAAGAAAGGAAACTTACATCAACTTAAAACAGATAGTGCTGAACGCAAAGTCCCTGTATATTGCTTATTAAAAACCGATGAATATCAAATATTTCATAATCATGTAGTCGAGCAACGATTACTCAATCAGGAAAACTTATACCTATTCAGCAACTGGAATGAAAATAGCAAGCTGAACAAACATACGGTGACAACACCTTTCAGAATGATTATGAACGAGCTTTTTAAAACTCATGACTATTCTTTTCACTCATTTCGACACACGGCTGCCAATCACTTATCCATTCTGCTCAACTGCGATTATGCTCCACTGGTCAAGAATCTTACGGATTATACTGCAGAAGAATATCAGTCCATTCGGACAGAGTTACTCCGTAATACGCATGGTCAAAATCATTGGTTTATGATTGCCCATTTACTGGGTCACATTGACCCTACGGAAACCTTTAAAAGCTATATTCATCTGAGCTACCTGATCGCTGGACATAAAATACTGCAATATCACCCAGACATAGATACTCAATTAGCAAAGAAAATGATGGGCTACCTGCCTTCTTTCAAATTTTTAAACACAGTAAAAGATTCTGCTCCATTCAATTTCGAAAAACATGCTGTCCATTTAAGTCAGCAGTTACTCAACGATCAAACTGACTGGTTAAAAAGTAACGTAGAAGATATTCTAGATGAGGTTTCATTTAACGCTCAGCCTCATGATTTTTTTAAATATTTTGCAGGAACAAAGGAATCCAAAATTTCATTTGCATGGTTTTTTAAATGCTTAAATTTACTGGAAATTCATCATGATCCAGATCTAGTCTCAAAGGAAATGTGTTTACCTGTAGAACTGGTTAACTACTGGTATGAAAATGCAAAACAACTAGGCCAGCTCAAGTCTCAAAAAAATAACCCAAGATTATTTGATCTCAACAACACAAATCATCTGGATAAACCTTTGAAACCCGCCATGATAGATACCGTTGAAGAGCGCACAGCAAGGAACTATTTTTTTGAAAATATTCAAAATATATTTGAAAAAAAGCCAGATCAAATAAAAGCGGTGCTTGAGACATTTTTAAGTCGTGTTACAGTTTCTCATACCGGCATTCATTATCGATGGAATAAAATCGATCAATTGGAATCATTTTATTCCAAGGTAAAAGACCTGTTTCCCCATCAATTTTGGCATTTGCTTGGACAAGACTTGGTACAATTGTTAGATAAAAAGAAACAACCTTTATTACTGAAGCTGACTAAATCGAGCACAACAGAGCATCCTACGACTCAAGAAGATTATGTTCGTCTCCAGCTTTACTCAACAAAAGATGCCAAAGCACTGGCAGCGTTTAAATTCTGTTTACATTTAGCCTGTATCGGTAGACCTCGATCTCTTGAACTCCAAGTTGCAGGACTAGAAATCACTACATGCTGTTAAATAATTTAACCGTTGTTTCCTTATCTAAAGTCAAATTTAATATATCTTTAGTAAAAATTGGATGTCTGATCAACGATAATTAAATAGTATAAACTCTATGAATTAGCAGCGTCTGAAACAGGGATCAGTCATGCGTACAACATCAGAAAAAACTGCAAAACAGAAAATGATATTAGCTAAGGCAGTTTTAGCTGCTGCTGAGCGCCTTGGTCTTACACAAGATCAACTAGCCTTAATACTGAATATAGATTCAGTGAAAAAATTAACCTCTCTTGAATTAGATCCCACTTCAAAACAGGGAGAAATCGCCCTCACTTTAATCCGTATTACCACATCACTAGATGCTCTTACAGGTGGGGATACAGCCTGGATGCAGCATTTTATGAAATCACCCAATAAATTGATGAGTGGTATTCCAATAGAACAGATTCAGAACCCTCAAGGATTGGCCTCTGTTTTACAATTGGTGGAAGGTCTTCGGGCTAAACTTTAAGATAAGCAAAGTATTATAGAAAAATTTGAAAGTGATAGTCCTCTCCAATAATTCAAATGCGAGGTATAAGAATCCCCCTTCTTCTCAAGATGTATATGTCTGGCCTAATTCCGTCAATTAATTGCGAACTGCTGCTATATATTGGATTTTATTAACCTGATGCGAGGTAAATCCCCCTTATAAATTCAATAACTATTCAACAATCATTATAGAAGTTTGCTATATAGCAAACATTCACCATAATTAGTTAAAAGTTTGCTATATGGCTAACAAGTTTCGGGAGCGAAAAATTGATATGGCTACAAGAGGCGAAATAGGTAAAGAAATACGTTTGGCAAGAAAAGGATTAGGCTATACACAGAAAAGTCTTTCAGAAAAGACTAAAGTCAATAAAACAACAATTTCAGAGATAGAGAATGGCCGTTTTACAGGTTCATTTGACATATTTGAACGTGTGCTTGATGGCGTGGGTTTACAATTCGAAGTGAATAAAAAAAAGTTTAAATTGCCACAGTGGGATGAAATTGAAGAAATATTTTCAGAATATGATGAATGAAATTATTTACAGGCTCTTATCATTTGGTATTTACATCCAACAATGCAAAATCAACAACAACTTGAACACCCATTTCTCATACAAGTAGGGCTATTTTACAGATCGAAATGATAAATTCATAAATTGCTTTTCAAAAAAAAAGAAACTAATATGTTTCTTATAGGACCTAAAAGCAATAAATGTATCTACAATGAATAAGTCTTTACTTCAGCAAATCAAAAAAAGACGAACCCAATTGGGCTTAAAGCAAGTTGATATGCAATCCCGTACAGGCATTTCAAGACAGCAGTACCAAAAACTGGAAAGTCAGGGCAACCCTCGATTAGAGACCTTAGAAATTATAGCGGCAGGATTAAATGCTCAACTGATGCTCATCCCTGATGATAAGGTTCATTTGATCAGACAATTATTGAATGATGAAATTAAAGTCACTATTGAAGATCAGGATGACTTAATGACTAACCCATGGAAGGGTCTTCTCGGAGGAGAGGAACCATGAATACTGTTGCCGTCCTGAAATTAACATTACATCACGGTATCGTTGGATACTTGGCAGGATTTCAGAGCGGAAAAAATATTCTGGTTTTTACAGATTCTTTCCGCTTTGATCAGCAACGTCCGACCTTGAGCCTGCTGACTTCCCCCTTGTATCCTCAAGCGGATAAAATTTTAGAAAAGACCTATGTTACACATCAGCGCTTACACCCCTTGCTATCAAACTTGCTACCAGAAGGTGCATTACGTGAACTGATTGCACAAAGCCTCAAAGTACATATAGACAATGAATTTCAGTTATTGGCAGCTTTAGGTCATGATTTACCTGGAGCACTCATTGCGACTCCATTAGATCCAGAAGAAATTCCAGATGAAATAAAATTCAAACTGCAGATCTCGAATCCAGATCAAATTTTAAAGCAAGAGATTCGAACAGATAATAAGTTTTCCTTGGCCGGCGTCCAAATGAAGTTTTCCATGAAAGCCAAAGATGGGCGTTTTACACTAGCACAGGCAACGGAAACGACTCTACTCGGGGACTGGATTATCAAAACTCCTTCTTCCAGACATGCTTTTGTTCCGCTAAATGAATATTCTATGATGACCCTTGCCAAAACGGTCGGAATAGATGTCCCTGAGATTCGCTTGGTGGATATGGCCCTTTTACAAGACCTTCCACCATTAAATTTACCCCAAGAGCAATATGCTTTCGCAATCAAAAGATTTGATAGACAGAGTACTGCTGATACTACAGAGCTTATTCACATCGAAGATTTTGCTCAGATCTTCGGCGCATATCCACATCAGAAATACAGCACCACAAATTATGAGCAGATAGGAAAGATCATTTATCAATTATCAGATAACAAAATTATTGATATTCAGCAATTTGCCAGCCGTTTACTCATAAATATTTTACTCGCCAATGGAGATGCACACTTAAAGAACTGGAGTATGATTTATTACGATAAAAGTGCACCAAGATTATCACCCGCATACGATATATTAATGACCAGTGTATATATTGAAAATGAGCATCATTTCGCATTAAATCTTGCCAAAAATAAAGATTGGTATTTAGCTGAGATGAAGCATTTTAAGCAATGGGCAGAAAAAGTCGGCGTTCCATGGCGTATCATCGAGAAGCAACTTCACGATATTATGGATAATGCTCGATCATTATGGCCAGCGCTATTACTAGACTTACCTATGATTTCCGCTCATAAAGAAAAATTAAGAGAACATTGGAAAAAATTGCATCCGGACTTTCAGATACTTACAGATGATTAGGGTAATCTGAAACCAAACTAAAATTTCTCAAACAAGTTCATCACGTCATTTTCCGTCAGTTTCGCTTCGCCTTCATGATCTGTACTTAGAATAGAGTGTGCCAGTTCTGCTTTATTTTGCTGTAAGGCAAGAATTTTTTCTTCTATGCTTTTATTAGTAATCAGCTTATAGACAAATACCGGCTTGTCCTGTCCAATCCGCCATGCACGATCTGAAGCTTGATCTTCAGCAGCAGGGTTCCACCATGGATCATAGTGAATGACCGTATCTGCGGCAGTTAGATTCAAACCGACCCCTCCTGCTTTCAGACTGATTAAAAATACCGGCACTTGTCCAGACTGAAACGCTGTAATGACTTCATCTCGCTTTTTGGTCTTTCCAGTCAGCTTCACATAGCCAATTTCTGCGTGATGGAACTGTTGTTCAATCAGTTCCAACATTGAGGTAAACTGAGAGAAGATAAGAATTTTTCGCCCCTCTTCCACCATTGGAACGACCATATCCATCAACTGTTCAAGTTTGGCAGAATGCGCCTGCCCAATTTTCACTGAATCCAGCTTTAGTAAGCTAGGATGGCAGCACACCTGACGTAGCTTCAGTAAGGCATCTAAAATTTGAATTTGACTACGTTTAAAGCCTTTTTCTGCCACAATTTTCTGAATGCTTGCCTGCATCGTGGCACGAACAGCCTCATATAACTTGGATTGCTGGTCATTCATATCAATATTGACTTCAATCGTGGTTTTTTCTGGCAACTCTTTGGCTACGTCAGTTTTCAAGCGACGTAAAATGAAGGGCTTAATCCGGTTGACCAACTTTTGTCTTAACTGCTCATCACCGCGCTTTTCAATCGGATGACGGTACTTTTTATTAAAAATTTCTTGTGAATATAAAAATCCTGGCATCAGGAAATAAAATAGTGCCCACAGCTCACCCAAATGATTTTCCATAGGTGTACCGGTTAGACATAGACGATGTCGCGCTGTTAATTGCCGTACTACCTGTGCAGCTTTGGCGCGCGGATTTTTGATATTCTGCGCCTCATCCAAAATGAGTTGATGATATTCATATTGCTTTAGTTGCTCTTCATCTCTCGCCAGAAGCGGATAGGTGGTTAACACAATATCATAGTGCGGAATCTGCTCAAAATTCTGATGGCGGTCGGGCCCCTGTAGCAGCAATACCTTGAGCTCAGGGGTAAATTTCTCCGCTTCTTTGAACCAGTTATGCATCAGCGATGTGGGTGCAACAATTAAGGCGGGACTGTCCTGCAAATGACCAGCCTGCTTTTCCATGAGTAAGTGGGCTAAAGTTTGTGCTGTTTTCCCCAAGCCCATATCATCCGCCAGAATCCCGCCATGCTGGGTTTCCCTTAAAAACTGTAACCAGCCTAGGCCCTGCTGCTGGTATGGACGTAATTCCCCCTGAAAACCTTGTGGTGTCGGCAGTTGTTGCTGATAGCCTTGTTTGAATTTCTGCGCAAATTGCTGCAGGCGATTACTGACCTGCCACACCATCCCCAGATGATGCTGCAATTCTAATAATTGACTCGCATCATAGCGATCAATACTGCGCTCTTCTTGCTGTAAAATGCTCTGCAGATGCAACAATACCGGCTTAATATCCCTAGCGGATAGCGCCAAATCAGGTTGATCAACTGCAGTTTTCACGGTGAAAATTTGACTGTCATGCAGATGAATAAAAGTCCGTGGATCAAGTAAATCAGGATTTACTCGCACCAAAGCTACGAGCGCATCAAGCAAATTATAAGAATTGCCTGCACTGTCTTGAACCGTCGCCCCGATATTAAACCAGTCCTGCTGGCCTTCAGATTCAGTGATAGAAATATTTAAATTTTCAACATATTGCAGGTTAAAGGGGCTGTTTTCCAGATGCTCTATCTGCCAGCCCATCAACTCAATTTGATTGATGGGCATCAGCTGTTTGATCCAGTCTCCATAGAAAGCAAAAACCATAGAATCGAGACGTTGTTTATCCAGTTTTAATTGCTGGTCATAACTAAGATCTTTCACCCACTTCAGTGATTCGACCAATAGCTGTAAACGCTGGATTGACTGTTGTTCCTGAACTAAGTCCCGAAGCTGTCGCACCATTTTGCCATGCTGCTCACCAATAAAACTGTCGCCTGATGTACCTGCTTTTATTCTTCCGCCTGCATAGGAGAATTCAATTTCAGCACAAACAGACTCTTCCCATTTCCAATCAAATTTATCTAAAACACCGAAGCGTAAAATTGGCTGGGGACTACCCTCAAGGACATCAATATGCTGAATAGACTCGGGCTGAGGCAGATTTTTCACGTCTGAATATTGATGAGTCAGTTTCTCAAACTCTGGCAAGAGCATAGATGGAAGATCAGGCATCTGTAAAAAATGGTACAGAAGATTTGCCGTATATTCACCATATAACTGGCCCACCGTGTTCTGTTGAATATCCACATAACATGGTGGATGGCTCGCGAGAATCTGAATATGAGGATTTGATTTTAAATCGAGTCGAATATCACCATTGACCAATTCAATGTTTAAATGCTCTGTCTGTTTGTTTACACCTTGTTGCCAGATCAGTTCGATGTGATAGCCTTGTTCTGACCATTGAAGTGCAGTATGGCTCTTTTTTTGCCAGTATACATCGCCACTTTGAATAAAAGATTTGAAATGCTCCAATAAAATTCCGGAGATATCAAGATTGCTTTGATAAAAGCGTTCGTCGCTGTTTATTTTGGCGTAATAATAAATCTGGTTAAATAATTGTCGTTTTTGTTCAGGTAAGGTCAGATGCTTTCTGGTGATATTTTCATATTGGGTATAATAACTTTCCCCCGCAATTGAGCCGTTTTTATTGCGTCTGGCCTTCTGAACATCAACTGTCAATTTCTTTAAGCTGACCGACTGATCTAGCAGGTAAATTAAATAATTGTTTGTTTTGACAGATTGCTCTGGTTCAGTCTGTTGTAAATACCGTTTAAAATCATTCAACCAGCGCTGTGCCTGATCATCCCCACGTTGGCGCTTTGCGATTCCCTGCGGGGATTGAGAGTCAGCATAACGCTGCTGAAATTCCTGGCGATATTCCTGAAAGAATAACCGCGCTAAAGCAGCAGCATGTTTACAGTTATATCCAACCGGACAAGTGCAGTCGTCATCGATTAAACGGTCTTTTTGGGGATTATAGGTAATTGCAGTATCGTAATAATCTGTCCCTTCAATTTGGGCATACATCGTAACCCCATCTTTTTCCTCAAAGAACTCAATCGTTTCCCTATCAATGTGTTTAGCATAGCTCAGACTGCGCTGAAGAGTTGCAGTACTAAACCGAGATAGAAAATTGATCAATGAGGACATAATTACCAGAAACCAAAAATGTTTATACCTTTGTACACGACAAAAAAAGATAACTCATTGAAATAATGGCATAATACTTGTTTTCTGACGACGAATATGATGACACATTTCAATGAGTTACAT
>NZ_KE007359.1:89666-92190 GCF_000400735.1 Acinetobacter tandoii DSM 14970 = CIP 107469
TTGGAAAAAAAGAAGAATTTAAGAAAGTGCTAGCAATTTTAAGAAAGAAAAAGCCTGATAGGACAAGGATCCTATGAAATTTGTCGTGTACAGAGGTAATTTTTATGAAATCTAAAATCATGAGAAAAAGATAGAAAAGCACTTAGTCAGTTTCGGAGTATTATTTAAAACGTGGAGATGTTTTTCCTATGTTAATTAGTCAATTTATTTACGAATGAGGTATAAAGTTTTATCTAATTTTTCTTTTTATCCAATTTAAAATTAGGTGCGTACACGGCCTCAACTTTCAATAAAGTATAAAAGGTGTTTGTGTAGGCAATACCCTTACTTTTGATAAGCCAAAAGAAAGCAAAAGCCTTTGTTACTCATACATAACATCCCTATTATGATGGATAACGTGTGGCATCCCTGCCACACTCGTGTATCCAAACGTTGCTTAAATTAAACTATGTAATAGTGGCGACATAAAGGTGCTCTTATCGCTATATATTAAAAACTTAGTGGAACACTGTTTCTAAAGCTTTTAAACCCACTTTGGGATCAAGTAGACCGTTGTAAATTTCAGGGATTTCACGTTCCACCCCAAAAAATTCATAAATGGCAAGCATCGCCCCACGAACTGAATATTCCACAGTAAAGACCACGTCATCTTCAATTTCCACAAACTGTCCAAGGAAAGCAAAGTTTTGTGAGCCTTGTGGAATTACCTGTGGACGATCCCCCGGTTTACGGCAGGCGAATAGGGCAGAGGCGTATGGCATCATGGCGGTAGTAACATCAGTCGTTGCCAAAACATGATCTAAAATGTCGTCAAAACCGAGCTGTTTAATCAGTTCTGTTAGGATTTCTTGCCCCGTGGCTTCGGACATTGGTTTTTTGATGTAATCGCCTATATGGTCAATTTGGAAACCGTAGCCCCATAAGGTATATAAACCTTCAGGTAAGTCGGCAAAGTGTGGCTGTGCAGGAACCACGATGGATAAATGCCAACCCGACTCATACCAAGTCATGAGTGCGCCTGTGCCTGGTTCATTGCCTGTATAGTCAATAATACGTTTAAGTAGCACGTCATCTTTCATGGTCAGAGTGAAAGACTCCCACTTATGTTCATCGACATTGCCATAAAAAGTCATTGGACGGCCAAAGTCTGGGGCTTTTTGTGCCAGCGTTTCCCAAAGCGTCCAGCCATGATCTTCTCGATGACGAATAAGGGCAGGCACGTCATGATTACCGCCATAACGTGAGTCTGCTGTAATAGAGCCTAAAGTGAAAATAGCTAAATCATTGGCTTTCAGATTAATTTGCTCTGAGCCTTCAGGCAATTGTACATATAGGCGTGAAGCGTAGCGTTCTTGAGTTTCAGCATTGGTAATGAAGTCTGCATCTGTGACATAGTGTCCAAAACGCACATCGACGCCTTGTGCGACTAACCAACGCTGTAGGGGCAGAATCATCGAGTCATATTGGTTGTACTTGGTACGTTTCACACCCGCTAAGGTATGAATGCGTGGCAATTCTTGAATAAAACGCAAGAAATAGCGTCTTAACTCTGCTGCACTGTGCCATTTTTGAAAAGCGAAAGTCGTGCGCCACATGCGCCAGAAATTGGTTTCAAAAAAGGTTTCATCAAAAAACTCATCAATGCGGCGACTGCCAATTTTTTCTTCTTTTGAAGCTAATAGGCGCAGCATCTGTGCACGATGTAGCGTATTCAGACCAAGCTTTGCTGCATCCGCAATGACATGTTCGGCATCAATCAACCGTGCATTGGCGTGGGTTTTCACTTTTTCATTAAACTCACGACATTCTTCACGCACCGAAATGTCTGGATTTTCCAAAGATGGAATACTGGAAAATAAGTCCCATAGGCACAAATAAGTTTCATCGGTCAGCATTCGCCCACCACGTGTTACCCAAGCTTGCGCGGCATGCGGTGTATGTCCACCATCCATCGAACCACCTGAAATATCGAGTTCTTCTAAAATATGGATATTTTTGGCAGGGACTTTGGCATCACGGATTGCAAATGCAGCAGCAGCCATACCTGCGATACCACCACCAATAATCCAAAGATGGGACTGTTGCGCGTCTAATGGGGTGCGCTTCTTATTTTGCATGGTTCACCTTTAATTATGATGTTAAAAATTATGAAGTAAAAAAATTGGTTTAGAAAAACCTTAAAAATAGTATGTCTTTTTATATATGAAAAATGTATGAAATGGGAAGCAATCCCCTCATTATATTTTGTAATCAAAAATAGACGTATGATGGCTATTTTTAATACACATTTGTCTTTTTATTAAAATTGAATATGATCTAAATAATTGATGTTAATGTTTATTGTTGAGTAATTGCTCTATTGTTGTTTTCACTATGCCGTATGCTAAATTTCTTTAAAAATAGGCTTTTTATTTATCATTAAAAAATATCTTTGTACACGACAAAAAAAGATAACTCATTGAAATAATGGCATAATACTTGTTTTCTGACGACGAATATGATGACACATTTCAATGAGTTACAT
>NZ_KE007359.1:93270-191884 GCF_000400735.1 Acinetobacter tandoii DSM 14970 = CIP 107469
TTGGAAAAAAAGAAGAATTTAAGAAAGTGCTAGCAATTTTAAGAAAGAAAAAGCCTGATAGGACAAGGATCCTATGAAATTTGTCGTGTACAGAGAAAACACTCTTAGATTAAGCATATGAATGTTGGTTATTATTGTTGATTATCAAAGTAAATTTAGTGACCAAAAATCAAAGTACCCTACCCCACCTTAAATTACGTCACACAAAATTAAAACTCTATATAACTGTTATATATAGAGTTTATTAACATACCAATTATGTAATTTAGTGTATTTTATGTCGGTGACTCTTGCCAAGGTTGGGGTCGCGAGTTCGAGTCTCGTTTCCCGCTCCAGATTCAAAAAAGCCCTAGTCAAATGATTAGGGCTTTTTTTATGGCTAAAATTTAAATCTGAATCATCCATCCATTTTCATTCAAGTAGCCCGCCAATTTTTTACAAAATTGATCTGATTCGCCAGCAATCTTCTAGAAAATTACCGATTCAAACGTTTACATCTAAATAGCCGTTTCGAGACCCTTAAAATCACTTTTGCATCACCTCAAAGCTCTGGGGTATAGCCACAATACGCACAAAAAAATAATCACCGTTAAAAATAGCCTAACATCTTGATCATAGAAGGTATTGGATGTCCAATTACAAGAATGCGAGTTCAAAGCTTAAATGGCATTTATGAATTTGATGTGTGCCCCAAAAGGTAAAGCCTCAACTGAGCATTAACGATCAATATTAAGCTGGATAGACAATCAATTGCCCCTCTACACAGCCATATAAAAATTACCCCACGCCTGAAAGTTCAGACATGGGGTAGTCATTTACATTAATGAATTATTGTCAACTTAGCGTACAGCAATTTTAGGATTAGAATTGCCCCACATCGTATATACATCTGCAAGCAGCGCACCATTGTATTCTTCTAAATCACTTTGCTTGACGCTTTCATTGCCTTGCTGACCAAACAACACCACTTCATCACTGGCACGAATGTCAGGAAAATCAGTGACATCGACCATGGTGGTATTCATTGACGTCCGCCCGACCACAGGAACTTTATGTCCACGAATCAACACATAGGCTTTATTACTAAAAGCGCGACGATAGCCATCTGAATAGCCCATCGGCAAGTTCGCCAATAAAGAATCACGTTTTAAAGTATAGGTTTGGTCATACCCGACAGTTGTACCTTTTAAATAAGCATTCACTGTTGTCACTTGGGTTTTAAACGTCATCAACTTTTTATATTCCACACGGTCAGGAATACTGTCACCATAAATCACACCACCAGCACGGACCATATCTAAATGTGACTCTGGCACGGTTAAAGTGGCAAATGAATTGGCGGTATGTAAGGTTAGCTCTTCACGTTTGAGTTTGGCTTTTTTAATGAGCCAGTTCGTTTGCTGGTTAAAGACCGCTAAACGTTCCCGTACATATTTTTCATCTTCTACCGCATAATGCGTCATGATGCCGACCAGTTTCAGATTGGGTAATTTGGTCATACGCAGGGCTTGCTGTTTACCTTGCTCGCTGTTTAGCTCTAAACCATTACGATCCATGCCGCCCGCATTTAAACCCAGATGGTAGGCAACTGTAATCCCTTGCTGTTTCGCCCAAGTAGAAATACGCTGCGCTTGCTCATAGTTTCCGAATAATTCTTCCATCTTGAGTGAAGCTGCATTTTGAATTTCCTGATCGGTGGCTGCACGCAATCTTAAAATACGACCTTGATAACCCGATTGGCGCACCATCGCGGCTTCGGCATTACTGGTAATGCCCACACAAGGTACATTTAACTTGATAATGCTCGGCATCAACAACTGAATTCCATGCCCATAAGCATCGGCTTTCATCACAGCACAAATTTGGCTCTTATCCTGCAATTGTTGCTGCAAGGTTTGAATATTTTGTTCAAAGGCTTGCACATTAATTTCAACCCACGCGTTGGCTTGAGGGGCCACAGCCTGTGTTGCTGAAATCTGTGATGTCAACATCGGTGCCGCCATCGCACTGCTCATATTCAGCAGCCCTGCCCCCAACATACACGCCCATAATGTTACTTTTTTCAAGACAAATCCCTCTTCGTCGTTATAAAAAAGAGAGGGTAAATACCCTCTCTCACTCTTCATTAATTATTTTCTGATAGTTCATCATGATCAATGCGACGACCATGCTCTAAAATCCAAGTGCGCTCGCTATCTTGACGTTGACGACGCTTATAAGCAATCCATAAGCCGATAAACCAAAGTGGTGAAACAAACAGTGAAATACGCGTATCATGATCGAGACATAGAATCGCAACCACAAACACCATAAAGGCGATCCCAAACCAGCTCATAAAAATACCCGCAGGCATTTTATAAATAGATTGCGCGTGCAAGTCAGGACGCTTTTTACGATAAGCCAAATACGATGCCAGAATCATACCAAAGGCAAATACAGTCAAAATTGAGGTCAATGCTGTCACAATATTAAATGCAGACATGACATTTGGTGTAACGAACAGAATCAACGTACCGATAAATACACAAATCATAGAACACAACAGTGCTTGTACAGGCACTTTACCTTTAGATAAGGTTTTAAAGCGCTGCGGCGCATCTTTCTCAACCGCCAAACCATACAACATACGGCTGGTGGCGAAGATACCACTGTTTGCAGAAGACATTGCCGAAGTCACGACCACGAAGTTCACCACAGCAGCAGCAGCTGTAAGTCCGACCAATTGGAACATGGCCACAAATGGACTTTTGCCTGGATCAACGTGCTGCCATGAGGTTACGGAAATGATGACCAACAAGGCACCCACATAAAACAATAGAATTCGCCAAGGAATTGAATTAATGGCTTTAGGTAATGATTTTTCTGGGTTTTTGGTTTCTGCAGCAGTTGTACCGACCAACTCAATACCCAAGAAAGCAAACACTGCCATTTGGAAACCCGCCAAGAAACCTGTCACACCATGCGGTAAAAATGCATCAGGATCGGTGATATGTGAGAACGATGCCTTGACTCCATTTGGCGACACGAAGCCCATAACCACCAAGCTCACACCCAAGATTAAAAAAGCAACAATTGCCACAATCTTGATCATGGCAAACCAAAACTCAGTTTCACCAAACATTTTCACCGTAAGTAAGTTTAGTACCGTCAAAACAGTGATCGTGGCCAAAGCAGGCAACCATACGGGTAAATCGGGATACCAGAACTGCATATAACCGCCAATCGCGATAATATCGGCAATCGCAGTAATGATCCAACTGAGCCAGTAGGTCCAGCCCAAAAAGTAGCCTGCCCAAGGACCTAAATAATCCGTAGCAAAATCTACAAATGACTTATAATTGGTGTTGGAAAGCAGTAACTCTCCCATGGCACGCATGACAAAAAACAGGACAAAGCCAACGATCATATAAGTCAAAATGACTGAGGTTCCAGAATTGGCAATGGTTTGCCCCGAACCCATAAATAGACCTGTTCCGATAGCTCCGCCAATCGCAATCATTTGAATATGGCGATTGCTGAGAGAACGATCGAGTTGTTCTTCTGCAGCTGAATCGTAATGATGTCCACCCAGTAAATCACCCTCTAGGGTTTCTTTCGACCTATTGAACTTATTTCCATTCATCATGTTTATTACTCCAATTTACACCTCAAAGAGGTGCAAATACGGGACAGATATAAAATTTTTCCTTATTTAATATCCATCCAAAATTAAGCTAAATATTATCTTTCAATAATATTAATTTTATTATTTAACCGAATTTATAAAATAAAAATAGCGACCAAATAATCACAACACAGATTGCAAAACCTATACCAATTTTATTAATTTAACATTAAAAAATAATAGCTTAATAAAAACATGACGCGAATTTATCCACTGATTATAAGCGAACTCATAATCACTGGACGTAAATATTGCATTAATATTTTTTACAATATCCATATATTCAATTCCATTGAAAATCAATTTAACGATTTAAATTCTATAAATCACCATCATCACATTTAATAAATCGAGACGAATAATCACGAGCGAAGCTCAGTTAATATCAAGCCTGCTCTTAACCCTTTTTTCACTTGAGTATTTGGAAATAAAATCCAGACCTGTTCTGGTGCAATCACATAAGGTTTACCCTGTTGCAGGGCAATCACTGCATCTGATTGGAACATTGAGAAATTGGGCGCAGAATCGGCAAGGTTGAGCTGAAAGTCATCTTCAGTTTTGATAATCGAATCGACAACACGAAAGTTTTTAATTGCTGACTTTTGGCGTGCAGGTAAAGCTTGTTCTGTCACCACCGAACGTAACACTTGATTAATCGCGCTAAATGCCGATAAATCATTTTGACCAAAAGGCTTGGCATGTCCAAGTTCAAGGGTTGAACTCGCTGCCTGAAATCTTGAACTGGTATAGTGCGTGAAGGTGCGACCTGCTGCATTATGGTATACCAAGGCATCCAGTTCTGCAGCACTTAAACACGCCAACATGACCGCATCATAGCCATGAGTTTGATAAGGAAACAAAGCAAAAGTCGGGAGCAAAGACAGACGGATCGCTGTGTGCAAATCATAGTGATAGCGTTTGACTTGTGCAGGGCAAGATTGAAAGAAATCTGCCACCAACTGCTCTAGCTCAGCCACTCGCTTTGCTTCAAAGGTTTCGGAAAATTGCTGATGTGCACCACAAAACATCCGATTCATATCATTTTCAACATAGCGTTGACCTGAACGAATCGCGACAGGGTTGCCCAAAATCAATATTAATTTGACCTTGAGCTGTAACACACCTGCAAAAATATCCTGACTGAGCTGCGCCAATAACTCGATTGGCGCAGTTTCATTGCCATGTACACCCGCAGAAAGCACGATGGCTTTTTCATAAGCCTGCTTTGGAGTAAAAGATAAAACCCCTTCAGCTAACCATTCCCAACGAAAATCATGCTGTTCGCCCTGCGATACAGTTGGGATACGTTGTGCTAAAACATCACCTAGAAAATCTATCATTTGCTTTCCCTGCACGATTACTTAACGTTGGAAGTGATATACCGAACCCAAGCCCAAAATTTGCGTCAATTCATCTAACGCAGTACGGCTTTCAATCAATAATTGTGGATCGGCCAAATCTTGCTGTGCCAACTGATCACGATAGTACTGATCTACCCACGTGTTTAAACGGGTAAACAAGGCATCATTCATAAACAGATTCGGATTAATCGCGTTAAGTTCTGCTTCATTCACGGCAACACGCAAACGTAAACATGCAGGACCGCCACCGTTACGCATACTTTCACGTAAATCGAAAACTTTGATGTCATCAATTGGGGTACCCATTTGAATCATGTCGTTCAAGTAGCTCCATACCGCTTGGTTTTGACGCGATTCTTCAGGCACTACAATGCTCATACCGCCATCGGCACGTGTGAGTAATTGACTATTGAATAAATAGGTATTCACTGCATCTTTCACTGAAACACGCTGATCAGGTACTTCAATGGACACAAACTCTTGACCCAAACGCGCCATTTTTTCACGAATTTCGGCCAAAGCTTCCGTTTGGTTCAAAAAGGCATGTTGATGATGAAACAAGACGTTTTGGTTACTCACCGCAATCACATCGTTGTGGAAGACCCCTTGGTCAATCACATCGGGATGCTGCTGCACAAAAACGGTTTGTTCAGCTTTCAATTGATGTAAACGTGCAACAGCTTCACTCGCCTCACGTGACTGACGCGCAGGATAATGTTTCGGACCAATACCACCGCCGAGGAACTGCTGACCATAAACGAACACTTGTACGCTGGCTTGATCATAAGCACCGCCTAAACGGTTATGGTTCGCCGCGCCTTCATCACCGAACAATGCCACGGGTGGTAGTGCTTCGTGATGCGCAAAGTGGCGCTCATCGTTAAACATGGCTGCCATAACACGCGAGGTCGTTTCATGTTCAATCGAGCGGTGGAATTTGTTGTTCAAGTTTGCCGCTGTAAAATGCACACGACCATCTGCACTGTCTGCCGACGGTGAAACCGTTGCCGCATTGGCTGTCCACATGCACGATGCAGAACTCAAAGCGGATAACAATGCAGGCGAAGTCCGCATCGCTTGTTCAATCACGCTATGGTCATCCCCACAGAAACCCAATTTGCGCAAAGTTGGCACATGTGGGCGTTCTTGCGGAGCAAATACACCTTGCTTTAAGCCCATGTCGGCCAAAGCTTTCATCTTTAACAGACCTTGCTTAGCAGCCAACTTCGGATTCGATAGATTATTACGGTTTTTGGTCGAAGCTTCGTTTCCAAAAGACAATCCTGCATAGTGATGCGTTGGACCGACTAAACCATCAAAATTAATTTCATAGCCTGACATTTCTAAACTCCCTTTTCTGTCGACTTACAGCACAATGCCTGGCGATAATTTTTCAGGTAGGCTTACCTGTTGACTTTCTAGTGATGCCATTGGCCATGCGCAATAATCTGCCGCATAGAAGGCACTGGCACGATGATTCCCTGATGCACCAACACCACCAAATGGCGCGGCACTTGAAGCGCCTGTTAATGGTTTATTCCAGTTCACAATGCCTGCACGCGCTTCAATCAATAAACGCTCGAACAGTTCACGATCTGGTGAAACTAAACCTACTGACAAGCCAAAGCGTGTTGCATTGGCAAGCGCTAAAGCTTCATCAAAATGGTCATAACGATAGATACAACTCAATGGACCAAAATATTCTTCATCTGGCACATTATTGACGTTTGTGACCTCTAAAAGACCTGGGCTTAACAAGCTACTATTTGGATCAGTTTGAGTCACAGGCAATAACACCTCAGCACCCAAATCCACCAAACGTTGTTGCGCTTGTAAAATTTGCTGTGCAGCATGCAATGAAATCACACCACCCATGAATGGTTGTGGCTGTGCATCCCACTGACCCACCACCAAGTTACGGCTCACTTCAACCAAACGTTGAATGAAAGCATCACCTACAGCACCATTTTTGATAATCAAACGGCGCGCACAGGTACAGCGCTGACCTGCGGAAATAAAGGCAGATTGAATGGTTAAATTCACCACTGCATCAATATCAGTAATTTCATCGATAATTAATGCGTTGTTCCCCCCCATTTCTAGAGCGAGAATTTTTTCTGGAGCACCCGCTAATTGTTTATGCAAGTGGTAACCCGTATTGGCACTGCCCGTGAACAGCAAGCCGTCAATCTCATGTGATTGCGCCAAGGCTTCACCAGTACTGCGACCACCTTGTACCAAGTTCAAGACACCCGCAGGTAAACCTGCTTCATGCCACAACTTCACAGTTTCTTCTGCTGTCCACGGCGTGAGTTCACTTGGTTTAAAAACAATGGTGTTGCCCGCGATTAAGGCTGGAACAATGTGACCATTCGGCAAATGACCTGGGAAATTATATGGGCCAAATACAGCCAATACCCCATGTGGACGGTGACGCAAAGAGGCTGCACCATCGGCCATTTCCGTTACGCTTTCGCCTGTACGTTCATGGTAAGCACGAATCGAAATGGCCACTTTAGCAATCATCGATTGAACTTCGGTTAAGGTTTCCCAAATCGGCTTGCTGGTTTCACGGCTAATAACTGTCGCTAACTGTTGTTTATTTTGTTCTAGCAAGCTTGCAAATCGATGAATCACCTCAATACGCTCTGCAAGTGGACGACGTGCCCAAGCAGCAAAGGCAGTACGTGCTGACTGACATGCTTGTTCCACTTGTTCAGCCGTAGCTTCTGCACCTTGCCAAATCACTTCTTGAGAAACTGGATCAAGTTTGTTCCATGCTGCACCCTGCGCTGGAGACCATGTCCCATTAATAAATAAATTCCCTTGTGACATTATTTTTACTCCATCTTGTCTAAAGGCAACATACGAATACTTTGCCCCGCTTGTACGCCAAGCGCATAGGCTTGTTCAGCCGTTAAACTTAAGTTGTCTGCATCCGCAGCATGTTGAATTAAAATTGCGCGATAATCGTGATAACGGTCATTCGCCACCAAATAACGACCTGTCGCTTCTGGCAAACTGCTCACGATTTTCACAGCACAGGTCTGGCTTTCCTTG
Organism: Acinetobacter tandoii DSM 14970 = CIP 107469; assembly: GCF_000400735.1. Classification (GTDB taxonomy): domain Bacteria; phylum Pseudomonadota; class Gammaproteobacteria; order Pseudomonadales; family Moraxellaceae; genus Acinetobacter; species Acinetobacter tandoii. The sequence goes on from NZ_KE007359.1 coordinate 101,356, forward strand.
ACTGCACGTAAGTTTTTCACTTCAGCTTCGAGGGTTGGCCCTGCATCAAAAATATCGACATACCCTTGATAACGCAGACCTTCCGACTCTAAAACACGAGAAGCTGGAACGGTCTGAGGATGAACTTGCGCAATCACTTGCTGTGCTGCCAATGGCAATAAATCGGTATACACAGGGAAGCGTGGCATTAATTCCGCAATAAAGACTTTTTGCCCAATACCACTCAAGTAATCCGCCGTGGAGAAATCCATATTGAAAAAGTGATAGCCCAAGGCATCCCAAAATGGTGATCGACCATTTTCATCAGAATAACCACGCATTTCTGCAATCAGGGTATTTTGAAATGCCTGCTGAAATGCTGCGATAAATAGAAAACGGATTTTAGAAAGCAATTTACCATTTTGATCTTTACGGTATTCAGGATCTAAAAACAGCGTACACAGCTCACTACATCCTGTATGGTCATTGCTTAAAAATAGGGTGTTTAAGGCCTTATAAACATTCAGAGCTTGTGAAGCATGAACTTGTTTGCCCACATGAAAGTTATAAAATGGTTCCGTCAAACCCACTGCAACTTCAATCGCACTCACGCCAACCACGCGCTGCAACTGGGTATCTTCTAAAACAAATAAATAACCTTGCTCATTTGGCGCCGCCTGACCTTGTAAGGTCTTTTGTGTGCGGGCAATTCGAGCCAATAAGATGTCTTTATTTTGGGGTAAAGAAGTCAGACCTACGCCCGACTTCCCCGCCAGAATGAAGATATCATCTAAGTCTCGATGCTCTGCATGTCTAACAATCATCATCAGCGGTGACCTATCACGCGCCAACAAAACGTGCGAGCGCACGCTCAAAACGTTGTAAACCTGCTTCAATATCCGCTTCTGGAATAATTAAAGATGGCGTGAAACGCACGACATTTGGACCTGCAACCAAGGCCAAGAGGCCTTCTTCACCAGCAAGGGTGACGATATCTTTAGCTTTACCTGCATATTCTGCTTTGAGTACACAGCCAATCAATAAACCTTGACCGCGAACTTCTTCAAACAAACCAAAACGTTCATTCAAACGCTTCAAACCTTCAGCAAAGATTTGCGCACGAGTACGTACACCATTCAATACTTCAGGGGTGTTGATAAAGCCAAACACTGCATTTGCCACAGCAGATGCCAATGGATTACCGCCATACGTCGTGCCGTGATCTCCCACTGCATACATATTCGCGTATTTATCTGTGGTAATCATGGCACCAATTGGGAAACCACCACCGAGTGCTTTGGCTGTGGTTAAAATGTCTGGCGTCACTTCAGTGTTCATATAGGCATATAGCGCCCCTGTACGACCTACACCTGTTTGCACTTCATCAAAAATTAATACTGCACCGTGTTGATCACACAGCTCACGTAAACCTTTTAAAAATTCAGGATCAGCAGTAATGACCCCACCTTCACCTTGAATCGGTTCAACAATCACTGCGCAAGTGTCGGCATCAATCGCTGCACGGGCTGCGTCCAAATCATTAAATGGCAGATGCTGAATACCTTCTGGTAAAGGAGCAAAATCTTGCGAATATTTCGGTTGACCACCTGCCGAAACGGTAAATAAGGTACGACCGTGGAAGGCATTTTTAAATGCAATAATCTTGTTCTTGCGCGCAGAGCCTGAAAGTAGGCCCACTTTGCGTGCAAGTTTCAAAGCCGCTTCGTTGGCTTCTGCACCAGAGTTACAGAAGAACACTTTATCGGCGAAGGTACTTTCAACCAATTGTTTTGCTAGAGTAAGTACAGGTTCATTGGTATAACCATTACCGATATGCCATAACTTTTGACCTTGTTCGACTAAGGCTTTGACTGCAACTGGATGTGCATGTCCAAGCGCATTCACCGCAATGCCACCTGCAAAATCAATATATTCTTTACCTTGCTGATCCCACAAACGAGAACCTTCGCCACGCACAGGAATAAATTGAGCAGGTGCAAAAACAGGCACCATATACTGATTAAAATCTTGGCGATTCGGTTGGCTGTTCTGGTTCATGGTCTGTTCTTCCTTAATAAATCTGATGTTTTTCTTACTTGAATGTGCCCCGAAGGGCACGAAACTTCCCCTTAACCTGGGAAAATTCCTCGTTCTTTACGTGCTTTCAAAATACGCTCACAAGCCAAAATGTACGCTGCAGTACGCAAGCTACAATCTTTGTCATCTGCTGTATGCCAAACATCTTCAACCGCTTTAATCATGAGCTTATCTAAGCGCTCATTAATTTCTTCTTCGGTCCAGAAGTAACTTGCCATGTCTTGAACCCACTCAAAGTAACTCACGGTTACACCGCCAGCATTACAGAGCACATCTGGAACAATCATGATTTGACGTTGTAAAAGAATATCTTCTGCTTCTGGATAAGTTGGACCGTTCGCACCTTCCAAGACCAATTTCGCAGTCAATTTTTGCGCACGCTCAGGAGTAATCTGACCTTCTAAAGCAGCAGGGATTAAAATATCCATCTCTACTGTCCAGAACGCTTCATCTTCGATTAACGTTGCGTCAGGGAAGCCTGCGACACCTTTATGAATCGCAACGTAGTCTTGCAATTGCTTAACATCAAAACCATCTGCATTGAAAATTGTGCCTGTGTGGTCTTGCACACATACTACTTTTGCATTGGCTTTATGGAATAAATATGCAGCTTCGCTACCCACGTTACCAAAGCCCTGAACTGCAATACGACTGCCTTCAAGTGTTAAGTTAATTTTCTTGGCAACTTCTAAACCTGTCACGAACACACCGCGACCTGTTGCACGTACACGACCTAATGAACCACCCAAATGTACAGGTTTACCCGTCACTACACCTGTGACAGTATGACCCTTAATTGTGGAATAGGTATCCATCATCCAACCCATAATGTCTGCATTAGTACCCACATCTGGCGCTGGAATATCGATTTGTGGGCCAATGATTGGGCTAATTTCAGTGGTAAAACGACGCGTTAAGCGTTCAAGTTCACGTGGTGACAATTTACGCGGGTCTACTCGAATACCGCCTTTTGCACCACCATACGGTAAGTTCAATACCGCAGTTTTAATGGTCATCCATGCTGAGAGGGCCATGACCTCATTCAGTTCTACATCTGGATGGTAACGAATACCGCCCTTACCTGGTCCACGCGACAAATTGTGTTGTACACGGTAACCTTCGAAATGCTGAATAGAACCGTCGTCCATTACAATAGGCACATCAACAATGAGCGCACGCTTTGGACGCTTTAAAGTATTGATAAATGGGATTAAGTCTTCTTCAAGATAAGGGGCTACACGGTTAATCTGAGCAAGGTAGGTTTGCCATGCACCACTATTTTCCATTTCATATGACAAAGACATTATTTTATCCTCTGAGAATTTAATTGAGCTAATCCATTCAAAATAGGAAACACCCCATCTATTGGACACCGCCTCAGCTCGGTGTTGTTCCAACTGGAGTGTTACCTAATACGCATAGTATGAAAAATCAAAACGACTCTAAAAAGTTGTAATTTTGATAAAAATGCAATAAATTTTATCAAAATGATAATCATGGAAATCAAAATGAATGATACTGACAGCCAAATTCTAGGTTTGCTGCGTGACAACGCCCGTATGTCAATTACCGACATTTCCCAAAAAGTGCGCGTTTCCCGAAATACTGTGCAGAAACGAATCGAATATTTAGAATCGAGTGGCATCATTACGGGCTATACCGTTCGCTTAAAACCTGGCAGTGAGAAGAACACCATTCGTGCTTGGATGAATATTATGGTAGAAGGCACCAAAACCAGTGCGGTCGTAAAAGAATTAAGAATCGACCCTTCTGTACATACGCTGCATACCACCAATGGTAAATGGGATTTATTGGTTGAGCTGAAATCGGACAGTTTGGAAAGTTTTGATAAAAACTTAGAGCGTATTCGAACCATTTCGGGCATTTATAATACTGAAACCAGTATTTTGCTTTCGACTTATAAAGCATAAGCAATTCACTTATCGTGATTTTAAGTGAGAAACCCGCATACTCTTAGAAATCAAACCATCCTGATCAATACGGCCTGATTTGACTAAAATGCACAGTTCGACCCCGTTTTCTAGGAAATTTGAGCCGATTTTGACCCCATGAGTTTAATCGATTGCTCATTTTTAAAAGGGACAACTCTTTTAAAGTCTTGCGTGGCTGTGTATAACAATCGACGTACAGAAAAGTAAAAGCATAGGCAAACTATCTAAAAAAGCGTTAGACTATGCCACAATCAAAAATGCAAAGACTTTGGTCATTTGCAGACGAATAGAAAGGTGAAGATTGATGCCGCTCAATACCGTTGAAGAGCTCGTAGCAGATATCCGTGCAGGGAAAATGGTCATCCTGATGGATGATGAAGACCGTGAAAATGAAGGTGACTTGGTCATTGCCGCGACACACGTCCGCCCAGAAGACATTAACTTCATGATTACTCATGCGCGTGGTTTGGTGTGCTTAACTTTAAGCCGTGAGCGTTGCCAGCAATTGAATTTACCATTAATGGTCGATGCCAATGGTGCACAACATGCCACCAACTTCACCTTATCCATTGAAGCAGCCGAAGGGATTACCACAGGTATTTCCGCCGCTGAACGTGCTCATACCATTCAAACAGCGGTTGCGGCACATGCCAAGCCTAGCGATATCGTACAGCCTGGACATATCTTTCCATTGATGGCGCAACCTGGTGGTGTACTGCACCGTGCAGGACATACTGAAGCAGGCTGTGACCTTGCACGCATTGCTGGCCTAGAACCTGCTTCTGTAATTTGTGAAATTATCAAAGAAGACGGCACCATGGCCCGTCGCCCAGATTTAGAAATTTTCGCTGAAAAGCATGGCCTAAAAATGGGAACCATTGCTGACCTCATCCATTACCGCATGACCAATGAACAAACAGTCGAGCGTTTAGGTCAAGAAAGCATCGATACTGAATACGGTACATTTGAACTGTTCCGTTACCGTGAAATTGGCAATCCAGATATTCATTTGGCTTTGGTCAAAGGTGAGCCAAAAGATGGCATCACTACGGTTCGCGTACATGGTTTTAATCCGACACGTGACTTGCTCAAATTGAACAAGCAAGATGGCGAACCGGCGTGGAACTTAGACCGTGCCTTAAAAGAAATTGCACAAAGTGATCGTGGTGTACTGGTTTGGATTGGTCAACGTCATCTACAAGATCTAGGCCCTGCCCTCGACAGCCTAACTGCACCAAAGAAAACCAAATCTAGTGCAGCTTTGTCTCAGCAATATCAAACGATTGGTGTAGGCGCACAAATTTTACGTGATTTAGGCATTGAAAAAATGAAGCTGCTTAGTTCGCCGCTACGTTTCAACGCATTATCAGGTTTTAATCTTGAAGTGGTGGAATATGTCACCGCTCAACAAACATTAACGAAATAATCGAGGTTGCTATGGCGATTCGCCGAATTGAAGGTTTATTACATCTCGCGAGCGAAGGCCGTTACGCGATTTTAGTTGGTCGTTTCAATAGCTTTGTGGTTGAACACTTGCTAGAAGGTGCAATTGATACATTGAAACGTCATGGTGTATCAGAGGATAATATCACTGTTGTTCATGCACCAGGCGCTTGGGAACTTCCAGTGGTTGCAAAAAAACTGGCTGCTTCTGATCGCTTTGATGCCATCATCGCGCTTGGCGCTGTGATTCGTGGTAGTACGCCTCACTTTGACTTTGTTGCAGGTGAATGTGCCAAAGGTTTAGGCGTAGTTGGCTTAGACACGGGTTTACCAGTGATTAACGGTGTATTGACTACGGACAGCATTGAACAAGCGATTGAACGCTCTGGAACAAAAGCAGGTAATAAAGGTAGCGAAGCTGCTCTTACTGCAATTGAAATGGTTAACTTGTTAAAGGCTATTTAAAGCATGTCGCAAACACTTCAAGCCGCTTATGCTGCAAAACGTAAAGCACGTCGTTTTGCTGTACAAGGCATTTATGAATGGCAAATGAGCCGCAACCCAGTGCATGAAATTGAAGCACGTACGCGTGTTGAAAATGCCATGCATAAAGTGGACCTAAGCTATTATCATGAATTGCTGACTCAAGTGGTTGCCAATCATGAAGCTTTGGATGCGCTTCTTATTCCTGTGCTAGATCGCCAAATCGAAGCTCTAGACGGTGTTGAACTTGCAACATTACGTTTAGGCGCTTACGAATTGAAAGAACATCTTGAAATCCCGTATCGCGTGGTTTTAGATGAAGCGATTGAACTTGCCAAACACTTTGGTGGTGCTGACAGTCATAAATACATCAATGGTGTATTAGACCGTTTAGCTAACAGCCTTCGTGCAGCAGAAAAGCAACAAGCACAATAAGACGTGTAGTAAGTAATATGGCTGAGTTTTCTATCATTGAAACCTATTTTAATCGACAGAAGCATACTTCAGTCGACTTAGGGGTCGGAGATGACTCAGCCGTACTTACCCCGCCTCCGCAGCAACAATTGGTGATCTGCACAGACACCTTGATTGCAGGACGACATTTTCCTCTCGATACTCCTCCCCATGCCATTGGCTGGAAATCTGTTGCCGTGAATCTTTCCGATATTGCAGCAATGGGCGCCAAACCGCAGAGTATCTTATTGGCATTGAGCCTACCCCAAATTGATCATGACTGGCTGAAAGACTTTAGTCAGGGACTTTACGATTGTTGCGATCAATTTGGCGTGAGTTTAATTGGTGGTGATACGACCCAAAGCCCTCACCTCACCATTTCCGTCACCGCCCTCGGTTGGGTAGATATGGGGCAAGCGGTAAAACGCTCAGGTGCTCAAGTCGGTGATTACGTTTGTGTCAGCGGTCAGGTCGGTGATGCGGCCTTTGGCCTTCAACATCCAAATCACACCTTAAAGCACCGTTTAGATTATCCAACACCACGTTGCCAACTTGGACAGCAGTTAAAAGGCTTAGCTTCTGCCATGATTGATGTGTCGGATGGGCTGGCACAGGATCTTGGACATATTCTTAAAGCATCACAGGTCGGTGCTCGACTACAATTGGAACAACTCCCGATCAATGTCAGTCTGCAACATTTAACACAAGTACAACAATGGCAATACGCACTCGCAGGTGGTGATGACTACGAGTTATGTTTTACAATAAGCCCGCAAAATTACCAACAACTTTTGCAACAACAATTAGATGTAAAAATTACGGTGATTGGAACTATTACAACATCTACTGGGCTTACATTTGAAAAAGATGGCAAAGATCATCCGCTTCAATTTCAAGGGTATCAACACTTTGCATAAACCTCCAATTCAGTTTAACCAGATGTCTTGGTCGAACCGCTGTATTGTATTTTGCGGTGTCGGTTTTGGCTCTGGTTTATTACCCAAAGCACCAGGCACATTTGGTTCAGCTTTTGCCCTGCTTTTTATTCCATTGTGGTTGAATTTAGGCTTTATCAACTCCATATACGCCATCATCTTCATGTCGCTGATCGGCATCTATATTTGCGGTCAAACCGCCAAAGTGATGGGTGTACATGACGATGGACGCATTGTCTGGGATGAGTTTGCAGGCCAATCCATTACCTTGTTACCGTTGATTTATTTCGGACAAATGAGTGTCTTCTCTGCATTGATTGGTTTTTTGCTGTTTCGCCTGTTTGATGTATGGAAGCCATGGCCCATTCGCGTCATTGACCGCCAAGTCCACGGCGGATTTGGCATTATGCTCGATGACATTATTGCGGGGCTTTGGGCAGCGCTCTGTATTTTTATATACCTCAATATTTCTCTGGCTTAGCGCCAGCTTGTAAGGTGTGTTATGACAACTTCTGTGATTATTCTTGCTGCAGGTAAGGGAACCCGAATGCGTTCCCAGCTCCCCAAAGTGTTACAACCCTTAGCAGGACGCCCCTTACTTGGACATGTGATTGACACAGCAAAGCAACTCCATGCTGAGCACATCATCACCATTTATGGACATGGTGGCGAACAAGTGCAACAGCACTTTAACCATGAACAAATACAATGGGTCGAACAAGCAGAACAACTGGGTACTGGTCATGCTGTTCAAATGACTTTACCTGTACTACCTCAAGATGGCATCTCACTGATTTTGTCTGGTGATGTACCCTGTATTACCCCCGCAACATTACAAAAACTACTTGATGCTTCACGTGGAACAGGGATTGGTCTCGTGACCTTAACCCTTGAGGATGCCACAGGCTATGGTCGCATTGTACGTGAAAATGGGAAAATTCAAGCGATCGTTGAGCATAAAGATGCCAACGAACAGCAACGTCAGATTCGTGAAATCAATACAGGCATCTATTGCGTGAGTAATGCCAAGTTACATCAATGGCTACCACAGCTCACCAACAACAATGCTCAGGGTGAATATTACCTTACCGACATCGTGGCGATGGCACTGGCCGATGGTCTTGAGGTCGCTTCAGTTGAACCTGAGATGAGCTTTGAAGTTGAAGGTGTGAATGACCGTATTCAACTTGCAGCATTAGAACGCCAATTTCAAAACTTCCAAGCTAAACAATTGATGCAACAAGGTGTGCATTTGATTGACCCGAGTCGTTTCGATTTACGTGGCAAGCTTAAAGTTGGCCAAGATGTACGTATTGATATTAACGTGATTATTGAAGGTGATTGCGAACTGGGTGATAGGGTTGAAATTGGTGCAGGTTGTGTGATTAAAAACACCAAAATCGCTGCTGGCACCAAAGTGCAACCGTATAGCATTTTCGATCAAGCCATTGTCGGTGAAGACACCCAAATTGGACCTTTTGCACGTTTACGTCCAGGTGCAAAACTCGCCAATGAAGTCCATATTGGGAATTTTGTTGAAGTGAAAAACTCAAGCATCGGTCTGGGTTCTAAAGCCAATCATTTTACTTATTTAGGCGATGCCGAAATTGGTGAAAATTCAAATATTGGTGCAGGAACCATTACCTGTAATTATGACGGTGCCAACAAATTCAAAACCATTATTGGTGACGCGGCCTTTATTGGCTCGAACAGTTCACTGGTCGCCCCTGTACGCATTGGCCATGGTGCCACTGTCGGGGCAGGTTCGGTAATTACCCGTGATGTTGAAGATCACAACTTAGCCTTTGAACGTTCAAAGCAGATAGTCAAAGAAAACTATCAACGTCCACAAAAATTGAAGAAATAAGAGGATATTCCTATGTGTGGTATTGTCGGTGGCGTTGCAGAACGTAGTATTACCAATATTTTAATTGAAGGTTTAAAGCGACTGGAATATCGTGGCTATGATTCGGCAGGCTTAGCGCTGGTGAGTCAAGATGCTATTTTACGTGAACGTCGTGTCGGTAAAGTTGCCAATCTTGAACAAGCCGTGAATGAATCACTGGTCACAGGTTCACTTGGGATTGCACATACTCGTTGGGCAACCCATGGTAAACCAACCGAAAATAATGCTCATCCACATGTCTCGGGTCATGTTGCCGTCGTACATAACGGGATTATCGAGAACTATCAAGAGCTGAAAGATGATCTTGAAGCCCTGGGTTATGTATTTACCTCGCAAACCGATACTGAGGTTGTCGCGCATCTGGTACATGACGCCTTAAAATCAACCTCTAGCCTGTTAGAAGCTGTACAAAGTGTAGTACCACAGCTTAAAGGTGCATATGCACTGGGAATTATTCACACAGATTATCCTGATGAACTGATTACGGTGCGTGAAGGCTCACCACTTGTGATTGGCGTGGGTATTGGTGAAAACTTTATTAGCTCGGATCAATTGGCTTTATTGCCGATTACCAACCGCTTTATTTACCTTGAAGAAGGTGACATTGCTCGTTTAACGCGTGACAAGATTGAAGTATTTGTAAATGGGCAATTGGTCAATCGTCCAGTGAAAGAACTGGATGCAACGGTCAGCAATGCATCAAAAGGTGAATTCAAGCATTACATGCTGAAAGAAATTTACGAACAACCTGAAGCGTTGCAACAAACCATTTCTCAAGCTTTAGATGGTAATGCTTTGCGTGCTGATTTCTTAAAGCAAGCAGAAGCGGATTTTGCGAACATCCAACAAGTACAAATTCTAGCTTGTGGGACCAGCTACCACGCCGGCATGATTGCCAAATACTGGTTTGAACAACTGATTGATGTACCATGTCAGGTTGAAATTGCCAGCGAATTCCGCTATCGCACTCCTGTCATTGTGAATAACACGCTTTACTTATGTATTTCGCAATCGGGTGAAACTGCGGATACCTTAGCTGCACTGCGTGATACCCAAAAGCGTGCTGTATCAAAGAATATCAATATTGTGACTATGGCAATTTGTAATGTGGCCACTTCATCGATGATTCGTGAAACCAACCACAGTTTATTGACCTTGGCAGGCCCTGAAATTGGCGTAGCATCAACCAAAGCCTTTACCACGCAATTGGCCGCATTGATGTTACTGATTTTAAAAATTGGTCAAATCAAACAAACCATTTCAGAACATCAAATTCAAAGCATTGCAGCAGAGTTATGGCACTTACCTAAGGTTATTTTAGATACTTTGCAAAATAACGCAGCTATTTTGCGACTTTCAGAATTGTTTGTGGAAAAACAACACTGCTTATTCCTTGGTCGTGGCACACATTTCCCGATTGCCTTGGAAGGTGCATTGAAACTGAAGGAAATTTCCTATATTCATGCTGAAGGTTATGCTGCGGGCGAACTCAAACATGGGCCGTTGGCTTTGGTCGATAATGATATGCCTGTGGTTATTCTTGCTCCACAAGATGACATGTTGGATAAACTCAAATCTAACATGGAAGAAGTTCAAGCACGTGGGGGCGAATTGTTTGTCTTTGCGGATGAACATAGTGGCATTCACAATAAAGATCGCCAACACGTAGTGAGTGTACCAAGTATTAGTGCGACTTTAGCACCAATCGTGTATAGCGTCCCTGTACAGCTACTGTCTTATCATGTCGCAGTATTGCGTGGTACTGATGTAGACCAGCCTCGAAACTTGGCCAAGAGTGTTACTGTCGAATAAAAATAAAGGCTCGAATTTCGAGCCTGTATTTAGGTAATAAAGTATCATCCTAGGTAATATAGTTTCATCTTTAGAAATAAAGTATCATCCTATATTGATTAAATAATAATCGCCCGCTATTCTAAATAAATGAAGAATAGCGGGCGATTTGTTATGGTTACAGAGCATCAGCAGAAACGCTGGATCAAAGAAGGACGAGGCCAAGGCTATTTAAAAGATTATAAGCCATGGATCACTGTACGAGATGTTAGTTCAAAAGGTCGTTCTCACCGAGTATTTGGCCATACAACAAAACGCACCCATCATTTATTATCTGATTTAGAACTTGCAATTTTTCTACTTTTAGACTGGAATCCGTTAATTACTGATATCAGAGAGCAATTTCCCTTGCCTCTCAACACTACTCTCGAAATTTCAGAAGAAGCTCAGATCTCTCACCCTAAAGTTAAAGACGCTCTACAAACTATAACTTCAAGTTTTTATGTAAATAGTCAAAGTACAAACCAACCAAGTTTTGTCATCCGAACTAAATACACAAATAGCTTACAGGATGAAAGAATCGTTGAAAAACTAGAACTTGAGCGTAGATATTGGAAAAGTACAGATACACCTTGGTATATCCTTACAGAAAAAGAAATTCCTTCAGTTGTTTTGAATAACATCAAATGGCTTTATCCAGCCATGAGACAATCTAATACTGAAATGTACGACCGCTTAAACGATTATATCCATATATTTACACAATATCCTGAACTTGACTTAATAACTTTAAGTAAAAAAATGGATCAAGCATATAATTTAACGATTGGTACGTCTTTAGCTGAGCTCCGAGAACTGCTTGCACAACGTTATTTCATTTTCGATATAACCAAGGACTATAAAAAGATTAAAGCCTCTGAGATCAAGTTAGGCAATTTTGAAATATGGGAGGAAATTCGCCATGTTTCGAATCAATAGTGTATATAAGTTTCAAGGTAAAGATTACCGACTTCTTAAAATTATTCCTTCTTATATTATCTGGATTGATTTAAATCACCCCAATGCCAATCCCTCTATAATTAAAAAAGAAGAATTGATTACAGCTATAGAAGCCGGCGAAGCAGAAATAATTAAAGATCCTTTCGCTGATATTTCCTTAATTAATGTGACAGAAGGTTCTGTACAGCAAAAAAAACGTGATATGGGAATGAACATTATAGATTTACTCATATCTAATGAACATTTCTATGATCCATCTGTTCGTTTTAGCCTTGTTAAAAGAATTATTGAGCAGCATAAAACAACTCATCAAACTATTTATAGATTAGCACGTCGATACTGGCAACGAGGTCAAACACCAAATGCACTTATTCCTAGTTATAACAATTCTGGTGCTAAAGGTGTTAAACGTATTGCAAAAAATAAAAAACTGGGTAGACCAAGAAAATATAGCGAAGGTGTTGGTGCATTAGTTGATCAGAATATCGAGCGACTCTTCAGAATTAATATCAATAAATATATGTTAACGAAGGATAAACATTCTTTGAGTTATGCCTATCGTAAATTTTCTACGATGTATCATTCATTATTTCCAGATACACCTGATAGCGAAATTCCGACCATCTGGCAGTTTAAATATTTTTATGAACGTGAGTTCCCAAAAGTAGCTCAACTTACTGCTCGAACCAATCCAATTATCTATGCAAAAGACATCAGAGGGCTCCATTCAACTGTCAACACCCAAGTCCTAGGGCCGGGTTCTCGCTATGAAATTGATGCAACCATTGCTGATGTTTATCTTGTCTCAGATTCCGATCGTGCCTGTATTGTTGGACGGCCAACTATTTATCTAGTTGCTGATGTATTTAGTAGAATGGTGGTTGGTTTCTATATTGGCTTTGAAAATGCTTCCTATGTAACCGCAATGCAAGCTTTACAAGTTGCCATGACGGATAAAGTTGAGTTATGCAAACAATATGGTTATGAAATTACACATGATGACTGGCCATGTATTGGATTACCTGATGCTATTTTGGCAGATCGGGGGGAATTATTAGGACATCAGATTGAAGCTTTAGAATATAACTTTTCTATTCGTATCGAAAATACAGCACCTTACCGCGGAGATTTAAAACCAATTGTTGAACGTTATTTCAGAACTGTTCAGGCAAAATTTAAGCCTTTTGCTTCGGGTGTAGTACAACAGGTTAAAGAAAAAAAACGTGGGGGCGCTGACTACCGATTAGATGCAACACTTAACATAACTGAATTTAAGCAGATCATTATTGGTTCAATCCTCACACATAATTTGTCACATCAATTGACAACTTATGATCGTGATATAGATATGCCTAGCGATTTGCCGTTGGTTCCTATTCATTTATGGAATTGGGGAATACAACATCGTGTAGGTCGGTTAAAACAGGTTTCAGAAAAAGCATTACGTATTGCTTTATTACCTAAAGTTAAAGCAACCTTGTCTGATCTTGGGTTGAAAATTTTTGGAGTGTTTTATCACTGTACTGAAATAAATGAACAAGGTTGGATGCATCGCAAAAAAACTATTTCTCGTCCACAATTTTTTCAAGTAGCTTATGACCCAAGTAATGCAGAAATGATTTATGTGTTTTATGAGGAGCATAGTTTAAATTATTGGGAAGCTACACTTTCTCCAAGATCGAGAGAGTTTTTAGGGTGTAGTTTTTGGGAAGTCTGGCAGGTTCAACACGAACAAAAGAAAATAAAAGCGGCTCAAGATCTAAAAACCAATAAATCTCAAGCATATCTTGAAGAACATATTGAATCAATTATTGCTCGGGCAGATGCCAAAAAACCTTCCACATCTAGCAAAAAACAACGTTTGACTGATCTTCGTAAAAATAAACAAGCTGAAAAAGATAGTGAACGATTGAAACAGAGAAACAACAGCCAAAAATCGTCAAAAGGTGCATTGACGGTTTTAGAACAATCTTCAGAAACTCAAAGTAATATTATTCAGATGCCTAAGTCTAGGCAATTTATAGATTTAGAAAATGATGAAGATTACAGACTACGTTTTGGTATTTATCAAGATTTGCTAGATGATCTTGATGATCCTAACGATGAAAGTTGATAGTCACGATATTTAGATAAGATAGGATAAAATTATGACTAATAAAAATTACCAAGCAGTGTATAAAGCAAGCCCTGTTTCTGATTATCAGGGAAATCCTTTTATCGAGGCATTACCCGAAATTTTTGAGGCAAATGATACTATACAAGCCATTAAAGGTACTGTCGAATTCAGATTATCGGATCGGCAACTTCCTAACAATACTCGTGCTCATATTATATCGCAGTTATTAAATAATTTTTTTCACCCTATTAAACGACATTTAACATTAGAACAAAAAATTTCTATTATGCTGAGAAAAGGGTATGTAGGGCGAAATATTACCACAGGGGATTTAAATCGGCATTTACAGAATAGTTTTGAACATATTAGAAGCAATGATTTTAATGCTTCTCGCCATACAGATTTAATATCAACAGCACAAAGTCTGGTTTTTATTGGGTTCTCTGGTAGTGGCAAAACAACCACATTAAATCGTATTCTTAAAAATTACAAACAAAAAATTTACCATCCTGAACATAATTTCACACAACTGGTCTATCTAAAAATTGACTGTCCATATAATGGATCACTCAAATCACTATATTTAAATTTCTTTAGTGCCGTTGATCGTGCTTTAGGAACTAACTATGAACAGCAATACACCCAAAAGCGACATAATGAACAAAAGCTATTGCAACTTATGGGACACATTGCTCATCTTCATGCAATCGGTCTTTTGGTGATTGATGAAATTCAACATCTCATAGCAAACAGATCGAAAAATTCTGATGAAATGTTAAATTTCTTTGTAACTTTAGTGAATGTTTATAGCTTGCCAATTATTATGGTAGGAACGCCAAAAGCCAGTAACATATTTGAACGTGATTTGCGTTCATCACGTAGAGCTGTAGGTTTTGGTTCAATTCATTGGGAACCTATAAAAAATGAACCTGCAATAAAAACCCCGGATGGAAAAGTACGAAAATCAGAGTGGATGACTTTTACAGATGCTCTTTGGAAATATCAATGGTTAAGGAAAAGTGATTCTCTATTGTCCGATGAGTTACGGCAATGTTGGTTTGATCTAACTCAAGGTATTTTAGATATAACTGTTAAGCTTTTTGTCCTTGCACAAATACGGGCAATTGAGTCTGGTTTAGAACGAATCACTGTTAAATTGCTCAAAACTACATATCAAGAAGATTTTAAACCCATTCATCACATTATAGATGCTTTACGTTCAGGTGATGCTCGACGGATTGCACAATATCCTGATTTAATTACACCTGAAATTGACAGACAATTGTTAAAACTTTTTTCTAAAATCGAAGAAAGTGCTGTTGATCAAGGAGATGAGCTTGCTGAATATCAGGGGCATGCAGAATCCATCCGTTTGCATAATCTGTTGCTTGAATTAGGTTATGACACCAATCTTTTAGTACCACTGGTCAAAAAAGTATTTGTTAAGCATCCCGATAAACACTTGACTGAGCTACTACCCATTATTATGGATTGGTTAAATCAGGATGTAGATTCAACAAAAAATTCCTCATTATCCAAACCAAAATTATCAAAAACCAAACTGCTTAAATATGATCAATGGCAAACATTGGATTCGGTTGACTTACGTTTTCAATTTTCACAAAAAGAGAATGATCAAAGCTTTTATGATCATTTAAAAACTCAAACTGATTTGATCTTTGATATATCTAATTGGATAAAACAGGTGAGTTAGTTATGCTAAATTTTCCTATGCCTTATGAACAAGAGTTGATTTACAGTACAGTGGCTCGAGCTGGAGTTCGTTTAGCATTTGAAAGTCCAAAGCAGTTACTTGACGCAGTGTTTCAAAATAGAAAGGTTATTGCTACGGTTGATTTACCCTGTCATCTGAATTCGATTGTTAATCAGTATACTGAGGGACAATTAAGTCTAGAAAATATAATATATAAACACACATTATTTCCTATATATGCACCTTTTGTACCTGAAGCAAGGCGACAACAATGTTTCAAATGGATGGCCAATATTTCACAAGGCTCGGTACATCTTTCTTTGGGAATTAATGCTTCACGAGTCCCTATTATTGATAGACTACGTTACTGCCCACAATGTTTGAAAGAGCAAGCACTTCAAAAAGGCGAATTCTACTGGGTACGATTATGGCAAATACAGGGAGCTTGCTGCCCGCAACACGGTAAGCTTGTAGAATCAACCCTAGATTTAAGATCATTACACAGACATGACTTCATGGTACCTTCAGATATTTTTTGTATTGAATGGAATCAGATACCAGCAACAAGTGATGAACTTTTCATTAGTTCTAAATTAATAGAATTGTTATCTATACCACCTTTTGTATCACCAAGTTATGAACAGTGGACGATGTTCTATAATGAATTAGCCAAGAGGAATAACTGTACTCGCGGGCAAAACCAAATTGCTTTTGATCAAATTTTAGAAAAAATATCGTTACGGTGGTCACAAAAATTTCTTAGTCAATATCATTTGGATGACTTAGCTTCTGAAAGCAGCTGGCTACATAATATTTTCAGAAAGCATCGCAAAAGCTTTAGTTATCTTGAGCATATTCTTGTAATCGAAGCGTTTCTAAATGCTGACTGGTCTTTTGCAGAGATATTCAATCAAGTTAAGTCTTTCAAGAAAGTAATTACTCAACAGAATAGTCGAATAAAATACCAGGATACTAATTTTGAAATAACTAGAGCTGAAAATCGTAAAAAATGGTTAGATTTAGTACAAGACCATGGGGTTAAACCGGCTCGTCACCTGCAGGCAGCTCTTTATGCATGGTTATATCGAAACGATAAAACCTGGCTATTGCAGACGAACCAAAATTTCCATCAGAAGTTTATTCCTCAAGGGACTAAAATTGATTGGCAAAAACGCGATCTTTTTTATGTCCGGCAACTTATCCAGCTCAATAATGCTTTAATTTGGGATTTAGAGGGATCAAGACGCTCCGCAAAATGGTGGTTAAAACAGACTTTAATGTCAAATACATTAGAGAAAAATTTACATAAATTACCTCTGATTCAACTTTTTCTAGAACGATATAGTGAAGATATCAGCTGTTATCAAATCAGGCGCCTAACAAAAGTGTTTATAGATATTAAAATCAATAAACAACCAATTCCTCAGTGGCGTATTCTACGAAAAGCTGGATTAAGTGAAGAACGAATGACATCTGAAACGAAAAAATTTCTAGAATACATCGTTCATGAGTTCTCTAACATTATGCAAAATTAATTTTATTAAATCGCTGGCTTTATAAAATTAAGTTTTGAGATTTCAATAAAATAAGCTTTAATATATGTAGTCATTTTTTGTCAATTCACCAAAGTTTAAAATGGTAAAATCCTGATGATAAAAATTAAAAATTTTCCTGAAAATGCGAGAATTACTTTTTTAGGTTCTATTTTCAAAGATATAAAGAATGAAGAATGGAATATCACTATTGGATTAGAAAATGATGAATATTCAACTAAAGATCAGAGATATTTGCTTAACCATGCTCGTTTTTCTAATATGCCATTATTAGCAAGAAATCGGAGATTCAATCAGAATAAAAAATTCACTCCTTTTAATGAGTCTATTATCACTATTAAAATAGATGACTTGCAAAAATGGGATGTTATAATTAATCAATCAAAGCAGTACCAATTTAGTCATATTGTTAGCGATATTCATGCAACACTAACAGACATCGAAATTGTTTTACCTCAAATAGAACTCGCTAGAGTATTATTCTTGCATACTGCCTATCTATCTCGTGCTGCATTGGATCAAAGGCGTTTTTTTCGGGAATTTGATATCATAAAAGAAGAGAATCAAACTCTGATCAATATTCTTGACTTCTGTAACTTCCCACCATCCCAATATGATAATATTGGGATGCGCCGCTTGCTCGCATGGATATTACTCGATACAGAGGCACGAGCATCCTTTGAAAGCATCTCCAAAAATTTTTTGAGTGAGAAAGTGCAGACAAAATTCCGAGAATTCTGGAACTTTAATTTTATCCCACCATCATTAAAAGGCGCTGAGCTCACATTAAAAGTATATTTTAGTCCAAAGACAAACAAATATTATGTAAATGAAATTCTGGCAATATCAAACTTACCCAGTGAAATTAATCATACTGTCATTTTTTGTAGTCCAAATTTTACTGTAAAAAATACTCAGGTAAGCTCTGAGCGCTCTTCTAGAGGTAGTAAGCACACACGAAATGAAGATCCTATAATTGATGATAAAAAAGAAGCCAATAGTGATAAACAAATAACAATCATTGATTCACCCAAAATTACACTATCACTCTCATCTCCTTTTGAAACGAAAAAAGCAGCAATTAAACATTCTGGTAAAAAGGGTAAATTTAATAACGATGATGTAACTATATTACCGGAACCTAACGTAGGTACAGGTGAATCCACTATTTTTGGAGAAATTGGTCGAGGGGAGTTTGAAAATTGTCAAGATGAAAGTGATGACCTTGAGCTATTCATGAAACGATTTGAAGCATTTAAAGCCATGATTGAGCAATTTACATTACAGCATAATATTCTATCAAAAATTAAATTTACCATTTCCAAGCTTCCCGCTGTCAATCGATCCAAGCTACATAAGACCGATGATGGCAACTTTCGGAGTATTGCGGAAGTCCAGCTAGAATTTCAAGATAAAAAATTTTCCATTGTAGAAATTGATACAAGTGACAATCACAAACCACTTTCAACATTAATTGTTAAGGTCGAAAGTTTTGAAGCGTGGGATCAAAATTTTCCTAGTTTTAAAGAACAAATTATTAGACGTTCTTTGCGTTGGCCTACTGCAGAACTATTAAAAAATATTGGTATTCCCAAAGGCGTTAACCATCCAAAAAACAAATTTGAGATAACTACGTCTGATAAAGAGTTTAAAGATTGGGTAAAGCGATTTACAGAAGTTTTAAAATCTATTTAATGGATTTTTCTGTAGCATGAGCTATTGAGGAAAATATGTTCTGTTATTTGGATATTTCTTAATTTTATGGTAATTAGTCTTTTAACTGTACCTCAATGACATCCGTGTTTTGGCTTTCGAATTGCATTTAGGATGATACTTTATTACTAATTTTTCTATAGGATTAAGAGTATACTATGGTTTAAGATGATACTTTATTTTTAATAAGGCAAATCATGAACCATGAAAATCAATTAGTTAGAAGAAATTTAAGATGAAACTTTATTACCATCTTACAGAGCCTTTTTTATCAAATAATATGAGTTAAAAATATGACCAGCCTTACCTGTTTTAAAGCTTATGATATTCGTGGCAAACTCGGCTCAGAATTGAATGAAGAGATTGCCTATAAAATTGGGCGTGCCTATGGGCAAATCTATCAACCTAAAACCGTGGTGATTGGTTGCGATATCCGTCTGAGCAGCGAAGGCCTAAAACAAGCCACCATCCAAGGGCTCATCGATGCTGGTGTCAATGTTCTTGATTTGGGTATGACAGGAACTGAAGAAGTGTATTTCGGTGCCTTCCATCTTGACGTACAAGGGGGTATCGAAATCACGGCCAGTCACAATCCAATGGATTATAACGGCATGAAACTGGTGCGTGAAAATGCACGCCCAATCAGTGCTGACACCGGTTTAAAAGATATTCAAGCACTGGCGGAATCAGGCGCATTTACCACAGTTGAGCGTAGAGGTACAGTTGAAAGTTACAATATTCTGCCTGAATTCATCGATCACCTCCTCACCTACATTCGCCCTGAAAAAATTCGCCCACTCAAACTGGTGGTCAATGCGGGCAATGGTTCAGCAGGACATGTGATTGATGCACTGGAGCAAAAGTTCAAGCAACTGCAAGTTCCAGTCGAGTTTATCAAAATTCATCATGAAGCCGATGGCACATTCCCGAATGGTATTCCAAATCCGATTTTAGTTGAAAATCGTGATAGTACCCGTCATGCAGTACTAGAACATCAGGCGGATATGGGCATTGCTTGGGATGGCGATTTTGACCGCTGTTTCCTCTTTGATGAAAAAGGGCAATTTATTGAAGGTTATTACATTGTCGGCTTATTGGCTCAAGCCTTCTTGTTAAAACAAAGCAATGAAAAAATTGTACATGACCCACGGTTGGTCTGGAACACCTTAGATATTGTCGATCAATATCAAGGGATTACTGTACAGTCTAAATCTGGTCACGCCTTTATTAAAGATGTCATGCGTGAGCATAATGCAGTCTATGGTGGAGAAATGAGTGCACACCACTATTTCCGTGATTTTGCTTATTGCGATAGTGGCATGATTCCATGGTTACTGGCGATTAGCGTTTTATCTGAAACACAGCAATCTTTATCTAGCTTGGTTGAAGATATGATTACCAAGTTTCCATGTAGTGGTGAAATCAACTTTAAGGTTGCAGATACGCAAGCTACAATTCAAAAACTGTTTGACCATTTTGCAGATCAAAATCCTGAGATTGATCGTACCGATGGGGTAAGCTTAGATTTCGGCACTTGGCGTTTTAACGTACGTGCATCCAATACAGAACCTTTGCTTCGCTTGAATATTGAAAGCCGTTTGGATCAAAATCCAAAGCCGATGCAAGCTTATGTAAATGAATTAACACAATTGATTCAAAGTTAAAAAAGGGAGCACTTTGCTCCCTTTTTAAAGTCTATTTTAAGCATATCCTTGCGGGTTCTGTTTTTGCCAATTCCAACTGTCGGCCAACATATCTTCCAAACCATATTGCGGCTGCCAGTTCAATTCTGTCACTGCACGAGTATTATCTGCGAATGAGGTGGCAACATCCCCCTCACGTCGTGGTGCAAATTCAAATGCAATCGCGATCCCATTGACTTGCTCAAAGGTATTTTTAATTTGCAAAACTGAGGCACCTTGCCCCGTACCGATATTCCATGCACGACAGCCTGTAGCCGCTAAACGATTATTCAATGCACATAAATGCGCATTAGCTAAATCCACTACATGGATATAATCACGAACGCCTGTACCATCTATTGTATCGTAATCTTGACCAAAAATAGCCAGTTTTTCACGACGACCCACAGCGACTTGCGTTACATAAGGCATCAAATTATTTGGAATTCCTTGGGGATCTTCACCAATTCGACCACTTTTATGCGCGCCTACAGGGTTAAAGTAACGCAACAAAGCAATCGACCAACGCTTATCTGCAACACTGAGCTTTTGTAGCATTTGTTCAACAATCAGCTTGGTATAGCCATAATTGTTAGATGGCATACCCGTCGGCATTTCTTCATTCAATGGCGAAGTATTTGCCTCATCATAAACAGTCGCAGAAGAACTAAACACCAACTTAAATACGCCAGCCCGCTCCATAGCTTTGACCAAATTCAGACTGCCCGTAATATTATTATCAAAATAAGTCAAAGGAATCTGCTGGCTTTCACCTACTGCTTTTAAGCCTGCGAAATGAATCACCGCATCAATTGTATACTGTGCAAAAAGTTGATCTAGTGTTTCACCATCTCGAATATCCCCCTCGACAAAATCGAGAGATTTTCCAGACAATTGTTGTACCCGCATTAAGGATTCAACCGAACTATTTGAGAGATTATCTAAAACCACAACGTCATGACCTGCGGTTAATAACTCAACACAGGTATGTGAGCCAATATAACCGGCTCCACCTGTGACTAAAATCTTAGCCATGCTTATTTCCTAACAAAACCTTCAGTAAACCCTGAGTCGAAGCATCAAACTGTGCAATATCCGTTTGCTGACCATTCAGTACGGGCAATAATTGATTGGCTATTTCTTTGCCTTTTTCCACGCCCCATTGATCAAAAGGATTAATATTCCAAATCACCGATTGCACAAACACTTTATGTTCATAGAGGGCAATGAGCATACCTAAAGTTTTTGGATTCAACTCATTCACCAATATTGTCGTGCTTGGCTGATTTCCCACATATTTTTTATATTCAGGCAGATTTTCTACCTCATTCTCGCACAATGCTTGATTGCCAAAGGCCAATAATCTAGATTGCGCTAAACAGTTGGAAAGTGCCAAATGATGTTGCTCAATTAAGGCTTCTGCATTTTCAACATAAGTAAATTGCTTGGCATTATAGCGCTGTACGGGTGCGATAAAATCACAACTGACCGCATGTGTACCTTGATGTAACAACTGATAAAATGCATGTTGTGCGTTTGGACCTACCTCTCCCCACACAATCGGACAAGTCGAAGATTCAACTTTTTGATGATCACGTTGTAAAGACTTACCGTTAGATTCCATCTCAAGCTGTTGTAAATACGCAGCAAAATATTTTAATCGACCATCATAAGGAAGAACGGCATGGGTTTGCATGTTCAGATAGTTGGTATTCCATACCCCCAATAACCCCATCAGCACAGGAATATTTTGCTCAAATGGTGCATTTTGAAAATGCTGATCGATCAAATGCGCACCTGACAACAATGCTTTAAAGCCTTCAACCCCAATTTGCAAAGCAATCGGTAGCCCAATACAAGACCAAAGCGAATAACGCCCCCCGACCCAGTCCCATAATAAAAACTGGTGATCTGGATGAATTCCCCAAGCCGTCATTTTGTCAGGTTTAGTCGATACACCAATAAAATGACTTTTTAGAACACAATCACGTTGCCCTAAAGTTTTCTCTAACCATAGGCGAACTGTTTCAGCATTCGATAAGGTATCAACAGTGCCGAAAGATTTGGAAGAGATAATAAATAAGGTGGTTTCAGGTCTTAGCTGATGCAAGAGCTCTGAAAGCTGACTGCCATCCATCGTCGAAACAAAATGTACATTTAAGGGTTTCGCTGTTTGGACTTTAAAATCCGATAAGGCATGAGAAACCATCAAAGGACCCAAATCTGAGCCACCTACCCCAATGTTTACCACATCTTGAATGACTTCACCTGTCACGCCACGATATTGCCCCGCATGAATTTTTTCGACCAAATTAAACATCCGATCTAATTGTTCATGCACTTGCTGAGATAATTCTGGGAAAACTTCGGAATCTTGAGGCAAGCGCAAAGCCCAATGCATGGCTGCACGTTGCTCTGTGTAATTAATAGCCTCAACGGAGAATAACCGACTGATCCAAGCTTTTAATTGTTTTGCTTCTGCTAATAAGAGCAATGCCTTTATCACAGGCAAATTGACACGGTGCTTACTAAAATCGAAAAGTAAATCTTCACAATACAGACTGAAGTTTTCAAAGCGTTGTGCTTGTTCTGCAAAAAGCTGGTTCAAATGAATCGACTGCATTTCTTCCGCTAACTGATGTAGTTTTTGTTCAGTAGAAGGAAATGCTTGCTTAGGAAAATTTTCGATATTTTCTCTCATATTCGACCAACTCCCTCATATGCAAAACCCTGCGCTTTGACATATAGAGGATCATAAATATTACGTCCATCTAGAATAAGTGGATGACGCATCAATTGCTGTAGTTTTTTATAATCAGGACTAAAGTATTCTTTCCATGCGGTGATCACACATAAGGCATCCGCATCCTGAACTGCATCATAAACATCTGTACACAAAATTAAATCTTCACGATGACCATACTGTTGATATATTTCTTTCAGCGCTTGTGGATCATGCAGTTTCACCTTGGCACCTTGCGCCCATAGTGCATTCAGCATGGCATGAATTGGGGAATTATGAATACTCGAGGTATTTTCTTTGAATGATGCTCCCCAAATTGCAACAATTTTATTTTTTAAATCCGAATGGTAATAATTCCAGAGTTTACGAAATAAAATTTCTTTTTGCTGCTCATTGATATCCAAAACTTGCTGCAACAGACGGCTTTTTGCACCACTTTTCGAAACTTCACTGGATAATGTCAAAATATCGTGAGAAAAATTTTCGCCACCAAAACCGGCTCCAGGTGCTAAATAAGCCGAGCCTATTCGCGTATCTGCCCCCATCCCCTGTTTAACATTGGCAATATCAATACCTAATTTTTCAGCCACCATCGCCAAATCATTGATATAACTTATCCGAGTCGCCAACATGCCTGAAATACTCAGTTTAGTAAATTCTGCATCTAGAATCGGCATGAACAAATATTGATTAGTTGTACTAAACATTGGTCGTAATAATTCTTCAACCAAAGTTTTAGCCTGTTCTTCTTCCACCCCCACAATAATCTGCTTCAGATAAAGTACACTATTGATGGCATTACCTTCCTGAATCACATCTGGTAAGTAGACCCAGTAATCTTGAGGTGAAATCTCGCTAAGCTTGTTTGTACCATTTAATCCAAAAGTTGCAGCATTAATCATCAATCTTGGATGAATAATCGGTTTCATAGCCAATGCTTTAAGGGCCTGAACCGCTAATCCAATCTCAGTTGGGCTATAACAAAAGAAATAAACATCGACGTCTAAAGGAAGTTCAACGACAGAACAATAAAGAAGATGCCCAAGTTTATGCTGTCGGTTAAGACGAAAATTGACTTCTTCGTCTAAATACTGAACCCTTTTCTGATGGGAATGCTCATTATTTTTATGACTGCACCAATACACTTGATTGCCATATTCGGATAACAATACTGCCATGACACCAGCATTCAGTGTCGCACCTAATATCGCAACTTTCATGATTCACCTACAAAGCTTATTTTTATTCGACATTCAATTCGGCAATCAACTGCTTAAACTCATGTCCTAATTTTGGATGAGCAATACCATAATGTAAAACAGCCTTTAAGTAGCCAAGTTTACTGCCACAGTCAAACGTTTCACCTTTCATGCGATAGGCTTCAACAACATCAGTGGTCTGCAACATTGCAATGGCATCTGTTAACTGGATTTCATTGCCTGCCCCTTTGGGAGTCTGCTCTAAGAGCTGCATAATTTTTGCAGGCAGAATATAACGTCCCACCACTGATAAATTCGATGGCGCAGTTCCAACCGCAGGTTTTTCTACAATGCCCTGCATGGCAATACTTTCACCTTCTGCAGGAGATTTAGCTACATCCACAATACCATATTGATCTACCATATGCTCAGGAACTGCTTCAACCATGATTTGTGCTGCTTGCACAGCTTCATATCGCTGAATCATGCAGGCAAGATCATTTTGATCCGATTTTTCTTTGACCAAAACGTCTGGCAATAAAACTGCAAAATCATCACTACCAATAATACTTTTGGCACAAAGCACAGCATGACCTAAACCTAATGGTTGTGGCTGACGTACACTCACAACACTCACATGCGCAGGTAAAATTTCAGTAATTTCTTTTAGAAGATCGGTTTTATTTTTCTGTGCCAATGTCGTTTCAAGTTCAAAATTTCGATCAAAATAGTTTTCGATAGATGCTTTGGATGAATGTGTGACTAAAATAATTTGTTCAATTCCAGCCTGAACCGCTTCACGCACAACGTATTCAATTGCTGGACGGTCAACCACCGTGACCATTTCTTTAGGAATTGACTTACTTGCAGGTAAAAAACGCGTACCTAAACCAGCAACAGGTAAGATTGCTTTTTTAATCATGAAATTGAACTCGAATCATTACTAAATTTAAGACTTAACTTGATCTTCAGATTTTTTTGGTGCGTTACCTTGAAATAAAGATGGGCCCACATGACCAGGGGCATTAATCCCTTCACGCTTTGCCATCACTGCAACCGTTCTAAACATAATTTTAAAATCGACTAAGGTATTGTGATTGTCTACATACCAGACATCACACTTAAATCGTTCTTCATAATCTAACTCATTACGACCACTGACTTGTGCAAGGCCAGTCATGCCTGGTCGAACTTCTAAGCGACGTGCTTGTTCTGGTGAATAAAGCTCTACAAAGTCTTTCAACATTGGTCGTGGACCAACAACGCTCATGTCACCCTTTAATACATTAATGAGTTGTGGCATTTCATCTAAAGACGTTGAACGTAATTTTTGCCCAAATGGTGTAATACGTTTTTCATCAGGTAAAGGATTGCCATGCTGATCAAAAGCATCCTTCATAGAGCGAAATTTAATCATTTTGAAAAGTTTGCCATTTTTACCAGGACGTTCTTGGCAAAAAAAGATTGGCGACCCCAAATTTTTTCGTACTTTATAACAAACAATGAGGAAAATTGGAGACAATAATGTTAGTGCAATTAATGATATAACGATATCAACCAGTCTTTTCATTGCTATCTTACTCTGTTTTTTCAACTTTCTTACGTAAAAACGTATTATAAATTTTACCTAGCAGATTCGCTGGCATAAGTCTAAATGTAGACCGTACAATGAAGTAGATAGTAGCATAAAACGGAGACTGAATTTTGAGTTGTTTTTTTAAATCTAGTAACTGTTTTTCACTTTTAATATATTTGAAACCTTTACGTCGTCCATGCATACCATTATCTATTCGTGCATAAACAAGTACATCTGGCAAATTACTAATTTGGTAGCCTTTTGCAATAATTCTTAAGAACAAGTTGTAATCTTCCATCCATAAATGATGTTGATAACCTCCTACACCCAGAATTTTAGATTTACGATAAGCAATCGTCATATTATTAAATGGACTTTGTCTTTGAGCATAATTTATTAAATCATCATTGCTTAAAGGCACTTCACGTTTCCCTGAAGGGTTCGAAATGTCTTCTGCAAACTCTAAAATTTGGCCACCGACAATGACTACATCTTGATACTGTTCTAGGAAGTTAACTTGTTTTTCGAATCGATTTGATACATAAATATCATCTGTATCAACAATACAGACCACTTCATAATTACATGCTTGTAAACCGATGTTTTTTGCCTTACCTGTACCAACATTTTCAGGCAATTTAATGATATGTAACACATCACCTAATTTAGCTTTCCACATTGCAATAATGCTGTCTAAATCTGATGTCAAAGGGCCATCTTCTACTAAAATGATTTCAGTCGGTTTAAGTGTTTGCTTGTCCCAGATACTTTGCATACATGCGTCAAAATGAGCAGGATTTTCTTTATGATAAATAGAACTTAGGGCTGAAAACATAAACTTATCCTTTAAATACCTTATCAATCCACATTTGCAATATTTGCTCAGGTTGGTAGTTTGCGGCATTTAATAAAGAATTTTGCGAAAATTTCTGTAATAAATCTGGGGATGATGCCAATTTCAAGATTGCATCAGCAAGCTTTTGGACATTTTGATCTTCAACCAAAAGCCCATTTTCATTTGATGAAATGACATCACTTGGTCCATAGGGGCAATTATACGAAACTATTGGTAATCCAAAGCTCTGTGCTTCAATTAAGACCATCGGCAGTCCCTCATACTTAGAGGACATCACAAAAAATGCAGACTGCTCATAAACTTTTTGTATGTTTGAAGTAACACCCTTTAGCAAAACATTTTGAAGTGAGTTTTGTTTAATATAATCAGTTAAAAGCTGTAAGTGTTCACCTTCACCATAAATGATCAATTTCCAATCTGGAATTAAGTTATAAATTTCTTTCCAAGCTTTTAACAAATGAATATAGTTTTTTTGATCAGTTAAACGTCCAATCGTTACGATTTCTTTACTATCATTATTTCTAGTTTTAGCTACTGGAAATGGTGAAAAGTTTGGTATGACCATCACATTAGAATGAAACTTATCAAATTGAACTTTATCATTTCTAGTTAAAGTAACAACTTGATCAATTCTCTTATAGAAAATTTTACTTAAAAGTTGAATATTTTTAGGTCTGCTTACAAAAGATACGTGTTCTAATATTACCAAGTTTTTTAACTTTGGCAAAAAAGCACATAATAGTGATAATTTACCCATATTATGCACAACAACATGGTCGTAATTATTCACAGCGATATGTTTTTTAAGTTTATTATAAAAATCGAATAAATTTCCATTTAGAGAAATAATATTAACATTATTTGAAATTGGATATGCAGCATCGTTCCTATTAGTATCACGACTTAATAATGTAACTTTAAAATTATCTAATGTACCAAGTTTATTTGCCAATTCAATAGCGACACGCTCAGATCCAGATTTGTTTTTCAAAGAGTTTATTATAAAAAGTAAATTCATATTAAGTGAGCCTCAAAAAGAAAATACAAATCAGCATAAAAGCTAAGGTTCCAATTGAAAATACATCAGGAATTGATCCCACCAGTAAAATAGCTTGAATTTTGTATAAAAATTTGAAAGAAATGAAGCTAAATAATATATTTCTACACTGTATTCCCAATAGCAAGAAATAACATAAAAGTCCAAAAAATAAGCCCCATAAAAAATTTATTAATGCACCTAAAAAATATCCAAAAAAATATACATTATTAAAAAAACCTGACATCGTAAATTTACTTTTGGTTTCATATCTTGCATCTACTAATGACTTACTCGTTACTTGATCCATCAAGTAATAAGTACCCGAAACCCTGTCACTCACAAAGAAACCATAATATCTATCAAAAATTGTTCCTAAATCTCTTGGATAAGCTCCAGATTGCTCATCTAAAGCCCACCACATTTGTGGTTGTAATGCTGCACGCATAACTACATTCTCAACAGGGTTTGTATTTTGATCAATTGCTGAGAAACTTTTCAACACTGTAATCCCAAGTATAAATAATGCACATATTAAAAAAACTGTTTTTTTAAATGCACTAATTTTGATATTGATTTTTGTATTATTTACTAATATTGGTATAAAGAAAAAGAAGAAGGAGTAAAGAATCCCTGTAAATCGCTCTCCCATAAGAATAATTGTTAAAATCACAGTTCCATATAAAAACACATCAATTTTCGATTTTATTTTAGAATAATTTAAACCCAAAATAAAATTAAACTGAATCAAGAAGTATACTAAAGCGGCCCCCCATGATGGAGCAACAAATGTCCAGTAATCATTTCTATGAAGACCATGACTTATTGGTGTGCCATATTTAATCGCTATTAAATACAGTATAGAAATAATAATAATAACAAGGGATCTACATGACCATATTATTATTTGATTCAATGATTCATTTAAATTTATTACTCTTAATGAGCTCCTACTCAAGAAACTAAATAATAGAAATGCTCCCAATAAAAATGATGATAATTGAATCGTAGCTTTTACTGGTAAATCAATAGAATAAGATACTTGACCTATTTCAATCAAAAAAACTCCATTTTCAAGCAAGATACTAATAAACAATGTTGAAACCATTGCTAGTAAAGCATAAGCACTCACATATATAAAGTTTGGATTGTGTTTATATAAACACCATATTAATAAAATAAATGACAAAAAACTAATTACATATACCGCATTACTTAGTTGAAAAAAATACGACACTCCAATAAATATGAAATTAACAATGAAAGTTAAAATAAATACAAAAAAAACCTTATTCATTAATTTCACCAATATTTACAAAATCTATATAAGATTTAAAATCAAAAACATGATACACGCTCTTATATTTTTTCATTAAATAATCATTAAATAAAACATAAGACTTCAAGTTTTCATCCATCATTCCAATATTTATAATTGCTGTGCTAAAAAATGTATAAAAATGCACTTCATAATTTCTAGAAATTTCCACATAATAATCTTCTAAAATTAAATTTGATTCTATGTAATTAAAATTACCATTTAAGCTCTCTCGAGGATGTGGAAAATAATAATCCACACCAATTTCACTCAACACTTTTATTAAAAATTCCTGTGTAAAGCAATCATCAACCTCATACAATGGTTGACCTATATAAATTTTTAAAACTTCTTTTTTACCCTTATAATCCAATATATTCGATGAGGTTTGTAAATTTATATAAGTTACCTCATTAATAATGTTATCCTTATCTTTATAGATAGAATAATGCATTTGGCTACTACTTTTAATTAATTTCAAAGACCAACTAACACCCAATATTCTTTTAATAAATTTCTGGATCTTTACTTCTTTATCAATATAATAGCCACTATCTTTATATAAATTTGCCAATCCATCATCAAATGTAAAGATCCGATAAAAACTCAATTCCTGCAATGCAGTATGTATTAATGCATTATTAATACTGGACACATATATATCTTCAAATTTTCTATTCTTAATTTTATTTATAAATTTTTTAATCTTAAATAATTCAAGCAGTCTCCCTGCTTTAGTTTTTGATTTTATTTCATAGAAATCATAATCAAAACCTTTCTTTTTCAATAAATTAATATAGTATTTATATTTAGTATTATCATTATAATAAAAAATTAGAAAACTACAATTTTCAATTTTTTTATCAGAAATAATACTTTTTGCTATCAGTATTTGAAGTGGTGTCATACATATAAATAATGCCTTACCCTTTAACATACTTTACACTCCACCACAAACCAAAAATTAGTACTAAATTACTTAAAATCAATGCAAAAGGGATATAAGAAATATTTATTGAGCATAAAATCCAAAGCAATATTAAATAAATACAAGATGATATTGCACTTAATGTTGATATGAGCTTATTCCTTGCATAGTAGAAATAATAATTAACTATCGTAAGGTAAGTTATGTTCATGCCAAATCCAAGCAAATACATTACTACATAGTACTTTGCTCCAATATAATTCCCACCCAAAAACCAAAGATAGAAATTTTCAGGAAATAGCCATGCTATACCAGCAGGTAATAAACCTATTGGCATCGAGAGCAATGCATATTCTTTAATTTTTTCAATCGTTAATCTATTATCTTTTAGTCCTTGATAATAGTAAGGGACAATAGCCTTATTTAATGCCATCAGTACAATAGGTAAGACTGCCGCAACTTGTATACCTGCAGAATACACACCTAGTTCTGTTTTTGAATACTGTTGATAAATAAGAATTCTATCTAGCTGACCTTTAACAAAAAAACTAGACTGATGCAGAATGAGTGGCAAACCAAATGAAAAAATATAAAATAAACCTAATTTTAGTCTCTGCCATGTGAAACGTTGGTTATCTCTAAACAAATTACCTAGCACTAAACTTGCTATCAAGAAAGTAATTAAGTTTGCAGCAACAATTGCTAATATTCGATAAGCTACTAACTCCTGACTAAAGTATTCAAGAGCAGCAATAGTAAAGAATACATTGGTTAAGGACAATATAATTTGGATTGTAATATATTTGAATGGTTGCTTCTGGCACTGCCGTAAAGCAAGCTGGACATTAACAAAAGACTGAAACATGGTTGCTAACACAACGTATGCCATAATCTCTGCTTTAAACCACCAACAACCAAGCAGAAATACAATAGAAGTAGCAATATTAAATAAATACCCTGCTTTTACAACTGTATTTAAAGCTTTTTTCCCGTAAAAATAAAAGTAACGTGTAACTGCACCCTCTTGGCTTAAACCCACAAAAATACCAAATAGTGCTAGCATGGTTAAATAATATGAGAGTTCGCCAAAACCATCAGGTCCTAATTTTCTTGTTAGATAAGGTAACATGAGAAAAGGGAGACTTTTCGCAAAAAGCTCCCCAATCAAATAAATAAAGCTATCTTTTAATACACGCATAGTTAGCTGATAAATTCCAACTTTACTGGCATATTTACGCTTACATCAACAGTTACTTTTTTCCCTAAAATTTCATCATAAAATTTAGGCGGTATGCCATAACCTGGACGTACACTGCGAATACAAGACTCATCAATCACATCACCTGTTTTCAAGTCTTTTACAAAGTAAAGCGAACGTCTAAATTTGGCATTTCCTTGTTCACTTGACTTTCTTCCATAGTCTACTTGTCCAAGTGCCTGCCATGCAGTTTTAGCAGATTGACACAAATGTTTTAACTCTTTAGGTTCAAGTGAAAAACTATCATCAGGGCCCCCTCCACTTCGATCTAATGTGAAATGTTTTTCAATGATACATGCACCCAATGCCACAGCAGTTATTGCAGTAGTATTATCCAATGTATGATCTGACAAGCCCACTGGCACATTAAATGATTTTGCCATATCAACCATAGTAAGCAGATTGTAATCTTCTGCTGGAGCAGGGTAACCACTCACACAATGCAAAACAACCAACTCTTTACAACCACCATCATAAGCAGCTTGAATGGCTTCTCCAATTTCTTCTTTGTCAGCCATACCCGTCGAAATAATCATTGGTTTACCAGTTGCAGCCACATATTTAATCAATGGCAAATCAACCGCTTCAAAAGATGCAATCTTATATGCTGGAGCATTAAGGTCTTCAAGTAAATCAACTGCGGTACGGTCAAACGGTGAACTAAAAATTGTAATGTCTAAAGCGCGAGCATGGTCAAAAAGTGGTTTATGCCATTCCCACGGCATTTGTGCTTTTTGGTAAAGCTCATATAAAGACTGACCATCCCATAAACCGCCACGAATCATAAACTCTTCATTTTGGCTATTAAGCGTAATTGTGTCAGCACTATATGTTTGCAATTTGATGGCATCTGCACCACAACGTTTAGCCTCTTCAATTATTTTGAGTGCTGTTTCCAAACTCCCATTATGATTTGCAGAAAGCTCAGCAATCACATAAGGTGGGTATTGGATACCAATATTTCTCTGATTTATTTGCATTTACTTTACCTACTTATGTATGTTAGCTTAACAAAAACTCGGACTCACCTTGAGCAACAAGCCTATCTTCTTGGTAAACACCATACTCTATAGCAACATAACGCCCTATTTGTGTTTTTAATTTTGCCTTTCCTGTAAGCTCTACATTTGGATAAACGGGCGCTTTAAACTCTAAGTTTTGTCCCAAATAAATTGCATTTTTACTTGGATAGTCCATAGCCGCAACTTTTGATATCTCTGCGGCAAGTAAAGCACCATGTGCAATCCTATTTTCAAAGCCTAATGAAATCGCAACATTCTTATCTAAATGAACTGGATTTTTATCACCAGATAAAGTGGCAAATTGATCAATTTTCTCTTCTGAAATAGAAAAATTCCACACATAGCTTTTTTCTATCGGACTATAAGCTTGTGCCTTTATTTTTTGATAATCTTTTTTGAACAGGGCTAACTGATAGATATCATAGAATTTACCATCTCTATAGTAATCCTGTTTCTTAACGCCTTCCATTTTAAAACCAAATTTACGATGGAAATTAACAACAGTAAAATTAAACTCTAAAACTTCACAACATAATTTATTTAAGTTTAATTCATTAAAAGCGTAATCTAACGCTAATTGCTCCATCTCAGATCCAATACCTCTTACAGCGGTATCCCCAGAGTAAAAAGCCCAAGATGCTTTCTGATTTTTTAAATCTATATCATTAAAAGAAAGTACGCCGAGTGGCGTATTATTTTGTTCGTAAATAAAATACCGGCAAGAATCATTGACTAAAATAGAATTAAACCATTTCAGATGAGCATCCAACTCAATAACATCATGGTTATACATATTCATACGGACAGAATCTTGATTACGCCACGTTAAAATCATTTCTGCATCTGTCAATTGAACAGGTCTTATTATTCCTTTAAACATTACTTAACTCCAAGATTTTTTCACATGTTCTCACAGCACCAAGACCATCAACATGTTCCATTATTTTGATTCTTCTTTGGTGGTAATAAGTACTAGTGATGTCTAATTTATTTAAAAAATTGAATAATTGATCTTCAGATAAGTCATTCCAATCACCTAAATTATCAATCAAATCTTCCTCAGCCAAATATCCTAATAAGACACGTTGGTTATCTGCGACTTGTACCAGAGCGGCATTTAGCCCTAAACAAAAACGCTCCCAAACCGTTGAACCGCAAGCACCTATCGCAAAACTTGCACTGTTCATTAATTCAGCCATCTTTGATGACGACTGCATAATTCTGATATTCGCCTTATTGGCAACCAAACTTTCCAAATACTGAAATCGATCTTTCTCTAACATTCCCGTAATTAAAATATAATCATACTTATCTACATGTGTGATAACAGTGATAACTTTTTGTAAAAGTACAAAGTTTCCTACACCACCAAAATTAATCAAAATCCTATTACTATTAATTTTTTCTTTATTTTTCGACGATCTAAAGTAACTAAATTCTTTTTTAAGAAGACAGTACTCCGGCCCCAACAGTTTGATAGTTGTTGAAGGGGTAATAAAGTCATAGCGTTGTTTATAGTTCGGAAAAAAATTCTGGTCCAATAAGATGTCACATTCATGTTCACGAGCTAAATCGTCTATAACGACTAACTTCGAAACATGCTTACGAATAATCCGCTCCCAGTAAATATCCAATGCATAATGATCAACAATACAGATATTTATTGTTTTCTCATTTAGTTTTTCTATAAATTCTTGACTGTCTTGTTCTATAGTTACACCCAACCAGTCTTTTTCAGATTTTGGCAAACTGCCAATTTTTGTTTGACCCAAAATTTCTAGTTGGAAACCTGCATCCAATACTAAGTAATAAAAACCTTGTCCATAATCTCTACAATAGAAAATACATTCATGCCCTTTAGCCTTTAAGTAATAAGCCAAAGTTAAACACCGATGCAAGTGACCAGTTCCAATATGTTTAGCAGCATCAACCCTAAAACCTATCCGCATTACCATAATTTCAAGGCACCAAATAACAGCTCTGCCAATTGCCAATCTTCTAAAGTATCAATATCCTGCACATGTGTTCTAGGAAGCTCTACAATTCGGGACTTGCTTGAGAAAACTGGACATTTATCCAACCAAGCCTGAGTAATTCCCCAATAAAATTGTCCAGCATCATGCCAAGCTTCTTCCAAATCTTGAGAGCGAACGTTGAAATTTTCAGGACTAAACATTTCAACTGTCCCTTCTTTATTCAACTTTATTGCTCTTTGAATTGGAAACGGAAATGTTGTAGCACTAAATGCATAATCAATCGAATCATTCTTAAGTAACTGCAATCCCTTTTTTAAATCATTAACTTGAACAAAAGGAGCTGTGGCGTAAAGACAGCAAACATGTTCTGGACGCCGACCTGTTAAATGCTCAAATTCCTGAGTTGCATGCTGCATCACATCTGCGGTAGTTGCATAATCATCAGACAAATGTGCGGGACGCATAAATGGTACTTTCGCCCCATACTCTACTGCAATATCTGCGATTTCTTTATCGTCGGTCGAAACCCACACCTCATCAAAACAATTACTCTTAAGCGCTGCCTCAATTGACCACGCAATCATGGGCTTACCATAAAAGTGTTTAATGTTTTTCCGAGGAATTCTTTTACTTCCACCCCGCGCAGGAATAACCGCCAGTTGCATTGTTATACCAACACCTCTTTTAAAGTTTGGTAAACATACTGGATTTGCTCATCAGTCAAATCAGGAAACATTGGTAAGCTAATAGCCGCTTCGTAATAAGCCTCAGCTTCAGGGAAGTCCCCTTGCTTAAAACCAAGCTGCTCATAATAAGGTTGAGTATGTACTGGAATGTAATGTACGTTGACACCAATCCCTTTCTCTCGCAACGTTTCAAAGATTTCTTTACGCCCTTTGCTCAATTCATTTAGCTTCAAACGAATGACATAAAGATGTAATCCAGAGTATGTTTCTGGCAATTGATATGGTGTGATTAAAGGTAAATCTTTTAATAACTCATTATATTTATTAGCAATCTCATGTCGCTTAGCAACAAAAGCTTCTAGACGAGTCAATTGTGTAACACCCAGAGCTGCTTGTAACTCAGTCATACGGTAATTATAACCCAACTCTACCTGCTGGTAATACCATGGGCCTTCTGAAGGTTTAGTCATAAACTCAGGGTTACGAGTTACACCATGACTACGTAATAAATCGATTTTCTTTGCAAGCTCTTCATTATTGGTAAGCGCCATTCCACCTTCAGCAGTCGTAATAATTTTGACTGGATGAAAACTAAAAATTGTAATATCAGAATACTGATTGGAGCCGATATAATGGTCTTTATACTTCCCACCAATTGCATGAGATGCGTCTTCAATAATGCTAAAACCATATTCTTGAGAAAGCGCATAGATTTTTTCCATATCACAGGACTGACCACACAAGTGCACTGGCACCACAATTTTGGGTAATTTATTATTTTGTTTTGCAAATTCTAGTTTAGCTTTTAAAGCATTGACTGAAAGGTTGTAAGTATCTGGATCAATATCAACAAAATCAACATCCGCTTCACAGTACAATGCACAGTTTGCTGATGCTACAAAAGTGATAGGAGATGTCCAAAGGACATCTCCTTTCTTTAATCCCAATGCCAAACAAGCTACATGCAAAGCTGAAGTCGCACTATTCATGGCAAAGGCATACTCCGCACCTACCAATTCTGCGACCGATTTTTCAAACAGAGGAACTTGTGGTCCTTGTGTCAAAAAATCAGATTGAAGAACCTGAACAACCGCATCAACATCAGCCTGATTTATATTTTGTCTACCATAAGGAATAAACATATTAAATATTACCTACTTTCTCTGCATTTTTTACTAACCAAGCTTGTAAGTCTTCAGCGCTCATCCACTCAGCATTGTTATCACTTGAATAATGGAAGCCTTCTGGCACTTTTGTACCATCTTTAATACGTTCTTGAGTTTCCGCCCAATCATTGATTACAGGTAAAATTTTATAATGTTCTGGATACTCGTAAGTATAGTAAGCATCTTCAACACTAATCATTTGCTCATGCAACTTTTCACCTGGACGAATACCTACTACTTCTTGTTTAGCTTCTGGTGCTACAACTGTTGCTAAATCGGTAACTTTCATTGAAGGGATTTTTTTCACATAAATCTCTCCACCGACCATATCTTCAAATGCGTGCCAAACCAATTCCACACCTTGTTCCAAAGAAATCATGAAACGGGTCATACGATCATCTGTAATTGGTAAAATACCTTTATCTTTAATTGACATGAAGAAAGGAATAACTGAACCACGAGAACCCATTACGTTACCGTAGCGAACAACGGAGAATTTCGTACCGTGCTCGCCAGAATAGGCATTACCAGCAACAAATAATTTGTCAGATGCAAGTTTTGTTGCACCATATAAATTAATTGGGCTACTAGCCTTGTCTGTTGATAGTGCAACTACACCTTTTACTTTTTTATCAATACATGCATCAATTAAATTCATTGCACCATTGATGTTTGTTTTAATGCATTCAAAAGGATTATATTCAGCAGTCGGTACAATTTTTGTTGCAGCCGCGTGAACAACGTAATCCACACCATCTAAAGCACGATATAGACGCTCTTTGTCTCTTACATCACCAATAAAGAAACGTACACGTTTATCATCTTTAAATTTTTTCGCCATTTCCCATTGTTTCATTTCATCACGAGAAAAAATGATTATTTTTTTAGGATTATATTTTTCTAGCGTCATTGGAATAAATGTATTCCCAAAAGAACCTGTACCGCCTGTTACTAATATTGTAGAGCCTTGTAGCATTATTTCCTCGAACTTTTTTAAGCTAGATATAAAATTTCGTTAATTATAACCGAATATTAGATTCTTCTTTATCTAATATATATTTCAAGTCATATAAGACGTGATTCTGTTTACCTAATGCATGCATTTCTTGTGAAGTCATCGCCTTAAATTGATCATGTGCAACTGCGAGAATAATGGCGTCATATTGCCCTGATTCCAAATTTTTAACAGGCGCCAAACCATATTCGTGTTTCACTTCTTCAGGATCCACCCATGGGTCATAAATATCCAAATCGAGATCATAATCTTTTAGGGCATTGACCATATCAATGATTTTACTGTTTCGAATATCTGGGCAGTTTTCCTTAAAACTTAAGCCCATCACCAATATTTTTGAGCCGACAACCTGAATGCGTTTCTTCACCATTTCCTTAATCAGTTGTGTCGCCACATATTCACCCATGCGATCATTTAGTCGACGTGCAGCTAAAATAATTTCGGGATGTAACCCAATCGATTGAGCTTTATGCGTTAAATAATACGGATCTACGCCAATACAATGGCCTCCCACCAAACCTGGACGGAATGGTAAAAAGTTCCATTTGGTACCCGCAGCTTTGAGCACATCTTCAGTGTCAATTCCTAATTTATTAAAAATCAGCGCCAACTCATTAATTAACGCAATATTGACATCACGTTGGGTATTTTCAATCACCTTGGCTGCTTCAGCCACTTTAATGCTTGGTGCTTTATGTGTACCTGCCTCAACAATTAAATTATAAACCTGATCCACATAGTCAGCAGTTTCAGGCGTAGAGCCTGAAGTAATTTTTAAAATGTTGGTTACACGGTGCTGTTTATCACCAGGATTAATACGCTCTGGGCTATAACCTGCAAAGAAATCCTGATTA
Source organism: Acinetobacter tandoii DSM 14970 = CIP 107469 (assembly GCF_000400735.1). Taxonomy (GTDB): domain Bacteria; phylum Pseudomonadota; class Gammaproteobacteria; order Pseudomonadales; family Moraxellaceae; genus Acinetobacter; species Acinetobacter tandoii. The sequence goes on from NZ_KE007359.1 coordinate 139,805, forward strand.
AATTGGAGTCCAGAAACTCTTTCTAATACAGGAATACAAACTTCTTCTGTTGCACCTGGATAAACAGTTGATTCGTAGACAACGACGTCACCTTTTTTTAATACTTTTCCAATGCTTTCAGATGCTTTAATTAATGGTGTTAAATCTGGTTGCTTAAAATCATCAATTGGGGTCGGAACAGTCACAATAAAAAAATTGCAGTCCTGTAAATCCAGTAATTCTGAGGAATAGCTTAATTGCGTTGCAGCCAACAGCTCATCAGGCGTGACTTCTAACGTATGGTCTTGCATACTTTTTAATTCATCAATCCGTTTTTGATGAATATCGAATCCCACAACAGGAACACTTTTCCCAAACTCTACCGCCAACGGCAACCCCACATACCCCAGACCAATAATGGCTATTTTTAACTCTGAATTCTGCAACATGTGTTTGCCTTGATGCCCGTGCTCATTGACTTTGGAATAAATTAAATGCCATTTTATCGGCTATTCGCTAATATAACAGAAATACATTTTGTCTTAACGTAAATGCGTATAAATAAATTATACAATTTGTTATAGTTAGCTAAATTTTGAATAGATACACTCAATCGCATCAAAAGATTGAAATATTTTTATAATAGGGTTCAGAGTGAAATTTCTACAATATATTGGCCTTTTAGGGTTCACACTTAGCACTGTCGGTTGTGCTTTAGCGCCCGGCCTACAAACATATGATTTACCTGAACAAGGAGTCTATCAAACCGAGCTTGGAAGCTCTGTGAATGTTATCCAGTTAAATCAAAACACCCTACGCCATTTACAGCAAAATCAAAATACTGATATACAAGATATTTCTAGCTTATTTCGTCACTCGCAACTGAACTATAAACTTAGCCCTGGCGATATTTTATCTATCTATTTATGGGCTTATCCTGAAATTACTCCGCCTATTAATACAGCAGTCAGTAATGATCAATCCATTCAAGCCAATGGCTTCCAAATTGATCAAGCAGGCTATATTCAATTCCCAATTATTGGACGCTACAAAGCAGCGGGGAAATCACTTAACCAAGTCAATCAGGAACTACGTAATCAACTTTCACGCTATTTAAAAACCCCTGACGTAATTGCCCGTGTCCTGTCTTATCAAGGACAGCGTTACTCTGTCCAAGGCAACGTGATGAAAGGTGGACAATTCTTCCTGAGTGACCAACCTGTAAGTGTTTATACTGCACTTGGTTTAGCTGGCGGGGTAAACACCCAGTATGGGGATAATACCTCCATCACATTAGTGCGTCAGGGGCGTACTTATCAGTTAAATAGCATTGATTTAGAAAAAGCAGGTTATTCGCTGCATAATCTTTTAATTCAACCCAATGATACGCTTTATGTAAATTCAAAAGAAAATCAAAAAATTTACGTAATGGGTGAGTCTGGCAAGAACCAATCCTTATTAATGCGTGATCAGGGTATGAGCTTAAGTGATGTCTTAGGTGAAAGTCTTGGTTTAAACCCCAATACTGCCAGTGCAAGTCGTATTTATGTGTTGCGTAGTGATCCGCAAACGCAGCAAACCGAACTTTATCATATGAATTTGTTAAGTTTAGGGGATTTTGGTTTAGCTAATCAGTTTAAAATGCGCCGCAATGATATTGTTTATGTTGACTCCACTGGCTTAGCGCGTTGGCAACGTATTGTGACCCAAATTCTACCTTTCTCTAATGCTTTATATAATATTGATCGCTTGGGGAACTAATGCACATTCAAAATATTCTCGTGGTCTGTATTGGAAATATTTGTCGTAGTCCGATGGCTGAATATTTTTTAAAACAGGAATTCCCTCAACTTCATGTTGAATCGGCTGGAATCTCTGGTTTAATTGGTCATAATGCCGATGATAAAGCCATCTTATGTATGCAAAGACATGGTATTGATATGCAGGCACATGTCGCCAAAAAACTAAATGCAGAATTAATAAAAAAATCCGACTTAATTTTAGTCATGAGTCAAAATCAGCAAAAACATATTGAGCAGACATGGCCATTTTCCAAAGGAAAAACCTTTCGACTTGGCCATTGGCAAGGTAAAAATGTTCCTGACCCTTACCAGCATGAGCAAGCCGTTTTTGATGATACCTGTCAGCTTATACAAAACTGTATAAGTGACTGGAAGAAACATATTTAACCCATTGATAGCAAAATTATGAGCCAAAATACCAATACAGAAGACACAATTGATTTAAAAGAGCTGTTCTTTTCGTTAATTGCTCAATGGAAACTGATTGCATTATGTACCATCTTAAGTTTGGTGTGTGCATTACTTTATTTAAGAACAACTCAAGATATTTATGCGGTTGATGCACTGATACAAGTTGAAGATAGCAAAGGGGCAGGCACTGCAGCATTACTGGGTGATTTATCGTCAATGGTCGATCAGAAGTCCCCTGCTCAAGCTGAAATAGAAATTCTAAGATCGCGTTTGGTTTTAGGACAAGTTATCCAACAATTGCATTTAGATTTTAGTATATCATCAACCGATGACACTGTTTTCCATCGTTTGTTGAATCAAGATACCTTTCAAACTGAATATCAGCCACAGGCTGTCACTTTTTACAATAACGAACAGTCATTTCAGGTTCGAAAATTTGATGTCCCTGCTGAATATCTCGACAAACCACTACTTTTGAGTTTTGAGAATAAGCAATTTACCCTTACAGATCAAAAAACAGATGAAGTCGTTTTTAAAGGGACATTGAATCAGATCAACCAAAGTCGTTCATCTATTGGAACTTGGAATATTGGCATTTTTAGTCGTGATCCATTGAGTTCAAGTTACAATGTTCAGAAAATGTCTTTACCAGCCGCTGTGGATACGGTTCTGCAGAATTATTCTGTGGCAGAAAAAGGAAAACTTACGGGCGTACTTGGGCTTAATTATCAGGGAGCTGATAAAGAGCACATTACCAAAGTTCTGAATTCTATTTTGGTTGCTTATAGCAAACAAAACATCGAACGTCGTTCTGCTGAAACAGCACAAACTTTAAAGTTCCTCGATGAACAACTACCAGAGTTAAAACAGCAACTTGATATTGCTGAACGTGAGTTTAACAAGTTCCGTGAACAGTACAACACCGTTGATGTCACGAAGGAATCTGAACTTTATCTCACTCAAAGCATTAGCCTTGAAACTCAAAAAATTGAACTGGAACAGAAGCAGGCTGAACTTTCAGAAAAATACACTGCTGAACACCCAGCAATGCAACAAATCGGTGCTCAACTTGCTGCAATTAACAGTAAAATTAAAGAGCTGAATGCAACGCTGAAACAATTACCCGACCTACAACGTCGTTATTTACAGTTATATCGTGAAGTTGAAGTTAAACAGCAACTCTACACTACATTGTTAAACTCTTATCAACAGTTACGTATTGCCAAAGCCGGTGAAATTGGTAATGTGCGTATTGTTGATACCGCAGTCTTGCCAATTGAGCCAATTAAACCTAAAAAATTGTTAGTACTCTTGCTATCGATTTTTGTCGGTGGGTTTATCGGTGTATTAGTCGCATTAATGCGAAATATGCTGCGCACAGGAATTAAAGATTCTGGTCAAATTGAGACTGAACTTGATCTGCCTGTCTATGCGACTGTGCCACGCTCACCTGTGCAAGAAAGTCGTATTAATATTATCAAGAAGAAGAAAAGTATCCCGATTCTTGCTGTCAAAAATAGTGATGATATTGCGATTGAAAGTTTACGTAGTATGCGTACTGCAATTCATTTCGCCCTCAATAATGCGCGTAATAACATTATTATGATTTCAGGTCCTGCACCAGAACTTGGTAAATCATTTGTCTCAACCAACCTCGCGGTTATTTTGGCGCAAAGCAACAAACGTGTACTATTAATTGATGCAGACTTACGCCGTGGTTATTTACATAAGTACTTCCATGAAGATAACCAAGCAGGACTCGCTGAATACCTCAATGGTCAACATCCGTTAGAGAAGATTCTCAAGACAACAGAAGTTGAAAATTTATCGGTGATTACTCGTGGCAAGAGTCCAGCAAATCCATCTGAGTTGCTCAGCACTGAACGCTTTAAAAGTTTATTGGAAAACTTGTCTACTCAATTTGACCATATCATTATCGACACACCACCTATTTTGGCGGTTACCGATGGTATTATCATTTCTCAATATGCTGGTGTTAATCTTGTTATTGCGCGTTATGGTAAGACACAAATTAAAGAGCTTGAATTGGTCGTTAACCGCTTTGAACAGGCCAGCGTTAAAGTGACAGGTATTATCTTGAATGATATTCAACGTACAGCTGGCACAAGTTATGGCTATAACTACGCTTATGCCTATAAAAATGCGAAAGATGATTAATACTTAACAATCATTTTTTTATTTAAAAGGATCAGCATCATGTTGGTCCTTTTTTATTTGTATAAAAAATGTTTTAGGTAATCAGTCTGTTATAGCTTCTTGACCTATACAGGCATATAGTAATATCCGAATATAGAATCGGTTGAAATACCATCTAAGCATTAAAAAGTTTGCTAAAATAGCGGCAAATTTTTGATTACTACAATGAATTTTGGAAAACCCTATGAGTAAAGCCTTACCCATCGCTGTTGCTGTAATTTTAGGCGGTGCTGCACTTGTTCCAGTTTATTATGCAACCAAACACCCTGAAGCCATCACATCAAAAGCCTCTAAAAATGCTTCTGCTGTTGAAAAAATTAGTTATGCTTTAGGTTATGAAGTCGCACATCAAACACCTCCTGAACTTGATATCAACAGCTTTGTAACAGGCGTACGTGAAGGTCATGCTCGTACACAACCTGCATACACTGAACAAGAATTGCAGCAAGCTTATCAGCAATTCCAACAAGAAATGCAGAAAAAACAAGCAGATCAAGCTAAAAATACACAGAGTGCTAGTGATAGCTTCCTGACAGAGAATGCCAAAAAGCCAGGAGTAAAAACGACTGCTTCTGGATTACAATATATTATTACTCAAGAAGGTACGGGCAAGCAGCCATCGGCTGACTCTGTCGTGACAGTTCACTACACTGGTAAATTGGTTGATGGCAAAGTATTTGATAGCTCAATTCAACGTGGAGAGCCAATTGAGTTCCCACTTAATCAGGTAATTCCAGGTTGGACTGAAGGCTTACAATTGATGAAGGAAGGTGGTAAAGCCACTTTATTTATTCCTGCTAAATTGGGCTACGGCGAACAAGGTGTGCCAGGCACGATTCCAGCCAATAGCACACTAATTTTTGATGTTGAATTAATTAAAGTAAAGTAAGAAATTAAGGAGAGCTGAGCTCTCCTTCTTTGACTTTAGAGATTAAATTTTGCATAAAACGTGGGCATTAAATCGAATAGATTCGATCTACTCCATATGATTTTTAATCCCCACCCCATTCAAATTTAACGCAGAAAAAATAAAAAGTACTGTCGTCAATATTCCTTGGAGTTTTGAATATTCCGACACGAAAAAGACTTTAGGACGATTGAATGAAAATACACATACTTTTGGCATCTACACTGTTATTCAGTGCAGCAGCTTTTGCGAAACCTATTACCACTAGCAGTCCAAGCACAGAACAAATTGGGTATAGCTTTGGCTATTTAATGGGTCGCACCAATGCCGAATCGTTGAAAGATTTAAATCTTGAAGCCTTCATTCAAGGGCTCAGAGAAGCCGCTCAAGGCAAAGAAGCTTCATTGACCGATGAAGAAATGGCACGTGTCTTAACCCAATATAAAAAACAGGCAGAAGCCCAACAGTTAATTGAATTAAGAAAGAAAGCTGAAGAAAATAATAGAATCGGCTCAGCCTTTCTTGCAGAAAATGCCAAAAAATCAGGCGTACAAACCACTGCGTCAGGATTACAATATCAAGTCATTCAAGCCGGTACTGGAAAAACACCTAAAGTCAGCTCAAAAGTTAAAGTCGATTATGAAGGTCGCCTGATTGATGGTACTGTTTTCGATAGTTCGATTGCACGTCAACACCCTGTCGAATTCCAAGTCAATCAAGTGATTCAAGGCTGGACCGAAGGCTTACAATTAATGAAGGAAGGGGCAAAATATCGCTTCTTTATTCCTGCTCATCTCGCTTATGGTCAGATCGGTTCAGGCGATATTATCGAGCCAAACAGTACCTTAATTTTTGATGTCGAATTATTACAAGTACTGCCTTGAAAAAAAGGGACTGAGATCAGTCCCTTTTTTTACTATAGATAACCTTTAAAAACAGCGAATGCTTTGATTTCAGTCTCGATCAAAAATGATCTTTATGGACGTAAATCGCGCGGACGAAAACCCATTACAATTAATCCGATCAGGTAAGCTATAACGCCCACTACACATAGGCCAATCACTTCTGCAACACGCATCCATTGTGACATAGTGCCATCATACCAAGTTAAACCATATGCCAAGGCAGCAATCATGACAATGTTGGCCACAGCATATTGTAAAAACAGCTTTTTCCAATGTGGGCCAAAACGGAAAATATGGCGTTTATGCAAGTAGAAGTACAACATCCCCGCATTGACTAAGGCTGAGCCAGATGAGGCCATTGCCAACGCCATGTGTTCAGCATGCCAATCAATCAATTTAAAGAAACCAATAAATACCACGTTTAAAATGGCATTTGCTGCTACCGCCATTAAACCCACGCGTACTGGGGTTTTGGTATCTTGCTGAGCATAAAAACCGGGTGCAAAAACCTTAATCAGCATAAAAGCAATAACACCTGCACTCATACACTGTAAAGCCAGCGCTGTCATTTGTGTATCTTCTACAGTGAACTCACCCCGCTGGAACAAGGCTTGAATAATTGGTGTCGAAAGCATAAACAAAGCAATACTGGCAGGAAGCCCAACCAACACAATAACCTTGGCAGCCCAATCCATCATGCCACGGAATTTATGTTGATCTTGCTCCGCATGTCGTGCTGACAACGATGGTAAAATAACCGTCCCAATCGCCACACCAATCAGCCCCAACGGTAATTCTGTCATACGTTCCGCACTATACAGCCATGACACCGAACCATCCTGCATAAAGGATGCCCAAATGGTATTCAGCAATAAATTAATCTGAGTGACTGAAACACCAAACAACGCTGGTAGCATCAACTTCATGATGCGGTCGACACCTTCGTGCTTAAAATCAACCTTCGGTGGAATTAATAAATTTTTGCGCCAAAGTTCTGGAATCTGAATCGCAAGCTGTAATACCCCCGCCACGACAACTGACCACCCCAAGGCCATAATCGGTTCAGCCATATACGGTGTAAGCCACCATGCTCCTGCAATCATTGCCACATTAAGCAGGACTGGCGAAAATGCTGGCGAAGCGAATGAACCATAACTGTTCAAAATGCTACTGGCAAAGGCGGTCAGAGACATGAACATTAAATATGGAATCGTCAGGCGGAACATGCTGACCGCAAGATCAAACTTCTCTGGATCGGCATGGAAACCAGGTGCATAGATATACAAAATTGCTGGTGCAGCCACCATCGCAATAAAGGTCAGCAAGGTCATGATCGTCAGCAAGCCGCCAAACACACGGCTAATCAGAATCTGGACTTCAGCATGTGCCTTACTGGTTTTATATTCAGTTAGTACAGGAATAAAGGCTTGTGAAAATGCCCCTTCTGCAAATAAGCGCCGAAAGAAATTGGGGATACGGAACGCAACCACAAATGTATCGAAATCCTTCCCTGCACCAAAGACATTGAGCAAGACGATATCGCGGACCAATCCGAGTACGCGAGACAACATGGTCATTGCACTGACAATAAAGGTCGACCGCCAAAGCGCCATCGTATCCACCCAATAAAAAAATTAGTCGCTATTGTAATGAAACTTGTGAAAAAAATTCGTTGTTAAATGATTAAACTCAACGGAAATGTCTTTTTATTTTGCATTCTTAATCTGATGTACCAAGCTTCTGAACTTCACCCAATCAAAGTAAGGACCTGGGTCCGTTTTACGCCCTGGTGCAATATCAGAGTGACCAGCCACATGCTGTTTTATCGTTGGATAAGCCTGTTGCAGACTCACCACGACTTGCGCCAAAACCTGATATTGCAGACTTTCAAAAGCACAGTCATCACTGCCTTCAAGTTCAATTCCGATAGAATAATCGTTACATTCCTGTTGCCCCAAATAGGATGAACGTCCAGCATGCCAAGCGCGTTGTGCTAAATTCACAAATTGCAGCACCTCGCCTGTACGCAGAATCAGCAGATGTGCTGAGACCTTCAGCTCTTGAATGGTTTCAAAATAAGGGTGTAGTGTTGCATCCAACTGGTTCTGGAAAAATTGCTGGATATACCCCCCTCCAAATTGCGATGGTGGTAGGCTAATGTTGTGAATCACCACCAATTCAATTTTGGCCTCTGCTGGTCGCTGATTAAAATTCGGCGATGGAATTTGCTTCGCACCGATGAGTTGACCATCGACAACCTGAAAAGAGGGGAGCTGCTGCATAATCCATTCCTAACTATATTGAAGCTTTATTTATAACTCCATCATGCTAAAACTTTCATCATAAAATCTCAAATCTACGGCATAAACTATAAAGAACAATGTTAAGATAACGCGCAATTTTCATGGGTTAAAAAGACACGGAAAGACTATGAGCATTTCTCCAACGCTGCTTGAACAATCAATTCAAATCAATATTCAACAAGCACTCCAAGAAGACATTGGTGATGGGGATATTACGGCCTTATTAACCCCTGAAGATGAGCAAGCGACTGCGACCATCATTAGTCGTGAAGACATGATTCTCGCTGGTCAACCATGGGTAAATGCATTGATTCAGGCATTTGATGCTTCAGTTCAGGTGACTTGGTTAAAACAAGACGGCGATAAAGTTGCAGCCAATGAAGCGTTTTTAAAACTCGCAGGTTCTGCACGCAGCTTACTTACGGTTGAGCGTCCTGCGCTGAACTTTGTTCAAACTTTATCGGCTGTCGCGACCAAAACTGCTGAATATGTCAAACAGCTTGATGGTTTAAACACCAAATTGCTCGATACTCGCAAAACCTTACCTGGTTTACGTATTGCGCAGAAATATGCCGTTGCAGTAGGCGGTGGGCAAAATCATCGCTTAGGCTTATTTGATGCATTCTTAATTAAAGAAAATCATATTATGGCAGCAGGTGGTATTGCCGAAGCAATTGCCAAAGCCCATCAGATTGCACCAGGCAAACCTGTTGAAGTTGAAGTTGAAACTTGGGATGAACTCAATCAAGCGCTTGAAGCCAAGGCGGACATTGTGATGCTGGATAATTTTAGTCAGCAACAAATGATTGATGCTGTTCAACATGTCGCAGGCCGTTGCAAATTAGAAGCCTCGGGTAACATCACCATTGATAATTTACGCCAAGTTGCCACGACTGGCGTTGACTATATTTCAATGGGTGTATTGACCAAAGATGTCAAAGCAATTGATTTATCGATGCGATTTAATGGCTAATGATTGATCCGATTTTGGTGATCACTGTTCAGGCTGATCACCAATTTTGAATCTATATAAAGTGCATTGAAAATAATCTTGAAAGTTCTATAATTCCGAACTGCCTTTCTCCTCCCTCAACATATGTTATGAATATCTGGAAACAGCAACTTTTATTTTTGCTGATTGCCCTCGTGTCTGTGGCTTTTTTCTGCCTTTATCCAGCCCTTCCTCGTATCCTGAATAATCCTGAGCAATATTTTCAGCTGAATGGCGCAAAAATCGTCATCTCGGTGCTGATTAATTATGCCCTGATTTCCTTTATTTACTTGTTGTTCAGAAAAACCTTTATTACCATTTTTTTTAGTCAGTTTATTTTTTTATTGATTAAAGAAACCTTTGTTGTTGCACCTTGGTTACTTAAATTTTCAGTACTCTCAGGGGTTGCTGTATGTATCACCCTCATAGTCTTTCTCTACCGTAAAGAACAACTTGAGAAAAAGCGGTTGTTTTTATCAAATGCATTATTATCCCTTTGTAGTTTGGGCGTTTTAATTAGCGCAAATTTCAGCAATAACTTTAGCCAGTTATGTCAACAAAACCAACTCGGCTGGCTATGTGAATACCGACAAGCCTTTCCTAATACCAAAGGTGATTGGATTGGTGATCATCTCACCATTCAAAAAATTGGTTTTATTCCCTTCTTTTTTTCAAAGTCGATGGATAGCCTAAATACTCGATTGTTTAATACCGAAAATATTCCCGAAGCGACCATCAAAGCCCTATATACACCTTATAGCACGACCATGCCTGTGCTTAAGCCTGAGCAACAGCCCAATATTGTGATGATCATGAGCGAGGCACATTGGGATGCACGTCAATTGGGTAAAAATATTCCCCAAAACATCACCCCAACACTCGATCGCTATCAAACTTCGAGTTTACTTTCACCAAGTTTTGGTGGCGGTACTGCCAATGTGGAGTTTGAAGTCCTGACCAGTTTGAATATCTACTTAAATCATAATGAATTGATGTATGTGTCCAAACTGAAACGCCCCACCTATTCTCTAGCCACTTATTTGAATAGTTTGGGTTACGACACCACGGCCATGCACAATAGTGGTAAGTTTTTTTACAACCGCAACTCGGTTTATCAAAACTTAGGTTTCAATCGCTTTACTTCGCTGGAAAATATGACCAGTGCACAAGATCGTGCCAAATATATCAATCAGGCGGGTTGGGCAAACGATGATTTACTCTATCAATCTATTCGCAACCAACTGAAACACACTGAACAACCGCAGTTTATCTATGCCATTACCGTCGAAAATCACTTTAACTACAATGATGATCGCTATGGTATGGATCATTTCAACATTAATCAGCCAGAATTGAGTGAAAGTTCCAAACGTCAACTGAATACCTATCTGACTGGCTTACAACGTGCGGATCAACATGTTGAAAAGTTGCTGCAAGATTTAAAACAGCAGAAACGCCCAACCATTGTGATTTTCTTTGGTGATCATTTGCCGAATTTAGGTCAGGTTTATGATGACTTCCATTTCTTCGCTTCCGCGCAAGAAAAAGCAGAAAAGAAAGATGTGAAGTTTTTCAGTACACCTCTCGCTGTCTGGAGTAACTACCCAATTGATCGCAGTCTTTTCCAGCAAAAAAATATTGCAGCACATTTTCTTGCTCCTAAGGTGCTGACAGCAGCTCAATTGCCTCTGCCCCCTTATTACCAATTTATTCAGGCTGTAAATGCCTGTTATAGTGCCATTCATCAAACTGGGGTAGAGCTAAAACCTGAATGTAAATATCCGCATCCACAGTTGTTAAATCAATACAAAGATTTAAATATGGATGTGTTGAATGGGAAGAATCATAGCTATCAACTGCTGACTCAAAAGGCACCGTAAGTTTTTATGATGCTGTTGAATCTTTTGACGTTTGCTGATCTTGTTGTGAGGGATGAATCGTTTGATCCCAAGCAGAAGCCGTTTGTTTTAATTCAGTCGGGCGTGGATCACACGCCATGAGTGCAAAGGTCACCACTGCACAAAACAGGATAAAAAATTGAGCCATAAATCCATGCTCCAATAAAATGAATGGCATGGAGTTTACATCGCGATCATGGGTATAAAATTAAGTGCATGTTATGGATTGAGCTTGATTTGATTAGGTTTTGTAATAAAAAAGCACCCATCTAGGTGCTTTTTTATTTTCCAAAGATCAGACGTATTACCAACCCAAAGCTTCTTGCTGCTTCTGGATCAAGGCTTGAATACCTTGTTCAGCCATTTCTAACATCGCATTGGTTTGAGCACGGGTAAATGGTTTATCTTCCGCAGTACCTTGAATTTCAATAAACTCACCTGCTTGCGTCATGACAACATTCAAGTCGGTCTGACAATTTGAATCTTCTTCATAACATAAGTCCAATAAGACCTCATCCTTGAAGATACCAACAGAAATAGCTGCGACCAAACCTTTTAATGGATCATGCTTAATTTTCTTTTGTTCAAGCAAAACATTCATGGCATCCACTAATGCAACTGCTGCACCTGTAATTGCAGCAGTACGTGTGCCACCATCAGCTTGAATCACATCACAGTCGATAGTAATGGTGTTTTCACCCAGTTTTTTCAGGTCCACCATGGCACGTAAACTACGGCCAATCAAACGCTGGATTTCTTGAGTACGTCCAGATTGTTTACCACGCGCCGCTTCACGGTCACTACGGGTATGCGTTGAACGTGGCAACATTCCGTATTCTGCGGTTACCCAGCCTTGTCCTTTGCCTTTCAGGAAACGGGGTACAGAATTATCAATACTGGCGGTACATAGCACTTTGGTATGGCCAAATTCAACCAGCACAGAACCTTCAGCATAACGTGTGTAATTGCGGGTAATTTTTACATCACGTAATTGATCTAGAGTACGTTGGTCGATACGCATAATTCGCCTTTAATATTGCCAGAAATTCGTTGCGCACAAGTATAGCAGATGCAATCTCGTCAAATGGTATATCCACAACCCTGTCATGAAAAAACTCAAGGCAATAACATGACACCGCTTTTAGCACCAAATTACTGCTGTTTTTCTGGTCAAAAAATTTGTTAAACTCCAGCAAAGCCATTCGAGAGTCCTTATGTCTATACGAGATGAACGTAAACAACAAAGCCGCCAAGCGCTGTTGGATGCCGTCTTAAGTTTAAGTTCATCGGGAATGTCTTTTAGTAGTATGAGCCTACGCGAAATTACTCGCCTTGTCGGTTTAGTGCCAACCGCGTTTTACCGCCATTTCTTAGATAAAAATCAGCTTGGTTTAGAATTAATTGACCAGATCGCCCTACAACATAAACGAGTCTTGCATGAACTCAAATTAGCCTCCTTACTACAACAACCTAGGAATATCGAGCCCCGTTTGGATCAATTCTTTACCGCGGTACAACAGCATCCCGAATGGTGGATTTTTATTAGTGCTGAACGTTGGGGAGGCAATGCTTTATTGCGTTATGCCATTGCCCGAGAAATTGAATATCTCATTGAAGATTTAACTGATGAGTTGAGTGAAGTCGAACCAACTTATGCCTTGAATGACCTTCAGGTATTGTCCAACTTACTGATTAATTCATCTTTTAACTGGGCCATGTCTTGGATTAATTTCATGGTCGCAACAGACAATCTGCAGCAGCTACAACAACGCCAGCATTTTAAAGCTCAAACCATTGAACAAATTGAACTGCTCTTTCGAGGAATCATTCATAAGAAATAAAAGCTTTTGCCTATCCTTAACCTCGAAAATCTCTCATAAAAAACCTGCATCGTTGCAGGTTTTTTTAACACTTCACAAATTATTTGGCTTTACGCTCTTTCTCAACCAAGTAGCTCACGACTTGGGTCACTTTGGCATCTTCACCTTGTACCACATATTTACCATTCACCACGACCGCAGGTACACCTGTTAACTGATACTGTTTTGCCAGTTGATTGGCTTGTGCGACTTTAGAGGTAATCATGAATGAGTTAAACATGCTGTTAAATTTAGCTTCAGGTACACCATATTTGGTAAAGAATTTCGCCTGAGATTGCTGATCAAAAATTTGCTGACCATTCACATGGATCGCATGAAACAAAGGTAAATGGGTCTTCTGACGCACACCTAAGGCTTCAGAAACATAGTAACCACGTGCACCTTGTTCCCACACTGGGTTCATTGCAGCTGGAGTACGCACAAAACGCACATCTTTTGGAATATTTTTTAGCCAAGTCTGCATATGCGGTTCTAACTTAAAGCAATGTGGGCAACCATACCAAAAGAATTCACGCACTTCGATTTTTCCTGGCACTTCAACTTTGCCTGGGTTGGCGACTACGGTGTAGTCCTTACCTGCAACAAAATTCGCTGCCATAACACTACCAGAAAATGCAAATACGGCCGTTGCAAGGCTACCCAAAAGGAATTTTTTCATTGCGTTTGTTGTCCTCTAAATCATTATGATGAGCTTATGCGAAAACTATAAAACAATTTAGTCGATTTCGTTTTCCTTCTGTGAACTTTTTTACTGCTTTTATCGCTTTTTTTAGAATTAACGCTACACTAGCCATATTGATCTTTATACCAAAACAACTTGATTGAGGTGGCGCAAATGTCGCAATTAAATGTTGATCCGCAAGAAATTGCCAAATTTGAAGCCTTCGCTGCTATATGGTGGGATCAGCATTCTGAATTCCGACCACTCCATCAAATTAACCCGCTACGCCTCAATTGGATTGATGAGCATGCCAATGGTCTTGCGGGGAAAAAAGTGCTTGATGTTGGCTGTGGTGGCGGCATCTTGGCAGAAAGCATGGCACGCCGTGGTGCAAATGTGCTGGGCATTGATATGGGTGTAGCACCACTCAATGTCGCACGAATTCATGCAGAACAAGAAGGCGTACAAAATATCGAATATCGCCAAATTCCAGTTGAAGAATTAGCCAAAGAACAAGCAGGTCAATACGACGTGGTGACCTGTATGGAAATGCTGGAACACGTGCCAGACCCTGCTTCCATTATTCAAGCCTGCCAAACCCTAGTAAAGCCTGGGGGGCATGTCTTTTTCTCGACCATTAACCGTAATCCTAAGGCCTATTTATTCGCGATTATTGGTGCAGAATATATTTTAAGAATGTTGGCCAAAGGCACACATGATTATCATAAATTTATTAAGCCATCGGAATTGGCGCATGATATTCGTCAAGCAGGACTTAACCTGAAAGACATGACAGGATTACATTATAATCCGCTGACGAAACGCTACTGGTTGGCGCCGAATGTCGATGTGAACTACATGGTCTACACTGTAAAAGCAGGTGCAGAATGAAAGCCGTTCTGTTCGATTTAGATGGTACCTTAATTGATACCGCTGCGGACTTTATTCGCATTATTCAAGACATGTGCCGTGAAGAAGGTCGTGCAATAGTTGATGCCGAACTGATTCGTACTCAAGTGTCTGAAGGTGCTCGGGCGATGGTCAAACTGGTCTATCCAGAACTTGAAGTCGATGACCCTATTTTTCTGGCACACCGTCAACGCTTTCTAGACTTGTACGGCGCTGAGATTGCAGTAGACACCGACCTGTTCGCAGGCATGTATCCCTTATTGGAACAATTGGAACAGCAGAATATTCCTTGGGGGATTGTCACCAACAAGCCTCGCGGACTCAGCGAGTCTTTACTGACTGCGCTGAATCTGACCGAACGTTGTGCAGTATTGGTTTGTCCTGAAGATGTCAGTAAAACTAAGCCTGATCCTGAACCGATGTATCTCGCAGCACAACAATTGCAACTGCCTGCAGAACAATGTATTTATGTCGGTGATCATCCGCGTGATATCGATGCAGGTCGCAACGCTCAGATGTATACCATCTTGGCGGCGTATGGTTATTTACCATTGGCGCACAAAGATGACCTCGCGGCATGGCAGGCGAATTGTATTGTGAATACTGTGACCGAATTACAACACGTGATTCAACAAAAACTCACGCTCAACAGTGCTATAAATACATAAACTTGATGAAGTAAAAATAAGAAGGAGGTGACCATGAAATATTCTGAATATCAGCCTCGCCCTGATCTACTTAAAGATCGCATCATTTTAATTACTGGGGCTGGTGATGGCATTGGTCGTGCGGCTGCACTCAGTTATGCCTTACATGGAGCAACTGTAGTCTTGCATGGTCGTACCTTAAACAAACTAGAAGTCATTTATGATGAAATTGAAAGTTTGGGTGCGCCACAACCTGCAATTTTGCCGCTGCAATTGTCTAGTGCTTCACCGCGCGATTATGAATTGTTGTACGACACTTTAGAAAAACAGTTTGGTCGTCTGGATGGCATTTTGCACAATGCAGGCATTTTAGGTGAACGTACCGAGCTTGAACATTATCCGATTGATGTATGGGATGATGTCATGGCTGTTAACCTGCGTGCACCCTTCATTTTGACCCAAGAACTATTACCTCTGCTGCAAAGATCTGAGCATGCCTCTGTCGTGTTTGCAAGTTCTGGAGTTGGACGTCAGGTTCGAGAAAAATGGGGAGCTTATTCGGTGTCTAAAGTCGCGATTGAAGCGGTAAGTCAATTGTTTGCCAAAGAAAATCAGCATCCCAATGTCCGCTTTAATTGTATTAACCCTGGTGCAACACGTACAGCGATGCGCGCCAAAGCCTATCCAGATGAAGACCCAAAAACTTTGGCAACGCCAGAATCGATTATGCCAGCGTACTTATATTTAATGGGCGATGATAGTCTGCACCTCAGTGGACAAAGCATTGATGCTCAAGATTAATCTCTTGACCGTTTAAGTCTAAACTAAAAATCCTTTGCTTTCGGCAAAGGATTTTTTTACAGCTCAATAATCGTTTTATTTTATCAATTTAATAAATATATTCGGTTTTATAAATCAAAACATCTCTCTTAAACTCTCTGTATCGGCTTAGCCACTGATTTAGGAGATAATTTTCATGACCGATTTACAACACAAAGCTAAATTGATCCGTTCAATCCAATCCCTGCAACTACCTGAAACGTTCATACACGCCTTGGAGGATGAACAACAAGCACCGAGCGTCATTCAGGCGGTCGACTATTTACAACACTGGACTGAACAGTGGAACTAGAGCATTAACTGACTCAGTATAAAGATGCCTGCCACTGAAAATTTGCACTGTTGTTGCCCCGTATATCGACAGCACAGATAAAATTGACCACGCAGAAAGATTTCCAAAATAGATGATTTCATGGATAATATTCTTAATTTATCTATTTTTTTAAAGAATTAATCCAATTCCTTCACAGTTTCTCTGCATTTTTTTCGTACATTAAGAACTGTGAAATGAATACATCTATAACGAGGGGTCAACATGAAAAAGACGATGGCGATATTGACCATTTCTTTCAGTGCATTGATGGCAAGCAGCCTGAGTTCTGCTGCACCCCACTTTGATCATCGTGGCGATGACCATCCACGTAGTAATCAAGGTAAAGGGCGCGACTTTCGTGATTTTGATCAAGATGATGAACGCATGCAAGATAAACGCCGCATGCGTGAAGAACGTGGGGTAAAACGTTTACAGCAGCATCAATGGCAAACGGGTTATGTCATGCCACAGCATTATCGTGGTAACGGCTATAAAGTTGATTATAAAGACCATAGTCTCCCTAAGCCCGCACGTAATCAACAATGGTACAAAATCAACAATGACTATATTTTAATCGATTCGGGCAGTAATGATATTTTACGGATCGTGAATGATTAAATACTCAACTTAACGGTTCTATTTTCGCCAGTCTTACATCACGTTAGACTGGCTTTTTTATAGCTGTTTTTTTTAAAACGCTTCGATTCACTGTGCTGAAAGGCTTGTGCTTAAACGCTTAGATGCTGTTTACAATCTTCTTTTTTTCTTCATTAAATTCACATTTGCATAATAGTGCTCTCATTGTTTCTCTGCTGTTGTTCGTTACCTTAATCTCATCGAAAGACATAAACAGACATTGAGGTACATCATGAATAAATTGGTTTCTGCTGTAATTTTTACCTTGGGTACTGCGGTGACCGCATCTGCGATTGCTGCTCCAGCTTATGAACATCGTTACGATGAGCGCCGCTACGCAGAACAACATCATGATTGGCACAAAGAAGATGGTCGTTGGCAAGATCAGCGCTATCAACGTATTAATCCAAGCCGCGATTGGCGTGTAGGTCAAACACTACCTCGTGGTTATGATTCTTCACGTTATGCCGTGGATTATCGTGATGCAAAACGCTTACACAAACCTGCCCGTTATCAACAATGGTACAAAATTAATGGCGATTACGTGCTGGTGAACGAACGCAACAACCGCATTATTCGTATTTTGAACTAATACTTAGAGTCCATATAAATTCCTTCCCCTCCGTCGACACCTTAACCAAAGTTAAGGTGTTTTTTTATCTAAGATTGTTCGCCTGTCATTTTTTTGATTAGAATCTACTATTGATCGGCTTTTTTGAGATAGGCATGCAAGCGAATTCGAACGATGTTTCACAAAGCACAACCTTACAATATGTGCACTGGTTTCGACATTCTGCACCCTACATCAACGCACACCGTAACAAAACCTTTGTCATTATGTTTGATGGTGAAGCCGTTCAGCATGAAAACTTCCAACATATCATTCACGATATTGCCTTGCTCAATTCATTGGGTATTCGACTGATTCTGGTACATGGCGCGCGTCAACAAATTAATCAGAATTTAAAAAGCAGTGGGCTCAGTACACCATTTCATCAACACCGTCGCATCACCACCCGAGAATCTCTGGGCTGTGTGATGAATGCCGTAGGTTCGGTTCGCCTACAAATTGAAGCGTTATTGTCTATGGGTTTGGCTAATTCGCCGATGTATGGCGCGCGCATTGATGTCGTTTCAGGTAATTTTATTACTGCTAAACCGTATGGAATCCGCGATGGCATTGATTTTCAACTGACAGGAGAAGTCCGCAGTGTCGACACCGATGCCATTCAAAAACATCTGCAACAACACAATATTGTGATGCTCGGCCCAGTGGGATATTCCACAACGGGCGAAGTCTTTAACTTACCTGCCGAAGAAGTGGCGACCAAAACTGCCATTAGCCTCAAAGCAGATAAATTGATTTTCCTTGGCAAACAGCATGGTCTGCTCAATGCCCAAGGCCAGTTACAACGCGAAATTACCCCTCAAGGTCTAGATCAATACATTTCACAATCACAAGACACTAATTCTGAACTGGCACAGCAACTCCGCAGTGCACAAAATGCCTCACTCAAAGGCGTGCATCGTGTGCATCTGATTTCTTATACCTATGATGGGGCTTTACTTGAAGAGTTATTTACTCGTGATGGTTCAGGCACGATGGTCACAGATGCACATTATGAAGATGTACGCATGGCGAATATTCAAGATGTCGGTGGACTGATCAATTTGCTGCGACCACTCGAAGAAGAAGGAATTCTGGTTTACCGTTCACGGGAACGACTGGAAACGGAAATTGAACAATTTGCAGTGATTGAACGTGATGGCATGATTCTGGCCTGTGCAGCCCTGTATCCGATTCCTGCTCAAGAACATGAATTACGTAGTGCTGAAATTGCCTGCGTAGCTGTGCACCCAAGCTACCGAAAATCAAATCGTGGTAGCCAAATTTTGCACTATTTGGAAGGCAAAGCCCGCAGTATGGGCATACAACAGTTGTTCGTCCTGACCACACGAACAGCGCACTGGTTTTTAGAACATGGCTTTGAAACCGCCAATGTCGATGATTTACCCAATGCACGTCAGGCGTTGTACAACTATCAGCGCAATTCTTTGGTGTTCAAAAAGCGAATTTAAGTCGCTTTACCCATTTTCAAGAACATTTCACTTGAATCACAATGACTTTACCTAGCTCTCAAAAGGCGAGGTAAAGTCTATCTAAGATTGATCTTTGCACCTGAGCATTCACCTGTTCATGTGCCATCACCTTAGCAGCATTTATGCAATGTATATCGTCCAACGTGCTAATTCAGGCTGAAAGCTATATTCCGCTCCAGCATAAACTTATACAGATAGCTTAATTACAAAATAAATTTAATATTTTCAACAAATTAAATAAATACAAATTGATATTCTATTTTTCCTCTAAATCAACTTTAACGCTAAGTTTTGCATTTTTTTATTTATCTTTTTTTTTCATGACCAATCCCTTTTTTTTTATTTTTTTCGCAAAAGAAAGCGCTATAGCGTATCTGCTCAACCTTATATCAGCATTTATTCATTGCGGAGCACATCGAACATGAGCAAGCCATATTTTACTTCAACACGTCCATGGATTCTTTTGACTGTTGTGGCAGGTAGCATGCTCATGGCGGGCTGTACGCCAAAAAAAGTTGAAACCACGACGTTAAATATTGGTTTTCAAAAGTACGGCATCTTACCGATTGTGAAAGCACGTGGCACTTTAGAGCAAGCTTTGGCAGCACAAGGCGTACAGGTGAAATGGGTCGAATTTCCAGCAGGTCCACAATTACTGGAAGGGCTAAATGTGGGTAGTGTAGCGTTGGGTGAAGCAGGTGAAGCACCACCTATTTTTGCCCAAGCTGCCAACTCGAATTTAGTTTACCTCGCCAATCAACCACCCGCACCACAAGCTGAAGCACTGATTGTGCCAAAAACCTCGAACCTTAAAACCATTCAAGATTTGAAAGGTAAGCGTGTAGTGCTGAACAAAGGCTCAAACGTACATTATTTACTATTAAAAGTCCTTGAAGCCAACCAGCTCAAACTCTCTGATATTGAAGTGGTATACCTTCCACCTGCGGATGCTCGTGCCGCCTTTGAACGCGGTGCAGTCGATGCATGGGTAATTTGGGACCCGTTCTTTGCCGCAGCCGAGCAACAGCTTGGGGCACGTGTACTCGCAACGGGTAAAAATCTAGTCAACAACCATCAGTTTTACTTAGCAGATCGCAAATTTGCACAACAACATCCTGACATTTTAAAAACAGTGGTCAATGAATTAAATCAGACCACCACTTGGGTATCACAGCATCAGCAACAGGCTGCTCAGTTGTTACAACAACCGACTGGTTTGCCCGTCGAAGTCTTAAACCGTTCGATTTCTCGCATGGGATTTGGAGTTCAACCTATTTCTGAAGAAGTGGCAAAACAACAGCAATTTGTCGCAGACGCTTTTTATCAACAAAAGCTGATTCCAAACAAAATTGACATTCAAACTGCGCTCTTAAAAGCGACACCATAATAATGAGGAATAGCAAAAATGAACGCCCTTAAAACAATAACTTTCGTTGGCATTACTGCACTGAGCCTTGCGCTGAGTGCTTGCCAAAAATCTGAATCGAGTCAGACCCAAGCGGCCACCCAAAATAAAGCTGAATCGGTAGATACACTTTCTATTGGCTACCAAAAATCTTCCCTAAATTTGTTGGTAGCACGTCAGCAAAAGTTGTTTGAACAGGAATTTCCTCACGCCAAAATTGAATGGAAAGAGTTCCCTGCGGGTCCACAAATGTTAGAAGCTCTAGCTGTAGGCGCTGTTGATTTTGGTGCCGTAGGCAATACTCCTCCCATTTTTGCTCAAGCAGCAGGTAAAGACTTAAGTTATGTCGGTTATGAGCTAGTACCTGCCAACTCTCAGGCATTACTGATTCCCAAAAGCAGTGGCATACAGTCCATTCAACAATTAAAAGGCAAACGCATTGCGGTACAGAAAGGTTCAAGTGCGCATGAATTACTCGCCAAAATTTTGCAAAAAGCTGGCTTAAGTTGGCAGGACATTCAACCGATTTGGTTACCACCTGCCGATGCACGCGCGGCCTTTGACAAACAGTCGATTGATGCTTGGGCCATTTGGGAACCCTACCTCAGTGCGGCGGAGCAAGATGCACATGCCAAAGTGCTGATTGATGGGACCGCTTTCCCAAAAACCTACTCCTTTTATATTGGTAACCCAAAATTCATCGCGGCACATCCTCAAGCGACTGCACAGTTTTTACATGGCTTGAATCAGGCCGATCAATGGGTATTAAAAAATCAGCCGCAAGCCTTAACCGTCTATACCCAAAGTACAGGTTTACAGACTTCAATTGCCCAACGTGTAATTGATAAACGCCTGAAACCATCGCCAATTCAGACCCTAACCCCTGAAGTGGTACAAGCGCAGCAACAAATCGCAGATCTGTTCCAACAGGTTCAATTGATTCCGAAAAACATTCAAGTTCAAACCACCGTTTGGGCAGCACCTAAAACCCACTAATCTGTAGAAATTGTAAGGATATTGATAATGAAAATTTTCTGGTTTATTCCCACCCATGGTGACAGTCGTTATTTAGGAACCAGCAAAGGCGCACGCCAAGTCGATCATGCTTATATGAAGCAAATTGCAGTTGCAGTGGACAATTTAGGCTATGAAGGTGTGCTGATCCCAACGGGACGTTCATGTGAAGATCCATGGATTACGGCTGCCAGTTTGATTGATGCAACCAAAAATCTGAAGTTTCTCGTGGCATTACGCCCAGGCGTAACCACACCTGCATTAGCTGCGCGTATGGCTGCCACGTTTGACCGTTTATCCAATGGACGTGTCTTGTTAAATCTGGTGACGGGTGGTGACGAACAAGAGCTTAAAGGTGATGGCATTTATGAAGACCATGCCACCCGTTATGAAACTGCCAGTGAATACACCAAAATCTGGCGTGAGATTCTGACCCGTTCACACACAGGCGAATCTTTCAGTTTTCATGGAGAACACTTAAAAGTTGATGATGCCAAACTACTTTACCCGCCAGTGCAACAGCCCTACCCACCTTTATGGTTTGGTGGTTCTTCAGAAGCAGCGGTTGAACTAGCAACCGAACAGGTTGATACCTATTTAACTTGGGGTGAACCACCCGCAGCAGTCAAAGAAAAACTTGAAAATGTCCGCGCGAAAGCCGCAGCAAAAGGACGCCAACTTAACTACGGTATTCGTCTGCACGTCATTGTGCGTGAAACCAACGAAGAAGCCTGGAAAGCGGCCGATGAGCTGATTCAATATGTCGATGATGCGACCATTGCTGCGGCACAACAAAAGTTTAAGCAAATGGACTCTGTGGGACAGCGTCGTATGGCTGAACTGCATAATGGTGATCGTAGCAAACTTGAAGTATCACCAAACTTATGGGCAGGGGTTGGACTGGTACGTGGCGGAGCGGGTACCGCTTTGGTAGGTGACCCACAAACTGTGGCAGATCGAATTCAGGAATATGCCGATTTGGGCATCAGCACCTTTATTTTTTCTGGCTATCCGCACTTGGAAGAATCTATTCGTTTTGCTGAATTGGTTTTCCCACTCTTGCCACTTGAAACGCGCAAAAAATTGTCGCAACCAAATCTGACTGGACCTTTTGGAGAAATTGTCGCCAACAATTATGTGCCGAATCAGACCACGGTTTCACGTCCAATTAAGGAGCCTGCCTAATGTCCAAAATAACTGCGACTGAAACTTTCCCAAAACGGAAAGTTTCACGTGGAACAAACTTTGGGCAGCGTTTGCTGCCTTGGTTGTTCCCTTTTTTACTGATTCTGATCTGGCAAATTGCATCCAGTACAGGTTTGCTACAGAGTCGCATTTTACCTGCACCTACAGCAGTGGTCAGTGCATTCTGGCATTTACTCATCAGTGGTGAGCTTTGGCATCATGTCAAAGTTAGCGCAGGACGTGCCTTATTAGGGCTGGCTATCGGTGGTGGCTTAGGGTTGTTGTTGGGCTTACTCAACGGCTCATCCAAAACAGCCTCAACCCTACTCGATACCACCTTGCAGATGATCCGCAATATCCCTGCCCTCGCCTTGATTCCATTGGTAATTCTCTGGTTTGGCATTGATGAAACTGCAAAACTATTTTTGGTGGCGGTTGGGGTATTTTTCCCAATTTATATCAACACCTACCACGGCATTCGTTCGGTCGACCCCCAACTGATTGAAATGGGAAAAAGCTACGGTTTCAGCCGATGGGAACTGTATAAAAATATTATTTTACCTGGGGCGATGCCCTCCATTTTAGTCGGCTTACGCTTTGCTCTTGGCTTAGTTTGGGTCTTACTCATTGTCGCGGAAACTATTTCTGCCCAAGCGGGCATTGGCTATATGACCATGAATGCACGTGAATTTTTACAGACTGATGTGGTTCTGGTCGGCATCTTACTCTATGCCCTATTAGGTAAACTGGCAGATGTGCTAGCAGTCAGTTTAGAAAAATACTTATTGCGCTGGCACCCAGGCTATCAAAAATAAGGAGCCGAAGATGACAGATCTCAGTATCGGTCAGCATGTTGCTGAACAGATTCAACACCCACCGTCACCACAGGCAGATATCCAACCGAATGCCGTAATTGGTGCAGAAATTCTGATTGAACAACTCTATAAGTTTTATGGTGATGTCAAAGTTCTTGAAGATTTAGATCTCCATATTCAACCTGGAGAGTTTCTTGCCATTGTTGGACGGAGTGGTTGTGGCAAAAGTACCTTATTAAGACTGATTGCTGACTTAGAACAACCGAGTTACGGCGAAATTAAATTTAAATCGGCACGCCATTTGCGTGAAGGCATTACCAGTGACGACATTCGGGTTATGTTTCAGGACCCACGTCTGCTGCCTTGGCGTAGTATTGAACAGAATGTACAGCTTGGTCTCCATAAAGATGCACATGCTCAAGCCACTGCCTTATTAGAAAAAGTGGGTTTAAAAGAAAAAGCGCCGCTCTGGCCTGCACAGCTTTCAGGCGGACAGCGCCAACGCACCGCACTCGCACGCGCACTCTCTCATCAACCCCGTGTATTGTTATTAGATGAACCGCTTGGTGCTCTCGATGCCTTAACTCGGCTAGAAATGCAGAATCTAATTGAAAAGCTATGGCGAGAACAGGGTTTTACTGCCGTTTTAGTCACCCATGACGTTAGTGAGGCCGTACAACTGGCCGACCGTATTATTCTACTCGACAAAGGCCATATTGCCCGTCAATTTCAGGTTAACTTACCCCGCCCACGTGAAAAAAATCTAAATTTCGCTGAACTTGAACAGCAAGTCTTGAATGCCGTTCTCGCCACTTAAATGATATTTTTGAGCCAAGCTTAACCCCAAGCTTGGCGTAAAAACTCGAAGTTGATGCGATCGAAGGCATGCGCCGACCTGTCATCAAACTGTCACATTTAAAATAAAAAATGATCCAAATTGATGCATTTTGGTCTTTAGTTATCCTTTTGTTTTTTTTAATGGAATGAATATGAAATCGAGCAGTGTTTTTTTATCCGTAAAATACACGATTTCATCAAATTACCTGATTTGTTGATGCACAAATCTGATGATTTGCCGTACAATTTGACCTTCCCTGAATTTTTTAAAGCTACGAATGGAACAAAAAAAGAGTACTCAAAAGCGCCATCAATTGCTGAATGCCGCACTTGATGTTTTTTCCTTATATGGATTTAACGGGGCTAGTTTAGATGAAATTGCTCAACTTGCAGAAATGCACAAGTCGAACATTTTTTACTATTATGAAAATAAAGAAGCACTATATGTGGAAGTGCTGACGACCGTTTTACAAAAATGGTTAGCGCCACTGCAAATGCTAGAAGCAGAGCTTGAACCGACGGAAGCAATTACCAATTATTTAATGCAGAAAATTGAACTGTCGCGCACTCAGCCGAAAGCATCACGTTTATTTGCCTTAGAAATTATCCAAGGTGCACCGCATATTTTAGAGATCTTAAAAGGTCCACTAAAAAAACTGGTCAAACGCAAAGCTAAGGTCATTAGCATGTGGCAAGAACAAGGGAAAATTTCAGCAGATATTGATCCTGAATTGCTCATTCTCAATATCTGGGCAGTGACCCAAAACTATGCCGACTTTGCAACTCAAATGGAAATGGTGACCGGTAAAACCTTACGCAACCGCAGTATGCAACAACGCGTCATTCAACATACCGTCCATATGATGCTCTACGGTATTCTACCGCGTGAGCAACACAACTAAGCCCTATATTGATTTTGGCATACGACCATAGCCATCTATGGTCGCCGAGCCAATTAAGTCGTAATAGACTGATATAAAGACAATAATTTTTTTGCCCCAAGCATTAAATTTTCTTCCCAGTCGAGATGTGCACTGTCGTCTGCACCATCGGTGATATATTTTACCGAAATTAAACGCACCCCCAGTTTTTTACACACTTTGGCCATCGCATAGCCTTCCATGTCGACCAAATTACATGGGACTTTTGGCTGACCTGTCTCAAAACTATCCCCTGTACCACATACACCTTTCGGTAAATGGGAAAAATAAGGTTCTAAGTCAATTGCCCCAGGATGATCCTGATCCATCGGCGTCACCCCGACTTCAAAGCCGAGCGGTGAAACATCCATATCGCGTTGTACGAAGCTGGTGACTTCGACCAAAGCATGACGCTCAAAGTAAGAACTGCCTGCACTACCAAGGTTTAATAAAGTTTTACAGCCTGTCGCCTGAATCACCTCAAAAGCTTTAAATGCTGCATTGACCTTGCCAATGCCACTGTAATGCACATCAATCTGAGCTTGTTCAAATAAACCTTTCGATTCATTTGGTAAAGCCATAATCAGCGCCAAAGAGGATTTCATCGCATCTACTCAAAATCAGAACGGTGCTATTAAAAATCAAAACCACACTGTGTGCAAATTCTGTCATCCTCTATCTCTCAATGAGTTTTTTAGCCCGTGCTGTGCAACTTTATTTTTGTTGCAGATAGAGGTTTAAACACGGTGAAAAGAAAAGTCGTCCTGCATAAAACCCAGCCACAGTTTTGCTCATAACCAATCCCCATAACAGCATCAACAAGATTGCCAAGCCATAGCCTATATTCAGTAACCAATGAAGCTGCAATTGTTGGGCAAGCTGTAACGTTGCCAAACTGAATACGCCCAATGGGAAAGTCATGCCCCACCAGCCTAAATTAAAAACCAAATGTGAACCTGCGTGTTTCAGGGTAATCATGATCGCTATTCCTAACCACCACACTCCAAAACCAAGTAGCAACAAACTGCTCAAAAACCCTGCCTGATGGAGAAACTCACCCAGTCCGATGAAATGTGTTGCATGTAGTAAGCGTGTAGCCTGCTCACCCAAAAGTAATAATGCCAATGCACCTGTGCCAATCGGCCCGACCGCCAACCAGCCTGTCATGGCTAATTCCTGACTTGGCAATTGGTGCAAGGCCAATCGTAAAAATAAAATGCCCAAAATCAGCATGGCAGGAAAAACTGAAATGCCCCACAAAATATAGCTGCCAAATAAAATACCCACCGCATGAGGAGTTACTGGCAAATGCTGTAACAACACTGCACCCGAAGCTGCTGCCACTTCACAGGCAACTATCGGAAGTAACCAGACTGCAGTCATCTGTTGTAATTGGTGGCGCTGACAACTGAACATACAAAATGGCACCACAAACGCCACCATCACAGCCATCAATACGTCGAGATACCACACCCACTCTGCAATACCAATTATGGCTGTACCATACAGCACTACCCCATATTTCAAGGCACCATTAATCAGCGTCGCCAATGCCATTGGAATGGTCCCTAAAAATAAACTCATACTGGGATGGGCAAAAATCTGTTTGGCTTCCTGCGGGTACAGCAACCAACGCAAAGCATATAAACTGCTAAATAAAGTAAAAATCAGCCCATTCAACAACCACAATCCTGCACCGAATTGCCAAAACATAGGATGAACAGCACTAAATTCTGCCAATATAATCGACAAAATGCCGGTACCCATACAGACGGTAAACCAGTTCGGTGTGAACTGACGGATCACATCATGCCATTGTGGCAACTGATGAAAGGGCTTGTTCATACGGCGTCAACCCAAATTAAGAAGTTATATTGATATTACAACACACCACAAATAAGTAAAATTGATTATTATTCATTTTAAAAATCAGTTTTTATGATATAAAGAGAATTGATCAATAAATTTTTCTGGGTAAAAACACAACAACAAGACGAATGCTCAAGAATATGGCAATATATAAGCCTGATTATTTTTCATTTATTGATTAGCCCATGAAGCTGCTCCGCCTGAATGCTTTAGCGCCAGACTTTCAATTACCTCTAACTGCTGTGACCATTGGTAATTTTGACGGCGTCCATTTAGGACATCAAGCGATGATTCAGCAACTGAAACAGGTTGCTGCACAACAACAACTTAAATCTTTAGTCATGATTTTTGAGCCACAGCCTTTAGAATTTTTTCAAGGTTATGAAGCACCACCACGCATTAGCTCACTCCGTGAAAAAGTGGAATATTTAACTGAATTGGGAGTGGACTATATTGCCGTTGCCAAGTTCGACAATACCTTCCGTAGCTTAAGCGCAGAAGCATTTGCCAGTATTTTAAAAGACCAACTAAATGCACAAAGCCTAATCTTGGGCGATGACTTTCACTTTGGCAAAAACCGTCAAGGCAATAGTGAATTCCTGAAAAATTACGGTTTTGATGTTCATAATTTACAAACCATTGCACTTGAAGGTGAACGTGTCAGTTCAACCCGTATTCGTCAAACCCTTGCAGAAGGTAATTTAGCACTCGCGGCACAGTTATTAGGACGGCCTTATAGCATCACAGGTCGTGTGCAATATGGCGACCAAATTGGACGAACCCTCGATTTTCCAACGATTAATGTGCGCCTCAACCGTCATAAACCCTGTTTAAACGGCATATATGGCGTCGATGTGATTTGTGAAACTACATCTTTACAAGACAAAGTTGTGCAAGAGAATCCTGAACAAAAAGGAGTTCTGGGTTATCAGGAAACGGCTTTGTTTGGTGCGGGGCATGTCGGCACCCGACCTGCCATCAAACAAGAGCATCCAGAATGGCGATTAGAAGTACATTTCCCTAATGTTTCTGCTAATCTGTATGGCTTGTTAATGCGGGTAACTTTCTTGAACTACTTACATGGTGAAAAGAACTACCCTT
Organism: Acinetobacter tandoii DSM 14970 = CIP 107469; assembly: GCF_000400735.1. GTDB lineage: Bacteria > Pseudomonadota > Gammaproteobacteria > Pseudomonadales > Moraxellaceae > Acinetobacter > Acinetobacter tandoii. Next base: position 168,350 of record NZ_KE007359.1, read on the forward strand.
CGCTGGAAGCACTGAAAGCGGGAATTGATGATGATGTGGAGAAACTACTTGAGTTTCGCCATAACAACCCAACTTTTCCCTTTTAAACACCGAAAAATTTTATGTAAAACGCGTCAGTCTAAACCCTGATAAAATTGGAAGATATCTTGCATGAGCGATAAGCAAACTCCTGAAAATGCAGTGGATTATAAAGCCACACTCAACCTCCCAGGTACTGAATTTGCAATGAAAGCAAACCTTGCAGTACGTGAAGCGAAATGGTTAGAAGAGTGGTATGCCGACAACATTTATCAGCAGATTCGTGCGTCGCGTATTGGCAAGAAAAAGTATGTCCTGCATGACGGCCCTCCATATGCCAATGGTCAAATCCATTTAGGTCATGCGGTCAATAAAGTCTTAAAAGACATTATTATTAAAAGCCGAGTCATGGATGGTTTTGATGCTCCTTACGTACCAGGTTGGGACTGTCACGGTCTACCGATTGAACTAAAAGTGGAAGAAAAAGTTGGTAAGGTCGGCGTAAAAGTCGATGCTTCAACCTTCCGTAAAGCGTGTCGCGAATATGCTTACACCCAAGTCGAATTACAGAAAAAAGACTTTGTGCGTATGGGTGTATTTGGGGATTGGGACAATCCTTACTTGACCATGAACTTCAAACAAGAAGCAGACATCGTACGTTCAGTGGGTGCAATTGCCAAAGCAGGTCACATCGAACCTGGTCTTAAACCTGTGAACTGGTGTTTAGATTGTGGTTCGGCTTTGGCTGAAGCTGAAGTTGAATATGAAGATAAAAAATCAGATGCCATTGACGTAGGTTTTACTGTTGTTGATTTGGCCGACCTTTCTGCACGTTTGGGTGTAGAAGTTGCTGACCGCACAGACATCGTGATCTGGACCACAACGCCTTGGACTTTACCTGCCAACCAAGCGGTTGCATTCCATGCTGAACTTGAATATCAGTTGGTCAAAGCCCGTGGTGAAGAAAAACAGCCACAAAACTTTATCTTGGCGAAAAACCTAGTTGAATCTGCCACTGAGCGTTATGGCTTTAACAGCGTTGAAGTCTTGGCCGAGTTCACAGGCAATAAACTTGAGCATGTCAGCCTACAACACCCACTGATCGCAGAGCGCCAAGTCCCTGTAATTTTAGGTGAACACGTGACCGCAGACAGCGGTACGGGTGCGGTGCATACTGCCCCAGGTCATGGTGTGGACGACTATAAAGTTGGCTTACTCTATAACTTAAAAGTTGACAATCCAGTTGGCGGAAACGGTGTCTACTTACCAACTTCTCCAATTTTTGCGGGCGAGCATATTTACAAAGCCAACCCTCAAATCATTGCGGCTTTAAGCGAGGCAGGCAAACTTTGGGCACATAAGCCAATCAAGCATAGCTATCCACACTGCTGGCGCCACAAAACTCCAATTATCTTCCGTGCGACACCACAATGGTTTATCAGCATGGATGCCAAAGGTTTACGCCAAGGTGCATTGAACGCCATTGAAAACGAGATCAGCTTTGTACCGGATTGGGGTAAAAACCGTATTCAAGCCATGATCGAAGGTCGTCCAGACTGGTGTATCTCACGTCAGCGTACGTGGGGTGTGCCAATCCCATTCTTCGTCCATAAAGACACTAACGAGTTACACCCACGTACAGCAGAATTAATCGAAGAAGTCGCGTTGCTGATCGAACAAGAAGGCATTGACGCATGGTATAACCGCGATGCCAAAGACTTTATCGGTGAGGAAGCAGAGCAATATAACTGCGTACGTGACACCTTAGACGTTTGGTTCGATTCAGGAACAACGCACTATGCTGTGCTACGTGAACGCGAAGAACTGACTGATCCTGCTGATTTATACCTTGAAGGTTCAGACCAGCACCGTGGTTGGTTCCAGTCTTCATTGTTGACTTCGATTGCCATCAATCAACGTGCGCCGTACAAAGGCTTGTTGACCCACGGTTTCGTGGTGGATGAGAAAGGTCGTAAGATGTCGAAGTCTTTGGGCAACATCATCACCCCACAAGACATCATTAAAGATATGGGTGCAGACGGTTTACGTTTCTGGATTGCCTCTGCCGATTACCGTTATGAAATGACGGCTGGTAAAGAAATCTTTAGCCGTGCATCAGATGGTTACCGTCGTATTCGTAATACCTTACGTTTCTTATTGGCAAACTTGAATGGTTTCAAACCATCCACGGATGCCCTGCCTGTCGATCAATTGATCGCACTAGATCAATACATCTTGCAACGTGCGGCAGATGTACAAAAAACCATTCAACAAGCCTATGAAGATATGAACTTCCATATCGTCACCAATGCCTTGACTAACTTCTGTATTAACGACTTGGGTGGTTTCTACCTCGACATCATCAAAGATCGTCAGTACACCACCAAAGCAGACTCACAAGCGCGTCATTCGGCACAAACTGCGCTGTATCACTTGGTGCAAGCTTTTGTCCGTTGGATGTCTCCAATCTTGAGCTTTACCGCGCAAGAAGCATGGCCACTGATTCCAGAACAAACCGAGAAATATGTATTCACCGCGGAATGGTACGATATTCCTGTGGCGTCGACTGCAAACTTATTGTCTGAAGCCGATTGGCAAACCTTGATTACCGTAAAATCTGCGGTGAACAAGCATATTGAAGTTGCACGAAACGAAAAACTGGTAGGTTCTAATCTCTCTGCCAAAGTTGAATTATGGGCAAATGAAGGCTTGAAAGCGGTACTAGATCGCCTAGGCGATGAACTTCGCTTCGTCCTCATCACGTCTCAAGTACAAGTTCATGCCTTTGATGCAACTCAAGGTCAAGAAGCCGATCTAGATGGTTTACGTGTGAAAGTCTCAGCTGCGGAAGGTGAAAAATGTGCGCGTTGTTGGCATGTTCTTCCTGATGTGAATACACATCACGAACATCCAGGTCTGTGTGCACGTTGTATTATTAACCTCCCTACTGGTCAAGGCGAAGAGAGAAAATATGCCTAATCCACAACAGAAAGCGGGCCTGTTTCAATTCTACCTACACAATTTGCTGTGGGTGGGGTTATCCATTTTGGCGATTGTGTTAGATCAATGGACGAAATGGATTGCGTCTACACACCTGAATTATGCAGATCCGGTACCTGTACTGCCTTTTTTAAATTGGACTTTGTTACATAACTATGGCGCAGCCTTTAGTTTCTTGTCCGATGCAGGCGGCTGGCAACGTTATTTCTTTACCTCACTTGCAGCCTTGGTTTCAGTGATTTTTGTGTTTTGGTTAATGCGTATGCCAAAGCACGTCACGATTTTACCCATGGCAATTGCCCTGATTTTAGGCGGTGCTGTAGGAAATTTAATTGATCGCGTGACCTTAGGTTACGTGGTCGATTTTATTCATGTCTATTACAACAATAGCCACTTCCCTGCCTTTAACCTTGCCGACAGTGCCATTACTTTGGGCACCATTTTGCTGCTTATAGATACGTTTTTCTTAGAAAAACATCGAATTCAACGTGCGGATGCGCAACACCATGAATGAAATTATTAATCCAAATGAAGAAACCCGTATTGAACAAGGTTCGAAGGTTGATCTTCATTTTTCCGTTGCCATTGAAAATGGTGTAGAAATTGACAACACCCGTAGCCGTGCTGAACCGGTCAGCTTGGTGATGGGCGATGGCAGTTTACTCCCAGGCTTTGAAAAAGCCTTGTTTGGTTTACGTGCAGGTGACCGTCGTACCGTCAGCCTTCCACCAGAAGATGCGTTTGGGCCATGGAACCCTGAAAATGTGCAGACATTTGATACAGTAAAATTCGAGCAACGCCCTATTGAAGGCCACATGATTGAGTTTGAAGATAAAGCCAAACAAAGCCTGTATGGCGTCGTTAAAACTGTCGGGGATGACATTACCGAAGTGGATTTTAACCATCCATTGGCAGGTAAAAATATTACATTTGAAGTGGAAATCTTCAAAGTGACTCCTGCGGGCCAACAAGGCGTTAAATTCATGTAAAAGCCTACTTTTACAATATAAAAAACCCTTCATCTGTGAAGGGTTTTTTATGTAATTTCAAAAACTATAGATATTTTAAAAATGGTATCTGCTTATTTTGATGCTTAAATTTAGAAAACCACCGCATCAATGGATAAAGCACGATGCACAGAATAATCGCAATCCACCAAAGGGTGGAGACCTGATTTACCCCAAAATAGTCGCCATGATTCTGTCCCCAAAGCGCCACGGCAACCACATACAGTAGTTTTAAAACAAATAAATGCACAATATAAAAGAACATCGGTACTGAACCATAAATAATTAAGGGATGCACCCATGCCTGCTGTTGCACTTTTTCCAATGCTACAAGCAGTAACAGCCCCAAGCCAACATTCCATAAAATAAACAATAAGGACGGCGGATACTTGGTCAGGTTAAAAAAACTCATTAAAGTTTGCAGTGGCGTCGACATCTCTAACCATGCCCTATCGCCATATACATTCAACATTCTCAGGATTACAAATCCAACAATGCTGCTACAGCCAAATATCCATAAATATGTCGTTCTTCGTTGTGGCGTCATCTGCGCTTGAAAAATAGTTGCCCCAATAGAATAACCCAGCAAAATCACCCCAATCCAAGGCAGTACAGGATAAGAAGTACGAAGTTTGAGGAATTCCCCCCATTCAATCCAACCACGCTCATGTAAAATCAACCAAATCGGCTGTAAAATTGGCATTTGTTGCAAAGAAACCTGATCCAATAGGTTATGCCCAAAAATAATCAATACAGCAATCAACCACAAAATTCTCTGTGGCAACCCAATCAGCAGTGCTAAAACAATCATGCTGATCCCAATTGCCCAAATCACTTGCAAATAAATCACGTGCGGTGGGAACTGTCCTGTCCATGCAAAATTGATCACCAATAATTCAAGTATCACTAAAAATAAACCACGTTTAAGCAAAAATTCTCGCGTCATACTCAAGCTGTTGTGTTTCGCTTGATATAAATATGCCGACAATCCCGTCAAAACGACAAAAACAGGAGCACACAAATGCGCCAAAATTCGGCTAAAGAACAAACTGGCTTCCGTTTCCTCAATACGCATTGGATCGAGAACTTGATGGTGTAAATAAAAGGTTTCACGCACGTGGTCGACCATCATAATTAGAATGACTAGACCTCGCAGTGCATCAATCGCCTGTAGGCGTTGAGAAAGTGCAGACATGAGCAAATAAATAGATATGTTATAATATTACATATGCTATTCAATTTTAAGCCCAAAATAAACCTAAGCGCACTATTTAGCACGCTAAAATTTTAAGAAAAATTAAATAAAAAATGATTTATGGGCGAATTTCTTTGAGCTCACGGCGAATAAAATGCTGAATCATTTCCCGATAAATCTGTTCAATTAAGTCTGGATCAGTGCCCTGTTGTGCCGCCTGTTGACGAACTTTGGCAATCACCTGTTCAACCCGCTCTGGCGATTGCACTTCATGTTCAGTGCGCTTAAAACGCACCGCCTGATCGACATAAAACTGTCGGGTCGTAATTAATTCAATCAGGTGCTGATCAATCAGATCAATTTTGTCTCGAACTTGCTCAAGCGACTCACATTTCTCTTTCTGCATTAGTTTTATCTTCTGTTGTTAAGCTGGAGGAATCCGCTTCGTTTTCAATTTTATATTTTTCTTCTAACACATTACTGAAAATACTTTCAATCATCCAGACCCGATATAAGCTATTAAAGGTATAACTTTGCCCATCTATCCGTAATTCGAGCACAGGAAAATCAGGTTGTGACTTCATTTCACACAGGACATCGTTTTCTTTCAACTTGGCTTGAATATCCTCTTGCTTTACTTCCTGCAACTCTAAGCCCAACTCGCGTTGTAGCTCTTGATAGTGCGCCTTAAAGGACAAATCTTTGCCTTGGGTCCATACCGCTTGCAAAATACGGTGCATGGCTGCAATCCGCTGCTCTTCAGGCACACGATAATATAGCTGTGCCATCGCATAAGTAGCTTCTTTGGTCGGACGACAAAATGGGGTAAATGCCACTTCTGTCCGTTTAGATAAACGGGTTGCCAAGCTCCAGTCAAACCAGTCTCGCCCATGATAACTGAGTGGGTACACGGTCAACTGAATATTATAATAATCTGCCAATTCCTCTTTAATATAGGCCAATAACAGCCATGAAACTGGGTCTTCTAACGCAATATATAAATCTAACTCTGGATCAAGTGCTTGAATTTCATTTAGTTCTTCTGCATCACTAATTGAATGCTCGCGCCATTCAATATGATTGATGAGAAAAATCGGATTGCCTGTCAGTAATTTTTGTTGCTTTAAACGGCGGGTTAGACGCAGCAGATCATCTACTGCATGATATTTACGGTCTGAAAATTCAAAATAACTGGCAAGGACGGCATCATCATTAAATACCCGCTCTGGAAAGTGCTGTTCTTGATGATGTTTACTCGCCATGGCATATAACGTGCGCAACTTGCCATACTGCTTCTGCCACAGCATATGAAACACATCTTCGAGTAAATAGAGAAAATCCTGACCTTGTAGCGGAGTATTTCTTAAAATAGTTTCCGCCTGCGCCAAGGCTTCTTGTGACGGCTGTTCAGGGGTTTCGTGGAAACTGAATCGGTGCTGTTTCGATAAAATCTGTGCATCGTTCAAGCAATAGTGTTGCCATTCTTGCGCCGACATGTGATTCGGTGGCTCGGGAGCTTGACTGGAAATAATGACTTTGAGGGGTTTAAGTTCATCACTTAAAATTTCTTCTAATTGTGGCAACTGCTGCACAGCCAAATAGCTATAAACATCGTCTAAACGCAAATGAATATTGAGCCCATGCTCCGTAGGCAATACCTCTTGACGAGTTGGTTTTTGATAAAACCATCTCGATCGGATCGGATCAAACCAACGGCGTAACAGTGACATGAGTTGCCTCTAATGTAAAAAGAGCGAGTGATGTTGTTTCCAACCCGCAGAAAATGACCAATATGGTGAACAGAATGTCTTAAAATACAATAAGTCTTGAGCAAAACGTAACATAATTCAAGACAAAATGTTCAATCCTTCCCGATAGCTTACAGTTCTAAATTTAAATCAGTCACTGCACCCTTTTCGGCTCCAGTGGTCAGTTTAGCAAACTTCGCTAGCGCACCGTGGGTATAATTCGGTTTTGGCTTGACCCAACGGTTTTGCCGTGCAGCGATTTCTTGTTCAGAAACATGCCAAGTCATTTCCCGTGTTTCGGCATTAATCGAGATACGATCTCCATTCTGAACAAGACCAATTGGTCCGCCTTCATAGGCTTCAGGGGTCACATGCCCAATTACAAAACCATGACTGCCTCCAGAAAAACGACCATCGGTAATCAGTGCCACAGATTTGCCCAGACCTTTACCAATAATCGCTGAAGTCGGTTTCAGCATTTCTGGCATACCTGGTCCGCCTTTAGGGCCTTCACCACGGATCACCACCACTTCACCTGCTTGAACTTCACCATCTAAAATGCCACGCATGGCGCCAATTTCACCTTCGAAGACCCGTGCTGGCCCTTCAAAATACAAGCCTTCTTTGCCTGTAATTTTAGCCACAGCACCTGTTGGAGACAAATTACCCTTGAGCACCACCAAGTGAGAGTCTTTTTTAATCGGGGCATCAAACGGTAAGATAATCTGTTGACCTTCAGGGTAGTCTTCAACCTCGGCTAAATTTTCCGCCAAGGTCTTTCCTGTCACAGTTAAACATGAACCATCGAGCATACCAGCATCCAACATCCGCTTCATCAGTGGTTGAATGCCTCCAATCGCAATCAGCTCTGACATCAGATATTGACCTGAAGGACGTACATCTGCCACTACGGGAATATCTTGCCCGATACGAACAAAATCATCCAAACTCAGTTCAACCCCAGCGGTATGTGCCATCGCCAGTAAGTGCAGCACCCCATTGGTCGAACCGCCCAAGGCAATCAGCACTTTAATTGAGTTTTCAAACGCGGCTTTAGTCATGATATCGCGCGGTTTAATATCTAAACGCAACAAATTCATCACCGCTTCGCCTGCTTTCTGACAGTCGATCCGCTTCTCATCGGAAACCGCTTCTTGTGCCGATGAACCCGGTAAACTCATGCCCAAAGCTTCAATCGCAGAAGCCATCGAGTTTGCAGTGTACATCCCGCCACAAGAACCCGGCCCCGGTAGTGCTACTTCTTCAATCTGTTTGACTTGAATGGCACTGATTTCACCTTTGGCGTGCTGACCCACAGCTTCAAAGACTGAAATCATGTCGGTATGCCCTGCGCCCGGCTTAATCGTACCACCATAAACAAACAAACCCGGACGGTTTAAACGGGCTAAGCCCATGATGCAACCCGGCATATTTTTGTCACAACCACCAATCGCAATCACGCCATCATAGGCCTGACAGCCCACTACCGCTTCAATCGAATCTGCAATAATTTCACGGCTCAGCAATGAATACTTCATGCCTTCGGTGCCGTTAGAAATGCCATCTGAAATGGTGATGGTATTAAAAATAATGCCTTTCCCACCTGCCTGATTGACCCCTTTTTCAGCCTCACGTGCCAACTCATTGATATGCATATTACACGGCGTGACATTGGCCCATGTCGAAGCAATACCGACAAAAGGACGAGTAAAGTCCGAATCTTTAAAGCCTGTGGCACGCATCATAGAGCGTGCAGGCGCATTTTCGATGCCTTCATAAACGGGCGCTGAATGTTCGCGGATATTGTCTTTACTCATTGTATTTTTCCTTGGCGGTGGCTGCGTATTGCTCTACGGTCTTGGCAATTTTTTCTATTTTTAGTGTATAGAAAGTAAGCGATACATGAAAGTACAATGAGGCTTTCGAGTTAATAACCGCTAATCTCTTAATAGTCTTAATATTTTTATCCTGAATCTATCCTGTTGTTGGATACACGGAAACGTCATCCGCAACCTGAGCAAGAATAAAAGCATTGCTTTTATTTGCAGCGCAAGACGAAGTAGTTGCCTATTAAATGGACTGTTTTTTCAAGATATTCTTTTAGATGCCGAAAATAAACAGGTTTTGCGGATGACCAATGGTTTTGCCTACTTTTGCCGAAACAAAAGTAGGTCGAACCGAAGGTTATAAACCGCAATTTGAGCTACACCTTTAAGATCCCATTGTGCTGAACCAATAACTTTTAAATAAAAAGCACCCCAAAATGGAGTGCTCTTTCTAATCGGTAAAAAACTACAAATTAAATTTCACGTACCGCACCTTTAGAAGCACTGGTAGTATGCATCGCATAGGCTTTTAAGGCTTTAGACACTTTACGCGGACGCGGCTCAGCAGGTTGCCAACCTTTGGCTTCTTGTACTTCACGGCGCGCTGCCATTGTTGCTTCGTCCACAGCCAAGTGAATCGTACGGTTTGGAATATCAATTTCAATACGGTCACCGTCTTCAACCAAACCAATCGCACCACCTTCAGCGGCTTCAGGCGAAACGTGACCAATAGAAAGACCAGATGATCCACCTGAGAAACGACCATCGGTAAGTAAGGCACAATCTTTACCTAAACCTTTCGATTTTAAATAACTGGTTGGATACAACATTTCTTGCATCCCCGGACCACCACGTGGGCCTTCGTAACGAATTACCACCACATCACCTGCGGTAATTTTCCCACCTAGAATCGCTTCTACCGCAGTATCTTGGCTTTCAAAAACACGTGCTGTGCCGTTGAATTTCAAGATGGAGTCATCCACACCTGCTGTTTTCACAATACAGCCTTCAAGGGCAATGTTACCGTAAAGAACAGCCAGACCACCATCTTGAGAGAAAGCATGTTCAGCATTACGAATAACACCGTTGTTACGGTCACCATCTAAACGAGAGTAGTAACGGTCTTGTGAGAATGCAGTTTGCGTCGGTACACCACCTGGTGCTGAACGGAAGAACTGATACACTTCTTCGTCTTCTGTACGGATAATGTCCCATTTATCCAAAGCATCTTTTAAGGTTTTTTCATGCACAGTCGGTACAGACGTATCCAACAAGCCTGCACGGTCTAATTCACCCAAAATTGACATGATACCACCTGCACGGTGGACATCTTCCATATGTACATCTTGTTTTGCAGGCGCAACTTTACACAAAACAGGCACTTTACGTGACAAACGGTCAATGTCAGTCATGGTAAAGTCAACTTCTGCCTCATTCGCAGCAGCCAATAAGTGAAGAACGGTATTGGTTGACCCCCCCATTGAAATATCAAGGGTCATGGCATTTTCAAAGGCTGCTTTGGTCGCGATAGAACGTGGAAGAATGCTGTAATCTTCTTGCTCATAATGGCGTTTTGCCAGTTCAACAATCAACTGACCTGCTTTTTCAAATAATTTTTTACGATTTGCATGTGTCGCCAAAGTTGAGCCGTTACCTGGAAGCGATAGGCCCAACGCTTCGGTTAAACAGTTCATTGAGTTTGCCGTGAACATGCCTGAACATGAACCACACGTTGGACAAGCTGAACGTTCGTATGCAGCCACTTCTTCATCGGTGAAGCTGTCATCTGCCGCAACAATCATGGCATCGACAAGGTCAATCGCATGTTCATTGCCACGGATTTTGACTTTACCCGCTTCCATCGGCCCGCCAGAGACAAACACCACAGGAATGTTCAGGCGCATAGAAGCCATCAACATGCCTGGGGTGATTTTGTCACAGTTCGAAATACACACCATGGCATCAGCACAATGCGCATTGACCATGTATTCTACAGAGTCTGCAATTAAGTCACGTGAAGGCAATGAATACAACATGCCATCATGTCCCATCGCAATCCCATCATCGACTGCAATGGTATTAAATTCTTTTGCTACACCGCCTGACGCTTCAATTTGACGTGCCACAAGTTGACCTAAGTCTTTAAGATGCACATGACCAGGAACAAATTGAGTAAAAGAGTTGACCACCGCAATAATCGGTTTGCCAAAATCTTCATCTTTCATACCTGTTGCACGCCATAAACCACGTGCGCCAGCCATATTTCTTCCATGTGTTGATGTTTTTGAACGATAATCAGGCATTTGCGTTTCCAACAAAGTTTGTGCTTGATATGAATCTGCGATTCACTCTGGCTAAATAAGACTGATGGATCATCTAGAATCAGTCGAAATATAGGCAACATCATACTACAGCGAAGTGTTTAACAGACAACCAGCATTCAACTTTCCTGCATTCAAACAACACAGGCTATATTCCGACACATGATCTCAAAGAAAGCTTTAATGAAACTACTATAAACCGAACACAGCAGATTAAATACAAAACTTTCATGAATATTTTTTTAATTTTGCATAACTAAAAGTTTTCAAACACCGATACCCTTGCTATTTTTTGCATCGCATATTCAACCAATCCCATGATTGTTACAGCGCATATTGTAGATTCGGCTTGGCGTTGCTTTTGACATATAATAGACGCAAGTTTCTATGGAATTTGATGTGTGAAAATCATCTTTGCCGGTACACCTGAATTTGCTGCATGTGCTTTGGCAGCGTTACTCAAAACAGAACATGAAATTGTTGCGGTATACACCCAACCTGACCGCAAAGCGGGTCGTGGTCAAAAACTGACTGCTTCAGCAGTCAAACAGTTGGCATTGGAACATGATTTACCCGTATATCAACCTTTACACTTCAAATCTTCCACTGAGGAAGGCCTAGCTGCACAACAACAATTAAAAGATTTAAATGCCGATGTGATGGTGGTTGCCGCTTATGGCCTCATCTTGCCTCAAGTGGTACTCGATACCCCCAAATATGGCTGCCTGAATATTCATGGTTCATTGTTACCGCGTTGGCGTGGTGCTGCACCGATTCAACGTGCAATTGCCACAGGAGATGCTGAAACGGGTGTCACCATTATGAAAATGGCGGCAGGCCTAGATACGGGCGACATGATGTACAAGACTTACTGTCCGATTGAGGCGACCGATACCTCAGCCTCATTGCATGACAAATTAGCGCTGCAAGGGGCAGAAGCAATTGTTGCCGTGTTGCACTCTGAACAAACCTTACAGCAATATTTAGCCGAGCGTGAAGTACAAGATGAAGCGTTCACGGTCTATGCACATAAACTCAGTAAAGCTGAAGCGCAAATTGATTGGTCACAAGATGCGATAAGCATTGACCGTAATATCCGTGCTTTTAACCCTTGGCCCGTGGCATTTATTCCACTCGATGAGCAAAATAACTTAAGAGTTTGGAATTCCGTCTTATCAAATGAAACGACAGAAAAGACCCAAGTGGGTGAAATTATTGCCATTGATAAACACGGTGTACATGTTGCCTGTGCTAATCATACCGTCATCATACTCACAACTTTACAATGGCCAGGCGGTAAGCCACTGAATGCTATACAAATTTTACAAACCCAAAAACTGAATATTGGACAAATTTTATAATGAAACAATCTCCCCACGCCTCAGGTAAGACTTTAAACTTACGTGCTCAGGTTGTTAAAACGTTATTGGCTGTCCAAAATGGTCAATCACTGGCATCGGTGCTTCAACAACACATGGCCATTGTGTCCGACAAAGACCGTGCCTTGTACCATGAATTAGTTCTTGGCTGTTTACGCCAATGGCACGCACTGAAACAAGTGACGTTACCATTGCTGTCTAAACCACTTGAAAATCAAGTGGTTGAAACCTGTTTATACGTAGGTTTATACCAATTGCTGTGTACCCGCGTTGCAGCGCATGCGGCTATTTCTGAAACGGTAGATGCAGCAAAACAATTGGGTATGGAAAGCTTAAGCGGTGTGGTCAACGCCATTTTGCGTCGTGCAACCCGAGAAACAGAACAGTTCTACGATGTTTTAGAGCAAGCATCGAATTTGCCAAGCTGGTTATCCAAACGTTTGAAAAAAGACTGGGGGGAGCAACTGGCTGAAATCAGCTATGAACTAAAACAAGTTGCCCCCCTAACCTTGCGCGTCAATACCTTACAGGTCAGCCGTGACGAATATTTAGAAATCTTAGAAGATGAAGGCATTGAAGCACATGCATGTGAACTTTCTAATGTCGGGATTGTGCTCGATGAGAGTATTCATGTGCCTAGCCTTCCTGGTTTTGAAGCGGGTGGTTTTTCAGTACAGGATGAACATGCACAACTCTGTGCAACCTTGTTGCCCGACTTAAATGGCAAATTTGTGATTGATGCCTGTGCAGCACCTGGAGGCAAAACAGCACATATTTTAGAGAAATATCAGCCGAAAAAACTGATTGCCCTCGACCAAGATGAAAAACGCCTAAAACGTGTCGCTGAAAACTTAGAACGTTTAGCTTTAAGCGAAGAGTCTGTAGAAATTATTACAGCCGATGCTGTGAAATGGACATCACCTGAACTTGCAGATTGTATCGTCCTCGATGCACCTTGTTCAGCAATTGGCGTGATCCGTCGCCATCCAGATATTCGTTTACTACGTCAATCAAGTGATATTGCCCAAACAGTTGAGCTACAAAAGAAAATTCTTGAAAACATGTGGCAACAACTCAAAGTGGGCGGCACATTGCTATACATTACCTGTTCAATTTTAAAAGCAGAAAATGAACAGCAAATGGTCGATTTCTTTGCCAAACACACTGATGCGAAAGAAATTAAAATTAATGCTGATTGGGGGATTGAGCAGATTCATGGTCGTCAATTGTTCCCACAAATAGGGCATGGCGACGGTTTTTATTATTGCTTAATCGAAAAAACTGCCTAAAACTTTTCAGGAAAACAGAAACGCTCGTTTCTGTTTTTCACTCTCCAAGCTAACTCACATACTTAAACATCACCAGACTCAGTGCCAAACATGCCATACCTGTAACTAAACCATAGACTGTTTCATGCCCTTGCGCATATTTTTTGGCCGTCGGGAGTAGTTCATCTAAGGCCAAATACACCATCACCCCACCAATAATGCCAAATACGGTGCCATACACACTAAAACTTAAATACGGTGCCAAAAGAAAATAACCAAGCATTGCACCTAAAGGTTCAGCAAGCCCCGAGACCAGACTGGCAATTAATGCTGCACTTTTTTTCTGAGTTGCCATATAGACTGGCAAAGCAATCGCAATTCCTTCAGGAATATTATGAATACCAATCGCTACCGCAAGCGGTGCCCCAAGTGCGGGACTTTCTAAAGTCGCAAAAAAAGTCGCTAAACCCTCTGGCAAGTTATGTGCCGTAATTGCGAATAAAGTCAGTAATCCTGTCCGTAATAATTGTTGTTGATTAATGCCCTGCACACTTTGGTTTTCAATGGTTTCATGAGGGTTGGGAATACAACGGTCGAGAATTAAAACTAAAACCACACCCAGCAATAATGATAAAGTCCCAAAGGCATAGCCCGTTTTATCATCAAAAGCCAGACTAAAAGAATGAATGGATTTATTTAAAATTTCTGTCAAAGAAACATAAATCATCGCCCCTGCGGAAAATGCCAATCCAAACGAGAGAAAGCGATAACTCGGCTGTTTAAAGAATACAACCAAAATACCGCCCAGAACTGTCGCCAGTCCTGCAAGCAAGGTCACGCCAAATGCAACCCACACCTGATGCGGTAATAAGGTGTCCATAAAGTGATGCTCTAAATAAGAAAGCCATTATCTTAAATGATAATGGCTTTCATTTGCATATACTTAGTATTTACTGAAACAAATTATTTACAACGTGTGCTGATCTTTTACTTCGTCCAGCACTTCATCCAATTCTTCAGGGTTTTTCATCAAATGGAGAATCGACAATGCCAACCCGCCCCAGAGAAATACCATTGAGATAATCATCATTATGATAGCTTTAGTATTCATTCTGCTTCTCCTAGCGATCTTTGATTTTACTGAGGATAACGGCAACCACAGCGCAGAAAATTACACTGCCCCATCCAAATACGCCTTGTAAGCTCATACTATAAGTATCATAACCATTTTGAACTAGGTTAAAAATAGTCATGGTCAAAGTCGTTAACAAGATGAAAGACGTAATGACTGTTAAAGTAAAGTCCCAGCCCTTGCCCAACTGAATGGTTGAAATGCGGTTCACATGATCACGGAGCTCAATCAGCGCAGAACGCTTAAACCATGCAATACTGATAATCGATATTAAAGCACCACCGATAATTCCGATGTTGTTGATAAAGTGGTCAATGATATCTACCAACTTAATCGCATTTACGCTAGAGAATAAAAAGATCGAAACTAGCGCGCTACCACCACCAATAATCGATACAGCTTTTGGACGGCTCCATTTTAATTTGTCTTGCATGGCTGCAATTGGAACTTCCAAAATACTCACCATAGAAGAAATACCTGCTACAAATAGCGAGGAAAAAAATAGAAAACCAAATAAATCTGCACCAGCACCCAAGCTCGAAATAATTTTCGGGAAGGCAATGAAAGCAAGACCAATACCACCACTCACGACATCTTTAACATCTGTACCCGCAGCATGTGCCATAAAGCCCAATGCAGCAAAAATACCAATACCCGCCAAGATTTCAGTTGATGCATTGGCAAAACCAACAATCAAGCCAGAACCCGTTAAGTTAGTTTTCGGTTTTAAATAAGATGAATAAGTCACCATGATCCCGAAACCCACTGAAAGTGAGAAGAAGGTATGACCGTATGCTGCTAACCATACCTTATAGTCCATCATTGCAGACCAGTTCGGGGTAAAGAATGCGTTTAAACCTTGAGCTGCACCTGGTAAACGTAAAGCTTGAATCACCAAGAAAGTGAACAATACGAATAGCAAAGGCATAAAGATTTTATTCGACAGTTCAACCCCTTTCTTTACACCACCAAACAAGATGATCAGAGTCAGTGCCCAAATACCTACAATTGGCCAAAACAAATGACTAACAAACTGTAAATCTAAGCCTGTTGCCTTTGTGGTTTGTAAATAAGTATTGAAGAAGAAGCTTTCTGGATCATTGCCCCAGGCTTGGCCAATCGAGAAGTAAACATAACTTCCTGCCCAAGTGAGTACGCTGGCATAGTACAAGCCAATAATGATACACACACAGACTTGCCACCAACCGAGCGTTTCACCTCCTTTAAATAAAGCGCGATACGCTTTTGGTGGAGAGTTATTGCTACGATGCCCGACAGCATAGTCTAAAAATAACAGTGGTAACCCTGCAGTAATTAATGCAAGTAAATAAGGAATAAGGAACGCACCGCCACCGTTTTCATAAGCAACGTAGGGGAAACGCCAAATATTACCTAAACCAACAGCCGAACCAACAGCTGCAATAATAAAACCAGATCGTGACGTCCAGTTTTCACGAGAATCTGCCATGAAACACACCTAAATCTTGGGGTAACTTTTATTGCTGCTTGTTATACGGATTAATATGGCTAGCAAAAAAGTACCATTCAAAAATATTTTTGTTGTTTGATTTAGCTTCCACCTTTTGGGTGTTTCGTTCTAAATTGCAAACAGATGAAATGCACACAAAATCTTGGTTAAAGTCTTTCGGATTGTTTTCACCTCTTAATCATTGAACAATACTCACTTTTGTTATTTTTTGCTGTAATTTCTGGATGAAAGTTCGTCCTTTTGTATTCTATTTTTAATCAATTGATCAAAATATAGCTCTTTTTTTATCATATTTTTTAAAATAGATTAACAAAGCCCAAAATGCAAGATTTTTAAAATAATGGAAAATTCCCTTAATTTATTGATTATTTTGTGCCTACATTTTATCTATCTAAAAATTTTTTAGTTGAGTACAGTGATTTAGCATCATAATCACACACCAAACTCCAAATTTTAAAATAAATTTATGATTTAATTAAGTTTTATGTTAAATCTCCCACAAAACTCTAGCTCAGTTCAACCAAAGTAAAATTCAAAATCTATAAAGATGTTTGTCACTCACAATCATTTTTATACCTAAATCAGAAATCTGCTTCTAACAGATTCGTCATTCTCTGAACTTTTATGTAAAAAAGCACTTTGACTACTGTTTCTTTTTTCGCATCGCTATATCATGCTCTGAAATACAACCGAATAGCTCTTGTTTTAACCTTTTTTTAACACAAACACACAACACAATTTAGGATAAAAGCATGAAAGTAGCACAAGCAGGATTATTAGCATTAGGCGTAGGTTTGAGCGGCTTAGCTCAAGCAGATTTAGTCGCACTTAAAGGCGATATCAGCTATTGGGCATATGATGGTCATGCCGAAATGAATAATACAGCCCCTTTTTCAAAGGAAAAACTAGACAATGAAGGTGCAGTCCAATTTTCTGTCGCTTTAGAACACCCAGTTCCAATTATTCCAAATGCCAAAATACGCTATGTTAATTTAGACACTCAAACAGAGAAAAGTGTTGCAGGGCAATCTAATTATGCAGTTAACCTTGATCACGCTGACTTCATTCTCTATTACGAAATTTTAGACAATGTTGTTGATCTGGATATTGGTGCAGGTGCGACCACTTTGAATGGTGATATCACCAATTTTGCAGGACAACGTACCAGTATTGATGAAACCTATCCGATTATTTACGGTACAGTCGGCGGAAAATTGCCATTTACAGGTTTAAGTGCGAAAGCAGAACTAACCTATAGCAACTTTGATGATGCGCAGTTAACAGATGCTTTGGCAGAAATTCAATACAATTTTATTGATAACATGCTCGTCGATGTTGGTGTAAAAGCAGGTTACCGAATTTTCACTGTTGATTTAGATGACTATAACCGTAATGACATTAAACTTGACTTCAAAGGTCCTTATATTGGTTTAAATGCACATTTCTAATTTCTGAAGTTCCCCCTAAAAAAGCTGAATGTTCACATTCAGCTTTTTTATTTGCCCATCTATCCAGTTAAGATGCAGCATTAAAACTGGCATGATATTGAACATAGCCTTGTGGAATTTCATTTTCAAATGCAAGTGCTTGAAAATACTCGGCAGGCACTCCTTCCAGTACCAATTGACTCAGGGGCCGAAAGCCAAACCGAGCATAATAATCAGGCTCTCCCAACACCACACACCCTTTTGCATGCTGCTTTTTTAATTGGGACAAAGCAGTTTCAATTAAATCTCGACCGATGCCTTGCCTCTGAAATTCAGGTAAAACTGAAACTGGACCTAAACCATACCAACCTTCTTTACCTGATGAAATTCGCACAGGAGAAATCGCAACATGTCCAATGATCTGCCCATCAAGTTCGGCAACTAGAGAAATACTGAGTTGTCCTGACTGCCGTAATGCACACAGGATAAATTGCTCATGATGATCGCTATAAGCAGCCGATTCAAATGCCTTAATCGTCAAGTCTTCGATGTGATCAACATCTTTAGGTTGCTCAGCCCGAACTGACCATACAGGCTTTTTATTTTGCATAAGCACCTCAATATTCAAATTCTTTGTGTATGTTTTTGCTTACAGAGAACAACGATTTTTACGTCTATATACATTCCTTATTTCCTTTTATTCTAAAAACATAGAGAGACAGGAAGTTTCTTTAAATAATAACAAAGATTGCAGGAAGCATCGTAATTGACAGGAGTTGATTACATCAAACCTTATACAGGAAAGCCCTGTCAGGATGATTGGGCTTTTCTTTTATACCAACAGTAGAATTCAGAATCTAAATAAACCAAATCGGATAAACATTACAGAATGCTTCTATTCCTTAAAATAACTCGTATTGACTCCCTATATTGCACTACCTAACATCTTAAATATTTTAATCACATCAGGAATTTTATTTTGTTGCACGTGCCCTCTCTAAACCATTTAGCTATATTGAAACCATCAACCGGAATAAAATTCGGCATTATTGCGTTAAGTATCTTCATGATCACAGGCTGTTCAGGTTTAGGCGCTGGCTCTTTAGAAAAACGTGCAGCAAAGCTATCTACTGGTATTCAAAAGGCATATGCCGTTGACTCAATCACAGCAAACCGCGTTGCACCGATGATTGTGCAAAGTGCAGAATTACATCAGGTCGATCCTTTACTGATTGCTGCCATGATTCGGCAAGAGTCAAGTTATCGTAACTATGCAGTTTCACCCGCTGGTGCTGTGGGATTAACTCAAATTATGCCGATATATTGGCAACAAAATTGCCCTGGTGATTTATTTGAAGAAGCCAATAATATCAATTGCGGTACCTATATTTTAGCCAAATATAATCAATCTGCTGGGAGTTGGAAAAAAGCCCTTGCCTATTATAATGTTGGACCTACAGGCTATGAGTCGAGTTGGAAAATGCGCCACCAAGGGAAAAAATATGCCAAACAAGTGAAGCAGCATGAAGATAAACTTAAAGATTCACTCTAAAATTTGGTTTTAAGTATTTAAAAGCCCAACTTAAGATGGGCTTTGATCATAAAGCTATATTTACAAACTTTTTAAATATGCAATAACATCTTTATTTTCAGCCATTTCAGCCAATTCAAGTGCGGTATATTCTGAACGATGATCGATTCTTGCTCCCTTACTCACGAGTAATTTAACCACATCTAAATGATCATTCTCCGCCGCAGCTTGTAGTGCACTATAGCCCTCTTCATCTGTCTGATTTGGATCAGCGCCATCCAATAACAACTGCTCGACTTGCTCCACATCACCCAAAGATGACCAGTAAACCAGTTCTGGAAGATGGAGTTCATCATCATTTTCAGGAATAGGAGTAAAAGAATTAAGTTCCATTAGATTTACCTTTTTATTTTAACGTTTCAATCTCCTATTAAAGCTTAAATCTTTACAGACATCTATATAGATTCAAGGACAATCACATACTTCAACCAGATAAGAATCTGATTAACAATGTATTATATGATCTCTTAAGATTTATAAAAAATAGCAAGCCAGATAGTGATTTGGTTAGGATCTGTCTGAACCACTTTGTGTTTAACGTGTGCAGGAATATTGATGTAATCGCCCGTGGACAACTCACGTTTTGAACCGTCCTCAAATTCTAGTGTTGCTTTCCCTTCAACAACCATGACCCATTCATTCTCATCCTGATCATACCAACCTTTATCAGGAGAGCTATGTCCTTTAGAAACAATACGCTCTATTCTTATACTTCTACACTTAGATCTTTTGGCAGTGAATCGAATATATTAACTGAATTCATTCTTATAGATTCGTCTTATGTAATGTATCCAATTATATCTCATTCATCTATTCATTATTTTCCATATAAAAAAACACCCCCTTCTGTATAGAAGGGGGTGTTTGAATTAATGAGCTGGCGATGACTTACTCTCACATGGGTAACCCCACACTACCATCAGCGCTAAGAGGTTTCACTTCTGAGTTCGGGAAGGGATCAGGTGGTTCACTCTTGCTATTGTCGCCAGCACAACTGTTTATGGACTTGTTCGGGTTTTATGCTCAGATCCTATGATCTTATTGCTACCGTACTTTGTACCAAATGAGTTATTAACGGATTAGTTAACTGAGTCGAATTTTATGTTCTAGCTTTCACTAAATCAAGTTTTTTGTTTCAGATCAGGTTTAACTGATCTTTTATGAATCGATTATAAGCTTTACATACAACTGCTTGGGTGTTGTATAGTCAAGCCTCACGAGCAATTAGTATTGGTCAGCTTCACATATCACTATGCTTCCACATCCAACCTATCAACGTCCTAGTCTCGAACGGCTCTTTAGAGGACATAAAGTCCTAGGGAAATCTTATCTTGAGGTAGGCTTCCCGCTTAGATGCTTTCAGCGGTTATCCCTTCCGAACATAGCTACCCGGCGATGCGACTGGCGTCACAACCGGTACACCAGAGGTTCGTCCACTCTGGTCCTCTCGTACTAGGAGCAGATCCTCTCAAATTTCCAGCGCCCACGGTAGATAGGGACCGAACTGTCTCACGACGTTCTAAACCCAGCTCGCGTACCTCTTTAAATGGCGAACAGCCATACCCTTGGGACCTGCTTCAGCCCCAGGATGAGATGAGCCGACATCGAGGTGCCAAACACCGCCGTCGATATGAACTCTTGGGCGGTATCAGCCTGTTATCCCCAGAGTACCTTTTATCCGTTGAGCGATGGCCCTTCCATACAGAACCACCGGATCACTAAGACCTACTTTCGTACCTGCTCGACTTGTGGGTCTCGCAGTTAAGCGCGCTTTTGCCTTTATACTCTACGCGTGATTTCCGACCACGCTGAGCGCACCTTCGTACTCCTCCGTTACTCTTTAGGAGGAGACCGCCCCAGTCAAACTACCCACCAGACATGGTCCTCGTCCCGGATAACGGGACAGAGTTAGAACCTCAACATTACCAGGGTGGTATTTCAAGGACGGCTCCATTGGAACTGGCGTTCCAACTTCAAAGCCTCCCACCTATCCTACACAAGTAAGGTCAAAGTTCAATGTCAAGCTGCAGTAAAGGTTCACGGGGTCTTTCCGTCTAGCCGCGGGTACACTGCATCTTCACAGCGATTTCGATTTCACTGAGCCTCTGCTGGAGACAGCGCCGCCATCATTATGCCATTCGTGCAGGTCGGAACTTACCCGACAAGGAATTTCGCTACCTTAGGACCGTTATAGTTACGGCCGCCGTTTACTGGGGCTTCGATCAAGAGCTTCGCTTACGCTAACCCCATCAATTAACCTTCCAGCACCGGGCAGGCATCACACCCTATACGTCCACTTTCGTGTTTGCAGAGTGCTATGTTTTTAATAAACAGTTGCAGCGGCCTGGTTTCTGTGGCTGCCAATAGCTCAGGGAGCAAGTCCCATCACCGTCAGCAGCGTACCTTCTCCCGAAGTTACGGTACCATTTTGCCTAGTTCCTTCAGCAGAGTTCTCTCAAGCGCTTTGGTCTACTCGACCTGACCACCTGTGTCGGTTTCGGGTACGATTCCTGTGTAACTGAAGCTTAGAGACTTTTCCTGGAAGCATGGTATCAGCCACTTCACTGTACAAGTACAGCTTGCTATCAGTTCTCAGCATAGAGTACCCCGGATTTGCCTAAGATACATGCCTACAACCTTCCACCTGGACAACCAACGCCAGGCTGACTTAACCTTCTCCGTCCTCTCATCGCATTACACAGAAGTATTGGAATATTAACCAATTTCCCATCGACTACGCCTCTCGGCCTCGCCTTAGGGGTCGACTCACCCAGCCCCGATTAACGTTGGACTGGAACCCTTGGTCTTTCAGCGAACGGGTTTTTCACCCGTTTTGTCGTTACTCACGTCAGCATTCGCACTTCTGATACCTCCAGCATACTTCTCAATACACCTTCATCGGCTTACAGAACGCTCCCCTACCACTTGACTAATGTCAAATCCGCAGCTTCGGCACATAGTTTTAGCCCCGTTACATCTTCCGCGCAGGCCGACTCGACTAGTGAGCTATTACGCTTTCTTTAAAGGGTGGCTGCTTCTAAGCCAACCTCCTAGCTGTCTATGCCTTCCCACATCGTTTCCCACTTAACTATGATTTTGGGGCCTTAGCTGGCGGTCTGGATTGTTTTCCTCTTGACTACGGACGTTAGCACCCGCAGTCTGTCTCCCGGATAGTACTCATAGGTATTCGGAGTTTGCATCGGTTTGGTAAGTCGGGATGACCCCCTAGCCGAAACAGTGCTCTACCCCCTATGGTATTCGTCCGAGGCGCTACCTAAATAGCTTTCGGGGAGAACCAGCTATCACCAGGCTTGATTAGCCTTTCACCCCTATCCACAAGTCATCCCCTGGCTTTTCAACGACAGTGGGTTCGGTCCTCCAGTTAGTGTTACCCAACCTTCAACCTGCTCATGGATAGATCGCCTGGTTTCGGGTCTACACCCAGCAACTAAACGCCCTATTAAGACTCGATTTCTCTACGGCTCCCCTATACGGTTAACCTTGCTACTGAATGTAAGTCGCTGACCCATTATACAAAAGGTACGCAGTCACCGAACAAGTCGGCTCCCACTGCTTGTATGCATGCGGTTTCAGGATCTATTTCACTCCCCTCACAGGGGTTCTTTTCGCCTTTCCCTCACGGTACTGGTTCACTATCGGTCAGTCAGGAGTATTTAGCCTTGGAGGATGGTCCCCCCATATTCAGACAAGGTTTCACGTGCCTCGCCCTACTCGACATCATCATATCAGCCCTTTCGTGTACAGGACTATCACCCACTATGGTTGCACTTCCCAGAGCATTCCACTAAAACTGATATGACTTAATGGGCTTTTCCCCGTTCGCTCGCCGCTACTGAGGGAATCTCAATTGATTTCTTTTCCTAAGGGTACTGAGATGTTTCACTTCCCCTCGTTCGCCTTGCAACACTATGTATTCATGTTGCAATACCTACCTTATAGTAGGTGGGTTCCCCCATTCAGAAATCTCCGGATCAAAGGATATTTGCCGCCTCCCCGGAGCTTATCGCAGGCTATTACGTCTTTCATCGCCTCTGACTGCCAAGGCATCCACCACATGCACTTAATTACTTGACTATACAACCCCAAACAGTCGTTATTACCTACAAGTAGTAA
>NZ_KE007360.1:0-67619 GCF_000400735.1 Acinetobacter tandoii DSM 14970 = CIP 107469
GGTAAGGGTTACATTTCTTCATTGACATTTAAGTATTACTTTAATAAAGTATGGACATGATGATTGAATAGATAAATTATTATGTCTAGGATCGAAAATGTTAAAATCAAACCTCAAAATATAATTGTCAAAGATAATCAAGTTATCTTCAAAGAATCTACTAATCTTGAATCCCAAAATCTTCCACAAATCTATTGGTCTAATAATAAAGCTTGGGATGTTGCCAATTTATATGCCTATGACTTAATGGTTAATGAACGAGTCCAGCTAAAAACAATCCAAACAGATATGCAACATCTCAATGCTTATGCTTCTTGGTTGGAGACCGAAGACAATTTGACATGGTGGCATTTCCCAAACAAAAAAAGTGAAAGATGTGTATTTGTGTTTAAAGGATATTTAATTAAACAAAGAAATAACCAACAGCTAGCACCATCCACAGCCACCCATAGAATGCGTGCCGTAATTAAATTCTACCGTTGGATTCAGCGTAATAACTTAATAAATAAAGATATTGAACTTTGGAAAAATAAGTTTAAGAAAATCACTGTAATTAACAAGTTTGGATTTGAGCACTCATTCGATGTTCTTACAACAGATTTAGCTATTCCACTAAGAGCAAATAGTTCAAATATAGATTTAGAGGATGGTGTATCACCAATTAATCCCAAACATGTTCCAAAAATTTTAGAATACGCTAAAACACATGCACCAATCGAAATTTACTTAATGCTTAAACTTGGTTTTTTCACGGGTATGCGTATTGGAAGTATTACAGACCTCAAGTTGGCTACTATTGAGAATTATTCTTATCTTGATGATATGTCCATGGCAACTATAAGAATTGGTTTAGATGCTATTCCACCAGTACAAACCAAGTTTTCAAAAAGTGGCAACATAATTATTCCAACTGAGTTGGTTAATGAGCTTCTTGAATATGCTTATGATGTAAGACGTTTAAAAAGAATAAAAAAAGTGGAAAATTCTGTGAATTTATTTTTAACCTCAAGGGGGAATAAGTATTTAGGTAACGAAGGAAAGTCAATCAATGTCGCAATTCATAGACTAAGAAAATCTGCTTTAGAAAATGGAGTTTATGAATTTAAGGATTTTTATTTTCATCGAACTCGAGCAACTTTTGCAACAGTCTTAATGCAATATTGCTTAGAGAAAATGGATGTGACTAGTGCAGTTCAGTTAGTAAGGGATTGCTGTCTACACAAAGATGAAAAAACGACTTTGAAATATGTAAAGTTCATAGAGCAAAACAAACAACTTGCAAAAATATCTAATGAATATACAAAGGCATTTTTGGGGTTGTGAAAATGGAATCTCTTTCATTTTGTCTGAACAAGCTTTCTTATGGCTCACACTCAAATGAGTGGAACTTATCTGTATTTCTTTATAAAGGTGCAGCATTAGAAAATAGAAGAACTGTCTTGAATTCTATAAAAGCCAATAAGTACGGTGAAATATTAAGTGAAAGGATTGAGTTTGTATCCAACTTATTTGAATATTTTGACTATAGAATAACAATTGGTATATCTCAAAGAACGATTATTTCTGAATTAGAGAAACTGTCATTATTCGTAAGGTGGTGCGAGTATAAAAACAAGTATATTTCAAAAGAGCATATTGCTGAATGTTTTATTGATTGGGTTAATCATGGGATATTAGCAGTTCAACAAAATAATCAAGATGAGTACAGTGCTTATAAGAAATATACAGTAGTTGCAAATATTCTTGTAAGCTCACAGAATTTAGAGAAATATCCTAAAACAAAAACTTTACTTTTGAGAACAAATTTAACCGAAAGACCTCAAAAAAAAGAAGTTGAACTAGTTAGTGAGCATGATGCTTTTGCCTTTGGTAAATTGTTAAAGGCTTTAGTTGATCAATTAACTATCGAAGCGGTCAGAGGTGAATTACCATTATTAATAAAACTACCAAATGATAAAAATGCTTATTTAAAAGGTAATTTAATGGAGGTTAATATTAATTATGAAAAAATTAAAGATAAAAGATTAGCTTTAGAGCGTAGACGTGCGTTATCTGAAAATGAATCGTTACTAGATAAATATAGAAGAAGCAATCTAATAAATATTCGTATTGAAGCAGAGTTGATAATTTTTATCAGTCAAACCAATATGAATTTATCACAAGCTCTTGATTTAAAGATAACTAATTTTAGATGGATGATTAAGGATGACGAATATCATGTTTTTACAGTCTATAAAAATCGCAAACAAGGCGAGGCAACATTCAGGTGTCACAAAGCCTATAGAGATATTTTTCTAAGATATTTACAGTGGGTGAAAGACGTTGGCTTTTGTGATGATAGCAGCCTCTTTCCTTTTATGGCTAGGGAAAAACTTATAGCAAAAGAAACTAAGCGTAAATTACATGTAGTTAGAAATTTTTGCAAAGATATAGATTTTAAATATGTATCTTCCACACAATTGCGTAAGTTTAAAGCAAATTGGCTATTTGAAAATGGAGATGACGCTTCAAATGTTATTCAATTGATGTCTCATCAAGAAGGTACTTTTAGGAAAAATTATCAGAAAGTAAAAAAAGTAAATGCTCTAAAAGAATTAAGTAGTTTCAATAGCCAAAATCTCAAACAATTAGCTATCGGATTGTGCTCAAATAATTGTGAAAATCCACAAAGTATTGAGACTGAAAGTAACATTGCTCAACCTGACTGTGTGAATCCTGAAGGTTGTTTATTCTGTGTCTATCACAAAGATGTCATTAGTTATGATTATTGTTTTAAATTAATATCTCATATTCATTTAAAACGTCTTGAAATGACATTAAATCCATCTCTTGAAAACCATCCAGCAAAACTTCTTATTGAACGTATCAACGAAAAAATTGATAGATTGAAATCTTTAAGTAAAACACAAGAAAAATGGATAGTAAAAGCTCAAATGGAAGTTCAATCGGGAGAATATCATCCTGATTGGATGGATTACATCTTACTTTTACAAGAGATGGTGTAGAGATGTTTTTAAAATCAATAAATATTATTTCTGACATTATTACACCTGCTATGCCAAATTATACTTTGGATAATTGGTTACCTCTTGATAATACTCCTATAACTTGCGATAAAGAAGGTAATGTAATTTCTGTTTTTTCTGATGATATTTGGGATTTTACACCTTACTGTATAAAACCAATGAAATTTAACTTTGGTAGCAACCAGACTAAGGGATATATTATTGATAAAGATAATATTCAGTTGTTTAAAATCATAGTTGCATATTGGCTGTGGGGTGCAAGCCCAAAGGTCAGTGCTATTACAATAGTAAACCGTTGCACCATCTTAAAACCTCTGTTCTATGTCTGTTCAAAACATAATATTCTAATTTCTGAATTGAGAAACCATGAGGAAATTTATGAGGAAATTGCTGCACAATACAAAGGAAAAAGACGAGCTATAGGGCTACAGGAACTCGTTTCTCTTAGTAAGGATATTGGTTTTACCATACTAGATGAAGACTCACTTAGAAAGTTTTCAAAATATCTTGTTGTGAATGATTCAAATCAGACTCCTTATATTCCACCTCGTATATGGGCGTATCAATTAGAAAGATTGGAAAATTGTATTGATGATTTTCTCTCTATTAGTGATGGTGTGGTTTCTGTATTTAATTGCTTTGTAGATAACCATAATAAAACTAGAAATTTTATTAATGAGAAATTTAATAAATATAATGTCACAGGAATGCTTCAAAAATGGACTGACTTCGATTCTAATACGGCTAAAGCCCCCAATCTTTCAAAATATCTTAGTATGGTAAGTTTTGTAAGTATCGCATATATCGTTAATTTTTCACTAATGAGAATTTCGGAAGCTTACTTATTGAGGTATGGTTGCTTTTCCAAAACAATCATAGATGGACAAGAAATTTGTCTCATTCACGGAATTACATCCAAAACTGAAAAAGGTGAGGCTAGTTGGGTGGTATCACCATCAGTTGAAAAAGCTGTAAGAGCCTTAGAAATTATTTGTGAGCTAAGATTTTCTTGTGCTAAAGAGTTATTTGGAATCCTGCAAGATATCAATGACTATAAACCTTATCTACATAGTCCAGTATTTGAACCTTGGGGTAGCGGTAGAGGGAAAAATGAGCGATTAGAGCAAATTAGATCAACCATTGGTTATGCTAATCAAATCGGTACATTTGATAAAATTTTTGAGCAAGAGGAATTCCAAATAACGCAGGCTGATTTCAATATAGCATGTAAAATGACCCCTAACTTAGATATAGAAATATATCAAGTTGGTAAAGTATGGCACTTTGCATGGCATCAGTTAAGAAGAACAGGTGCTGTAAATATGCTAGCATCAGGTCTTATCACTGAGCAGAGTTTGCAGTATCAACTTAAGCATGCTAATACGATTATGAGCTTATATTATGCCAACAACTACTATAAATTAAAGTTCAAGTTGGACGATGCAGTTGGTCAGATATACTTGGAAGAATGGCATCAAAATAATGTCCGAAAAAATATGGAATTGGATAGTCCAAAATTCATCTCTCCACATGGACATAAGAGAAAGGCTCAGATAATTTCTGCTATTAGCGAAAAAGATCACACTCAACTTCTAAGAATGTCTGAACAAGGCAATCTAAATTATCGAGAAACTTTTTTAGGTGGATGTACAAAAACAGGTGCACCATGCCCTTATGGTGGGATATCGAATATTGTGCAATGTATGGGTGGTTCTAATTCCTTGGCTTGTGATGCCGTTCTTCTTGATAAGAAAAAAGTTAATACTATGCTTAAACTTGAACAGTCGTATCTTGAGAAGATTAAGAAACTGGAAAAAGAATCAATCTCGACAGTCTTTCAGACTGAACAATTAGCATCAATTCGGAAAGCAATTTATGTCATTCAATCAAATGAGTAAAGCAGAACTTCAGTTTTATGAAGCATTTATTAGGCTTAAAACTAATAAACCTAATATATTGCCAAAAGGATCAAAAGTTTCACAAAACAATGTTGCTAAGGAAGCAGGTGTTGACCCTTCAGCTCTTAGAAAATCGAGATATCCTAGTCTTGTTAATGAAATTCAAGAATGGATAGATCAAAATCCACAAAACACTAATTTTTCTGCTAAAAAAAAGGAAAATTCAGCTACTAATGATCAAGTTCCTGTATTAAAAAACCGAATTGAAATTTTAACTCAAGAAAGAGATGAGGCTGTATCTAAGCTACTAGAAGCACAATTAACGATTATTGAGTTATCACTACAATTAGAGAAAATTGTAGATAATTGATTTCTAATATATCTAGTAATTTCATGTGCTTAGTATTAATGAGTGACTTGAAAAAATGCTGAATCTAGAGAAACATCCTCTTGCTATTTTGAAGTCATATCAAGCTAATCCTTTATGAGAAGTAATATAGGATGAAAGTGAGGCTTTAAAGCTTAAAGATCATTTTGAATCCAAATGGAAAGATTGATTAGAAACTGTTGAATTGGCAACAAATACACTGTGGTTAATTTTATTTTTATTAGTAATTTGCTTTAATTGAAACACAAATTTCAGGAATATATTCTGTGGCTAAGAAACCTACCAAATCCAAAGTAAAAAGTTTTGAAGAATCGTTATGGGATAGTGCCAATAAACTACGTGGTAGTGTTGAGCCCTCTGAGTATAAGCATATTGTTTTATCTCTAATTTTCTTGAAATTTGTGAGTGATACTTTTGAAGCTCAACGTACAAAGATTGCCGAAAAGCATGGTGCAAATGCTGAGAAATTCCTAGAGATTGAAGCTTTTTATCATCAAGATAATGTCTTTTATCTAACGGAAGAGTCTCGTTGGAGCTATCTCATTGCAAATGCTAAGCAAGAAGATATTGCTCTGAAGATTGATACAGCCCTGCATAACATTGAGAAGAAAAATAAAGCACTTCAAGGCGCACTGCCTGATAACTACTTCTCTCGTATTGATCTAGAGGTGAGTAAGCTTGCTGCATTACTTGATGAGATCAATAACATTCAAACAATCTCCAACCAACATGAAGATGTCGTTGGTCGTGTATATGAATATTTCTTAGGAAACTTTGCTTTAGCAGAAGGTAAAGGTAAAGGAGAGTTCTATACACCTAAAAGTATCGTTAAGCTGATTGCATCTATGATTGAACCATACAAAGGTCGTGTTTATGACCCTGCTTGTGGTTCAGGTGGTATGTTTGTTCAATCTCTTAAATTCGTAGAAAACCATAAAGGTAATAGAAAAGATATTTCTATCTTTGGTCAAGAACAAACTACTGCTACTTATAAGCTTGCTAAGATGAACTTGGCGATTCGTGGCATTAGTGCTGATCTTGGTGCAGCGGCTCGCGATACATTTGCAAAGGATCAACATCCTGATCAAAAATTTGACTTCATTATGGCAAACCCTCCTTTTAACCAAAAGGATTGGCGTGGAGCAGATGAGTTAACTAAAGACCCTCGTTGGGATGGCTATGAAGTTCCTCCTACAGGGAATGCCAACTATGGTTGGATTCTCCACATGGTATCTAAACTTTCTCAAAATGGTGTTGCAGGCTTCATTCTTGCCAATGGTGCATTATCTGGTGATGGCACAGAGAAAGAGATTCGTAAAAAGCTGATTGAAAATAAATTGGTAGAAGCGATTGCTGTATTACCAATGCGAATGTTCTACACAACAGATATTAGTGTTTCTTTATGGATATTGAATCGTAATAAAAAAGAACGCTCTGTGCCTCATGGTGACCTAACTCGTGAATACCGTGATCGTGAAGATGAAGTACTCTTTATGGATTTACGAAAAATTGGTGAATCGTTCGAGAAGAAATTTATTCAATTCTCAGATGAGCATATTGAACAAATTTCAGAAACTTTCCATACGTGGCAACAAAAATTATTTGAGGTTGAATACCAAGATATTCCCGAATATTGCTATTCAGCATCACTTCAAGAGATTGCATCTAAAGATTATTCACTTGTACCAAGTAAATATATCGAATTCGTTAACCGTGATGAAAATATTGATTTTGATGAAAAAATGTTAGCTCTTAGATCAGATTTTGCTGAGCTTTTAAAAGCTGAAGAAAAGTCAAAACAAGATTTGTTGAACGTATTTAAAGAGCTGGGCTATGAAATCAAATTATAAAAAAATTGGTGATTATGTTCGTCAGGTTAGTAATCGCAATACAGACTTAAAAGTTATGAATCTAAAAGGCATTAATATTGAGAAAGAATTTATGCCTTCGGTAGCTAATATTAACGGCACTGATTTATCGAAATATAAAGTTGTCAAAAAAGGACAATTTGCATTTAATCCAATGCATGTGGGGCGTGATAAAATGCTTCCAATTGGATTATGGAAAGAAGAAGAACCTATTATAGTTTCTCCTGCTTACATAGTTTTTGAAATAATAGATCATAATCATTTAGATCTTAACTATTTGATGATGTGGTGTAGCAGAGAGGAATTTGATAGAAACTGTTGGTTCACTACAGATAGTAGTGTTCGAGGTGGATTCAGTTGGGATAGTTTTTGTGATTTAAATTTCCCATATATTCCTCTTGAAAAACAAAAAGAAATTTATCATGAATATTTTGTTGTGAGCAATAGGATTTCATTATTAGAAAGAATTTTAAGCACAGTTGAACAAACTTCTTATCATTTATACAGAGAATGGTTTGTTAATTTTAATTTTCCAATGAATTTCATTGACTCTAATCTAGATTCTAAAGGTTATAAGCATTCAAAAGGACAATTTATTTGGGATGATGATTTAGAAAGTGAAATTCCTTTTGATTGGAGTAGTGGTACTTTAGAAGATATTTATAGTTTTCAATATGGTAAAGGTAATAATAATCCAAGTAATGGAGGAATTTATCCAGTTTATGGTAGTAATGGAATTATTGGCTACTATGATCAATTTAATAATCAGGATGCCCCAGTGATCGGTCACATTGGCTCTTGTGGTTCTCTTGTATATGCTTTTGGAAAACATTATGTGACGTATAATGGTGTCATGTGTAATATAAATGAAAATTATGGAAAAATTTTTGGATATCTGACACTGAAGAGTAAAGATCTTAAATCGCAGACTCGAGGTAGTACTCAGCCTTTTTTAAGCTATGACATGCTTTATGAGATAAAAACAGTTTTACCTCCTAAAAATATTGAAAGCAAGGCATCTTTTTATTTTGACCGTATCTATAGGCACATAAATATTTTAAATAATCAAATTAATTCTTTGAATAAGATTAAAGATTTAATTTTACTAAATCTTAGTAAAATATAGGGGGGGACATGAGTTTTACAGAAAATAAACTAGAGCTAGTTATTACGAATCTTTTAAAGTTAAGAAATATAGATCATTTAAATTTTGTTAACTCTTCTAAATCTCGTGAAGATGTGTTTTTTTATGATGATTTCGAACAGTTTATTAGAAATGTTTATAAAAATGATTCTTTAACCCCTCAAGAAGTAAAAAATATAACTATAAGATTAACTAAACTGCCTGCTTCTGATATTTATGAAACAAATAAAATAATATTAGATTTAGTAAGTAATGGTTTTTTATTAAAAAGAGAAGATCGTTCTAAAAAAGATTTATATATTCGATTGATAGACTATGAAAACATCGAAAATAATAGTTTTAAGTTTATTACTCAAATGGAAGTTCAAGGTAACGAACTAAGAATTCCTGACGGTATTCTTTATATCAATGGTATACCTTTAATTGTCTTTGAGTTTAAAAGTGCTATTCGTGAAGATGCAACAATTTATGATGCTTATCAACAGTTAACTGTACGTTATGCACGTGATATCCCAGAGCTCATGAAATACAACGCCTTATGTGTAATCAGTGATGGGGTAAATACAAAGATGGGATCTTTATTTGCGTCTTATGAGTTTTTCTATACATGGCGCAAAGTTATAGGTGATGAAACCCTTGAAAAGAATGGTATTGACTCCTTGCATACCATGATCGAAGGCTTATTTGAACCTAAACGATTAATAGATGTCATTCGTAACTTTATTTATTTCCCTGATACAACTAAGCGAGACGATAAGATCGTTTGTCGTTATCCTCAGTATTATGCTGCGAATAAGTTATTTGAAAATATTAAGACACATCGAAAGCCGTTAGGTGATGGTAAAGGTGGTACTTATTTTGGCGCAACTGGATGCGGTAAAAGCTTCACAATGCTTTTTCTATCACGCTTGATTATGAAAAGTGTAGAGTTTGAAAGCCCAACTATTGTGGTTATTACAGATCGTACAGATTTAGATGATCAGCTTTCAGCTCAATTCACCAATGCAAAAGGCTTTATTGGTGATGAAACAATTCTAAGCGTTGAAAGCAGACAGCATCTCAGAGAGTTACTTCAAGGTCGCAAAAGTGGTGGTGTGTTCTTAACAACTATTCATAAATTTACCGAAGATATTGAGCTATTGACTGAACGCACAAATGTCATCTGTATCTCAGATGAAGCTCACCGCAGTCAAGTCAATCTAGATCAAAAAATCCGTGTAACTGAAGATGGTGTTAAGAAGACATACGGATTTGCCAAGTACTTGCATGATTCTTTGCCTAACGCAACCTATGTTGGTTTTACAGGTACGCCTATTGATGCGACTTTAGACGTATTTGGTGATGTAATTGATTCTTATACGATGAGTGAATCAGTACAAGATGAGATTACAGTAAGACTTGTATATGAAGGTCGGGCTGCGAAAGTATTGCTAGACAATAAAAAACTTCAAGAAATTGAAGGCTATTATAAAAAGTGTCAAGAAAATGATGGTGCTTCAACTTATGCCGTTGAAGAAAGTAAGAAAGCTATGGCAAATATGCGGTTAATTTTGGGTAATCCAGATCGAATTAAAGCTATTGCTGAAGACTTTGTAAACCATTATGAAACCCGCGTGAGTGAAGGCTCTACAATCATGGGTAAAGCAATGTTTGTTTGTGCATCACGACAAATTGCTTTTAATCTGTATCAAGAAATCATTGCGCTTCGACCTGAATGGGCTGAAGTCAAAGAAGCTGCCGATGGTATCGCTTTAACTGAACAAGAAAGAAAAGAAATCAAGCCAAATGCGAAAATCAAGCTAATTGCTACAAGACATAAAGATGATGAGAAAGCACTTTATGATCTGTGTGGTACTAAAGATGATCGCAAAGAACATGACCGACAATTTAAAAATCCGAAGTCAAACTTCAAAATTGCGATTGTTGTCGATATGTGGCTGACAGGCTTTGACGTTCCTTTCCTAGACACCATTTATATTGATAAACCGATTCAACAACATAACTTAATTCAAACGATTTCTCGTGTGAATCGAAAATTTGAAAGTAAAGAGAAAGGCTTGGTAGTCGATTACATTGGTATTAAAAACCAAATGAAATTGGCTTTAGCTCATTACAATAAATCTGATGCAAAAAACTTTGAAGATGTTGAGCAATCCATCATTGTTGTCAAAGATCATCTAGAATTATTGAAGGATCTATTTAATAAATTTGATACCTCCCCTTATTTCTCAGGAGAGCCTTTAAAACAGCTTCAGTGCTTAAATAAGGCATCAGAGCATGTTCAGCTTACCAAAGAGCTAGAACATCGTTTTATGCAGCTTGTGAAGCGTTTAAAGGCAGCGTATGACGTTTGCAATGGCTCAGAAAAGATTAGTCAGGATGAACGAGATCTCATTCACTTCTATTTAGCTGTACGTTCTATCGTCTTTAAGTTAACGAGGGGTGATGCTCCTGATACTGCTCAAATGAATCTTCAAGTACAGAAAATGATTGCTGATGCATTAGAGGCTAACGGAGTGGACGATATTCTCAAGATTGGTGAAGATGAATCTACTGAGGTCGATATTTTTGGAGATGATTACTTAGCTAAGCTAGAAAAAATTAAGCTCCCAAACACCAAGATTAAACTGCTGCAAAAATTATTAGCTAAAGCTATTGGTAAATTCAAACAGGTAAACAGAACTAAATCTATTGATTTCTCTAAACGCTTCAAAGCTTTGGTTGATAGCTATAACGAACGTAAAGAAGACAGTATTTTGGTCAGTGGCGTTCTTGAAGACTTTTCAAATGAAATCATGAATCTACTTCAAGATTTAAAGCAAGAAATGGGTTCATTTGCCGATCTTGGGATTGGCATTGAAGAGAAAGCATTCTATGACATTCTTCAATCTTTGGCGGTGAAATATGACTTCACTTACCCTGAAAATCAGCTATTAGATTTAGCTAAAGCGGTTAAAGCAGTAGTAGATGATAAATCTAGCTACCCTGACTGGAGTGATCGAGAAGATATTCGAGCTGAACTAAAAGTCGATCTGATTGTATTGCTTGCTGAATATGGCTATCCACCGATTGATCATGATGAAGTGTATAAAGAAATCTTCGAACAAGCGGAAAATTTTAAAAAGTATGCCAGTCTTTAATTAATAAACAATATAGGGTAAGGATATGACACAAGAATTAGATATAGAAAAAGAACTGGCTGAAATACTGAGTGAATCAATTTCTGCCCCATTTTTGTTTATTGGTTCAGGCTTTTCTAGGCGATATCTAGATCTTCCAGATTGGAAGGGCTTATTAACTAAATTTTCCACTTCAATGCCATTTGATAGCTATTTGGGGACATCAGGTAATGACTATCCAAGTGCAGCTTTAGCATTAGCAGGAGATTTTGCTGCTGAATGGTGGAAATCAAATAAAGATAAACCTGAAATCTACCAATCTAAAAATTGGATTCATGCTATCGAAACACCTCTCAAATATGAAATTAGTCAATATTTGAACAATGTCGAAATTGAATCAAAAATTAGCGATAATCCTGAGTTAAAAGAATTGTTAAGCTCAGAAGTAGTCATTGATGGAATTATCACAACAAATTGGGATAGGTTGCTTGAAACTATTTTTCCAAAATTAAATGTATATGTGGGTCAATCAGACTTATTTTTCAGAAATCCTCAATCTATTGGTGAAATTTTTAAAATACATGGGTGTTGTAGTAATTTTTCAAGCTTAGTACTGACAAAAAATGATTATGAAAATTTTAATAGTAAAAATGCATATTTAGCAGCAAAGCTACTATCTATATTCTTAGAAAATCCTGTCATATTTATAGGTTATTCTATTACTGATACCAATATTACTGACTTGTTAGGTTTAATTGCAGACATGATGGAATCTCAGGAGCAATTAGAAAGATTGGCAAAGAATCTGATTTTTGTTACTAGACCTGATGATGAAAAAGACCAATTAGAATCTGTACTAATGACGGTTGGTTCAAAAAAATTATATTTCACCCATATTCGGACTCATGACTATTCTAAAATTTATAAAGCTCTACAACATTCAGAAAGGAAAATTCCAGTTCACTTATTACGTGCTTTAAAAGAGCAAATTTACAATATTGTAAAGACTACTGAAGATGCGGACAGACGTATTGCCGTAAAAGATTTCGATGAAGCAACTGCTGAAAATTCAGAACTAGAATTCGTAGTCGGTGTTGGGGTTGCTCAAAATGAATCAGGTGAACGCATTGGATTAAATGGTGTGAATAGTTGGGATATACTAAAAGATATTATCTTAGATCATTTACCTTTTAGCGATTCTGATATTTTAACTCAAGTGCTTCCAGAACTTTCTAAGCAGAATAGAACTTATTTGCCTGTCCAAAAATACAGCAAGGCAAATCCAATATACAAAACACAGACGAATATTCAATCAACGCTGAAAGAACTTTTAGGCTTTGACATTGAGCACTATAAAAAGAAAATACCAACATCTGTAACAAGACAGTTTGATAAAGCATGGACATTTGAAGAAATAATAGCCTTGGAAAAAGTCGGTGAATCTGAATGCTCCTTAAATAAGAGAATCGACTTTTTGGCACTATGGCTAATCAATAATCCAACTCAACAGAATTGTTATTTATTAAAACAAAGCTACCTTTCTACTGAATTCGATAATTTAAAGTCTAAAGGAGATGCTTCTACTTTTAGACGATTGATATGTATTTTAGATCAAATTGAGAACAAAATTTTATGATTTTGATACTCTATTAGAACCTTTAACAGGCTTCTAATAGAGTTTTAATTGCTTTAATTTCACATTCCAAAAGTGACATTTGTTTTTGTTTTTTAATGATAAATTTCATAATAATCTCTGAGAGTATTGGGAACTTATCAAGATACAACTCGTAAATATGTAATTCGTTACGAAGGTGATCAATACTTTTCAAAACTTTATCATATTCGACTAGCAACTTGCTTTTAACGTGATCTGAGTCATTTGATTCTCTAAAATTTAGTAATTCGGAGCGGGTGTAGTTAGAGGAATATTTATATGTACAAGTAGATGTATCAGCTAATATTAAATCTACGGAAACAAGCTCCCTAATAAATTGATAAATTTTTGCATAATATCTTTTTGAGCTAAATTCAGGGTAAAAAAAGATAAAGAGTCCTCTTAAGTCTTTGAACTCATAACCTGAAAATGTTCTATCTGACAAAAAATCAAACAAACAGTTTTTTAGCTGATGATTTGTAGACATATAGATATACCGATTAAACAATTGAACAAGGAAATATCCTATTTTGGGATATTTTCATTAATAGTACAACATCTTGAGCTATGAGCTCAATACATGACCCTCGATACAAAAATTTGATCAAAGAATTAATCAAAATACGTGAGTTGAAAAATATAACTCAGGTAGAACTTGCTACATCTTTAAAAAAGCCACAGTCATACATAGCTAAAGTTGAAAACTTGGACAGACGAATTGATGTATTAGAACTACATGATTGGTTATCGGCGTTAGATAAACCGATTAGTGAATTTTTAGCATCTTATTTTGAGATTTGAAATTTTTAAGTGTAATTAGTGGACTACCCATAATTATTAGGTAGCTGATAAAGGTAACTGGTATATATCAACCTAATCTATTCTGAAGAAAATTTCAGAATAATTCATGGACATTATCGGCAAAGATGTCCATGAATTATTTAACGTGATATGGACATTGCTTATTTAATAAATTTTTTGAAAAAACAAACTATTAAAAAATGTCCATACATTCTATGTAATCCTTAATGTGGTACGGGTAAGACCTTTACCTCTTTGCGTATTGCTGAGGAACTGGCAGGTCGTGGCAAAAATGTATTGTTTCTAGTCCCTAGTCTTGCATTACTTAGTCAAACGCTTGACGAGTGGACTCAACAAACATCATTAGGTATCCGGAGTTTTGCAGTCTGTTCCGATAGTGATGTTGGTAAGAAAAAAGATGATGACAACATTGTAGTCGGGATTAGTGACTTAAAATTCCCTGCTACAACCAATCCCCAAAGTTTAGTTAAAGCATTTAAGGCAAGAGATTTATTTAAACCGAATGAAGCGAATGAGGATATGAATGTCGTGTTCTCAACTTATCATTCTATTGATGTAATTGCAGAAGCACAAAAAGTAGGATTCCCTGAATTTGATTTAATCATTTGTGACGAAGCACACCGTACCACAGGAGCAACTTTTGAGGGGGATGATGAATCCAAGTTTGTGCGTATTCATAATAATGATTATGTACAAGGCAAGAAACGTCTATATATGACTGCTACACCACGTATTTATGGTGATACGGCTAAAGAAACAGAGGGTGTGACACTTTGCTCAATGGATGATAAATCACTGTATGGTGAAGATTTATATGTCATTACATTCTCACAAGCTGTAAAAATGGACATTTTATGTGACTATAAGGTAATTGTACTTGCTGTTGAAGAAAGCCATATTAATCGTCAATTACAAGGCTTATTAAAAGACGAAAATAACTCTCTAAAAGTTGATGATGCTGCAAAAATTGTTGGTTGTTGGAAAGCTCTCGCTAAACAAGGTTTATATAATCCTGACGGTACAATTGCTAAGCCAATGGAACGTGCAGTTGCTTTCTGTCAGGTAATTGAAAAAGAATATAAAGGCAAAAAACATAAAGTTAGTTCTAAGCAAATTACTGAAATGTTTAGTGCTGTTGTTGAAGCATATCAACAAGCAGAAATGGATCATTTATATAGAACAGAAGAAGACCCTTATATTGATCCTTCACTAAAACTAAATTGCCATGTGAAACATGTTGATGGTGGTATGAATGCAACAGAAAAGAAAGAAAAAATTACTTGGCTAAAAGAACAAGCACCTGAAAATACCTGTCGTATCTTGTCTAATGTACGCTGTTTATCAGAAGGTGTGGATGTTCCATCACTTGATGCCGTTCTTTTCCTTACCCCACGTAACTCACAAGTCGATGTAGTGCAATCTGTTGGACGTGTAATGCGTAAAGCGGAAGGTAAGCAACTTGGTTATGTCATTTTACCAGTCGTAATTCCTGCGGGTGTAGAGCCTGAACAGGCGTTAAATTCTAATGAAGCCTACCGTGTAGTATGGCAAGTGCTCAACGCTCTACGTGCGCATGATGACCGCTTTGATGCGATGATCAACAAGTTAGAGTTTAATGGCAAAGACGTATCTCGCATGGAAGTTATTGCGGTTGCTGATAAGGTTGTTAAAAAGGCTAAAAAAGCCAAACCCAAAGGTGATGAAGGTGAAACAAACACAACAGGTTTAAGTGAAGGTAAAAAACGAAGGGGTACAGCACAAGCCAGAGGCGGTTCGTCTATTGGAACAGCCGCAACTCCAATACCAGTTCAAGAGGAAATGGTATTTGAAGTCGGCGAGATTGAACGTGCTTTATATGCCAAGATCGTAAAAAAATGCGGTAATCGCCATCATTGGGAAGACTGGGCAAGTGATGTCGCCAAAATCGCTAAAACTCATATCGACCGTATTCAAGCTATTCTTGAAAACCCTGCAAATACTAAAGAAATTACGGCATTCAATGAATTTGCTTATGAATTACGTGATGATTTGAATAACAGTGTATCTGATGCTGAAATCATTGAAATGTTGGCACAGCACTTAATCACCAAACCAGTATTTGATGCCCTATTTAAAGATCATAGCTTTGCTGAACACAACCCAATGAGTTTAGCAATGCAAAAGGTGCTAGATGCGCTGAATGAGCATCATTTGGATAAAGAAGCTGATACGCTTAACTCATTCTATGAATCAGTTCGTATGCGAGCAGAAGGCATTAATACTGCCGAAGGCAAGCAAAGCATTATCTTAACGCTATACGATTCATTCTTTAAAAATGCTTTTCCTCGTATGACTGAAAAGCTAGGTATTGTTTATACGCCTGTTGAAGTTGTTGACTTCATTATTCACAGTGTAAATGATGTGCTTAAAAGTGAATTTGGTAAAACCTTTGCTGATGATAATGTTCATGTTCTGGATCCATTTACAGGTACAGGTACATTTATTAACCGCTTGCTTCAGTCTGGATTAATCCCTGCGGATCGTTTGACCTATAAATATAAAAACGAAATCCACGCCAACGAGATCGTTTTATTGGCGTATTACATTGCCTCAATCAACATTGAAACCGTATATCACGATCAGATGAAAACAGTTAATCCCGATCTTGAATATGCACCATTCGAAGGTATTTGTTTAACTGACACCTTTGAAATGTACGAAAAAGAGGATTTAGTCAGTAAGGTTTTGGTAGATAACAGTGCAAGACGTAAACGCCAGAAGAACCTCGATATAACGGTTATTGTTGGTAATCCTCCTTATTCTGCGGGTCAAGAATCAGGCAATGATAATAACGCCAATGTCAAATATCCTTTTTTAGATAGTCGCATTGAAGAAACTTATGCAAAACATACAACTGCTACACTAAAAAATTCTCTTTATGATTCATATATTCGTGCAATTCGTTGGGCGAGTGATCGTATTAAAGACTGTGGTGTGATTGGTTTTGTGACCAATGGTGGTTATATCGATTCAAATTCAGCCGATGGGTTACGCAAATGTTTAGCAGATGAATTTAGCTCTTTATATTTCTTCCATTTAAGAGGCAATGCAAGAACATCAGGCGAACAAAGACGTAAAGAAAAGGATAATGTTTTTGGTCAAGGCACTCGAACTCCAATTTTGATTGCGGTATTGGTGAAGAATCCAAATACAAAACAACATGGTCAAATCTATTTTCATGACATCGGTGATTATCTAAGTCGTGAGGAAAAATTAGAGAAAATTTCTGATCTAGTCAGCATTAATGGTATTACCGCTATTGATGGTTGGACAGCACTTACACCTGATGTTCATAACGATTGGCTCAATCAGCGTGACGATAGTTTTAGTGAATTTATTGAGATGGGGAACAAGAAAAATAAAAACATAGTTGGATTGTTTTATAATTTCTCAAATGGTGTCAAAACTAATCGTGATGCTTGGGTATATCAATCTTCTATGAAACATTTAAAACACAATGTTTCTACAATGATTGATTTTTATCATGAAGAAGTTAAAAGATATAAAAACTCTGATCAAAAGTTAGAGCCAAAAGATTTTGTAAATTTTGATTCAAGCAAAATGAGTTGGACTAGAGAAGTATTTAATGATGTTAGAAAAGGATATGTTCATAAAATTTTAGCTAATGAGTTTAGATTGTCTTTATATAGACCATTTACTAAGCAAAATTTGTACTTTAATAGACACTTCAATAACTGTGTGTATCAAATACCCCAAATCTTCCCTACAGCAGAAGCAGAAAATTTAACAATTTGCTTAACACTATCAGGTACAAAAGGTTTTTCTCTATTAATCAGCGATCTAGTTCCTGATTTACATTTAATTGGTGATGCTCAATGTTTCCCACTTTACCTTTATGAAGAAACATCAACAGAAAATAAGGCTGATGACCTATTTAGCCATGCTGAAACTAACACGGCAGATAGTCAATATACTCGTAAAGATGCAATTAGTGATGCAGGTTTAAAGCATTTCCAAGATGCTTACTCGACTGAAACGATTCGCAAGGAAGATATTTTCTACTATGTGTATGGCTTGTTGCACAGTGAAGATTATCGTACCCGTTATGCAGACAACTTGACTAAAGAGTTACCACGTATCCCATGCGTGAAAAAAGCCGAAGATTTCTGGGCGTTCTCAAAATCGGGTCGTGACTTGGCTCATTGGCATTTGAACTATGAAACGGTAGAGCCGTACAAAGCTAAATTGGACTTGGGTGGTAAATCATTGAAGCAATTAGAAGATAAAGACTTTTATGTGACCAAAATGAAATTCCCTAAAAAAGACCAAAAGGATACGGTGATTTATAACAATGCCATTACTATCCGTGAAATACCGTTAGAGGCTTATGACTACGTGGTGAATGGTAAGTCTGCACTTGAATGGGTCATAGAGCGTCAAGGTGTTTCTACGCACAAAGATAGTTGCATTGTGAATGATGCAAACGACTGGGCGATTGAAACTATGGGTGATGCTAAATATCCATTAGAGTTGTTTTTACGGATCATAACAGTAAGTTTGGAAACAATGAAGATTGTTAAAGCTTTGCCTAAGTTGGATATTTAAATTCAAGGGGATTACTAATGATTAAACTTACAAATATTGAAATTCTAAAATATAAATCATTCACGACACCTCAATCCGTACAGATTGAAGATGATATAACTGTACTAGTTGGAATGAATGAATCAGGAAAAACCTCTATTTTAGAATGTTTAGCAAAAACTAATTATTTTGAAACTGATGAGAAATTCAAATTTAATCAAACACTAGATTATCCACGTAAAGAATTAAAAAGCATCAATAAATCAGATGAAAATCCTAATGCTATTATTTGTAAATATAAACTTTCAAAACAACTTATTGATTTTATAGAACACTTATTAGGAAAAGATACTTGGCAGGGAAAAGATGAAATTACTGTGACAAGCTCTTACAAAGATGGTGCTACTCTAATCAGTGGCGTTTCGATAAATTTTGAGGCTTTTTTAAAACACTTTAATCTATCTGGTATTAGTGAAAATCTAAAAAATGAGCTTAAATCAACCTTAACTATATCGGAATTTGATGAGTTACTGACAAGATTTCCCGAAGAATCAGAAAAGTTAGAACCCTTGAAAAAATATTTTTTTAAAAGTTCTACATGGAACAGCTTTATTGAAAGATATGTATATACTATTTTAATAAAAAGGCATTTGCCAAAGTTCATTTATTATGATGAATATTACCAACTTCCATCCAGAATTGTGTTAGAAAGTTTT
Organism: Acinetobacter tandoii DSM 14970 = CIP 107469; assembly: GCF_000400735.1. Taxonomy (GTDB): domain Bacteria; phylum Pseudomonadota; class Gammaproteobacteria; order Pseudomonadales; family Moraxellaceae; genus Acinetobacter; species Acinetobacter tandoii. The sequence goes on from NZ_KE007360.1 coordinate 19,220, forward strand.
TTAGATGAGGGTGTGGAACTATCGGATGATCTAAAAACAGCAAAAGCACTTTTAGATTTAGCAGATATAAATATCAATGATATTATTAATACAGATGATTTTGAGGATTTTATTGCAGAATTAGAAGCAACTGAGGCTTTGATTTCTGATACATTGTTCCAATATTGGTCTGCAAATCAGGACTTAAATATCGAATTTAAAATTGATAAAAAAACAGCTACTGCTCAAAGACACGTAAATACAAATTATGGTAATGCAACAACAGTCGATACAAATATTGTTCAACATGTCTTAGACATTCGTGTAAAAAACTCAAAAACTAGAGTTTCTTTACCTCTCCAGAATAGAAGCAAAGGATTTAATTGGTTTTTTTCATTCTTAGTTTGGTTTAACAAAATTCAGGCTGATTCGAATTCAAAATATATCCTACTCTTAGATGAGCCAGGTCTTAACTTACATGCAACTGCCCAAGCAGATTTACTGCGTTTTTTAGAGAGTTTAGTTGATAAATATCAAGTTATTTATACAACTCACTCACCTTTCATGGTGGAAACAACGAAATTAAATCGGGTCAGAACGGTATTTAGTGACTCCGAGAGCTCTATCGTTAGTGATAGTATTCAACAAAAAGATCCTAATACTCTTTTCCCTTTACAAGCTGCTTTAGGATATGATGTTGCACAGAATTTATTCATTTCTAAAAAGAATCTATTGGTTGAAGGGGTCTCAGATTTACTATATTTAACGACAATTTCAGAATATTTGAATGCGAATAATAGAACTGGCTTAAATGAGGATATTACAATTGTGCCAACAGGCGGCTTAGATAAAGTTGCTAGTTTTATTTCATTACTTCGAGGTTCTAAATTATCAATTTTCTGTCTTTTAGATTCATTTACAGATCAAAAGTCTCAGGCAAAATTTGATAGTCTAACTATTCAAAAAATTATATCTGATAAAAATATAAAATTTTTCCATGATTATTTAGATAATAGAAAAAAAGCTGATATTGAGGATATGTTTACTATTGATGAATATCTTCAACTATTTAATATTTCCCTATCTTCTACCCATGCTGAAATTAAGGTGGATGAATTAAGTACGGAAATTGAAGATATATTGTCAAAAATCAATAAAGTTATTAAAAAAAATAGATTTAATCACTACTTACCTGCAAAAGAGTTTGCTAGTAATAAGGATTTTGTTGATAGCCTTTCAGAATCAACTTTATCAAGATTTGAAACTATTTTTAAAGAGATCAATAAAAATCTTAAATAGTTCTGGTTTAATAGATTCACCATCAATAATGATGGTGAATCTATTAATTTATTTGTAAGCATCCGCTGCCCCACCACTTGAATTCAAGTGGGGTTCCATTTATGTGGTAGTAATTTTTCGATATCTTTCATTTTATTAGTCAGTAATCTTGTAAGTACATCAGTTAAATAGGCATACAAATCTAGACCTGAACATTACTGGTTCTATAGGAGACAGAAGAGTTGAGTCATTTCGGCTCAACTCCTTTAAAATAATTTTTGCTAGATTAATTGAGCTTTTAGCCCATCACAATAATCAGCCCATCGCTGCATCATCTCTTTTCTCTTCTCTAAATGCTTAGTACGGTTATAAGCACGACCATGCATATCTTTTACCTGATGGGCAAGCTGTTGCTCAATCAATTCAATCGGAAATTCTAAAACTTCTTCTAATATTGTACGTGCAGAAGCGCGGAAGCCATGTCCACAGGCTTGCTCACTGGTATAGCCTAAGCGACGCAAAGCTTGATTGATAGTATTTTCTGACATCGGTTTTAAGTTGGACGTCGTTGCTGGGAATACATATTCACTTTTAGCTTTTGTTATTTGAGCAAGTTCAGAAAGTAAATGGATCACTTGTGTAGATAACGGGACAATATGCTGAACTCCTGTCTTTGATTTAGTTTTTGGGGGCGTATAACTCCACAAACCTTTTTGAAGGTCGACATCTTGCCACTTAGCTTGTCTTAATTCGCCTGGGCGAACAAAAACTAATGGTGCAATGCGTAGAGCATATCGTGTGATGACAGAACCCTCATAATGATCAATGTCTTGCAAGAGCAAGGCAAAATCTTTTGGTTCTACCAAAGCTGCCATATGTGTAACTTTGGGAGGTGAGATCGCTCCTTTTAAATCTTGAGTAACATCACGCTCGCAAAGGCCAATAGAAACCGAATATCTAAGGATTTGACCGCATTTCACTTTGACTTTTTTAGCTGTTTCTAATTTTTCTTCTTTTTCATAAATTCGACAAACTTTCAGTATGTCCATGGCTTTAATTTCATGTACTGGAATTTTACCAATATGCTGATTGATTACTTCTAATAAGCGTTGTTGCCCTTTAACTGTTGATTCCGCAAAGTCTTGCTTTGCCATCCATTCATGTGCAATATTTTGAAAAGTATTATTATTCGTATTTAATATCTCATTCTCAATTCTAAGCTTTTCAACATGTGGGTCGATATTTTGAGAGAGAAGGGTACGGGCTTCATCTCTTTTAAGTCGTGCTTCAGCGAGGCTAGTTGTTGGGTATATACCAAAACTAATGGTATTGCGCTTTTTAGTGTATGGACGACTATAGTCAAATTTCCAATATTTATAGCCATTTTTGTGAATGAACAAATAAAGACCTAAACCATCTGAAATTCGTTGGTGCTTGTTTGGATCAGCTTTAAGGCTTTTGATCTTACTATCAGTAAGGCTTTTGACTATTTTTGGCATTTTTACAGTACACAGTTTTGCGTATAAAAGTTTGTACTGTAATTTATACTGTAAAAAATATTAGCTCACAAGAGAATTTATAAGATTAATTTAGACTTTATCTTTCTTATTTTGTTGAATTATATGTATTTTTATTGTAGGTTTGGAGTGCTGTAGATCAAAATAAACCATAAAATGGTGCGCCCTGCGGGACTCGAACCCACGTCGGTCGCTTAGGAGGCAACTGCTCTATCCAGTTAAGCTAAGGGCGCAAAACGAAAACAATGTAACTGATTTTTAAGCATAAAAAAAGTTATTGTCGAAACAATAACTTTTTAATCCAGTCAAAAGCTATTTAGCTCTTGGTCGGTTTGATCATTTTAAAGAAGATCGCCATCAGTACAATCCAGACAGGAATCATCAGTACAGATTCTTTAAAGCCTTGTGTCCACATAATGTATAGCACAGTCGCAATAAAGATCAGGACTAAATAGTTGCTTACTGGAGACCAAAGTGAAGGGAATTTGGTTTGAGTTGAAGAAGCTTTCATGGCTTGACGGAATTTTAAATGCGTCAAACTAATCATTGCCCAGTTCAATACCAATGCACCCACAACTACATACATTAAGTGGCCGAGTGCATCTTCAGGTACAAAGTAATTTAACAATACACAACCGAAAATGAGTAATGCAGAGAACAATACTGCTGGAATTGGTACCCCTTGTTTGTTCACTTTCAAGAAAACTTTTGGCGCATTTCCTTGTTCTGCTAAACCAAACAACATACGGCTATTTGCATACATACCACTGTTATATACAGACAATGCAGCAGTCAAAATAATGAAATTCAGTAAATGCGCAGCCCATTGAATACCCATTTGGCTGAAAATCATCACGAATGGACTTTTGTCTAAACCACCTAAATCTAATTGATTCCAAGGTACTAAAGACAACAGAATGGTTAACGAGCCCACATAGAAAATGAGGATACGGAAGACCACTTGATTGATGGCTTTAGGAATAGTTTTTTCAGGATCTTTAGCTTCTGCCGCTGCCATCCCAATCAGTTCAATCCCACCGAAGGCGAACATTAAGAAAGCCAACATATAGAATAGACCTTCAAAGCCATTCGGGAAGAATCCACCATGTGTCCAAAGGTTGCTAAATGAAGCAGTCGAGTTCGCATCTGCAGTAAGTAATAGATACAAACCGAAAACGATCATGGAAATTACGGCAGCAACTTTAATAATTGCTAACCAGAATTCCGACTCTCCATAGAACTTTACATTACCCAAGTTAATAAGGGTAATGACAACGAAGAAGAACAGCACTGACGCCCATGCAGGAATAAAAGGCCACCAGTAATTGATATATTTAGCGACTGCAGTTAGCTCGGTCATAGCCACTAAAATATACAGAATCCAGTAATTCCAACCAGCTAGGAAGCCAGGGAACTTACCCCAGTATCGATAAGCAAAATGACTAAATGAACCAGCAACAGGTTCATGGACAATCATTTCTCCCAACTGACGCATAATTAAAAAAGCAATTAAACCACCAATGGCATAACCTAAAATGATGGATGGACCTGCAGATTGGATAACCTGTGCGGAACCTAAGAATAAGCCTGTACCAATTGCGCCACCCATGGCGATAAGTTGGATGTGACGGTTCTTTAAGCCACGCTGAAGTTGTGAAGAGTTATTGTTCAAAGTTCTCAGCCCGACGATGAATGTATAGGGATTGTAAAGGATTGATTACACTTAGCCTAGTAGATGAACGATTGGTCAAATGATTTAACTAGAAGTATTTTACCTTTTGTATATAAAATTGAATGATGAATCAATTATTTAGATTTATTTAAAAAATGACTCTATCGTTCTGCTTGGTTTAAAAAATAATGATCAAGCGTTGCTTTTTTATACTTAAGTCATGCACGGCAAATTTTTTTCTTAAAAAGCAGTATGATGGATGAGGTTAAAATTTTTCGCATGTGTCAAAACAACGGTTCAGCAAGGATTAAAAAACAATGAGTTTCGCTCCTCAAATTAAAATTCCAGCGACTTATATGCGCGGTGGCACCAGTAAAGGCGTATTTTTTAAACAAGATGATTTACCAGAAGCTGCACAGATCGCAGGTAAAATTCGCGATCAAATCTTGCTTCGCGTCATTGGTAGTCCAGATCCTTATGCAAAACAAATTGATGGAATGGGCGGAGCAACATCTAGTACCAGTAAAACTGTGATTTTAGCGAAAAGTACACAAGCCGAGCATGATGTTGATTATTTGTTTGGACAAGTATCTATCGACCAGCCTTTTGTAGATTGGAGTGGAAACTGCGGTAACTTAACTGCTGCTGTCGGTTCATTTGCTATTTCAAATGGATTGGTCGATGCGGCGCGAATTCCTGAAAACGGTATTTGTACAGTACGAATCTGGCAGGTGAATATTCAAAAAACCATTATTGCCCATGTTCCTATCACCAATGGACAAGTCCAAGAAACAGGTGATTTCGAACTTGATGGCGTGACTTTTCCTGCGGCGGAAGTGCAAATCGAATTTTTAGACCCTGCCGATGATGGAGAAGACGGTGGTGCCATGTTCCCAACAGGCAATCTGGTCGACACGTTGGACGTTCCAGATATTGGTTCATTCCCAGCAACATTTATTAATGCAGGGATTCCAACCATTTTCTTAAATGCTGAAGATATTGGCTATACGGGGACAGAACTCCAAGAAGCGATCAACGGTGATGCTGAAGCTTTGAAGCGTTTTGAAACTATTCGTGCATATGGTGCAAAACAAATGGGGTTGATTCAAGACATCTCAGAAGCTGCTACACGTCAACATACCCCGAAAATAGCTTTTGTTTCCAAACCGAAAGCCTACGTATCTTCGAGTGGTAAAGCCATTACCGAAGCTGATAGCGATTTACTGGTTCGTGCATTATCGATGGGTAAACTGCATCATGCAATGATGGGGACGGCTGCGGTTGCGATTGGTACAGCGGCTGCCATTCCAGGGACATTGGTGAACTTGGCAGCAGGTGGCGGGGAACGCGAAGCAGTTCGTTTTGGTCATCCTTCAGGGACATTGCGAGTGGGTGCACAAGCGGTGCTGGAAAACGGACAGTGGCAAGTGAAAAAAGCCATTATGAGCCGTAGTGCTCGTGTGCTCATGGAAGGCTGGGTGCGTGTGCCTGAAGATTGTCTAAAATAAGTTATATCTCACTCTGATTTAAAAGCCCTTATCTTCGGATAAGGGCTTTTTTTATTCTTTATTTCTTAAAAATGAATAAGTAAATCTTAAATTTATATATCTTATATTTTTATAAGCTATTCATTTTATGTTCGAATGAGGAATAGCTATTTTTTGGTAGCATTTTGCGTAGCTTTAACCTAAAAAAATGTATGTATTATGGATGCACATTCTCTTCAAAATAGTTTGAATATTAACACCCATGAAGTGTTAGATTCTTTGCCTTTGGCAACCGCATTGTTTTCTCCAACTGGGGACATTTTATTTACCAATCAGTTTTTTGCCAGCAGCTTTGATCTTTCTGTTGAGCAGATGCATTTGCAAAATCTTGCACAATTTTCTGAAGAATGTTTTCAGGTGTTTAGCCAAAATGTGTTGCGATTTAGACAAGGGCTTTCAGTTGAACCTTTTGAGTATCAAGTCTTTGGTCGCTATTACTGGGTTATCTTAAAACCGAATTATAGTATTAATGGCGAGCTGCAATCTGTTCTATTATGTAGCTCAGATATTTCTAATTTAATGCATAAAAAAATTCAGTTTGAGGCGAGCAATTTAGAATTTCGGCGTGGTAATGAAAAGGATCATCTAACTGGATTAGCCAACCGTCGTGCCTTTGATTTGAAATTAAAACATTATTTGCATGCTATGACACAACATGAAGCATCCGAACTGAGCCTATTGTTGGTTGATGTAGATAACTTTAAAAAAATGAATGATCTTTATGGGCAGAGTTTGGGAGACAATGTGCTTAAAGCTTTAGCCCGAACTTTATCGAATGTGAGCCCGATTGAAGTTTCACAGCATATTTATCGGGTGGGTGGGGAGGAGTTTGCGATTTTGTTGCCGAACTTTTCTTTACAGCAAGGTTGTGAGCAGGCAGAAATTTATCGAAGTGCAGTTGAGATTTTAGGACAGCATTTCCGAGGTCAAATTTTGCATGAATTATCGATTTCAGTGGGGGTGGTAAGTACTCGGGAATTTATGTTTGCTCAGTCATTTTATGAACTGGCGAATAAAGCCTTATCTTGCGCTAAAAAAGGACTTAAAAATTGTGTTTATTATGTCAACCATAATGGGTGTTATTCCTATCCTAAACATCAGCGATGTCAGAAAGGTGAGTGTTGTATATAAGTGATAAAGAAGAATTTCATGTAGAGAAATATGTCGACTTAGATAAATTTAAATGCAAAATGTTTTTAAGTTGATTGGCTTGGATGAAAAATATGACCTATAGCATCGTTATTTATAAGATTAACTTGTATCAAATCTAGATCAAGGTGTATGGCAGGCTTCGCATTTTAGCGTACAATCACGAGCAATCCGAACTTTGATGGTCATGCAGCATCTTCGTAGCGCTGTATAGCAAAAATACTCGAGGCAAATGTGTCATCTTTAACTGACGTACAAAATAATACGTTGCAGCAAGCGCAACAGCAGATTCAGCAAGATCTTCTTACTGCATTACAGGCCTTTTCTTTGCCAGAGCCTTTAAAAAGTGCAGTGCATCATGCCGTGATGTTGGGTGGGAAACGAGTACGACCAGCTTTATGCTACGCAACAGCGGCGATTCGTCCGAATCAAAACAGAGCAGCAGTACGTCGTGCAGCCGTAGCGGTAGAATTGATTCATTGCTATTCCTTGGCACATGATGATTTACCTTGCATGGACAATGATCAGTTACGCCGTGGTCAACCAACTTGTCATGTCGCTTATGGGGAAGATACTGCACTTTTAGCAGGTGATATTTTACAATCCATGGCATTCGAAATTTTGGGCAGTCGTTTGTTTGACCAAGGTGAAGCGGTTGATCAGTCGGTGATTCTTAAGCAAATGCAAATTCTAGCAACAGCTTCGTCCAAAATGGTCTGTGGGCAAGTGTTAGACTTGCAGGCGGAAGGCAAGCAAATTGATCAGCAAGCTTTAGAAACCATTCATCGGAATAAAACAGGTGCCTTAATTACTGCGGCAATTATGATGGCGGCAGTGACAATTTTTCAGGGTACGGACCCTGCAATTCCGCAATTACGTCAGTATGGGCAAAATATTGGTCTGGCTTTTCAAGTGCAAGATGATATCTTGGATATTATTGCCAATACCGAACAACTCGGTAAGACTGCGGGTAAAGATGAGCAAGTCGAAAAGTCGACCTATCCTGCATTAATGGGCCTAGAACAAGCCAAAGCTTATGCGCAAAATTTACATGACCAAGCTTTTGCCGCTTTGCAGTTTTTTGAAGGGCAAGCGCAAGAATTAGAACAAATTTCTCAGTTCTTATTGGCAAGACAGTTTTAAAAGTCAAAGTTCGAACAAAACTGGAAATGCATTCGGAATCGATTGAATCTGAATGCACTTTAAGGAAAACTCTATATCACCCCTAGGTTATATAGAGTTTTTTTGACACTTATTTTGATGCTTTGTAAAGCTCATCAGCTTGTTCAAATCGATCAGTAATGTCTTTTTCAGGTGCTTTACTGAGTAGACTGAACACAATGATTGCGATGGTTGCAGAAATGAAACCAGGAATAATTTCATAAATACCAGTTGCACCGAAAGCATTTTTCCAGACAATCACCATGACTGCACCTGTAATCATACCTGCAAGTGCCCCTGTTAAAGTCATGCGCTTCCAGAATAAAGATAAGATGATCAAAGGACCGAACGCTGCACCGAAACCAGCCCAAGCATATGCCACCAGACCAAGCACTTTGGCATTAGGATTACCTGCCATCCAGATTGCTAATAAGGCAATGAGCAATACCATGAGACGACCCACCCAAACCAATTCTTTTTGTGAGGCATTTTTACGTAAGAATGATTTGTAAAAGTCTTCTGTTAAGGTACTTGAACACACTAAAAGCTGACAGCTTAAAGTACTCATGACTGCAGCTAAAATGGCAGCCAGTACAATACCTGCAACCCAAGGGTTAAACAGAACTTTGGTCAGTTCCATGAATACTGTTTCTGGGTTCGCATTCACCGCAGCAGCATATTCAGGGTGTTGGTGGAAATAGGCAATACCAAAGAAACCAGCAGCAACCGCACCTGCAAGACAGAAGATCATCCACGCCATACCAATACGACGTGCATTGGGAATAGATTTGACAGAATCGGCTGCCATAAAGCGAACGAGAATATGTGGCTGACCAAAGTAACCTAAGCCCCAAGCCATCAATGAAATAATCGCAACTACACTTAAATCACCAAACAAGTTCATGGCTTGAGGGCGAGCTGCTTCAAGTGCCATGGTTAATTCTTGCGTGTCGCTAAAGCTGAGCAGGGCAACAATTGGGGTCAAAATCAAGGCAAAAATCATTAAAGTGGCTTGAATGGTGTCGGTCCAACTCACAGCAAGGAAACCACCAATAAACACATAGCTGATGGTTGCAATAGCACTTACCCAAAGCGCAGTTGTATAAGACATGCCAAACATGCTTTCGAACAAACGGGCACCTGCCACCATGCCTGAAGCACAGTAGATGGTGAAGAAAATTAAAATTACACAGGCCGATACAATACGCAGGACTTTCTTGTGATCGTTAAAACGATTGGAAAAATAGTCAGGTAAGGTTAAGGCATTATGCTGTACTTCAGTGTGAACGCGTAAACGTCCAGCCACCAATAGCCAGTTGAGCCAAGCACCAATAATTAAACCAATACCAATCCACATTTCTGAAAGGCCAGACAAGAAGATTGCGCCAGGTAAGCCCATGAGTAACCAACCACTCATGTCTGATGCACCAGCCGAAAGTGCAGTCACGAAACTTCCTAAACTACGACCACCTAAGATGTAATCGTCAAAGTTATTGGTTGCGCGGTAAGCCATCAAGCCAATAAGTACCATGGCAATGATATAAAAGAAAAAAGTGATTAAGGTCGGATTCAGTGAACTCATACGCTTATCCTTGGGAGTTAAATCACAAACTGAAATTCCGCTTTTTGTTCAAATTGTTACAAAAAGCAAACAATATCCTAAAAATAAGCGCGGGATTTAAACATAAATTCACAAAGTTTTCTGTTTTTTTTGTTCTAAAAAAAAGAATAGGCAGTCACAAACTGCCTATTCTACTGAAATGCAAAGGGATATCATTTGTCGGATTAATTGTTACGACCCATCACACCACGAATGGTATTTAAAACATCCGCAGGCAAGACTACGGTCTTGGCATTATTGGATTTCGCCATGTCTTGCATGGCTTTGATATATTGTTCACCCAATAGGTAAGCAACTGGAATTTCTTTATCACCTACCGCAGATGAAACCATTTCAATTGCACGTTGTGATGCTTCTGCGAGTACCACCTGTGCTTCTGCATCACGACGTGAGGCTTCAAGGCGACCATCGGCTTCTAAAATTGCCGCTTGTTTTTCACCATCTGCCTTGGTTACTGTTGCACGACGTTGACGCTCAGCAGCAGCTTGTGCTTCCATCGCTGACTGCATGGTCTGAGAAGGTTGAATATCTTGAATTTCAACGGTTTTTAAAGTAATCCCCCAATCTGAAATATCATCAGAAATGGCTGCTTTGAGTTTAGCTTTAATATGGTCACGTGAAGAGAGTGCATCATCTAAATCCATTTCGCCTACGATAGAGCGAAGCGAGGTTTGCACCAAGTTTTGAATCGCCCATGTGTAGTTTTCAATCCCGTAGACTGCTTTTTCAGGGGTAGTTAAGTTAATGTATGCTACTGCGTTCATGACCAATACAGCATTATCACGGGTAATGACTTCTTGAGAGGGAATATCTAAAACAATATCTTTGGTGGTGACTTTATAAGCCACTTCATCTACATATGGAATGACAAAGTTTAGACCAGGACTTAATGTCGTATGGTATTTACCTAGACGCTGTACAATCCATTTGTAGCCTTGGGGAACAATGCGAACCCCCTTAAAAATCGTGATGCCGACAAAAGCCAACAACGCAATAACAATAATAGATCCCGCTGACATAGTTTTACTCGCTTTTATTGATTGTCATGATTTGGACGATGTGGCTGTACCACAAGATCATTCCCCAGAATATCGACTACACGTACCCGATCACCAACATTCACACTCGAGAGAGTGCGGCAGTTCCATTCATCAGAGCCTAAAACTGGCATTGGAAACCTAACGCGGATTTGTTCATGTTCCATATTGACTTGAATGACCATTCCGATCTGACCAATGGTTGCTTCGCGTGAAAGACCAGCTTTGGTTTTATCGATGGAGAGTGGTTTGATGAATCTAAACCATGCGATGGTGCAAAGGATGGACAAAATCATCCACAGTACTAATTGTACTGTTGAGTCGAGGGCAGGAAAAATCCACAATAAAATACCCACCAAAATGGCGCTAATCCCAAACCACAACGCTGCGAAAGCGGGAATGATTAATTCGGACAGCATTAATAAAACACCGAGGACAAACCAGTGCCACGGTTCAAAAACAAATTCCATACATCTACTCGTGTATTGTGTTAGTGAATAGTGCTTATAAAGGTATCATTATTCACTGTAACAGATGTCTAAGATGATGAATATTAAAAAAGTGTTTATTTAGAATTTTGCCTTCAGTGCAGGTTTAAATGCTGCGGGAGACTTCTTAAAGTTACTAATAGCCGTTTCAATCGCTTTAATTTTGAGTTGTGCTGCTTTTTCACCTTCAAGGATGGATTGATTGCTGGCTTTTAAGTCTAAAGTTCCGACATGCCCAACTTTAGGTTGAATGACTATACTGGCTTGATTCAACTCGGTATTAATACTTTGTTGCCCCATAATATTAATGGTTTGGTCGAGTAAACCCCACATATTCAGCGGTTTATTGCCAACGGGACGGGCAGAAATGTCGACCGCAATGACAATATCTGCACCCATCGCTTTCGCAGTAGTCACAGGAATCGGGCTGACTAAACCACCATCGACATATTTACTCCCCCGAATAGTTGTAGGGACAAAGACATTTGGAATGCTACAGGATGCACGAACAGCTTGACCTGCATTACCTGAAATAAAATCAGCTTTTTTGCCATTGTCTAAGCGAGTTGCAACCGCAGCAAAGCGGATCGGAAATTTTTCGATGGGCTGATTGCCGACATTTTTATTGACATAGTTCTGTAGTTTTTGCCCCAACACAATGCCTTGGCTGTTTAAAGTCAAGTCACGTAGATCGGACTCTTGTAATTGCAGCGCGAGCTGTTGCAGTTGGTAAGGGCTTTTGCCACTGGCATAGATGCTGCCGACAAAACTTCCAGCACTGGTACCAGTGACAATTTTAGGTTTAATCCCATGTGATTCGAGCACTTTAAGTACGCCAATATGTGCAAAACCCTTGGCACCACCACCACCGAGAGCAATCGCAATAACGGGTTCACGTGCCTTGATTGGGGTGGTTACAGGTGGTTTGCTTGCTGTTTTATCACAACCAGCAAGGGTAAAGCCGAGTAAGCCAATCAGGCTATATTGAAAAAAGCGTAGGTGAGACATTGCACTCTAAATAGGAGAAAAATTGCGCATATCAGATCAAATTTTGACACATATTTCTAGTCACTTTTTGACGAGAGTTTGTAACGGCTTTGCCAACCACTCTGGATTTCTTGCGGAGAATTGTCCTGCATAGCAGGCTAAGATCTTGGGTAAATCCTGATCAAAATCCCCACTGGGATGGAATACGCCTAAACAGCGAATGGTTTTGTGATCATAATCAAAGGCAAACATGACAATTGGAATATGTGCTCCAACTGCAATTCGGTAAAATCCACTTTTAATACTGCTGGCACTTTTTCGGGTGCCTTCAGGTGCCATACCCACCCAAATTTTATCTTTATCCTGAATAATCTGAATGATTTGCTGTGTGAGTCCATGCGGGCTAGCACGATTCACAGGAATAACACCGATCCAGTCCAATAAGGGCTTTAGCGGTGTTTTAAACAGCGTATGTTTGCCGAATACGGTAATTTGAATGCCTAAACCCAATAGTGCAGTAAAGCCATGCCAAGCATCAATATTAGAGGTGTGGGGGGAGATAATCGCAACTGCTTTGGGTAAATCGGGAAATTCACCAGAAAAAGACCAGCCTTGCGCCAGAAACAATCGACGGAAAAGCTGTTTAGAAAAGGCGTTACCTCGCGCGGGCACGTGCGGCGGCAAAATAGGAAAATGCTGCATAGACATAGCCTTGTCATCCTGACAAATATTCTTGGTTTTTCTTGATATTACGCTTTCAGAAATCGTGCTTCATTGGCAAAATGTGCGCTTGGATGTGCAGAAATGCTCACCAATGAGCACCATGTCCAACATCATAGGATTGCCAGATATGCCAATCGCACAGAACGTTTATTTATTGCTGTTTTCATTGTACTGGGCGCAAGGTTTACCTGTGGGGTTTATGACACATGCGCTGCCTGTCATTCTCCGAGCAGAAGGGGTGTCATTGGCGCATATTGGTGGTTTTGGCTTATTAATGTTGCCATGGTCAATCAAAATTTTATGGGCACCTTGGGTAGATCGAGTCGGTAATTCGCAGCGCGGACATTATCGGAGCTGGATTATTCCAATGCAGTTGTTCAGCGTTGTGGTATTAGTCGTGCTGTCCTTTTTACCTATTCATGCACTCGACCAACCGCACTATTTACTCCTGTTTTTTATGACCTTGCTCAGTTTGAACTTTGTAGGTGCGACGCAGGACATTGCAACAGATGGACTGGCGGTTCGCATTTTAAAATCTGAACAGCAGCACTGGGGCAACACCTTTCAAGTGATAGGTTCTCGCTTGGGGTTTATTGTCGGGGGCGGTGCCATACTCTGGATGTTAGATGGGTTTGAATGGCAGACGACTTTTTTGCTGTTGGCGGGATTGGTCTTGCTGAATACATTACCCGTGTTGTTATATCGGGAGTCTACACCAGTACAGGTGGTGCATCAGCCTTCAACGTCATGGCGACAGAAAAGCAAAGCGATTACTCAATATCTAAAGTATTACCGTAGCAGTTCAACTCTATGGCGATGGTTGTGGGTGTTATTGACCTTTAAAGTGGCAGATGGACTAACAGGACCTCTGCTTAAACCTTTGATGGTCGATTTAGGTTTGAGTTTTACTCAAATAGGCGTATATGTCACCATGTTAGGCGCATTTGCCGCTTTATTGGGGGCGGGTTTTGCTGGTGCATTACTTAAAATCATGCGCCGCTCTCAGGCCCTGTGCTTATTTTCAGGTTTAAAAATTATCTGTTTAGCAACTTACACTTGGTTGGCTTATCAATATGAACAGCAACAGGCGATAGCTCCAGTTGTGATTTATGTGATTAATGCTGCGGAAGATGCAGTTTCCGCCATGCTGTTGGTGGTCATGTTAACCTTAGTCATGCAATACAGCCGTTTAGAATATGCAGCAACCGATTTCACCTTTCAGGTCGCTGTTATGGCAACGGTCAGTGGTGTGTTATATAGCTTGAGTGGTTTGATTGGTGATGTTTTAGGCTATACAAATTATCTATTTTTGATCGTTTTTATCGCAATTTTCTGTCTTGTTACAATTTTCCGATGGATGAAATTTGAAAAATAACTTTACAATTCAGCTACTTGCTTGTTGTTAGCCTAAAGTATTAAAACATATATATAAATAAAAATTTAATCCTTTTGTAATATGTGACTGCAATGTAATATTTGTAACAAAATTAACACCAGGGAAAATGATTTAATGAAAACCAAAATTGCAGCAGCGATTGCTTTAAGTTTGTTAGCGGGTTCAACTTTTGCGGCACCAACGTTTTATGGTGAAATTGATGCGAGTGTGGACTATTTACCAGAAGACAATAAGTCAGGCACTCCAGATAAAGATGTTGTAGAAGTCAGTTCAAATAGTTCTTACCTTGGTGTCAAAGGTGACGAAAAATTAAATGACCGTTTAAGTGCTGTTTATTTAGCTGAATGGGCATTTAACGCTGATGGCGAAGGATCAGATTGGTCTGCACGTAACCGTTATGTCGGTTTAAAAGATGCAAAATTAGGTACTGTGAAAGTGGGTGCGCATGATACACCGCTGAAGCAACTCTCAAGTGTTGTAGATACTTTCAATAACTATGTAAACAATAAAGCGGACATCACAGGCATTATGACGGGTGAAACTCGTCTTGCAAACGTTGTGGTATATGAGTCTCCAGCGCTTACGTTGCCTACAGGTGCAATCAAATTAAATGCATTGCTTGCGACTGGCGAAGACAGTGGTATTGCAAAAGGCAATGGTGCTTCTAAATCGGCTGGTCGTGGTTTAGGCGATACTTGGTCTGCATCTTTGGTGTATGACAGCCCAGTTTTTGTGGCGGGTGTAGCATATGATAAAGCTGTTCCAACAACGTTTGCTGGTCGTGGTATTGCTAATGCATCTGCACCAGAAGTGACGAGTGGTGTTGCTGGTACAGCATTTGCTGCTGCGAATACTCTACGTGCGATTGGGCGTTTAAATGTACTCGACAATAGCTTGGCTTTAAAAGCATTGTATCAAACGTCTGAAGTAGAAGCTGCAAATGGCAATGAAGCGGCTGCTGCTAATATTGATGATTCGCAAGGTTGGTTAGTAGGTGCGGAATATAACATTCCATCTGCAAAAGCATGGACGATCAAAGCACAATACAGTGCGAACACGACCAGCTTTAAAGACAACTCAGATGATTATGATGCTGACCAAATTATTGCTGGCGTAGACTATGCATTCAGCAAGCAAGTGAAGTTGTACGGTTATGGTGGTTACTTAACACTTGAGCAAGGCAATAATGAAACTAAACAGCCAGTTGTTGGTACAGGTTTAGAATTCAAATTCTAATTTAAAAAAAAACATACAAAAGGACGGTGCAAAAGTAGCGTCCTTTTTTTATTTTAAGTCAGCTTTAAGTTTTAATTTATATATTAATAATAAGGATATTAATCATCGAATCGCTCAAAATGAATTTGTCTCGCCTCGAACGTCTGAAACAGTTTTTTCCACCGCTGGCTTTACATCAATTTAATTTGTTACTTGCACTTTGGTTAGGTGTTGCTCTGAATTTTGCATTTTATAAGCAAATTCAATTACTCACACCTTATCAAGGTTTTAAAGCCTATGCATTTTTATCTGCAACGGTCTTGGTTGTGGTTGCGCTCTATAACCTGATATTGCAGTTATTCCAGTGGAAATGGAATGCTAAAATTTTGGCATTGTTTTTAGTTTTGGTAGGCGGATTAACAGCTTATTTTGTGAATAGTTTGGGTGTTGTTATTTCACCTGGGCAAGTCCAAAACATGATGCAAACTGACACCAAAGAGGCATTGGATTTATTTTCCATGCAGTTCGTGGTGTGGAGCATGTTTATGGTAGTGCTGCCAATGGTGTTGATTGCACTGATTCGAATTGAAAGCAAATCTCTATCGAAACAACTCTTGAGTAAGAGCTTGCACGTTGTGGGTTCATTGGCCGTTATTGGTGGGTTGCTATTTGTATTCTATGTCGATTTTGCTGCGATTTTCCGTGAACATCGTGATTTAAAAGGCATGATTTCACCACAAAATACTATTGCTTCGACTTTATCCTATTACCGTAAACAGAAGCCTAAAGAAAATTTACCTTTGGTGACCTATGGTACAGACGCTCACCGAGTGGTGAATACCGGCGCAGAAGGAATGCCTAAACTCATGGTTTTGGTGGTAGGTGAAACAGCTCGCGCAGAAAGTTTTTCTTTGAATGGTTATGCAAAGAATACCAATCCCGAATTATCTAAACAGAATGTCATTAACTTTAGCCAAGTGAGTTCTTGTGGGACAGCGACCGCAGTATCAGTGCCATGTATGTTCTCTGGAATGCCGCGTGAAGATTATGATGAACAGTTGGCAGGTCATCGAGAAGGTTTACTCGATATTGCACAACGCGCAGGCTATAAAGTGACATGGATTGATAATAACTCAGGCTGTAAAGGTGCTTGTGATCGCGTGCATAAGTTTGAAATTCCAGCTGCATTAAAACAAAAATGGTGTGATGCTGAAGGCGAATGTATGGATGAAGTTTTGGTGGATAGCTTGAAGTCTTATTTGGCGAGCATTCCAACTGAAGATAAAACACCTCAACTGATCGTGCTACACCAGATGGGAAGCCACGGACCAGCTTATTACAAACGTTCGACAGAGCAGTTCCAACCTTTCAAACCAATGTGTGCGACCAATGCCATTCAAGGTTGTAGCCGAGATGAATTGCTGAACAGTTATGACAACTCGATCGTTTATACAGACCATATTTTAAATCAGGTGATTCAAACCATTAAAGATGTGTCAAATTATCAAACGGGCTTTTGGTATTTATCGGATCATGGTGAGTCGACAGGTGAAAGTGGGATGTATTTACATGGTGCGCCTTATGCAATTGCACCAACTCAGCAAACTCATGTGCCAATGATTATGTGGTTCTCACCAACATGGCAACAGCACAATACAAGCCAAGTCAGTTGTTTACAGCAGCAAAAACAAGCTGTACGCAGTCAGGACAATTTATTTCCAACGTTGTTGTCCTTATTGGATGTGAAAACCCAAGTGATTGATGATAAAAATGATATGTTAAAACAATGTTCACCCAATCCAACGGGAAAGGCTTAAGTTAGGATGAGCAGAATGACCAAAATCTTAATGATCGAAGATGATTTCATGATTGCTGAATCTAGCAAGACCCTGTTGGAATTGCACGATTTTCAGGTGGAATGGGTAAACAATGGGCTTGATGCTTTAAAGCTCCTACAACAGCAAAGTTTTGATGTCGTGTTGTTGGATTTAGGCTTGCCGATGATGGATGGCATGCAGGTGTTGGCAAAAATTCGTCAAAGTTTTCCAAATTTACCGGTTTTGATTATTTCTGCACGAGATCAGGTGCAGAATCGGGTAGACGGTTTGAATCAGGGCGCAGATGATTATCTGGTCAAACCTTATGAATTTGTAGAACTATTGGCGCGTATTCAAGCTTTATTGCGTCGAAGCATGCAAGAAATGCCATCGAAGGAAACTACAGTATTGCGTTACGGCGATTTGGAATTAGATGTTGAACAACATATCGCGTTATTGCATGGACAAGAGGTGGAACTTTCCAATCGTGAATGGGCAATTCTTGTGCCATTGGTCAGTTATCCTAATAAAATTTTTTCCAAAGCCAATTTAGAAGATAAGCTGTATGATTTCGACAGTGAAGTGAATAGCAACACTATTGAGGTTTATGTCCATCATTTGCGTGCAAAGTTGGGTAAAGATTTTATCCGCACCATTCGTGGTATGGGCTATCGCTTAGGTAAATTGGATTAAGCTTTTATGCAGCAACTGCACGCAATGCCAACACAAACATCGTTAAAGAAACGATTGCTGATTTTTGTTTCAGGTTTTAGTTTACTGTTGGGTGGCGTGCTGATTGCAACCGCATACTGGATTTCATTGGGGGAACTGGATGAAATTCTTGACGCCCAAATGCAGAATCTTGCGGAACGTGTGGCTGCTCATGACCCTGCACCCATCAAAAGTCATTTTGATATTCATAAGCGCTATCATGAAGAAGACTTATTTATCGATGTATGGGAAAAGCAAGAACATCCGCAGCATCAGTTTGATTTGTTATTACATGGTGTAAATCAGGCTGGATTTTATGATCGCTCCACCTCGCAAGGGGTGTGGCGAATGTATGTGCTACCGACAGAAAAGTATCAAATTCAGGTCAGCCAACCGTTTGCAGCGCGAAGTCATTTAGCCTTGGAACTCGCCACCAGTATGTTTGTGCCCTATCTGGTGATGATTCCGTTTATTTTATGGGGTTTGGGCTGGGTAATTTTACGCAGTCTAAGACCTATGGATGAATTTAGACAAGAAATTGCCCGCCGTGGTCTAGATGAATTAACACCCATTAAGCTGAGTCGTTATCCTGTTGAGTTAATACCCACAATTCAGGAAATGAATTATTTATTTGAACGGATTGAGTCGGCACAACAAGAACAGCGCCAGTTTATTGCAGATGCAGCGCATGAGCTCAGAACACCGATTACTGCACTGAATTTACAGATGCAGATTCTATTGCGTGAGTTTCCAGAAAACATCGCATTAGAAAATTTGAGCCAAGGTTTAATTCGTATTCAGCATTTAATTAGCCAGTTACTCGATTTAGCCAAGCAAGATGCAAGTGGCTTGCATATCATGCAACAACAGCCATTTTACTTAAATCAAGTGGCAGTAAATTGTGTGGAACAACTGATTCACGTGGCTTTGCAGAAAGAGATTGATTTAGGCATGGAGCGCCAAGAGGAAGTCGTGGTGAATGGTTTAGAATCTGCTGCACGATCTATTATTTATAATTTGATTGATAATGCAATTAAATACACACCTAAAAATGGCGTAATCAATGTCTCAATTTTTTCACAAGGCAATGATGCGGTGATTCAGGTTGAGGATAGTGGTCCAGGAATTGATCCTGCTTTGTATGAACAGATCATGAAACGCTTTTATCGCATTCATCATCACTTAGAGATGGGAAGTGGGCTAGGTCTTTCGATTGTGCAAAAAGCAACAGAACATTTAGGTGGAAAAATCCAGTTTGGAAAAAGCCAGACTTTAGGTGGCTTATTTGTTCAAGTACAGTTTCCTCGACAAATGAAATCAGTACAGCCATCTCTTTAAGCTGGAATGAGCTGAATTAAAGTAAAGGTTAACTTAGATCACTTTTGCTAGATTCTGTCTTTTAGCAAATGTCCAATGTTATGCTGTTGTTTTAGAATTAGGCACTCACCAAAGTATGGTAAGTGCTAAAAGAAATGCATATCGGCTAGAGTTGAATAACCGAGATACAGTGTAGATTCAACCATCATTATCTTACTTATAACTGTGGCTTATCTAAGGTATTAAGCGGCTTCTTGAGTGTTTTCCGTAGTAGGTTGTTGAATAAAAGTAGGGGGCTGTTCCATGTCTAAGGTTTGAACTGGAACAAGTCGTTTATAGAAAAATGGATAAAGTGCAACGTTACAGCACCAAATGACCCAAGCAGTCCAGAGGTTATGGCTGAGGAAGTGTGCCCCACGCATCATTTGCGCCCATCCCATAGCAAGGCCCAATATCAAGCCTGCAACAAGATAGAAATAAGCACGTTTAGGCGCAGTCTTCCTAAAAGCAAAGAAGCCTGTCATTAAGGCAAAACCGGTTGCTGCATGTCCGCCAGGGAAGCAATGCCCATGACTAAGGTTAAAGTTCCAGAAAAAACCAGTCGTTGTCGCTTGGGTCATATTCCAAGGGCAGGCATGTCCCGATTGTGATTTAAGAATCCCCACCACACTGGTACTCAAAATTAAAATCCAGAACAGATAAGCATATTGCCAGCGCTTTGCTGCCAAACGTTCGATTTTAAAACTCACAAGCCAAAGGCTCACAAAACTGATATCACAAAGGATGAGTAGGTTTTTAACATATTTATGATTGAGAGTTTCTAAAAACCAGTCATAACGCCATGGGAATTGTCCATGAGTGCCTGTCCAAGGCTGGATCAACATCAGGTCAAGTTGACCCGCAACAGGAAAAAGCAGTTGCAGTAGAACAAAACTGAACAGCAAAATCAGTCCTTGTTTGAGGCTAAAACGTTGTAATTCAGACATGGTCGTACAAACGAGATTTGGAGGACTTTGATTAGAGCAAAGCAAACTTAAATCGGACTTAATTGAATCTTAAAAGCAGATAGAGGAACTGATGTATTTAACAGATTTGATGTAGAACTTAGCAGATAATCTGTAATGCAAACATGGTTTAAAATGCTAGATTAAAAGGCAAAAGTCGCCTGAGAATGTTATGCCTATTCGTGCAGTATTATTTGATTTGGACAACACTTTAACCCATCGTGACCAAAGTATTCGGCGCTATAGTGAGTTTTTGATAGAACAGTTTCAGTCATACTTACTTGCACCTGATCTGGAAAAAATACAGCAAATTATCCGCCGAATTGATAATGGCGGATATCCTAAGCAAGAACAACTGACTCACCCGACCATTGGGGCATCGGTTGCATTTGCTTTATTACAAGAGTTGGCGTGGAAAACTAAGGTAGATTTTCAAGACTTAACCGATTTCTGGTTTCAGTATTTTGGACAGTGTGCTGTTGCCATGTCTGGAGCATTAGAGTTGTTACAAAGCTTGAAACAACAAGATTATGTATTGGCAGTGGTGTCGAACGGTGGACATGCGACTCGTTTGAATATTTTAACTGGGCTTGGCTTCAAGAATTATTTTGATGTGATCGTGAGTTCCGAACAAGCAGGGATGAGTAAGCCTCATCCGCAGATTTTTCTGCATACTGCGGAAAACTTAGGGGTACACCCGTCAGAATGTTTGTTCATTGGTGATCATCCTGTGAATGATGTTTGGGGCGCACAACAAGCAGGGATGCAAGCTATCTGGTTACAAGGTTTTCACCCTGAAGATGAACGTTTACAAGTTCCGCATATTCAGACCTTACATGAGCTATATACCTATTTAGAGTAAGCATAAAATTGCTGACATAAAAAAAAGCGATTCCTGAGAATCGCCTCGCAATATGCGGAAATTGAGAAAATTTAAAACATACTGTCGTCCGAATTGGCTGAAATTTTGTGGATGGATAAATCAGCACCACGGAACTCATCTTCTTGCGACAAACGAATGCCGATGCAGGCTTTTAAACCACCATATACTGCGAATCCACCCGCAAGTGCAACCACAATCGCGAATAGTGTGCCAATGATTTGTGACATCATGGATACGCCACCAATACCGCCTAACCATTGTTGACCGAAAATACCGACTGCAAGTCCACCAAAAGCACCGCAAATTCCGTGTAATGGCCATACACCCAGCACATCATCCACTTTGAGTTTGTTTTGGGTGTAGGTAAAGAACTTCACAAAAATAATCCCAGCAATGGCACCAATCACAAGCGCACCAAAAGGATGCACAATATCAGAGCCTGCACAGATAGCAACCAAGCCAGCAAGCGGACCATTATGTAAGAAACCGGGGTCATTTTTACCGATCATGTTGGCCGTAATGGTTCCACCTACCATCGCCATTAATGAATTAATGGCAACCATGCCTGAAATCGCATCTAAACGTTGTGCACTCATAACGTTAAAGCCAAACCAACCAACTATGAGAATCCAAGATCCTAAGGCAAGGAAGGGAATGGATGAAGGTGGGTGTGCACTGACACGGCCATCTTTCTTATAACGACCATGGCGTGCACCCAGTAAAATGACAGCGGCCAAAGCAATCCAGCCTCCCATGGCATGCACAACCACCGAGCCTGCAAAGTCATGAAAGGGTGCACCAAATGTGTGCTCTAACCATGTTTGAATGCCAAAATTACCATTCCATACAATGCCTTCAAAAAATGGATATACCAATGCAACTAAGAGTAGCGTTGCTAATGCTTGGGAACGCATTTTGGCACGTTCCGCAATGCCACCCGAGATAATTGCAGGAATAGCAGCAGCGAAAGTCAGCAAAAAGAAGCAGCGCATTAGGTTATAGCCATGATCTGCCGCCAAAGTTGCTCCCATATGGAAGAAATGATGTCCATAGGCAATGTAGTAACCTACGAAAAAGTAAGCGATTGCTGAAAGCGCAAAGTCTGTCAGAATTTTACTTAAGGCATTCACCTGATTTTTATGTCGAACTGTGCCTAGTTCTAAAAATGCGAAACCAGCATGCATGGCCAGTACCAGCACTGCTCCTAGTAGTAGAAAAAGTAAATCGATATCTTGCATAGTTTGCTCGAAAAAAGTGCTAAATACGACTTTAGGTACAAATTTTGGAAGAGGATTTGCACCAAAATAGTTTAGTAAATCTAAAAATTGGAGTTCAGCAACCGAACACTCCGTTCATGCAAATAATTAAGCAAAAAATGCACCAATTCAGATAAAAATAAGAATTATTTGATGAAAAATAGTGCATATCGGCTTAAAAGAGTGCTCTAGGTTGTAATTTAAAATCATAAAAAATTTTGGTTTCTATTTAATTAAATTAAAAATCATGGATATAAATTGAATGATTGTTCAGAATTTTTAATATCACTCAAATGTTCCAGATCAGCAGATGAAAACGTATTTTTATTGATCGAATATCTGAACGTAACTTCATCAAGTGGGCTAAGCCCGACTTGATGAATATGCACGAAATTAATGCAAAATATTCTCTAAGAATTGTTGAGCCCGTGCGCTACGAGGTGTGGTAAAAAATTCCTCTTTGGAACAGTCTTCGACAATTTTGCCTTGATCCATAAAGATAATTCGATTTGCCACTTGGCGTGCAAAGCCCATTTCATGAGTAACACACATCATGGTCATGCCTTCTTTCGCCAGACCGACCATCACTTCGAGTACTTCATTAATCATTTCGGGGTCAAGTGCAGAAGTAGGCTCATCAAATAACATCGCAATCGGGTCCATACTCAATGCACGTGCAATCGCGACACGTTGCTGTTGCCCGCCAGAAAGCTGGGCAGGGAATTTATCGGCTTGCGAACTTAATCCGACGCGGTCTAGATAAGCCAGTCCTTTTTTCTTCGCCTCATCAGCACTACGCCCTAAAACTTTGATTTGGGCGATAGTTAAATTTTCAGTCACACTTAAATGTGGAAATAATTCAAAGTGTTGAAACACCATGCCTACGCGGCTACGCAATTTATTTAAATCGGTTTTTGGGTCTGCAATTGGGACGCCATCCACATAAATTTGCCCCTTTTGAAAGGGTTCTAAACCATTGACGGTTTTAATGAGCGTCGATTTACCTGAACCTGAGGGTCCACAAACCACCACCACTTCACCTTGGCAAATTTGTGTGGTGCAATTGGTCAGGACTTGAAATTGTTGATACCATTTACTGACGTTTTGGAGATCAATCATTATTTTTTGGTCACTCATACTTTTAATCTCCTTTGTATTCTTTTCACAATAAATGTTGCTAATGCACTGATGCTAAAGTAGACCAGACCTGCAAATAGAATGTACTGGGTCAATAATGACATCAGGTCGCCACGGACGTAGTTGGTACGGAAAAAATCCAGTAAGCCAATTGCATAGACCATGGTTGAATCTTGGAACAGAATAATGGTTTGTTGGAGTAGCAATGGCGTCATTTTTCGAAAGGCTTGCGGCAGAATAATTAGACGCATGGATTGACCATAGCTCATGCCTAGTGCATAGGCTGCGGCGTTTTGCCCTTTAGGAATAGACTGAATCCCAGCGCGGACAATTTCAGAAAAATAGGCCGCTTCAAATAGCATGAAGGCAACAATACTCGAAACCAAAGCCGTATCGATAGTTAAATAATTGCCTGTAATTGCGGTATAGAAAAATGGTACCGCAAAGTAAAACCACATTAGTACCAACAGTAGCGGAATAGAGCGGAATAAATTGACATAGGCTTGTGCGATTAGATTCAGTATCCGAATAGAAGATAGACGCATTAAAGCCAACAATGTGCCAATAAAAATACCGCCTACGGTCGCTATGCAAACAACTTTTAAGGTAATGCTGAGGCCATGCCATAGGGCTGGCGCAGAGAGTTGTAAATCTTGAATAAATGCAGTGAGCCAGTCCATTATTTATCTCCTGCAATTGTGCCCGGAATACGCAAGCGTTTTTCCAGAAAACTCATAAATTGAATTAAGCAGATGTTAATCACAATAAAAATAATGGTGACGTAGGTATAAATCTCGATGGTATTTTGTGTGTACTCACTGATCGTTTTCATCTGCGAAATAATTTCAGCCACACCAACCAGCGAAGCAACAGACGTGTTTTTTACGCAGTTGGTCAGTTCTGAACTGAGCGGAGGTAAAATGGTACGGAAGGACTGCGGCAAAATAATGTAGCGGTACAATTGTGCTGTACTGAACCCCATGGCATAGCCTGCATTGATTTGTCCTTTGGGTAAGGCTTCAATTCCTGTACGGACTTGTTCGCAAACCCGTGCAGCAGTAAATAAACCCAAACCAATACTGGCAGAAATAAGGGCACTGGTATTGGCACTTAAATCATTCACCCACCAATCTTTCAGCCCTGCGGGTAAAAAATTGGGCACCACATAAAACCAAATAAACAGTTGTATTAATAAAGGGATATTGCGAAATATGGTCACATAGGCTGTGCCAATCGCACGTGCAGTTTTATTTGGAAGCGTACGCATAATACCGAGCATACTGCCCAAGACAAATGCGATAGACCATGCCACGATGGCAATAAACAGTAACCAACCTAAGCCGATTAAAATCCAGTTGAGATAACTACTGTCACCGACACCGGTAGATTGAAATAGTACGCCCCAGTTCCAGCTATAGTTCATAGGAGCTCCAGATTCTTAATCAGGTAGGCAAAAGCACTACCTGATAATCATTGAGAGAATGGTCAGCATAGATTACTGATCACGGTCATGTGGTGACGCAATAAGGGCTTTTAATTGTTCCGACATTGGGAAGTTCAGGTTAATATTTTTAGGCGGAATAGGTTGTTCGAACCATTTCTTATACATATTGTTGATTTCACCTGAGCTATAGACTGCTTTAATTGCGTCATCTACCACTTGTTTAAATTCAGGGTCACCTTTTCTGAGCATACAGCCATAAATTTCATGGATAGGTGCAGTACCTACAATCACCCATTGATTTGGATCTTTTGCTTTCGATTTTTCCCCTGCAAGTAAAATATCATCCATCATAAATGCGGCAGCACGTCCGTTTTGTAGCATCAGGAACGATTCAGCATGGTCTTTGGCAGAAATAATTTCACCAATCCCCAGTTCTTTTTCATGTTGGCGAATATAACGTTCCGAGGTAGTTCCCGCGGTGGTTACCAGTTTTTTGCCCTTTAAGTCAGCAAAGTCTTTCACGCCAGAGTCTTTCGCGGTGAGTAAACGCGAACCCACTTCAAAATACCCCACGGAAAAAGCGACTTGTTGCTGGCGTTCTTTGTTGTTGGTGGTTGAGCCGCATTCTAAGTCGACGGTACCATTAGAAACCAATGGAATACGGTTTTGACTAGTGACCAAGTTATAGCGAATTTTTAAATCGGGCATATTCAGTTTTTGTTTCACGGCATCTACAACTTTTAGTTGTAAATCATGTGCATAGCCCACAGGTTGATTCGGATTATCGGCAATATAAGAAAATGGAATGGAAGAGTCACGATAGCCCAACACGATGGTTCCTGACTGTTTAATTTTTTCTAGCGTTCCCGATGCGGAACTTTCTTTGCCCGCAGAATCATTACTACTTGGTGTTTTGTCGCCACTACAGGCACTTAAACCGAATACCAACGTGCTGGCACAGAGTAGGGAAGTCAGGGGCCGTTTTAATAACATGGGTAAACTCCTTGTGTTTTGTTTTCATCTTTCACTTTATTTATTGACTGAATTTCCATCAGTTTATTTGTTTTTGCATTATTGTCTGTTTGTTTAATAAACAGATTTAACTTCATCTTAGCGCGAGTTTTAATCAGTTGCGCAGGTCAGATTGTTGATGCTTTGTTAACGATAAATCTTTAAGTTTTAAACAGATTTAAAGCCAATAAATAAAATTTAGAGTGAACAAAGCAGAATCTATGCCTGAACAGCATTACATAATTTAATAAAATACTGTGTTTAATAAAAATAAACAATTCGTTGTCAGAATATTCCAAATTGATAAATCGAGAGTAAACTTTTAGTTTTAATATAAATAATTGATTTTAAATCATTTTTTAAATTTCAGGATTGCTTATACGCGTATATATGGATTGCTCATGGTTCAGTTAAAAATAGATTGGAAGATATGCAAACACTGACCTCGCCGTGATGTTTCAAGAGCGTTATTTGTATGTTTTACCTTGTAAGGCACTGTGATTGTGCATTTATTTCTGTTGAAGTGAATCAACGATTCAGATTGGGCTATATCGGGCATGGACGTTCTATCATCGGGGTAATCTTGTTATAGTACTTTTATTTTGCAATGTATGGATGAGTATGTCTTTTGATCTCAAAATCAGCTTAGAGCACAGGGCTGAGCAGTCTCCACAGCAGAAAAAATTAAATCGCTTAATTGACCAGATTGAACAACAAAAACAAGAACTGGCGACATGGAAAAATGCGCAAGCCGACATTCAAAATTATACGCGCAGCAAGCTTTTACCTGTGTATAGCGAGTTACACACGGTTTTATTTGCACAGCTCGATACTTTATGGAATCACTTAGTCAGCGATGCCTTTAGCAAAGCAGATTTGGTACAAATCGACACCAAAATAGCCGCTTTAGCCAAGATGCTAAAAAAATCACAGAGGCTAACTTCCGAGCAAAAAGAACAAGTAGAGAAAATTGATACTTTCTATATGCAGCATGCAGAACATGTACGTGCGAAGAAAGCCAAAGCAAACTCAATACAAAATCATGATCTCGCTGAAACGGTAGAACAAAACGTGGATGTAGACTGGGAAAATTATGAATATGATTCTGCCCAATATGAAGCAGAGCGAGAACGTGCCAAGCAGTTAAAACAACAAGAAAAACGTGAGCAAGCAACCAAAATGGCAGCCCAGTCACTAAAAACCGTGTATTTAAAAATAACCGCGATAATTCACCCTGACCGTGAACCTGACGAAACGAAGAAGTTAGAGAAGACTGAACTTTTGCAGCAGGTCAATGAAGCTTATGCAGAGCAGGATTTATTTTATTTACTCAAACTCCAGTTACAGCTAGAGACCAATAAAGGGCTAAGCTCAAAAGCTTTAAGTTCTGAGCAAGTGAAGTTTTATCAGTTGTCTTTGGAAGCGCAGAGTCAGAACTTGCAAAGTCAGTTAGAGGAGATCTTTGCATCTTTTCACTTAAGCAGTCATATCAACACTAAACAGCTCAAAATAAGTGATGTGTATAAGGTGATAGATAAAGATATTGCCGAGTTAAAGCAGCAGGTGAAGTGGGAAAAAGAACGTTTAAAGCATATGAAAAAGATGAGTGGGGTAGAGATGTTGTTGGGGCATGGGGTGCTTTGATTTTCCCTCACCCCAGCCCTCTCCCAAAGGGAGAGGGAGCGGCATCTGATTTTATATCTACATAAAATTTATAATGAATGTTCCCTCTCCTTTAAGGAGAGGGTTAGGGAGAGGTAAAAATAAAAAATGAAACTAGACCCACAATTATTAGAATTTGCCAAAACTATGAGAAGCAATGTCACAGACGCAGAAAACCTGATGTGGCAACTACTTAGAGCAAAACGATTTATGAATCTTAAATTTCGTAGGCAGCATGTGATTGCACCGTATATTGTAGATTTTTACTGTCATGAGTTGGGTTTAGTGATTGAGCTAGATGGTAGTCAGCATGGTACAGATGAGGCGATTGAATATGATGCTGAACGAACCAAGTTTTTAGAGGCTTTGGGGTTAACCGTTGTGCGGTATTGGAATCATGATGTCTTGAATCAGACGGATGTGGTGTTGGAGGATTTATGCAAAATTTGCGGTTACCAAACTAATAATTTTTTATAAATCTAAGCTAATAGAAAGGAGTAAGAATGAAAGAAATTTCTACAGAGAATGTTGGATTAGTTGGGGAATATCTAGTTGCCGCAGAATTGTGTAAGAGAGGATTTTATGCCCAACTTACTTTGGGTAATCATAAAAAAACAGATTTACTAATTGAAAGTGAAAATGCTGTTGGTTGCGTCTCAGTCAAAACAAAAAGAGGGGCAACTTGGCCACGAGTAAAAGGTATTTGGAAAGAATGTGATTTAATAGTTTTTGTCGATTTTAAGAATAAATCAATTGATGAAAGACCAGATTTTTATATTTTAAATACCAATGATTGGAAAAATTTAATTAAAAAGCTTAATAGAAAAAAACAAGGCAGTTTAATAGATCGTAAAACTAATACTCTATATTGGGAAGATGAAGAAGGATTTATTACTTGGCAAGGATGTCAAATATCAGTAACACAAGTTGCTGAATTTAAAGAAAAATGGCCTATAAAAATAAAATAAGTAGATGGAAGTTTGATGATTCCTCTCCTGAAAGGAGAGGGAATTTCATTCTGAAATTAATGAAGGCATAAATCAAATGATGCTCCCTCTCCCTATGGGAAAGGGCTGAGAGTGAGGGTTATTTAAGAGCGTAAACTTTGAATCTCTTTGATAATCCAATTCTTAACTTGTTCATTTTTAGCTAAATTAAATTCTAAAGCAGGGGAATCACTTGATACTTCAACACTACCCTCATATGGAGAAATGATAAAAATCTTTTCATCAAATAACATAAAAAAATTCCAATGAAACTTTGTGCTATTGGTGATCGTAATTGTACCTTTACGATTTGCCTTAGTATAAATGCCATTTAATTTTGTTTTACAGTTATTGATTTTAGTTTTTATATGACTTTCAGGTTGATTAAATCGACTTGCAATAATTTTTAGGTGTTCAACATTATTTTCATCGGGAAGAATGAACTCCAATTCACCACCTTTTTTAAGAAAAGCCTCTAAAATTTTTGAGTGGCTTGAAAGCCATGAGTCGAAATAGTGAGTTACGATAGTGACCTTTTTATGGTTTTGAAATAATAACCTCCAATTTTTATTTTTAAAAAAATCTTGGGTTTTCCAATCATTACTAAAGTACGGTTTGATATCGTCAAGTGTTCTTCTTGCAATATCATCAATTAACTTTTCATCACGTTGGTTTGTAAAGAAATCAGTTAAAGATTTTAAAAGTAATAGTGATACAGTTAGAATAATTAAAGTGGGTATTAATGCATTGGAAATATCTTTACCTAAAGAAAAAAAAGTGGTTGACCAAGTGAAATCTTTTTTATTTAGGAGGTATGAAAATAAAAAATATAATCCAACTAAAATAAATGCACTAATAGCACTAATAAGTCCAAGGAATTTTTGAACATTTTTTAAAAATTCTGAATGCATATACTCATTTATCTTAGATTGAATTTTAAGCATTTATTTTAAAGAATTATGTTTTTAATGCAATAATTAACAAAAATAAAGGGCTGAATAATCAGCCCTTTATACTATGAATTAGATCAAATTACAGCATCAAAGCGCTGCAATCTGATCCATATTCGCTTTAATCTTCGCTAACTGATCAGCAAATTCAGCAAGTTTAACTTTTTCACCTTCAACCACAGCCGCGGGTGCTTTCGCCACAAAACCTTCATTACCCAGTTTAGTCGCAATTTGGTCATGCTGCTTTTGCACTTTGTCTAAGTCTTTCTGTAAACGACCTAATTCCGCTTTCGGGTCAATCAAGCCCTTCATTGGAACGAATACAGATGCATGTCCAACCACAGAAGAAGAAGACAATGGTGGTTGCTCAGCATCCACCAAGAAGGTAATGCTTTCCACTTTTGCCAACGCTTTAAACAACGCTTCAATACGCGTGATCTGTGCTTTTTCCGCTTCAGTGGTGTTTTGAAGCAATACAGGTAATAAACGCGCATTACCTAAGCCCATTTCACCACGGATGTTACGTACCGCACCAATCAAACCTTGAAGCCATTGCATATCGGCTTCAGCCTGTTCGTTTACACGCTCAGGGTTGGCAACAGGGTATTGTGCCAACATAATGGTTTCGCCAGGAATACCGAGTTTCGGTGCAAGCGTCTGCCAGATTTCTTCAGTCAAATACGGCATAAGCGGATGTGCAAGACGTAAAGATGCTTCCATTACCGCAAGGAGTACACGACGAACTTCAGCTTTACGCTCAACCGATACGTTTTCATCGTTCAGAACAGGTTTTGTCAGTTCGACATACCAGTCACAGTATTCATTCCAAATGAACTCATAAATCGCTTGTGCAGCCAAGTCTAAACGGTAAGTCGCGAAAGCTTGTTGTACCGCAGCTTCTGCTTTTTGCAGACGGCTCACGATCCACTGTTCAGGTAATTCCCAAAGGTCTTGACGAACTTCGCTACCAATTTCTTGATTTTCACAGTTCATCATCACGAAACGGGTTGCGTTCCAGATTTTGTTAGCAAAGTTACGGTAACCTTCAACACGTTTCATGTCGAACTTAATGTCACGACCGGTGTTGGCAAGCGCACAGAAGGTGAAACGCACTGCGTCTGTACCATACGCTTGAATGCCTTCTGGGAACTCTTTACGGGTTGATTTTTCAATCTTCGCTGCTTGTTTCGGGTTCATCAGACCTGTAGTACGTTTTTGTACCAAAGTCTCAAGGTCTACACCGTCAATCAAATCTAATGGATCAAGCACGTTGCCCTTCGACTTCGACATTTTTTGACCTTCGCCATCACGAACTAAACCGTGAACATAGACCGTTTTAAACGGCACTTGTGGCGTACCATCTTCATTCTTCATGAAGTGCATCGTAAACATAATCATACGAGCAACCCAGAAGAAGATGATGTCAAAACCAGTCACTAACACATCAGTTGGGTGGAAGGTATTGAGGAAATAGTTTTCTGCATCTTTCTTGGCATCACCAGTCCAACCAAGGGTTGAGAACGTCCAAAGTGCAGAAGAGAACCACGTATCCAGTACGTCTTCATCTTGGTTAAGCACAACATCAGCAGGGATGTTGTTTTTGGCACGTACTTCAGCTTCGTTACGACCTACATAAATGTTGCCTTCAGCATCGTACCAAGCTGGAATACGGTGACCCCACCAAAGTTGACGAGAGATACACCAGTCTTGAATGTTGTTCATCCACGCCATGTACATGTTGCTGTACTGCTCAGGAACAAACTTGATGCGACCGTCTTGAACCGCTTCAATGGCAGGTTGCGCCAATGGTGCAATTTTCACATACCATTGATCCGTCAATAATGGCTCAACGATCACACCTGAACGGTCACCGCGAGGTGGTTTAAGTGTGTACGGTTGGATCTGATCTAACCAACCTTCAGCTTCCGCTTGTTCAACCAGTTTTTTACGCGCTTCAAAACGCTCTAAACCAATATAGTCCGCAGGAGCAGGGATGGTTTTAGAAATTTGCTCGCCCGCTTTCGCGATATATTCAAACTCAGCCAACACTTCTGCATTTTTATTAAAGATGTTGATGATTGGGAGTTCACAACGCTTACCGACTTCATAGTCGTTAAAGTCGTGCGCAGGGGTGATTTTCACACAGCCTGTACCGAATTCTTTATCAACATATTCATCTTTCACGATTGGAACTGCACGGCCTGTAATTGGCAGAATGATGTTCTGACCCACAAGGTGTGTATAGCGTTCATCATCTAGTGCAACAGCAACCGCTGTATCACCGAGCAATGTTTCAGGACGCGTCGTTGCAACAACGATGTGGTCTTTACCATCGTGGGTACGTAGGTTTTTATCTTCAAAGAAGTATTTGAAGTGCCACAATGAACCTGCTTCTTCTTTATCTGACTCAACTTCGAGGTCAGAAAGCGCAGTCTGTAGTTTAGGATCCCAGTTCACCAAACGTTTGCCACGGTAGATCAAGCCGTCTTCGTGTAATTTCACGAACACTTCTTTTACTGCATTGGATAAACCTTCATCCATGGTGAAGCGTTCACGAGACCAATCTACAGATGAACCTAAACGACGGATTTGACGGGTAATGGTGTTGCCTGATTGCTCTTTCCATTCCCAGATTTTTTCGATGAATTTTTCACGGCCAAGGTCATGACGGCTTACACCTTGAGCGCCCAACTGACGTTCAACCACCATTTGTGTGGCAATACCCGCATGGTCTGTACCTGGTTGCCACAAGGTGTTTTTGCCTGACATACGGTTGTAGCGCGTTAAGGCATCCATAATGGCATTGTTAAAACCATGACCCATATGCAAACTGCCAGTGACGTTTGGTGGCGGAATCATGATACAGAATGATTCACCTTGTTGAGATGGTTTGAAATAGCCACGCTCTTCCCAAGTTTGGTACCATTTTTTCTCGATCTCAGTCGGATCGTAAGTCGTAGCAATATTTTGCGCAGAATCAGTCATAGTCAGAACAGATAAAAAGTGAATAAAAAATTGCACCTAGTGTAGCAAAAAAATAACGGCTTTGGGATGTTCGTCAAATGCTTTGTTTCTGCAATTGTCACGGCAAGTGAGAGGTTTTATGATGAAGTCTGTATAACGACTGCGCATAAGATCGTAGAACTTGATAAAAAGGAAAAAATAGAATGAGTTATGTTATTTCACTTAAGTTGAAATCAGAAACCCATCAACGTTTTCAGGATATTCATCAACAACTTAATCAAGGTCAAACCGAGAGTTTAGCCAAGGCATTGGGTGATGTGCTGGCAGACATTTCTTATGAGGTGATTGATCAGGTTTTTGGAGAGATGACCCGTGTTTCGCATTCGGGAGACAATGAATCTGCCAAAGTAATCCAGCACATTATGGAAACCACGCGTAAATATATGCCATGGTCGGTGTCATTTTTTGGTAATGAGCGTTTGCTGCCGATGGTGAATTATCTGCACGAACTGATGTATCAAAAAGAGGGTGAATTTTATTTGTCCTATCCAGTCGATGAAGACAGTGTTCAAGCGTTGCTCAGTTCTGCTGAAGAAATGCAACAAGGTAATAATGCTGCAGTGATTCCTGCTTTACAGGCATTTACTCAAATTGTGGATCAGGGCGTGACACATTTAATTCGGGTTCCGAAAACAATGCTGAAATTTAATGTAGTGGTGGATAAGACTCTAAATGGGGTCATTCATGTCACCACTCAAATGGGCTATAAGCGTTTTGATAAATTGGGTATGCAATATGATGCTAAAACCCTGAGTCATTATTTCAATCATTTTCTTGTTTTTTTAGAAAATTCAACCAACAATTAGGCAATTGCCGTAATCGAATCAGGGTAGACAATAATGGCTAAGCTAGACAGTTTAGAAAATAAGGTGGTATGGATTACTGGGGCATCTTCAGGTTTAGGTAAAGCCTTGGCACAAGAGTGTGCATTACAAGGTGCACAAGTGGTGCTGACTGCCCGTCGCATCGATGAATTGGAAAAGGTGCGTGTTGGATTGTTAAATCCAGATTTACATCTTTCAATTTGTGCAGATATTACCAATGAAGCTCAAGTCTTACATGCGTATGAACAAGTCTTGGCTGCCAAAGGACGTATTGACTGGCTGATTAATAATGCAGGTTTAAGTCAGCGTGCCCTGATTACTGAAACGACCATGCAAACTGAACGTACCATTATGGAAGTTGATTACTTTTCGCAGGTATTTTTAACCAAAACTGTTTTACCTACACTTTTAAAACAAAAGTCAGGTCGAGTGGTTTTTGTTTCGAGTATTGCAGGATTATTAGGGACGCAATATCGTGCTTCCTATTCTGCGGCAAAAGCAGCCATTCATATGTGGGCAAACAGTTTAAGGGCAGAAGTGGCCGAAGATGGGGTAGATGTTTCGGTAGTTTTTCCAGGTTTTGTAAAAACCAACGTTTCCATTAATGCTTTAAATGGAGTGGGTCAGGCACAAGGCTTTGATAATGAAGCAACAGCTAATGGTCTAGAAGCAGATGAATTTGCACAATATACGGTTAAATCATTAATGCAAGGTGATGAATATATTGTGATTGGTGGGCGTAAAGAAAAATTAGGCGTACTGGTTTCACGTTTATCACCAAGTGCTCTGTATCGAATGATTCGTAAAGCGAAAGTAAAGTAAATTGGGAAGTATGGGGGAAAGCCATGCTTTCTTCCTTTTTGATTAAAGCTACATAAATTGATGAATGATCTATTGGCTGATTTTGTTTAAATAATTTAAGAATAATTCTGCATTTTTGCTACGAACTTGCCAAGACATACAGCGTACGCCACCGCCCATATGGCAGACTTTTGAGGACTGTACGGGAATGACAGTCCGTTTAGTTATACTCCGAATTTGTTTTAAGGCGATAGCATCTTCTTTAATTCCAAACTGTGGAAAATAAATCCGTTCAGGGGTGACCAGCATATTGGTGTACAAGCCGCAAGCTGAACCAAATTTTTCATCGTAAATTTCGCTGCCATCATATGGTGTAATGATTTCATGAATTTTCACATTGGGAATACCGCGTTTTAAATCTACCATGAGTCGCTTGGCATAGTCCGGATCTTCAGGGTAGGAGTTAATCACCAAGGTATTTTGATCGATAAAACTGACCACACCATCGGCATGTTCTAAGCCGCCTTGTTC
Organism: Acinetobacter tandoii DSM 14970 = CIP 107469; assembly: GCF_000400735.1. GTDB lineage: Bacteria > Pseudomonadota > Gammaproteobacteria > Pseudomonadales > Moraxellaceae > Acinetobacter > Acinetobacter tandoii. The sequence continues at coordinate 54,348 of NZ_KE007360.1, forward strand.
ATCGGCTTCAATAAATGCAATTTGTTTGGCATTTGTTAAGGCTATCAGTTTTTTCCGAGCCTCGCTTTCAGTTAGCTTATTATCAGTTAAAAATTTGGTGCTGAGCACGACATTGCCATAACCATCTTCAACCCAGTTACCACCATCATTCAACAGCTTACTTTGAGTAAACTGTAAACCTGCCTTCTGGCTATAATATTTAAATTCGTCTTGCACTTCATCTGAAATGGCTTGCCCTTTCTTTCCTCCACCTTGACCCGCGGCGGTATAGCGGAACATCACAGGTTGCGCAGGATTGGTGCTGGTAAAGTCACGCATCCAAATATCCTGCATCGGGGTGATCGCCACATGCTTTTTGCCCAATGCTTTAACGTACTCGGGGTAAAGATATTGGTCTGTTAAAATAACGACATTGTCTCCATTTTTAATAATTTTTTTCGCATAATCTATATGAAAATCAAAAATATCATCGATTACTTTTGCATAGTAGGCATCATGACTTTGCGGAGATGCTAAGACAATTAATTCGGCTTGAGTTGTAAATGAAATCATGGTGAGCGCAGCTATGCTTATTTTAAATGCTAAAGATTTCATATCTCTCGATGCTTTTAAGTCAGTGAACCATGTGGGTATTTATTGTGAACAGTGTAGGGGACGCTGCTTTAGTGAGCTATCTTCACTAAAGCATGTCTCAGAACAGCAAAAGCTTACAAGACTTTTCAGACGGTCTGGGTTACTTGTCAGTCATTCTAGCGGGGAGTTGAAAAATTAGGGTTTTAAAATAGCTGTGCCATAAGCAAAAACCTCAACCATGCCACCTTGCATCCCCATTTCGGTGGTCGCTAGTCTTATGCAGGCGATATGCGTTGCACCGTATTTTTCTGCTTCAAGTTTGAGTCGGACAACCGCTTCACGACGCGCACGATCCACGACACTTTCATAGCTGGTAAGTCTACCCCCAAAAAAGTTTTGCACGGTGGCCAGTACATATTTGAAATAATCATGTGAGATTACAACATTGCTGCTGATCATGTGCCCAGACTGCTCAAAACTCACTTTACGCAAATTCCCTACGGTGATGTAGGCGAGGCGTCTTTCATTGTGTTCAAGCTCTGCCAGATGTTTGCGTTCGTTATAACGGCCAAAGCCAAAACCAACACTGAATAGCACCACAAAGATGAGTAACTGGAAAATTAAACTTTCCATTGTTTAAACCTGTGTAGGAAATGGATCAGGGAGATGATTATTTAACGGGGTAACACGGACTGCGGTACCATAAACAAATAATTCTGAAGCACCTTGAGCAATATTTGAGGTTGAAAAACGAATTCCTACGATGGCGTTGGCCCCTAAAGCTTGAGCTTTTGCAATCATACGACTCATGGCTTCTTGACGTGATTCTTCTAAAAGCTCGGTATATGCCGTAAGTTCACCGCCAACAATATTTTTTAAACCCGCCAGAAAGTCACGCCCCACATGTTTACTCCGAACGGTACTGCCATAGACCACATCCAGTTGCTGGGAAATCGTATGTCCTGGAACGGACTCAAGGTTACTTAAAAGCATAATATTCAATTTTTAAATGATTTGATTCTCTTTGAAGATAGGAAAAAGCCTGTAAAAAAGCAATAAAAAAGCCCACCGAAGTGAGCTTTTCATGTTGCAAGGTTTATTTTGCAGTTTTGTTATATTTTAAATCTGAAGAAGAGGGTTGTTTCACCACTTGATCAGAAGTATTGGCTTTTACCCCGCCACCGAGGGTTTTATATACTTCTACTTGGTTGTTTAAATTTGCTTGTTCAAGCAATAGCAAACCTTGTTCTGCAGAGTATGATGTACGTTGTGCATCCAGTACTGTTAAGTAGTTGTCGATGCCAGCGCGGAAGCGGGCAGTAGACAGTTTATATGTGGTATTGGTGGCTTCTACAAGGCGACGCTGCGCAGCTAGACGATCACCAATATTTTCACGTACTGCCAAAGCATCATTCACTTCGCGGAATGCAGTTTGGATCGTCTTTTCATAGTCTGACAATGCAATTTTTTGGTCAGTTTCTGAAATCTTCACATTGGCACGACGTGTACCCCAGTCAAAGATTGGAATATCCAAGCTTGGGCCGAGTGACCAGACAAAAGCGCCAGATTTAAATAAGTCGCTTAAATCTGTTGATGCATAACCTGCTGAGCCCGTTAAGCTAATGGTTGGATACAACTTTGCTTTTGCCGCGCCAATATTGGCGCCCGCAGCAGACAATTGGTATTCCGCAGCACGGACATCTGGACGGTTATTTAACAAATCACTTGGCAAGCCCGCACTTAAAGCTGTTGTTTGTGTAATACGTTTAACAGGTTGTGATGCCAATAAGTTTGCTGGAACAGGTTGACCCACTAAAAGGTTCAACAGGTTCTGTGCTTGTGCAACTTGAGTCTTGTAGTTTGCGACATCGTTACGTGCAGTTTCTACCGAAATTTGCGCTTGACGTACAGGGACTTCGCTATCGATACCGACATCAAAACGCTTCTTGTTCAGATTGTAAGACTCAAGCTGAGCTTTAAGCGTTTGGTCTGCCAGTTTTAAGTTGGCATTGGCAAACGAATAGCTTAGCCATGCTTGTGCAACTTGACCAATCAATGAAATTTGCGTTGCATCACGAGCACTTTGAGTCGCCAAATAGCTATCTAAAGCGTTGTCTTTTAGGCTACGAACACGCCCCCAAAAATCTAACTCATAAGCGGTCACACCGAGACCAACATTATAAGTTGTCATTGGTTTGTTGCTGCTCAGGGTATCTTGACGAAGCACACTACCACTTGCACCAATGGTTGGTAGTTGGTTATTTTCGCTAATTTGATACGCTTGCTGCGCACGTTGAATATTCAAGGTTGCAGTACGTAAATCACGGTTATTCGCTAAAGCCATTTCAATGACTTGTACCAATCGTGGATCAGCAAAAAAGTCTTTATAGCCTTGTTCAGCAACAGAAGGACCTGTTGTTGAACCAATATATCCTGTTGGGATATCCGCTTGAGCGACGGGTTCTGGACCACGCATGCTCTGACATGCAGTCAAAGCAAGCGCAAGTGCAGATACCGCAATGCTACGACCTGAAATAGACCATACTTTTTGCATCACGATGTTTGCTCCTGATTATTTTGTTTCTTAGGTTTGTATTTAAAGATACTACGAATCCAAACGAAGAATACTGGAATAAAGAAAATACCCAAAAGTGTAGAACTAATCACACCACCAAGTACACCAAAACCTACTGAATGCTGACTTCCTGCACCCGCACCTGTAGAAAGTGCAAGCGGAAGTACACCAAAACCAAAGGCAAGGGTGGTCATGATAATTGGGCGTAAACGCATTTTTGCAGCATGCAAAGTTGCATCAAATAAATCTTCACCTTTTTCTTGCAATTCTTTCGCAAATTCTACGATCAAGATCGCATTTTTTGCAGAAAGACCAATCACGGCAACAATTGCAACTTGGAAATAGATGTTAAATGACAGGTTCGGATCACCTTTAATGATCATACCCAACCACGTTAAAGTAAATGCACCGATAATACCTAAAGGTACAACCAGCAACACTGAAACAGGGATAGACCAGCTTTCATATAATGCGGCAAGACATAAGAACACGATTAACATTGAAAGAACCAGTAAAGGACCTGTTTGGCTACCTGAATCACGTTCTTCTAAAGATAAACCTGTCCATTCGTAGTCGAAACCTTGTAAGCCCATAGACGGTAACTTGCCAATGATTTCTTCCATCGCAAGCATCGCATCACCCGAACTGACACCTGGTGCAGGAGTACCTTGAATGTTCACTGAAGATACGCCGTTATAGCGCTCTAAACGTGGCGAACCGTAAGTCCATTTCCCTGTTGCAAATGCTGAGAATGGAACCATTGTGCCGACGTTATTGCGCACGTACCATTTGTTTAGGTCTTCAGGCATCATGCGTGTACTTGCTTCGCCTTGTACATAAACTTTTTTCACACGACCACGGTCAACGAAGTCATTAATATATGAACCACCCCATGCCATGCTCATGGTGCTATTGATATCAGAGATACTTACACCCATTGCACCTGCTTGAGCTTGGTCAATGGTAATTTGGTATTGAGGGGTATCTTCTTGACCATTTGGACGTACGCCTGCAAGACGCTTATCTTGCGCAGCCATACCTAAAATTGCATTACGCGCAGCAATTAGCTTGTCATGTCCCTGACCACTCGCATCTTTCAACTGAATATCAAAACCTGATGCTACACCTAATTCAGGCATTGCTGGTAATTGCAATGGCATGATGTAAGAGGCATCTTTAATCATATTCAATGACATACCGCGTTGAATAATCGCACCAATTTGAGATTCTGGAGACGTACGTTCATCCCAGTCTTTTAGCTTAATAAATGCGAGACCAGCGTTTTGACCTACACCAGTGAATGAGAAACCAGAAACAGTAAAGATTGAATCTATATTTTCTTTCTCTTTATTCATGAAGTAGTCTGTCATAGTGGTTATGACTTTGTCCGTACGTTCAAGGCTTGCACTTGGTGGAAGCTGAACTAGCGTCATGACAACGCCTTGGTCTTCATTTGGTAAGAACGAAGACGGTAAGACTTTGTAAAGACCAACCAAACCAGCAATTACAAGGACATAAACCACACCAGAGAATACTTTGTGATGGGTCATACGGTTGACACCACCTTGGTATTTTACTGACAGTTTGTCAAAACTACTGTTAAACCAACGGAAGAAACGCGCAAAAATATTGTTACTTTCTGCTTTATTTGGATCGTGTTGTTTTAACAGAGTCGCACACAGGGCAGGGGTAAAGGTTAATGCCACAATCAAGGACAAAATCATTGCTGTTACAAGCGTGATCGAGAACTGACGGTAAATTACCCCAGTCGTCCCGCCAAAGAATGCCATTGGAACGAATACTGCTGTTAACACGCTGGTAATACCCACCAAGGCACCTGAAATCTGTTGCATTGACCTTTCAGTGGCAACAACAGGGTCGAGGTGTTCTTCTTGCATTACACGTTCAACGTTTTCGACGACCACAATCGCATCATCAACCAAGAGACCAATGGCAAGTACCATCGCAAACATGGTGAGTGTGTTGATTGAGAAACCAAAAATATTAATGACCGCAAATGTACCTAATACAACAACAGGTACGGCAAGCGTAGGAATAATCGTTGCGCGCCAGTTCTGTAAGAACAGGAACATCACGATGAATACCAAGAATACGGCTTCAATTAAAGTATGGACTACACTTTCAATCGAAAGCTTAATAAACGGTGTCGTGTCATAAGCCAGTTGATCTTTTAAACCATCTGGGTAGTTTTTACGAAGTTCACTTAAGCGTTCTTCTACAGCCGCAGCAGTATCCAGTGCGTTGGCGCCTGTTGCCAGTTTAATCGCAACACCACCAGCAGCTTTACCATTAAATTTAGAGTCGAATTGATAGTTATCTGAACCGAGTTCAACACGAGCAACATCACCTAAGCGAACTTGAGCACCTGAGGCCGTATTTTTAAGAAAGATATTTCTAAACTGCTCAGGCGTTTGCAACATACTTTGAGCATTTACTGTTGCGTTTAGTACCTGACCTTGAACAGCAGGTGCACCACCTAACTGACCAACTGCCACTTGAGAGTTTTGAGCATTAATCGCAGCAGAAACATCACTTGGAGTAACTTGCAAACTGGTCATTTTGGCAGGGTCTAACCAAATGCGCATGGCATAAGAACCACCAAAAACTTGGACTTCGCCCACACCTGCAACACGGCTCAGCGGTTCAGAAATGTTTGAGTTTACATAGTCTTTAATATCGGCACCAGATAAGCTTCCATCAGGAGAGTAAAATGCAAGAACTTGCATAAAACTCGCACCCGACTTAGTAACTTTTACCCCTTGACGTTGTACATCTTCAGGTAAAAGTGCTGTCGCCGATTGTAATTTGTTCTGTACTTGAACTTGCGCAATATCTGGGTCAATCCCTTGCTCAAAGTTTAAGTTGATAGATGCTTGACCATTACCTGCACTGTTAGATGAAATATAACGCAACCCATCCAAACCATTCATTTGTTGTTCAATGATTTGAGTGACTGTATTTTCTACAGTTTGTGCAGATGCACCAGGATAAGTCGCAGAAATTGTCACCGTTGGTGGTGCAATTGTAGGATATTGAGCAACAGGCATTTTGGTGAGGGTAAGAATACCCGCCAGCATAATGACCAGTGCAATCACCCACGCAAAAATGGGGCGATGAATAAAAAATTGAGCCATTCAGTCTACCCCTTATGCGTGTGAAGTAGCTTTTTGTTCAGTGTTAGATTCAGCTTGTTGCGCTTGCGGTTTTCCAGCAGATGCTGGCGCAGATGCTTTTGGTGCTTCCGTTTGAGGTTGATATGGTTTTGCAGAAACAGTTTGTCCTGCTTTTACTTTCGCCACACCATCCACCACAACTTTTTCACCTGTTTTAATACCTTCAGTTACGATCCAATTCTGACCTTGAACCCCAACTGTGGTTACAGGGCGTGACTCAATTGCACCTTTCGCATCCACAATCATGGCCATCGCTTGACCTGTTGGGGTACGCGTAATTGCCGCTTGAGGGACTAAAATTGCATTAGGAATCACACCTTGTACAATTTGCGCATTGGCAAACATACCTGGTAATAACAAGTGATTTGGATTTGGGAATACTGCACGAATCGTGACAGTCCCTGTATCTGTATTTACACTGGCATCAGAGAAGGCTAAACGACCTTCAATTGGGTAGTAACTACCATCTTCCAATTTAAGCTTCACACGTGTGTTATTACTGCTGTCCAAACTGCCTTTGCTGAGCTGCTGGCGTAAACGTAACAATTCAGTGCTAGACTGGTTAATATCCACATAAATTGGATCTAAACGTTGAATCGTTACTAATGGATCTGCCTGATTCGCCGTTACAAGTGCACCTGCCGTTACAGTTGAACGGTTAGTTTGACCAGAAATTGGAGAGCGAATGGTTGAATAACCTAAGTCTACTTCGGCATTTTTGACTTGTGCACGTGCAGCCGCAACTTGGGCATCAGCCACTCTAACTTGACCAACTAAATCATCATATTCTTGTTTCGAAACCGCATTGCTTGAAACCAGTTGTTGATAGCGATTGAGCTTTGTTTTCAGAGCGCTTAAATTGGCTTCTTGTTGTAAGAGGTTAGCTTTTGCATTATCAAGTGTCGCTCGGTTTGTACGAGAGTCTAACTCATATAATGCTTGACCTTCACGGACATAACTACCTTCTGCAAATAAGCGCTTCAGAATAATACCACTGGTTTGTGGGCGAACTTCTGATACTTCAAATGCTGTGGTTCTACCAGATAGCTCTACAGACTGTTCGACGCTTTGCGGTTGCGCAACAATGATACCAACTTCTGTTGGTGGCATTTGTTGAGATGCGCCAGCCTGCTGCGCATCTTTTTGATCTTTGCTACAACCAACAAGTGCAATACTTGTTGCTAATGCGCAAGCGGTGAGGGCTGGAGCCCAAAGCTTTGCAGACATCATTGTTCCACCTCGGTTAGATTATTATCTAAAAATTAATTTATTTTTCGCTTAATAGTGTGTTCTAACACTATGTATAGCAGGGTAATCCAAATAAAACTTATGCCCCAACCTGCAAGAACATCAGAAGGAAAATGTACGCCCAAATACACCCTTGAGCACCCCATTAAAATGAACCATATAACTGCAAAACAATAAATATATGAGTATTTGGAGTGTTCACGGTATAAATAGATCACCAGACAACTCAACGCGGCAGCATAAACACTGTGCGCACTGGGAAAAGAAGCACCATAACTTAGAACCAAATGAAATATTTCAGGTGGGCGTGGTCTTGCAATCCAGTATTTAAGTAGCCAAGCCAAGGCTCCGCTTCCAATTAGTCCCAAACAAATTAGTAAAATGTATGTATATTTTTTATACCAAGTTAGGTAGAAACACCATAAAGTGGTAAAAAAAAGTACGGCTGGCATCCCCCCAATTGCTGATAATAGCGTTGTTATTTGGTTTAAACTTTCAGTACGATGACGACTTGCCCATTCGACTATAGCCAAATCAAATGAAAGCAAACGGGGAGTGTTTAAAATCAAAACACTGAAAAATAACAAAAAACAACCAATAATAAGCAACAAGTACGGCATGCATTAACCTCTTGTTTGTTTAACCGGACTCCCCCAGTTAACATCTGGCTCAAAGTGTACTAGTCAGTACACTTTTTTTCAAGTCTGCGTGAACGCGGTTAAATTTTTCTATAGTAAGGTGGAAATATAACAAATCATTTACTTAAAGTTTTGTGAGTATTTGTAGTTTCGTCAACGACTAAAGGTGATTTTGGTGGCCAAAAGAAATCACTTGGACGTGTTAAAAAGTGAGTCAGCACTAACTTTGCCAATGGTTTCCATTGCTCAAAACGAACGCGACGCGCCCTCAAAGCAACAATAATCGTGAGGGTGAAACTTACAAATAAGTTGGTTAAACCAATTAAAAGTACACCTAAAAAAGATACAATAATTAGGCCAATATCAGGGCTATCATTAATATTCATGAGACCCTGTATAAAGTTGGCAGAGGCGAAGGCAATATGTCGAATATCTAAGGGGAGACCTAAAATAAAACCTAGAGTGCCCATACTGCCAAGCATTATCCCAAAAATAAAATTACCCGCGAGCGCACCTAAATTTCGTTCGACATATTCTGCAAGCGTATTTAAGCGTTCTTGCCCTATATATAATTTCAATTTCTGATGTGCTTTAAGTCTAGGTCCAACTTTTCGGTAAACGGCCATATTATCGAAATATCCAGCAATCAAACCTGATAAGAACAGACAGACCCCTGCGATTGCTGCATGTGGAATTGCTAAAGAGGTAAATGGATTTAAATCATGTAATGTTTTTGCTGCTTTGGCATGATTCATTAACGGTTCATGTAGTCCAGTTTGCCATAACCAAGAAATAAATGCCGCAGTTGGGATGGCTATGGAAATGTTGCCAATAATTGCAATGAACTGAGTACGAATAATATTAATAATTAAAGCGGCTAATTCCGCAATTTGTGCTGTCTTAGAGCCTTTGCGATGCTGTACGGTCGATGCAAGTGCGGCAGCGGTCATGGCAGGCTGTTTGGTTGCAACGGTACAATGCACAATATGAATAAGCATGAAACCAAAAGAATAGTTCATGCTATACACAAACGCTTGCATAATCGGTGCCATGACTACACGAGAGGCTAAAGTTTTTAGGGTAGCCATCATGGCAATAATTACCCCAGCACCAGCAGCGGAACGGTACATAGACCAAAAACTTTTTTTATCCGTACTTACATAGTGTTCGCCTGTTTTACTGGCATTTTCAGTGACTTGTAGGGCAATCAGTTCGCTGTTATTAGCCAGCAAGGCACGGACACTGCGTTCATTGTAAATCGCTTGGCTAATATCGGTGAGTAGGCTTCCTATCGCGTAGTAACGAAGCTCATCTTCTTCAACAATGATTTGCAGAAGGAGTTCAACCCGATCAAGACATTGCTCTAATAAGGAGAGTAAATAGGTGAGGCTAATACTCACCCCAATCCTTTTGGTCGCACGTCGAATTTTTAAAACGACTTCTCGACATTGATCAATCATGACCAAGGCTTGTGAAGCATCGGGTGGTGCAATAACGGCAAATTCATCCCGATTTTGATGCAATTTTTTATAATGTTGAATGAATTCAATAATCTCACGGTTTTGTTCTAAAAATGGAGATTCGTATTCGGTCAGTTCAGGTTGAGCATTAATAAATTCAGGGTATAAGCCAATGCCACTAATTCGATATGAAATTACGGTAATTGCTTTAATCAGTTCACTTTTAATTTTGAGTTTTTCTTTCTGATTACCATGCCCTTGGTTTAAAAGTTGAAATAGCTGCTGCCAATTTTTTTCAGAAATTTGATCTAGCCAATATTGGTCATTTGGCTGATGAAACACTCGTCGAACCAATTCTTGCAGTTGGGTTCCATCATGGATTAAGGGTAAGAAGTGTGCGCCTACCCGTTGAGCCAACTGATTCCAAAAACCATCAAGCGATAAAATACCTGTATCGGCAAATAAACTGGTCTGTTTATATTGATTGATCAGACGCAGAAGAAAACTTTGTAAGGTAATTGCAGCATGGGGTGTAAGTAAAAGGATTTGAATAAACTGCTGAAATTTTTGTTCTATTTCTTCTAGATTTTTGCTGTCACTGGGTCGAATGTGATTGACCAGTTCAATTAGCAAAACATCATCAACAGCCTGAGAAAGCTCAAGCTGTTGTTGCATGTTTCGCAATACATCATTAAATGGTATATGCATAAGCAAATAAGTAAGTCTACTTTATTGAATTCGGTGTAAAGCCAATTGTGCCAAATTAGATAATGCTTGACGATATTGTGTATCAGGCAAGGCCATAAGTGCTGCTAAAGCAGCTTCTGTTTCTTCTGTGGCGCGTTTGCGGCAATAATCTAATGCGCCAGACTGTTGTACGATGTCGATGACTTGATCGAGTTGTGCTGTACCACCAGTTGCAATACTCTTACGAATAATTTGGTGGTGTTCACCTGTAGTAAGTTGTAGTGCTGAGATGAGAGGCAAAGTGGGTTTACCTTCCATTAAATCATCGCCAATATTTTTACCAAGCGTTTCAGCATCAGATGTGTAATCTAAAATGTCATCAATAATTTGGAAGGCATTGCCAAAATGGCCTGCAAATTTTCTGAGGGGTTCACGGTATTCTGGTGTACCTGTAAGGATAGCAGCCCCTTCAGTTGCTAACTCAAATAAACGTGAAGTTTTACCGTGGATAATATCTAAATACGTTTGTTCATTGGTATCAGGTTGATGTTGAGCTTGTAGCTGTAATACTTCACCTTCAGCAATTTCACAGGTTCCTGTAGAAAAGTCTTTTAATAACATCATATTATTCAAATCGACCAGTAAATCGAAAGAACGTGAGATCAGAAAATCACCGACTAAAACTGCTGTTTGATTATTCCATGTTGCATTTGCGGTTGGACGACCACGACGTAAACCAGACTCATCGACAACATCATCATGCACAAGCGTTGCAGTGTGCAACATCTCAATAATGGCAGCTAATTTTCGTTGTTGTGCTAAATCTTCAGCACCACAGGCTTTGGCTGCGAGTAAGCACATAATCGGGCGCATGCGTTTTCCGCCTGCTTCAACCACGTGTTTACTGACTGCCATCACTAATGCCACTTTAGAGGTAATTCCTTCATTAATAAATGTATCCATCTCAGCAAAGTCTTGAGCTACAGGGGCGAGAATATCTTGCTTAAAATCGATGGCCATAGGAATAGAAACCTCTATTGGTTAAGTGATGCTTTCAATGGTAGCGTCATTATCTATAGTGTAATCAAAAATTAGAATCAAAAAATGACACAGTAAAATAGGATTACTGATGTTCGATAATTTGGATAGATTGATTACCATAAATACATAAACGATGTTTTAGATGACATCAAAAATTTATCTGCTGACTATAGTAGCGAATTGATTTTAAAAATCTATTCTTTATTGCACAGTCGTATGTGTTTCATTCTATTTTAATTTAACATGTTAGCGCTGCAAAACAAACTCAGGGTTAAGTTTAGGTTTTTTTGTATAGAATGGCTTGTTGTTTATGCAATAATCACTTAAAATCTATCCCCTTGTATAACCCCAGTGGCGATCGTTTTAAGCTCGATATATCCCTTTATCGACACGGCGACACGGGCAAGTTGGAGTACATTATGTACGCAGTAATCCAAAGCGGTGGTAAACAGCACCGTGTAGTTGAGGGTGAAACCCTTAAAGTTGAATTATTGAAAGCAGAAACTGGCGCGACTATTACGTTTGATGACGTATTAATGGTTGTTAACGGTGACAGCATTCAAATCGGTGCTCCAGTAGTAGCTGGCGCGAAAGTAACTGCAGAAGTGGTTGGTCATGGTCGTCACGACAAAATCCGTATCGTTAAGTTACGTCGTCGTAAACACTACCGTAAGCAAACTGGTCACCGTCAATGGTTTACCGAGTTAAAAATTACTGGTATCGCAGGCTAATCGCTAGGAGTATATAGACATGGCATCTAAAAAAGCCGGTGGCTCGACTAAGAACGGTCGTGACTCAAATCCTAAAATGTTAGGTGTTAAAATGTACGGTGGTCAAGCTGTGACTGCTGGTAACATTATCGTTCGTCAACGTGGTACAGAATTCCACGCTGGTGCAAATGTTGGTATGGGTCGTGACCATACTTTATTTGCTACTGCTGACGGCGTAATTAAGTTTGAAGTGAAAGGTCAATTTGGCCGTCGCTATGTAACTGTTGAAACTGCATAAGTTTTAAAAGTTCAGAAAAACCCGCATTTTATGCGGGTTTTTTTATATTTTTTAAGTGAATTTATTTTTCAAATAATTTAATCCAAACACTAGGAAGAAAATATTGTTCTTCATACAGTCCTAATCCTCAATTTTATTTATATCACAAAATACCAATAAATAGTGATGTACGTCACATATTTTTGGGCGTGTAATAGACGAAATAGGAGAAGGATAAGGAAGAAGGACATGAAAAAATTAAATCAAAATGTCTTTGGTGTCCCGAATAGTCAGATGGCGAGAGCCTTAGAAAATAAGTTACAAAAAGAACAAACTCATATTAGTACTGCAGTATCTGCTGCCATGAATCTACAAACACTTGAGCCAAACCGTTATCTACGTAAACAAAAGTTTGCTGCACAAGTACTTCTTTTAAGTGCAATTTTAATGACAGCAAATACAAATGTCTTTGCAACTTCATGTAATTCTAATCAAGACACAGGTAGTTGTCCTGAGAGTGGAATACCAGGACCAACTGGTCCAGCAGGAGATAGTGCATATCAAGTCGCAGTGAATAATGGTTTTGTAGGAACCGAAACAGAGTGGCTTGCAAGTCTTGAGGGTGCTCAAGGTGAACAAGGTATCCAAGGTGAGCAGGGTATTCAAGGTGAACAAGGTATCCAAGGTGAGCAGGGTATTCAAGGCGAACAAGGTATTCAAGGTGAACAGGGTATTCAAGGTTTACAAGGCATTCAAGGTGTCACTGGTGCGACAGGTGCAACGGGAGCCACAGGTGCTCAGGGTGAACAAGGTCTTCAAGGTTTACAAGGCATTCAAGGCGTCACTGGTGCGACAGGTGCTACTGGTGC
>NZ_KE007360.1:67874-91297 GCF_000400735.1 Acinetobacter tandoii DSM 14970 = CIP 107469
GCTACAGGTGCAACGGGAGCTACAGGTGCTCAGGGTGAACAGGGTCTGCAAGGTTTACAAGGCATTCAAGGCGTCACTGGTGCAACAGGTGCTACTGGTGCAACGGGAGCAACAGGCGCTACTGGTGCAACGGGAGCCACAGGTGCTCAGGGTGAACAGGGTATTCAAGGTTTACAAGGCATTCAAGGCGTCACTGGTGCGACAGGTGCAATCGGTGAGCAAGGATTAAATGCTTATCAACAAGCTGTGGAAAATGGTTTTGATGGTACGGTGGTTGAGTGGTTGGCAAGCCTGAAAGGAGCCAATGGTACTACAGGAGCCAATGGTATTAGTGCTTATCAGTTAGCAGTAAACAATGGTTATGCTGGAACTATTACCCAATGGTTGGCAAGTCTGAAAGGTGCAAATGGAGCTGATGGTACAAATGGCATTACTCCAGAGGAAATGGCTGCTGCGGATACCACCATATTGAATCAAGCCAAAACTTATATAAACCAAGTTGGTCAGCAAACGTTGAATGATGCAAAAGCTTATACTGATAGTCGAGTGAATGCATTGAATCGAGACTTACGGGATTTGGAAGATCGGACATATGCTGCTGTAGCTTCTAGTATCGCAATCGCATCTTTACCGCAACCGACTGAAGCTGGTATGAGTATGGTAAGCGGTGGTATTGGGTTCTGGGAAGGTGAGCAAGGTTATGCCTTTGGTGTAAGTGGTGTGACTGAAAATAATAAATATGTCTATAAAGTTGCGTTAACAGGTAATAGCCAAGGTGACTTTGGTGGCGGTGCTTCTGTAGGCTACCAATGGAAATAAGTGTGAATTGATCTTAGTAGCTCAAGCAGAAAAGCTCCTGAACTTCAGGGGCTTTTTTGCATATGAGCTAAAAACAAGCTCTTCATCATGATGGATGTGGCACTACATTAAACATTAATATTTATACAAATCTTCTTATTTTCTCAATTATTAGCCACTGGATTTGGTTTAATATGGGGCTTTCAATAGATTGCGAAATAGCAAATAAAAAAGGTGATGACATGAACATGCTTCGTAAAACCATGTGTGCTGTAGCATTGGGTGCAGTGACATTAGCACCGATGATCAGTACTACTGTTTTTGCAGCACCTGTAGCAGCATCGGAGCAACAAGCAACTGCAAACTTGGTCAAGCAGTTAAGTGGTATTCAAAGTTTATCGGCTAATTTTGAGCAGACAACAAAGGCCTCAAGTGGTGCTAACAAGGCGCAAAAAAAAGGCTTAGCTGCGCAACATATGAACCAAACTTTTAAAGGGACGATGAAAGTTGCACGCCCAGGTAAATTCTATTGGGAGACGACCACACCTGCAAAACAAACTATCGTAACTTCAGGTAAAACGGTATGGATTTATGACCCAGATTTACAACAGGCAGTTCGTCAAAGTCTAGATGAGCAAGTTGCAAATACGCCAGCGTTGTTATTATCGGGTAATACCAACCAGATTATGAAGTCTTACCGCGTGACTCAACCGAATAAAGGTAAAACCTATTACACCCTTTATCCAAAGAGTGATGATGGTGCTTTCCAAAGTTTAACCATCAGTTTTGGTGGTAACAAAGCTCCGAATTTGATGATTTTACAAGACTCATTGGGTCAAACGACTTATGTAAAATTTAATAATGTTAAGGTGAATGCGGCAATTCCAGCATCGACTTTTAATTTTACTCCGCCAAAGGGTACAGATATTATTGATCAATAAATCTGAAAACCTATATCAAATGACGATTGATAAAAATGCAGCCTAAGTGCTGCATTTTTTACATTAATAATTCAATAAATGATCCCGATTGAAATATTCATTCGAATAAGTAGTCAATACGTCGGGCTACATTTTGTAATTTCATCTTAAAGTTAGAGTTTGTATAGTGAAATACAACGCTTGAGGATACTGAATATAAGGTTTATTTATGAATACTTACCAATTAAAACAACGAAATTTAGTTTTACCGCTGTTGTGTTCAGTGGTTTTATTTACAGGTTGTCAGCCGAAAGAAGCCTCACAGAAATCTGTGGAAGCTAAAACTACAGCCACGGAAGCATCGGCTACGCAAGTCATTCCTGCAATTCAGGCAAAAGTTGTCCCTGTGAAATTGGCTAAACCTGAAGCGTGCGAAACGGAAGGATGTACGCAATACGATATTCAAACGGTTGCAACCAATTTTAAATGGATTGATCAGTATTTTATGGATCGGATTAAAAAAGCTGATCCAATAGCATTTTCAGATCAACCTAACCAGAAAGTACGTATTGAGGAAGGGACACAGCCAGGTTTAAATCAAAGTTCGACTTATGTGCGTTATGTGGGGCAAAACGATAATTTCGCAACTTTTGCCATGCAGAGTTATAGCTATTCAGCAGGCGCGGCACATGGCATGTACCATCAGGAATTCGTAAATTTTGATCTGAGCAAGAAAAAGCGTTTAGCACTACAAGACGTTTTAATTAAAGGTGTTGATGCCCAAGTTTTAGATGCGCTATATGACAATAATCAAAATTGGTTGCAAGAACACAATATAGAAAAGGCTAAACTACAACTTAGTGATAATTTTTATTATGGTGCAAATGGTTTGGTATTTGTGTATCCACTTTATGAGCTCGCCTCTTATGCTGAAGGCATGAGTGAGTTGACATTGCCGTACTACACATTGAAAAAATTTGTACGCCCTGAATATTTACCAAGTTTGCCGCAATATCCTGAGCATTAAAAAATGCATGAATAAGTCTAATTGATGGATTATTGCCTGAATGTGGTGATGCTAGAACGTTGCTGACTGTATTTTTTGGCATGAACAGCTTACACTATAGCCAGTTTTTTTCTTTAGTAAAGACTGGCTATGATCGACCCGAAATTAATCAGAACAAATATTGAGGCTGTAAATTTAGCCTTGGCAAAACGTGGCATTCAATTGGATGTAGCAGAGTGGGCATCATTAGAAGCTCGCCGTAAAGATTTACAATCCAAAACTGAAGCGTTACAAGCTGAGCGTAATGCGGGCGCAAAACAAGTTGGTCAAATTAAAAAATCTGGTGGCGATGCATCGGAAATCATGGCACGTATGGGTGCTATTGGTGATGAAATTAAAGCTGCTGAGGTTGCTTTAGCTGAATTACAAGCGGAACTTGAAGCAAAACTTCTTTCAATTCCGAATATGCCACATGAGTCTGTGCCAGAAGGTAAAGACGAGAGTGATAATGTTGAAGTGTATACATGGGGCACACCACGTAGCTTTGACTTTGAGATTAAAGATCACACTGACCTTGGCGAATGGATGGGTGGTTTGGAGTTTGAAACTGCTACTAAATTAACGGGTTCTCGTTTTAGCGTCCTCAAAGGACCTTTAGCACGTTTACAGCGTGCTTTAACTCAATTTATGCTCGATACGCATACCTTGAAAAATGGTTATACTGAAGCCTATGTGCCATATTTAGTAAATGCTGATTCTTTACGTGGTACTGGACAACTTCCTAAATTTGAAGAAGATTTATTCAAATTACAGGGTGAAAAAGAATACTACTTAATTCCAACGGCTGAAGTGCCAGTCACCAACTTTGTCCGTGATGAAATTATTGATGCTGATCGTTTGCCATTAAAATATGCAGCGCACACGCCATGTTTCCGTAGCGAAGCTGGTTCTTATGGTCGTGATACGCGTGGTTTAATTCGTCAGCACCAATTTGACAAAGTTGAGATGGTGCAAATTGTAAAACCAGAAGATTCTATGCAAGCCTTAGAAGAATTAACAGGTCATGCAGAAGGTATTTTGCAAGCGTTAGGCTTACCTTACCGTAAAATCACGTTATGTGGCGGAGATATGGGCTTTGGTGCAGCAAAAACTTACGATCTTGAAGTTTGGGTACCAAGCCAAAATACTTATCGTGAAATTTCTTCGTGCTCAAATATGTGGGATTTCCAAGCCCGTCGTATGAAAGCTCGTTACCGTGCCGATCAGAAAAAGACAGAATTTGTACATACTTTGAACGGTTCTGGATTGGCGGTAGGACGTACTTTATTGGCAGTGATGGAAAACTATCAACGTGCTGATGGATCGATTGAAATTCCAGCAGTATTGCGTCCATATATGGGTGGTGCTGAATACATCGATTAATTAATTATTCGATGGGTGTACATTTGTGCACGAAAATTGCTTTAGATGATCAGATGTAAATATTAGAGGTATTCCGTGGAGATATTTCCAATCTCTTTAAAGCTGCAACAGCAACCTTGTCTGATTGTCGGCGGTGGGCGTATCGCTTACCGCAAAGCGGTTTTATTGGCCAAAGCAGGCGCAATTCTGCATGTAATTGCGCCTGAAATTGAACCAGATTTACTGACTTTGGTACAACAGACCCAAGGTCAGTATATTGTTGCTGCTTTTAAAACACAGGTGAATGTACGTGATTATCGCCTTGTGATTGCAGCGACCAATGATCGCGCTGTCAATCAACAGGTGTTTGAAGTCTGTGAAGCGGAAAAGGTTCTTGTTAATAGTGTAGATGACCCTCCACATTGTCGCTTTATGGTTCCTGCCATTATTGATCGTTCA
This sequence comes from Acinetobacter tandoii DSM 14970 = CIP 107469, assembly GCF_000400735.1. Classification (GTDB taxonomy): domain Bacteria; phylum Pseudomonadota; class Gammaproteobacteria; order Pseudomonadales; family Moraxellaceae; genus Acinetobacter; species Acinetobacter tandoii. Next base: position 72,459 of record NZ_KE007360.1, read on the forward strand.
CCTTTGATTATTTCTGTGGCAAGCAATGGCACATCTCCCGTTTTATCTCGCCAAATTCGGACGCAGTTAGAAACCTTAATTCCGCATGGGATGGGTAAACTGGCGGAGTTTTCGGGTAAATGGCGTACGACAGTAAAGCAAAAAATTACTAATCCTGATGAGCGTCGCATTTTTTGGGAAGATTTGTATGCAAGTCCACTCAAAGAGCAGGTGTTTAATGGCAATGAGGCTGAAGCCGATCAACTAATTCAACAGGCATTACAAGAATGGAAAACTCCGAAAGGGGAAGTCTATTTGGTTGGTGCTGGACCTGGTGATCCTGAACTCTTGACTTTAAAAGCATTACGCCTAATGCAACAAGCAGATGTAGTCATTTATGACCGTTTGGTATCACAGCCAATTATGGATTTATGTCGTCGTGATGCAGAAAAAATATATGTAGGCAAAGCGCGCTCTAATCATTCAGTACCCCAAGAAGGTATTAATGCATTATTGGTCAAATATGCGAGTCAAGGCAAACGTGTTTGTCGGCTAAAAGGTGGTGATCCATTTATTTTTGGTCGCGGTGGCGAAGAAATTCAAGAGTTGTTTGATGCAGGCATTACCTTCCAAGTGGTGCCAGGGATTACTGCGGCATCAGGCTGTTCAGCTTATGCAGGTATTCCACTGACGCATCGTGATTATGCGCAAAGTGTTCGTTTCTTAACAGGGCATCTCAAAGAAGGTTCGCCTGAGTTACCTTGGGATGAGCTGGTCTATGAAAATCAAACTTTGGTGTTGTATATGGGCTTGGTCGGCTTAGAAAATACTTGCCAACAACTGATTGCACATGGACAACGTCCCAATATGCCTGTTGCCTTGATTTCTAAAGGTACAACACCAGAGCAAAAAGTGGTTGTTGGTACTTTGGCGGATATCGCGAGTAAAGTGAGCGAACATCATATTCAAGCACCGACTTTAACCATCATTGGTGAAGTGGTGAGTTTACGTGAACAATTGAAATGGCAGTAACACGATTGCCATTGTTTCATTCCATCTGCTATTTATCTAAGATTGAATTGTTCTGATATGAACTGCTCATCGAAGATAAGGCAAAATTATTAAGTTGAGAAATGTTGTGATCCATGTTGTTTTATACGAGCCTGAAATTCCTGCCAATACAGGAAATATCATTCGTTTATGTGCCAATACTGGAGCGCAGCTACATTTGGTCAAACCTTTAGGTTTTGAGTTGGATGATAAAAAATTAAAGCGTGCTGGTTTGGATTATCATGAATGGGCACGCATGCAAATTTGGGACAATATTGAACAATGTCTTGAATTTCTGGCGGCACAAGGTGTGGATAAAGATGCTATCTATCCTTTAACGACTAAAGGAACTGAAACACCACATACTTCTGATTTGAATCGACCAGTTGCATTATTAATGGGACCAGAAACACGTGGTTTACCTGAACATGTGCGTTTAATGTTTCCACAGCAACATTGGATTCGTTTACCAATGGCAGCCAATTCTCGCAGTTTGAATTTATCTAATGCCACTGCGGTAATTGTCTATGAAGCATGGCGTCAGCAAGGTTTTAAGCAACTAGCAGAATAATAAAGTAACAAAAATAGCAGAGTCGATTTAAACCGACTCTGCTTGTTCTTGGCGCTGATCAAAACCCTGTCTTGATTTTAAGACTTTCCCCATATTGGCTTCGACCCAATCTTTCATTAAATAGGCATTTTGCACAAAATCTTTGCCTATTTCAGTCAGTGCATATTCAACACGAATGACATTGTCTTCATGAATAGTACGCGTTAAAAATCCATCACGTTCTAATATTTTTAATTTTTGTGAGAGTACTTTAGGTGAAATCCCTAGAATATTCTTTTTCAATTCATTGAAATGCTGAGATTCCTGATCTAGCGTATATACAATTAATAAAATCCATTTATCTGCAAATTTTTCAAAAAAAAGTCGTGCAGGACAATCAGGATGAAAAATATTAAATTTCAGTGGCTTATTCATAACTTATCAACCTCATTGATTGCATTTTGGCACTTTAATATCAATTTTTACACCAGTTACCTTGTGGTAACTAATTGATACTAGGTTTCAAAAGTGTATCATGAATGAATCAAGATTGCGCTACTGTTATCCATATGGGCTGTATTGCGATCACCAATCATTTTTGCGATGGGTTTAGCAATGAAAGTTACAGATGCTGTTGTTTTTGTTACAGGTGCTAATCGTGGATTGGGTTTGGCAATTGCTCGTCAAGCACGTAAACAAGGCGCAAAAAAAGTATATGTTGCCATGCGTCAAGTAGTAGGGTTTCAAGAAGAAGGTTTAATTCCTGTGCAACTTGATGTGAATGATGAGCAATCGATCCAGCGTGCAGCGCAAACCTGTGCTGATACGAATATATTGGTCAATAATGCAGGCATTGCACTGTTAAATACGCATCCAGTAGATGCGAATATTATTGATACAACCCATAAAATTTTAGAAACCAATTTGTTTGGCATGATGCGGGTTACACAAATATTTTCGCCTTTTTTGCAGCAGAAACAACAGGGTTATGTGGTGAATATTTTATCGGATGTCTCTTGGGAGCCGAGTACCTCATTAACGGGTTATGCAATTTCTAAAGCTGCAGCATGGTCTTATACCAACTCATGTCGTCAATGGTTATCTCAGTTTCATATTCAGGTGATGGGTGTTCATGTTGGATTTATTGATACAGATTTAACCCGATCATTACCTCTTACTAAGTTTAGCCCTGAGTTTGTTGCAGAACAGATTTTTGAAGGGATTCAACAAAATGCTTATGAAGTTCTGGTGGGGGAGAGAACCCAAAGTTTAAAACAAGGCTTGAGTGACGTCGTGGCAAGTTATGTCAAACTCAAACCTGATCAGATTTAGCAAAAAGTCATGTGATTGCATGAGTGTATTAAAGTTTAAAAATATTTGATTTAAATAGAGGAAAACAAGATGTCTAATATTTCTGTGGTTTATTTTTCTGGTTATGGTCATACCAAAGTGATTGCACAAACCTTTGCTCAGGAAATTTCAGCAAATTTAATTGAAATTGATGCAAATGGTGATATTCAGGAACAGGATTGGGCGACACTTGATCAATCAGATGCGATTGTGTTTGGTGCACCTACCTATATGGGAACTGCCCCTTGGCAATTTAAAAAGTTTGCTGATGCAACATCGAAAAAATGGTTCACGAGTGAATGGCAAGACAAAATTTTTGGTGGATTTACCAATAGTGCTAGTTTAAATGGTGATAAACAGGTCACGTTAATTCAGTTACAAACTCTTGCTTCTCAGCATGGCGGAATTTGGGTGAGTTTGGGCTTATTGCCTGCAAATAGTAAATCAGCAACCCGTGAAGATGTAAATAATTTAGGTGGTTCGGTTGGCTTATTGGTCCAAACACCTTCAGATGCGAGTGTTGATGAAATTCCTGTAGGCGACCTCAAAACTGCTAAAGCTTATGCACAGCGTATTGCCAAGATTACTAACAAGTTTTTGGCATAAACCAACATAAAAAAAAGACGCATCAAGCGTCTTTTTTTACGAGAATTAATGATGATGATCATCAAATTCATTATGTTGCGGAGCGGGTTGTTTGAACCCTTTGGTTTTATAACCTAAGTATAAGATCCCAAACATTGCCCACCACAAACCATATTTCAAAGCAGTTTCTTCAATTTCAAGCCACATGGCAAAAATACTTAAGAAACCTAGCATTGGAATAACCACAAAATTAATAATTTCTTTGGCAGATTTTGTACGGCCATCACGTAGTGCATAACGTGAAATCACCGATAAATTCACAAAAGTAAATGCTGTTAAAGCACCAAAACTAATCATTGAAATTACAATATCAAGGTCCATAAAGCCCGCTGTTAAAGCAACTAAACCGACAATCAAAATATTGTAAGATGGGGTATATGTTCTTGGGCTGATATGACCAAATACTTTTTTATTGATGACGCCATCACGACCCATCACATACATTAAGCGTGATACGCCCGCATGTGCAGAAATACCTGATGCCATAACCGTCACAATTGCAAAATACAATACGGCTGTTTTGAAGGCTACACCGCCCACAGCCTGTAAGATATCTGGCTGAGTTGCTGCGACATCTTCAAAGTAAGTTTTAGGATCATTCGGGAAGTAAATTTGCATGAAATAAGTGCTGATGATGAAAATCACACCTGCAAATAATGCCGTCATGAAAATAGCTTTAGGTAGCGTTTTTTCAGTATCTTTGGTTTCTTCTGCTAAAGAACTTAAAGAGTCAAATCCTGTGAAAGAGAAGCAGAGTAAAGTTGCACCTGTAATTAATGCACCAACAGTGGTCATCTCGTTCCAAAATGGTTCAAGGCTCCAGAGCTGATATTTAGCATTAACCAAAGTGCCATCTGCATTCACGCCACCAGCCAGTAATTGATACACCATCCATGTAAAGTATGCAATTACACCCAACTGAACGAAAACAATCAGACTGTTAAAGTTGGCAACAAAACGCGCACCACGTAAGTTTACCCCTGTCATCAGTGCAGTAAGACCCACAACCCAAACCCAATGATTCACATCTGGAAATAACGCTTCTAAATAAATCACCGCCAGAACGATATTCACCATTGGCGATAATAAATAGTCTAACCAAGATGACCAACCCACCATAAAACCGACATTAGGATGAATAGATTTTTGGGCGTAGGTATAGGCAGAACCAGAAGAAGGGTAGCGACGGATCATGTGCCCGTAACTTACTGAAGTAAATAGAATTGCAACCAAGGCAATAATATAAGAGGTCGGAACATGATAATGGCTTTCTTCAGATACTAACCCGAAAGTATCAAACAAGGTCATTGGCTGAATATATGCTAAGCCAATAATGACGATGTGCCAAAATCCAAGCGTTTTTTGCAGTTTAGCTGCCGATTGAGTCCCAGAGTTATTTGTCAACGGCGTTATCCTCTTAATCGTTGATCAAGGATCAGTCATGTTTATAAGGATCGTTTGAGACGAACGATCCCCCCTACGAATAAAATAAAGTGCGCCAATCTATCCTAAATTGATGTCACTTGTCAGTAATTTTGTAGAATTTTTAGCAAATTCTCTGCCAAATAGGTAAAAATTAGATGACTCATGTGTCATTTATAAAAAAGCCCGATGTTAGAACATCAGGCTTTTTATTTATTGAATTTCTACCATGCTTTTTGAAGGATAGATCTTAAATCTTCAAAGGATGCTTCTTTGGGATTATAGATGATGGAACCATCGTTTAAGGCTTTTTCAGCCACTTCATCTAATTGAGCTTCGGTGACTTTACCCGTTTCTTGTAGCGTTCTTGGTAGTTTGGTCAGGCTGAACAAGCGGTCACGCATGGCTTGAATGGTCGTGATGGCTTTATCCGCACGTAAATGTGCTGGGGTTTGTGCATAAATATCTGCTCCTGTAAGAGGAAGGAGTAGATCTGCGATTTTGTCGCCATTCACTTCTTTGTTGTATTCGAGTACATAAGGCAAGAATAGATTCATGCATAGGCCGTGGGGGAGGTGAGCAACAGCACCGAGCGCATGGCCTAAAGAATGAACCAGACCGACCATAGAATTAGAGAAAGCAATGCCTGCCATTGTAGATGCTTGCGCCAGTTCTAAACGACCTTGTGAATCATTAAGGTTATCTAAAACATTAAATAAATTAGTGCTAATTTTCTTAATCGCAGCCGTTGCATAAGCATCACTGATCGGGTTGGCTGCCATGCACGTGTAGGCCTCAATTGCATGAGTAAGTGCATCCATTGCCGTCATCGCAGTTAAATGCGGTGGCAAAGTAAGCGTCATGCGTGGATCAAGAATTGCAGCATGCGGCATAAGGTAGTATGAAGCAAATGCCATTTTTACATTCTTGGCTGTGTCGGATACAACTGCAACCATGGTCACTTCAGAACCTGTGCCTGATGTGGTTGGAATTACAAAGAAAGGTTTTAAAGGCTTAGGTAAGTTGTGTGCACCTGAATATTGCAGTAAATCATCACCGCCTTCACTGACTAAAATATTAGTGGCTTTCGATGTATCAATCACAGAGCCACCACCAACGGCAATAATCGCATCACATTGATTTTCACGATATAAAGCAGCGGCACGACGCACAGTATCTAAACTTGAATCTGGGGGTACATCATCAAAAATACAGCCAATCACTGCATCGGTCGATTCAAAAGCAGCTTCAATAGGGGCTAATAATTTGTTACCACGCACGCCTTTGTCGGTAATGATCATAGGGCGTTTGGCGCCTAAAGTCGCAAGTTCAAAAGGAATATGCTCTAACGCAGCATTACCTGCAATAACTTTAACTGGGCAGAAAAATTCATAATAAGGCTTTGCCATGTTATGCACTCCGTTTGAAATATGATTGAGCCACTTTAAGATAAATATTGGCTGCACCAGTCAACTTTTCTTTTAGGCTAAGTTCGTGTGGGTATTGTTTCACTGCAAGTTCAGCCAGTAATTTTGGTAAAATCAACGCTTCCATTTTATTCAAGCAACGAACTAAACGAATGGCATAAGATAAATCGCCATCGGCAATCATTCGGTCATTGGCAAATGCTTGAGCGGTACTTTCCTGAAAAGAAAAGACTAAAAATGCATGACTGAGATGCTTGAAGGTAATGGTGAGGTCTGGTTTTTGCTCAGTGTCATTCAATAATAACAATTGATGATCATCGGTGACTTTGGCAATAAAAGCGGGACCATGCGGGAATACTTTCATGGACAATACGAAATTTGCAGGGAATTTTGCAACTTCCTGCCGAACTTCATCATCCACCTGACTTGCCATAACCAATCCTCTGCCAATCACATCCATCATGAGTTTGACATAGGCGAGCTGTAAAGCAGGTTTTACTGATTTTTTTAAAATCACTTGCTTATCCCTTAGTTTTAGAGTCTTTTATTTTATTTAGAGTAAATACTCTAATTTATTTTACTACGTAAAGTAAAGTGCTTATTGTTGAACAATTTGAACTTTATTAAAGTACCCGCTGTTTTCTAAAGTTTCAATGATATCGACGCATAAGTTTTCAAAACTTGGTGGATTTTGTTGAATTAAGTCATGAATGCGTACCATTTCTAAGCCTGCATAACCACATGGATTAATGGTGTGAAAACCGGCCAAATCACAATTAATATTGAGTGCTAGTCCGTGATAACTGCGCCCACGACGAATTTTAAACCCCAAAGAGCCAATTTTACGTTCATTTACATACACGCCAGGTGCATCGGGTTTGGCATAGGCTTCAATCCCGTATTTTTTCAACAACTCAATCATCAAGTTTTCTGCATACGACACCAGCGTTCGCACATTCCAACCAAGACGATTTAAATCGAACATGAAGTAAGCCACCAATTGACCCGGGCCATGCCATGTCACTTGTCCCCCTCGATCTGTTTGTACTACAGGAATGTTTGAAGGAATTAAAATGTGTTCTGGTTTGCCTGCTTGCCCTTGAGTGAGTACATCGGGATGTTGTAATAACCATAGTTCGTCAGGCGTTTCAGCATCGCGCTGTTCGGTCAATTGTTTCATGTCCTGAAAGCGATCGGCATAAGGGGTAAGCTGAGTAAATTGACGAATGATTAAAGTCGGTTTGAGTACAGCATCAGTCACGTCGACAGCATCCTTAACAAGATTTGAATGTGAACTAAATTATAAGCTGAGCGGAGTCGGATAGGGAGATATATCTAAAATGGAATAAAAATTGATATAAAAAAACACGCAATTCGCGTGTTTTTTTTGAGTACTTATAGTGCAGTTTTAATTAACGGGCAAGCCGCAAGATCTGCATATAACTGATGGACTTGTTCTAGCTCTTCAAAGCGTAGTTGCGCAGTGAGAGAGTGATATTTACCTGTCCGTGATGGTTGTACTTGGATCGATTCACCATCAAATTCAGGGAAATGTTTTACTAAAATTTCAACTACAGCAACACGTAACTCAGTGCCAGCAAGACCAATGAGTTTAATCGGGTAGTCCATTGGGAACACCCAAAGATGTTCTTGTAATTCACGAGATGGTGTGCGGTCTAACATAGTCATGAGCGTCAGTCCCCCTTATTTCAAACGCCTGCGAGAGTGCAGGCGTTAGGTGTTGCTCTTAAATACATAATGGAGACAAGCGATAAAATTTCAAGCCTCCATCGGATCTTTACAAATTAGTCGTTTTCTAGGAATGAACGTAAATGTTCAGAACGAGAAGGATGACGTAACTTACGAAGTGCTTTAGCTTCAATCTGACGAATACGTTCACGTGTTACATCAAACTGTTTGCCCACTTCTTCCAAAGTATGGTCGGTTGGCATATCAATACCAAAACGCATTTTCAAGACTTTCGCTTCACGTTCAGTCAAGTTTTCAAGTACTTCACGGGTTGCTTCTTTAAGACCTTCTGAAGTTGCAGCATCGACTGGAGAGGTGATGTTGCTGTCTTCAATAAAGTCTCCTAAATGCGAATCTTCATCATCACCAATTGGCGTTTCCATAGAAATCGGTTCTTTGGCAATTTTGAGGACTTTACGAACTTTAACTTCGTCCATTTCCAAGCGTTCGCCGAGTTCTTCAGGTGTAGGCTCACGCCCCATTTCTTGAAGAAGCTGACGAGATACACGATTGATCTTGTTGATGGTCTCGATCATGTGTACAGGGATACGGATGGTACGTGCTTGGTCTGCAATCGAACGAGTAATCGCCTGACGAATCCACCACGTTGCATAGGTCGAGAATTTATAACCACGGCGGTATTCAAACTTATCTACTGCTTTCATCAAGCCGATGTTACCTTCTTGAATCAAGTCCAAGAATTGTAAGCCACGGTTGGTATATTTTTTGGCAATCGAAATAACCAAACGAAGGTTGGCCTCAACCATTTCCTTTTTCGCACGACGTGCTTTCGCTTCACCAACTGCCATTCGTTTAGAAATGTCTTTAATGTCTTTAACATTCAAGCCCAAATCTTTTTCGATATCGGCAATTTTTTGTTGGAAAGCAAGCACATCAGGACGAACTTTTTCCAAATGAGCTTTATGTTCAGCAGGGGCTTTGGCAATTTGTTCATCTAACCAAGCAAAGTTAGATTCTTGACCTGGGAATGATGTACGGAATTGAGTACGATCCATACGACCACGACGAACTGCATAGCGCATCACTTCACGTTCAGAGGTGCGAATTTGGTCATGTGTACCACGAATCATTTCTGAAATGATATCAAATAGACGCGGAGTAAATTTGAACATCATGAATACGGTTGCAAGGGCTTCAAGTGCAGCTTTAGCTTCGTCACTATTACGACCATGTTTAGCAATTACTGTTTTGGTTTGTTCCCAAGCATTTGAAAGTTCTGCAAAGCGCACTTTCGCAACTTCAGGATCTGGACCTGAATCACCTTCAGAATCATCATCACCTTCAGACTCTTCATCTTCGTCATCGTCATCCAATTTTACGTCTTTAGTTGACTTGGTTGAAGCCTCTTCTTCATCTTCAATTTCTTCAGCTTCATCTTCTAAGACTTCTGGAATGTCATCATCGGTTTCAGGATCTAAATAGCCTGATAAAATATCAGCAAGGCGACGTTCGCCTTCTAGAAAATCATTATATTCTTGTAAAACGACTTCAACTGCATTTGGCCAATAAGCAATAGAATGCAGAACATCACGAATACCTTCTTCGATACGTTTCGCGATGCTAATTTCACCCTCACGGGTTAAAAGCTCAACCGTACCCATTTCACGCATATACATACGTACAGGGTCAGTGGTACGACCAGGTTCGTTTTCTACAGAGGCAAGAACGGCAGCAGCTTCTTCTTCTGCAACTTCATCGGCAGCTTCTGCATTGTCTTCGAACATTGTATCGTCAGATTCGGGTGCACGTTCGTGTACAGGAATACCAACGTCTTGAAGCATCTGAATAATGTCTTCAATCTGTTCGCTTTCAGTAATCGAGTCTGGGAGATGATCGTTAACCTCGGCATAAGTTAAGTAACCTTGTTCTTTGCCTCGGCTAATCAGAGCCGCTACTTGCGAAGTAGGGGAAGTCATATCGCTCATCTTTGCTCACTCTTGGTTGAATCTGTGACTGTGAAAAACCGTGCTGGATAGCTCAGTTTGCTTCATAAAATTATCTATAAACTGCAATCTATCTCATCAGGAATAATCAGCCAATAAAGCCGCCTGATAAAATATTCAATATAAATTTAAGGATAAAGATGGGGGTGAAATTGTTATTTTCAAGTTCATCCCTTGCGCTTGTCAGTTCAAAATTCAAAACGTAGAATCAAAATTTATTTTGAATTTAATGTTAAAAAACTAAAAGACGCAGGGTGGATTATATCATGCCATAAAAACTGGTTAAAAAGAAAGGCTAAAACTCCAATTAAATGCAATAAATTTAAATAAAACTTGACAAGGTTTCGGAAGAACGATAAATAGCGCCTAGACCCATTATATTTTTATTCTGAGGTAGTTTGAGTGTCTTCAACAGATTTTGAATTAGATGATAACTACGGTGATGATGACGTCAATTTTGACGAGGCATCAGGCAAGATTAGCGCAAAAGAGTCGCTGGAAAAACGTCGATTAATTGATGACCTACTCGCACAACGCCGTTTAGAGCGCGAGTTAAAAGACTTTGATTATGATATAGACGATGACGACGATTTCGATGATGAGGATGATTAAAACTCACGATGAGAATCGCGTGTTGAAAATGTTATGCTACGTCTTACAATTTTAAGCTTGGATATAAAATGAGTGCTTTAGATTTAGACCTATTGAGTGAATATCTAGATGGTGACCAAAATGAGCATGGTCTAGATTTCGCAGCGACTCATGGTTTTTTATGTGCAATTGCTGTTGGTCCGCAATTTGATCGCTGGTTAGATGAGCTTTTTGAAGGTAATCAGAAAAAAGTTCCTGCTGAGATTATTGCACAAGTTAAATCTTGGCTAGACAGTATTCGTCAAAATTTGGCGAATGAGGAAGGAATTGAATTTCCTTTTGAAATTGAAGAAGCTGACGTAGAGTCAAGCTTAGGGGACTGGAGTGTTGGCTTTGTCGATGCGATGTTCCTAAATGAAGAAGCATGGTTCGCACCAGAATACGAAGAACAATTGGTTGATTTAACTTTACCAATTATGGTGTTCAGTGGTATCGACGAAGAAGATCCGCAAATGGAATCATTCCGTCGCAATGGTCAATTGATGGATGAATTGGCTGAAGAAATTCCAGACAATTTGAACGAATTATATTTGATGTATCACACCCCAAATTAATTCTATCACCTTAAAAAAAGCACCGTCAGGTGCTTTTTTTACACTTATTATACGTTGAAGGTCATCTTATTCATTTTGAGCTTGATACGAATAGAGCGTTACATTAGTTGCCATTTTCTTGCGATAAAACTTGCATACCAACCATAGGCAAAATGGAAAATGATGCCATGTACAGCGATTAAGCACAGCATGATGAGTGCTGAAATACCTAGACCTGCTTCATCGGCAGTTTTTAAAATTTGCTCTGCATTGGGGTTCATTAGTACCAAGAAAAATACAAAGAAACTCGCGATGATAATAGCAATCGCACTACAGCCCCAAACCAATTGAATTTTTTCATCACTGCTGGGCAGGCGTTGTTCTTTTTTGACAAAATGGCTTGCGCTTAATAAGGCGGAAGCAATCAAAGCTGGAATTAGAGTGATTCCGCCTAAATGTAAACCAAAAATCAGAATAGCTACAAGAATCACTAAAGCGATACTATAAATTGCAGCAAAATGTTTTAAATAATGCTTCATGTAAACCCTTAAATTAAATCAATTTAGTCTTTAAAATGTTGTTTTTTTCTTCGATATCGGCGATATAAAATCCATGAAATGGTTAACAATGCAAGACTAAGCATTACATAGCCTACTTGGCTAAAAATTTGATGCATCAGAGCTTGGTTCTCACCAAAATAGAAACCTACGCAGGCTAAGAAACTGGTCCAAATAATGGTGCCTAAGCTGCTGTAGAACATGAATTTCCAGAATGGCATCCGACTCATGCCAGCAGGAATACTAATAAGCGAGCGAACAGCAGGAACCATACGACCAAAAAAGACGATGCGGTGTCCATAATGTTCGAACCAGTCTAGGGCAGTTTTAACATCGGTTGATTTAACAAAGAAATATTTGCCATATCGGTCAACGAAACGAAAGATGGTTGCATGATTAAATTTATAACCAATCCAATATAGAACTGCTGCGGCTACTAGAGAGCCAATACAACCCGCAATAATCACACCAATGAGTCGTAGCTCACCCTGTGAGGCGGTATAGCCAGCAGAAGGCATAATAATTTCAGATGGTACAGGGGGGAACACATTGTCCAAAAACATCAGCAGAGCAATACCGAGATAGCCAAGTTGCTCCATAACGGAGATAACCCATTCTGTCAGGTTCATATACATTTATGAAAGTGAAGACAATTTATCCTAGTAGGATTTGAAACAGCGGTAAAGCATTGTTTTGTATTTATTTGTCTTATTCGGAGTATAAAAAAAGCCTCCACAAGAGGAGGCTTTGGGGAATTTCAATAATGATTAAAGGCGTTTACGTTTTGCCGCTGCAATTTGAGATTGACGCATACGGAAACCATCTTTCTGCTTATCCGTAGTTTTATCTACGCAATATTTGCAAGATACACCATGTTCATAACTTGGCTCTTCAACCTCAGTCGGTAATAATGGCCAACCACATGCATGACATTTAATATTTTGACCTTCTTCAACACCGTGAGTCACTGCTGTACGACCGTCAAATACAAAACATTCGCCTTCCCACATGCTTTCTTCAGCTGGGGTTTCTTCCAAATATTTTAAAATACCACCTTTCAGGTGATACACCTCTTCAAAGCCTTCTTGTAAAAGCAAAGAAGTAGATTTTTCACAACGAATACCGCCTGTACAGAACATCGCAATTTTCTTGTCTTTATGCTGTTCAAGGTTTTTCTTTACGTATTCTGGAAATTCACGGAAAGTTTCAGTTTGAGGATCAATCGCACCTTTAAAAGTACCCGCTTTATATTCGTAATCATTACGAGTATCGATTAAAATCACGTCATCACGTGCAATCAGTTCGTTCCATTCTTTAGGATCTAGGTAGTGACCAACTAAATCACGGGGCTTAACTTCTACGCCCAGAGTGACAATTTCTTTTTTGAGTTTGATTTTCATTTTACGGAATGGCTTTTCAGAGCTGGTCGACTCTTTATATTCCATTGCGTTGAAGCCTTCATTTAAAAGAAATTGATGAACAGCATCAATTGCCGCACGGTCACCTGCAACGGTACCGTTAATTCCTTCGTCTGCAACAATGAGAGTACCACAGAGGTTGATAGAATTTACCAAGTCTAAAAGACGCTGTTGTAAATCAGCAGAATCTTGAACTTCTTTGAATTGATAAAGTGCGGCAACCACCCAACCAGAGGTCGCTTGCTGTTCTACAGGTGCAAGCTGTTCTACAGTAGCGTTCATGGAGTACTCCAAATATAAACGAAGGATAAATTTAAGGCGCGTATTTTAGCGCGATTTGTGAGAATAAGCGAGAAAACCCATTAAGAATTATGGTTTTTTAATACGCTTAGAAAAGGTATTATGCTTGAGCGGTTTTTAATAGATGTTAAAAACTTTGAATATCATTTTTACGATAGTATCTTGCTGATTTTAGGAGTTTATTTTGAGTAATGATCGTCGGATCGCTTCACTCACGCCATGTGCAGGGCGTTGTTCTACGGTCTTTGGTGATGCAGTTTGTCGGGGATGTCGTCGTTTTAATCATGAAGTGATTAAGTGGAATACATATTCAGCAGCACAGCAAAATGCAGTTTGGGTTCGATTAGATGCTCAACTTGATCAGATTTTAGTTCCTATGTTGCCTTTGGCAGATTTACGCCACGTAGAAGGTTTTGTTTTGTCCAAGCGTGTACGTTTACGACCAGAAGCTTCAAAAGGACGTAAGTTATATCACGCCTTGAAAATTTGTGAAAAAAACAAAAATTTCACTCCAGAAAGTGGTTTGGGTATTACTGAACGGCAAGTGAAAGGCTTGTGGCAAGAATTTGAACGTCGTGTATTGGCATTGGCAACAGCAAGTTATGATCTGGCATTTTTACGTGCTGATGGAATTAGTCATAGCTTATTACGTGGTGACGAAGAAGATTAAAACGCGCACTTTATTTTAATGTGTATAAAAGAAAGTAATGACTTGTGAATTATATTGAATATTTTTTATATTGTTTTGCCGTTGTGATTATGATCGCTACACCTGGTCCAGTCATGCTATTGGTCGCCAGTGCAGGTTTAAAAGGGGGCTACCGTAGGGCTTTACAGACCATTTTTGGTACTAATTTGGCTTCTCTCGTGCTGATTGCTGCTTCGATTGCGATTCTAAAAGGTTTTCTCACGATTAGTGAGCAATGGTTTAATGTCGTTAAGGTTTTAGGCTGCCTGTATATTGTTTATTTGGGTGTCCAGATTTTAAGAGAAGTTTGGCAGGGCGACGTTGGCACAGAGAGTGCTTCGGGCAATGTTGCAAATGGTGGATTTAAGCAGGGTTTCCTTGTGGCCATTTCAAATCCTAAAGATATTATTTTCTTTGCTTCTTTCTTCCCTCAATTTATACAGATTACGCCAAATTTGAATTTGAGTTTGGGTATTCTGACCGTGAGTTGGATTGCACTTGATTTTGCAACACTCTCTTGTGTGTATTTAATGTTTAATCGCTTTTCACGCTCTAAGATGTATCAGCATTTGTTGGCTTGTTGCGGTGTAATTTTAATAGTTGTTGCGCTTTATGGTATTTATGCCACATTGTTTTGAACACGATTCTGAATCAGGCAAAAAGTCCCAGCATGAAGACTGGGACTCGGCAATTTATACATGATGAGCTAAGCGATATTGCACTAGTTCTTCAATAGTAATAACAGTAAGCTGGTGTGTTTCTGCATACGCCAAAACTTGAATACCAGAAGCCATACTACCATCTGGATTGGTCAATTCACATAAAACACCAGAAGGTTTAAGTCCTGCCAAACGGGCAAGGTCAATTGTACCTTCAGTATGCCCACGACGGCTAAGTACACCTCCATCACGCGCGCGTAATGGGAACACATGACCTGGACGGTTTAAATCGCTGGCAACTGCACCTGTACGGGTAGCCGCTTGAATAGTGGTTACACGGTCTTGCGCTGAAACCCCAGTTGTTACCCCTTGAGCAGCCTCAATAGTCACGGTAAAGGCCGTTTTAAATTGGCTAGAGTTATCACTCACCATAGGTGGTAGTTCTAAATGGTCTGCGAGTTCGTTGCTGATGCAAAGACAAACAATACCAGAACCATCACGAATCATTCGTGCCATGGTTTCAACGGTTAATGTTTCTGTTGCAATGATTAAATCGGCTTCATTTTCACGATCAAAATCATCCATTACCAAAACAGGTTTACCTTGGCGAATATCAGCTAAAGCTTGCTGGATACGTTGTTCAGCTGGAGGAAGGGCTGAAAAGAAAATTTGGGGTTGAATTAAACTAGACATTGAAACGCTCGCGTAAGTTGAAAATACGGTTGAACATTTCAGGACATGTGAAAATAGGCTCGTAGCAAAACCATCTTACTGTTCTTTAGGCAATAAGAAGGGTGTTGATGACGTCGTCTTCTTTCATCCGGACTATACCGTCGGCTTTGGCATTGAACCAAATCTGCATGCAGTTTTAAGGCTACATGCTCGTGGGCTAAATCAGTACTTTAAATATTGTGCTGAAATTACCACCGGTGGGGAATTACACCCCGCCCTGAAGCGATGTGGCTCTATTATAGTCTGGTTTATATAAAATGTGATATTTCATCTAACCTTAGCGTCATCATTATTTCTGAGAAGGTTTGCAGTGAAACTGCTAAGACAATTAATTGAAGGAAGGGGGAGAGAACTTGGTAATTTTACAGCAATAAAAAAGCCCGCATTATGCGAGCTTTTTTCTATATCTTAAGCCACTTGTACAGGAATACAGTTTGCAGTGTGGTTGACTGTGTTGTCTGGGTTAGCATAGACCAAACGTGGTTTGTGTGCATTGGCTTCAGCTTCGGTAAAGGCGCCGAAAGTTGCAATGATCACAAGATCACCAACATCCGCTTGGTGAGCAGCACCACCATTCACAGAAATAATGCCTGAATTGTCTTCACCACGAATCGCATAAGTCGCGAAACGTTTACCATTAGTTACGTTCCAAACATGGATTTCTTCGTATTCGCGAATACCCGCCAAATCCATTAACACACCATCAATTGCACATGAACCTTCGTAATGAAGTTCAGCATGGGTAACTACAGCGCGGTGAATTTTGCATTTAAGTAAACGAGATAGCATGGTGAGCGTCTCCTGAGTGGACCTAAGACCGTTATCTTTTGTTTGAATTAATCCGCTTCTTACTGCTTCAGTAATGGGCAAAAAACGCATTTTGCTCTGAAATGAACAGCATGGCAAGAAAGATTGTTCAACAATTCAAATAAATTCAGTTGGGTTTATAAGCATTGATTTGATTCATTGCTTGTTGGATATCACCATTCACGAGTAACTTGAGCCGTGATAGTGCATGGTCGATGGCGTCATCCATTAAACCTTGTTCACTGCTTGGCGCTTTGCTAAGCACATGTCCAGAGACACGTTCTTTAGAACCAGGATGACCAATACCAATACGCAAACGGTGAAAATTTGGACCAAGATGTGGAACAATGTCACGCAGTCCATTATGACCACCATGACCACCGCCCGTTTTAAGGCGAATAACACCAGGGTTCATATCAAGTTCATCATGGGCAATTAACATTGCTTCAGGCGCAACTTGATAAAATTTGCAGAAGGGAACAACACTTTTGCCTGAAAGGTTCATAAAGGTTGTAGGTAAAAGCAGACGAACGTCTTGACCTTCGATATTACCACGACCACTTATTCCAAAGAATTTAGGGTCGGCTTTTAATGTAATGCCATATTTTTCTGCAATGCGTTCTACAAACCAGAAGCCTGCATTATGGCGGGTTTGGGCATATTCCTTTCCAGGATTACCCAAACCAACAATTAGCGATATATTAGCCACTAATTTACACCATTAACACTTATGCGCGTTTGAAGTCAGCGTGCATAGGTGTGTTTTTAGCTGGGTGACGTTGTAACGCTTGGATTTTAACGTTTTCAACTTTGTCGCCAACTTTGATTTCAACAACTTCTTCAAAGAATGCATTGTTTTCTAAAGCTTTAACAAGCTCACGAAGTTCTAAAGTAACAGCTACAGGTTCAGCGTTACCACCGTAGATGATAGCTGGAACTTGCGCAGCGTGACGAAGGCGGCGGCTCGCACCTTTCCCTTGGTTAGCTGCTTCACGTGCTTGTGCATTGAATACGAAGTTTGCCATGATAGACATCCTTAATTTAAGTTTAAATAAACTAGATCTGCGACCGATCTAGTGAGACAAAGCCCTGCACTGGGCAGGGCTTTGGAATTTCAGCGCTGTATTATAGATAACTATCGAACATTGCGCTAATAGATTCTTCGTTATTAATACGACGAATTGTTTCAGCAACCATGCTGGCAACTGAAACTTGGCGAATCTTACCAAGCTGTTGTGCTTCTTCAGAAAGCGGAATTGTATCTGTAACAACGAGTTCATCGATGACAGAGTTTTTCAAATTCTCAATAGCTTTGCCTGAAAGTACAGGGTGAGTTGCATAGGCAACTACACGACGAGCACCAAAGGTTTTTAGTGCATCAGCAGCTTTACATAAAGTGCCTGCTGTATCTACCATGTCATCAACAATGACACAGTCACGACCTTTTACATCACCAATCAAATGCATCACTTGTGATTCATTCGCTTTTTGACGACGTTTATCGATAATCGCAAGATCAATATCGCCCATTTGTTTTGCAACAGCACGAGCACGAACTACACCACCAACGTCTGGAGAAACAACCATAAGGTTGTCATGAGACTGTTGGCGTAAGTCTGCAAGTAATGCAGGCGTACCGTAAATGTTGTCAACAGGGATATCGAAGAAACCTTGGATTTGGTCTGCATGCAAGTCGATCATTACAACACGGTCAATCCCTACAGTGGTCAGCATATCTGCGACAACTTTTGCAGTGATTGGAACACGTGATGAACGAGGACGACGGTCTTGACGTGCATAACCGAAGTAAGGAATGACAGCCGTTATACGACCAGCACTTGCACGACGTAAGGCATCTGCCATCACTAAGATTTCCATGAGGTTATCATTAGTTGGCGCACAAGTAGGTTGTACGATAAATACGTCTTTACCACGAACATTTTCAGTGATTTCAACAGCAATCTCACCATCAGAGAAGGTAGAAACTGAAGCAGCACCTAAAGGAATGTGCAAATGGCTTACGACTTTTTGAGCGAATTGTGGATGAGCAGTTCCACTAAAAACGACAAGATTGGGCATGAAGCACCCTTGGCGGTTGGTATGTTTGAAATTAGATGGCAGGGGCGGCTGGATTCGAACCAACGGATGGCGAGATCAAAACCCGCTGCCTTACCACTTGGCGACGCCCCTAATGCGGCAGAACTTTAATATTTTTGCGTGTTCATGTCAAGGTAAATTAACAAGAAGATGCAAAGTGTTGTTCTGTCTTTTAAACTTGAAATTGGCAGGGGCGGCTGGATTCGAACCAACGGATGGCGAGATCAAAACCCGCTGCCTTACCACTTGGCGACGCCCCTA
>NZ_KE007360.1:91307-265371 GCF_000400735.1 Acinetobacter tandoii DSM 14970 = CIP 107469
TGGCAGGGGCGGCTGGATTCGAACCAACGGATGGCGAGATCAAAACCCGCTGCCTTACCACTTGGCGACGCCCCTATTGAACTTTAAAATGACGTAATGGAGATTCATTTAAACTGTTCACCAAGTAAGATTTACAAGGTGCATGTTTAAGAATTTCATTGACATGCATTTCAGCAGTTACTTCAGTAAAAACACAAGCACCTGTACCTGTAAGTTTTGCAATACCGAACTGATCTAAATATTGCATTGCTTCATTGACTTCAGGGTATAGACTTTTTGCCAAAGGTTCAAAGTTATTTCCAAAGTCAGATGGCTTTATCTGATAGGCGCAAAATTTAGATGGCTTCGAGTTTCTTGTCAACGTTTTTTGTGAAAAAAGCAGTTGAGTGCTGATAAAACAATCAGGTTTCAGCACTATGTACTGTTTTTGATCTAAGTTGATGAATGTTAAGTGTTCACCAATGCCCTCTGCCCATGCATTTTGCCCATGTACAAAAATAGGAACGTCTGCACCAAGTTTCACACCCAGCTCTGCCAATTGTTCAGTGTTTAATCCACATTGCCAGAGTTGGTTCACAACAATGAGGGTGGTCGCAGCATTAGATGATCCACCACCAAGTCCTGCACCCATTGGAATATTTTTCTCAATGTTTATTTTTAAGCCAGTGAGATGTTTGGCCAAAGGCTTTAACATTTGTGTGGCTTTGTAAATTAAATTCTGTTCTAGATCGATGGTATTTAAGCCTTCGATCTGAATGTCATTTTGTTGAGTAGGTTCAAATTCCAACCAATCGCATAAGTCTATAAGCTGAAAAATAGTTTGCAGCTCGTGATATCCATTTTCACGACGTCCAGTGATGTGTAAAAACAGATTGAGTTTTGCAGGAGAAGGTACGCGAATCATAGCTAGCCAGAATTAACGGTTTTGGATAAGCATTGTAATACGATTTTCTTTACCAGATTCAAGTTCTTGTTTCAGAACTAATTTATTTGGTAGTTGAGCAGTATCATTATAACTAAGATCGACTTTCCAACCATCTTCAATAATTTGTTGCGGACGATTCGCTGCATCTTTACTAATTTGTGCTTGCAGTGTTGCTGGTCGAGCCTGTACCCAATCAATTAAATGAGTAATAGGCGCTTGCCAACCTGTTGCCTGTTCTAGCAATTCTTCTGGCGTAGCGGCTTGAATTAAACCTGTTTTAGCACTATTGAGGCTTACAGCACCGGGTTTTCCAGTAATTTGAGTTTTACCGACACCAAGAATACCACTGAGTTCGATATCAAATTCTTGCTGTTGTTGCTGCCATGTAAAAAAGGCGCTACCCGATTGTTGTGGGGTACGAACACCTATTTTACCTTGTAAATTAAAATGATTCTGTTCAGCAGCATTTGGGCCTTCAGCAGGAATTTGCGGTTTGGTAAATTGCTGACAACCAGTTAGAAATAAAACACTACTGGCAAATATGGTCAGACCGACTTTTGAAAATACACGCATCAAAATCAATTAGCTCTTTTTCATTTGTTAAGGTAACAGTAACGAACTCAGTTGTTCCAATTGAGGATCATTTGGATGTTTTTGTTTTAATTGTTGTAACACAGTACTAAATTCGGTAATTTTTCCTTGCATATATAGTGCCTTAGCGTATCGAACACCTATTGAAATGCTATTGCTTAGGGTGTAAGCCCGTCCAAGCACTTGTGCCGAAGTCTCAAAGTCATTCTGTAAATAGGTGATATAGCCTAATGTATCTAAAATAGATGCCTGATCTGGGGTGTATTCTAGTGCGAGTTCAACATAATGCCGTGCATCGTCTAAACGTCGATTTTGTAAAGCAAGTGTATAGGCGTAGGCATTTAAATAGGTTGGGCTATTCGGTTCAATTTCCAATAAGCGATTGAGGAGTTGTTCTAACTTAACACGGTCTTGAAATGGATCGAGTAATAATACTTCGGCATAAATCAAGTCAGGATCGTCTGGCAGATTTTTGATGGCTTCATCTAATAAACGACGGGCCGCCTTACTATTGTTCATGCGTTTTAAAATATCGGCTTGCGCCTGATAGAGGAAACTGGCATGTTGCGGATAATTCACTCGTTCTTGAGTTAAAAAGCGCAAGGCATCTTGTAGCTTGTTTTGCTGTGCAAAAATATTAATCATACTGCGTCTAGACACAGGATAGAGGTTACCATCGACCAAGCGGTAGTAAGCTTTGGCTGTTTCAAAGTGCTGCTTGCGTTCAGCATTGACAGCCAAATAGTAGTAGGCATCATTTTGATATTGAGCTGAATATCTTAGTTCGACCAAAAATTTTTCTGCATCTTCATATTGTTTTAAGTCAATACTGGTCAGACCTGCTAAAAAGAGAGCCTCTTCTTGCTTGGGCCATTTTTTTAAGATGCTTTCGAGCTTTTTAAGCGCAGTCTCGGACTGATTTAATTTAATTAAGTATTTGGCTTCTGCAAGTCGAACTTCTAAATTGTCACGATGTTTACGGCTAGATTTATCATACCATTTCAAGGTTTCTTGCTCATCACCCAATACAGTCAGCAAGTTGGCTTTCATGAGAATAAAGCCTGTGACTTTCGGGCGCTTGCGTAAAGCACGGTTAATGGTAATTAATGCATGATCAAATTGACCATTTTGCGCTTCTAAACCAGCGATCAGTACCAAAATGGATGGATTGTCCTTTTCTTTACTTGTGGACAAGGTCTTGAGCAGGACTTCACGGTCAGTTTGCGATTCTGGTGAAATACCTGCCAAAATTTGCTCTAAATCCGCATTCGGATCAATCATTAATATTTTATCGAGCGTTTCTGCTGCCAGCTCGTATTCATGTGCTTTTAAGGCGATATGCGATAAATAAAATAGTGCGGGTACATCTTCGGGTTCTTGTACCACCCAGTGTGTCGCAATATCGAGTGCTGCTTTTAAGTCATCTTGTTCCAAAGCAATATTGAGTGCGCGTTGTTTCACGAGAGTAGAATTGCTACGAATGGCCAGAACGGTGTAGTTATGCAGAGCCGTTGGAATATCGTGATAAGCCAAAGCAAATTCGGCAATCATGCTTTGTTTTATGGCATTATTATTTGAATTTGCATGATAAACAACCTCCGATGCTCTTACATGAGTACCAGAAGCCATGCTACCAAGCAGTAAGAATGTGGTAGAATACTGTTTTACCGTCGTGCCGTTTATACGGCTGTTTGTTTGACGCAATTTTTTCTTGATCCAAGTAATGCTTTTTATGACACCGATGTTGCACAATAGCATAAATTTAGTGAATTGATGATTTGATATGTCTTTCTTTGCATTGGGGGTCAACCATCAAACCGCGTCAGTAGCGTTGCGTGAGCAAATCGCATTTAATGCTGAAAAGCTTAGTGTATTGCTTGCTCAGCAAAGTCACAACACTGAATTAAATGATTTGGTGGTCGTGTCGACGTGTAACCGCACTGAGGTTTATGCCATATCTGAAAATGCAGATATGGTACTCAATTGGCTCGCCCAAGCAAATGATCTAGATGTAAAGCAACTGGTCAATCATGTTTACCGTTATGAAGATGCGCAAGCAGTGACGCATTTAATGCGCGTAGCTAGTGGGCTAGATTCTTTGATGCTCGGTGAACCGCAAATTTTAGGGCAGGTAAAATCTGCACTGTCTTTAGCCAAAGATGCACATACGGTTTCAGGTAATTTAAATCGAATTTTCGAATATGCTTTTTATGCGGCAAAACGCGTTCGTTCAGAAACTGCGGTGGGAAGTCATGCTGTTTCAATGGGGTATGCCGTTGCGCAGCTAGCCTTACAAGTTTTTAGCCAACCTGAAAAAATGACCGTGCTGATTGTGGCGGCAGGTGAAATGAATAGCTTGGTTGCAAAACATTTGGCGGAAATGGGGGTTGGCAAAGTACTGATTTGTAACCGCACCCGTGAACGTGCCGAATTGTTAGCTCAAGAAATTGCCCATCAGGTCGAAGTCGAAATTCTTGAGTTTGCCGATTTAGCGGAGAATCTACATCGTGCGGATGTGATTTCAAGCTGTACTGGAAGCTTGCATCAGGTTATTTCTTATCAAGATGTAAAGCGTGCCTTGAAGAAGCGCCGTTATCAGCAAATGCTTTTGGTTGATCTTGCTGTACCGCGTGATATAGAGCCTAAAGTCGAATCTTTGGATGGCGTTTATCTTTACGGTGTAGATGATTTACAGTCGGTCATTGATGAAAATCTTGCGCAGCGCCGTCAGGCAGCAGTTGAAGCGGAAGTGATGGTAAATCAATTAGCTATTGAGCTAATTACCCATGAACGAGTCAATGAAGCGGGCGAAACTATTCATCAATATCGTCAACATGGACATGAATTACAACAAGAAGAATTACAGTTGGCCCTATCTCGTTTAGCCAAAGGCGAAAATGCTGCGCAAATTATGCAAGATTTTGCGCATCGTCTAACGCAGAAATTGCTACATCCAACCTCTATTGTGTTGCGTGATGCAGCCAAAGCAGAAGATCCTGCTTATTTTGAACAATTACAGCAAAGTTTAGCCAACGTTGCAGCACATCGACGTAAAGCTAAAAAATAACAATGATCTCTGTGGTTTAAGATAATAGACGCAGCCCAATTTTCTTGGTTAGTTCGTTCAATTGTTGACGTAAATTACGTGACTCAAGCAATGAATTCGGGTCTTTTAATTTCTGCCGTAAATATTTTTCTTGTAATCCCAACGCGTATTCGGTTGCCAGTTTATCCGCCATTTCTGGTGCATGGGTGAGCACTTCAATATTGGTACGTCGCATAATATCAGCAATTTCTAAACTGAAAGTACTACAAGCACCCAATACATAATAGGTTGCTAGCTCTTGGTCATCAGGCAAGTTATCAAAAATTCGATTGAGAATGTTGAGGATATGCGAGAGTAATTCATGGCTTGGAACAAAGGCTCGTAAAGTTTCAAAATGAATATATAAGAATGGATGATGCATCAGAATTGCAATTGCAAAGTCTTCATCTTTGGTGCGAATGTTAAATGATAAAGAAGCATCATTACTGAGTTGAGGTGTCCAACGTTTACCAAAACCCAATTTTTCTTTAAAGGATTGATTTAAAAGATAACGAAAAGAACCCGTTTTCGGCAATAGTTCAGTCAATTGACGCAGTTCAGCCATCACAAGACTTTTACCTTCGGGGCTACTGATATCTTGATTTTGGGTTAAATGTGCAAATACAAAATCGGACAGTAATGGGGCTTGCTGTAATAAGCGCTGGAAATTTTCTAAGCCTTCTCGACGAATTAGCGAGTCTGGATCATGGTCATTGGGGAGTACAAAAAACTTCAGTTCGCGACCATCATTTAATAAGGGCAAGGCAATTTCTAAGGTACGTCGTGCCGCTTTTTGACCTGCGGCATCACCATCAAAGGCAATGGTGATCCGATTATTCTGTTTGAATAGAATATTTAAGTGCTCTGTATTACTTGCAGTTCCCAATGTTGCAACTGCGCCATAAATGCCATTTTGTTGTAGCGCGATGACATCCATGTAGCCTTCAACCATAAGCCAGTCTTGGGCTTTTTGCTTACGACCTTCATAAAGTCCATACAGTAACTGGTTTTTATGGAAAACTTCGGAATCTGGGGAGTTAATATATTTCGGTTTAATTTCATCATTCAAGGCACGACCACCAAAGCCGACTACACGACCTTTGGCATCACGAATCGGGAAAATCACGCGATCACGTAGCAAGTCAAAATCTCGTCCTTTGTCACTGGTACGGATTAAGCCCAATAATTTTAAACCCTGAACGTCTTGCGGAAAAGCCTTTTCCAGATGTTGCCAATCTTCTGGTGCATAACCTAAACGCCAGAATTGAATGGTTTCTACGCCTAAGCCACGGTGTCTAAAGTATTGTTGTGCACTTTGGCTCTGTGGTAACTGTCGTTCGTAAAATTGCGCTACATTTTCGAGCAAGTCGTATAGATTACCCTCTTGCGCTGGGGCTTCATTGAATGTTTGGAACGGTTCAAACTGGGCAAAGGGATCATCGACATTACGAAATTCTTCAAAAGGATCGTGATCAATTTGCAGCTCAGTTGTAGGGGGCGATTGAACAGGAGTAACAGGCGCTGTTTTGGATGGCTCTGCAACCGTTTTTGCTTCACGTTTATAAGACAGACGTTTGGAATCTTGATTGTCTTTGGGTAATTCAATACCTGTTTGACTGGACAGGTCTTTCATTACATCGACAAAGTTACGATTGTCGATGTCCATTAAAAAGCGAATAGCATTACCATTGGCCTGACAGCCAAAGCAGTGATAATACTGTTTATCACGATAGACATGGAAAGAGGGCGACTTTTCCTGATGAAACGGGCAGCAACCTGAGTATGTGCGTCCCGTTTTTTTAAGTTTCACGCGTTGACCAATTAAATCGACAATATCAGTTCGATCGAGAATTTGATCTATCGTGTGCTGAGGAATGGCCATAGTCGTTATCGTGATATATGCAGCAAAATGAAAATGCAAGGCCAGATTTGCTTGAACCCAACTTTTGCAAAAGAAAACTATTTATTTGTATATGGTTTGATCAGTCCGATCAAGTGATACACAAAATATAAAAGGGCAAGTATGATAACTTGCCCTTAATCAAATTGCACGATGTGTTGTGGTTTTTATTCAGCAGAAGTGCTCGATGCGGGTGCTTCTGTCGAAGTTGCAGGACGATCAAGCAAACCAAACGTCATGCGGTTAGTCAGGCTGCGTTGCTCAGCAGGTGCAGCAGTTTTTGGTGTTTCAACAGTGCTTTGTTCTTCACGACCAAAGACGCCTAAAGTTGCACGGTTGAGCCAACTGCCTTCTTTGCGTGCAGCACGTAAATTTACGCTGCCATCAGACTTCACCAGATTTGGATAGTTCAATTTTAGAACATCGATATACTGTTGTGCTGTGGCTTTGTCCCCCAATTGTTCATAACCATAGGCAACGGTTGCCAATGCTTCTGGAATTTGTGGAGTTTGAGGGTAATGTTCAATCACCCATTGCGAACGCTCTACAGCAGCGAGCCATGCTTTACGCTTAATATTAAAGCGGGCCACGTTCATTTCACTTTCAGCCAACTCATTGCCAATATATTTCATTCGTTGGGCTGCATCTACTGCATATGTGCTTGATGGATAGCGACGAATGAAATCGACAAAGTTTTGGTAAGCCAGTTTTAAATAACTGGTATCACGATGTGACTGTTTTAATGATGTATAGCGCATTAAACCATCATAGTTTTGTTCCATATTCGCTACACCGCGAACATAATAAGCATAATCTACATTTGGATGCTGCGGGTTTAAGCGAATAAAACGCTCTGCAAGGCTAATCGTGCCTTCATAATCTTTTTGCTGGAATTTCGTGTACAACAACTCAAGCTGGGCTTGCTGTGCATAATCACCCGTTGGGTAGTAAGTATCAATCGCTTCTAGATACTTGGCTGCATCAGTATATTGACCATTATCTAGCGCTTTCTCAGCTTTTTGTATATACACTTGCTCACTTAATTGTGGGCCTGTATCCACCACTTCTTTTTTTGGATTACTGCTACAGCCCACCATTGCAGATGCAATGCCTAAAGAAAGAGCGAGCATTGTAATTTTATAACGTGGTAGCGACATAAAAATTCCTCTGTTAATACGGGCAATGAGCTACAATTGCGCTATTAAACCACTTTTGTTTGAATGATCAAATGACCCAAGCACAATCTACTAATACAAATTTTGCAGAAACTGATTTCAATTTACTTGAAGATACAGACGAAGCAGATAACCATACTTCTGATGCAACTGCAACACGTTTATCGTTGCAATTTCAATTGGATGAAAGCTATATCGGTCAGCGTATTGATCAGGTTGCAGCGAATGTTTGGAGCGATTTTTCACGCGAAAAACTTAAGCAGTGGCTGAAGGATGGGCATTTGTTGGTAAATGGTAACATTGTTAAGCCAAAGTACAAATGCGAAGGATTTGAGCAACTGACTCTAGATGTTGAGCTAGAAGCACAAACCAGCAGTCAGCCTGAAAACATTCCACTCAATATTGTTTATGAAGATGATGACATCATTGTGATTAACAAACCTGTTGGAATGGTGGTGCATCCTGGCGCTGGAAATACCACGGGCACTTTGGTGAATGCCTTACTTTATCATTATCCAAAGTCGGCTGAACTGTCACGAGCAGGTTTGGTTCATCGTATTGATAAAGACACCAGTGGTTTATTGGTTGTGGCGAAAAACCTAGAAGCTCAGTTTGCATTAAGCAAGCAACTGGCAGATAAGTCAGTCTATCGTGTCTATGATTTAATCGTATATGGCAACATGATTGCAGGCGGCACCATCGATGAGCCAATTAAACGTCATCCTGTTGATCGCGTTAAAATGAC
Organism: Acinetobacter tandoii DSM 14970 = CIP 107469; assembly: GCF_000400735.1. Lineage (GTDB taxonomy): Bacteria > Pseudomonadota > Gammaproteobacteria > Pseudomonadales > Moraxellaceae > Acinetobacter > Acinetobacter tandoii. The sequence goes on from NZ_KE007360.1 coordinate 99,729, forward strand.
CGTTTTACCAGGTGGGAAAGATGCTGTAACGCACTACAATGTAAAAGAACGTTTTCAGCACTTTACTCGTGTACAAGCTCGCTTAGAGACTGGACGCACGCACCAAATTCGTGTGCATTTTGCATATATTGGTTATGGTTTGGTTGGCGATCCAGTCTATATGCCACGTGTACGTGTTCCTGCAGGGGCATCTGAATTATTGAATGATACTTTACGTGGTTTTAGACGTCAGGCATTACATGCTGTGCAATTGGGTTTAGTTCACCCGCGTACGGGTAAAGACATGATGTTTGAAGCGCCGTGGTCAGAAGATTTTGCAACATTAGTCGATGTATTGCGTAGTGAAAATACAGCTTATTAAAAGCAGTTGAAAATGTAATCTTTGCGAAGTTTCCTGACAGGGAATAACGCAAAGATGATTTAAGTTAAAGAAGGGATTTAACATGCAATTTGTTCAAGGCTTTCCAGAAGGTGTTTTTGTCGGACAAACGCGTGTGCAACATGAACATACTCTCGTATCGGATAAACCAGAACTAGATGGTTTCAATTTGGCTTTACATGTTCAGGATAATGCCCATCGAGTGCAGCAACATCGTATGCAGCTACTCGAAGAGTTCTCTGCTTTTGGCGTGAAAAAAATAACTTGGATGACACAGACCCATAGCACGATTTGTCACACTGTGAATGAACAGATCTGTTTCGAAGCGCTAGAAGGCGATGGTTTAGTGACCCAACAGAAGCAGCATGCCTTAATGATGATGACTGCGGATTGTCTACCTATTGTCCTTGGGGATGCTGATGCGGTTGAGGTGGCCAACCTACATGCAGGCTGGCGTGGACTGGCGAATGGTATTGTGGAAAACACCATTGCAGCGATGCAACATCCTCCCGCTTGGGCATGGTTAGGGGCAGCCATTAGTCAACCTTGCTTTGAAGTAGGGGCTGAAGTAAAACAAATCTTCTGTGACAAATATCCTGCATTGGCCTCAGCCTTCGAACCATCGAAAGAACAGGGAAAATACTTTGCTGATTTATATGCCATTGCACGTTATATTTTGCAGCAACATGGTATCACCAAGATTTTAGGTGGTGACCAGTGTACTTATAGACAAACTGAAGAATATTATTCTTATCGTCGTAATGCTAAAACTGGAAGAATGGCAACCTTTGTATTTTTAAAATGAACATGGCACGCTTGATGGGTGCAACAATTTTTACATTGTGCTATGCACTCGCCTCAGGCGAACGAAAAGTGTTAAACTTGACTTAATTATTTGGTTTTAAAAGTTTCCATGTCTGTCACTGATCTCGTTTCTTCTGCTCCTGTTCATGTCTGTGTGGTTTATCATAGTCCTTATGGGCATACAGCTAAAGTGGCTCAATATATTGCGCAAGGTGCAGAACAGGCAGGTGCTGATGTGCATTTGATTTCTGTGGCAGCAGTCCAGTGGGAGCTTTTAGATCAAGCAGATATTATTATTATTGGCTGCCCAACATATATGGGAAGCCTGACTTCGGCACTGAAACAGTTTATGGAAGATTCCTCTAAGCGTTGGTTAGCCCGTGCTTGGCTAGGTAAGTTGGCCGCAGGATTTACCAATGGTGGTGGCTTAAGTGGCGATAAGTTGGCTGTTCTGCAACAGATTAACTTATTTGCCATGCAACACGGCATGTTATGGGCAGGTTTGCCGTTTATGCCAACTGGCCGTAGTCAACAAGATATTAACCGTATGTCGAGCTTTTTAGGGTTAATGACCCAGTCTGATAATGCCGGTGTGGAAGTGACGCCACCAGAAGGCGACTTAGAAACAGCACGCAAGTTTGGTAAGTATTTGGTCGAGCTAAAAGCTGATTATTGATAGTCCGAAAAATAAAAAACCTCCCAATCGGAGGTTTTTTATTATTTGTGGAACAGGCGGGCTTTATCACGCTGCCAGTCACGATCTTTTTCAGTCGCACGTTTATCGTGCAATTGTTTACCTTTTACTAAAGCAATTTCAAGCTTGACCAAAGGACCTTTCCAATAGCAGGCTAAAGGTACACAAGAGAAACCTTTTTGATTTACTGCACCAAGTAACTTGGCAATTTCATTGCGATTTAACAATAATTTACGTGTGCGTGTCGCTTCAGGCACCACATGTGTAGAAGCCGACAACAAAGGTTGAATCTGTGCACCAAATAAATAGGCTTCCCCATTTTTAAATAGGATATAACTTTCCGTGAGGGTCATGCGCCCAGCACGCAATGATTTAACTTCCCAGCCTTGTAGAGACAGTCCCGCTTCAAATTTTTCTTCAATAAAATAATCATGACGGGCACGCTTATTTTGGGCAATCGTACCGCCATTATGTTTTTTAACTACAGTTGCTTTCGCCATAATCAGTTACTTCCAAAGTTATGACTATTGTGCCCCAACATGAACCTACTGACAATTCTTAAATAAGATCGGAAAGATTTAATCTAAATCAAATACGCAACAAAATTGACATACCCTTATTTTTCTTAAGGGAATTTGCTGAGTCGTTTTGGCACAAATAGTGAAGATTTTTCAAATTTATGCAGTTTCTTCACCAAAAAAACAAGATTTTGTTAAAATACATTCCAATAAAATAAATCAGAGTACAAATGGATGTCTAAAACTCGCGTAATCTATCCAGGAACATTTGATCCAATTACCAATGGGCATGTCGACCTTGTGACGCGTGCATCAAAAATGTTTGATGAGGTTGTGGTTGCAATCGCGATTGGGCATCATAAGAATCCATTGTTCAAGTTAGAAGAGCGCGTAGCATTAGCGCAGGCTTCTTTGAGTCATTTGCCTAATGTAGAGTTTGTAGGATTTGATGGTTTATTGGTAAACTTTTTCCGAGAACAGAATGCCACAGCCGTTTTACGCGGTTTACGTGCAGTTTCGGACTTTGAATATGAGTTTCAATTGGCAAATATGAACCGTCAACTCGATTCACGCTTTGAAGCCGTGTTTCTTACACCGTCTGAACAATATTCATTTATTTCTTCCACGTTAATTCGTGAAATTGCTCGTCTGAAAGGCGATGTCACCAAATTCGTTCCTGAAGCGGTGGTCAAAGCTTTTGAGCAAAAGCATCAACAAGGTTGGTAGAGTGTCTTTATATATAACTGATGAATGCATCAATTGTGATGTTTGTGAACCTGTTTGCCCCAATGAAGCAATTTTTATGGGCGAATTGATTTACGAAATTAACCCAGATTTATGTACCGAATGTGTGGGACATCACGATCAACCGCAGTGTCAGCTTTTTTGTCCTGTAGATTGTATTCCACTTGATCCAAACCATGCGGAGACGCAAGAACAGTTGTTGGATAAGTATCAACGTTTAATTGCTCAAAAAAGCACAAGCAATTAGTTTTTAAATTTGGTAAGATGCGCCTCGAAGTGAGCCAGACGATCGCTGCTGTGGAGGTCTCCGTGACTAAAGCAGGGGAGGAAAGTCCGGGCTTCAACGGGCAAGGTGCCAGGTAACGCCTGGGCGGCGTGAGCCGACGGAAAGTACAGCAGAGAGTAGACCGCCTTCATTATGGTTTCAAGCAATTGAGATCGGAGGTAAGGGTGAAAGGGTGCGGTAAGAGCGCACCGCATGACTGGTAACAGTTCATGGCATGGTAAACCCCACCGGAAGCAAGACCAAATAGGGATCCTTTAGGCATGGCCCATGCTGGATCCGGGTAGGTCGCTGGAGCGTATGAGTGATTGTACGCCTAGAGGAATGATCGTTCACGACAGAACCCGGCTTATCGGCTCACTTCACCAAATTTTGATCAATTAAGTGCATTAGGTACTTGACGTACTGTAAATAAAACAACATAATGCGCGCACAGTTTACGGCTATGTAGCTCAGTTGGTTAGAGCACCGCACTCATAATGCGGGGGTCACAAGTTCAAGTCTCGTCATAGCCACCATTTTATAAATCACGTTCCTATAACGTGATTTTTTTTGTCTAAAATTTAGTTTGGCGCTATTTACTGCACGGTTATTTATTGAAATGACTTGCTAAGCAGTATGGTCGAACTATAAGAAATAACGCGAAAAAGTTCTTGGATAATTTTCATTATGATGAGTGTTGTTTAGTTCTAGCTAAATCCAAAAAAATAAATTGATGTAAGAAGTGATTTGGGGCTTATTTTTTGAGTGCCGAAATTGAGTAGGATAGAACAACAAATTGGAATTTTGATCGAAAACAAATAGAGACTGGAAAATATGCAGTCTATGATTTTTTGTATTTTTAATAGATAACATGATGAAAAATATACAGTTATGGGGTATTTTTTGCCTTGAGAAAGATTGGTTGTATAAACTCTGAGCATTTGGGCTTAAAAAGGCTTGACGCATAGACATGAAATTTAGATAATGCGCACACAGTTTACGGCTATGTAGCTCAGTTGGTTAGAGCACCGCACTCATAATGCGGGGGTCACAAGTTCAAGTCTCGTCATAGCCACCATTTTTATAGACCAAGCTCTCAGCTTGGTCTCTTTTTTTGTGCGTCAAAAAGATAAGAAAATATATAACGTATAAAAAAGCCCAAACAAAAGTTTGGGCTTCCATGTTGCTATTTGCGGTTATACGCCAGCTTTCCAACCATTGATAATTGGATAACGACGTTCACGACTAAAGGCACGCGAGCTAATGCGCGGTCCAATAGAGCCTTGGCGACGTTTATATTCATTAAAGTCGACGAGGCGAATCACTTTTTTCACAACCTCTGCATCAAAGCCTTTGGCAATAATGTCGTCTTGACTCATGTCTTCTTCGATGTAGGCATATAGAATCGCATCGAGGACGTCATAAGCAGGCAATGAGTCTTGGTCAGTTTGGTCTGGACGGAGTTCTGCTGAAGGCGGACGAGTAATCACGCGTTCTGGAATTACAGGAGTTTCAGAGATGCTGTTACGATATTTCGCCAATTCAAACACAATGGTCTTATACACATCTTTCAGAACAGCAAAGCCACCGACCATGTCGCCATATAGCGTGCAGTAGCCAACAGAAAGCTCCGATTTATTGCCTGTAGAAAGAACCAGATTACCAAATTTATTGGATAAGCCCATCAACAGCGTACCGCGTGTACGAGCTTGTAGATTTTCTTCTGTGGCATCAGCAGGGGCATTACCAAAGAATGGATAAAGTGTCTGCATGAAGCTGTTTACAATTGGATTAATTTCCGCGATACCGAATGTAATGCCCATATTCTTCGCTTGTGCCGCTGCATCTTCTACACTGATTTGCGAAGTATAAGTATAAGGCATCATTACGGCTTGTACTTTGTCAGCACCAATTGCATCTACAGCAATTGCAAGGGTTAGTGCTGAGTCAATTCCACCAGAAAGACCCAGAATCACACCTGGGAAGCCTGAGCGTTGAACGTAGTCACGCGTTGACATCACCAAGGCTTGATAAATCTCGGCCATAGTGTCAAGAGTTGGAGTGTTTTCGGCCACTTGGTAGCTTTGTTGTTCAGCAAGATAGTCTGAATAGAACAGGGCTTGCTGAAAGCTCGGTGCTTGTAGAGCAACTGCGCCGTCTTTATTGATGACAAAGCTGGTGCCGTCAAAAATTAAATCGTCCTGACCACCGACTTGGTTAGCATAAACCAAATGAATATTTAATTGTTTTGCAAGTTCTTGCATGGTGTTGATACGGTGCTGAGGTTTACCTACTTCATACGGTGAAGCATTGAGTACAAGCACAGTTTCAACATTTAATTGAGCTAATTGTTGTACGGTATTCAGTGACCAGATATCTTCACAAATCAGTACGCCAAATTTATGCCCGAGGTATTCAAATACTAAGTGCTGATGCCCTTCGTTAAAATAACGTTTTTCATCAAAAACACCATAGTTTGGCAAGTTTTGCTTATTATAAATCCCTAGGATCTTACCGTCTTTCATGACAGCGGCAGAGTTATAGCGTTGACCATCTTCGGTTTGATTGACGAAACCAAAGACCATGACAATGTCTTTCACTTTGCTAAGCTGTTCAAACGCTTGTTGTGTGCGTTTAGATAAGCTTGGGCGCAATAGTAAGTCTTCGGCAGGGTAACCAATAGTTGATAATTCAGGGAAGATAATTAAATCTGATTTTTGCGCTTTGGCTTCGTTTGCCAATTGTTGCATTTTTTCAGCATTTGCTTCGATATTACCAATATGCGGAGAGAATTGTGCTATGGCAATTTTAAAACTTTTCATTCCAACTTAATCCTAAAGCTATAGGGATGTGTACACATATGGCTGAGTTTTTTATCGTTATCGGTTCAGTACTGTGTAATCAACGACAAAACAATGAATAAATAATTTGCGTTGATACTATATACGAATTGCGACAAATGTAGTGTATAAATCCAAAAAAAATTCTTATTTGCATTTAGAAAAATTATTCATAATTGTACCTGAGCCGTTATTGATATTTCACTGAAAAGGTTAAAGATATGTCACGATATTTATCAGCATTGATACAGAATATTCGAAGCTTTGGCATTTTGTCGCGACGACCTTTGACCGAAGGTGAAAAATCATTGGTACGCTGGATTTTCGCGGATGCGATTCAGTTGGATCAAGTACAAATTATTGCACATAAGGCAGTTCTCAAAAATCATGCCATCAGTCCAAATGGGCATATCTATTTTCATGTACAAAATTACTGTCATGACTTTTCAAAATGTTCGGTTGCTTTACAGTCATGGTTTATTCATGAAATGACACATGTTTGGCAGTATCAACAAGGCATTGCGGTGGTTCGTAAGGCATTGTTTGATCGTCGTTACCACTATGTAATCCAGCAAGGAAAACTATTTTTGCATTATGGAATCGAGCAGCAGGCACAAATAGTGCAAGATTATTTTATAAAAAAAACACAAGGCCAGAATTGCGATGCTTATGAACAATGCATTCCTTTTTTGGCACCCAAAGCATGATTTTGTCCCATGCAGATAATTTTGTCGGAAAACTGTCGGACAAGCATGAGGAAAGGCAGAAATTGCAAATGAAATGACCTGAATTGCTAGTGGCAAGCCGCATAGGCTCACTTAGTTTTTTACTGTAGCTACATGTTTAAGCAGTATGCGCAATACCACAAAATTGCACTTACAGTAGAAAAATAAGGAATGATCATGCAATTCATTACACCACTTAAAAATACATTGAATCATGTATTTTCTGGTTCTCGTTTTAATACTTTGAAACAGTCCTCGATGATTCCGATTCGGCATATGCGGTTTGACTTCGACCCGAAAGAAATTGATCCTAAATTTTATCTCAATGCAGAATTGGCGAGTGCATATTTCGCATCACTTTCCATTTTTCTAACATTTGGAGAGGATTTGGTGATAGATACGGCACGCTATCATCGTGAACTGGTAAAAGATCCACTGCTGAAACAGCGTGTGACGGCTTTGATTGGCCAAGAGGCGATTCATTCCAAAATGCATAATGAGTTAAATGATGCGTTTCGAGAAGCGGATTATCCTGTGCAGTTGTTTCGTACGTGGGCGGGTTGGGTATTTGACTATGGATTTAACCGTTTACCACAACCCATGAAATTATCGCTCATGGCGGGTATTGAGCATTTCACTGCTGTATTGGCTGAATACATGATGAAGCATGAGGAAATTTTCTTCCGTTCTCGAGATGAAAAGCAGCGTGCCATCTGGATGTGGCATATGCTTGAAGAGTCTGAGCATAAAGACATTGCATATGATGTATTTCAAGCTTTATCCAATAATTATGCACTGCGTATAGCAGGCTTTTTCCCTGCGCTCATCACGATTCTTATTTTAATTTCAGTTGCCTCACTTATGGTGCCATTCTATCGAGAACCGAAGAATTTAATTCGTTGGAGCTACTGGAAGGAAATGCCGTATAGCATCGCGTTGATTTTTGGACTGAAAGATGGTGTTTATGGCAGCACCATGCAGCATATTTTTGATTATTTGCGTCCTGATTTTCATCCCAATGATCATGATACTTCTGCTTATTTAAGCTATTACAAAGAAAAGTTATTAAACCCTGAACACGGCATTTTAACGCCTTATTTTACGCGTGAATTTACCCCCAGTTTACGTTTATAACAAAGTGGGAATTTTAAAATGACAATTTTTAATAAAAAAAGTAAACCAAGCAAGCATGCTTACGCCGTGGTAACAGGTGCAGGGAGTGGTATTGGGCGGAGTTTTGCGCTGGAGCTAGCTCGGCGCGGAGGGGTGGTGGTTTGTGCAGATATTGATCTCAATGCTGCTGAAGAAACCATGAGCTTGATTCAAAATCAACATCAAACGGATGCTTTTGCTGTGCAATGTGATGTGGGGTATGCTGAGCAAGTGAAAGCATTGGCGGAGCACGCTGAGCAATTAATGGGGCATGCAACCACTCTCATTGTTAACAATGCAGGAGTTGGTCTGGGTGGAAAGTTTGATGAAGTCAGCCTAGAAGATTGGCAATGGTGTATGCATGTCAATTTATGGGGAGTGATTCATGGATGCCATTATTTTGTGCCGCAATTTAAACAGCAAGGCTATGGTGCGATTATTAATGTCGCCTCTGCCGCAGGGTTTACTGCTGCACCCGAAATGACAGCATATAACGTCACCAAATCGAGCGTTTTGGCATTATCTGAAACGCTGTCCGCAGAACTTCGCAGTGCCAATATTCGTGTCAATGTGCTTTGTCCAACGCTGGTGCCTACTAACATTATGAAAAATGGCCGTTTGCCACAACGTTACTCTGGTTTGGCTGATCATTTGCTGATGAATCATGCTTTTATTAATAGCGATCAAGTCGCAATTAAAACCTTGGATCGGCTAGATGCGAATGAGCTGTATACCATTCCACAAACAGATGCCAAGCTATTTTGGTGGTTAAAACGAGCTGCCCCAAGTTTGTATGCAAAGTTACTTGGAATTGGCTATCCGTTGTTGCAAAAATATGTGAAATAACAATAAGAGACTTATCATGACAGAGAATATTTTACTGGAAAATTCAGATCAGAAAATTGAATCCGCCTTAGAAGAAGGTGCTGAATCTATTGGGGTAAAGGAAAACCTAACTTCCGTGACTCAAAAAAAAGCCAAAATACGAACTAAAGCGAAACAGCCACAGCCAACGCGTGTATATGATTGTATTGTGATTGGTGCAGGAATATCTGGTATAGCAGCTGCTTATAAGATGATACAAGCAGGCTATACTGACTTTTTAGTGTTTGAAAAAGCAGATCGCGTCGGTGGAACATGGCGTGACAACACTTATCCAGGCTGTGGTTGTGACGTACCATCTGCCTTGTATTCTTTTTCATTTGCGCCAAGTCATGCTTGGAGTCATCTCTTTGCTAAGCAAACAGAAATTTTGGCCTATTTAGAGCAGGTCACGAAGCAATTCAATTTGAATGACAAAATCAAATTTAAGCATGAGCTTTTGTCTGCCAAATGGAATGAAGCGCAGCAACAATGGGTTTTAGAAACATCACAGGGGAAATTTCTCGCTAAGACAGTGGTTTTCTCTACTGGCCCGATTACAGAACCTTCTGTGCCTCAAGTTAAGGGGATTGATACCTTCCAGGGGGAAATGTTTCATTCGGCACGTTGGAAACATGACTACGATTTAACAGATAAACGGGTTGCGGTAATTGGCACAGGTGCATCTGCAATCCAGTTTATTCCTCAAATTCAACCTGATGTTAAAGAGTTGATTGTTTTTCAACGTACTGCACCTTGGGTATTACCTAAAGCAGATCTCGCCTTGAATGATGCTGCTAAAGGCATCATTGCAAAATATCCTGTAATTCAACAGTTGTGGCGTGGAGGTGTTGCGCAAATTTTAAATGGGATTAACTTTGGATTGCGTCATCCTCAAATATTAGAACCGATTAATCTGCTGAGCAAACAGCTATTAAAATTACAAATTCAAGATCATACATTACGTAAAAATGTGACACCTAATTTCTCAATTGGTTGTAAACGACTTTTATTTGCCAATAATTATTATCCTGCCTTACAACAAGAAAATGTACAGCTTGTGCCACAGGGTTTGATTGAAATACAAGGGAATAAATTGATTGCTGCGAATGGTGAACAGTACGAGGTCGATGTGATTATCTGGGGGACAGGCTTTGAAGTTTCACACCCGCCTATAGGTAAGCGGGTTTATGATACGAATGAGCAACTCTTGGCTGAGCGTTGGAAAGAAAGCTCTCCAGAGGCATTTTTAGGTGCAAGCTTGGAACATGTACCTAATGCCTTTTTGGTGTTGGGTCCAAATATTCTGGTCTATGATTCATTTATTGGAATTGCTGAAGCGCAACTGGATTACATTATGAGCGGTTTACTGCAAATGCGAGATCAGGGCATTAAGCGGATACAAATTAAGCCTAAAGTACTTCATGAACATAATGTTGCAGTACAAAAGAACTTGCAGAAGACTGTTTTTAACCGTGGTGGTTGTAAATCTTATTATTTAGATAAAAATGGGCGAAATTTTGCTGCATGGCCGTGGTCGTTAAAGCAATTGAAACAACAACTAAAAAAATTGGACTTGGCTGATTATGATATCGCTTGATATTTAGTTTTATTCCACACGAAATAAAAAAACCACCCGAAGGGTGGTTTTTTTAATCATCAATTCTTTTGAATTAACGACCTTGGATGTCACGTTGAACTTCACCAGTGTAAAGCTGACGTGGACGACCAATTTTGTAAGGTCCGCTGTGCATTTCTAACCAGTGGCTGATCCAACCAACAGTACGTGCAAGTGCGAAGATTACAGTAAACATTTCTGTTGGGATACCAATCGCTTTAAGGATGATACCTGAGTAGAAATCTACGTTCGGGTAAAGGTTACGCTTGATGAAGTATTCATCAGATAACGCGATACGCTCAAGTTCCATAGCAAGTTCAAGCTGTGGATCGTTAATACCAAGTGCACCAAGAACTTCGTCACAAGTCTCTTTCATTACTTTAGCGCGTGGGTCAAAGTTCTTATAAACGCGGTGACCGAAGCCCATTAACTTAACTTCTTTAGTCTTCACTTTTTCCATGAAGCCAGCAACGTTTTCTACAGTGCCGATTTCATCAAGCATCTTAAGAACAGCTTCGTTCGCACCACCGTGAGCAGGACCCCAAAGTGCAGAGATACCAGCAGCGATACATGCATACGGGTTAGCACCGGTAGAACCAGCTAAACGAACAGTAGAAGTAGACGCGTTTTGTTCGTGGTCAGCATGAAGCGTGAAGATACGATCCATTGCTTTCGCAAGAATTGGGTTTACTTTGTAATCGCGGTCTGCTGGGGTAGCAAACATCATATGCAAGAAGTTTTCTGCATAGCTTAAGTCATTACGTGGGTAAACAAATGGTTGACCTACAGTGTACTTGTAGCTCCAAGCTGCAAGAGTAGGAACTTTCGCGATTAAGCGAATAGCAGTGATTTCACGGTGGTTAACATCTTCAATGTCTAAACCATTGTGATAGAACGCAGAAAGCGCACCTACTACACCCACCATGATTGCCATAGGGTGAGCGTCACGACGGAAACCATTGAAGAAACGGCTTACTTGGTCGTGAACCATAGTGTGGTTACGTACTTTAGCATCAAATTCAACTTTTTGTTCAGCAGTAGGAAGCTCACCATTTAATAATAGGTAGCAAGTTTCTAAGTAGTCTGCTTTAGTTGCAAGTTGGTCAATTGGGTAACCACGGTGTAAAAGTACACCTTTGTTACCATCAATGAAGGTAATTTTTGATTCGCAAGCTGCTGTAGCCATAAAACCAGGATCAAAAGTAAAGTGACCTGCGGCCAACACATCCTTAACGTCGATTACATCTGGGCCCAATGTGCCGCTGTAAATTGGTAATTCAATTTCTTTGCCATCAAGCTGTAATACGGCTTTTTTGCCAGTTGCTTCAGACATTCAATAGATCTCCTGTCCCGGTGAATGTTTAATCTGACTCGTAATACGAATCTTTTAATGCGCGAATCAGACGGATCAAAAATTTGCTAATTAGATTAGAGAGTACTGAAATTTTGTCAATTATACTTATGGATAAAAACTGACGCCCTCACAGAGGTTTAGTCAAATCCTTCCTTAGAGCAATGAGTAAAATCACAGCACCGCCGCGCTATGATATGTCAAAATATTCTTGAGGTGCAGAAAAAAAATAGTGCTCCATCTGAATTGTAAATATTTATAAAAAATATGAGGAGAGTATTTTTGAACAAATGGTGGGGTCAAACTGAATCGAAATTCATCTAATTTTCATAACTTACATTCATTTTTGTTCATATTTTATTTCATTTTTTAGCTAAATTTGGCATTAAGTTCTAATCCTAAAGTTTGATTCAATTGATCAAAAAATAACTCATTGAATTTTGAATTTTGATTAAAAAATAGGCTTTAGACGTAATTTTTTGCAATTTCTGAGCAATTTAAACCCTTAAAATTTATAAGTAGTTTGTATTTAATTATGGCTAAGTCATTATTTAATCACGTTATATCATAAAATTATTGTTCTAAATAAATAGTGAACATTTTGATAGGAAATGCAAGTCTTTCCATATAAAGGAAAGGATTATCAAATAGAGCACATATCTTGCTTATCTTTAGTCTAAAAATACAAAAACATCGAATTAGGGTTAGAAAGGTCAGAACTGAGAGGATAAATGATAAAAACCAATAGCATAGCAATGAATTTGAGCTAAATTATTGGTTTTTATAGAATGTTAATTTTGTTAATGATTCTTATTTAAAGGTTTTTTGTTAAAAAACCAGTCTTTGATTGTTTGTATTTTGACTTTTCGCGTTTTATAATTCGGTGTCGTTTTGAGTTTAGGCATTTGCTTGCCTGACAATGCCAGCTTTCCTTCGAATTAATTCCAACAAACTCCGGATGGAGTTTTTACTTACAGGATGCCCGCTGTGAAAAGCAACAGACCTGTCAATTTGTCCATGGGTCAAGTTTTAGAAGTAAACTTAAAATCCCCTGTGGCTATTGCATCAATTTTACACCGTCTATCTGGTGTCATCGTATTTTTACTCGTACCGGTACTTTTATGGATTTTAGACAAGTCATTGTCTTCTCCTGAAGGTTTTGCGCAAGTACAAGCTATTTTTAATAGTTTTATCGTGCGTTTTATCGTATGGGTATTTGTAGCCGGCTTAATTTTCCACTTTATTGCGGGTGTTAAGCATTTACTTGCGGATCTAGGTATTGCTGAAGAACTGCAAAGTGGTCGTGTCGCAGCTACTATTTCATTGATCTTGTCTGCAATCGGTATCATTGCGGCATTTGTATGGATTGTTATCTAATGAAAAGTGCTACTGGTTTAACGGGTTCAGGTTCTCGCGATTGGTTTATCCAGCGCGTAAGTGCTGTCGTATTAGCAGTTTATACTGTTGTTGTTTTAGGTTGGATCCTATGCAATGGTGGTTTTAGCTACGAACAGTGGTACGGCTTTATGATGACAGCTCCAATGAAGATCTTATCTTTATTAGCAGTCTTATCTCTTGTTGCACATGCATGGATTGGTATGTGGCAAGTATTCACTGACTATGTGACTACTCGTCAAATGGGGCCTTCGGCTTCAGGTTTACGCCTTGTACTGACTTCAGCAGTAATTATTGCTGTATTTGCATATGCGATCTGGGCAATCCAGATTTTTTGGGCGAATTGATAGGAAGAGATCATGGGCGCTATAACCCCTAAAGAAGATTACACAAATATTCCACACGAAACTTTCGATGCTGTCATCGTTGGTGGTGGTGGTTCAGGTATGCGCGCGTCTTACCAACTTGCTCAAGCTGGTTTAAAAGTTGCGGTTTTGACTAAAGTATTCCCAACACGTTCACATACAGTTGCAGCGCAGGGCGGTATTGGTGCATCTCTTGGAAACATGCAAGAAGATAACTGGCACTACCACTTCTATGACACTGTAAAAGGTTCAGACTGGTTAGGTGACCAAGACGCAATCGAATTCATGACGCGTGAAGCACCACAAGTTGTTTATGAATTAGAACACTTGGGTATGCCATTTGACCGTAACGCAGATGGTACGATTTACCAACGTCCATTTGGTGGTCACTCTGCAAACTATGGTGAAAAAGCCGTTCCACGTGCTTGTGCTGCTGCTGACCGTACAGGTCATGCGCTTCTTCACACGCTTTATCAAAGCAACGTGAAAATGGGTACTCAATTCTTTGTTGAATGGATTGCGCTTGACCTTATCCGTAATGAAGCGGGTGATGTACTCGGTGTAACTGCATACGACCAAGAAACAGGTAAAATTGCAGTATTCCAAGCTAAAGCGACATTGTTTGCTACTGGCGGTGCAGGTCGTGTTTACCGTGCATCTACTAACGCATATATCAACACTGGTGACGGTCTTGGTATGGCAGCTCGTGCAGGTATTCCATTACAAGATATGGAATTCTGGCAGTTCCACCCTACAGGTGTTGCGGGCGCAGGTGTATTGTTGACAGAAGGTTGTCGTGGTGAAGGTGCGATCCTTCGTAACGATGCTGGTGAGCCGTTCATGGAACGCTATGCACCAACTTTAAAAGACTTGGCGCCACGTGACTTCGTATCACGTTCGATGGACCAAGAAATTAAAGAAGGTCGCGGTTGTGGTCCTAAGAAAGACTACATCTTGCTTGATATGACGCACTTGGGTGCTGAAACAATCATGAAACGTCTTCCATCTGTATTTGAGATTGGTAAGAAATTCGCGAACGTTGACATCACGAAAGAGCCAATTCCTGTAGTACCGACAATCCATTACCAAATGGGTGGTATTCCTACAAACATTCATGGTCAAGTTGTAGTGCCAGAAAGCCGTGAAACTTCACCGCTTGAAGCGAACTACAATAAAGAGACTGATGTTTATTCTACCAATGCAGGTGAACGTAACTTCACTAAACCAGTAAAAGGTTTCTATGCAATTGGTGAATGTTCTTGCGTATCTGTACATGGTGCAAACCGTTTGGGTACGAATTCTCTGCTTGACTTGGTTGTATTTGGTAAAGCTGCTGGTGAACACATCATCGACTACGTGACTAAACACCATGGTGATGAATACCAACCGCTTCCTACAACTGTACTTGAGCAAACTGTTGCACGTATCCGTAAATTGGATGAGTCAACAACAGGTGAAAATGCACAAGAAGTTGCTGATGCAATTCGTGACATCGTACAAGACCATGCTGGTGTATTCCGTACACAAGCGTTGCTTGATAAAGGCGTGAAAGAAATTCTTGCGATTGAATCACGTGTTCGTAACATTCATTTGAAAGACAAATCTAAGGTATTCAACACGGCACGTATTGAAGCTTTAGAAGTTGAAAACTTGTATGAAGTTGCTAAAGCGACCTTGATTTCTGCTGCTGCACGTAAAGAATGCCGTGGTGCACATACAGTTGTAGATTTTGAAGAATCTCCAGATCATCCAGAATACCCATATGGTCGTCGTGATGATGAGTGGATGAAGCACACATTATGGTTCTCTGCTGACAATCGTCTAGAGTACAAACCAGTGCGTTACAAGCCATTATCTGTCGCTGCTATTCCACCTAAACCACGTACGTTCTAATTAGGAGAAGTAAGATGAGTAGAGGTACTCGTACATTTAATATCTACCGCTACGATCCTGATAAGGATGCAGCACCGTACATGCAGACTTTTAAGCTTGAATTGACTGATAAGCATCGTATGTTGCTTGATGCACTTCTTGCATTGAAAGTACAGGATGAATCGTTAACATTCCGTCGTTCGTGCCGCGAAGGTATTTGTGGTTCTGATGGTGTAAACATCAATGGTAAAAACGGTTTAGCATGTCTTTGGAATCTCAATGATTTGCCGGATGTGATTACTGTTCGTCCGCTTCCAGGTCTTCCTGTTGTGAAAGACTTGGTTGTGGATATGAACCAGTTCTACGATCAGTACAATAAAATCCATCCATTCTTGATTAATAATCAACCTGCGCCACCGAAGGAGCGTTTACAGTCTCCTGAAGAGCGTGAACACTTAGATGGTCTATATGAATGTATTTTGTGTGCATGTTGTTCAACTTCATGCCCATCATTCTGGTGGAACCCAGACAAATTCTTAGGTCCATCTGCATTATTAAATGCGTATCGTTTCATTATCGATTCGCGTGATACAGCGACTCAAGAGCGTTTGGCTCGTCTTGATGACCCATTCTCATTGTTCCGTTGTAAAGGCATCATGAACTGTGTATCAGTATGTCCTAAGGGCTTAAACCCAACTAAAGCAATCGGTCATATCCGTAATATGCTTTTAGATATGGCTGGCTAATCTTTAAAGATTAATGAGACTTAAAAAAAGCACACTTTCGGGTGTGCTTTTTTATGAAATGCAAAAATAGTTTGTTATACAGTTTTACACTTCCAGTGAAAGCACATAGACATAATTTGTGCGATTCGTGTAAAACGAAGGGATTATTTATGCTGAAAAGCGGTTGTTGCGTAGAATAAATGCTATTATATAACGTTAGAAAAGGGCAGTTTGTAAGAAGGTGCTCTTTTTTGCTATTTGAAAAACTTAAATAGAACTTTGGTCTAGATTGCATCTTAATTGATGATAAATCACCATAGTTTACAGCATAAAATGTGGAGTGTATTTCGCTGATTTATGGATGGTATGTGTCAAAAAAATCAATTGGTGAAAGTGGAACATGTTACGATTTAATGCATCGTTATATTGAAAAAACCATGGTTAATTATTACCCGTTTTTTGATATAAATTGAGTGCTTACCTATTTTCTAAGTGGTTTTAGAAAAGCTAAATCGAGAATTTATCTTTTCTAAAACGATTTTGCAAAAAATTGCTCGGTTTCGGTCGAGTATATATGGATGAGTGATGATGCCATTGAGGGTGTTGTTGTTCATTTTTCACATCAGGATACTCCTAATGTGGTGATAACGCCCTGAGGCTGATGTCTGCTGGGGACTAATGTCATGTTACCAATTTGACATTATCAATCATGGGGTTGCTTAAAAGGCACCTAAAATATTTTTGCAATAGGAAATGGGTCCACAAATGCAAGAAGTTGCTGACGCTTTGCGTCTTGACACTGAACTTTCCGCTGATAGTGCAGCGTATATTGAAGAACTTTATGAGCAGTATTTGACGTCACCGGAATCAGTTGGTGCTGATTGGCGCGAATACTTCGATAAATTCCCGAAAGGTGATCAACCACACAGCAATGTACGTGAGCAATTCCTCTTATTAGGCCGCAATTCAAGCCGTGTTCAGGCGGTGGTGCAAAGCACAGTTAGTACTGAACATGAGCGTCGTCAAATTGGCGTATTACAACTTATTGCAGCGTATCGTAACCGTGGTCATCAGAAAGCGAAGCTTGATCCTTTAGGTTTGGCAAAACGTGAAATCGTGCCTGATCTTGATCTTGCAGCACATGGCTTAACTCAATCGGATTTAGACACTGTATTTAATACAGGTAATCTGTTGATTGGTAAAGATGAAGCCACTTTAGGTGAAATGGTTCAAGCCATGGAAGCAACGTATTGTGCTTCGATTGGTGCAGAATACATGCACATTGTTGATACCAAAGAAAAACGCTGGATTCAACAACGTCTTGAAGGTGCTCGTGGCCAATTCAATTTTACAGCAGAACAGAAAAAACACGTATTAGAGCGTTTAACTGCTGCTGAAGGTCTTGAAAAATTCCTTGGTAATAAATACGTCGGTGCAAAACGTTTTGGTGTTGAAGGTGGTGAATCTTTCATTCCAATGGTTGATGCTTTGATTCAACGTGCAGGTTCTGTAGGTTGTAAAGAAGTTGTCATTGGTATGCCACACCGTGGTCGTTTAAACCTTTTGGTTAACATCATGGGTAAAAACCCTGCTGACCTATTTGGTGAGTTCGAAGGTAAGAGCTTACATAAAAAGGGTTCTGGTGATGTTAAATACCACCAAGGTTTCTCTTCAAATGTAATGACTCCAGGTGGCGAAGTTCACTTGGCATTGGCATTTAACCCATCACATTTAGAAATCGTTGGACCAGTAGTAGAAGGTTCGGTACGTGCACGTCAAGTTCGTCGTAAAGACATTGGCGGTGATGATGTATTGCCAGTGATTGTTCATGGTGATGCGGCATTTGCTGGACAAGGTGTTAACCAAGAAACCTTCCAAATGTCACAAACACGTGGCTATACAGTAGGTGGTACGGTTCACATTGTTGTGAATAACCAAGTAGGTTTCACTACTTCTGATCCACGTGATGCGCGTTCTACAGAATACTGTACAGACATTGCAAAAATGATCCAAGCACCGATTTTCCATGTGAACGGTGATGATCCTGAATCAGTATTGTTCGTTGCTCAATTAGCACATGATTTCCGTCATACATTCCGTAAAGACGTTGTAATTGACATGTTCTGTTACCGTCGTCGTGGTCATAACGAAGCGGATGAGCCAGCAGCAACTCAGCCAATGATGTATCAAGTCATCAACAAGAAAACGACGACTCGTGCATTGTATGCAGACCAATTGGTTCAGCAAAATGTGTTAGATCGTGCTGCTGCTGACCAAATGGTAGAAGATTACCGTTCTGATCTAGAAGCGGGCAAGCATGTTGCTAACGCATTGGTATTAGAGCCAAATACAAAAATGTTTGTAGATTGGACGCCATACCTAGGCCATGAATACACAGACATTTGGGATACAACTTTCTCTGAAGATCGCTTAAAAGAACTTGGTCGCAAAATGCGTGAGCTTCCTGAAGGCTTCGTAATGCAGCGTCAGGTTGCAAAAGTGATTGATGATCGCCTGAAAATGCAAACTGGTGAAATGCCATTGAACTGGGGTGCTGCTGAAACTTTAGCTTATGCATCACTTTTGGATGAAGGTTTCCTTGTTCGTTTAACAGGTGAAGACGTTGGTCGTGGTACATTCTCACACCGTCATGCGAAGTTGCATAACCAAGTAGATGGTTCAACTTACATCCCACTTTGCCACATCAAAGAAAATCAACCACGTACAGCAATTTATGACTCATTATTGTCAGAAATGGCGGTGTTAGGTTTTGAGTATGGTTATGCAACCACGCTTCCTAAGAGCTTGGTGATTTGGGAAGCGCAATTTGGTGACTTCGCAAACTGTGCACAGGTTGTAATCGATCAGTTTATCGCTTCAGGTGAAACGAAGTGGGAACGTGTTTGTGGTTTAACTTTACTTCTTCCGCATGGTTTTGAAGGTCAAGGTCCAGAGCACTCATCTGCACGTTTAGAACGTTTCTTACAGCTATGTGCTGAAGACAACATGCAAGTGATGACACCGACTACACCTGCACAGATTTTCCATGCTTTACGTCGTCAAGCGATTCGCCCAATTCGTAAGCCAATGATCATCATGTCGCCGAAGTCTTTGCTTCGTCACAAACTTGCAACGTCTACTTTAAGTGAGCTTGCAAACGGCACATTCCAGACAGTGATTGATGAGATCGATAACATCAACAAAGCAGACGTAACCCGTTTGGTACTTTGTGGTGGTAAGGTTTACTACGATTTACTTGAGAAACGTCGTGAGCAAGAGTTAAATAACACTGCAATCATTCGTATTGAACAATTGTATCCATACCCAGAACAACGTATTGCTGAAGTCCTTGCTCAATATCCAAACGTAAAAGAAATTGTTTGGACGCAAGAAGAGCCGAAGAACCAAGGTGCTTGGTTATTTATCGCACCACGTTTATACGATGATGTGATGAAATCAGGTAAACAAGTACGTATCAGTTATGCAGGTCGTGAAGCTTCTGCTGCACCGGCTTGTGGTTCACCATATTTGCATGCAAAACAACAAGCTCAGCTGGTTAATGACGCTTTAGCGATCGTAGCTGAACAATCAGGAGATTCTAAGTAATGGCAACCGAAATTAAAGCACCGGTATTCCCAGAGTCAGTTGCAGACGGTACGATTGCAACTTGGCACAAACAACCAGGTGAGGCAGTATCACGTGATGAAGTGATCTGTGACATTGAAACAGACAAAGTTGTTTTAGAAGTCGTTGCTCCTGCTGACGGTACAATCGTTACAATTATTAAAAATGAAGGCGACACAGTGCTTTCAGCTGAAGTGATTGCTCAGTTTGAAGAAGGTGCGGTTTCTGGTGCTGCTGCAACTGAAGCAGTTCAAGATGAAGCGAAAGTTGAACAAGCTGCTGCAAACACTCAAGCAGGTGCTGCACCAGTCGTTGAACGTGCTCAACAAGTTCAAGATCAAGCTCCTGCTGTTCGTAAAGCATTAACTGAGTCTGGTATTCCTGCTGCTGATGTTGCGGGTACAGGCCGTGGTGGTCGTATCACTAAAGAAGATGTTGCAAACCATCAAACTAAACCTGCTGCTGCTGTTGCACCTTTAAGTGTTGCAGTTGGCGAGCGTATTGAGAAACGTGTTCCAATGACACGTCTTCGTAAGCGTGTTGCTGAGCGTTTACTTGCAGCGACTCAAGAAACTGCAATGTTAACGACGTTCAACGAAGTGAACATGAAGCCAATCATGGAAATGCGTGCGCAATACAAAGACGCATTCGAGAAGCGTCATGGTGCGCGTCTTGGCTTTATGTCTTTCTTTGTTAAAGCGGCAACTGAAGCACTTAAACGCTATCCAGCGGTTAATGCATCAATTGATGGCGACGACATTGTTTACCATGGTTACTATGACATCGGTGTAGCCGTATCTTCTGACCGTGGTTTAGTGGTACCAGTGCTTCGTGATACAGACCGTATGAACTATGCTGAAGTTGAAAATGGTATCCGTGATTACGCTTACAAAGCGCGTGATGGTAAATTAGGTATCGAAGACATGACTGGCGGTACGTTCACTATCACTAACGGTGGTACATTCGGTTCATTGCTTTCTACGCCAATTTTGAACACACCACAAACTGCAATTTTAGGTATGCACAAAATCCAAGAGCGTCCTATGGCAGTGAATGGTCAAGTAGAAATCTTGCCAATGATGTATTTAGCGCTTTCTTATGACCACCGTTTAATCGATGGTAAAGAAGCTGTAGGTTTCCTTGTAACAATCAAAGAATTGTTAGAAGAACCAGCTAAATTGATCCTTGACCTTTAATTGATAGAATAAAAATAACAGGCTTAGAGCGATCCTCTAAGCCTGTATTTGGAGATAAACATGTCTCAACAATTTGATCTTGTTGTAATTGGCGGTGGCCCAGGTGGCTATGAAGCAGCGATTCGTGCAGCGCAATTAGGTTTTAAAGTTGCTTGTATCGAAAAACGTATTCACAAAGGCAAGCCATCTTTAGGTGGTACTTGCTTAAACGTGGGTTGTATCCCTTCTAAAGCTTTACTTGATTCTTCTCACCGCTACGAAGATACAGTTCATCATTTAGATGATCACGGTATTACAACAAGTGAAGTGAAGTTTGACTTGGCTAAAATGCTTGACCGTAAGGATAAAATCGTCAACCAATTAACTATGGGTGTCGACGGACTTCTTAAAGGTAATGGTATCGAATGGTTAAAAGGGACTGGTAAATTACTTGCTGGTAAAAAAGTTGAGTTTGTTTCTCATGAAGGTGAAACTCAAATTTTAGAGCCAAAATATGTGATTCTTGCATCTGGTTCTGTGCCTGTAAATATTCCTGTAGCTCCTGTTGATCAAGACATTATTGTTGATTCAACTGGTGCTTTAGAATTCCAAGAAGTTCCTAAGCGTTTAGGTGTTATTGGTGCTGGCGTAATTGGTTTAGAACTTGGTTCAGTATGGCGTCGTCTTGGTGCTGAAGTTGTTGTATTTGAAGCAATGGATGCATTTTTACCAATGGCTGATAAAGCATTGGCTAAAGACTACCAAAAAGTATTGACTAAACAAGGTTTAGACATTCGCGTAGGCGCTAAAGTTGCTGGTACTGAAGTTAACGGTCGTGAAGTGACAGTTAAGTACACGCAAGGTGGCGAAGACAAGACTCAAACTTTCGATAAATTAATCGTTTGTGTTGGTCGTCGTGCTTATGCAGAGGGTTTATTGGCTGATGATTCAGGTATTAAACTCACTGAACGTGGTTTAGTTGAAGTGAACGATTGGTGTGCAACTTCTGTTGAAGGTGTATATGCGATTGGTGACTTGGTACGTGGTCCAATGCTTGCACATAAAGCAATGGAAGAAGGCGTAATGGCTGTTGAACGTATTCACGGTCATGCTGCACAAGTCAACTATGACACAATCATTTCTGTAATCTATACACACCCAGAAGCGGCGTGGGTAGGTCTAACAGAAGAGCAAGCGAAAGAAAAAGGCCATGAAGTTAAAACTGGTCAATTCGGTTTCGCTGCAAATGGTCGTGCAATGGCTGCTGGTGAAAATGCAGGTTTCGTGAAGTTCGTTGCGGATGCAAAAACTGACCGTTTATTGGGTATGCACGTAATCGGACCTGCTGCATCTGATATCGTACACCAAGGTATGATCGCACTTGAGTTTGTATCTTCTGTTGAAGACTTGCAGTTGATGACTTTTGGTCACCCAACATTCTCTGAAGTTGTTCATGAAGCTGCATTGGCTGTCGATGGTCGAGCAATTCACGCGATTCAGCGTAAACGTAAATAAGACAAGAAAAGAGCGGTTTTAACCGCTCTTTTTTTTGATTAAAGGTTGTTTTTACCAGAACAATCTACTACAAATAAGAAAGAAAAAATGTAAAAGGACTAATACCAAATAAGACGTGAGTCTAGGAATTAGTCGGTCCATAACAAAGCAAAGAAGTAGTAAAAGGTTAGTCAATGAATCTACATGAGTATCAAGCCAAAGCGTTATTAAAAAAATATGGTATGCCTGTTCAAGAAGGTGTATTGGCAACCAATGCTGAAGAAGCAGTAAAAGCCTTTGAGCAGCTTGGCGGAAAATTCGCAGTCATGAAAGCGCAGGTGCACGCTGGTGGTCGAGGTAAGGCTGGTGGCGTTAAAGTCGTCAAATCCAGCATTGAAGCGGCAGATTACGCAAACCATATCATCGGTACTCGTTTAGTGACTTATCAAACCGATGCTAATGGTCAGCCTGTGAATAGTGTTTTGGTTTGTGAAGATGTCTATCCAGTAGAACGTGAGTTATATCTTGGAGCAGTCGTTGATCGTTCAAGTCGACGTGTAACTTTTATGGCATCGACCGAAGGTGGCGTTGAAATTGAGAAAGTTGCAGAAGAAACTCCAGAAAAAATTATCAAAGTAGAAGTAGACCCTTTGGTGGGTTTACAGCCTTTCCAAGCACGTGAAGTAGCATTTGCTTTGAAATTAAAAGATGCTCAGATTGCACAATTTGTCAAAATTATGACGGCTGCATATCAGGCATTTATTGAAAATGATTTTGCTTTATTCGAGATTAATCCATTATCTGTTCGTGAAAATGGTGAAATTTTATGTGTTGATGCCAAAGTTGGTATTGATTCGAATGCCTTATATCGTTTGCCAGAAGTTTCTGCACTACGTGACAAGTCGCAAGAAAATGAACGTGAGCTTAAAGCATCTGAATTTGATCTGAACTATGTTGCACTTGAAGGCAATATTGGCTGTATGGTCAATGGTGCAGGTTTGGCAATGGCTACTATGGACATCATTAAACTTTATGGTGGGCAGCCTGCAAACTTCCTTGATGTTGGTGGGGGTGCAACCAAAGAACGTGTAATTGAAGCTTTCAAATTGATTTTGGCAGATACCTCGGTACAGGGTGTATTGATTAATATTTTTGGTGGTATTGTTCGCTGTGACATGATTGCGGAAGCCATTATTGCTGCGGTGCAGGAAGTACATGTGAGTGTTCCTGTCGTGGTTCGTTTAGAAGGCAACAATGCGGAATTGGGTGCAAAAATTCTAGATGAATCAGGTTTGAAATTAACTTCTGCAAACGGCTTGGCTGATGCAGCAGAAAAAATTGTTGCAGCAGTAAAAGCATAAGGAGTGCCATCATGAGCGTATTAATTAATAAAAACACAAAAGTATTGGTACAAGGCTTCACAGGTAAGAATGGTACGTTTCATTCTGCACAAGCGCTGGATTATGGAACCAAAGTGGTGGGCGGTGTAACCCCAGGTAAAGGTGGAACCACACATTTAGATTTACCCGTTTTTAATACCATGAAAGATGCTGTGCGTGAAACGCAAGCTGATGCATCGGTGATTTATGTGCCAGCACCTTATGTGCTTGATTCAATCATTGAAGCGGTAGATTCAGGTGTTGGACTGATTGTGGTAATTACCGAAGGTGTACCGACTATAGATATGCTTAAAGCCAAGCGCTATTTAGAAACCAATGGCAATGGTACGCGTCTAGTCGGTCCCAACTGTCCTGGGGTGATCACACCAGGCGAATGTAAGATTGGAATTATGCCAGGTCATATTCATCAACCAGGGCGCATCGGAATTATTTCACGTTCAGGAACCCTGACTTACGAAGCGGTTGCTCAGACCACTAAACTGGGTCTAGGGCAATCGACCTGTATCGGTATTGGAGGAGATCCAATTCCGGGTATGAACCAAATTGATGCATTAAAACTGTTCCAAGATGATCCAGATACTGATGCGATTATCATGATTGGCGAAATTGGGGGCACGGCTGAAGAAGAAGCTGCGGAATATATTCAGTCTAATGTTTCTAAACCTGTAGTGGGTTATATTGCAGGGGTAACAGCGCCAAAAGGTAAACGTATGGGACATGCTGGTGCAATTATCTCTGGTGGTAAGGGGACAGCCGAAGAAAAATTCGCAGCTTTTGAACGAGCAGGAATGGCATATACTCGTAGCCCTGCGGAGTTAGGTGCAACCATGTTACAAGTATTAAAAGAGCAAGGTCTAGCTTAAGTTACTGAATTATCATCATAAAGAGCGTATGTTGCCTAGGCAGCATACGCTCTTTTTCATGTTTAAAAATTACATTTGGTATACAAATTGCTGTGCACGGATATGAGCTTTATTAGTGTCCGTATACGATGCAAACTTTAAATTGGAATCAATTCAGCGAAGAGTTTAGTCGCAACATTCAGAAAGTTATTCCATTTGATGGACTGGTTGCGTTTAATATCAATTCAGAAACATCAGCCAGTCAATATTCATTTAAAGGTGTGAATCATATCGCTGTAGATGAATACTTGGGGCATATGCAGCATTATGATCCTGTACATTATCGTTTTGCTTTTGATAAAGCGGAAATGAAATTTAGTGTATTACAAGCGGCAGCATCAAATGCAATGTATGAAGATTTCTGCCAAAAATGGGACGTGAAAGATACGGTTGAATTATTCTTTCGCAAGAATGGTGTTCCAGTCAGAGGAATGAGTTTGGTTCGATCTTCAGCCTATACGGAATTTTCTAATCAAGAATTAAAAATAATAGAGTCATTTTATGATTTGACCACATGTTGTTTTAATCAAATTTATGATGTTTCTAGTCATCAGGTTAGCCTATTTAATGAAGGTTTAACTGAGTCACTAACGCGACAAGAATCTAAAATATTAGGCTTGTTATGTAAAGGTCTAAATAATCAGGCACTTGCCAATGAAATGCATTGTGGAATATCAACTATTAAGACCCATCTACAGCATATCTATCAAAAAACACAGGTCAGAAGCCGTCAGGAATTGATGAGCCGAGTACTGTCTGGCTGACATTCATAATAAATATAAGATCGATCTATCTTCAATTTTAAAAATCATCCTTTGGGATGATTTTTTTGCATAGGGAACAGCGTAATTTTTCAGCATAGAAAAACAGTTTGTAAGGCTAAGGAAATCCGAGATGAAAACATTACATTCACAAATGCTGAAAAAATATCTTAAACAAATATCAAATGTTGTTGGTGTAATGGCAATTGGTGCATGTGCAAATCAAGCGATGGCACATGGTGAAGCAGCGAAAATGTTACCGTTACAACAAGCCATGCAATCGGTTGGTGCAACGGTACAGCAAGACCAATATGCCAATATCTATACCATCAGCAAAAATTCGACCTTAGTCCGAGCAAAACCAAATTCAACCACCATTATGGTGAATGGAAAGCCTTTAAAAATTTCGGCACCCATTATTGTAAAAGACGGTCAAGCCATGGCATCGGAAACATTGGCAAATGAGATTTTCCAATCTGGCCTTGATCAAACCTTTCAAGTTGAAACTGTAAAGCACCCGTTAAATACCTTAACGACAGAAGAAATCCAGTCAGTGACGAAGATCATTCAGGCAGATCAACGTGCACCGAAAGCATTACGTTTCAGCCGTATTCGTTTACAAGAACCTGAAAAAAATGCAGTTTGGAACAGTGTGCTGAATCATACTGAATATAAAGGTCCACGTTTAGCCGAATTTAGCTTATTACAAAGCGATAATATTATTGAGGGTGTGGTTGATCTGAACACACAACAAGTAAAGGCTTGGAAGGTCTTACCTGCAACGCATGGAATGGTGTTGTTGGATGACTTTATGATGGTACAAGAGGTTATTCAGAAGAGTCCAGAGTATAAAGCTGCGTTAGCAAAACGTGGCATTACAGATGTCACTAAAGTCGTGGGTACACCACTGACTGTAGGATACTTTGGTGGTGAAGATGGTTTAAATAAAGAACTTAGCTTACTGAAAATTGTCAGCTATCTTGATGTAGGTGATGGAAACTATTGGGCACATCCTATTGAGAATTTGGTTGCTGTCGTCGATTTAGACAAAAAGAAAATTGTCAAAATTGAAGAGGGCAGTTTAGTGCCTGTACCCATGACACCACGTCCTTATGATGGTCGTGATAAAAAAGCAGAAACACGTAAGCCTCTGAATATTGTAGAACCTGAGGGTAAAAACTACAGCATCACGGGTCAGTATATTCATTGGGGCAACTGGTGCTTCCATGTCGGGCTTGATTCTCGTGTAGGTTTACAAGTTGGCACAGTCACTTTTAAAGATAAGGGCGTAAAACGTAAAGTCATGTACCAAGGCAATCTTGGGGGAATGGTTGTGCCTTATGGTGATCCAGATATGGGTTGGTACTTCAAGTCTTATCTCGACTCTGGTGAATATGGAATGGGTACGTTGACCTCATCTATTGAGCGGGGTAAGGATGTTCCTGAGAATGCTGTACTGCTTGATGCAGTGATTGCTGATTACGAAGGTAAACCAATGACGATTCCAAATGCAATTGCTGTATTTGAACGTTATGCGGGACCCGAGTTTAAACATCAAGAAATGGGACAAAGCAATGTAAGTGCCGAGCGCCGTGAGCTTGTGGTGCGCTGGATTAGTACAGTTGGTAACTATGACTACATGTTTGATTGGGTCTTCTCAGACAATGGCACCATAGGGATTAATGCGGGTGCTACAGGTATTGAAGCGGTTAAAGGGGTAAAAGCATCAACTATGCATGATGCAACAGCCAAAGAAGATACCCGTTACGGAACTTTGATTGATCATAATATTGTGGGAACAACCCATCAGCATATTTATAACTTCCGTTTAGACTTAGATGTCGATGGTGAGAACAATACACTGACCCACATGAACCCTGTTGTAAATGTGAATAAAAAAGGTGTGCGTAAAAGCACGATGGAAATCGAAAAACATGTGGTGAGTAATGAACAAGAAGCAGCAGAGAAATTTAATCCATCAACCATTCGTTTAATCAGTAACTATTCGAAAGAGAACAAAGTTGGCAATCCCGTTTCTTATCAACTGATTCCATTTGCTGGTGGCACGCACCCAATTGCCAAAGGCGCAAACTTTAGTCCAGATGAATGGTTATTCAAACGTTTAAACTTTATGGATAAGCAAATTTGGGTCACTAAATACAATCCGACTGAACTCTATCCAGAGGGTGCGTATCCAAACCGTTCTGACAAAGATACAGGCTTGGGGCAATTTGTTAAAAATAATGACAACATTGATAACAAAGACTTGGTCGTGTGGTTAACCACGGGTACAACCCATGTTGCTCGAGCAGAAGAATGGCCAATCATGCCAACGGAGTGGGTGAATGTACTGCTTAAACCATGGAACTTCTTCGATGAAACACCAACTTTGAATCTAAACACACCAAAAGATACGGCGACACATTCACATTAATGCTGCGATAGCACTAAAACATGCCATATCAAAACTTTGATGTGGCAAATCTTAAGATTTGGGGGAATCTATGTTTAAATCATGTGTTCAACGGTTGTTGACTGTATCACTTTTAATGTCATCAGTTTCAGTATTAGCAGAGGAAGCAACGACTTCTGAATCAATACCTGCAATTACAGTTGCAGGCTCTATGGCAATGTTGACGGATTATCGCTTCCGTGGAGTGTCTATGTCGAATCGTGATCCTGCCGTTCAAGGGGCTTTAAACTTTTCGCATAAATCAGGCGTCTATCTAAGTTTATGGGCATCGAATGCGGATGTTGGGGCAGGAGGGAATGTCGAAGCTGACTTCTTTGTGGGCTATATTCTACCCATCACCGAAAAATCATTCCTAGATATTAACTATGCCGATGTGAATTATCCTGGCACGATCAAAGAATATCACACCGATTTTAGTGAGTTTGGCGTGAATTATAATCATAGTGATTTAATGAAGGGTGGTGACTATTTTACAGCAGGAGTGTTTTACTCACCTGAGTTCGCTTTTAAATCAGGTAAAGAAATCTATTTGAATACCAGTTACAAATTTCCAGTGTATAAAAATATTAAACTTGTTTCGAGCTTGGGCTATACCAAACTGGAAGACAACGAACAGTTTGCTAAAGCATTTGGTGGTGATGGTCAGCAAGATGATTATTTTGACTATAAAATTGGTTTAGGTGCAGAAGTTTTGGGGTTAAATTCAGAGTTAGTATGGATTGACAATAATATTGATAGTGATGCCAATATTATGAAAGGAACTGTCGTATTCTCTTTGACCAAACAGTTCTAATCCAGAAAATAATTATTTTAAAGTGAGAAGAGGCTTCAATATGATGAAGCCTTTTTTTAATAGGATTTTTATTTTCTGAAAAATCAGGGTTGTAGTTTAATTTGGCATGGTATGTGATGTTGTTTAACTATGCTATATTTATGCATAAAATTCTATTTTTTCGACACCGTATTGCAGATGTTAAGACATGTTTATGTGTTCTTTTTCAGGATATTCGCTCTGATTATTCTATTGATGAGTGCTGCTATGGCTGAAAATGAAGACGTCTACATGGATGAATTTATTGGTGATGAAATTTTTTATTATTATCAGTATCTTGCGGAGCAGCATAATGAAAAAGAAAATGACTATAGCGTAGCGAATAATGACTTTTATGAAAATGAATATATTCGAGTTTTTAATTATACCGCTTATAATTCTGAAAATTTCACCAATAAACTAGGAACAGGTGAATTCAACAGTGCAGATTTAGATGCCTTAAAGATATCATTTGGTTATGGTATTGAAATTAAATTAAATAAGCGTAATAAACTTGGCTATGAATATTTGTCAAATTTTCCCTATGATCGAGGGCAGTTAATTCGAATCTTTTGGGTACAGTTATTCTAAAATGCACGAATATTTTTTTATTCATTTTTTGAAATAAGTAAATCTTCGATAATAATTTTTTTCATACGTGTTAGCGTTGAATAGGCTTCGGGATGACTCGCTAAGATTTGTGCAAGGTTTTTTGGAATGACCTGCCAACTAATACCAAAAACATCTTTGCACCAGCCACACCAACTTTCCGAACCATGTTCGGTAAAATAATTCCAGTAATAATCAATTTCTTGCTGTGTTTTACACGGAATCACAAAAGAAACGGATTCATTAAAATCAAAAATATGCTTATGGGGGCTATCTTTTGCTATAAATTTCAGGTGGTTCAAGCTAAAAATGCTATTTTGTATTTTTCCTTCAAAGTCACCAGAAGGGTAGCGAAGCAATTGATGGCGCTGAAATTCTGGAAAAATCTTCTGATAGTATTGTAGGGCTTGCGAACACTGGTTCTGATGCATACCACAAAATAATAAATTGGGAAGAATGTGTTGTTGTGTTTTACCTCCGTTACCTAGTTGTAATTGCCAGGTATAGCCAAATTGATCTTGAACCCAACCATAATAAGCGTTCCAAGAATAATGACCGAGATCAATAATGCTTGCACCGCCGAGAATAAGTTTTTGCCATAGCGCGTTAATTTCTTCGCGACTATCGCAAATCACTGTAAAAGAGATGGCTGGATTAGGTAAGAAATAGGGACCACCATTTATCCCAATAAAGCATTGATTGGACAAAGATGCTTTTACGACTGTCTGATTATGTTCAAGGACTATGCTGTTTGGAAAAACTGAGCAATAGAATTCAAATGCTTCTAACGCTTGATTATCAAACCACAAAGCAGGATAGATCGTAAGATGCATGCATGGTCCTTGTGTTTAGGTCCTATAAGGTTGAATTTTAACTGAGTATGACGTGGCAATATGTAATATTTTGATGAAAAAAGCGCAACTTAAGTTGCGCTTAATTTTATAAATGGAATTTATACTTTGCTTTGCGGTTTCAGTTGTTGGGTCAAACCATTGATATCACCACCATGCAGTCCAAGTTCACTCATAAGGCTATCGATTAATGGAGCTTGTGAACGATAGCGTAAAGCACTATTCACGACTTGATCGGACAGTGAAGCAGTTGAATGTTCAGGAGTCGATTCATGACCATGAGGATGTGCAACACTTCCTAAACCATTGACCTGCAAAATTTTAATATCATCAATACCTTCCATTGGTTTAACACTTTCGCGAATAATTTCAGGTAGATATTTCAGTAAAGCCAGTCGAATTTGCATTTCAACTTGCTCAGACGATAAGGTGTTATTTGCCTCATGCACGGCACGAGTACCTTCAGCATCAACCTGATATTGTTTTTCCATAGCTTGTGCCAGTAAAACTTTGGCATCTGCTTCACCTTTGGCGTGTAGGCGGGCTTTTTCAGCTTCAGCTTCCGCAGCAATTCGAATTGCTTCCGCTTCGTCCACCGCTGCTTTTTTACCAGCTTCAGCCGCAACAGTAATCGCAATCGCATCTTTTTCAGCAGCTTGTTTTGCTGCAACCAATTCAACCGCTTTTTCACGTTCAGCACGTTGCGTTTCACGGACGGTGAGAACTTCTTCTTCTGCTTTAACTGCCTGAGCACGAGCTTGGTCTGCTTGAGCTTTGGCTTCTGATTCTGCGCGAGACTTTTCAGCAATCGCAATTGCGCGATCTTGCTCTGCCAATTCAATGGTTTTTTTTTGCTCGACCTGAGCTTTTTGAATAAGTTGAGCTTTCAAAATATTTTCATTTTCTACATCGCGGGCAGAAGCGATACGCTTTAATTCAACTTCACGTTCAGCTGCAATTTGTGCTTCTTCTGCATCACGTTTTTTAGCTGCTTCTTGTGCTGCAATTTCAGCAAGCTGTTCTGCTCGACGGACTGAAATTTCACGTTCTTGTTGTAATTTGGCGTACTCTTCTTCACGTAAAATTTGTAAACGTGCTTGCTCAGCTTCTAAGTTTTTAGTTTTAATTGCAAGATCTGCATCTTGTTCAATTACATTGCGTTTTTTACGACGGTCTTCAATGGTTTCTGTAAGTTTGGTTAAACCTTCTGCATCGAACGCATTTTGCGGGTTAAAGTATTTAAAACTGGTCTGATCTAAACCAGTTAAAGAGACTGTTTCAAGCTCTAAACCATTCTTGAATAAATCTTCTGATACGACTTGTTGAACTTTTTGTACAAAATCTACACGCTTTTCATGTAGCTCTTCCATCGCCATTTCAGCAGCGACTGCGCGCAAAGAGTCAACAAATTTACCTTCAACCAAATTTTTAAGTTCATTGGGTGACATGGTTTTTCGACCAAGGGTTTGAGCTGCTGTTGCAATAGATTCAGCAGTTGGTTTTACCCGCACATAAAACTCTGCCATTACATCGACACGCATACGATCACGTGTAATGAGGGCTTGTTCTTCTGCACGAACCACTTCGAGTCGAAGAGTATTCATATTTACTGGAATAATTTCATGCAATACAGGCAGAACGATGGCACCACCATTCAAGATGACCTTCTCGCCACCAAATCCTGTACGGACAAATGAAATTTCTTTACTTGAACGTTGATATAAACGGGCGACTATAAAGCCAATAACAATAATTGCGACAAAAATAATGCCTGCAATTAGTAACAAATTGATAAGATTTGAATTTAGCATCGTATACTCAAAATTTAAGTGTTGTTAAGTTTCAGAACGTATGGCTTGAAAGCCAATTTTTGTTTTTTGGGTCAGAACTACTTGTTGACCTTGTTTAAAAGCATCTTCTTGTTCTGGTTCGACCAGAATATAATGAATTTGTCCAAATTGATCTTTGACTTTGGCTTGAGCAGGGGAATGAGGCTTAGCAATACCAATCACAATGACCGCCGTACGCCCCACCAATTCTTCACTAAATATTGCTGTAGTCTCATCTTGCGGTAAAATTCTTGAGGTAACTTTTGCGGTGAAACGTACCAATGGCATACACAAAAAGAAACTTGCAGGTGCTAAAAGCCAAGCACTCCAATAGGCTCCTGTAAATAAGTGAGCAATTGTTTGTAGTAGTAGCCCAAATAAACCAAAAATCGTGAGAAAGATAATAAACCAGATTAATAAAGGCACACGCCCCAGATATAACCAGTCCAATACCTGTAATAACCAACTGGCTTCAGTATCTATATCGACTTCAGGTGAAGTGAGATCAGCAGGTAAAAGTTGGTCAAGAATACCTTGAGTACCTCCACCCAGTAACAATAACGTTAGCTCAAAAAAGGCAAAGAGAAAGAGAAGGCATATTGAAATGCTAAAAATGAGATTTGACGGGTGCGTCACAAGTTCCCACATGATCGAATTCTCTTTTTTTAATGATATTTATAACAAATAAAATACAAATTTATTCTTTAATATATAAGATAGCATCGAAATGAGAATAAGTCTAAAAAACTTTAGGCAAAAAAATACGCAATGATTGGGGTGACCATTGCGTAGAACAACGAATCTGTTTGCACAGTTCGGTTAAGGAGAAATGTTAACAATTTAGGATTTCCTAAATCATGGGAGAATGTTAATCGTAATGAGTCTCAAGGTCATGAGCAATCACGTTACTTCATGTTAAATCACGTTAATAATTGGAGAGTCTTGTGATTGGGGCGATGTTTTTTTATTCTAAAAAATTAAAGGCCTTATGAAAGACCTTTAATTTGCGATGTTACTCAAATGTATTTAGAAGTGGAATACACCTAAACCTGACTTCACTTCATCCAAAGTTTGTTGTGTAATATCTCGGCATTTATCTGTGCCTGCTTTCAAAATATCCATAATATAATCAGGGTCTTTAGCAAGTTCGATACGACGTTCACGAATTGGTCCGATTAATTCTTTCAACACACCTTCCAAGCGTTTTTTCACCGTACCATCACCTAAACCACCACGACGATAGTGTGCTTTTAATTCTTCGACTTCTTCTTTATTCGGATCAAAAGCATCTAAATAAGTGAATACGATATTCCCTTCAACTTGACCTGGATCTTCAATACGCAGGTGGTTCGGGTCGGTATACATCGCATTTACGGCTTTTTTAATGTCTTTATCGCTGGCATCAAGCACAATCGTATTACCTAAAGATTTTGACATTTTTGCCTTACCATCAAAGCCAGGTAAACGACTCATATTAGAGAGTAGTGCCTTACATTCTGGTAATAAGTCCTGACCGATTTGACGGTTGATGCGACGAACAATCTCGTTGGTTTGTTCAATCATTGGAATTTGGTCTTCACCAACAGGAACAACAGTGGCTTTAAATGCGGTAATGTCAGCAGCTTGAGCGACTGGATAACATAGGAAGCCTGCTGGAATATCGCGTTCAAAACCACGCATCTGAATTTCAGATTTAATGGTTGGGTTACGCTCTAAACGTGAAACGGTCACGAAGTTGAGATACAACATCGTAAGTTCATTTAACGCAGGTAAACACGATTGAACACAGATGGTAGTTTTGGTTGGGTCAATACCAACAGCTAAGTAATCTGTTGCAACTTCAAGGATATTACGACGTACTTTTTCAAAGTTGTCTGCATTATCAGTCAATGCTTGTGCATCAGCCAATAAAAGATGTTGATGATGTGAATCTTGTAGACCCACACGTGAACGTAATGAACCAACAAAATGACCTAAGTGAAGTTGCCCAGTCGGACGGTCGCCAGTCAAAATGACTGGACGATTATCTTGATTACTCATTTTCTTTTCCAAAAAGTAGTGTATTTACTACATCTGCAGTCAATTAATGGGCTACATTGTACGGCATAATTTTTTTTAATGTCAGTCAGAAAAAAATAGAAGTAGAAAAAAATTAAATCCGAACATAAATCATCAGGTAAATACAGTTTTTTTCTTCAGATCCCATTAAAATAGAGCAAATTTCTTAGGATAAATATAATGGCAAGTAGCTTATTAATATTATTAGATGATATTGCGACTGTATTAGATGACGTTGCTGTCATGAGCAAAGTGGCTGCCAAGAAAACAGCGGGTGTTTTGGGGGATGACTTGGCGCTCAATGCGCAACAAGTCAGCGGTTTACGAGCAGAACGCGAATTGCCTGTAGTCTGGAGTGTCGCGAAGGGTTCTTTTGTCAATAAACTGATTTTAGTCCCGCTGGCACTGTTAATTAGTGTAGTGGCGCCGTGGCTGATTAATCCTTTATTGATGATTGGTGGTCTATTCTTATGTTATGAAGGTGTGGAAAAAGTTTTACACAGTTTGCAACATCGAAAGGCGACCAATGAGCAGGAGGCAGAAGAAGAACTTCACACTATTGAAACTGACCTCGTTACTTATGAGAAAGAGAAAATCAAAGGTGCAGTTCGTACCGACTTTATTTTGTCAGCAGAAATTGTGGTGATTTCTTTGGGTACAGTAGCAACAGCTACGTTTATGAGTAAATTGACGGTACTCAGCATTATTGCGATTGTAATGACTATTGGGGTATACGGATTTGTCGGATTGATTGTCAAAATTGATGATATTGGGCTGTACCTAACTCAACAAAGCTCGAATGCGAAACAGAAAGTAGGACACTTTTTATTGGCTTTTGCACCTAAGCTCATGAAAACATTAACTGTAGTTGGCACAATTGCAATGTTCTTGGTGGGCGGAGGGATTATTAATCATGCGGTACCGCTTATCCATCATTTTACAGAAGATACAGTTGATCACTTAGAGTTAATTCCTAACTTTGGCAGTATTGTCGGTGCATTAACGCCAACTTTAATTAACTTGATGATTGGTGTTACCGCAGGCTTGGCGGTGATTCTTGTACTAACTGTGTTTAAAAAGATTTGGCCGAACTCAAAACAGGCTTAAGCTTAAAGGGTCTACTTCATAAAAATAAGGAATAAGGCTATGCGTTGGAAAGGTCGTCGTGTCAGTAGCAATATTGAAGACCGTCGTGGCGGTGGTGCAGGTCGCAAAATGGGTGGCTTCAGTATTCTTGGCTTGGTGGTTGCATTTGTCGCGTGGAAATTTTTTGGAGTAGATCCGCAGCAAGCGTATCAAGTCACGCAACAAGTGACACAACAAGCTTCGGTCAGTACGGAAACCAAAGGTTTAGATAATCCAACGCCCGAGCAACAAGAAGCCATGGATTTTGTTGGAACAGTCTTGGCTGATACCGAAGACACTTGGAATGTGGTGTTTCAACAGCAATTGAATCAGCAATATACCGCACCAAAACTAGTCATGTTTACTGGGGCTGTGAATTCAGGTTGTGGTGCGGCACAAGCGGCTATGGGGCCGTTTTATTGTCCAGTCGATCAAAAAGTTTATATTGATACGACTTTCTTTAAAGATATGCGTCAGCAAATGGGCATTGGTGGTGAACAAAACCAGACTGAATTAACTCGTCAAGATCAAGCTGGGGACTTTGCTCAAGCCTATGTGGTTGCACATGAGGTTGGACACCATGTGCAGAACCTTTTGGGAATTTCTGATCAGGTTCATAAAGCACGCACGCAGACTTCGAAAGTTGAAGCGAATCAATTGTCCGTGCGTCAAGAATTACAAGCCGATTGTTTAGCAGGTATTTGGGCCTATCATAACCAGCAGCGCACTCAATTTTTGCAACAGGGTGATATTGAAGAAGCGATGGATGCTGCGCATAAAATTGGAGATGATTACTTACAGAAGCAATCAACTGGGCAGGTTGTTCCTGACAGCTTCACCCATGGTTCTAGTCAGCAGAGGATGAAATGGTTTCAAGCAGGTCTTAAATCAGGCAACTTGAAAGACTGCGATACCTTTAAGCAACCGATTTAGTCTTTAAGCGAATACAAAAGGCGTAATTAAAATTGCGCCTTTTTTTATACCATAAGGTTGTATTGAGCATGCATTGTATTCAAAGCATTTTAGATCTTATGACTGACTTAAATATTGATGTTTAAGTTTGGTTAGAGATGATATAGCGAGAAGGTTAAAGCATTGCACACATGTGAAGTTTAAATGTCGTATTTACAGCAGTAGTTCGATGTTTGTATTGATGTTCTGACTTTGTTATTTCAGTAAATAAGCAGGATATTGTGAAATATGCGTTAAAGAATTACACGTGGAAATAGGAAATTCAAAGGTATTAATTTAAGAAAAAACCACATCTAATAGGTTGATTTCAATACCTTAAAGGTATTGCTTTTGATGAGAATCATCATCTTATTTAAACGTTACTTTTAAAATAATGAATTATGATTCACTATTTATGAATAATAATTCGATACTTATATCGAAAAGACAAAGACTTAGTCTTAATTTTGTTGCAAACGGAATGGTAATTTATATAAAAAACAAAAAAATAGTCTTCGACTAAAGCATATATAGTCGATATAACACTTATCTGTCACATTTTGGCTCAAGAAATGTTCAGTGGAATGAACAAACAATAATTTAAACTGTGATGGATAGGGAATTTAGGATGACGACTCAAAAGATATCTGTACGTTTAAAAACGTTAGTATTAGCGATGGGTGTGGTTGCAGCAGGAACTGTACAGGCAGATACCAATACGGAAGTTGAACAATTACGTAAAGAAGTTCAAGAGTTGCGAGGCATGTTAGAGCAATATGCACAGCAGCAAAAGCAAATGAACACACAGCAGCAGAATTATCAGGTTCAGGCAACTGCTCAACCTGCACCTGCAAAACCAGTAGCAGAAAAAAAAGGCTTAGGGATTACAGTAGGTGGGGCTGAAGTTAATTTCTATGGCAATGTTCGCGCAGATGCAACTTATCAAATTGATGGTGGCCCAAG
This sequence comes from Acinetobacter tandoii DSM 14970 = CIP 107469, assembly GCF_000400735.1. GTDB lineage: Bacteria > Pseudomonadota > Gammaproteobacteria > Pseudomonadales > Moraxellaceae > Acinetobacter > Acinetobacter tandoii. Next base: position 137,063 of record NZ_KE007360.1, read on the forward strand.
CAGAGCGCATCCATATAACCAAATTAATAAAGCTGCTTTAGAAGGGACAACAGGCAATAGCGATATTTTCAAATCGACTTTGGCTGCAACACGTTTAGGTTTTGACTTTAAGACGCCAACTCAAGCGGGGGATGTTGCTGGTAAAGTCGAAGTCGACTTTTTGGGTAGCAATGATACTTTACGTATCCGTCATGCATACTTAACTTATGCTAACTGGCTCATTGGTCAAACATGGTCAAACTTTGCTGTGCCTGATTATATGCCAGAAACGATTGATGCTTTAGGCTATGTGGGTGGTGCTGTTAAGCGTACGCCACAAGTACGTTATACCAGTACTTTTAGTCCAGAAACCAACTTGATCTTTGCATTGGAAGATTCTAAATATAGCGATAATTCGGGTACTACTTTAGGTTCAGATCCAGATAACCAAATGCGAATTCCAGCACTCACAGCACGTTTGAATCATAAATTTGCCAACAATGCTGGTATTATTTCAGCACGTACTATGGTAGCAGACAAGCAAACTTCTGATGATGAAAAAGTGGCTTGGGGCGTAGGCTTAGGAACAAAATATAATGTAACGCCAAGTACAACCTTAAAAGCTGATTACTACCATGTCAAAGGGGATAGTAGTTTTGTCTCTTGGTCGAACCCTGGTTATTCAATTGAAAAACCTGGTGGGAATATTCAACAAAGTGAATTTGATTCAATTACGGTCGGTATTACTCAGCAGTTTAATCCAAAGTGGCGTGGCACGTTGGGTTATGGTTATATGACTCATGATGAGGACTTGGATTATATTAATGCCTCAGCGAACCCTGCTGCATTAAACAAAGACTTATGGCAAGCTTGGGCGAATGTATTTTATAGCCCAATCAAACCAGTGAGTTTAGGTCTTGAATATACCTACGGTGAACGTGAAACATTCTCTACACCAACCTTAACTAGTAAAACAGGTGAAGAAAACCGTGTAAACGTGGTTGCACTGTATAATTTCTAAATATTCTGTTCAAACAAAAAAAGAGGCTTATGCCTCTTTTTTTGTTTATTTAAACAACTACTTAACCTAAAACAAAAGGTACAAAAAGATAATTCCTGAACAGAAAGTAGATTAAATTAGAAACACTTAAAGTAGAGTTTAAAAAAAATAATAAGATTTTTAGTAAAAATTAAGCATAATGTTGCGCTTTCGTTTTTGATAGATATTGATTAAAAAATTGATATTGTCGTATAGCTCTATTTGTGTTTACCCAATGTAAATAGATTTATCACTTGCAAATTACCAAACGAACAAGGAGCTTAGAATGAGTTTATCCCTCATGAAGAAGCCTGCAATTCGTCAAAGTTTGGCAGTTACCATGGCAACTTTGATGATGACAGTGACTCATGCAGCGTCTGCTGAGCAAGAGGAAATTGCACAATTACGCGTGGATGTCGAAGTATTAAAAGCTTTGATTCAACAAAATTTTCCACAAGTAAAACAAGCACCATTGGTAAGCAACACAATAAAACTAAAAACGACAATATCTACAGTTGTTGAGAAAACACCGGTTCATTCTGCTGCAACAACCGTAAACACAACTTATCAATTCCATCCTAAGGCTCAGAGTACTTTAGGAGATGGCCTTATGTTGGCAAATGATATGAATAACTTTGCTGACAACTTAGCATCCACAGATGCAATACAGATTAAGACCTTGCAACAAGGTTGGCGCAATATGATGCCAGTCACGCTAGGGATGAAATATGTCTAAGGGAAGCGAGAAACTTTCGCTGGGAAATAAGGAAAGATAATCGCGTTGGTGTTATGACACGTTACGATTTCTAAAAACTCTTGCTCTAAAAGTCAAACTACAAACGCTTTGTACCAGCCGCGTGTTTCACTGTTTGTACAAAGCGAATTGCAGCTTTTTTGACATAGAGCGTTATTATTTATCTGTATAACAACAGATAAAATTGACGGACAAGAATTATGGCACTTACTTTTAATGCGTTTTATACACTGATTGCAGCAGTCATTGTATTGTTGTTGGGTCGATTCCTTGTGAATCGCATCGACTTCTTACGTCGTTATAATATCCCTGAACCTGTGGCAGGTGGTTTAGTTGCGGCTGTTCTCTCTCTTGTTGTATACAACATTTGGGGGTTCAGCATTAGTACCAGTAGCGAGTTGCAAACCAGTTTCATGTTGATTTTCTTTGCTTCGATTGGTTTAAGTGCAAACTTCTCTAAACTTAAAGAGGGTGGCATGGGCTTGGTGATCTTCCTGATCGCTGTTGCTTCATTCATTGTGGTACAGAACTTTGTTGGTATAAGTCTGGCGACTTTACTTGGGATTGATCCACTCATTGGCTTAATTGCAGGTTCAATTACTTTAACAGGTGGTCATGGTACTGCGGGTGCTTGGGGTGAAATTTTAGAAGTTAAGCATGGCATTCATGGTGCATTGGCACTGGGTATGGCAAGTGCGACTTTTGGTCTAATCATCGGCGGTTTAATTGGTGGTCCATTGGCGAAAATGTTGATTAATCGCTATCAACTTGCTCAAGCCAATACAGATGCTCAGATCGAGAAGCGTGATCATACGCCAATGACAGACCAAGAGGCGGAAGAGTCTGCGCCGTTTGAATATCCGCATCAAGTACGCTTAATTACAGCAGATAATGCAATCACTACCTTAGGGATGTTCGCCGCATGTCTGGCTTTTGCCGAGTTCATGACAGGTTTTAGTAAGGGTACATGGTTTGAATTACCAACTTTTGTTTGGACTCTGGGTGGAGGCGTAATTCTTCGTAACATCCTTGAAGGTGTATTCAAAGTAAATATCTTTGACCGTGCGATTGATGTGTTTGGTAATGCATCACTTTCTCTGTACTTAGCAATGGCTTTACTTTCGCTGAAATTATGGCAACTTGCAGACCTTGCTGGCCCATTGGTTGTGATTCTAGGTGCGCAAACCATCACTATGGCATTGTATGCAGCATTTGTGACCTTCCGAGTCATGGGTAAAAATTACGATGCAGCCGTACTTTCTGCGGGTCATTGTGGTTTTGGTATGGGGGCAACACCGACTGCGGTTGCCAATATGCAAGCCATCACGAACATGTATGGCGCTTCACATAAAGCATTTTTGATTGTTCCACTTTGTGGGGCATTCTTCGTTGACTTAATCAACGCAACTGTTATTCAAATTATTCTTAAGTTCTTTGCTTAAGAGAAAGCAAAAGGTCTTGGTCACAAGGCCTTTTTTGAATTGCGAAATACTATCTGCTGAGTCTTTAGGAATAAGGAAATGAACGAACAACTCAATGCCACACTGATGTCGTGGGTAAAATTTTTTAATGACCCTTTATGGGATTTCCTAGTTATTTTCTTACTGGCTGTCGGTATTTTTTATACGGTCTTAACAGGTGCAGTGCAAATTCGCATGTTCTTGCAAAGTATCCGAGTGATGAAAAGCAGTCGTACAGAAGGCGAAGATGAGCATGGTCTTACACCTTTCCAAGCATTTGTAACAGGTCTTGCGAGCCGTGTTGGGGTAGGTAACATTGCTGGTGTAGCAATCGCTATTGCAATTGGTGGTCCTGGTGCAGTGTTCTGGATGTGGGTAACCGCTGTTCTTGGGATGAGCTCGGCTTTTATTGAGTCTACGCTTGCTCAGCTCTTTAAAGTTAGAGATAGCAAGAGCAAACAGTTCCGCGGTGGACCAGCTTACTACATTACCCAAGGTTTACGTAGTAAAACCTTTGGCGTGGTTTTCGCACTAGCATTAATCTTTACTTACGGTTTTGTATTTAACTCAGTACAAATCAATGCAATTGCTAATGCATCTTCACATGCATGGGGTTGGGATAAAGCCAATCTTATTGCTCATTTAGGTGGTGTTGATTTAGAAATCTCTTGGGTTGGTCTTGCGCTTGTCGTTTTAGTGGCATTGGCAATTTTTGGTGGTATTAAGCGTATCGCTAAATTTGCAGAGATGTTTGTACCTTTAAAAGCAGGTCTTTACCTATCTGTTGCTCTCTATATTGCAATCAGTAACTATGCAATTTTGCCTGATATTTTAAAGCTGATTGTGACTGAAGCTTTCCATTTTAATGCTGCGGCAGGTGGTTTCTTTGGTGCTGCTATATCTATGGCGATGATGCAAGGGATTAAACGTGGTTTGTTCTCAAACGAAGCAGGTATGGGTTCTGCACCAAACGCAGCGGCTGCGTCTGATGTAAAACATCCTGTAAACCAAGGTTTGGTACAAATGCTGGGTGTGTTTGTAGATACGTTCATTGTCTGTACAAGTACAGCAATCATCATTTTGGTTTCTGGTGTATACCAAGAGGCAGGCTTTGTTGGTGTTGAATTAACTCAACGTGCATTAGAGACTCAAGTGGGACATTGGGGGTCAGACTTCCTTGCAGTTCTATTATTCTTATTCTGTTATTCAGCTGTACTCGGTAACTATGCTTATGCAGAAGGTAATGTACAGTTTATTAATAACAACCCGAAAGTCATGTTCATCTTCCGTATTTTTGTATTGGTGATGGTGTACTTCGGTGCAATTGGTAGTGTTCCGCTCGTTTGGTCAATGGCTGACTTGTTTATGGGTATCATGGCAACCATTAACCTGATTGCAATTTTATTGTTAACACCGATGGCACGCACATTGTTGAAAGATTACCGCGAGCAATTAAAACAAGGTATTAAAGAACCAGAATTTAAAATTAATAAATATCCAGAGTTGAAGAAAAAAGTCGATTCAGATATCTGGTCATAAAAAAGATTACCTGATACTAAAAAAGCCAGTCTGCATCTGCAAGGCTGGCTTTTTTATTTTGCTGATGATGATCTGATTAGATAAAGGTTTTAACCTAGCACATTGAAACCACATTGCAAAAATGCAGCACAGTCTTCATGATTTTACGTTTTTTATTCATTATCTTAATGAGCTAAGGTTTCATTTTTACGAAATGCAACAGTGAAACCATCTATTTTGCATAGAATAACTATGAGTCACGATCAGAGAGTTTACCTACCTTGAAACCGCTTCAATCTAGTTTAGTTATTGGCATTATTTTGGGAATGTTCTCGGGGCAGAGTATGGCTCAGTCATCATTATTGCCCTCTGTCCAGCCAACAACTACACCTATAGTTGCTGAAGCTCAAGTGCAGGCGAATCGTATCGACTTCAAAAAACTCAAACAAACAGAACATCGTCCGATTGTGGCATTGGTTTTGGGTAGTGGTGGTGCACGTGGTTATGCACATATTGGCGTAATTCAGGTGCTAGAGCAATACGGGATTCATCCAGATTTGATTGTGGGCACCAGTGCAGGCAGTGTAGTGGGTTCAATTTATGCCAGTGGGAAAAATGCCCAACAATTACGTGAGATTGCGCTGAATATGAAAGCCAATGATGTCCGTGATATAAAACTGGCAATGACGGGTTTCTTTGACGGTCAAAAAGTTGAAAATTATGTTAATGAACAAGTGCTCGACACACCATTGGAACTTTTAAAAACGCCAATGTATGTAGTGGCGACTGAGCTAAAAGAAGGTAAAAAAGTAGTTTTCAATTATGGTAATACGGGACAAGCAGTCCGCGCCTCAGTTTCTATCCCCAGTATGTTCATTCCCACAAAAATTGCAGGAGAGGAATATGTCGATGGTGGACTCGTCAGCCCTGTGCCTGTGAATGTTGCTCGGGAATTAGGTGCAGATATTGTGATAGCTGTAGATATTTTGGCGCAACCTGAACATACCGAAACCAAGAATGTTTGGGGTCTCTTTAACCAAAATATCAACATTATGCAGAATCGTTTGGCTCAAGAAGAATTAAAACATGCTGATATTGTCATTCAGCCAGATTTACGTGAAAAAGCGCATATCTTTGATATCAAAGGGCGTGAAGAAACCATGCAGGCAGGTATGAATGCTGCGGATAAACAATTAAGCAATATTCTGAAAGTCTTCGATCAACAGAATTATTCACGCGGTTATAAAATTCCTCAATATTCTGTTCAAAACTAGCTTTGTGCCACTCAGAAACATTAGAGTTTACTGTTTTAATTCATTTTATCGAGCGCGTGAAAATAAGAACAACGATTAGCCCGTTTCTTGTGGAGAGACCAGTTAATTTAAGCAGAATGTCATTTTCAACTGATCTGTCTAAATTCATCCAATTTTAAAATTTTCAAAAACTTTCACTTTCTCATTTCTGCTGGTGGAGTGTTTTTTTCAGGTTCTAAGTCATTGAAATAGAACTTTGCGAAGATAAGGTCGGTGATTAAGTTATGATCATTATTGAATGTCTTTAATATAAATATAATAAAATTATAGGCTTATATTAAAGTTGAGCGCATTAATATATATTTTACTGAATGATATGGTAATCACTATAAATAATAGTGATGACTTAATTGCCGATTTGAACATGTTATTTATGACAAAAGTTATATAATAATGCGTACATATTCTACTATCTTTGCAAGAGTCTAGAGAACGCGATGTCCCCATTAGATCAAATTACTCCAATTTTAGATGATCAGTCGGAGTTGACCATGTCTGTATTGATGACTCCAGATATGGCAAATTTCTCGGGTAATGTTCATGGTGGAACTATTTTAAAGTTGCTGGATCAGGTGGCTTATGCCTGTGCAAGTCGCTATTCGGGTAGTTATGTTGTGACACTATCAGTTGATAAAGTGAATTTTAAAGAGCCGATTCATGTCGGCGAATTGGTCACTTTCCTTGCCAGTGTAAACCACGTAGGCCGTACTTCTATGGAAATCGGTATTCGTGTAGAAGCACAAAATATTCAAAAGCGTACGGTACGACATACCAATAGCTGCTACTTCACCATGGTTGCAGTGGACGAAACAGGTAAGCCTAAACAAATTCCACCATTAGACTTAAGCAATGAATGGAAGCGTTGTCGTTTTGAAGCTGCAGAACAGCGCAAAGTAGCTCGTTTGCAGGAAAATCATCACCCTTCTTGTAGTATTTATAAAAAGTCTTCAGCAGCCAGTTAAAATTTAACTGTGTTCAAGCGAAGCCCGTGAGTGTACTAACTTACGGGTTTTTTTATGTCACTGATTTATAGTCCTTAGTCTTAATCCTCTAGTTTAGCCAGTGAAATTACATTAATATAAAACGATACGTATCGTTTCGATTTATGGTGGTTTATGTCTGAGTTAGAAAAATCTTCACGTCGTAAGCAATGTATTTTAGATGCTGTAATCACAGCTTTAGAAGATTATGAATACAGTAAATTGACAATTGAAGAGATCGCTGCTCGGGCAGGTGTGGGTAAGTCCACCATCTACCGTTGGTGGAAACATAAATCTGACTTGGTCTTTGAAGCATTTAAGCAGGAAACGGCTTCGGTATTTGAACTGGATTATGCACAAAGTTTGGAATTTAATTTAAAACAACAATTACTCAAGTTATCGCATGCTTTAAATCGTCCAATAGGACGAGCATTATTGGTGGTGTTATCCGAGCATCGTCAAGCCGCAGGGGAGTTCTTTAGCCAGTATTTATTACCCCGCCGTGAAGCGACCCGCAAGTTAATTCAATTGGCCATTCAAAATGGAGAGATTCGTGCCGATTATCCATTTGAACTGATGCTGGATACCTTATATGCACCGATTCATTATCAGATGATCTTCTTTAATCATCAGCCTGATGATGCTTATATTCAGGCATTGCTGGACATGGTGCTACAACCTGCCCGTGTGAATGCTGGCAAGAAAGTGAGTCCATAAATGAAATCGGCACTATGTGTAGACAGGCTATGGAATCGGGCATTCATATTTTGTGTTTTAAATAATCTATTTTTATTTACCTATTATTTTGCCTTGCTGGCAATTTTACCTGTGTACATCATGAAAGATTTGGGTGGCACAGTCAAAGAAGCAGGCTTGGCACTGACATTATTTCTGATTTCATCCATTTTGGTACGTCCATTTTCAGGACTGATTTCGGAAAAAATTGGCAAGAAGCTCAGTTTTCGTGGCTCAGAATTATTCTTTGTGCTGTTTGCATTTAGTTATTTATGTATCGACAGCATGTGGAGCCTGTTATTGGTGCGTTTTATTCATGGCATATGGTTCAGTATTTTAACGACAGTCACGGTACCTGTTGCCAATGAGTTTATTCCTGAGCAACGCAAAGGCGAAGGCATGGGCTATTTTGTCATGTCGACCAATTTAGGGGTTGTGTTTGGCCCCTTATTGGCTTTAACCATTACCCAATATGCCAGTTTTACAGTGTTATTTGCCATTTTATCGGGACTGATGACGCTAGGATTTATTTTCTGTTTGTGTATTCCTATTCATGATGAAGACAGCCAGTCTTTAGTCAAGCCATCATTATCCAGTTTAACACGACACGATATTATTGAGTTTCGAGTTCTGTCAGTGGGGATGGTGGCGTTATTAACTGCATTTGCTTATTCGAGTGTGATGAGCTTTATTGCAGCTTATACTGAAACCAAACAGTTGATGGCGTACACCAGTAGTTTTTTTCTGGTCTTTGCCTGTTCCATGATTTTGGTTCGACCTTGGGTAGGACGTTGGTTTGACCAAAAAGGTGCCAGTGTGGTGATTTATCCGTCCTTTATACTATTTGCGATTGGTTTGGCGGTGGTGAGTCAGTTGAATCAACCGTGGGTGCTCTGGTTATCAGCAGTTCTCATTGGTATAGGTTATGGCACGCTATTTCCATGCTTGCAGACTGTTGCGATTCAGAGTGTACCAAGGCAACGGATTGGACATGCAATTTCGACCTACTTTACGTTGTTTGATTTAGGTTTAGCGGTGGGTTCCGTCATTATGGGCGTATTAATTGCCTATTGGGGCTATGCTGTGACTTATCTGTTTTGTGCCATGATGACTTTAGTTACACTGATGGTGTATCGAGTAAAAGTGGCAGCTAAGGTTGTATCTGTTCAACAGGAAGGAGAACACTGATGGAATTACGTCATTTACGCTATTTTGTTGCAGTGGCTGAAGAGTTAAATTTTACCAAAGCAGCACAGCGCATGTGTACCGTGCAACCTTCTTTAAGCCAGCAAATTAAAGATTTAGAGCAAGAGGTTGGGGTGCAATTATTAGTTCGCTCTAACCGTAAAGTGGAATTAACAGAAGAAGGGAAAGCATTTTTAAAAGAAGCTTTGCTCAGTTTGGAGCATGCAGAAAAAGCCATTCAGGATGCGCGTAAAGTCGCAAATATTAGCAAAGACCAATTGCATATTGGTTTTGTACCTGTAGCAGAAATGAAAATTTTTCCCTACATCATGCCCAATATTCGGGCGCATTTTCCTGATTTAAAAATTCATTTCCATAGTTTGACTGATGCAGATCAATTCAGAGCCTTAAAGAAAGGCGACATTGATATTGCTTTTACCCGTTATGTTGATGAATCGAGTGAATTGGAATTTGTACAAATCTTTAATGAACCATTGGCACTCATTGTGCCTAAAGATTCAGCCGCAGCAGCACAGCGTCACGTCAGTATCAAAAGTTTTAATCAGCAAGATTTTATTATCAGCGATGAAGGGGCTTCGCCTCAACTTTATAAAATTATTCAGGACTTTTTTAAACAATCCAAACTCAATGTAAATGTAGTTCAGCATTCAACCAACATTCTTTTAAATGTGAATTTGGTGGGAATGGGTGTAGGTTGGAGTTTGGTGCCTGCTTATGTGATTCCCTTATTGGGCGATAAAATTGTGGTAAAAAATACCATTGAACCTTTGCCGACCATTGGTTTGTATGCCAGCTATCGTAAAGAGCAGCGTAGTGAAGCGATTGAACTGATTTTAAAAATTTTAAAAGAACAATTTTATACTGGAATTTTCTAATTCAGCACTGAAAATATGCTCCAATTCTAGGTCATGGATGACAGAATCGCTACGCAGTGATGAGCTAAGCTATGCTAAGGTAGCGCAAAATAACAATAGTGGAGCAATAACAATGATGCAGCTTTATACCAATCCGCAATCTCGCGGTAATATCATTTTACCATTCCTCAAAGAGCTAAAGATTGAAGATCAGGTCGAACTGATAAATATCAGCTATGAAGAGATGCATCAGGCAACATATTTAGCCATTAATCCCATGGCAAAAGTACCTTGTTTGAAAGATGGCGACATTGTCATCACTGAAGTACCTGCAATTATTGCCTATCTGGCAGATAAATATATTCAGCAGGATTTTGCTCCCGCACTGAATGACCCGAAGCGCGGAGCTTATTTAAAGTGGCTGTTCTACATTCATGGTCCATTAACTGAATATATGGACATTAAAAACTTGAATGTTGCTGATGATCTGATTGAAAGTAAGAAAATGGGCTTAAGTTTTGGCGATGAGCAACGATTATTCCAATTTTTAAAGCAAGGTCTAAGTCAGGCAAACCCTTATTTACTTGGAGAAAAGTGCACCGCGGCAGATTTATATTTGGCATATTGGTTGGTGTATGCCATGTCGTTTAAGTTGATTCCGTATTTTGAAGAAGCGAAACCATTTTTAAGACAGATGAAAACTCGAGCTTCGCTACAAGGAATCGCTTGGTTTGATGCCTTTGAATAATTGTTTTGATGAGTGAGCAAAGCCCAGAATATGTTCTGGGCTTTGTCATTTTACAGGGGGAGATAATTCAAATAACTTAAGCTTTGCTATGTAGTTTTGAGAACAAGGCTTGGCTAATTTGATCGACACTTTGTGGAATTGCGAGGGCTGCGACAAAGCGATCAGGGCGTAAAATCACCATCGAGTCATTGGTACGACCAAACCAAGTCCGAATGTCAGTCCCAATATCGCCAACACAAATGACACCATCGTATTGTTTGCGCTTTTCGTTTTGTAGCTGAACAGCAGGTAAAACCTGAATGAATTTCACCCCCAATTTTTTCCATTGCTGCAAGCTTGTCTCAGACAATCCCCATTGCGGATCTACACCCCAAGCCAGAATCGCAAAGTCATTGCCAATGATTTCATCTAATAAAACTTGTTCACCAGAAACCAATTCAATTTTTGGCTGAATAAACATTTTACCGACAGGTGAGTTTTTCAGCTTATTTTGAATCAACACGCCATCATGGTATTGCGGCATGGGTTTAAAACGCATTTCCAATAAGTATTGTTTAATTGGCTTAATATAATTAAGTGCATAAGCAATCCCATCACGGACAAAACCTTGCCATTTTTTCGGTGGTGCCAGTACATGACCCGCCATAACCGAAAGATCAATCATCGCCTTGGCATGATCTTTACGTTCAATTTGGTATGAATCTAAGAGTTCAGGTCCAGCTTTTCCTTTTACGACCAATGCCATCTTCCAGCCTAAGTTAAAGGCATCTCGCATACCACTGTTATACCCCTGACCTTGCCAGACAGGCATAATATGGGCAGCATCACCTGCCAGTAAAATACGATCTACACGGAATTCGTCTGCAATACGAGCATTGTGGGTATAAACACGTTGACGGATCACTTCAATATTTTGAGTATTGGGTAATACTTTTGCCAAAAGTTTATTGATGTTTTCTGGTTTGCTGAGCTCTTCTTGGGTTTCACCAGGCATCACCATAAATTCGAAACGGCGAATACCATGTGGTAATGCAGCCGATACATATGGGCGTACTGGGTCACAGCATAAATAGATATGTGGTGTTGCCAATGGATCATTTTCAATATCAATCACAATCCATTGATTTGGTGCTGTTTTACCATCGAAGCCGATATTTAAAGTACGACGCACAACAGAGTTGCCGCCATCGCAAGCAATCAGGTACTGAGCTTTAACGACTTCATTTTGCCCCTGCTTATTTTGCATTTTAAGCGTGACAGATTGAGCATCTTGGCTAAACTCAGTCAGTTGACGAGAAAATAGCACTTGGGTTTGTGGGTATTGCTTTAGTCCTTGAAGCAGTACATTGTCGACTTGCGGTTGAATAAATGCATTTCGGCGTGAGAAACCAAACTCACGGGTTAAAGGCTGAATATCGGCAAAACAATGACTTTTTGGGGTCAAAAAGCGCATAGCATGATTGGGAGTAGTGTGCGGTAAAACTTGCTCGACCAGTCCAAGTGATTGAATCGTGCGCAAAGCTTCATCATCAATACCAATGGCACGCGGATAATCGATCAGTTGATCCAGTTGTTCAATGACGGTGACTTGCACCCCTTGCTTGCTTAAATAATTTGCAAGCGTAAGCCCTACAGGACCAGCGCCAAGGATTGCCACTTCAGTGGTAAATTCAGTATTTTTTGTGCTCACAGCGAATTCCATTCAATCAATTCACAATGAGGCTATTAACGGTGAAGAGAGGGCTACAAACAAGCTATGCCATAGTGGATAGCGAGTATTAAAGTGGCTTGAATCCAGTTTTTTTCTTTTGTTATTATATTGATTTAAAAAGATTTGTTTTGATTTTGATGATAGTTGATGTCGTGGGAATCATCGTAATTAACTATATTTATGATTCAGATATTCGAGAGGATCATGCATTTTTGAGGAGATTCAGGCGAGACAGAATACTCTGAATCACCTGAAAATTTCTAAGACCTTCGAGTGAATGAGGTGGAGTGAAGGTCTTAGAAAACTGGTGCACTAGGCTTTATTGTGCTGGCGTAGCTTCACTTGCTGAGTCTGCAGCAGGTTGAGTAGTGGGTTGAGCAGCCGTGCCTTCAGTTGCAGAAGTTGCGGGTTGTTCTTGGGTTGAAACAATGACTTTCTCTTCAGTTTGAGGCTGTTCAGTAGTTGCAGCAAAAGTTGTGGTTGCGGCAGCAGCAAATGTTGTTGCAAGTAGGATATGAGTTAATTTCATAATAGGCATCCTGTGTTATTAACGAGATAAAATTAAAGATGTTCTACTTATCATCACTTAAGTCAGAACAGGACTCATGCTAAGTATTCACAGGCGTTCAATCAATTAAAACAACAAAGCGAAACAGAATGAATTACGTGAATAATACAATAATGTACAAACTGTGTAGCTAGGGTAACAATGAGGTGAAACTGTCATCAGGATTTGTATTTAAATATTTCAACAGCATGTCATCAAGCAATTTTCATTTACTTAAACTACACAAAACGGGTAGGTAGAAGCTGTTTTATAGAGGGATTACTCACGGGAGACTTGTAAGAAATTATTTCGTATTGGGATGTATTGAACAGAAATTAAGTAGATTCAAAAGGATCATATTTTTGAAAATTAGTTTAAACAGATGGATGCCCCAATTTGATTTATACGGGGTTATATGAGTTCCATTTAAATGAACAATCATCTGGTAAAAGGTTTTCAGATGATGGAATACCTCTATTTTTAATAAATCAAAATCTAGTTATTAAGAGATAAAAACACATTTATTTGTACATAACAAAAAAAGAACAAGTAGCTGATTTTTTATCCATACTTATCCTGAATAATGAACAAGTACACCCAGTTGACAAGGGGAGCATTATGATAAAACTAATTGTGTTATCCACTTTGTCGGTCATCATGTTATCGGGTTGTGTTTGGTATGACGATGATTGGTATGATCATGATCATCGTTATTCACATGACTATGATCATCGACCCTCTTATGGCTATGAATGGAATGGACGTCCAGATTATAGACCTCCGCACAATCGCCCTCCAGAGCATCGTCCTCCAGAAAATAGACCACCAGAACACCGTCCACCTGAAGGTCGACCGCCAGATCATCGACCTGATCGACCATACTATAAGCAGACTCGACCCTTACCACATTAGTTGCATTTTGAGGTCTTATGCTTGGGTTAAATAAGGCTTGTCGCCTTATTTAACTGTATTAAACGTAAAAGGAAGGAGATGTTCTAAGAACAATAAAAGCAAGCGCCAGCGCGCCAATCGTAGATTAACCTCTATATCGAAATTTCTTATAAGCGGTAGAATTGGCATTTTTTAAAAAATAGTACAAAAAACGCACAAATCAAGGGATTATAATTTGGATTAAAGGTGAATAATACAGACTCGACCCTAGAGAAAAAGGGGAAGGAAAATGATAAAAGCAACCTTATTGCTTGTAGTGATTACAGGCTTGATGATGGGTTGTATGTCACCTAGCACAAGCATGGATCATTCAAATACCAGTCCAATGCTTCAACAAACTGATTATCAATCAGAACCATCTCATCAAAAATATATGAACGATAAAATGGTTCATCTCCCAAAGTTGAATTTATCCGATACCCTTTAATTGATTTATGAGTATCATTGCACCAGATGGGGATAGTTTTTCCATCTGGTTTTTATTTTTAAAAACAATTTCTTATATGTTTTTTATCTTAAGCAAGTCGAAGTAAAGTACAGATAATAAGTATAAAGAAAAGTGTATTTTAACGACCTGCCACTTTTTTATATAAAGCTGCTCGAACTGTACCTGCTTTGGTTTGTTTTATAGTGTGCCAACTGTGCGGTAAATTCAACATGTTGAGCTCTCGGTCAGCCTCTATATAAATTAGGGCATTTTCAGTAATCAACGGATCAGCCAGTTTGGCCAGTTCTTCCCAAAGATTTAAGCTATATGGTGGATCTAAAAACACTAAATCAAAACTAGATTTTAGGGTGGGAAGGGCCTGTTGAGCAGTCGCCACTTTTAATTCGCAGTTTTCTGCTTTTAATAACTGAATATTTTGTTTTAAAAACTGCGCTTGAGTTCGGTCTGGTTCAATCATGGTCACATGCTTGGCACCACGCGATAAGGCTTCAAAGCTTAAAGCCCCTGAGCCTGTACAAATATCTAAGACTTGAGCATTTTGAATATCCCACATTAACCAGTTAAACAGTGTTTCGCGGACGCGGTCAGGAGTCGGGCGCAATCTTTCAATACTGGCAAACGCGAGTTGGCGGCGCTTCCACTCTCCGCCAATAATTCTGAGTTGATTTTTCATTATTCGACATCATCCGCTGCAGCCGCAGGAGCAGCTTGGTTGGTAGGAGTAGCTGGTTGCTGAGCTGTATGAGTAGTTGAACTTGTTGGTCGTGCTTGAGAGCCTGTCGTTGAGGACGCTGGAGCTGTGCCAGAACCACTTGGCAATTCGCCTGGTTTAATTCCAGCAGTCATTAAGCCACCGCTAATTTGATGACCTTCTGGTTTAATTGGGTTCTTTTTACGTTGTAATAACCAATAGTCAAAGACAGGGCGGGCCAATTGTGCAGCAGAACCACCATGACGACCATTTTCCCACACAACAGCGATGGCAATTTCAGGATTTTCAGCAGGTGCAAAACCAACAAAAAGTCCGTGGTCTAACTGACGCTCGGTCAGTAAAGCCTCATTATACTTTTTCCCTTGCGCAATACTTTTGACCTGTGCTGTACCTGTTTTTCCTGCAATTTTATACATCGGTGTCCGAATACCACGACCTGTACCTGTTTCAATAACATCTACCATGGCGTCACGCATTTGAACCCAGTCTTCATCTTTACCGTTAAACTGAATATGTCCATCTGGTGCATTCAAAACTTTATGTGGTTTTGCCCCTTTGCTGACTTGTAACACATGTGGAATCACATGTGCCCCATGATTGGCTGTAATTGCAGTTGCCATAGCCAGTTGTAACGGCGTTGCGGTAAAAGCACCCTGTCCAATACTCACAGAAATCGTTTCGCCTTTTAACCATTTACTTTTACGGGTACGCATTTTCCAGTCAGGATTTGGGTATAAACCTTCGCTTTCACTCGGTAAATCTACCCCTGTTTTTTGACCGAAGCCAAATTGACGCATCCATGAATTCATTTTCTCAATACCCATACGGTAAGAGAGAACATAATAAAAGGTATCGCAGGAAACGACTTGGGCCTTATGAAGATTGACTACGCCATGCCCCGATTTTTTCCAGTCACGGAATTTATGAGAATCGCCAGGTAAGGTAAAGTAGCCATGATCGGAAATTGCAGTGCCCCAGTCGATATAACCATAGTGGATGCCGCCTAAACCAAACATCGGCTTAATGGTTGAACCGGGTGGATAAGCGCCTTGTACAGCACGGTTATAAAGTGGCTGATCTAAATTGTCGCGTAATCCACTATAGTCAGTATGACTAATCCCGGTTACAAACAGGTTAGGGTTAAAGCTTGGACTGGAAACCAGCGCTAGAATTTCACCTGTACGAGGATCCATCGCAACAATGGCACCGCGTCGACCTGCCAGTTGTTCAGTCGCAACAGTCTGCAAGCCATAATCCAGAGAAAGGTATAAATCATTGCCACGAACGGGTTCTTTACGTCCTAAATGGCGTAGAACATTACCATGTGCATCGGCCTCGACAGATTCATTCCCTGGTACGCCATGCAAGAGTTCCTCATAAGATTTTTCTACCCCAATTTTCCCAATCAGGTTGGTTCCCGCATACAAGTCCTTATCAATACTTTTTAGTTCTTTGTCATTAATACGCCCCACATAACCAATCACATGGGCAAACAGCTCACCATGTGGATAATAACGGGTCATTTGAGTTTCGATATTGACCCCTGGGAACTGGAATTTAACTTCACTGAATTTGGCAATATCAGTTTCAGTTAAATTGAGTTTGATCGAGACACGTTCGGTTTTCTTCGAGGTTTTAATACGTGACAGGAAGCGTTCAATATCTTCGTCGGTCAGATTTAAAATTGGTGTAAGACGCTTAACAGTATCCTCAATATCTTCCACATCGGCACGACTCATGGTCGCGGTAAACACTGGGTAGTTATCGGCTAATAAAATACCATTGCGGTCATAAATATAACCACGCGCTGGAGCAAGTGGTTGAAGTCGAATACGGTTTTGATCTGATGCCGTTGAAAACTGTTGGTATTGCATAATTTGCAAGTAGGCATAACGTGCCACCAACAGCAACATAAAAAAGCTGACGATCCCGACAGAGATTAATACTCGATTGCGATAAATGCGCTTTTCTTGTTGGACATTTTTTAAAGGAAAGTGCTGCTTCATACGCGATTGACTTACACAGTGGGGGAGAATCAGGAAGGCGCTATTCTAACTCAAGTCACAGGCTTTGATAATGCTTATCTGCTGGAAGTGGGGGGGGCTAGGTTGTTTAATTGCAACAGTGTGTTTTGACTTTATAGACAGTAAAAAGATCAGGTGTTGTATATAAGAATAGAAACAATTCTGTTAAAGTCAAAAACATGCAAAAAATTTGGAATGCATGCACAATTAAAATAAGGACAAAGGTGACAATAATGACAAGAGTTTATCCCTTGTTAGCATTGATAACATTATTCAATACAGCTTATGCGCAAGATCATCATTATTTACCAGATGCGAAATTGCCTCCTGAAAGTGTCAGCACATGGAATCTGGGAGCAGGGGTAACCCAACAACTGATTCATTTAAATACAGAATGGGTTAATCCTTATGGCATAGCCTATGCCAAAGTGGGTTTTTTTCTTACCGATGATTCCCCTTTTGGAACACAAATAGGTTTTAGATATCCTTACTATTTCACAGGAAAGGATAAAAACGGGTATTATGTGGGTGCCTATGCAGGTCATATTGCCAGTAAGCAAGTGGATAATAAAGATGAAACACGCTTAGGTGCAGGTGTAGATCTTGCATATGTTTTATTAAACAAAGATCGCATTAGTACATTCAGTGTCGGGCTTGGGGCAGGAGAAGAATTAAAAAATCGTGAGGGTGTGGTTGTAGAACACATAGAACCGAAAATACAATTCTCTTATACATTAAGTATGGGCTTAGGCAGAAAATAACCTGTTTAAAAAATTAAGAATTAATCTCTGTTATTTGGTCATTATTTTGGAAAATATGCATGCTTGAGTACATCAATCAGTTGTGGCAAACCTTTTTGAATCGTCCCGATTTTTGGGCTGTGCTGAGCATTATTCCTGTAACTGCTTTTGTAACTTGGGCACATGTTTGGATGGCACTCAAAATGGTGTTCTATCCAATTACTTTTTGGGGTTTTCATTTAGGTCCCTTGCCTGTGGGTTGGCAAGGTATTGTGCCACGTAAAGCAGGACGCATTTCAGGCATTATTACGGATAATACATTATCTAAACTGGGTTCTTTGCGCGAATTTTTAGATGCCATGGATCCAGAAGATATGGCGCGTATTATTGGTGAGCAGGTTGGCTTTGAACTGGAACATCTGATTGATGAAGTCATGGTCGATCGCAATGCGGTACTTTGGGAAAATTTACCATATTCGATTAAACGCCGTATTTATGCACAGGCACACAAGCAGCTTCCAGAGGTGTTGAAAGAACTGGTAACAGAATTAACGGTGAACGTCGAGTCATTGGTAGACATGCGAGAAATGGTGGTCAGCCAAATGGAGGGTGATCGTCGTTTAATGGTGCGTATGTTCTTAAAAGTGGGACAAAAGGAAATCAATTTTATTTGGCATATTAGTGCCCTAATAGGAATGTTTTTTGGTGTGTTCCAAATGATTGTGTGGTTTGTGGTGCCTTGGCACTGGACAGTCCCATTTTGGGCATCGGTTTGGGGATTTTTAACCAATTGGATTGCAATTTGGATGGTCTTTAACCCGATAGAGCCACATTATGTACGTTACCCACAACTCACTGAATTAACTAAAGATCGTAAGTTTCCTTGGGTGAAACCAGTCTGGCCGAGAATCGGAACGTATAATATCCAAGGCGCGTTTATGAAGCGTCAGGAAGAAGTATCGGATGTATTTGCCAGTGTCGTTACTGAAGACTTGATTACGTTAAAATCTATCATGACTGAAATGATGTATGGCACGAAAAAAGACAAAACTCGTCGTATCGTCAAACGGCATATTAACCAAATTATGGAAACTCCACTGGTTCGCACATCATTACAGCTCTCTTTAGGGCCAAAAGAGTACGCAAAACTCAAGACGGACTTGATTGATCGCTCAATTGAAATTACGATGGTGCCAGTATGCGACCCTGCGTTCAATGCGAGCCGTGCACAGAAAATCTTTCAAATGTTCCGAGAGCGTATCCGAGAGTTAACGCCGAAAGAGTTCCAGAACCTGTTACGTCCTGCATTTCAGGAAGACGAATGGATTCTGATTGTATTAGGTGGGGTCACTGGATTTATAGCTGGTACAATACATTTGTTTGTGGCTTTCTTATAATTAGATACTCATGCTGACTGTTTAGATCTGCATAATTGTTGGCTCGAAGTATCATACATATTGTTTTAAATGAGGATGTTTTTTTATGCGCATTATCTTACTCGGACCACCTGGAGCAGGTAAAGGTACACAAGCTCAGTTGATCTGTAAGCGCTACAATGTCCCACAAATTTCAACCGGTGATATGCTCCGTGCTGCAATTCGTGAAGGTACTGAATTAGGTCTTAAAGCTAAAAGCGTAATGGAAAGCGGTGGTCTGGTTTCTGATGAACTGATCATTGGTCTTGTGAAAGAACGTATTGCTCAACCTGATTGTGTGAACGGCTGCATTTTCGATGGTTTCCCTCGTACAATTCCACAGGCTGAGGCTTTGGAAAAAGAAGGCATTAACATCGATCACGTGATCGAAATTGATGTACCTGATGAAGAAATCGTTCAGCGTTTGTCTGGTCGTCGCCAGCATCCTGCATCTGGTCGTGTTTATCATGTTGTTTACAACCCACCTAAAGTTGAAGGCAAAGATGATGAAACTGGTGAAGACTTGGTTCAACGTCCAGATGACCAAGAAGAAACTATTCGTAAGCGTCTAGGTTCATATCATACAGAAACTGAGCAGTTGGTTGGATTCTACCAAGGTCGTGCTGCTTCTGGTGAAAATGCACCGACTTATGACAAATTAAATGGTTTACGCCCAATTGAAGACGTACAAAAAGATTTGTTCGCAATTTTAGATCAGTCAAAATAATTCAAACCTGAATTTTTGACTTTAAAAGAGTCCTAAGTCATATTAGGGCTCTTTTTATTTGTCCTAAATTTTTGAGGATACGATTTTGTTAAAAATTGGTTTATTCATTTTAGTGTTGGCATGCTTGGTCATGTTACTGGGTTTGTTATATATCAGCTTTAAAATGTTAAAAGAAACCCAACAAAAGCAAAAAGAAGAAAGTAAAATTGCGAAAAAACCCCAATATCAGTTACATCCGAAATTGAAACAAAAACAGTCGAAAAAATAAGAGTGTGATTTTGAGATAACAGCGTATCTTGTACTAGATCCGCTGCGCTTCTTAAATGTTATTAACAGGAATTGCGCGTGCTGCACCAAATTCAAAACGCTCTGGCCAATTACATACATCTGAAACCACGCATTCGGCACACTTGGGTTTACGTGCGATACAGCAGTAACGACCATGTAAAATCAGCCAGTGGTGCGCATCGACCATAAATTCTTTAGGAATAACTTTGACTAGTCGGTGCTCAACTTCGAGGACATTTTTTCCTACTGCCAAACCTGTCCGATTGCCTAATCGAAAAATATGCGTATCCACCGCCATGGTGGGATGTCCGAATGCAGTGTTCAACACCACATTTGCAGTTTTACGTCCAACGCCAGGTAAAGCTTCTAAGTCGGCACGATTATTCGGCACTTGACTGTTATGTCGTTCAATTAAAATTTGGCAGGTTTTAATGACATTTTCAGCTTTGGAATTATATAAACCAATGGTTCTGATGTATTGCTTGAGCCCTTCAACACCTAACCCCAAAATGGTTTCAGGTGTATTGGCGATTGGAAACAATTTATCTGTGGCTTTATTGACACTAACATCAGTTGCCTGAGCTGAAAGGGTTACTGCAACTAATAACTCAAACGGCGTAGAAAAGTTTAACTCTGTTGTCGGGTTGGGGCGCTGATCGCGTAAACGTTCAAAGAAGGTTTTAATTTGCTTCTTGGTCATGTTTTTAACGGTAGAGGTTTTGGTCACCATGTTTAAGCTCCTTGCCAAGCATTGAGTTGTTCGGTCAATGTCAGTAATTGAGCGCGCTTGGTTACATCTTCACGAACGCTGAGTTGTTTCTCTAACTTTTTAATTTGTGTTCGTAATTTTGCTAACTCAATGGTTGATTTGGCATCTTGTTGGGTGACAGTAGGTGTTTTGTCGGCAACTTCAATTACAGGTACTGAATCAAGTTGCGTGGAGAATTGAGCAAATAATGCTGTATCAATTTCGGCACGTACTACAGGGCCCTTACGCTGCAAGCGACGAGTTTCTTCACGTTGAATATGGGCATAGTAGCGTTGGCGTAAATCGTTTTGCTCTATTGTGCGTTCAATTTCATTCGGTAAGCTATTTAAATCTTCGACTAAATCAATACAGTCAACTGGACAGGGTGGAATACAAAGTTCACAACCCGTGCATAAATCAGTCAACACACTATGCATGAGTTTCCCCGATCCGATAATCGCATCAACGGGGCATGCACTAATACATTTGGTACAACCAATACATTCATCTTCTCGAATAATGGCTTTCATTCGTTGTGGACGACCATCCGATTGAAGAGGCCATACGCTTTCCTCTGCTTTTAGAGATGGGCGTTGTAATAATTCAGCTAAAGCATCAGCCACAGGCTGTCCACCTGGGACGCATTTATTGGCTGCTTCTCCTTCTGCAATCGCTTTGGCGTAGGGAAGGCAACCATCTCGATGACCACATAAACCACATTGAGTTTGGGGGAGTAGCGCGTCGATGCGTTGAATGAGAGCAATTTGCGAAATCATGCGAAAACCACGCCTGTTTTTAGAACAGGATTAGAGAGATAGAGTCAAATTTTCCTGAATTTTAGCATGATTTAGGTGATTAATCTTGTGTTCCAAATTAATGCATTAAATGTGTTTATATGGTGCAAAAAAAAGTGGATTATTAAGTCAGGGTTTAAAAATAGGAAAGACAAACTTTATTTAATAGTTAAAATAATTATTTGTTATATATTGAAAATATCAAGTTATTTTAAATAAATATTGTGGAAGGTGGATAAAAAGTATTTAATGTTTTGCGCCAAAATTTATCACTTAATTTAATTTTGACCTATTTTGATTCATAAATTGCTGAGGATGAAGTGTTGAAATACAGTAGCCTAAACGACTTTTTGGATTACGTAAAAACACGTGATGCACACCAACCCGAGTTTTTACAAGCGGTAGAAGAGGTGATGACCAGTCTGTGGCCATTCATTGAAAAGAACCCAAAATATGCAGCACATGGATTACTTGAGCGTTTAATTGAACCAGAACGTGCTATCCAATTCCGCGTGTCATGGGTCGATGATCAAGGTAACACCCAAGTAAATCGAGCATTTCGTGTTCAATACAACTCAGCAATTGGTCCATTTAAGGGTGGGATGCGTTTCCATCCCTCTGTCAATTTATCCATTTTAAAATTCTTGGGTTTTGAACAGACTTTTAAAAATGCCTTAACAACGTTGCCTATGGGTGGCGGAAAAGGCGGTTCTGACTTTGACCCTAAAGGGAAGTCAGAAGGCGAAATTATGCGTTTCTGCCAAGCATTAATGATTGAGCTATACCGTCACTTAGGTTCTAACACAGATATTCCTGCTGGAGATATTGGTGTTGGTGGCCGTGAAGTCGGCTATATGGCTGGGATGATGAAAAAACTCAGTAATGATACTTCTTGTGTATTTACTGGAAAAGGTTTGGCATTTGGTGGGTCTTTGGCACGTCCAGAAGCAACGGGTTATGGCACAGTATACTTTGCTGAAGAAATGCTAAAAACGCGTGGTGATAGTTTCCACGGAAAAACTGTGACCATTTCAGGTTCGGGTAATGTTGCACAATTTGCTGCTGAAAAAGCCATGTTCCTAGGCGCAAAAGTGGTATCACTTTCAGACTCGAATGGTACGGTTTATGTCAAAGATGGTTTCACCGATGAACTTTTAGCAGAAGTGATGCATTTGAAAAATGAAGCCCGTGGACGTATTTCTGAATTTGCATCTAAGCATGGATTTGAATATTTAGAAGGCAAGCGCCCTTGGGGGATTCCTTGTGATATCGCTTTACCATGTGCAACTCAGAATGAATTGACGGGTGAAGATGCAGAGGTATTATTGGCTAATGGTGTTTTCTGTGTTGCAGAAGGTGCCAATATGCCTTCAACACTCGATGCTGTAGAAAAATTTGTTGCAGCGAAAATTCTGTATGCACCAGGTAAGGCATCTAATGCTGGTGGTGTAGCCACTTCGGGTCTTGAAATGTCACAAAATGCATTGCGTTTAGGATGGAGCTTCGAAGAAGTCGATGAGCGTTTACATGCAATTATGAAAGACATTCACCGTAATTGCGTTAAATATGGCACGAAAGCAGACGGTAGCATTAATTATGTGGATGGTGCCAATATTGCAGGCTTTGTGAAAGTGGCAGACGCGATGTTGTCTCAAGGCGTATTCTAGATATTAGCCGCCTAAGTTGTAAAAAAGCCGATGCAATTGTATCGGCTTTTTTATGCTTGTATTTATTTTACAGTTTCGGTTTCAATCACCATATCTTTGACATAAGCATATTTAGATTGGTCCGCAGCAGGGTTTTGACGTTCAAAACGTTTTACCCGAACAATTTGGCGGGTTTTAGAATCGTGAATATAGCCTTCGATATGGTCGTAGAATAAAGTCCAATCTTTATCGACAGTTGTTTTCAGACCTTTGTCATCATATTTGATTTCACGAACTTGTAAGCACTCAATGCGAGCGACACCTGCGGAACAGGTTTTTGTTTCTGGTGAAATTTCTAAAAAGATGGTTTCACCTTGAGATTGGTATTTGGTTTCAGGTGTCATTTTCCCAACAAAGACATGTTTTTCACCTTTCGCAGAAACCAGTGTTAAAGTCGGTGCTTCAACATTTTGGCTATTCAAGGTAAATTGAATTGAACGTTGACCGAGTAAATCTGCGGCTAAGCGTTCTTGTTGCATCGCAGGTTCAGCACAAGCCATTTGCGTGCCCATCATTGCACCTGTGACAATTTTGTCACCTTCAATTTTCCAGCTCGTACCTAAACCGTTACAGCTAGTTTTTACGGACAACTGTCCTTGTGTATTAAACGACAGCGTTAAAGGTTTTGGCGTGGTCGATGTGGTGCTGATCCATTCATAGGCAGCAAGTGTTTTGTTTTGATCAGGAATTGATTGTACATTCACAGCTTGATCCAAATTTGATGGTGTTTGAGTTGATTGGCAAGCAGCAAGAGAAAAAGGCAACAAAGCAAGTAAAAGGTATTTCAATTTCATTTTTAAATTAACACTTTAGTGAATAGATACAAAACTAAAGGTTAAATGATTAATAAAAAAAAGAAATGAATACGTGTACAACATTTGTATTCATTTCTTTAATTTTTAGAAAGGATTAGTCAAAACGGTAAATGTCCATTCCCAATGAACCCATTGTGAAACTGCTATGGACAATATTAAAGCGTTTGCCCGTACCCATTGCAAAAAATAAAGGCGCAAAATGTTCTAAAGTTGGATGATTGCGCTGTACATAGGGAATGCTGTTCCAGTCCAATACTGCTTCATAGTCTTGATGCGACAGTTTTTGAACTACATAGTTTCGGAAGGTCGATGCCCATATAGGCACATCCTGCGATTCCCCATGCCATGACAATTCAGACAAATTATGGGTAATACTGCCCGAACCAATCAGTAAAACTTGTTGTTCACGTAAAACTGAAAGAGCTTGCCCAATTTGATAAATCTGTTCTGCTGACATATGCATAGGTAGTGAAATTTCAACCACTGGGATATCTGCATTCGGGAACATGTGGAGTAATGGCATCCACACACCATGATCACGCGGGCGGCTATTATTGGCGTGGGCATCAAATCCTGCATCAGACAGTCGCTTTAAAATGTCTTCGGCAAGTTGAGGGTCACCAGGAGCAGGGTAGCGAATTTCATATAGCGCAGGGGGGAAACCACGAAAATCATGCCAAGTTTCTGGGCGGATGCCCGTATTGACCTCAAGTGCCTGACTTTCCCAGTGTGCTGACATCACGACAATCGCTTTAGGTGTTGGTAGATTTGAACTCAAACGTTGTAAGGCTGGACCGACTTGTTCAGGGTTAAGCGCAAGCATGGGAGATCCATGAGAAATAAATAAACCTGGTAAAGTTTGTAGATTCATCGTCTTGCGCCTAATTTGAATAAGAGAATATGTTCATCATGCCAAAGAGAAATAGTTGAATAAAGCATTTCTATTCAACGTATTGTTGCAATTATAGAATGATAGGAGATGGCTTTAACCCGCCCGATGATAGGGATGATTGTGATTAATGCTCATGGCTCGATATAACTGTTCAATCAGCATGACACGCACCAATGGGTGTGGCAAGGTCAGTTTTGATAATGACCAATGCCATGCGGCTGCTTTACGGACCGCTTCTGAATGACCATCTGGTCCACCAATCGCCAAGGCGACATCATTGCCTTCTAGCATCCAAGACTTCATGGTATCAGCCAGTTTTTCAGTGCTGAATTCACGACCACCCACTTCAAGCGCGATGAGCGTCTCATTCTGTTTGAGCGCATTTAAAATGCTATCACCTTCAATTTGTCGATATTTTAAAATGTCGGCTTCAGAATCATTTTTTCCACGCTTTGCCATGGGCAACTCAATAATTTGCGTTTGTACAAAAGGTTGAATTCGTTTGAAATAATCTTCAAAACCCGTCAGAACCCAAGCTGGCATTTTTTGACCGATGGTCAGAATTCGTATTTTCATATCTGGCATCACATGCTAATTCAGCAGAATTATAGCGTTGAATGAATACAATCCAATCTCGATATACATTTTGCAATTGAAAATAATTACTGGCTGTTGCATTAATGCTCTTTAAGAACGAAAAAAATTGTGATGACGGTGGAATAATAATAAATGAAAAGGAATAAATTTTTGAAAGTAGCTTGGGTTGGTTTACTGATGACGGCTATTTCGGTGGTTACGCAGAGTCAGGCCAATTCTGCGACCAGCCAACAAGCTGACGTCCAGAATGTCCAACTTTACTTACAACAAATTATTGGTACAGGTTCATTTCGGAATCATCAAAATATTGCCGAATTAAATCGAGTTTCAGCTTGGATCAAAGAGCAAATGCGTTTATTTGGTATTCCTTGTCAATTTCAGAATTATATTGTGAATCGGCAGAATTATCGCAACGTGGTCTGTTCATTAAATGTGGGAGGAGCCGAAAAAGTCATCGTTGGCGCACATTATGATGTGTTTGGTCAAGTACAGGGAGCAGATGATAATGCCTCTGGAGTCGCGGGAGTGATTGAAGCGGCTCGTATTTTGTCACAAGAAAAAAGCCATCTAAGCCATAATGTGGAATTTGCTTTTTATACGCTTGAAGAACCGCCATATACCAATACAGAATATATGGGCAGTTATGTACATGCCAAGTCAGTACAAGCACAACGCGATAAGATCCAAGGGGTTTATATTCTGGAAATGATTGGCTACTACGATACAGCACTGGTTCAAGAATATCCTGTTGGCTTGAAGTGGATTTATCCAAGTCACGGCAATTTTATTGCGGCGGTGAGTGATATCGATTCGCGTGGATTAGGTGAGAATTTTTGTGCTGCCATGCAGCAGTTGGAATGCCAGCGTTTAGTCGCACCGTCTTTTACCCCAGGATTGAATTTTTCAAGTCATAGCAACTATTGGAATTATGATATTCCTGCGATTATGCTGACCGATACCGCTTTTTATCGGAATAAGAATTATCATACGGCTGCCGACACATTAAAGACCCTAAATCTTGAAAAGATGACTCAGGTGATCGATGGGTTGGTGCAAACGATATTGAAGTAAATAATGTAGGATGAAAAGGGCATCATCATTTTTATGTAGAAAAATTAAAGAATACCAATAAAAAACGCAGTCCTTGAATAGTGTAAGGACTGCGATCAAGAGATTATCTGCCTGGAGAAACAGATAACCTTTAAGAATAAGAAACATACAGCACATATGTATTCTTATTATTTAATATTGGGTGTTCTTTGGATTTTTTCAAGTCTGATTTGTGAAGGGAAACCTGCTTAATATTCAAAGTTAGAACATACGATAACCTTAAATTATTTACGATACGCTGGTTTACTTCATAGAATGTAAACCAATCATATTTCCTTCTGTATCAAAAGCTAAAACAATAAATCCGTACTCACCAATTGAAGTTTTTGATTCATGAATGTTGCCGCCCGCTTCACCAATTCGGGCTGCTTCATCTGCACAGTCTTCACATGAAAAATAGATTAATGTGCTGTTTCCACCTGCGGCGACTCCTGTCATTTGAACTAAAGCACCAGAAGCACCATAAACTTGCATATCCGATGGGAACGCCCACATTTGAAGCGAGTTACCCTCAGAAGGAGGAGTCAATTCAGAGAGTTGAATATTAAATACTGCTTCATAAAATTGTTTGGCTCGGGTTATGTCATTGACATATATTTCAAACCATCCGACAGGGTTTTTCATTTTAATGGTCCTGTGTCATCCTTTGGATGCAATTTATTTTAGGGGATAAAAGCTCGAAGATGTGTGGTGTTATTTACAGTAATTTGTAATAAAAAAAGAGAGCCGTAGCTCTCTTTTTTTTCTTGCTAAAATTAGTGACGTGCGGCTTTTTTACCATCATCGACTGGTTTTACAATTGGTGCTTTGACCAAAGGTTCAGGCTTAGACGTTAAGGCAAGAGGTAAAATCTCATCAATCGATTTTACTGCTTTAATTTCAAGCCCTTCTTTCACATTTTCAGGAATCTCTGCAAGATCACGGACGTTATCTTGAGGAATGAAGACTAATTTAATGCCACCACGGTGTGCAGCAAGCAATTTTTCTTTCAAACCACCAATACGCATTGCACGACCACCAAGACTCGTTTCACCTGTCATGGCAATGTCAGGGCGAATTGGGATACCTGTAAAGGCAGAAACCAATGCTGTAGTCAGTGCTAAACCAGCAGATGGACCATCTTTTGGTGTTGCACCTTCTGGTAAGTGGACGTGAACATCGGTCTCTTCAAAGCGAGTTGACTCGATGCCCAACTCATCTGCACGTGTACGTACCACGGTCATGGCTGCGGTAATCGATTCTTTCATCACATCACCGAGTGAACCCGTGGTGATAAATTTCCCTTTACCTTTGACCGCTGCAACTTCAATGGTCAATAACTCACCACCGACAGACGTCCACGCTAAACCGTTGACGCGACCCACTTGCGCTTCATCTTCTGCCATACCAAAGTCAAATTTGTGCGGACCTAAGTAGTCTGGAAGATTAGCCGAAGTCACATCAACTTGTAGGTTTTTCGCCTTTTTGCTGACGGCTTCTTTTACCACTTTACGTGCAATTTTAGAGACTTCGCGTTCTAAGTTACGCACACCTGCTTCACGTGTATAACGTTGAACAATGTCACGAATCGCTTCTTCATGAACAGTCAATTCTTTAGCACGTAAACCGTTGTTCTTAATGGCTTTCGGAACAAGGTAACGCTCAGCAATATTGACTTTTTCGTCTTCGGTATAACCCGGTAGGCGAATCACTTCCATACGATCCAACAATGCTTCAGGAATATTCATGCTGTTAGCAGTACAGATGAACATTACTTCAGACAGGTCAAGATCAAGATCTAAATAGTGATCGTTAAACTTGTTGTTCTGTGATGGATCGAGTACTTCAAGTAATGCAGAAGCAGGGTCGCCACGGTAGTCTTGCGCCATCTTGTCGATTTCATCGAGCAAGAACAATGGGTTCTTCACGCCAACTTTCGTTAACGATTGCACAATTTTACCTGGCATCGCACCGATATAGGTACGACGGTGACCGCGGATTTCCGCTTCGTCACGTACACCGCCCAGCGCCATACGGACAAATTCACGGCCAGTCGCTTTCGCAACAGATTCGCCCAGTGAGGTTTTACCTACACCCGGAGGGCCAACTAAACAAAGGATTGGGCCTTTGAGTTTTTTCACGCGTGACTGTACTGCAAGATATTCCACAATACGATCTTTCACGTCATCTAGGCCGTAATGATCTGCATCGAGAATTTCTTGTGCTTTTGCAAGATTGATACTGACTTTGCTGGCTTTATTCCAAGGTGTATCTAAAATCACCTCTAAATAGTTACGCACTACAGCCGCTTCGCTTGACGCAGGTTGCATGGCTTTCAGCTTACGGAATTCAGCTTCTGCTTTTTTACGTACGTGCTCAGGTAAATCTGCTTCAGCAAGACGTTTCTCAATTTCAGCTACGTCGTCTTCTGCACCGCCATTCATGTCAGAAAGCTCACGCTGAATCACCTTCATCTTTTCATTGAGGAAGTATTCGCGTTGATTTTTCTCCATTTGACGCTTCACTGAGTCATGTAAAGTTTGCTCAATCTGTTGCTCTTCAGACTGTTGCAACAAATAGGTCATCAGTTCTTGTAGATGTGCCTCAAACTCATCGTGTTCAAGGAATTTTTGTTTCACATCAATATTCAGTGGAACACGAGTTGCCACGAAGAATAACAATTGTAGTAAATCGTCAATCTTGTTTGCTGCAGCAACAAGTTCACGCGCATTACGTAATTTTGCTTCAGCATATTGAGCAAATAGAGCACGTAACTCTTGTACACGTGTTTCTTGGGTTGTTTCGTCAATGTGAACTGACATTGGGCTAAGCGCATGTTCCGCAGTTAGATAATCATTTTCATCAATGATTTTTTCTAGCTTTGAACGATGCAAGCCTTCGATTAATACTTTTATACAGTTTTCATCATTTTCATGATTCACAACTTGTACAATCTTCGCGACAGTACCGTATTGATATAAGTTGTCGTGATCAATTTCTTCTGAAAGAGAATCTTTCTGAGCAACTACAAATACTAGATTGTCACTGTTACGAGCCACATCAACTGCATTGATCGATTTTTCACGACCTACAAATAGCGCGATTTGCATGTGTGGATACACCACTACATCACGTAACGCTAAAAGTGGTAATACACTTGGAACCTGAGGCTCTAAGGTTTCTTGATTCATAATAATTTCAGACATGGGCACTCCTAATGAGTGACAACGGTGTTGCCATGTTTTTTATAGTGATGGGTATTTTAAAAAATACAAGGGCAGGTCAAAATAAATTGTATAAAAAATGACTAAACATGTGATTTTTAAGTATTCTCAACAGTCAAAAATGTCAATTTTAGCGCTTGAAGCGTAAATGTTGTTGAGGCGTAAGCAGTCCATCTAAAGGTTGATCCCATTTTTCTCGGATGAGGCGCTGCGGTACTAACTGGAAGTGATGGGCCAAACCGAGGCGAAATGGACGGTGATAAGGTGTAGACGCTAAGGTTTTGTCATAAAACCCGCCCCCCATGCCAATTCGTGTGCCATAAAGGTCACATGCCAATAAAGGCATCAATAGCAGGTCCAAATGTGAAACGTGCTGTCCACGTGTTGCCATGGGCTCTTGCATACCGAACGGATGATGAGAAAAACGCTTATTTTGAAATTGATTACGTGAAATTTTGACCCACACCAAGCGCTGATTCATATTGCAAATCATCGGTAAATACACCGACTTTTTTTGATGAAAACAATATTCAATGATTTTATGAGTTTGAATTTCTCCAAAGGCATGTAGATAAATGCCGACATGCTTGGCTTGTTTAAATTTGGGCACAGATCTTAGGCGCTGTAAAATTTGCTGCTCAGACTGTTGTTGTTGATAAACGGAAACTTGTCTGCGTTGTTTGCGAAGCTGTTTTCTGAGTTGGGCAAGTTCAATCGACATAATGAACGCAGTCCTGAGTATCGAAAAGGTGAGTGGAAAAGTGATCGCCAAATTTAAAAGACGGTAACTGTTTATAGTTCAGTCGTTGAACCTTTTTTCAGTTCTTGCAAAATTGGGCAGCAACTGTCTGTCGTGGTTTTACATTCATCTACCCAAGTTGAAAGACGCTGTTTCAGTGCATTTAATTCTTGAATCCGTTGATCAATTTTTTCCAGTCGTTGTTGAATCACATCACGGACTTTTTCTCGGTCATTCAGTTGTAAATGTAATAGATCTTGAATTTCACTGAGCTGCAAGCCAGCATCTTTACCTTTTTGAATAAAGCTTAAGGTTTCAATGTCTTGTTGGCTGTAATAACGATAGTTTTGTGTGGTTTCAGGAATGCGCATAAGACCAATCCGTTGATAATAACGAATCGTTTCAACATTAACGTGACACTGTTTTGCCAGTTTGCCGATAGTGAGCATAAAATAATCTCCAAAAGGCTTGACTCAGTACCTAGGTACAGACTTTATGCTAACACAATCAAAAAAGAAATGGTGAGTCCGATGAACGAGCAACCCAAAAGCTCTTGCTGTTCCAAAGAAAAAAAATCGCCAACGGTGGTGTCCATTGATCCTGTCTGTGGAATGACGGTTGCAGAGGATTCGCCACATGCCTATGAATATCAATCGGTTCGATATTTATTCTGTAGTGCTGGCTGCTTAGACAAATTTGCAGCCGATCCTGAAGCTTATGTATCTTCAGAAAAAGCGCACAGTTCTTGTTGCAGCAAAGCGAAAATAGAACAAACTCATGTTCCAGCTCAACCTGAAGCTGAAAGCATGGTGGCTTCATCAAAAGGGTGTGGCTGTGCGAGCAAACACCAGCAAAGTGAGGTGTCAAAAGCAGAAAGCTTTATTGACCCTGTGTGTGGTATGACCGTGACAGATTTGACTAAACCGCATAGCGAATGGCAGGGCAAAAACTATTATTTTTGCAGTGAAAAATGTCAGCAAAAATTTATCGCTGCGCCTGAAAGCTATGTTACGACAGTTGAAGAAAAGTCCGCGAAAGTATCAGGATGTTGTGGAACTTCTAAACCAGAAGAGAAGAAAGCCTCAACATGTTGTGGTACAGAATCTAAAACTCCAGAAACAGCACAAGCTGAATCAAAATCAAGTTGTTGTGCAGCAAAGCCTAAACCAGAACCAGCTAAAACAGGTTGCTGTGGTGGCGGGAAACACGCACATGAGCAGCATGTCCAGTCAGGAGCGTCAGCTTTTATTGACCCCGTCTGCGGTATGTCTGTTGACCCAAATACTGAGTTAAAAACGGATTATCAGCAACAGACTTATTATTTCTGTAATCCATCTTGCTTAGACAAATTTAAGGGAGATCCTGAGTTTTATCTAATTCCACCTGATCAGCGTCCTGTACCTGAAGGGGCAGCGGATATGGATTATACCTGTCCGATGGATCCTGAGATTGTGCAAAAAGGGCCAGGCACGTGCCCAATTTGTGGTATGGCACTAGAGCCGATGCAACCGACTTTAGATGATGCACCAAACCCTGAATTGGTGGATTTTAGCCATCGTTTTTGGATGACTTTACCACTGACGTTAATCGTGTTTGTACTGGCGATGGGTTCACATATTCATAGTTTTATTTCACCGCATATTCAGCCGTGGATTGAGCTGGTCCTCGCGACCCCTGTGGTGCTGTGGGCAGGTAAGCCGTTTATTGAACGTTGCTGGACCTCGTATAAAACCCGTAACCTCAATATGTGGAGCCTGATTGGGGTTGGGGTATTAGCCGCCTATATTTATAGTGTCGTGGCGACCATCTTTCCAAGCCTGATTCCGATGGCAGCCAAAACAGGACATGGTGTCGCGGTGTATTATGAAGCGGCGTGTATGATTGTATCTCTGAGTTTGCTTGGTCAAATCATGGAGCTAAAAGCCCGTGCCAAAACAGCCGATTCATTGAAAGCCTTGCTTAAACTCCAAGTCAACACCGCCAAGTTGGTTCAAAACGATCAAGTGATTGAAGTGGATATTGGCATGGTCAAACAAGGCGATATTTTACAGATTTCCTCAGGTGATCAGATTCCACTGGATGGCGTGGTGGTAGAAGGCAAAACCTATGTCGATGAAGCCATGATGACAGGTGAACCTGTACCTGTGAAAAAGCAAGTACATGACACAGTCATTGGCGGCACAGTGAATCAGCAGGGTAGCATTCGTATACAAACCACGGCTGTAGGTGCGAATACAACATTATCGAAAATGATTCAGACAGTTGCAGAAGCGCAGCGTTCTAAAGCACCGCTACAACGTTTAGCCGATGTGTTTGCTAAATATTTTGTGATTGTGGTGTTGTTCATTAGTGCTTTGACCTTCGTGGCATGGATGGTGTTTGGTGGTGCGCAATTTGACTTGGCATTGATGTGTGCTGTAGCGGTACTGATTATTGCCTGTCCATGTGCGCTTGGTTTAGCAACGCCAATGTCCGTGATGGCCACTACAGGTCGTGCAGCACAGAAAGGTGTTCTGTTTAAAGATGCAGAAGCGATTGAAGCCTTAAGTAAAGTCAATACGCTGATTGTCGACAAAACAGGAACCCTGACTGAAGGTAAGCCGAGTCTGAAAGAAATTCGATTACTCAGTTCCAATGTGGAACAGGTGCAAGTGGAACAATGGATTGCTTCGATTGAACAATATTCAAGTCATCCAATTGCACAAACCCTGACGCAGATTGTGCCTGCCCAGCAACTGCTGAAAGTGGAAGACTTTGAAGATGTCACAGGCTTTGGGGTTAAAGGTCAGATTGGTGAACAAACACTGTATATCGGCAGTCAAAAGTTGCTGGAACAACTCGGTATTGGTTTAGACCCTGCTATACAAAGTCAGTTGGATCAACAGCGTGCAGCAGGTAACGTGATTAGTTTCTTGAGCAATAGCCAAGCAGTGCTGGCGTATATTTCGATTCACGATGCGATTAAAACCAATGCACAAGAGGTCATTCAGCAATTGATGACTGATGGCATTGAAGTGGTGATGGCAACAGGTGACCATGAACAAAATGCGCAGTTGGTGGCACAAGAACTGGGGATTCAGCATGTGCATGGCAACTGCACGCCAACTGAAAAACTGGAAATTGTGAAGCAGTATCAGGCACAGGGCAAAATTGTCGCCATGGCGGGTGATGGCATTAACGATGCACCAGCACTGGCTCAAGCCAATGTCGGGATTGCCATGGGCAATGGTACTGATATTGCCAAACAGACGGCGCAAGTGACCTTGGTCAAAGGGGATATTCGTGGCGCAGCCGATGCGGTGCATATGGCGAAACTCGGTGTACGCAACATGAAACAAAACCTTGCCTTTTCTTTTGTGTATAACGGTTTGGGTGTACCCGTGGCAGCAGGGATTTTCTATCCATTGACTGGCTTGTTGTTGACCCCGATGTTAGCCGCTGTGGCGATGTCACTCAGCTCACTGTCGGTGGTGCTAAATGCCTTGCGCTTACAAAAGGCGAAGTAAGTCACATAGCATATAAATGGTAACAAAAGCCTCAAGCATTTCCTTGAGGCTTTTTTTTGATTACGGCATAACAGATAGAGCAAAACAAAAACTGAAGTGTCGACAATAAAACTCAAGGGTCATTCGGGACGACTGCGTGATTTGACTGAAACCTAGTGTAGTTAGAGCAGGTCATGACATTGTTATAAAAATTGCAGTTCTATCAAGGAACAAGTATGGAAATAAGATTTAAAATATTGAATTAAAATAATTTATTTAGGTGTGGTGATGCAACATCTCTAGAACGGAAGCCAGCCATGATTCTACTCAGTCTTTGTCAAGTCATCTTTAAGAAGGTTTGCAACTCTAATACCAAAGTTGTTGACAATCTTGTTGCATTTTAATTTATTTGTGCTTATTTTAGCTAATAATTGAACTGATTGTTGACAATATGCTAACCGAAGAGCTGTCTACGCAGACAAAACAAGCCGCTACTGCGACTTTAACAGACCAAATTTTCAGAAAGATCCAAACTGCAATTGTCAGTGGTGAAATTGCAGCGGGTAGCAAGATTTCTGAACCTGAGCTGGCTCGTGTATATGGCATCAGTCGAGGTCCTTTACGTGAAGCCATTCACCGCCTAGAAGGGCAAAAATTGGTGGAACGAACTGCGCATGTGGGTGCACGTGTGGTGTCCTTGTCGCATCAGCAATTGTTCGAGCTGTATCAAATTCGTGAAAACTTGGAAGGACTGGCTTGTCGTTTGGCGGCACAAAGCATCGACAAGCAACAGATTCTAAACTTGCGTGAAGTGCTGCATATGCATGCACAGGACCCAGATTTTAAAGAAGGTAAAGGATATTACTTACAAGAAGGTCAGGATGATTTTCATTACTGCATCATCAAAAACTGTGGCAATAAAACCCTAGAAAAGATGCTGTGTGATGAGTTGTATCACTTGATTCGGATGTACCGAATTCAGTATTCCAAAACCCCAAATCGTCCGCATCGAGCCTTGTCGGAACATATTCGTATTTTAGATGCTATTGCCGAAGGTGATGCAGAACTCGCGGAATTACTGATGCGACGCCACATTGCTGCGTCTTATCAGAACATTGAACAAAACCTAATTTAATGATGAAGAGAGAGGGAGGACGTATGTCAACGTTATCAGCAGGGCAGAAATTCCGTGATGCGGTTGCAAGTGAACATCCACTACAAGTGGTCGGAACCATCAATGCCAATCATGCTTTATTGGCAAAGCGTGCAGGTTACAAAGCCATTTATTTATCTGGCGGTGGTGTAGCAGCAGGTTCTTTGGGGTTGCCTGACTTAGGCATTAGCAACCTCGATGATGTACTGACAGATGTACGCCGTATTACCGATGTATGTGACTTGCCTTTATTGGTCGATGCCGACACAGGTTTTGGTGCTTCAGCATTTAACATTGCCCGTACCACCAAAGCACTCATCAAGTTTGGTGCAGCGGCTATGCATATTGAAGACCAAGTTGGCGCGAAACGTTGTGGTCACCGTCCAAACAAAGCCATTGTTTCACAACAAGAAATGGTAGACCGTATTAAAGCAGCTGTTGATGCGCGTGGTGATGACAAGTTCGTGATTATGGCGCGTACGGATGCTTTGGCGGTAGAAGGTTTGCAAGCTGCAATTGACCGTGCAGGTGCTTATATTGAAGCAGGCGCGGACATGTTGTTCCCAGAAGCGATTACTGAATTGGCGATGTATAAACAATTTGCGGCTGCAACGAATGTTCCAATTTTGGCAAACATTACTGAATTTGGTTCTACGCCATTATTTACCACAGAGGAATTGGCTTCTGCGGATGTCAGCATTGCGCTTTATCCTCTTTCAGCTTTCCGTGCGATGAACAAAGCAGCGGAAAATGTCTACACTACTTTACGTAAAGAAGGTACACAAAAGAACGTGGTCGATACCATGCAAACCCGTCAAGAATTGTATGACCGCATTAATTACCATGCGTTTGAACAATACCTTGATGCCTCTTTTGTCAAAAATAAATAACAGTTTAACCATAAAATCTTTGCGTCAGTGTAGGAAATAAAACTGACGCAAAGCATAAAAATGAATTGATCCACCCAATGGAAGAAGGAAGATCTCATGAATGCAACAACAAACGGATTCAAGCCAAAAAAATCAGTCGCACTCAGCGGACAAGTTGCAGGCAACACAGCACTTTGTACCGTAGGACGTAGCGGTAACGACTTGCACTATCGTGGCTATGACATTCTTGACCTTGCGGGTCAAAGCGAATTTGAAGAAGTGGCTTACCTTTTGGTTCATGGCAAATTACCGAATAAAGCGGAACTCAAGGCCTACAAGAATAAACTGAAAGCACTTCGTGGTTTACCTGCATCACTTAAAGCGGCGTTAGAACAACTCCCACCATATGCACACCCAATGGACGTGATGCGTACAGGTGTTTCAGTTCTAGGTTGCTTAACACCAGAACATGAAGACCATAACTATGCGGGTGCACGCGACATCGCAGACAAGTTAATGGCATCTTTCGGTTCAATGTTGCTTTACTGGTATCACTTTAGTCACAACGGCAAACGTATTGAAGTTGAAACCGATGATGACTCAATTGGTGCGCACTTCCTTCATTTGTTACACGGTGAAAAACCATGTGAACAATGGATTCAAGCAATGCACACGTCATTGATTTTGTATGCAGAGCATGAGTTCAATGCATCGACGTTTACTTCACGTGTAATTGCTGGTACAGGTTCAGACATGTACTCAACTATTGCAGGTGCAATTGGTGCATTACGTGGACCTAAACATGGTGGTGCAAACGAAGTTGCATTCGTGATTCAACAGCGCTACGACAATGCAGACGAAGCAGAAGCAGACATTCGTAAGCGTGTAGAAAACAAAGAAGTCGTGATTGGTTTTGGTCACCCTGTTTACACCATCGCTGACCCACGTAACGAAGTAATTAAGCAAGTTGCACTTGAATTGGCGGATGCGCAAGAAAACAAAAAAATGTATTTGATAGCGGAACGTTTAGAAGCCGTGATGAAAGAAGTGAAAAACATGTTCCCGAACCTCGACTGGTTCAGTGCAGTAAGCTATCACTTAATGGGTGTTCCAACTGCAATGTTCACACCATTGTTCGTGATTGCACGTACAGCAGGTTGGTCAGCGCACGTGATTGAACAACGTCAAGACGGCAAAATCATTCGTCCAAGTGCGAACTACACAGGCCCTGAAAACCTCGAATTTAAACCATTGGCGGAGCGTGGTTAATGAACACAAAATACCGTAAACCGCTGCCAAATCAGAGTAGCGATACCCAGCTTGAATATTACGATGTGCGTCAAGCCGTTGAAGATATTCAGCCAGGCGCATACGAAAAACTGCCTTACACCTCAAAAGTACTCGCAGAGCAATTGGTACGCCGTGCCGATGCCGAGAACTTAACTGTTTATTTAACGCAGTTAATTGAACGCCGTCAGGACTTAGACTTTCCTTGGTATCCTGCACGAGTCGTGTGTCACGACATTTTGGGTCAAACAGCATTGGTTGACCTTGCAGGTTTACGTGATGCGATTGCAGACAAAGGTGGCGACCCATCTAAAGTCAACCCAGTTGTGCCAACACAGCTCATTGTCGACCACTCTTTAGCAGTGGAATACGGTGGTGCTGACCCAGACGCTTTTGCAAAAAACCGTGCTGTTGAAGACCGCCGTAACGAAGACCGTTTCCACTTTATTGAGTGGACTAAAACCGCATTTAAAAATGTTGATGTAATCCCTGCGGGGAACGGCATTATGCATCAGATTAACCTAGAGAAAATGTCTCCGGTGATTCAGGCGCGTGATGGTGTAGCATTCCCAGACACATGTGTTGGTACAGACTCACATACACCACATACAGACGCTTTGGGCGTAATTTCTGTGGGTGTTGGTGGCTTAGAAGCTGAAAACGTAATGTTAGGCCGTGCATCTTGGATGCGTCTGCCAGACATTATTGGTGTTGAGTTTGTTGGTCAGCGTCAGGCAGGCATTACAGCAACAGATATCGTACTTGCTTTAACCGAGTTCTTGCGTAAAGAGCGTGTGGTTGGTGCTTACCTTGAGTTCTTTGGTGAAGGTGCTGACAGCATGTCTGTGGGCGACCGTGCAACCATTTCGAACATGACTCCAGAATATGGCGCTACGGCTGCGATGTTCTACATCGACCAAAACACGATTGACTACTTACGCCTAACAGGCCGTGAAGATGCTCAAGTGGCATTGGTTGAACAGTACGCAAAAGAAATCGGTCTTTGGGCATCTGATATGACCAAAGCAGAGTACCCACGTGTACTTCGTTTTGACCTATCAAAAGTGACGCGTAACATCGCTGGTCCATCAAACCCACATGCACGTGTTTCAACTGCGGACCTAAAAGAAAAAGGTATTGCAGGTGTTGTTGAAAACCGTTCTGATGGCTTAATGCCAGATGGTGCAATCATTATTGCTGCAATTACTTCATGTACCAACACCTCTAACCCACGTAACACCGTGGCGGCAGGTTTGTTAGCACGTAAGGCAAATGAACTTGGTTTGGTTCGTAAACCTTGGGTGAAATCATCATTTGCACCGGGTTCAAAAGCGGCTGCACTTTACCTTGAAGAAGCGGGCGTTCTAAAAGACTTAGAGCAACTTGGTTTTGGTATTGTGGCTTACGCTTGTACGACCTGTAACGGTATGTCGGGTGCGTTAGATCCAGTCATTCAACAAGAAATTATTGACCGTGACTTGTACGCAACAGCAGTACTGTCTGGTAACCGTAACTTCGATGGCCGTATCCATCCTTATGCAAAACAAGCGTTCTTGGCATCTCCACCGCTTGTTGTGGCGTATGCAATTGCGGGCACGATTCGTTTTGATATCGAAAAAGATGCTTTAGGTCATGACAAAGAAGGTAACCCGATTTACCTGAAAGACATCTGGCCATCTGATGCTGAAATTGATGCCTTAGTTAAAGAAGCTGTGAAGCCTGAACAGTTCCGTAAAGTCTACATTCCAATGTTTGATTTAGGCGAAGTTGAGCAAGCGAAAAGCCCACTTTACGATTGGCGTCCACAAAGTACTTACATCCGCCGTCCGCCATATTGGGAAGGGGCATTGGCTGCGCCACGTACTTTGGCAAATATGCGTCCACTTGCGATTTTGGGTGACAACATCACCACCGACCACTTGTCGCCTTCAAACGCGATTTTGATGGACTCGGCTGCGGGTGAATATCTTCACAAAATGGGCGTACCTGAAGAAGATTTTAACTCTTATGCAACGCACCGTGGTGACCACTTAACCGCACAACGTGCAACATTTGCGAATCCGAAATTGTTTAACGAAATGGTGCGTCGCTCTGACGGTACTGTGAAACAAGGTTCGAAAGCGCGCGTAGAGCCAGAAGGCGAAGTCATGCGCATGTGGGAAGCGATTGAAACTTACATGAACCGTAAGCAACCGCTCATCATTATCGCAGGTGCAGACTATGGTCAGGGTTCTAGCCGTGACTGGGCAGCAAAAGGTGTACGTCTTGCGGGTGTAGAAGCAATTGTGGCAGAAGGTTTTGAGCGTATTCACCGTACTAACTTGGTGGGTA
Source organism: Acinetobacter tandoii DSM 14970 = CIP 107469 (assembly GCF_000400735.1). Taxonomy (GTDB): domain Bacteria; phylum Pseudomonadota; class Gammaproteobacteria; order Pseudomonadales; family Moraxellaceae; genus Acinetobacter; species Acinetobacter tandoii. Next base: position 176,941 of record NZ_KE007360.1, read on the forward strand.
TGGGCGTGTTACCACTTGAGTTTAAAGCAGGTGTAAACCGTAATACCTTAAAGTTAGATGGTACTGAGCTATACAGCGTGATTGGTAACATTGCACCACGTTCGACTTTAACTTTAGTCATTGAACGTGCCACAGCGGATGGTAAGAATGAAGTTGTGGAAGTGCCTGTAACTTGCCGACTAGATACGGAAGAAGAAGTGTCTGTATATGAAGCGGGTGGTGTACTTCAGCGTTTTGCTCAGGACTTTTTGGAAAGCCAAGAAGAGCAATTAAGAGCTTAGTTTAAAAGTATTTGAAATTGTTTGAAAAAAGCCCTACTTTTAGAGTGGGGTTTTTTATGTAAATGAAAATATAGAATAAAAATACTTTTGAATTTGGTATGGAGGTAAAGAAAAAAATAAATGAAAACAATAATTATAGCTGCTTGTATAAGTTCACTCTTTTTAACAGCCTGTGAGCAGAAAAAAACAGAACCTGAATTTATAACACCACGCGACCAATATGGCGCACGCTATAGTGTAGGTGATTTAGGAGGAAGGCCTGTTAACCTTGGTAGAGAAGCCCCATGGGTTGAATATGAAGATAATACAGGCTTCGTAACAGGTAAGAAATATAAACGTCAGACGCGGACCTATCAATCTAAAATTCAGGCCTTTGGATTTTATATGCGTTACACCGATGGATTGGTTTTAGTTCGCTATTATAAAGCATCACCGTATTCGGAGAAACAATATAACGCAGAAATTAACCTGCCTGATAATCATTGGGTAAGAGTCGGTGTTTACGCAGATAAAAGCTATTATGGAGATTTAACAAAGAGATTAGTCAATTCAACGTTAGAAACGAAGATATTATCAAAAAAACAGTTAGAAGAATTCAATTTTAGAGGTATATATTTGCCCACAGATGAGTATGAATATGACTTACAAAAGTATGTTCCACATCCTGAATGGGTGAAACGAAATAAAAAATTAATAGCTAAAAATACGGGGTCTAATATTTTATATAATATAGATGACTTATATGTTGAAAAAAATGAACAAGGAAATGTACTTACCTTAATTACATGTGGATATTCAGAAAACCCTATAGCACGTCAATGTAAACAGGAATTTGTTTTGGAACCAGAAATGAAAGCTAGTCTTTCTATATTATTTCAGCGTGTTCATCTGCAGGATTGGAAACTCATTCAACAACAAGCAAAAAAAGTCGTACAAGGTTTTATTGTAGATCCCATCAAAATTAAAGATGGAATGAAATGATGGGTATCTGATAAATACTTTCAAGATAAAGGGAATTTCATTCAAATGAAGTGAAATTTCGGTGTCAGTAATTCTTAGTTTTATTGTTGACCCATACGGTCACAAAATAGACTCTAAAATCTGAAAAGCTTGTCTATACTCTGTTCACCATTTCTAAAACACATGGAGAACAAAAATGGTAACTGCTGGCGAAAAACCTGGAACAGGCTTCTATTTTTGTATTCAATGCGGACACCGCGTTTACTTAGAAATTGGTACAGACCGTTTACCCCCGTGTACCAAATGCCTTGGCAATCAATTTAACAGCAAGATTGTCTAAGCTGCACACTACAAACAGTGATTCGCTGTTTGGAATAAGGCCCTGTCACACAAGATAGGGCTTTTTATTTGTATCAAGAAAACTATGGAAGGGAACGAAACCTGATACTAGTACTCAGCCGTATTGAGAACTTTGAATATTTGTTCACGATCAATCACTCTAAAGAACAAGGCATATGTGATCTAAAGCCTCATTTGTGTACGTAAAGTAAGCAAATCTTTACTTTAATGATTAAATTTTATTTAGCTCACCAATTTTTTGAATACATTATTTCTTACATTTATGACACCATTATTTTTTAAAATGATCAGTGGACATTGAGCATAAGCGCGTTATACTAGGGTTACCATTTCTAAAACAACATAAGGAGGACAAAAATGGTTACTGCTGGCGAAAAACCCGGAACAGGCTTCTATTTTTGTGTTCAATGCGGACGTCGAGTCTACTTAGAAATTGGTACTGATCGTTTACCCCCGTGTACCAAATGCGCTTGCACTCAATTTCAAAAATAAAAGTGATTAAGCAACAACATTAAAACAGATATCCCTGTTTTAAAAAAAGCCCTATTCATCCATAGGGCTTTTTGTTGTTATGAACCATATAAAAATATAGGACTTGGTATGCAGTCATCCTAATTGGGCGCATTATTAATTTAACTCTTGTGCTAAAAGCTGTCCTTCCGTAGTGAGTTTTTCTGCCATTTCCGCTGTTTTTTTCAAACCTGGCATACGGAACTCGGTATGACCATAGTCATGAATAGACTTCCAGCGTCCGCCCCAAGTTAAACCAACCGACTCGGCAACTTCACCATATAGTTGATAACCTTTCCAAGCCCAAGGATCACGTTCAGAAATGACCACTTTACCATCCCGTTTAAATGCAACATCTGCAGCCAAGCCAAATTGGTGATAGCTTTGGAAGGCTTTAGCACGCGTGGTATTTTTATTGCCAGAAAGCATATTTTGACGCGCGGGACTACGATAACCCTCTAACAATACCAGTTCATAACCATAACGTTCCTTCATGATTTTAAACACCATTAATAGCCGTTGCTTGTAGCGTAAATTCATCCGATCCCATTTACGGTCAATCAATGAAGTATCAAAATGCCCATGACTTTGTTCAAATGTCGTATCGCGTTCTAAAGAGAAAGGTTGAGCCGTGACACTGTTGTTCTGTGCTTGATATTGCTGTTCTAGTTGCATGGCTTCAACAATTGCAGCATCCACCAACTGTTCATCGACCTCTGGTGGTGGTGTCAATATTTCACCATTCAATAAGGCATAAATTTGTGGGTCGACTTTTTCCAGATAATTAGCCTCGACTTTAGTCGGATCAATCGGGCGGGTAAAGGCAAAAAGTAGAATACTGCCCAATAAAAAAAATCCAGCAATCAAAATCCACCATTGTTGTAAATGCCAATGGGTTTGAGTCTGTTCGGCGGAGGCTGCATAACCCATTTCTTGTGCAAACTGACGTGCGTGCCCAAGCTTTTGTTTGCTGTTGGGTAGAATCAACCGCACATAATTTAGGGTTCGCAGCCGAAGCTCATAAGACATTAACAAGCTCAAACCAATCACCAACGCCAGAAAGCTACAGCCAATAAAAATAATCATCTTGGTTTTAATGGGTAGCAGGTGATGATGGATGTGTGGTTTGTGCTTGAGGTTGAGCCAATTCAGCTTCTTTATCCAGTTGATCTAATAAGGCAGGCTTCACTACGCCTTGAGCCAAGGGTTGTGCTGTCGGGGTGGAAGTATGATGTTTCTGCATTCTTTTTTCGATTGAGACCACGGCTTTACTCGCTGATTTGGGTTCTTGCCCCAGATTGGCGAAGGGTGAGCTGTTTGGCGTATGCGTATTAAGATTGGTTGTACTATTCACTGAATGCTTAAATAGTGCGGACATCTCTTGTTCATTGATTTGATTTGGATAATCAATATCCTCATCTGCTGTAGTCGCATTTTCCACGGGCTTGGTTTCTTGGGGAGGTGTATGCGTAGTTGTCTCAGCTTGATTCGGTTCTATGTCAGTGGATGTCATTTTTTCAGTGTTTTGTGCATAAAGATAAAAACCGAAAAATCCACAACTTAAAATAATGCCACCGACAAAACCTGCAATCACATAAATGCTTGAACGCTTTTGTGGCTTTGCAGGATTTGCTTTTAAAATGCGCAGGGTATTTTGCTTTTCTTGAGCCATGGAACTACCACCATTTAAGGTAAATAAATCGTGATATTGGCCTGTTCAGTTGGCGTACTAATCACATTGTTAAATGGTGCAAGCGACTTTTGTGTTTGCTGGTTAAGGGTGTATCTTAAGCCTGCAAAAGCCAGAAGGCTAAAAATCAATAAAAATAGAATAATCCAGACAAAAGGCAGTTCACGATGAATGATGTTCCTGATTTGATCAGGTAGAGCTGAAAAAGGTGAGAATGCAGCTTTTTTCCCTTTTAAATAATCAATTTCATCTCCAATTCGTGCTACCAAATGATTTAGGCTTTCAATCGACTCGATTCGATACTTGCCTTGGAAACCCAACAGTAGGCAATAATGAAAAACTTCAAGTGAGGCGAGTCGGTCTTTACCTTTACTACGTAGTTGCTCCAAAACTTCAAAGAATTGATAACCTGCCAGTTGTGAACCAAACAAACTCAATTGCAGTGGGTTAATTAACCATAGATTTTGCAAATTAAAAAAAGCATCGTTTTGCTGCGTGACGATAGTTTCATCCAACAAGGCACAATAGGCATATTTGGCATCATGAATATCTTCCGCAGAAAATTGTAATTTGCGTGCCTGTTGTTCAAAGCGGTGTAATAAATCCAGAACTTTTTGTCTAAATTGTTCGGGTTGTTGGGGAACATATTGGTTTCTTAATAAAAAAACCACATAAAAACCGTCATACAGTAAATCAATAAGGCAGGATGTTGGCTTCACAATCGCAGGGTGATAAGGCAAGGTATTTGAGCCAATTTGACCATCATCAAACAAAGAGGGTGCCTGACTAGAAGAATTCATTTTTATTATTCCTTAGCTATTCATCACAGCAATTAATTCAATACTAATGTCTTGGAAACCAGATGGAACATAAATACAAATGGTTTCAGAAGACAACATCTGTTGGTAAAGTTCATGATGAGGTTCAATTTCAAAATAACTCACCCCTGAACGCACAGGAATGGCAGTAGGAACTTGCATTAAGTGATGTAATGGAATCGCAGGAAGTGCTGCAACCACACGTTGTTCGACGTCAATGGTACTGCCCACTTTAAAGCGTAAAGGAACAATTTGAATTAGTTCATGCGTTTGCATCATGCTACTCGACACAGAAACATAGAGTCGGGTATCTCGGGTAATTTTGTCGGTTTCAAGACTACCGACCCAGTACGATGGACGTGTTTCTTTTAAGCTAATACTGATGTAGCGGTTTGAAATAATCGTATCGAGTAAGTCACGTAAAATTTGCTCTAAATCACTGAAACTCTGTTGCAGTTGGTGATGTTGGTATTTGGGTAGTTGGTCTACTTCATAGACGGACGAGAACGTCAGTAAAGAACCAGTCAATCGTAACAGTTCGGAAAATAAGCGTTCAGGATGAATCTGAGGGTGTTGAAAAATGTGATTGAGGCTGGCATATGCCGTATTTAGTGCATTGACCAACCAAAAAGACACAATATCACCAGAACGAAATTCAATCAGTTTTTGTTCATTTTCACGATTATTAGATTGAATGGTTTTAATCTTGGCACGAATGATATTCAGCAGGCGTTTCAATTGATTCAACAATGCTGCATTTGATTCAATATGCAATAACGGTGGCATAAACTTCGGGTCAAGTTCAAAATGTCCCGAACTTTGGCGTTTAATCATGCCAACGGGTAGATACAAGAAACCATCCATTTCATGGGTTGGCATGATATGTGGTTCTAATAGCTTAAATTCTGCCCGACGTCGCAATAGGGAAATTTCAGCAGGAGACGCATCGGTAAACAGGTCATGGGTTTCTGTCAAATAACAATGATAACGACTCGGCTGTGAACTTTTTTCATATGAGACATTTTTTTTATTGGCTTGTACAATAGGAATCGCCAAATAAATTTGCATTTCACCTTGCAAGTTTAAATTGTCCAATAAAATGGGTTCAGGTAAAAGGTCACGTGAGGGAGCGGCATAAATTTCACCGTCTTGCCAGATCATTTCAATCGCTTCTAAAGCCAAAACATTTAAGTTCAATTGGCTTTCATCGAAACTAATTTTTTGAATACCGTAGGCAAAAGGGATGGTCGCGCGAATGGTATGATTCAGATGCTGTTCATGATAACGGTCTTGTAATTGAAAGTGTTGAGGACGTAAAAATAAGCCTTCGCCCCAAAGAATTTTTTCTGCTTTAAACATGTCAATTACCAGTTACTTGTTTCATTGTTGGTTGAGGAGATGCCCAATAATTCTTGAACAGATTCAAGTGGATTTTCCTGTTTAATGACCTGAGCTAACCATTCATGTAAAGGCATTTGACTCCATTTCACTGTCTTTTGCAGCATATAACTCACTGGGCTATGGGGTTCATGGGTTTGAAAATAATCGGCAATGTCCTGCAAAACTTTGATAGCTTGTTCCCGATTTTGTAAATGACTTTGTGGTGAAGGCTGAAAACCTTGTTGTGAATGCAGGGGCATAGCGAAAGCTGTTTCGGTTTGAGGCAATTGACGGGTGTCTGTTGATATTTCAAGCGTAGATGAAGTATCTAAAGTGTCAGATCCATATTGAAATTGATCAGCTTTATAAATTTTCTTTAATGACTTATGGATATCTTCAAGCTGTGAATCAATATGTGCAAAGCTTGGCGCTTCCAGTTGCATGAGTTGGTCTAGTACCAGTTTTAAGGTTTCCCAATGCAATAAAAGTTGTTCAAAACTTTGGTAATTCTGTAATTGTACCGTTCGGGAACTTTGCGCAAGTGCGAGGTCAAACTGTTCAAGTTGATTCGAAAATACCGTATCATCATCTGCTAGTTTTCTTTGATTGTTGTTCTGATACAGAAAATTTTCATAATCACATAAAGAATAAGCTGGCGAACTTTCAATCAATGGTGTTTTTTTGATTAATAGCGGAAGTTGATTGACTAAACCTTTTAATAATCCCAAGCGTTGATCTAAGTCATCCTCTTCAATTGCAGGGTGTAACTTGAGCCAGAATTGTTCTAATAAACGGTGTGACAGTTCCAGACTCTTCGATAAGCCATAGAAACCATACAAATTTGCCCATGCTTCAGATAACCAAGTGAGCAGTCGAATATCTTTGGTTTTTTCAATTAGAAGTTGGCAACTTTGTTCTGCAACAAAATTCCAGTCTGCTTGTTTGGGTTCTGTAATCCAATCACCTAAGACCAAAGATGGATCATCTTCAGTCTTGGCTTTTTTAATGGCATGAAATTCATTGGAAAAGGATAAATCTTCCCCACATGCTTTTGCGCCCGAAATGGGTTCGAGTAACTTGTCTAACTCTATATTCATAATACGAAATAATCCAATTTACGTTTTATACAGTTTCAGCTTTGACTGCTTTGGCTTTTTTCTTTTTAGATTGTTTTATCTTAGAATCAAGAACATAAATGAATTCATCATTGTCTACGTCTATCCAAATTTGATTTGGCAACTTTTGTTCGCTTAAAGCCAGTAAAATTTCCGTCGCTAAAGCAGGTAGAATCGAAGCATTTAATATATGATCTATATTTCTGGCACCGCTATCCACTTCAGTGCAACGGCTAAGTAATAGCTCACTGACATCATCACTATACTGAACCTGCACATGATATTGCTGCTCGATGCGTTTGATAATTTTTCCTAATTTATGCTCAATGATTTGAATTAAAAGATCATCATGTAATGGGAAATAAGGAACAATTTGCATACGACCTAAAAATGCAGGTTTAAATTGCTGATATAAACTTGGTTTTAATTTATCAAGCAGTTGCTCAGCAGTAGGCCATTGCTCGACAGGATGATTTAGACAGGCTTGCATAATGCTGCTTGAGCCTGTATTTGAAGTCAGTAAGATCGTAGTGTTTTTAAAATCAATGACACGTCCTTCACCATCTTCTAGAGTACCTTTGTCGAAGACTTGGAAAAATAACTCTTGAACATCTTGATGTGCTTTTTCAATTTCATCCAGTAAAACAACACTATACGGATTTCGTCGTACAGCTTCGGTCAATACGCCACCTTGACCATAGCCGACATAACCCGGAGGCGAACCTTTTAACGAGGAAACGGTATGGGCTTCTTGGTATTCGGACATGTTAATGGTAATTAAGTGCGATTCACCGCCATATAATTCCTGTGCTAGCGCCAATGCTGTTTCGGTCTTACCTACACCACTTGGTCCCACTAACATAAACACACCTTGTGGTTTATTGGGATCCTCAAGCTTAGCTTTAGCAGTTTTAATACCTTGAACTAGCAGTTTTAACGCATAATCTTGCCCCATGACGCGTTGTTCAAGTTTGCTTTTTAGGTTCAGTATTTGTTTAATTTCATCGCTGACCATGTTACCTACAGGAATACCTGTCCAATCAGAAATAATTTCATTAATGATGGTGGCATTCACACGGTCATACACGAGAGGGTTATTGTCTTGTAATTGCAGCAGTTTAAATCTTAATTCAACAATTTGCTCATTACAGTTAACGGTTTGGCCATCTTGCAGCGCTTGAATTTGTTTGACTAAAACCAGTTCTTGCTGCCATTTTTGTTGTATGACTTGAATATTTTGTTCTAAACACAGAATGTTTTCTTGAATGCTGTTCAAACGTTCTTCATGAATTGGATTACTTTGATGTTCATTTTGTAGAATGTTTAGTTCTAATTTGAGATTGTGTAATTGCGCTTGAAATTGGTCTAATTGAACAGGTTGAGCATTCTGCGTAAGTGCGACACGTGCAGCCGCAGTGTCTAAAACGCTAATCGCCTTATCGGGGAGTTGGCGCCCTGTAATATAACGATGTGATGCATGAACAGCGGTGATAATTGCTTCATCATCAATTTGTAACTTAAAATGTTCAGTCATAACTGGAATCATGGCGCGTAGCATATCAATGGCGACAGCTTCGGTTGGTTCCTCAACTTGAATAACTTGAAAGCGACGACTTAAGGCTGCATCTTTTTCAAAGTATTGTTTATATTCTGCCCAAGTTGTTGCAGCAATAGTACGCAGTTCACCACGAGCTAGCGCGGGTTTAAGTAAATTTGCAGCATCGTTTTGCCCCGCTTGTCCTCCTGCACCAATCAGTGTATGTGCTTCATCAATGAATAAAATAATAGGATGGCTTGAACTTTGAACTTCTTGGATAATCTGTTTGAGTCGGTTTTCAAACTCGCCTTTTACACTGGCTCCTGCTTGTAATAACCCCATATCTAAGGTGTGAAGTTGTACATTTTTGAGCGCATCTGGAACGGAGTTTTGTGCAATTTTTAACGCCAGTCCTTCAACAACCGCTGTTTTTCCGACGCCTGGTTCGCCAGTTAAAATCGGGTTGTTTTGCCTGCGTCGCATCAGAATATCGAGCATGAGGCGAATTTCATGTTCACGTCCAATTACAGGGTCAATTTGTCCGTTTTGTGCTTTTTGCGTCAAGTTGATGGTGTATTGATTTAAAGCAGGTGTTTGTGAAGTTGATGGTTGGGAACTAGAGGGAAGATCTGTTTTTGGCTGTACTGCTGGCGTTGTATGACATTCGGTACTGTTTCGACAAATGTCTAAAAACTGATGTTTTATTGTGTCGATTGGCAATATGGTTAAGTGTACAGATGCTCGGGTTGCAATCTGGTGTAAATCAGTCGCGGTAAGTAATGCAATCAATAAATGGCTACTTCGAATAACAGGTATTTTCTCAGCAGAGGCCACTAGCCAAGCTTGTTCAAATAAACGAACAATAGACAAAGCAAAAATAGGGGTACGAGTGTTACCTTTAGGTAATAATGCAATACTTTGGCTTAAATCATTTAAAAGTTCTTCATGCGCGATTTTGTATTTTTTTAATACGAGTTGCAGATCATTATCTGAATTTTGTTTCACCAATTCAGTCAGTAAATGCTCAATCTCTATTTCAAAATTTTGTTGAGAAACACAAAAGTTCGCTGCCTTTTCTAAAGCTTCACGTGCAGGAATAGACAGTTTTGTAATTAAAACTTTTAAATTATTCATTATGGATCTCAGCTTTTGAGACTAAGATTTGAATTACTACTTTAATACGAATATTTTTGTTGGTTAAGTTATTAATAAAAAAGTAATAATCAAATTTTCTTAGTCAAAAAAATCATAACTTTCTAGCATGAAAAATTATGTTTTTAAGTAATTGGTATAAAGTCGTGCGAATCATATATCATAAAATTTAAGAAAAAAAGTGTTATTTAAATTTATTAAATGTCGAAAGATGACAAAATTTGTCTTGACTACTGTGGTTAATATTTAGTTAAATCTGCCTACTTTAAAAATACATAAAGTAAAAACCAGAATATAAACGGTTAAAACTTTAGACAAAGACTTAATAATAGAGGTTGTTTTGAAGACGAATATTCTCTTGTGGGCAGGCTTAATGCTGTCTAGTTTATCTATGAGTGCATTTGCGAGTAATTCAGATATTGATATTTCTCGAAGTTGCATCAAGAAAAATCCGTTAGTTTCTGGTGAAAATGATCCTGTTTTATTAAAAACATATAGCCAAATTTGCGATAAAAAAAACGCAGATAATAAAAATGGTTATTTAGTTCAGGCAGCGCAACGTTTTCAGCAAATTGGTCGAAGCGATAAGGCTTTAGCACTGGTACAGCAGCTTGAAGCTGAAAAAGTACAAGGCAATACTCTGACTGATGTCAAGTTTCTAGCAGCGACTAATATTGCAAATGATGCATTAAAACAAATGCGTCAGAAAGAAATGCGCTATCTCAGTTCGGATATTACATATCCTGCAGCAAGTGAACTCATTCGATCAATAGATTCAGCAAAACCTGCTTCAGTTTTATTAGAAACCGCTTTAGATAATGCTGGAAAGAATCAAACGACATCAAAATCATCGAAAAAGAAATCAGCAAAAGTTACCACAACTGTAAAGAATAAGACCAAAACCAAACCTACAGTAGTAACAACCAATAAGGTGAAGGCAAGTACAACGACAGCTAAAGTCAATACGACAAATACGAGTACAAATAGTAGTAGCAACCCTTTTGCTGGTTTATAACAATTTAAAATACAAGGCTTTAAATCATGGCTAAACGAGAAAGCGTGCAAAAAAAATTGCAACGTATTCGCCCCCCGCGTGTCCAACTTACTTATGACGTAGAAGTGGGTGAAGGTAAAGAAATCAAGGAACTTCCTTTTGTTGTTGGTGTTTTAGGAGATTTTTCTGCGGCTTCTGAACAGGAAAAAACCAAACTTAAAGATAAAAAGTTTGTGAACGTCGATTTAGAAAATATTGATGAAGTCATGGAATCACTTTCACCACGAGCGACTTTCCAGGTGCAAAATACGCTTTCAGAAACGGGTGGGCGCTTTGGAGTTGATTTAACCTTTAAATCAATGGATGACTTTAGACCAGAAAATATTGCACAGCAAATTGAACCACTGCGTAAACTGGTCGAAGCGCGTGAACGTTTAACGGATTTACGTAACAAAATCTCGAATAGTGAGCGTTTAGAAGACTTGTTAGATGATGTTTTAAAAAATACTGAACAAGTCCGCCAACTGAGTGAAGAAGTAGGAGCGGACAATGAGTAATATGCAATCGGCAGTCGCTATAAAAGATAACTCAAGTGAATTTGGTCTACTCGATTCTATTGTTGAGCAGAGTCGCATTGCTCGAAATGGTGAAGAGCATGATCGTGCGAAAAGCCTCATTGCTGAGCTGGCAAAGGAAGTCATGGCTGGAACAATTACAGTTTCAGATAATATGTCGATGTCGATTGATAAGCGGATTGCCGAAATTGATGACTTGATTTCTAAACAATTAAGTCAAATTATGCATCATGCTGAGTTTCAGAAAATTGAATCAACATGGCGCGGATTATATTACTTCTGTCAAGAATCACCTTCAAATCCACTCATTAAAATTCGGGTATTAAACACCACGAAAAAAGAGTTGATTAAAGATTTTCAAAGCGCTACAGATTTTGATCAAAGCACCTTATTCAAGAAAATTTATGAAGAAGAATATGGTTCCTTTGGTGGAGCACCGTATGCAACTTTGATTGGTGATTTTGAATTTGACCGTACTCCAGCTGATATGTATTTGTTAGAGCAAATCTCACATGTTGCTGCGGCATCTCATGCTCCATTTATCTCCGCAGCCAGTGCCAATATGTTAGGTCTGGAATCGTTTACTGATATTGACCGACCGCGAGATGTATCAAAAATTTTTGAAACCGCTGAATATGTGCAGTGGCGTTCATTCCGTGAAAGTGATGATGCCCGTTATGTGGCATTAACCATGCCACGTGTTTTAGGTCGTTTACCCTATGATCCAAAGCAAGGCATGCAAACCGAAGGCTTTAATTTTGTAGAAGAGGTTTCGGGTCAAAACCACGATGAATATTTATGGATGAATGCTGCTTATGCATTTGGGACACGTTTAACTAATGCATTTGATATGCATGGTTGGTGTGCTGCAATTCGTGGAGTAGAAGGAGGGGGATTGGTAGAAGGTTTACCAGTACATACCTTTAAAACCAGTGATGGTGAAGTTGCATTCAAATGTCCAACTGAAATTGCGATTACAGACCGCCGCGAAAAAGAGCTAAGTGATCTTGGTTTTATTCCATTGGTACATTGTAAGAACACGGATTATGCAGCATTTTTTGGTGCGCAATCAGCGCAAAAGCCAAAGAAATATGACAGCGATACTGCAAATGCAAATTCTGCATTATCGAGCCAGATTCAATACATTATGGCAGTTTCTCGTATTGCACACTATTTAAAAGCCATGATGCGTGACAAAGTCGGTAGTTTTGCATCAGCAGGCAATGTCGAAGCATTTTTAAATGAATGGTTGGCAAAATATGTGCTCTTGGATGATGGGGCTTCTCAAGAAGCAAAAGCCCAATTTCCATTAAGAGAAGCTTCCGTGAAAGTTGTAGAAAACCCAGCAGAGCCTGGTCACTACAAGTCTGTGGTTTTTTTAAGACCACATTTCCAGCTGGACGAGTTGTCCGTATCTTTGCGACTCGTCACTGAGTTGCCTCAGTCTTCTAATTAAATTAAGAACAGCTCAATAATTAAGAACTTTATAATATAGGATAATCTCATGAAAGATATATACGTCGAATTTCGAGGTAAATACAAAGTTGATGGTGAGTCACGCGACTCAGAGCACAAGGGTTGGTTAGAAGTAAACTCTTGGGCACACAATATTCGTCAGCCTAAGTCTGCAACTTCATCTAGCGTAGGTGGTCATACCGCTGAACGTGTTGAACATGCAGATATGCACTTTGTAAAAGATCTTGATGCGACTAGCCCGAAACTATGGGAAGCATGTTCAGCAGGTTACACTTTTGATGAAGTGCAAATCGATTTTTACCGTGCCAATGGTGATAAGCGTATTAAATATCTTCAAATTAAATTGAAACATGTTTTAGTTTCAAGTGTTGCACCAAGTGTTAATGAAGAAGGTGTGCCAACTGAAACTTTCGGTTTGAAATATGCTGCAGTTGAGTGGACCTATAATCAACAAGATATTAACGGTACTGCGAAAGGTGCTGTGACCAAGAAATGGTCATTGTCGAATAACACAGCATCTTATGCTGCGTAACTAAACTCAGATCAATACATAGAGGATAACTAATGTTGTCCTCTATTTTTTGAATGCAGAATAAATTGACTGAGATAATGAGCATGAGTTTAGAACAATTACATCCCTACGGTTTTCAGTCCACACTGTTTGATCGCTTGCTTCCTGAAACTGAGAGTATAAAAGGACTTTCAATTCAAGAATTAAGACAGTCAGTCGCCAATGATCTTGAAGATTTACTGAATAGCCGTATAGCAAAATTAGATCATCTTATTGATGCTTATCCTTTGTCAAAACAATCGATTGTACAATTTGGCATTATTGATTTTGTTGGACTTTCGACTGCAAATCCTCTTGATCGCGATAAAATTTGTCAGTCGATAGAACAATCTATTTCTGCACATGAGCCACGCTTAAAACAAGTCAAAGTGGAGATGCTTTTAGATGGTCACAATATGGGGGCATTGTGTTTAACCATCCAGGCATATTTAAATATCCATCCCTTATATGAGCCTGTGGTTTTTGATGCATTATTAAAACCAACGACGCAACAATATGTTATTTCTGCGCAAGCTTAAGGTATAAGGACAACGCTGTGATCGAAGAACTTTTACCTTATTATGAAAAGCAGTTACAAGAGTTTGCGCTACAGTCCAGAGTATTTGCAAAAAAGTATCCTAAAATTGCGCAACGTTTATCTCTAAATCAAGAGCAAATTGATGATCCGCACATTGAGCGGCTGATTCAAGCTTTTTCGTTAATCGCAGCAAGAATTGATAAAAAATTAGAAGATAGTTATGACGTGTTTACACGGTCATTATTTGAGGTGATGTTTCCTCAATATTTGAGACATTTTCCTGCTTGTACCGTGGTGAGTTTCGAAGATATAGAAAAACAGAAGAAGCTTACGGAAGGTACGATTGTCCCAGAAAATACAACACTGAAATCACGAAGTGTAAAAGGGGTACAGTGTGAGTTTAAAACCAGTATGGCTGTACAGCTCTTACCGCTTCAGTTGAAATCTCTGGAATTTCAGACCAATCAGAGCTCACATTTACATTTGAATCAAAATGCCACTTTAGTTTTTTCTTTTGAAGCTTTCAATGGGGCAGAAGCATGGTTGGACAATGAAGTCTTACCTATTTATTTAGATGCTATTTCAAATTTTCCTTTGCAGTTTTTAGATGCAGTTTTTAAATCTGAAACCAGTTTTAGCTTGAAATCAGGTCAGCATACTTTGGCAATTGAGAATCCATTTGAAGTGATGGGCTTTGCTGAGAATGAAAGTCTATTGCCTCTCGATCAGCATACTCATCATGCTTATCGGCTTTTAATGGAGTATTTTTGCTTTTCAGAAAAATTCAACTATCTTAAATTGAATTTAAAGGGTCTGAAAAAATTAACACAACGAAATAGCCAATTTGAATTACATGTTCATTTAAAACTCAATTTGACTGACCCTGCAATTGTTCATAATTATTCAGCTTTGAATATTGCAAATTTCAAGTTATTTAGTAGTCCTGCCGTTAATCTATTTGAGAAAAAGGCTGAGCCTCAGAAGATTGATCATAAAAAATTAGAATATCCAATTTTAACGGATGCGCATCACCCTGAATTTTATCGTGTTTATTCAATCCTTAATATGCAAATGATGAGAGAAAAACATGAACAGGATGCTGTGACTTATCCGATCACACCATTTTTTGCCATGAGTCATGCCCATAAAGAGAATGTCCGATACTTTTATGCACTGAATCAAAAACAATACCAACATAAGAATATTGAATTGGGTTATTCCATTATTTCTCGGCATTTGAATCCACATGAAATCAAGTCTGATTTTATTAGTACAAACTTATTGTGTTCGAATGGTAATTTGCCTTACGAGAGCATGAGTCTGAGTCAGCATACTCTAAATATGAATGGTACAGGCTTGGTTCGACGTGCACAGGTCTTAAAACGACCTACCCCATGTTATGTTTTTAATGGAAATAAAGAAGAACAGTGGCGCCTGATTTCACATTTGTCTTTGAATTTAATGACATTAATGCAAGAAAATGCCGTACCCCATATTCAAGAATTGTTGGCTTTATATAATTTATCAAATGCCAAAGAAAATCATCTATTGATTGATGCTATTCAGGGCATTGAATTTGAATCTACCCATAAAATGATGAATATCAAGCCATTCCCAGCTTTTGTCCGCGGTATAAAAGTCAAAGTATCAATCCAAGCGGAAGTCTTTCGGGGGCATAGTTTATATATTTTTAGCCAGTTATTGAGCTATGTATTCAACTTAAAAGTACAAATGAACAGTTTCGTTGATTTAATTATTTTTGATGATCAATCAGGACAGGAGTTATACCAATGCGTTCAGAACGTTGGTGGCAAGAAGCTTCTGTAATTGATGGCCTGTTTCATACACCTACGGCTTATGAGTTTATCCAAACGACTCGCTTGTTACGGCATGATCCTATTTTTAATCAGGTTCAACATTGGGCGGATCGTTTTAGTTTTGAGAGCTCAATTCAGCTCAACTTTCCTGTTTCTGAGCTTGAGTCCTTAAATCTAGTAGACAATAAAATTGAACTCAAAAATTTGATGGTGGGATTACTCGGGATACAAGGGGCATTACCTTATAGTTATACGCAGAAAATTAAGTTATCACCACGCAAGCAACGTGATGAAGTACAGAAATTTATTGGGCTGTTTAATCACAAGTTGACTGCTCAGTATGTCGATTCCAGTCTGGTATATAACTTACCTGTTCGTTACGAAATTGATCAGAATAATCACTATTTAACGATTTTACATGCATTGAATGGTTTTGTACGTCAGCAACATCAGCCTTCTGAATTGGAAGATTTTTTTGCCGAGTTTTCAGGGTTAATGCAAGGGCAGAATAATAATGTGCATGCCTTGAAAACGATGTTGCATTGTGTATTTAAGCAAAAAATCGAAATTAAAGAATTTATTGTGGAAATCTTCCAGCTTAATGATGTTCAGAAAACCAGTTTGGGCAGCTTGGCTAAAAATGCTTTAGGTTTAAATACTTTTTGTGGCGAAAAAGTCCGTCAGGTGGATGGAAAAATTGAAGTTCAAATTGGGCCTTTAACCTACCCACATTATTTAGATTATTTGCCTGGAAAAGGATTAAGCGAACAACTCCGAAAGATTTTTAAGAGTTGGTGTGACCCGACTTTACATGTCGATGTTCGTTTAATTTTGAAAAGAACTGACAAAAAAACAGTTCAAATTGGTGCAAACCAATCATTAGGTTTGGGGCAGGGAACTTTCTTAATGCCAACATTGACAGAAGATCATAACGAATTTTGTTATGCGTTAATACGAGAGATCTAAAATGCTTAAAATTATATTAAGTACAGTTTTAAGCATATTTTTCGTAAGTTCTACGCTGATTATTTATTATTGGCGCGATGCTAAATTTGAACCGACAGCACAAGATTTATTGCTTTATTTTGTGTTGATGCCTTTTTTGATTTCATTGGTAGTACTCAGTCCTTATCTCCTATGGAAGCTGTACCAATTTATACAAAATAAGCAACGAGATGCACAACTGATAGAAACTCATTCATCTTCTGACAATGTAAATACACAAAATCAGCTGTCTCCTGAGTATCTACGTTTAAATGTTTATGCAGTATCGTTGCAATCGGCTTTGGGGCAAAACCAAGAAATATTTGCCAAAATGGCTGAGATGCCTGCACCTACATTGGATTCCAAACTTGTGAATCAGATGGGTAATCCAATTTTATCTTACCGAATGCCTGATCCTGTCGATGAGACTTTAGACCGTGAGGTGGATCGCCCTGATATAAGCGAAATTCAACAACGCATACAGGCATTGATTCAGGCAGAACTCAATGAAAATTGTGCATCCTTATTAACTATTGTGGAGCATTTGAAAAATTCTGCGATGTTTTATGACCAACAACTTGCTTATGAATATCGTATGCATCCTGCTTGGGTTCGCTCTGATTATCAGGAAGATGAAGAGGAACAAACAGTGGTTATGGATGTTCCACGCCTCAATATGTTGAATATTCATGTCGTACTTTCCGATTATTTACTCCATGTTTGGAATGAACAATCGAGTGATGTATTGATTGAAGAGTATTTACAGAGTTTAGGGCTATTAGTCCAACAAATAAACGTGCATTACCATTATTGGGGTACCGAAACTGCTTACGTGGAATGGATTGAATTACTTAAAGCCATTCAGCATCAAAAGGATGAAGTTTCATATATTACGGTGGTTGACTCAGCCATAGATCAGGACATTATCGACGAACATTTATGGGCAATGGATCAATATATTCCTGCAGAGTTTATTGGTAGTTGTTGTATTTCAGCTGAATCGGTCCGAGTTGAGGAACTCTCTAGAGTCAAGGTGATTGAACTGGTTGAAAATGAAACCAATGTAATGAACTTTATTAGAAAATTAGGTATTGAAAACTTAGAACAATATGAGAACGAAACTCCGTTTTTTGTGGTGCCAGACAATATTGCTCAAATCAAAGTTGCTCAACAAATAGCAACACGTATTGGTGCATCAAACATACAGTCGTATCACTGCTTATATAGTCATTACAGTTTAGGACATACGCAAAGTTTGGCTAAGATTTTCGGATTTCTTCTTGGACTTCAAGCACCTGAATCTATGCATAGTTTTATGTTCAGTCTGGATGCTCCACACACACATGTGATATTTCAGTCTGAAGAATTACTATCAGAATTAAATACTTAAGAATATTAAAATTGACGAGATAACAATGTATACAATTTTAGGCTACTTGTGGCAGTACATTACCAACCCAAAAGCAATGATTGCACTTTCCATATTGGTTGCTCTGATATCTTCATTTAATGTGGTGCCTCGGCATATCTTTATTATGCTGTGTATTGCCTATCTTTTAGGTTTAATCGGTTATGGTATTTACTGGTTGATTCAACGTCGAAAGTATGAACAGCAAGGTGAACAACTTGCAGAAGCAATGGGTAAGGAAACCGAATCTGAGTACAGTCAAACCAAAAATAATGAAGAATTAAGATTGATTCAACAACAAATGAAAGAATCCATTCAACTGATTCGTAAATCAAAATTGGGGGATAAGAAGGGCAATGCTGCTTTATATGAACTGCCTTGGTATATGGTCATTGGCAATCCAGCAGCAGGTAAAAGTTCGGCGATTTATAATTCTGGCTTAAAGTTTCCATTTGAAGAATCCCATCAAAAAGTAGTGTCTGCTGGGCTAAGTGGAACCCGAAACTGTGACTGGTTTTTCTCAACAGATGGTGTTTTATTAGATACAGCAGGTCGTTATTCTGTGTATGCAGAGGACCATGGTGAATGGCTTGGTTTTTTAAAACTATTGAAAAAAAATCGACCGAAAGCACCAGTGAATGGCTTAATTGTGGTGGTTAGTATTGCCGAATTGATTAGTCAGAGTCCTGAGAAATCACTAAAACTTGCCAAAAATTTAAGAGCACGTATTCAAGACTTAACAGAACGATTAGAAGTTTTTGCACCAGTTTATGTGGTGTTTACGAAAATGGATTTGATTGCGGGTTTTACTGAGTTTTTTGAATATTATGAGGGGCAGGAATTCGATCAAGTGTGGGGTGCAACACTTCCATATCACGCTGACTCTTCGCCGAATGCTTCAGACTTATTTGAGCAACATTATAATACGCTATTTGATGGCTTAAAAAGCGTAAGCACCACACATTTAAGTCGTCGCCATGCACAAAATATTTCACCTGGGGTAATGACATTTCCGCTCGAGTTTAAAACATTAAAACCAGCGGTAAAGACCTTTATTGCCGCATTATTTGAAGACAACCCTTATCAATTTAAACCTGTTTTTCGTGGTTTCTATTTTACCAGTGCATTACAAGAGGGCATTATTGAAAGCCCGATGACTGAGCAAATTGCGCAAGAATTTGATTTGAATCGGCTACATGTTGAAGATGCCTCAAAGAAAATCAATGCGCAAAATCATGGTTATTTTTTGAAAGGTTTATTTTCAAATGTAATTTTAAAAGACAAAAATTTGGTTAAGCAACATATTAATCCTTTGCGTAAACGCCAACGTTACTTGGGCTTTATGGTGGGTTTAATAACAGTTGCTATGGTACTTGGCGTATGGGTTTGGTCTTATCGTAATAACCAGCAGTTGATTTTGGATGTACAAGCGGACCTAAACAAAGTCCAACAGTTGGAAAAAACATCCGAAAATGATTTAGCGACACAATTAGAAGCCCTTTTAATACTGCAAAATCGATTGCAGCAATTAGATACCTTTGATCAAGATCATCCTTTCAAATTTTCATTCGGTTTATATCAAGGCAATCAATTGCGTGAGAAATTACAAGGTGAATATTTGAAAGGTATTCGGCAGATTGTATTGGAACCTTCGCAACAGAATATTGCGCAATATTTGCAGCGGGTTAAAAGTAATGAAGCAACGTTAAAGGCGAATCATGTCAATGTACAAATTCAACAATTGGCCGCCAAT
The DNA here is from genome assembly GCF_000400735.1 of Acinetobacter tandoii DSM 14970 = CIP 107469. GTDB lineage: Bacteria > Pseudomonadota > Gammaproteobacteria > Pseudomonadales > Moraxellaceae > Acinetobacter > Acinetobacter tandoii. The sequence goes on from NZ_KE007360.1 coordinate 196,839, forward strand.
AAGAATCAACAGTACTTTGAACCGTCTGATACTAACCCTCAAGATGCTTATAATGCTTTAAAGGCATATATCATGCTGAGCAATCCACAGTATATGGATGCAAGTCATCTCAGTGATCAGGTGACAAAGTTCTGGCGTTCTTGGTTATTGGCAAATCGTGGAGCAATGCCGCAAAGTGAGCTGATGCAAAAAGCGGAGCAAGTTTTAACTTATGCGATGTCTCTAGCAAATCAAAAACAGTTCCCTGTATTAGAAGCGGATACACAATTGGTGGATCAAACTCGTCAAGTGATGGTGGCTGTAGTACGGGGTATGCCAGCGCGAGACCGAGTTTATAATGAAATTAAAATGCGTGCATCAGTTCGTTTCCCTGCACTGACTGTTGGTCAAATTGTGGGAGAAAATAATAAGAGCATATTAATGGGAGGCTATGCGCTACCAGGTGTATTCACTTATAAGGCATGGGATGATTACGTTGCTCAAGCCATTGAAGATGCCGCGAATAAACCGACTGATACAAAAGATTGGGTGCTGAATACGACTCAATCGGATGATTTAACTTTTACTGGAAGTCCAGATCAAATTCGAAAACAACTCACCCAGTTGTATAAGCAGGAATATATTGCAGAATGGAAAAAGTTCCTGAACGCCGTACATTATGCAAAAGGAACAGACTTTAAAAGTGATGCTCGTATTGTCGAAATCTTAGGTGAACCGCAAAACTCACCAATCAGAATATTGATAGAACGTGTGACGAAAGAAACCAGTTGGGATAACCCAGTTGTACAAGCTGAATTGGCAGCACCACAAACAGGTTTTGTTGCATGGTTCAAGCGTACGATATTAAGACAAAATAACGAAGATGCCATAAAGAAAGCCATCAATCAGGCTCAAGGGCCAATATCGCAAGAGTTTGTATTTTTCTATCAACTGATACGTAAGCGTGATGATCAGCAAAATCAGTCTCTTTTGGATGAATATTTAAATAACCTTTCTCAGGTACGTAGTAAGTTTAATGATTTAAAAAATGCAGGGGATATTGGCCCAAGTGCTTTAACCGTCGTTAAACAAACGATTAATGAACAAACTTCTGTATTTAATGCTACGCAGAAAATTGTCGATGAAAAGTTAATGGTTGGGCTGAATGCGACAGATCAGCAAGTGTTACAACGTCTATTGGTGAGTCCATTGACCCAAGCTTTTAATGCTTTATTGCCTCCTGCACAAGATGAACTGAATAAATTATGGGTCATGCAGGCATATCAACCATTCAGCACGACTTTGGGACAAAAATATCCATTTAATCAGGGCGCGACAATACAAGCGACCAGCGCGGAAATTGCACAGATTTTTGGTGAGACAGGCAGTATTGCTCGTTTTGTTAAAGAAAGTCTGGATCCTTTAGTGATCCGACGTGGATATATGTTGTCCTCCAAAACTTGGAAAGATTTAGGTATAGGTCTAAATCCGCAGTTTGTGATGAGTTTTCAAAGTTATGTTGCGCCAGCGAATGGTGTAGCGACAGGTGATTTAAATCAAACAGCACCTTCTACTGCCGCGAGTCAATCGAATTTCCAATTCTATCCATTACCGAATCCAAAATTTCTGTCCTATAGCGTCGATATTGATGGTCAAAGAATGGTGTATGAAAATGGAATACAGCAGTGGGTGAATTTCATTTGGCCAAATCCAGGTGCTATTCCTGGTGTCAGAATCACAGCTGTCGACTTGGAAGGACAAACTCATACCATTTTTGAGGCACCAGGTGAATATGGCATTAACCGCTTGATTGATTCTGCGCAAAGAAAGCCACAAAACGGCAGTTTTGAAATGACTTGGGCCAGTCCAAAAGATCCATCACTTGCTGTGAAGTTAAATTTCCGCCTGATTAGTGGTAATAGCGGTGGCAGTGTTGGTGCTGGTCGTGGTTATGCAGGTCTGCAACTGGTGGATAAAGTGGTTATGGACAAAGCTGTACGAGTGGTTGCTGCACAAGTTGCTCCGCCACAAGTCAACATAAAAGAAGCTCCGCAAAATTTGACCTCTCCTTCGCAAGTTTTATCAGGAGTAAAACCACAATGACACGATGCTTGAAAAGGAGTGAGGGAGGGACCCAATGCAAGTAAGTAAAACGGCATCATTTTATTTTGGTAAGAGTCCAGCGCGTGGAGACTTCCTAAAAAGTAAAGGGCAGTCTAATGTTATTCAAATGATTGATCGCTGGATGACTGAAGCATTGGAGTTGGCGATGCAAAAGCCTGACTTTGAAAAATCATATCAAACTCTGCCGAGCTTAGATTTTTTTATTGCCAATCCAATGGAATCAGCGCTTTTACTTGCCAACTTAGAAGCCAGTGAAGATGCTTCGGGGCGAAAGTTTCCAATGGTATTGTGTCATTTGCTAGAAGTTTCTAATCCAATGCAGAATTTGTGCTATGCACCAGTTGTGTATAAACCGTTATTAATTGATTTATTTCAAACGAATAAAAAGTTGCAAACAATTCGGGAACCCGATCAATTACTGGAACAATTATCACATTTTGGTCGTGATAAGCAGAGTTGTCATCTTAATCTTAGTCTCGACTTCTTTGATCATCAGACCATGTATTCATTTGCCAGTTTAATGAAAATGAATAGTTATCAACTGGCTCAAAGTATGATTGGCTTAGGTTTGTTATTACAACCTATTCTCAGTGTAGGCGTTGCTAATTTAAATAAGGTGTTGATTTTACCCATACATAATGCACGTTATCGTTATGAAATTGCAGCATTCTGGGTCAATTTAATTCATTTGTTCATTGGTAGCCAAAATACAGAAGTTTTGATCGGGTTGTTGCATGCCGAAGAACCTATTTTACTCTTTGGATTTCAAGGTGCCGATATTTCAGCACTCAGCGATATTTTTATGCAAAATTTTACCACTGAACGTTGGGTTTCTTTGATTCATGCCGAATGGATTGATCGCTATTTGGAACAAAATGCCGGTTTAGCAGCCTTAGAACAGGCCTTGTGTGAGCGACAATTGAGCCTCACTCAAGGGGTTAAACTTTTTAAACAAACATTTATTCGTGGCTAATATTAACAATGAATTTAAAAAATAGAACGATTTACAAAAATATCATCTTGGCATGTAGTTTTTTGTCTAGTGCTTTACTTTATGCACAGCCTGTAATTGTTGAAGGTGTGGTTGCTAATCAAACCAGTAAACAGGCAATTTTACAGAAATTGTATGCTGTTTATGGGCAGGATCAGGTTGTGGATAAAATCCAGATAAGACCTGTCGCCACACCCCAAGCTTGGGATAATACTGTGGCACGGGTGATTACTCCAGATTTAAAAAAAATCACAGCTGGTAAGTTAACTGTAAAAGGAACACAAGTTGAATTAACAGGAAAACTGATGAATCCAACAGAAATTCAACCAGTTACATCTATGTTTCAATCTCTTGTACTGCCACCTTATCGGGTAAATACGAGTTTTACGATTAATCAATCCGAACAAAAAATCGTAGATGATGCTTTGAAAGATCGAATTGTAGAATTTGAATCTGGAAGTGCAATTTTAACGCCTACAGGAACAAAAATTCTGGATGAGATGGCAGTGGCATTAAATAAAGTACGAGACAAGAACGTCAAAATTATTGGCCATACTGATAGTTCTGGTGATGCTAAAAAGAATGTGGCGTTGAGCTTAGCACGCGCAGAAGCAGTCAAAACGTATTTAATTCAGAAAGAAATTGTTGCAGGACGTTTAAGTACGGCTGGATTGGGTTCAGAGAAACCTGTCGCGGATAATGCCTCAATAGAGGGACGTAAAAAAAATCGTAGAATTGAGTTTGAAGTACTTTAATTGCTAATAAGGGGATAAGGGTATGGCGGTGCCTTATATAACAGTTGGATGTCCAACAACAGGTGGTGGTAAAGTAATTTCTGGAAATGCAAGTTTCTTGGTCGAAGGGATTGCAGTTGCTTGTATTGGAGATAAAGCAACTTGTCCGTTGCATAAAGTGGTCGCGACCATTATTTCAGGAGATATGCATATGTTGGTGATGGGCAAAGCCGTTGCAAGGGTCAATGATGCGTTATCTTGCGGCTGTAAATTATTACCGAAGCAAAATATGGTGCAAGGTGCGAATTAGAAGTGATATAAAAATTTATCATTCATGATTGTTTGATTACTTATCATCACGATCAGTCCAAACGGGATCTAAATGAGATGATGATATTGATTTGTCTTTGGCATAAATAACTTGTCGCCCTACCTGACTATTGCTACATTCACATGAATTTACAGGTGTTAAGTCAGGGATTATGTCGTATCGTTTCGCCACTATAATTGGATTGTGCGCCATTGTATTCTGGGCCGCTATTGTTGGCTTATTACGACAAGTAACGGATAGCTTCGGGCCAATTTTGGGTGTGTGTTTAATTTATAGTTTAAGTTCCTTCATTTTACTGATCTTATTTAAACCACCAAAATTACATTTATTTCCTAAAGTTTACCTCATTTGGGGTTCAATTCTATTTGTTGCTTATGAGTTATGCCTGTCACTTTCTTTAGCATTTGCTCAAAATAACCAACAAGCTGTGGAAGTGAGCATTCTGAATTATTTGTGGCCAAGCCTGACCGTTTTACTTTTAATTTTAACCCAAGAGCAAAAGTTTCATCCTTTAGTGATTGTGGGGATATTACTAACTTTATTTGGAATTATTCAGGTTCAAGTTGGAAACGGTGAGTTTAGTTTAAATCAACTGATACAGAATATTGCGCTTAATCCGATCAGTTATGCTTTAGCTTCTATGGGCGCTTTTATTTGGGCAGCGTATTGCACGCTTACGAAGAAAATTGGCGATGGTCAGAATGCAATAGCTCTATTTTTTTGCCTAACGGCAGTGGCCTTATGGCTTAAATATGTTTGGATGGGTGATTTTCAAGTTCCTGAGCTTCACCTACAGAGTTTTGTTTATTTGGCGATTAGTGCTGCTGCATTTGGATTAGGTTACGCTGCTTGGAATATTGGCATTTTGCATGGCAATATTCAATTGCTTACAGCGGCATCCTATTTCACGCCGATTATTTCTTCATTTATTGCTATGCAGTTACTTGATTTGGAGCTGTCATGGGCATTTTGGCAAGGTGCCGCTTTGGTCACTTTAGGTTCGTTTTTATGTTGGTGGTCTACCCGTACTGCCTCATAAAGAAGGGGATGCCATCATTGTTTTATCTTGAACTGCCTAAAAATGATTTGCCAAAGTGTCAAAAGCTACATCATTCATTTGTTTAAATACAACGGTTCCTGCTCCAGATCAGTTGAAGAATGAAACAAACTTCGTAATCTATGTCCAGTACACTACTGATCACACTTAGAACTGTCGTTAATCACAGGTTGAATATTGAGTTGATCCCGCTCTTTGTATCTTCAATTGCATCAATCCTCTCATCATAGTGAAATTGAAAAGGTATGTTGACCATATCAGCAATAGAATTAGCATGTTACTTTGCTTAATGTGCTTATCCGTAGCGTAAACTTCTCGTAAAGAGAGAACAAAGACTTAAACATAAAATTTTTTACATTTCATAATTGTGATTAGATGAGGAAGGTAGTAACCAATTTTTTCGTTTACTTAAATCTTAAAAGGATCATTTTTTGATAACTGCTAAGTCGTTGAAAAAGCATTGTGATCGGGCCTTTGTTCTTGACCTGTTGTAGAGCAGTGTTGGTCAATTTTTTTGATTGTCTATATTGCTAGATATTGAGCTTTCGTCTTTTTTTTTAAAGATGTCAGAACCATTGGGTCACAAAATGAGTTCGAGTTAAGGATGGTCTTAACTCGCAATAAAGTAGTGCAAACTTTTTGTTAGACGTACTTAAAAATAGAGGATGGGGATGGAAAGTCGAGTAAAAAGTCATCTCATTATTGTGTGAAGTAGTTCCAAAGACGAAATTTTATATTATTGATAAGCTTTCCTGATTAATTACGCTGAGGTTTATAAATAAAAGACACATCAACATGGTGAAATATGCTGAAAAATGCACTGCATTAAAACATTTATATTTAAATGCACTATTTTGGTTCTTTTTATGAGGTGATTAATTGCTTGATAATGAAAATGTCTGAATATGGTGCATTTCATTTTTCAAACAGTATAATAGGTGTTAAGCGAAGTTTATAAATCTTGTATTCTGATAAATAATTCAATGTTTTAGCTTTGCTTTTTAAAAGTTGGTATGAGAATTGCTTTATAACTGCCAACTACTAACACGCACTCCACAGGTGCAACAAAAAATCATCGGAGCAAAATGAGCATGGCGAACAAGGTCCTTCAACTCATCCAAGAAAGTGGCGCAAAATGGGTCGATTTCCGCTTTACTGATACTAAAGGTAAGGAACAGCACGTTACTTACCCAGCAGATACAATTGATGAAGATACTTTTGAAGACGGTAAAATGTTTGACGGTTCTTCAATTGCTGGTTGGAAAGGTATCGAAGCGTCTGACATGATTTTACGCCCAGATGCAGAAACAGGTTTTATCGACCCGTTCTTCGCTGAGCCTACAGTAGTTGTTACTTGTGATGTCATCGAGCCATCAACTGGTCAAGGTTATGACCGTGACCCACGTTCTATTGCTCGCCGTGCAGAAGAATATCTAAAATCTACAGGGATTGGAGATACTGCATTCTTTGGTCCAGAACCAGAATTCTTTGTATTTGACGAAGTGAAGTGGGACATCGATATGTCTGGCGCTCGTCATACATTAATCGCTGAAGAAGCTGCTTGGTCTACTGGTAAAGACTATGAATCTGGTAACTCAGGTCACCGTCCACGTGTTAAAGGTGGTTACTTCCCAGTTCCTCCAGTTGATTCTTCACATGACATGCGTGCAGAAATGTGTGCGAAAATTGAAGACATCATGGGCCCAGGTCGTGTAGAAGTACATCACCACGAAGTTGCATCTTGCCAGTTAGAAATTGGTGTGAGCTTCAATACCATGGTTCGTAAAGCAGACGAAGTACAACAGTTTAAATATGCTGTTTGGAACGTTGCGCATCAATATGCTAAAACTGCAACGTTTATGCCTAAGCCAATGGTAGGTGATAACGGTTCAGGTATGCATGTTCACATGTCAATCTCTAAAGATGGCAAGAACTTGTTTGCTGGTGATGAATACGCTGGTCTTTCAGAAATGGCGCTTTATTTCATCGGTGGTATCATCAAGCACGCTCGTGCATTGAACGCAATTACTAACCCTTCTACAAACTCGTACAAGCGTTTAGTTCCGCACTTTGAAGCACCAATTATGTTGGCTTACTCAGCGCGTAACCGTTCTGCATCTATCCGTATTCCTTACGTTTCTAGCCCTAAAGGCAAGCGTATTGAAGCTCGTTTCCCAGATCCAATGATGAACCCGTACTTAGGTTTTGCAGCATTGTTAATGGCGGGTATTGATGGTATCCAAAACAAGATTCACCCAGGTGAAGCTGCTGACAAAAACTTGTATGACCTTCCTCCAGAAGAAGAAGCTAAAATCCCTACAGTTGCACATAGCCTAGATATGGCTCTTGAAGCACTTCAAGCGGATCATGACTTCCTTCTTAAAGGTGGTGTATTCACTAAAGAAATGCTTGATGCGTACATCGAACTTAAAACTGAAGAAGTTCGTCGTCTTAACACGACTACTCACCCAGTTGAATTTGATATGTACTACAGCTTGTAATTCTGAACGGAATTCCACTGTAAAAAACCTGCGCTTGTCGCGGGTTTTTTTTGTATCATCTGTTTTATTTAAAAAATAGAACGGCTTTATGGCACAGCGTAAAAAACACACCAGTTTTTATCCCTGGATTGATCCCAAAGACCATGACAAAGGTTTTAAACTTAATTTTTCAATGGTGACCTATATTGAAGTTGGGCGTACTCCAGAAGGTTATAAACAGGCAGAGTTTGTTGCACTAAAAAGCCCAGAATTGGCACTCGATTATGATTATCCCCAAAGCTTTTTTCTGAGTGCTGAAGGGTTCATATTAGTGAAAACGCCACAAGGGAAGTTTGAAGTCATCGCAAAAACAGATAATTGTTAATAATTGATCTTTAAATTGAATCAATAACATTCTTTATAAACTCTAAAAGGGTTTAAACGTAAAGTGGATCAATTAAACAGGTAAGGTTATGCAGCAGCAGATTCCAACTGAACTGAAAACATGGTTGTATGCTTCAGGTTCATTGACGCAGCAACTCACGGATTTAGCGGGTGGAAAATTTAGGGTACAACCGATTAAAGAACATTTTCAGCGCCTACATTTTATTGATGCAAAATGGATGAGAATGCCACATCAGCATACCTCATGGGTTAGAGAAAGCTTTTTATATGGCAATGATATGCAGCCTTGGGTTAAAGCGAAAAGTATTTTTCCGATTCTAAGTTTGCAAGGTCGAGCAAGACTTTTTAAACATATTGGCACAAAACCAATTGGCTGGTTTTTGTTCCAGCGTACCAATCCAGCATGTGAACGCCGTGTGATTTGGTTAGAAGATGGTTGGACACGCCAAAGTTGTTATACTTGGCACGGTTGTAAATTTATTGTTCAAGAAACGTTCTTACCTGCATTCGAGCAGTATCTACGCAAAACCAAATTATGAAATTGTTAAAGGATTTTCATGGCTACGGTGCAACATATTACTTGGCGTGAACGCTTAGAAGCTTATTATTATTTATGTCGTTTCGATAAACCCATTGGTACTGAATTAGTCTTTTGGCCAACCATGTGGGCTTTATGGGTTGCGAATAAAGGTATGCCAAGTTCAGGAATTTTAATTCCAATGATTTTGGGCACCATTTTTATGCGTGCTGCTGGTTGTGCCATTAATGACTTCGCAGATCGTAAAGTAGATGCTCATGTAGAGCGAACCAAAAACAGACCTTTGGCAACAGGGGTGATTAGTGCAAAAGAAGCGGTTTATGTGTTTTTAATACTGGTTTTGGCCAGTGCATGTATGCTATTTTTTTTACCGATAGAAACTTTTTATTGTTCTTTCGGTGCGCTATTTCTCGCGTTTATCTATCCTTTTATGAAACGCTATACCCATTTGCCACAGGTATTTTTGGGAGCTGCATTTTCGTGGTCTATTCCAATGGCCTATACCGCGGTGGGTGAACCTTTGGGATTAACCTGTTGGTTATTGTATTTTGGGAATTTAGCGTGGACGGTTGCTTATGATACGCAATATGCCATTACTGATCGTGAATATGATTTAAAAATTGGGGTGAAATCAACCGCGATTTTATTTGGACGTTACGATATTCAAATTATTGGTACGTTACAGGTGTTAAGCCTGATTTTAATTGCAACGGCTTTATTTCTAGAACAATTATTGATGCCATTTGGTTTGCTTGCATTAATTTTAGTTGCTGGGGATTTTATCTTTCAAGCGGTTAAAACCAAAAACCGTGATCCACAACTCTGTTTTTGGGCATTCCGTCACAATCGTTGGGTAGGAATGATCATTTTTATGGGAATTTTTTTAGAATTAACAATTTAAAATGACCATATGGTTAAAGAGTGTCCTATACAGGGCACTTTTTTTATGCCTTAATAATTCTGCATGTAGTTTCATGCCCAAAAAATAAAGATTAAAAAGGATATTTTATGAAGCGCACGAAAATAGCTTTGGCACTTACATTGACACTTTCAAGTCTATTTTTAACAGCTTGTAATGATGATGACGATAATACGGTAGCCGATTCCAATAAAACCTATTTATCTGAAGGGAATTATTCTTTAGATACAGTAGAGAATAGCTCATCGATTAAAGTCATGACCTATAATATGACTAATGTTCAAGGGAAAACTGCAACAGCCACTGCCATGGTATTATTTCCAAAAGCCATTCAACCTAAAGATGGCTATCGCGTTGTGGTCTGGGAACATGGGACTGTTGGAGGTGGAGATGACTGTGCTCCGAGTAAAAATTTACTTAACCCTCGCTTTAAAATTCTTGCAGATACCTTATTGGCTGCGGGTTATGTCATCATTGCACCAGATTATGAAGGGCTGGGTACACTAGGCGTACATCCTTATTTGAACCTATCCAGTCAGGCTAATTCCGCAATTGCAGCGGTAAAAGCGGCAAAAGATCATTACGGTAAGCAATTAAATGGCGCATGGATGTCGATTGGTCAGTCACAAGGTGGACATGCTTCCTTGGGTACTGCGGAATTTGCCAATACAGACAGCAGCTATAAAGGAGCAGTTGCGGGTGCGCCAGCATCAAGTTTAGGGCGAATTATCCAGATTTATCTCGATCCGCAGTTGAATCTTGATGAAAATAATCAATCTAAGGGTGTGAATAGATTAGATGAGCAATTACTAAAAGTTCGATATGCAGTTGCAAATAACATTATTACACCAGCACAAGGACAAGCAGCAATTGATCAAATTGCAGATGGTTATGCTGAGTTGTTGGCTTATGCAGCGCTGACCAGTTCGGGTATTAAAGCATATCAACCTAATTACGATTTAAAAAATATCTTTACAGCAGGTGCTGCGGATATTGCAGAAAAGGCATATGGCCGTACGGGCGATGATGGCGCATGTTTGGGTTATGCAGACCCGAATAGTGCAAATGGTTTACAAGAACAATTTAAAGTCGGGGTACTTGCTTTCTTAAATGAAGATCCTACACATTTAATTGCACAATATGGCATTGATTTAAACAAGATTAAAACGGACCCAGTGGTTCAAAAATTCTTAATAGATAATCAACCAGCCACCAATGCAACTGCTGAGAAGGTGATTAAAACCCCTGTATTTATTATTCAAGGGGCGAATGATCAAGCAGTATTACCTATGGTGACTCAAGCCTTGTTTGCCAATATGAAAACTAATGCAACCAAGTACTTCCCTCAAAATGCTTATGCAGATGGATACCAACTGACTATTGTGCCGAATGCCACGCATACACAAGCGATTGTTTGCAAAAATGCAGATGCTTTTGATTTCATTCAAGCAAATATGTCTGCTGCTACAGGTATTGTGTTGACCGACGCACAAAAAGATGCAAGTCAAAACCCACAATGTACGGGTAAATTCTAAGTCCTGTGTTAGATACATCTTTGCAAAAAGAGTCTCATTATTGAGGCTCTTTTTTGTTATATTGTTGCGCGTTTAAAAGATATTAGATTTGAGTTATTGCGTATGAACCAACCTGAAGTGAATAAAAAACCGATGCCTTGGAAACTCATGGCATTTGGGCTGCTCATTCCAGTGTTTATTCTCGGAATGGCACTTTTAGCTGCAAAAAGTGATGCAGATAATAAAAAGCAATATGATTTAGAGCGTGCAGAAATTCAAAAGCGTGTTGAACTAAGACAACAGCGCGAAGCTGCCGCACAGGCAAAGAGTGAATAGGTTAATCTTCCAAGACTTTGCAATCATTTTGAAAGGGTAGAGATCGACTATAGCTTGAAAACTTATAGTTATTATTAGTTATGCTCTATATGACAATTTTGCATATCAATATAATAAAACAAGCAATAGTTGTGAATAGTAAATCTCTATAATGAATATCAATTGTTGAATGTGTAATAAGCACGAATTAGTAATCGGTGTTGTCGATGTCAATAAATGAGGAAAGACTTACTCATCTTAAACAGCTTGAAGCTGAGAGTATTCACATTATTCGTGAAGTAGCTGCCGAATTCGAAAATCCGGTAATGTTATATTCCATTGGTAAAGACTCAGCTGTGATGCTGCATCTTGCCTTGAAAGCGTTCTATCCTGCTAAGCTTCCATTTCCACTACTGCATGTAGATACAGGTTGGAAGTTCAAGGAAATGATCCAATTCCGTGACAACATGGCAAAAACCCATGGCTTTGATTTGATCGTGCATCAAAACAAAGAAGGTCGTGATGCGGGCATTAACCCGTTCGACCACGGTAGCTCAAAATATACGGATATCATGAAAACTCAGGGCTTGAAACAAGCACTGGATAAGTATGGTTTTGACGCTGCTTTTGGTGGCGCACGTCGTGACGAAGAAAAATCTCGTGCGAAAGAGCGTGTTTATTCTTTCCGTGATAATAAACACCGTTGGGATCCTAAAAACCAACGTCCAGAATTATGGAATTTATACAACGGTAAAGTGAACAAAGGCGAAAGTATTCGCGTGTTCCCATTATCGAACTGGACAGAGTTAGACATCTGGCAATACATTTATTTAGAACAGATTCCAATTGTTCCATTGTATTTTGCTGCTGAACGTCCAGTGGTTGAACGTAGCGGTACACTCATCATGGTTGATGATGAACGTATGCGTTTACACGAAGGTGAAGTTCCACAAATGAAATCGGTACGTTTCCGTACTTTAGGCTGTTACCCATTAACAGGTGCAGTCGAGTCAGAAGCGAATACCTTACCTGAAATTATTCAAGAAATGTTGCTCGCGACAAGCTCAGAACGTCAAGGTCGTATGATTGACCATGATGAAGCTGGCTCTATGGAAAAGAAAAAGCAAGAAGGCTATTTCTAATTTCCTGATCAAAGTCCCTCTTTATTAAAGAGGGATTTCGGGAGATTAAAAAATCGATTTCAAAGCATTTGTGGAGTTTGAGCAATGTCTCATCAATCAGAATTAATTAGCCAAGATATTTTGGCTTACTTAAAACAGCATGAACAAAAAGACTTATTACGCTTTTTGACGTGCGGTAACGTCGATGATGGTAAAAGTACTTTAATTGGACGTTTGTTATATGATTCAAAATTGATCTACGAAGATCAATTACAAGCTGTGACCCGCGACAGTAAAAAAGTCGGTACAACAGGCGATGCACCTGACCTTGCGTTATTGGTAGATGGCCTGCAAGCAGAACGTGAACAGGGTATTACCATTGATGTCGCTTATCGTTATTTCTCAACCGAAAAACGTAAGTTCATTATCGCTGACACCCCAGGGCATGAGCAATATACGCGTAACATGGCAACAGGCGCTTCTACTGCTGACCTTGCAATCATTTTGATTGATGCGCGTTATGGCGTACAAACTCAAACACGCCGTCATACGTACATCGCAAGCTTGTTGGGTATTAAAAACATTGTTGTTGCAATTAACAAAATGGACTTGGTGGAATTCTCTGAAACTCGTTTTGGCGAAATCCAAGAAGAATACCAACAGTTTGTGAGCCAGTTAGATCGTAAGCCAAGCAATATTCTGTTTGTGCCAATTTCGGCTTTAAATGGCGATAACGTGGTTAATCCATCTGCAAATACGCCATGGTATCAAGGTCAAACCTTGATGAGCATCTTGGAATCTGTAGAAATTACCCGTGATTCAAGCAAGAGTGAATTCCGTTTCCCTGTGCAGTATGTCAACCGTCCAAACCTCGACTTCCGTGGTTTCTGCGGAACAATCGCACTGGGTGAAGTACATGTTGGCGATGAAATTGTGGCGTTACCTTCAGGTAAAAAGTCGACAGTTAAAGAAATCGTGACTTATGACGGTAACTTGGAGCATGCGATTGCTGGTCAGGCTGTTACTTTAACCTTAAACGATGAAATTGATATTTCACGTGGTAACGTGCTGGTAAAAGCAGGTGAAGAGCCTTCTTTATCACGTAGTGTCCGCGCAACTGTGGTTTGGATGAATGACCAACCGCTTGTAAAAGGTAAGTTGTATAACGTTAAGATTGGTACGCAAACAGTTCCAGCCAAAGTAACGGCAATTAACTACCGCGTGAATGTAAATACACTTGAGCATACCCAAGTTGAACAGTTAGAGCTAAATGCAATTGCAGACTTAACCGTTGAATTTGATGCGCCAGTCGTATTTGACCGTTATCAAGACAGCCGTTATACAGGTTCATTTATCTTTATTGACCGTTTAAGCAATGTGACGGTTGGTGCGGGTATGGTTGAAGCCGCGGTTGAATGGACTGCACATGCGAACCCTGTTTCTGCTGAAGATCGTGCTGCACGTTTAGGTCAAAAACCTGCGGCAGTCACTGTAACAGCAAAAGCACTTGAGCAAGCACAAGTGTTAGAAAGCTTGTTGATTCAACAAGGTGTGGTAGCAATTGCGAAAGCAGGTTTAAGTGCTGAGCAAGTAGCTTTGTTACGTGAAACAGGTGTTGTGGTAATTACTGACCTTGCGGATGCAACCGATGTAAGTTTTACTGCTGAACAAGCGGAAGAGCTTGCAGAACAAATTGTGAAATTGGTTCGTCTGTAATAGATTGAATTAATTTAGAAAAACCCACCTTAAGGTGGGTTTTTTTTATTGCCTATAGATATCTGTAAACTAGACTTTTTGAGCAAAGAGCGTGGCAAAGCGCTGTTTAATTCGGTGGCCTTGTTCATCAGTACGATGTAACTCACCGACATTTTCATTGTATTTTAGAATTTTCCAACCTTGATATAAGGTTTTCAGTTCACCAGATTTGAAGCTGAAAGGAAAATCAGCTTGTACTGGATAATCTTCACTATCCATCGCACAGACAATCAAGTTATATCCACCTGATTTAGTAGCTTGTTGCATTTGGAGAATGAGCGGTGGAACGGTACTGGCTAGCAAGAACATCATCACGACAGTGCAATAGATGAAATCATATTGCTTTTCAATCTGTTGATTTAGATTCAAATCTCGCAGTTGGATATGAATATTGGTAATTTGTTCGGCCTGAATGATTTGTTCAAGGCGTTGTAAGCTTTGTGTATTTACATCCCAAGCATCGACCTCAAAGCCTTGTTGACTTAAGAATAGGGCATTACGACCTGAACCACAGCCCACATCTAGTGCCTTTCCACCTTGTAAATAAGGCTGTGCAGCTAAAATTTCGGAATGGGTGGGAGTGAGCTGATATTTCTGTGTAAACAATTGATCGGATTGGCAATGGAAGCTGAGCTGGCATTCAATATCATCACTAAATGCCACAATACGATGCCAAGCCTGAGGTTCAACCAAAGGGGGTTGCTCGGTCACGCTAAAATGATGATTTGAGATGATCTCACCCTGTTCGGTTAGCATGGCAAAGTCGAGTTCACCTTTTAAAATATGCAGTTTTGCCCATGTCCCTTGTTTGGTATTGTGAGCTTGCTGAAAAGCGGAGGGAATGCTGTCGTGCTTCCAAACAGGAAGGGTTTTATAACAAACGAGAGATTGCATATGGATATCCTGTGATTGGGTGCTTCATCTCAGCTAGAAAGAGGTTTTATTCATTCATATTCTTTATTTGATATTAGCCTGATTCGATGACAAATAAAAACAGCGACCGAAGTCGCTGTTTTAAAATGTTTCAATGATTAAGCTTGTTGAATACCCGCAACCAACCAGTCTTGGTTAGAACCCGCAGGTTTAACAAAATGCCAGATTTCAGCAAATGGCTGCGGCAAACTGTTCAGGTCTTCACTGACTGTACCTGTAAAGCGAACACTCACTACATATTGACCATTTTCAGTCGCAGAATCCGTCACCATGGCATTCAGGTTAGAGAACTCAGCAACATCTTGATCGCGGTTCGCCATAATGTCGTTATACATCGACTGGTATAAGTCAGGCGTTAAATAACGACGAATTTCTTCAATGTTACTGGCAGTATTCATTGATTGAATATGGTTAAAGCGTTGGCGTGCAATACGTAAGAAAGCGGCTGGCTCTGTACCATCAGGAAGTTGATTGCCACTGTTGGTATAGGCAGCACCGAATGGCGCGTTATTCACAGGTGCTTGAGTTGCTGCACCGCCACCTACAGATTGACCAAAAATATTGGTATTGTCCGTTGATGTGCGCGGTGCCGCAGGTGTTTGACCAAATGACGATGCAGTTTGACCGCCATTATTTGGTGCATATGGATTAGTGGATGTTAATTTTTTTTTTGCGCCCATCTTGCGGAAAATGAAGAAGGCAACAGCAGCAGCGAGAAGGATCCAGATCCAACCTGGAATTCCGCCTTTCTCTTCTTGAGCAGCTTCAGCATGGCTAGCTGGACGGTCATCTGCAAGCGCATTTGCAGCCACTGCACCTACGGCAGCACCAGCAACACCCGCAGCAACCATACTACCTACACCTGGACCAGATTTTTGTGGTGCAGTTGCAGGGGCAACAGGTTGTTGAGCAGGTGTAGCTTGACGAGGTTGTTGATAAGACTGAGTTGGTGTGGCAGAACGGCTCATGCCATGACTCTTACCACCACCTGCACGTTTCGCTTCTGCCAAAGGTGCTACCAATAACGTCGCTGCTAAAATACCTGCAACTAAACTACGCTGTCGAACTTCCATTCAATTTTCCTATAAAAAATGATAAATAGCCCTGTATTTATGCAGGCATTTGTCAATTTTTTCAATAAGAAAAAGCAATTTTTTTGTTTAATTTTGCACAGTTAATTTTTAACACTCACCTTAGATCATTCAGAAAGATTCATAGCTTCGGTTAATGCTTCATGTAATCGTGCTACTGCAATAATTTGCACGCCTGCAATGGCTTTCTGTGGCGCATTGGCACGTGGCACAATGATGTATTTAAAACCATGTTTAATGGCTTCTTTTAAACGTTCTTGACCATTCGGTACAGGACGAATTTCGCCAGATAATCCAACTTCGCCAAAAACTGCTAATTGCTGGGGTAATGCTTTACCTCTTAAACTGGAAGCGCACGCCAGTAGTACAGCCAAGTCCGAACCAGTTTCAGTAATTTTTAAACCACCGACGACATTAACGTATACATCTTGTCCAGAGGTTTGTACACCACCATGACGGTGCATGACTGCAAGCAACATGTTTAGGCGGTTTTGTTCTAAGCCTAAGGCAACGCGACGTGGTTGTCCGTGTGCATCATCCACCAAAGCTTGCACTTCGACTAAAAGTGGGCGTGTACCTTCACGGCTAATCATCACAATTGAACCTGGAATGGCTTCATCGTAGCGACTTAAGAAAATTGCTGAAGGATTGGCGACTTCACGTAAGCCTTTATCGGTCATACCAAACACGCCCAGCTCATTGACTGCACCAAAACGGTTTTTTACTGCGCGAATCATACGATAACGTGAGTCAGATTGACCTTCAAAATACAGTACGCAGTCAACCATGTGTTCAAGTACACGTGGTCCTGCCAAAGCACCTTCTTTGGTCACATGACCCACAATAAACAGTGCAGTACCACTATTTTTGGCAAAACGAGTCAGTAATGCGGCAGACTCTCGAATTTGCGAAACGCCACCCGGTGCAGATTGTAAAGTTTCTGTGTAAAGGGTTTGAATGGAATCGAGAATTGCAACGGCAGGGCGTTCTTGTGCCAAAACTTCACAAATACGTTCCACACAAGTTTCTGCCATCACTTTGAGCTGATCTGTTGGTAAGTCTAAACGTTGTGCCCGTAGTGCAACTTGAGAGAGGGATTCTTCGCCTGTGACATAGAGTGCGGAACTTCTGGCTGCTGCCATATAAGTTGCTGTCTGTAAGAGAATGGTTGATTTACCAATACCAGGGTCACCGCCAATCAATACCACAGAACCAGTAACTAAACCCCCACCCAGTACGCGGTCAAACTCGCCAATACCTGTTGCAAGACGCGTTTCATGCGAAACTGAGACCTGATTTAAAGTGGTGATATTTGCTGCTTGTCCTGCGTAGCCTCCGCCCATTTTAGGTTGGGCACGATGTGTCACCGCAGGTTCAATGCGAACTTCAACCAGACTATTCCATTCGCCACACTCAACACATTGTCCAGCCCATTTTGAATGGTCTGCACCACATTGCTCACAGCGATATACGGTTTTAATTTTTGCCATAAATAAAATTGAAAATAATCTGTAAATTAGATAAAAGTAATAGTTACGAAAACAATTAAATACAGTGAATGCAATTCTTAAGGAATAAGAAGTGTCGCTGTTTATCGTAATTACTGGTTAAAGGGAATTGCTCAGAAAAATAACATGATATAAGACTTTTACAAGTAAGAAACAGTGTGTTTTGAGTCAAGTGATTTGTTCAGTTCACTTTTTCCATGGAAGGAGTTTGAGCGTTTGGTTGTTTCTTGTCATGACACAGCAGTTTGATGGCATAGATATTGCTCATGCTCAAACAAATGAAAATAAAGCAATTGCAACATTTTCAAATTATATAAAAAAGGTTGATGTCTATGAGTGCAGCAGAAATTGTTGATTGGGTAAATAGTATTATTTGGAGCAAGGCTCTTATTTATTTGTGTTTGGGAGCAGGTTTATTTTTCTCTATTCTGACGCGCTTTGTTCAAGTTCGTCAAATGAAAGAGATGGCAAGATTATTAATACATGGTGGTTCTTCAGAACAAGGGATTTCTTCATTTCAAGCATTAGCCGTATCACTTTCGGGGCGTGTAGGTGTTGGTAATATTGCAGGGGTAGCAGCAGCAATTGGTTTTGGTGGTCCGGGCGCAGTATTTTGGATGTGGCTTGTGGCTTTCTTAGGGGCAAGTACAGCTTACGTAGAATCTACTTTAGGTCAAATTTATAAGGTGGAATACCAAGGTCAGTACCGTGGTGGACCTGCATTTTATTTTGATAAAGGTTTAGGGCAACGTTGGTTGGGGGTGGTATTTGCGGTTGCCGCAATTGTATCTTGTGGTTTGTTCCTGCCAGGTATTCAAGCCAATGCGGTGGGGAATGCCTTTACGCAAATTACGGGTGAAGGTTCCATCGTCTTTGGTAATGTAGGTTCATTCAAATTAGTTGCTTTGGTTGTAATTTTATCTTTGTTGGCCATCATTATTTTTGGTGGTATTAAACGTATTGCACGTTTTGCAGAGTTTGTCGTTCCATTTATGGCGTTGGGCTATATTTTAATGGCCCTCGTCATTGTGGTCATTAATATTCACGAATTGCCACGTGTGCTGCAACTTATTTTTGACGATGCGTTTAGCCCTATGGCAGGACTGGGTGCTGCCATTGGTTGGGGTGTTAAACGTGGTGTGTATTCAAATGAAGCAGGTCAGGGGACTGGACCGCATGCAGCGGCAGCCGCAGAAGTACAACATCCAGCGCAACAAGGTTTTGTACAAGCTTTCTCAATTTATGTTGATACGCTATTTGTTTGTTCTGCTACAGCCTTCATGATTTTAATTACAGGTATGTATAACGTACAAGGCACATTAGAAGCAGGACAATTTATTGTTCAAAATGTTGCAGGTACTGTCGAAATTGGTTCGCCAGCATTTACCCAAATGGCGGTGAGCACTGTATTTGGTGGTTTTGGACAAATTTTTGTTGCCTTGGCGGTATTCTTCTTCGCATTTACCACAATTGTTGCTTATTACTATATTGCAGAAACCAACATCACTTATTTGAGTTATATCACGCAATCTCCATCGTTATTGTTCGTTACGAAATGTTTTATCATGATTTCTGTCGCTTACGGTGTAATTAGTGCAACAGGTTATATCTGGGGAATTGGTGATATCGGTGTGGGTTTAATGGCATGGATTAATATTGTGGGTATTATTGTGACCTACTTTGTATGGAAACCAACCATCAAAGCATTGAAAGATTATGAGCAGCAACAAAAAGCAGGAGTAACAGAATATACCTTTGATCCTGTAAAACTTGGGATTCGTAATGCAACTTATTGGGAAGAACGCTTAAAGAAACAACAGAATAATCAATAAAGTAATTGAATGTTAGTGTGAAGTAGAACTTAAAAAGCAGTCACGGCGGCTGCTTTTTTTATTGAATGGTATAAGATTTATATGAACTGATGTGTCCAAAAGGTGCATTGTATTGCATTGATGTAGTGCGTATTATCGGCCCCAATTGTATAAGGCTTGAATGCTGAACGATACAGATAGAGTTGTTTAGCTTAGATTGACCCAAAAACTTACATGGCGAAGGCGTGCTTAAAAATAGTGCAAATGTGTAATTTGGATTAATTTGGTTAAAAAATCTTAAAGGATTAATAGAGAGTTTTTATAGCGATGTTAAATCAAAACACGAATGAGTCAGCTGCACAAGGCGAACTCCATCGTAGTTTGTCAAATCGACATCTACAACTAATTGCGATTGGTGGTGCAATTGGTACTGGTTTGTTCATGGGGTCGGGTAAAACCATTAGTTTGGCAGGCCCATCAATTTTATTTATTTACATGATCATTGGTTTAATGGTGTTTTTCGTAATGCGCGCATTAGGAGAATTACTGTTATCTAACCTGAAATATAAGTCTTTTATTGACTTCTCGACAGACCTGATTGGTCCTTGGGCGGGTTATTTCGTAGGTTGGACCTATTGGTTGTGTTGGATCACCATTGGTATCGCGGACTTATCCGCCATTATTTATTATCTGCAATTCTTCAATAATGGAATACCGTTTAGTCCAGTTGAAGGAGCAATGATAAGTGTTGCTGCGATTATCTTCATTATGGGTTTGAACCTAATGACGGTGAAGCTGTTCGGTGAGCTTGAGTTTTGGTTTGCTTTGGTCAAAATCATTGCGATTGTGGTACTGATTGCGGTTGGTTTGTGGATGATTTTTACAGGCTTTACCTCAACAACAGGCGAAGTGGCATCGTTTACTCATTTATGGGCAAATGGCGGAATGTTCCCGACAGGAATGGAAGGCTTCTTAGCAGGCTTCCAAATTGCAATTTTTGCCTTTGTCGGGGTAGAGTTGGTTGGGACAACTGCGGCTGAAACCAAAGATCCTGAGCGCAACTTGCCTAAAGCAGTGAACTCTATTCCCATTCGTATTATCTTTTTCTACGTGTTGGCATTGGTCATTGTGATGTCAGTGACACCATGGAACAGAATCAATCCAGAAGTTAGCCCTTTTGTGAATTTGTTCAGTCAGGCAGGTATTGCAGCCGCTGCGATTATTATGAACCTTGTGGTGTTATCGTCAGTGATGTCCTCTATGAACAGCGGAGTATTTTCGACTAGTCGTATGTTGTTTGGCTTATCACGTGAGAAGCAAGGACCACAGGCTTTTGGTCATTTGAATAAGCGTGCAGTTCCTGCAAATGCTTTATATTTCTCTGCAATTTGTTTGTTGGGTGGGGCAGCCTTACAGTATTTCGTGCCAAATACGGTTGAAGCCTTTACTTTGGCAACGACGCTATCCACGATTCTGTTTATTTTGGTGTGGTTGATTATTTTGTGGAGCTATTTGGTTTACTACAAAACACGCCCAGAGTTACATGCAAAATCGACCTTTAAATTGCCTGGTGGTCCTTTGACATGTTGGGTGGTGATTGTGTTCTTCATTGGCATGATTTACGTGTTGTCATTAGAGCCAGATACCATGAAGGCATTAATGGTCAGCCCAATTTGGCTTATTATTCTTGCGATTGGTTATTTCGGTTTCTATAAGCCAAAACATAAATAATCGTTGTCTATACAGAAAAACGTCAGTTTAGAACTGGCGTTTTTTTATGTCTGGCGATAATCTCTAGCGTTTAATGCTTTGGTCAATGCGTTGATCGGGTTATACTTCGTTAAAATTTGAGATAGGTGGTCAGATGCGTCACGTCATTTGCTGCATAAGTGTATTGGTGTTGGGTTCTTCATTAGTCGGTTGTGGTCAATCGGGGGCATTACAATTACCAAGCGATTCAAATTATGACAAACGTGCAAAATATTTGTTATATCCAAATGTAGCGCCTGCGCAAAAAACGGAGCAAGTTCCAACGGACCAATCCGCTGAACAACAGGCAACTACAGAATCAAAATCTTCTACTCCTTAACTTGTCATTGAAAGGACATCTTCCATGAGTTTTACCCGCATTAATGGGGTATTGCACGCAGAGCAGTGTTCCCTAGAACAGCTTGCGCAGCAATATGGCACGCCACTGTATGTGTATTCAAAAGCGACTTTTGAAAAACATTATTTAGATATGGATCGTGCGTTTGATTTTATCGACCATCAAATTTGTTTTGCGGTAAAGTCTAACTCAAATATTGCGGTACTCAATGTCTTGGCAAAGTTAGGCTGTGGTTTCGATATCGTGACTGGCGGTGAGCTTGCTCGTGTATTGGCAGCAGGCGGCGATGCATCTAAAGTTGTCTTTTCAGGTTTAGGTAAAACTGAAGCAGATATTCAAAAGGCACTGGAAGTCGGGATTGCATGTTTTAACGTTGAGTCTCATGCCGAATTAGATCGTATTCAGAAAGTGGCAGCAACTTTAGGTAAAAAAGCGCCTATTTCTTTGCGTGTTAATCCAGATGTCGATGCAAAAACTCATCCTTATATTTCGACAGGATTAAAAGAAAACAAATTCGGTATTCCTTCGGATGCGGTATTTGAAACCTATCAATATGCAGCCAGTCTACCGAACTTAGAGATTATAGGAATTGACTGTCATATTGGTTCACAACTGACTGAAACCAAACCGTTTGTCGATGCTTTAGCTCGTGTCATGCTCATGATTGAGCAACTGAAAGAGTTAGGCATTCAGTTGAAGCATATCGATATTGGTGGTGGTTTGGGCGTAACTTATAAAGATGAAGTCCCACCAACTGTAGAAGAATATGCCAATGCACTCAAACCAGCTTTAGAAAAGTTAGGGCTAAAAGTATATATGGAACCAGGTCGCAGTATTTCTGCCAATGCTGGCGTGTTACTGACTAAAGTGGATTTATTGAAACCGACCAATCACCGTAACTTTGCCATTATTGATGCGGCAATGAACGATTTAATTCGACCTGCTTTGTATGAAGCATGGATGGATATCCAACCTATTACGCCACGAGATGATGTCGAAACTTTACAATGGGATGTCGTGGGTGCAATTTGCGAAACAGGCGATTTCTTGGGTAAAGAGCGTGATTTAGCTCTCCGTGAAAACGATACACTTGCTGTCTTAGGTGCTGGTGCATACGGTTTTGTGATGAGCTCAAATTACAATACACGTGGTCGTGCGGCTGAAGTTATGGTAGACGGTTCGCACTCACATCTGATTCGTGAGCGTGAAACTATCGAATCACTTTGGGAAAAAGAGCGTTTATTGCCTTAAGGAGTCACTAAAAATGTTTTTAGAATTTACTAAAATGCATGGTCTAGGCAATGACTTCATGGTTGTGGATTTAATTAGTCAGCGCGCGTATTTAGATGCACTGACGATCCAACGTCTTGCAGACCGCCATTTTGGCATTGGTTTTGATCAGTTACTAATTGTTGAACCACCCGATGTACCAGAAGCGGATTTTAAATATCGTATTTTTAATGCCGATGGTTCAGAGGTTGAACAATGTGGAAATGGCGTGCGCTGTTTTGCACGTTTTGTACATGAACGACAACTCACCACTAAAACCAAAATTAAAGTACAAACCAAAGCAGGTATTGTTGAGCCTGAATTAGGGTCGAATGGTTGGGTACGCGTCAATATGGGTTATCCAAAATTTCTACCACAGGAAATTCCATTTTTAGTAGATGAACCAGAAAATTTGTATGATCTAGAGTTGGCAAATCAACAACAGATTCAAATTGATGTGGTGAACATGGGCAATCCACATGCGGTGACCGTTGTTCCAGATGTCATTACGGCTGATGTGGCAACCATGGGACCACAAGTCGAGTCTCATGCGCGTTTCCCAGCACGCGTCAATGCAGGCTTTATGCAGATTATTGATGAAAAACATGCACGTTTACGTGTATTCGAGCGAGGTGTTGGCGAAACTTTAGCTTGTGGTACAGGGGCGTGTGCTGCTGCTGTTTCAGGCATCCGCCGTGGTTTATTGGCAAATCAGGTTGAAATTGAACTGGCGGGTGGGAAGTTACAAATTGAATGGCGTGATGGTGATGTAGTTTGGATGACAGGTCCGACAGCCAACGTTTATGAAGGACGTATCGACTTGCGTTATTTCCAAGGCTAAACCAGTATTGATGTTGAAAAAAGCACTGTCTTTATGATGGTGCTTTTTTATGGATCAAAATCGGCTATGCTGAAGCCAAAGATAAATAGATATAAAGTACAGACATGCCAAATTTAATTTTTCTGCCGGGTGCGTCGGGAAGTACCACGTTCTGGCATCCTTTAATCAATAAGTTATCTCTTGCAGAATCTAAACAGGTCATTGCTTATCCGAGTTTTGGTGACGAACCAAGCCACCAAAGCGTTTATGATTTTGCCAGTTTGTCGAATTATGTGTTGCAACAGATTCAGTCTGAATCGATTTTAATTGCACAGTCTATGGGCGGTATTTTTGCTGTGCAGGCAGCAATAGCGCGACCTGATTTGATCAAGGGCCTTGTTCTTCTGGCAACTTCAGGTGGAATCGATTTAACTCCATTTCAGGTACAAGATTGGCGAACCGCTTATCAACAACAGTATCTTCACTATCCAGACTGGTTTGTGGATATTCAAATAGATTTATCACCGCAACTTGAAAAGATCAGAATACCAGTATTGTTATTGTGGGGAGATCAAGATCCGATTAGCCCAATTGCTGTTGGAGAGACTTTACAGCAAAAATTCCCGCAAGCGGAACTTCAAATTATTCATGGGGGTGATCATGCTTTTGCTGAACACCATTCAGAAGCAGTTGCAGCACAAATTCAGCATTATCTAACTCATTTTAATTTTCAGGTTTAGGGTGGGGATGATGTCTGTAGAATCCCAACAGTTACTCGGTATGTGGCTGAAAGCACGAGAAATACAAAATCAGTCTAAATTAACTTTACTCGCGTATGAGCGTGACGTTGGTGATTTTTTACAGTTTTGTGATCAGAAAAAACTGCTGTTACAAGATGTCGAAACGGCTGATTTACGCGAATATTTGGCTGTCAAAGTAGAGCAACAACAGTTAAGTTCAAGTAGTTTGCAGCGGTTATTGTCTGCGATTCGCCAGTTCATGAAATGGGCTCAAGATGGGCAATATCTGGAATTTAACCCTTCTGATGATTTTCAATTAAAACGTCAACCACGACCCTTGCCAGGTATGGTCGACATTGAAACCATTCAGCAAATTTTAGATCAACCTAAACCTGAAAAAGAATCAGATCAAGAATTGTGGTTGCGCGACAAGGCAATTTTGGAATTATTGTATTCCAGTGGCTTACGTTTAGCAGAAGTACAAAGTCTTAAAATTAAAGACATTGATTTTAATCGGCTTCTATTACGGATCACGGGTAAAGGTAACAAAACCCGTGTAGTTCCCTTTGGTTCCAAAGCCAGAGATGCATTAATGGATTGGCTAAAGTTGTATCCATTATGGCATGGTGACTTTGTTCCTGATGCTCATGTATTCATTAGTCGTAAAGGCAATCCATTGGGTGCCAGACAAATTGAAAATCGTGTCAAGTTTCAAGCGCAACGTGCAGGGGTGAGTGTCGATTTACATCCACATTTATTAAGACATTGTTTTGCAAGTCATATGCTGTCAAATAGCGGTGATTTAAGAGCTGTACAAGAAATGTTGGGGCATAGTAATTTAAGTACTACCCAAATATATACCCATGTCGATTTTGATCGACTTGCCAATGTCTACGATCAAGCACATCCGCGTGCTCAATTCAAAAAACAGTAACAATTTCAGTGTAGATATATGCCTGAATGATTTTGTTCTGGTACAAAATTTGCTTCAGTCATTATATGAGTAAAATGAAAAGGAGCATATTTGTACTATTGTAGAATAATAAAAAATCAAAAGATGAAGTATAAGTGTCGCATGGCATGCGGTATTGGGCATAAATATACCGATTGCGAATTTTGAGTGTTAAATGAAAGAGGAATGCAAGCCATGATTTCGAATATACAAGAAAAATATGATCAATTAAATTCAGTGCAGAAGGATATTTTTGCAGGATATGGTTTGCGTCAGATTAAACATTTTATTGAATATTGCTTACCTGAAGTACAGCCTCTATTGCCAGAAAATTCCGTGATTGAGGGAATTAATACCTCTGGTATGGTGCAAGCGGTGCAACAGGATACTCGTAAATGTTATGTTTGGGATGGTACAACGTGGAATGTATCTGCAAACTTTATTCCAATTATGGATACAACCGATGACTTTCAATTGGTCTGGGAAATTTTCGATTTGTCCGATTATGAATTGATTGAACTGAGTCATGTACATCGCGACTTTTTAGGCAATGCACACGTCTGAGCTAAAATCATGCTGATGAATGGTGTACAGCACATGCTTTTGCAAAATACTATCGGCAGTCAGGGCGGGATGTAAAAACTCTTGTTGATATTGCATACCTAACCTTTTCATTACCGCTTGCGAAGGATGATTAATGGATGCTGTGAATGCGACAACTTCCTTTAAATTGAGGGTTTGAAAGGCAAAACTCAATGCAAGTTGAGCTGCTTCTGTCGCATAGCCTTGACCCCAATAATCTTTGTTCAACCGCCAGCCAATTTCGGTACACGGTGAAAAACTAAATTGATCAGGTTGAGAGTGTAATCCTGTCATACCAATCAAACGTTGTTCAGATTTTAATTCGACTGCCCAAAAGCCCCAGCCCTGTTGTTCAATGAAAGCTTGGCATTTATCGATGAGCAGATCGCTTTCAGTCCGAGTCAAGCATTTGGGAAAATAACGCATCACAGCAGGGTCTGCATTGAGCTGATAAAATGGTAATCGATCAGTCTCTTGCCATGGACGTAAAATTAAGCGGGCACTTTCTAGAAACTTTTGCATTGTCTCTCTTATAAATCTTCAAGCGGAAGTTGAAAACTTTGTTTAATAATTTGGCTAGGTAAATCTGTTTTGACACTGGTAATGCCATTTTTTTTGGTCAAATGTGTAGACTGGAATTTTCGATAACTTTCCAAATCAGGGACGACAACTTTGAGCATGGCATCACATTCACCCAAAATAATATAACACTCCATGACCTGAGGCAGTTCTTTCATTGCTTCAATAAAACGATCAATCGTTTCAGCATCTTGTCCGACCAACCAAATACGTGAAAATAAAATCAATTGGAAGCCAATCTTTTGAGGATCGACCACGGTGGTGTAATTTTGTATGACACCTGCTTCTTCCAACAGTTTGACTCGTCTTAAACAGGAAGATGGAGATAGCCCAACTTCTTTAGCCAAATCATTGTTTTGGATTCGACCATTTTCTTGTAAGGCTCGAATGATACTTTTATCAATCCGATCTAGCTTGATTAAAATATTCTTGGAAGATGATTTCATAAAATAGAATTAAATTCGAAATATGGATCTAATTATAGAATATTTGCAATCCTATTTTGTATAAATTCGAAGATACTAATTTTCACTTTCAGTCGATATTCGAAAGGGAAAAGGATATGTCGGTATATTTACTCTTTGCGTTGACCGTTCTACCACTGGTGTGTACTCCAGGACCTGACATGCTATTTATTTTTTCGCAAGTGATGGCGAAAGGTGTAAAAGCGGGCTTTATGGCGACTCTTGGGGTTTGTATGGGCTATATGGTACATTCGGTCTTGGTTGCCTTGGGCATCGCGGCAATATTGGTTTCTTTTCCGATGTTGTTCGAAACAATTCGCTGGTTAGGGATTGCTTATCTTTTATATCTGGCTTTTAGTTTATTTCGCGCTGTTTTTAACAGCAAATCTTTGCATGTGCCCAAGGCTTCTGCAGGCAGTCCAATTGCTAAGGGCTTTTTAACTTCATTGTTAAACCCAAAAGGGATGCTGATTTATTTTGCAATTTTACCGCAGTTTATGCGTAATGCAGACAATACTGTCATACAAGGTCTCATTCTATCGTCTATTTTTATAGGCTTGTGCTTGGTGGTATATAGTGGATTAAGTATTGTTATTGCTAAAATTACTGTAAATGCACAATTAGATGCTCAAAAACAAAAATGGGTTGATGCAGGTTCGGGCGGTTTACTCATGCTAGCTGCGAGCTGGTTGATCGCCAATTAATTGAAATTAAAAAGCATGCTCTTGATTGGCATGCTTTTTTATATGTATAACAGCAGATTTCTTATCATGTCGAAGCAATAAGTTGGATTAGGCGGCTACTTAAAGGTAGCTAGGGAATAAAATTTTAATCAGGAATATGGTTCTGTCAAAACTGACAAGTCATTTGTTTGATTTTATAGCCATGCTTGGTCACTTGCTCAAACAGCTAAAGCAGAAATTTAAGTCATTGATCAGAAAAAATTATGTAGTAAATAAAGTAAAAAAATAATAAAAATCAATGCTTAAAATTAGAACAGTAAAACCGCTATTTTAGAATTAAAATTCATGCAAATAAAAATTTGAACGCGACGTTCAGCCATTTTTACGCATTTTTACAGTGGATTCAGTAATTGTGACTTGACCGAAATGCCATACAATTGCAAGATAGGACACCTAAAAAATTTTATGTGAAGAGTTAATCTAACTTTTCTCAACTTTTACTTTTGCTAAAACAGCCGAGGATTACATGAAGGCTCTTGTTGCTGTAAAACGTGTGGTTGATGCCAACGTTAAAGTTCGCGTTAAACCGGACAATAGTGGGGTAGACCTTACTAACGTTAAGATGTCAATTAACCCATTCTGTGAAATCGCAGTGGAAGAAGCGGTTCGCTTAAAAGAAAAAGGAACTGTTTCAGAAATCATCGTTGTTTCTATTGGTCCTAAAGAAGCTCAAGAACAAATTCGTTCTGCAATGGCACTTGGCGCTGACCGCGGTATCTTGGTTGAAGCTGATGACAGCCAACTTGGTGCTTTGGAAGTTGCTAAAATCCTTAAAGGTGTTGTTGAAGCTGAACAACCACAATTAATCCTTCTTGGTAAACAAGCCATTGATGACGACTCTAACCAAGTTGGTCAAATGCTTGGTGCACTTCTAGGTGCAGGTCAAGGTACGTTCGCATCTGAAGTTAAAGTTGATGGCGACAAAGTACAAGTGACTCGTGAAGTTGACGGTGGTTTACAAACTGTTGAATTGTCACTTCCAGCAATCATCACCACTGACTTACGTTTGAACGAGCCACGTTATGCTGCTCTTCCAAACATCATGAAAGCGCGTAAAAAACCGCTTGATACTAAGTCACCAGCTGATTTTGGTGTTTCTACAGCAACTAAGCTTAAAACAGTTAAAGTTGAACCACCTGCTGACCGTAAAGCAGGCGTACAAGTGAAATCTGTTGATGAGCTTGTTGAAAAATTGAAAAACGAAGCGAAAGTGATCTAATACAGAAGGATAAAATCATGAGTATTTTAGTTATCGCTGAGCACGACAACAAGACACTTAACGGTGCAACTTTAAACGTTGTTGCTGCGGCACAAAAAATCGGTGGTGATATCACTGTATTGGTAGCAGGCTCTGGCGCGCAAGCAGTTGCTGATGCAGCTGCAAAAGTTGCAGGCGTAAGCAAAGTATTACTTGCTGACAACGCTGCTTATGCAAACCAATTGGCTGAAAACGTTGCAGCTTTAGTTGCTGACGTAGCGAAAGGTGGTTTCAAACACGTATTGGCTGCATCTACAACAACAGGTAAGAACATTCTTCCACGTGTTGCTGCGCTTCTTGATGTAAGTATGATCACAGACATCATTGCTGTTGAATCTGCAAATACATTCAAGCGTCCAATCTATGCGGGTAACGCGATTGCAACTGTTCAATCTGACGAAGCAATCATCGTGGGTACAGTACGTGGTACAGCGTTTGATCCTGTAGCTGCTGAAGGCGGTTCTGCTGCGGTAGAAGCTGTAAGCGAAGCAAAAGATGCAGGTATCTCTAAGTTTGTTTCTGAAGAGATTGTAAAATCTGAACGTCCTGAATTAACGGCTGCACGAATTGTTGTTTCTGGTGGTCGTGGTGTAGGTTCTGGTGAGAACTACCATAAAGTACTTGACCCATTAGCTGACAAGCTAGGTGCTGCACAAGGTGCTTCACGTGCTGCGGTCGATGCCGGTTTCGTTCCAAACGACATGCAAGTTGGTCAAACAGGTAAAATCGTTGCACCTGACTTATATATCGCTGTAGGTATTTCTGGTGCGATCCAGCACTTGGCGGGTATGAAAGACTCTAAAGTGATCGTTGCGATCAACAAAGACGAAGAAGCGCCAATCAATGCCGTTGCTGACTACTGGTTAGTTGGTGATTTGAATACTGTTGTTCCTGAATTAGTATCTAAAATCTAATTTCTGAACGATTGTTCGAAAAACGCTCTTGTGTAAGCAATTTAAGTCATGCTTAAGTTGTTATGAACAGGGGCGTTTTTTTGCGCTTAGCACTTATCTCATCAGGGCTAAATAGAAGATAACCTGTGAGGCAAAATAGGGTTTAGAAAGGCTGTAAAGCGCGAAAGTCATTAGAAGTATTAAAAATATTAAATCAATTTACGAATACTATAAGTAAAACAACAATTTAAAGTGTTGTATATGCTATGAATATCAGCTTTGCAAAATAGCTTATTTTTCAACTTAATTCAGATTTAAAATTCGTATAAAAAAACGACGATAAACAAAGGAAAACAAACGAAATTAACTCGGCTAAATACGCACCTAAAAGGGATAAAATATGCTAAAATTTACGGCTGTATTTTAGTTTTTTAGCTCAATTCCCTGAGTTAAATTTTTGCAAGATTTAAGATATAAATGCGGGCAGAATTCCTGCTTGTATAACAAGGAGTATGCATGAGCGTATCGGAAATTAGACCGATTGCCATTGAGGATGAACTCAAGCACTCGTATTTGGATTATGCAATGAGCGTGATTGTATCACGCGCTTTACCTGATGTACGAGATGGTCTAAAACCTGTTCATCGTCGTGTGCTTTTTGCAATGCACGAATTGGGTAATGACTACAACAAAGCATACAAAAAGTCTGCCCGTGTTGTCGGTGACGTAATCGGTAAATATCACCCTCACGGTGATTCTGCTGTTTATGAAACTATTGTTCGTATGGCGCAAGATTTTAGTTTGCGTTATATGCTTGTAGATGGTCAAGGTAACTTCGGTTCTGTCGATGGTGATAGTGCAGCAGCAATGCGTTATACCGAAGTGCGTATGCAAAAGCTTACCCATGAAATTTTGGCGGATCTCGAAAAAGATACCGTAGACTGGGAAGATAACTACGACGGTTCAGAACGTATCCCGCAAGTGATGCCGACGCGCATTCCGAATTTGTTAATTAACGGTACGACTGGTATTGCTGTGGGTATGGCGACTAATATGGCGCCTCATAACATGACGGAAGTTGTGAATGCATGTCTGGCTTATGCTGAAAACCCAAATATCAGCATTGAAGGTTTGATGCAGCATATTTCGGGTCCAGACTTCCCGACTGGCGGTATTATTTATGGTAAATCAGGCATTGTAGATGCTTACCGTACGGGTAAAGGTCGTTTGCATATCCGTGGTAAATATCACTTCGAGGAAGACCAAAAAACAGGTCGTACTACGATTATTTTTACTGAAATTCCATATCAAGTTAACAAAGCGAAAACCATCGAGCGTATTGCTGAGTTGGTGAAAGAAAAGAAACTCGAAGGTATTTCAGAGCTACGCGACGAATCTGATAAAGAGGGTATGCGTATTGCCATTGATTTAAAACGTGGCGAAAATGCAGAAGTTGTCGTGAACAACTTATTCTTGAATACGCAACTCGAAAATTCTTTCAGCATTAACATGGTGTGTCTGGACAACGGACAGCCTAAGTTAATGAACCTCAAAGATATCATTGCGGCATTTATTCGTCATCGTCAAGAAGTCGTGACCCGCCGTACCATGTTCGAATTACGCAAAGCGCGTGAACGTGGTCATATCTTAGAAGGCTTGACGGTTGCGTTGGCGAATATTGATGCCATCATCGAAACGATCAAGACCTCTGCAAACCCAGCTGAAGCGCGTGAACGTTTACAAGCAGGTGAATGGGCTGCGGGTGGTGTGGTTGCTCTCCTAGAAAAAGCGGGTTCAGTTTCTGTTCGTCCTGAAGTGATCGACGGTGAAGATCCAAACCGTCCATTTGGTTTAGATGGTGATGTGTACCGTTTGTCTCCGACTCAAGTCGGTGCGATTTTAGAGCTACGCTTGCACCGTTTAACAGGTTTAGAGCAAGACAAGCTTCACGCTGAATATACCGAAATTCTAGGTCAAATTGCTGAGTTAACTGCAATTCTGAACGATTTCAATTTATTGATGAATGTCATTAAAGAAGAACTGGCTTTAATTCTTCAGCAATATGGCGATGCACGTCGTACTGAAATTGTGGAATCACGTATTGATTTCTGCCGTGAAGATTTAATTCCAGAAGAGCAAGTTGTATTAACTGTTTCGCAAACGGGTTATGCAAAAACGCAACCATTGTCTGACTATGCGGCGCAGCGTCGTGGTGGGCGTGGTAAATCTGCAACATCGATGAAAGAAGATGACTACATCCAACATCTGATTGTCACCTCAAACCATGCAACGGTTTTATGCTTTACCAATGTAGGTAAAGTATATCGCCTGAAAGTGTTTGAAGTGCCACAAGCTTCTCGCGGTGCAAAAGGTCGCCCAATGGTGAACTTACTGCCGTTAGAGGCAGATGAAACGATTACCGCAATTTTGCCTGTGATTGATGCGCCAAAGAAATTTAAAGATCGTTTAGCTGACTTTAAAGCTTTTGTTCGTGCCAATGTAGTGAAACTACGCGAAAACAGCATTATCGAAGCGCATTATGATGCTTTAAAAGCATCATTTGATGGATTGGCTGAAGATGCAGATGAATTATCAGATGCATTGCGTAAACAATTAAAAGAGCTAGGTGTAGAACTTTCTACAATAGATCTTGATGATGAAATTGTTGCTGAATTTGCAGAATTGACTGAAAAGTTACGTAAAAACTTCTTTGTATTTATGGCAACTGCATCAGGCACTGTGAAACGTGTAGAGTTGGAACAATTCAGTAATGTACGTTCAAATGGTTTACGTGCAATTGAGCTGAATGAAGAAGATACCTTGATTGGTGTGGCGATTACTGATGGCGAACAGCAAATTATGTTGTTCTCTAATGAAGGTAAGGCGATTCGTTTTGCTGAAACAGATGTACGGGCGATGGGCCGTTCTGCCAAGGGTGTACGTGGTATGCGTGTCACAATTGGTTCAGCTCAAGTCGATGAGTCAGAAGAAGTTGAATCGGATGAAGATGATGCAGCAGATGCAAACTTCATTAGTCGCATTGTATCTTTAGTTGTTGTTCCAGAAACAGGTGAAGTGCTGTGTGCTTCAGCTAATGGTTACGGTAAACGTACACCTGTCGATGACTTCCCGACCAAGAAACGTGGCGGAAAAGGTGTAATTGCGATTAAAACCTCTGAGCGTAATGGTGAATTGGTCGGTGCTGTTGCGATTGATGAAACCAAAGAACTGATGCTGATTTCAGACGGTGGTACTTTGGTTCGTACTCGCGCTTCAGAAGTTGCACAAACAGGCCGTAACGCACAAGGTGTTCGTTTGATCCGTTTAGGTGAAGATGAAACATTGGTGGGTGTAGAGGCGATTGATACAGTAGAAGAAGATGAAATCGAAACTATAGAATCAGTAGTGGCTAATGAAAAGTTAGTTGATGAAGAAATGATTGTAGATGAAACTGAAAACGAATCAGATTTGAATGAATCTGAAGAAGAATAAGTGATGATCTAAATTAAAAGGACGCTAAGGCGTCCTTTTTCTATATGATTTGCTGCATAAATAATGGGAAAAGAATGATGAAGATGAAGTATGCGATTCTAGCATCGGTATTGGTTTTCAGTGGGTGCGATAAACTGGGACAGCAGGCCAATATTCCAGATCCTAGTCCACAGCAAGTACAGGCTGCTCAAGAGGCCTATGATGATTTACGAGCGCAAAACTTTGATCGATTAATGACGCATTTTGAGCCTGAGTTGCAGGCACGCTATCAAGGCAATCAAAAAGATATGCAAAAGTTTGCACGTGGTTTGCCTCAAGAAAATTATAAAACCAAAAAAATTGTCTCAAAAAAATTGCTGAATGAAAGCAATCAGCCAAGTAAATATACTGTGACCTATGAATATGCCTATGATAAAAACTTAGTACAGTATGATGTGAGTTTTGATAAACCCAATGGCAGCAGCAAAATTCGAGACATTAGCGTGTCAGTATTTGGCGAGAAAATTGAATAATCAAAAGTGATATTAAATAAAAAGGATGCCTTAGCGTCCTTTTTATTCGCATTAGTAATTACAAAGTATCATTAAGCTGTACATTGTAGTTCTTTTGCTTTTCAGTATCGAATTGGCCTTCCCATTTACTGATCACGAGTACAGCCAAGGCATTACCAACAACATTCAATGCAGTACGTGCCATATCTAAAATACGGTCAATACCTGCAATAAACGCCAGACCTTCAAGTGGAATACCAACGCTGCCTAAAGTCGCCAATAGCACCACGAAAGAAACACCAGGTACACCTGCAATACCTTTAGAGGTAATCATAAGAGTAAGCACGAGAATGATTTGCTGACCTAAGCTTAAGTCAATACCATAGAGCTGAGCAATGAAAATCGCGGCGATACTTTGATACAGTGTTGAACCATCCAAATTGAATGAATAGCCAATTGGGATAACAAAACTGGTAATTGTTTTTGGCGCGCCATAAGCTTCCATTTTTTCCATAATACGTGGAAGCACGGTTTCTGAACTGGCAGTTGAGTAAGCTAAAATCAATTCATCTTTTAAGATTTTAATAATGGTCCAAATGCTGAATCCGCAAATTTTGGCAACAAACCCCAATACAATAAAAGTGAAGAAGAAAATAGCGGCATACACCAATACGGCAAGTTTGACCAATGGAAGTAACGAGCTAAAGCCAAAGTTTGCAACGGTCGCAGCGATCAAGCCGAATACACCTAAAGGTGCAAACTTCATGATCATGTGTGTAACTTTGAACATTGTCTCAGAAACACCATGCAATACCTGAATCAGCGGTTGTTTCGTTTCTTTAGACAAAGAACCTAAGCCAATACCAAACAATACCGAGAAGAAAATAATCGGCAGCATTTGACCGCTAGTTAATGCAGCAAAGAAGTTCGGTGGAATTAGCGACAAAATGGTTTGTACTAAACCATGAGAATGTTGGCTAACTTCATGACTGGTTTCTTGATATTTAGAAATATCGACTTGAGTTAGCGTCGACATATCAATACCAGCGCCTGGCTGGAATATATTTGCCGCAACCAAGCCAACAATAATGGCAATGGTTGTAATAATTTCAAAATATAAAATAGTTTTGAAACCTAGGCGACCAACATTGGTACCATGACTTGTATTCGCAATGCCGAGAATCAGCATTGAAACTACAAGTGGGATTACAATCATTTTGATGAGGCTAATGAATATTGAACCTAATGGGCTCAATAAATTAGTTACAAAGGCATCACGATATTCAGGAGAATAGTGCAGAAAAGAGCCTAGAAGTACACCTAAAATGAGTGCAATTACAATTTGCCATGCAAGGCTTATCTTAATTTTTTTCATACTCAGCTCAGAAAAAAAATTAGGGGCAAAAAATATCTGCAAGAACTCTTATGCTGCATCAAAATGCGATGGCACGAAAAAAAGAAGAATGCTGGCAGATGGAAGGTGGCTATTGTGAAGTTATTATGAAGAATGAGCGATCTTTTTTTAATTTATTATTATTGATTGATTGTTATTTAATCAATTTTATTTGGTAATACGATTGATTCTAGAAAATAGATTAATTTGTAAAATAAAAGTGATGAATATATGGCTATTTAGGTTTGATACATAAGCGATAATGTGCCCAGCTTAAACAGATGCTTGCAAAAACACTCAGATAAATGAGCTTAGTAATGACCATTTGCGTAGGTACACCCATCTGATTCAATTGAATAAACATTTGAATACCTTGAGTAGATGGTAGAACTGAGCCTAAGTATTGCATCCATTGTGGCATAGCGGCATGTGGCCATGCTGTACCCGAAAGTAAAAATAGCGGAATGGAAGTGAAAACAATGAGATGACCAGCGCGCTCGGGAAGATCCAGATAAGAAGCCAAGACAAGACTCAGCCCAATCACACTGCTTATAAAAATTGGGACAGCAATCAGCATTCCCAGAAAATTTCCGCCACGCGGATAGTCATAGAACCAAAAGGTAAAACCAAATAAATAAAAGCAGCCTAAACAACCTATGCTTAGCGCAGCAGCAAATAATCCCCAAAACTCAGTTGTTTTGCTCCGCCAATTTGAGTTGCGATAACCTGCAATCAGCATACACAAGCCCAAGACAATAGTCTGATGAATAATTAATGGGGCAATCGCCGGAAAAATATAACTTCCATAGCCTGAAAGTGTATTAAATAATGGAATTTGATGAACAGAAAGGACGGGTGAAAAATGTGAAATCTGACCAAACTTTTCTGCGCGTTCTGCTAGGGTATTTTCAATGGCTGTTGCCAGCCCCAAACCAATTTGTTTAGTTCTTAAAAAATAGGCAGCACTCAAATATAACCCAACACCGCCGACTTCACCGCGATGAATACTATTAGACAAATTATTTGGTAATAGCAAAATGCCATCTGCACGTTGTTGCTTTACCCACATCTCTGCTTCGGCAAAATTTCCTGTTACCGCACGAACCTGAATATTTGGACTGTTACTTGCTGCATTAATGATACTGGCAGTTAAAGCACTTTGTTCTTCATCTACAATAATGATGGGTAATGCTTGAGCATGTTGTGCTTTATAAGCTGTGGGATAGAAAAAACTATAAAAGAAGATTGAAAGCACCATCGTTGTGAGAATGGAACTATTCTTTGTAATATCTTTAAATGTTTTTACAAAGTAGAAAAGAAATGACTTTAATGTTTGTTTCATTCCTGCACCTCTACACGACGTTTTTTTAATAACAGGAAAGAAGTTGTCCAATAGACGAGACAATAAAAAACTAGAATTGCTAAAGGAATGAATGAAAGTTGTATCGGACTACCAACGACCCATTGTTCAGTTTGAAGTTTGGCATAAGGGGTATATGGAATAATATTTGCCCAAAATTTGGTAAATGCAGGAGCATTATTTAAAGGGAGTGTCACACCTGCAAAACTTAAGGATGAACCGCCATATACAGCAATAAAGCCGAAAGTTTTGGCTAAATTATGGGTAGCTAATACTACAGTTGCACTAATTAAAGCATAGGCAAAATAAAATAAAAACTGAGCTAAAAGTAGGAGCCAGAGTTGACCAGCCACAAACCACCCTCGAATTTCTATAAGCCAGAACATCCACAACCATGTCCAAATACTGAAAATAAAAACATAAACAAGAACTTTACTGAGTAATGTTGTCCATATTGTTGAAGATTTGAGCCAGTTTTTTGCAGACTTAAATTGAAATTCCTGACCTACAGAAAAGGCCACACAACAACAGAGTAATAAATGTAGAACAGCAGGAATGACAAAAGGTTCTAAATAAAATTCGTAACTGAGACTCGGATTATAGAGTGGCGAGATTTTCACATTGGGAGTAGGGATGTCTAAATAGGGAATATTATTTTCTAAATAATTTTGTCCCATGTAATTTGCCATGGCTTGCACAGTACTGCTGAGCATGGCTGAAGAAATGGTATTGCCGACGCTGAAGTAGCTTTGATTAAATGCAAGAGCAATTTGAGCATCCTTGGCTTGAACCAGTCGTTGTTCGGCACCTGCTGGAATCAGTACGTAGCCCCAAATTTTTGTTTCATTCAGTAGGCGTTCAGCTTCATTGGAATCGGGCGTTACGGTATAAATAGCTAAGCTTTGATTACTGGATAAATATTTTTCGATATTTCGACTCAGATTACTCTGATCTTGATCAATAATCGCAATGGGTAAATGTTCAGGCTTTCCCTGAGCAAACATACAGCTAAATAGCACAATGATACATAGCGGGGCGAGTGTAACTAAACACAAGTCCCATTTATGTGTGGCTAAATAGCGGAGTTCACGCCAGAGACCAGCCCACATCAGGATTGCTCTTTGACTTTAAATAACACACTCATGCCAACTTTAAGATCAGGAATGGGTATGCTTGGTGTTAAGTGGAGCTTGAAACTACGTATGTCGTAGCCTCCAGTTTGTCGCGTTGTTTTGATGGTGGCAAACTCACCCTCTGCATCAATGTTTTCGATTTTAAATTGTGCAGTTTTATTTAAAGCGGGTATAAATCCTTCCAAAGTTTTAGCTTGATAGACCTGAACATACTGATCTTCTCGAACATTTAAGCTCACCCAGAGCTCATCGTCTAAAATAATACTCATGACAGGCACGCCAATCGCGACTAATTCTGAGACTTTGCCGTAGGTTTTGGAAATTGTACCGTTTACAGGTGAAAATAATTTTGTTTCAGCATCTAGCGCATTGGCCTCTGCAACCGCAGCTTTAGCAATTTCAACCTGCGCATCGGCTGTGGATTTCTGTTCAGTTGTACTTCCTCGTTTTGCCCGAGCATATTGTTGATAGGCAGCTTCAGTCAACTGAGCAGCAGATTGGGCGGCAGCCTGCATTTCGTCACGGCGCTGACGTGAAATAACACCCTCCTGAAAAAGTTTTGCTCCACGTTGGTAGGTTGTCTGTGCCAACTCTTGTTGAGCTTTCACGGCTTGCCAGTTGGCAAATAGGGTATCAATATTCTCTTGTTGTGAGCCTCGATCAGTTGTCGATTGCAGTGCTAGCGCAGATTGCAAAGTAGCCAGTGCCTGCTGTTTTTTAGCATCAATCTCAGGACTATATAAACGTACGAGAGGCTGATTTTTTTGAACTTTTTCCCCATCATGTACATAGAGTTCTTCAATTCGGCTTGGTATTTTGGTACTGATATGAATGGTTTCCGCTTCAACTCTTCCTTGTATTTCAACCATTTTGGGTTGGTAGCTTTTCCACAAACCAAATGCGATTAACCCAAGCAGTAAGATGGCTAGAATAATACCCAAGCTTTTCAGAAGCTTAGTTTTTGATGTTGGATCAGTCACTTTTTCAGAGACATCATTTAACTGTTCTGCTGAATTTTCTGTCTCAGTGTTATTTTCGGTCAGTTGCACTGATACATCCGTTTCAGATTTAGCTGTTTTTTCTTCTTCCAATGAGGAAGCATTAGGTTCTTGATCAGGTGTTGATTGATCTTGATTCATGTGGTTTCCCCATTAAAGTTAACGAATATATTGCGTATTTTTTTGATTTACATAGCTTTGAAACTCAGCTATAGAACCATGGCTTTGTAATAAAGTGGCTAATGACATGACGTATTTATAAGCATTCAGTGCCATCTCAGATTTAAGAGCCGTCATGGCATTTTGAGCATCAATGACTTGTGTGGCAGTACCCATATCTTCTTTGAAAGAAAGTGTTTGAATACGTAAATTTTCTTGTGCGGCTAACATGTTTTGTTGCAGTAAAACATGGCTTTGTTGTGCAGTTTCAAGCTCGCTATATGATTTATAAATCATGTTTTCGATTTCTTGCTTGGTACGCTCAGTGGTTAATTGTAAAGCGTATCTTTGTAATTCAGCAGCTTGTATATTTTTTTGTTTGTCGATGCCCGAAAATAAATTGTACTGAGCGGCAATACCAACAATCCAGTTTTGATGTTCATCTAAGCTGTATTCACCGAAGGCAAATACAGTCGGCTTTTTGGCTGCCGATTCCG
The DNA here is from genome assembly GCF_000400735.1 of Acinetobacter tandoii DSM 14970 = CIP 107469. Classification (GTDB taxonomy): domain Bacteria; phylum Pseudomonadota; class Gammaproteobacteria; order Pseudomonadales; family Moraxellaceae; genus Acinetobacter; species Acinetobacter tandoii. The sequence goes on from NZ_KE007360.1 coordinate 236,375, forward strand.
CTTTTACTTTTACTCCAGCAAGTTCAGTATCCTTTTGCAATTTTTGAACCAGAGAGGATTGTTCAGGGTAACTCTTTAATAATTGATTAACCGAATGATTTTGGGTCGTATTGACAAAAAGAGGCGTGCTTAATTCTGTTATTTCACTGCTTTGGAGTAGATTATTCAACTGAAACAAGCTGGCTTGTAGGTTGGCTTGGGCATTTTGTGCTAAACGTTCAGCATTATTTTTAGCAACTTCAAATTGCATCCGTTGCCCTTTGCTAATAAAGCCTTGCTGTTCTAATTTCAGCGCATTTTGATAATGTGTTTGCATTGCTTGAGCGTTAAAGCGGCTTGCTGCTAATAATTGTGTCTGTAATTGAGAGTTAAAATAAGCCTGAATAATTTCGAAACGTTGAAGGTCTTGTTGCTGTTTATTATTGATAACGCTGCGCTCTGACTGAATTTGTGCCATTTGTTTGGCACTAGAGGTCAACCCGCCAGTATATAAAGGCATAAAAACAGAAACAGTAGGACGTACGACTTGATCATCCAAATTCACAGTCGCTTCATTGGGAATTAATCCAACGCCACGGTCAATGACTTGCCCAACACCATCTTTTAGCGTGTCTGTAATTCCGCTGGGTATGCCACTATTATTTTGCCATTGATCAATTTGATTATTCACGCCCTGAGTAAGCGTATTATCCAGATTGTTTTTTAAGGAGTTTAGTGGCACATCCACTTCATTATGGAAGGCATAAGCACGTACATTTAAATCTATACGCGGGAGTCCGAGCCCTTTCACTGCTTCGGCTTGCAGTTGAGCAGATTGTTGTAGAGCTTGCGCAGCTCGAGTGCTATAGGATTGAGTCAGTATGTTTTGTTCAGCCTCAATATAGCTGATTGATTTTGCATAACTTGGAGTATGAAATAGCATACTAGTACATAGGCAAATAAAACTAGGGAAAACGGGATTCATCCTAAGCGTTAATTTTCTTGGTTTTAATTGAAAACGCTGTGGCATTAATCAAACTCGCATTGTTGTTGTAATGAATTATACAGATCTTTATTTTATTGGTGTAAACGGGCGCGTTTACATTGTGAGTGTTGCAGATGCTAGACTCATTTTCCAGTAAATAGATAATACGATAAATTTAAACTTTTTAAAAAATTACATAGATAAAAATAGCAATGACAGCGTACGTTTTCAATTTACATTTACTTGTATCAATGCAATCAGACCAGATCTATATTCATTAAATCTTAGATTTATTTTATCAGAACAATGGTTTTGCTTGATCCAACTCGAACCAGAGTTTTGCACCGTTCATGTTTCTTATGGTTACTTACTCATCTCGCTTCCGAATATTGTAGTAAGACATAAATCTCAAAATATCATGATTTACACCATATTTTAACTGGCTATCTTATTTGTAGAATGGATGAGAGTAAGGTCAGTCCTTGTGAGTTGGTGCTGGTTTCTATGTTGAATCATCCCATACTTAGCTTAATGAATTTAATACTGCTTTCAACGGTTTTTTTAAGCTACGACAAATGTAGTGGGTATTTTAGTTTGAGGTGACTAGCCAAAATTTGTATGCTCAATCTACATGTCACAGGATTAATATACATGATGAAAAATTATTGAAAGATTTAAAAGAACAACATTTTACTTGGCCTAAAAAGAAAAAAATTCATGTTTAGCGTTATGTTGAATTGGGCTGTTATTTAATAGCTACGATGTTGATTCATGCTATGGTGATGATTTCAGCATTAATTGTACGTATAGTCAGCTACTTAGTGACTGTTAAATCATTTAATAAAGCTATTCCACCTAAAAAAGAATCGATCTTTATTGAAGTTTTGACTTTAAATACCCGATAGCATTGAAATATTTTCAGGATAATTTACTGCAAGCCTGAGCAAGATATGATTAAATGCCATCATTTTATTGTGTTTCACCTCTGAAAGGAAAAATCATGCGCGCGTACAATTTCTGTGCTGGTCCTGCTGCATTACCTACTGCCGTTTTAGAAAAAGCTCAACAAGAGTTGTTGGATTGGCATGGCAAAGGGCTGTCCATTATGGAAATGAGCCACCGTAGCAAAGACTATGTTGCAGTTGCAGAAAAGGCCGAAGCTGACTTACGTAAGCTCATGAACATTCCTGAAAATTACAAAGTGTTATTTTTACAGGGTGGGGCATCACTACAATTCTCTGCAATTCCATTAAACCTGTTGGGTAAAAACAACAAAGCGGACTATATCCATACGGGTATTTGGTCTGAAAAAGCGTTGCAAGAAGCGCAGCGTTATGGCGATATTCATGTTGTAGAAGCTGGAACAAAAATTGACGGCAAACTCGCGATTACGCCACAAAGTCAATGGAATTTATCGGATGATGCTGCGTATGTGCATTATGCAGATAATGAAACAATTGGTGGTCTACAGTTCGCTGGCATTCCAGAAACAGATAAGCCATTGGTGTCTGATTTTTCATCAAGCATATTGTCTGCGCCTTTAGATGTGTCTAAATTCGGGTTGATTTATGCAGGTGCGCAAAAGAATATTGGTCCAGCAGGCTTAACATTGGTCATTATTCGTGAAGATTTATTGGATCAAGCGAAACCAGAAATTCCAAGTTTGCTGAAATATTCTGCTCAAGCTAAAAATGATTCGATGGTGAATACACCATCAACATATGCGTGGTATTTGTCAGGTTTAGTATTTGAATGGTTACTTGAAAATGGCGGTGTAGATGCCATTCATCAAGTGAATCTGCAAAAAGCACAATTGCTTTACGGCTATATTGATTCTAGCGACTTCTATGCAAACCCAATTGCAGAAGCAAACCGTTCAATTATGAACGTACCATTTACTTTGGCAAATCCAGATTTAGAAAAATTATTCCTGAAAGAAGCTGAAGAAAATCACTTGTTGAATTTGGCAGGTCACCGTTCTGTAGGTGGTATGCGTGCAAGTATTTATAACGCCGTTCCTTTAGAAGGGGTACAAGCGTTGGTTAACTTTATGGATGACTTTGCAAAACGTAACGGTTAATCCTAATATGCAAAAACCCATCTGAATAAGATGGGTTTTTTTATTTTAAGCGTAAAATTAAAGAATAAACTGGTGCAGAATATAAGCCGATGACATCATGCCAAAAATAAAAAAAATGCATGACATCACATCAAGGGGGTAGCGTTGTTCAAGTTGAGTTTCAACGCGCTGTAAATTTTCTTCTTGTACGATTTTCATAGATATTTCGTTCCGATCTATATTATCGTTAAATCCTATTGCTTGTTCATATTATAGACATAAAGAATTGATTAAATAAAGTACTAATTTGCATTAATTCGAAAATCGCGCATATTTTAATTTAAATAACTTTTCTATATTCAATAATCTAACTTTTACTCAGTATTATTATAACTAAATGTTTTTATTTGTTTTTTATTTTAAGAGGAATACAGCAGTAAATAAATTTAAAACTGTGGATAAGTGCGCATTATTTGAATTTAAAAAGAATCTTAAAATAAAAAACTGTGGATAAAATATAAACAATGATATGCGATTGACCTTGTTGATTGTAATTAAATAGAAAAAGCGAAATACAAATCATGGATTCGATATGATCTATATTCCGCTTTTTAAGATGCTATCTTGATGAAAAAATTAATTTTTTGAGTGAATACTCACTTGAACCCAAATATTGCCACGAATGTATTGACCAATATTAAAATGTCTATATTGATCATCTTTGGTCGCAATACGAATGAGGGTAGCCTCTTGATTTTCATCATGAATAAGCGTGACATCATAGAGTGTATATTCTTGTCCCATAAATTCTAGGCTAGTTTTGCCCACAATATTTCCTTGGAACCAAGCCTCATCTTCTTGCCCCATTTTTTCGCCATACAAATAGGCCACCATTTTGGAGAAGTCGACAGTGACAGGTGCTTTATCATCATCAGATTTAGGCTCCCATGCATCTATTTGCTCTTGTAGATTGGCGGGTGCAATACCATCATTTGCAGCCAGAATATCATTCAAGGCACGGTGATGTTTAATTGAAGCTGGATCATCTACTACCAGTTGTTCATGTTCAGAAACTGCTTCTAATTCATAGGCCCATGCATTTAATTGAACCAAATAGGTTTGATCTTTTTGGTATTGATCATGATTCACACTGTAGAGACTATCAAATGCATAAACAATGCTATTGTCGCCTAAATTTAAACGCAGTACTGCCTGAGTATTAGATTTACAGCTAATAATCCGCTCAATTGAGGCTTTGACTTTATACGGGCTTTCAAAACTTGGAAAAGCGGTCTTCACCGCTTTAGGCTTATTGTTTTCAACAGCAATCACTTGGCAAAGTTGTACTTTTTCCTTGCTAGGACCTTGAATCAGCCATACAGATGCATCCATATCACATTCTTCACGGCAAAGTCCCATTGGCATGATGGGTTCATCAAGCGCCAGACCTAACCATTTGGGAACTTCAGTGGCTGGATTCTCTGTCAGCAGATTCCAATGCTCAATATGACTGCCGAAGTTTTGATCTTCAATGCTGATCATTTCTGGTCTGTTTTGATTTTTCATAAGCACAATTTTGAATGTTCAGTGGCTTTAATCTATTAATCGAGGGTGATTTGGAGATTTCAAGTCTATCTGGATGAAAATAAGAGTAAAAATACAAACTAAGTGATGAATCTGGACTGAGAAAGGAAAGCATGTTGTATATTTGTGAGCATCCCAATTTTAAGTTAACGCATTTTTCATCTTGCCTTTTATTAATATTATACTTTTCAAGTATATTTAAAATGAACAGCAGAGTAATGCAGAGCTTTTTGTTACACTGAGTGAAATTTTTAATATCGTAGATGCCTGTGTTAGCTTTTAAACTCTGGGTTGATGCTGATGCATTGCCAAAAATTTTACGTGAAGTGATTTTACGTGCTTCAGATCGTTACCAGTTAGAGGTAACTTTTGTTGCCAACCAAAACGTGGGGATTACCCCTTCGGTGCGTATTAACTCCATACAAGTGATGAGTGGCGCAGACGCAGCCGACCAAGAAATTGTATCGCGTATGCAAGCCAATGACATTGTAGTGACACAAGATATTCCATTGGCGGCTCAAGTGATTGAGAAAGGGGGGATTGCCATTCATCCCCGTGGTGAAATTTATACCACTGCCAATGTAAAAGCACGGCTACATTTACGTGATTTTATGGACACCTTACGTGGAGCAGGTGTACAAACTGGTGGCCCACCGCCAATTTCAGAACGTGATAAGCGTGAATTTTCGAGCAGTCTTGATCAAACGATTCAAAAGCAAAAGCGCAAAACTAGTGTTTAAATGGAATTGACTATGCCATCCAAAGCCAATTTGATGTCCACCTATGCCTTATTGGTGTTCATCTGGGCAACCACACCATTAGCCATTGTATGGAGTGTTTCAGACATCCATTTAATGTGGGCATTGGTTTTGCGATTTTTTATCGCCTTGCCTTTGGCTTTGGGACTTATTTATGTACTGAAAGTGCATTTGCCATTTGATCGAATCAGTTTGCGAAGTTATTTGGCAGGTGCTGCAAGTTTTATTGGCTCGCAAATTTTTACCTATATGGCGACCCGTTATTTATCCTCAGGGATGATTGCTTTGATGTTCGGTTTAGCTCCAATTATGGCGGGACTCATAGGTCGTTTTGCTTTTCAGCAACAATTACATCGACTGCAATGGTTGGGCATGACGATTTCGGTATCAGGTTTAGCGATTATTTGCTTTACGGGTAGTCAGCAACATGTGCATCCAATCGGCATTTTACTGATGTTGCTTAGCGTATTTATTTATGCTTTATCAATGTTTTGGGTCAAAAAAGTCAATGCACCTATCAATCCTATTGCGCAAGCGACAGGTTCAATTTTAGTGTCGAGCATTGTGGCGGCTTGTTTAATTCCTTTTATTTGGCAGTATGTACCTACTCATATACCACAAGTAAAATCGATATTGGCATTGTTGTATACCGTAATCATGGCATCTCTGATTGCGATGTTCTGTTATTTTAAATTGGTACAAAACTTACAGCCGACCACCATTTCATTAACCACAGTCATGACACCAATTCTAGCAATGTTGATTGGTGCCTTGTTGAATCAGGAAATGTTGTCTTTAATGGTTTTTGTGGGTGCGGGCATTTTATTATTGGGTTTATTTATCTATTTTTATCGAGATTTAAAAGCGAGCAGAGAGCTCGCTCTTAAACTCAAGCGATCCAAATAATCTGCGAGTTTAATCTTTGGATTGTTCCAAGTCGACGCATTCAGCCAATTTGACCCGATCTTGTGGGTGTAATGTAATAAAATAGGCGCCTGTGCGGAATTTTCCTTTACCTTCGTCTCGGCTGTAAACAACCTGAGCCGTCGCAGCAATGTGAAAGAAGTTTTCAGGATGACTCAAAGTGACATGAATGTAAGTGCCTTCCTGAATTTCACGGTCACTGTGAAAACTAAATCCACTCTCAGAAAAATTGACATGTTCAGGCACAGGTAACATGGATTGTACAATTGCGTCGTATAAAGAGCCTGTAATGAGGTTTAATTTTTGATTGAATAAGGATAATATTCGAGCAATTTGTTGATCTTTTTCAGTTAATTGTTCTAATTCGTAGTTTAATGCCAGATCAAATTGATCTAATTCTGCGAGTAGTAGAAAATAGCGGGGCAAGACAAAATTTGGATCGTAAGGATCATTAAGAGCAACATCATCAGAAATAATCTGATAATTAATTCGCAAGGCAGCATCGATACGTGACATAACTCTACGTTCCGCTGAGGCGCTTTGATGCTGTAAATTTTCCATAATGTATTACCTCGGACTAGATGGTATGTTTAAACCAATCTCGCTGTACATCGGGTTAAGATATACTCGCGCACGGCGTAGCAACCACTTTATTTCTTTTATTGCTCTGGTTTCAATGATCGGTCTCACATTAGGTGTGGCTGTGCTCATTACAGTTTTATCTGTGATGAATGGGTTTGACCGAGAATTAAAAAACCGTGTACTAGGCATGATACCTCAAGCCACTGTTTCATCAACACAAATTTTAACAGATTGGCCTGAACTTGCAAAAAAAGTTGAACAGCATGAGCATGTTAAAGGTGTTGCGCCATTTACTCAATTACAAGGCATGATAACTGCACATGGTCAGGTCTCTGGTCTTATGGTGACAGGTATTGAGCCGGAATACGAGAGAAAAGTCTCGATTATTCAAGATCACATGGTCGAAGGTAATATTGATCAATTGAAAAAAGGCGAATTTGGCATTGTTTTAGGCAAGCAATTAACCGATGCGTTGGGCTTGGGTTTGAACGATAGTGTTACGTTGGTCTTGCCAGAAGCAACGCCGTCACCTGCGGGTGTGGTGCCACGCTTCAAGCGTTTTAAAATTGTTGGCATATTTAGCATTGGAGCGGAAGTAGACTCCATGATGGGCTATATTGCCCTGAATGATGCATCAACGTTGCTTCGTTTGCCTGATGGTGCACAAGGAATACGTTTAAAGTTGGATGATATTTTTGTTGCACCACAAGTAAGTAATGAAATTGTACGCGAATTGCCAGGCAATTATTACGCTTCAGACTGGACTTATACCCACGGTAATTTGTTCAGTGCCATTCAAATGGAAAAGGCGATGGTCAGTCTGCTGTTGTTCCTGATTGTATTGGTTGCGGCATTTAATATTGTCTCGTCGCTGGTGATGGTAGTCACTGATAAAAAGGCAGATATTGCGATTTTAAGAACTCTAGGTGCTTCACCTGCGACCATTACCAAAATTTTTATGGTACAAGGTACAGTCATTGGCGTTATTGGTACTGTAGCCGGTGCGATTTTAGGCATTATTTTCGCAACTGGGATTAGTGGTTTTATTGACTGGGTGAATACAGCACTTGGTTTACATTTATTTGATGCCTATTTTATTAATTACTTACCTTCTTATTTAAGATGGCAAGATGTAGTGATTATTGTCAGCCTATCTTTAATTTTAAGTTTCTTGGCGACCATTTACCCTGCATTACGTGCTGCTAAAATTCAACCTGCGGAGGCTTTGCGTTATGAGTAACGTGGTATTAGAAGCCAAAAATGTGGTTAAACATTTTACGGATGGCAAATCAACTGTTGAAGTGATTAAAGGTCTATCTTTAAAAGTCCATGCTGGTGAGTTTATTTCGATTGTAGGTTCAAGTGGTTCTGGTAAAAGCACTTTGCTACATGTGTTGGGTGGATTAGATCGTCCTACAGAAGGGCAAGTCTGGCTTAATGGTCAGCGTTTTGACCATATGGGAGAAGCTGAACGAGGCTATTTGCGTAACCAGCATCTCGGTTTTGTGTATCAATTCCATCATTTATTACCTGAATTTTCTGCTTTAGAAAATGTTGCGATGCCGCTAATGTTACGTGAAGGGACGAACTATAAAGACGTCAAAGCACAGGCCGAATATTTATTAAATCGTGTTGGGCTATCGCATCGTTTAACGCATAAGCCTGGTGAATTATCAGGTGGTGAGCGTCAGCGTGTTGCACTTGCACGTGCCTTGGTAGCAAAACCAGCATTAATGATGGCGGATGAACCTACAGGCAATTTAGATCGGAAAACTGCGGTTAAAATTTTTGAATTACTCAGCGATTTACGTCAAGAATTTAATATGGCAATGTTGATTGTCACGCATGATGAGCAATTGGCACAAACGGCAGATTCTATATTGCATATGCAAGATGGCCTTTGGGCTGAACCGTAATAAAATTTAAATTCTTATCTTGTACTTGAAGCCCACCTTGGTGGGCTTTATGATGTGCGGCACGCATAAAAACAATATGAAAAATAATGATGTATTACATATTAATCGCTTGGATTTTTGGTATCACGGGTATGGGAAAAGTTTGGGCACTGACAGGTCAAACTTGTGCTTTATTGGCAATAGTATGTTTGATTGTTCAATGCGTTCTCTTTAAATTCCCACAACTTAATTTGCAATCGATTCGATTAATAAGGCTAAGTTTATTGTGTTTGCTGAGTTTTAATTTGGCTTACGTATACGCAGACAGTGCTTTAACACGACGTCTCTCTTTACGTGAATTGACCGCGAAACCTGCCGAAGTGATTGTGCATGTAAAATCATTGAATCAGCTTCAATCAAAACATATTCAACAGCAGATTATGGTATTGAATGATCGAAAGCAACCTGTGAAGTGGTTAGCTTATGTCTATCCATCCTTAGATAGTCAGCTCGAATTGGGGCAATACTACCGATTGTATGGAGAGGTGTTACCAGCCCATAGTTATGCAATTGAAGGCGCATTTGATCAAGAAAAATGGTTTTTGCAGCAAAACATCATGGCTGCATTTCGAGTAAAAAAAGCAGAAAAGCTGACTGAACAACAACTTTATGCTATGGGGTTCATGTCCTATTTAAGACAGCAGAACAGTATAGTTGCTGAAATACAGTTGGCCATTGAGCAACAAAGATTAAAGTTGCGAAATACATTACAACAGCAATCCTTGCATCACTCAGGTTTACTTTTGGCGTTGTTAACAGGCGACCAAAGTTTATTGAGCCCCGAAGTTGAAGCGTTATTTAATCGTATGGGACTCAGTCATTTATTGGCAATTTCTGGTCCCCATGTTTTGATTTTTGCTGCAATGTTGTGTTGGATGATTCATCGGTTAATTATCCGTTTTACACCCAGTTGGTATTTACGTTATCCCAAACCTTATTTATTGATGATTCCATTTTGTATGGGAGTATTGCTCTATACGGCTTTTGTGGGGTTTGAAATTCCTGCATTAAGGACACTGTTAACCAGTTGTATTGTTGCTGTGCTGATTTTATTGAGATTCAAATTACAAGCCCTGCAAGTACTCCTCCTCAGTGCTGCAATTCTACTGTTTTTAGATCCTTTTAGTATTTTATCCGCTGCCTTTTGGTTGTCTTATTGCGCCTGTTTAGTGTTGTTAAGAATTTATCAAACCATACAGCAGCAGTCTGAGCAGTTGATGCTAACGCGTTATGCACAACTTAAGTTATACATTGCTATTTTATTTGAATCACAAGGGAAAATATTTTTAGCGTTATTACCCTTGATGTTGGTTTTCTTTCAACAAGTGGTCTGGATTGCACCATTCAGTAATATGCTGGCATTACCATGGTTGAGTCTGCTTGTTGTTCCATTAAGCATTATTGCGACCCTGTGTTTATGGGTTGTTCCTCCATTGGGAATTTTGTTATTTAAATTGAATGATCTAGGTGTGTCTTTTTTACTTTCAATTTTAAATACTGGCGATCAGATATTTGGTTCAACGGTACAAAATATTGCCATGAGCTGGACAGTGATGTTTGGGCTGATTTTGGGTTTGATTATTCTGTTTTTACCTCGGGGTGTTGTGCCAAAAAGTTGGAGTGTTGTCTGCTTTTTACCTATTTTTATATTCGATGAATCAAAACATGCGTTTGAATTACAAATTCTAGATGTTGGGCAGGGGCAAGCTATTTTTTTACAAAATCACGATCAGCAGATGATGATTGATATGGGTGGTCATTATGATGAACAAAAATTTAGTGTAGGACAGCAACTCATTCGTCCTTTTTTAAATAGCAGGGGAATATCTAATTTAGATCAGTTGGTATTGACTCACTTAGACCAAGATCATAGCGGCGCATACTTTTCTTTACGTTCAACTTTGCCTGTTCAAACAATTTACAGTAATGAGCAGGTGCACGTAATGCCTGAGTCTCAATTCAATTATTGTCATTCAGGACAGGTATGGCAATTAAAGGGTGTCAAAATACAGGTATTATCACCAAAACAGCAGCAATTAACTGAAGTTACTCATAATCAAAATGAGCTTTCTTGTGTGCTCTATGTTCAAGTGCAAAATGCCCAACCCTATGCCAACTTTTTGCTTATGGGAGATGCGGGGTGGGAAGCAGAATATCAGATTTTAAAGGACTATCCAGATTTAAAAGTGGATGTTCTGGTATTGGGGCATCATGGTAGTAAAAACAGTTCGGCTTATGATTTTTTAAAACAATTAAAACCCAAAATTGCGATTGCCTCTGCGGGAATTAATAACCGTTATGGTCATCCAAGTAAGCTGACTCTACAGCGTTTAAATGAACTTAAGATTCCGCTTTACAGCACAATTGACAAGGGAAGTATTCAATTTATACAGGCACAGGATCAAACGATACAATTAAATTTTTATCGTGATCAGCAGCGTTGGCTTAATCGCTAGTCTGCTGTTGTCTAATTTTCATGACCAATGATATGGCTTGTTCATGAGGTAAGTTATAGAGATTGCGTAACGCTGGATTGGCTTTAAAACGCTTATAGCTCCAATGATAATGTTCTGGGAAACGTTGAATCAGTTTTTCAATTTCATGATGAATAACTTCCGTACCATCATTGGCACTGCCATGATAAATTTCATCAGAGATTGGCTCTATATGCATGTCAAAGCCATGCGCATCATTACGAATTGCATATAGCAACAATGCTTTAGCTTTAGTTTTTTGAATCAGCTTGGCACTTAAATTACTCGACTCTAATGGTAAACCAAACATAGGAACCAATTCTCCGCCAACATTGGGAGTGTGGTCGGGCAAAATAACGGTCGTTCCACCTTGTTTTAATGCTTTAAAAATTTGTCGTACACCCGTTTCATCGGTCGGAACCAGATTCGCTTGTTCGCGGCTGCGTGCACTTCGTACGAAATTATCCGCTGCTGGATTTTTTACAGGTTTATATAGAATCGTCATTTCAGTAAATTGGGCGACCCAAGCATTCATCACTTCCCAAGTGCCAAAATGTGGAACAATCAATACCACCCCTTTTTTCTCAGCCAGCGCATCGTGTAAATACTGTTCACCAGTAATTGAATGAATACGTGAGATGTTTTTCTGATTTTCTGAGCCCCAAATACTAAAGAATTCAAAATAGGATATGAGTTCATTTCGAATGGCGTGTTGGGTAATCAATTCACGTTGCTGGTCAGGCAGTTCAGGTAAAGCAATTTCAAGATTGAGACGAATTGTTTGTGATGTTTTAGAAATTTTTAATACGTTCACTAAACTCGCGAGTGAACGGGCAATCATGCGAGAAATTTGAATAGGTTGTCGACTTACAAATTGGAGTACGCGATCAGTCATTGTTTTTGAAGTTTTGTCAGTCATTGCCTAAAAAATATGAGGATAAGAAATATAAAACAGTAATTATTATAGGCGAAAATACAGGGTTTAAATAGTTTATTGCGTTTGCATGTATATAATGGGGGTAATTTTATTCATTATTGGATCATATTAAATGTCCGATTGGCCACCTAAACCACAAAACGAAAGTCATATTACACAACAAAATTTAGAAAAGCAGTCAGGAAAAGAATGGCAAATTCTTGAGAAAGCCGTATTGGCTTCCGTGGAAGAGCAACGTCGCGCACGTCGTTGGAGCATATTCTTTAAGTTGCTGACTTTTGCTTATCTTCTCTTCATCTTGGTAATTTTGGGTAAAAGCTGTAGCACTGCTCCTACAGATGTCAGTTCGACTACAGGATCACATATCGCAGTAGTTGATATTATTGGCACAATTGCCGCAGATAAACAAAGTGTGAATAGTGAAGACACCATCAAATCTTTGAAGAAAGCATTCGAGAATAACAATAGTAAAGCTGTTGTCTTAAATATCAATTCACCTGGTGGCTCTCCAGTCCAGTCAGATGAAATTTGGCAAGAAATTCAATATCTCAAACAACAGCATAAAGATAAAAAACTGTATGCTCTTATTGGTGATACTGGTGCATCAGGTGCTTATTATATTGCTTCTGCGGCAGATGAAATTATTGTCAACCCATCGAGTTTAGTCGGTTCTATTGGGGTAATTATGCCGAATTATGGTGTGAATGGGTTGATGCAAAAGTTGGGTGTAGAAGACCGCACAATGACTTCAGGTGAAAACAAAGCAATTTTATCAATGACTCAACCGGTTGATGCTGCGCAGAAGGCACATGTACAAGCCGTATTAGATAATGTACATGATCACTTCATTGACGCGGTTAAGAAAGGTCGTGGCGCCAAATTGAAATCGCAAGACCCTGCCATTTTCTCTGGACTATTTTGGACAGGTGAGCAAGCAGTAAAACTTGGGATTGCTGACCGTACAGGTAGTCTAAATAGCTTGAAACGTGAACTGAAAATCGATAAAACAGTGGACTATACCGTTCAATATAATCCATTGGATTCTGTTCTGGGGCGTATGGGAAGTTCAATCGGACAAGGTTTTGCAACTTCACTCTCAGAGCAAGTTCAAGCTGAGCAAACGACAAAATTACAATGAAACCACTGATCCACTTTGCGCATGCCAATGGTGTGCCATCCAAAGTTTATGAAAAGCTTTTTCATTTACTTAGAGATGATTACGATATTGTCTATGTTCCACTCATCGGAACTGACCAGCGTTACCCTGTGACCAATCATTGGCCGCACTTGGTGGATCAGCTAACCGACAGTATTGTACGTCAGGCCCATGGGCGTCCAGTCATTGGATTGGGGCACTCTTTAGGTTCTGTCTTGACCATGATGACAGCATATAAGCGACCTGAATTATTTCAGCAAGTGATTATGCTGGATCCACCACTGATTATGGGTAAAGCCTCTTTACTGTTCCACACGGCGAAGTTATTTCAACCGAAACTGGTGGATCATATGACGCCAGCAGGTCTGAGTAATCGCCGCCGTGATCATTGGGAGTCTCGTGAACAGGCAGGTGAAATGTTACGACCGAAAAGCCTATATCAAAAATTTGATGATGAGTGCTTTCGGGCTTATTTAGATTATGCCTTAACCGAAGATGCTGAGCGCGGTGGTGTAACCTTGACCATTCCTAAAGCTGCTGAAGTTGCAATATTTCGTAATACACCATCTTGGTGGTGGTTACCTATGCCGAAACCTAAAGTTCCGATGCATTTGGTGGTCGGGGATCAAAGTGAGTTTCTAAAACACGGTTTTCCGCAAGTTGCCAAGAAAAAAGTGGGTATTCCATTTAGTGTGGTTGCAGGCGGGCATATGTTCCCTCTGGAACGCCCTGAAGCGACGGTAGAATTGATTAAGCAGTTGATTCAGCAATAACAGAAAATAAAAAATGCATCCGAGGATGCATTTTTTATTCGAATATTATTCTTTACAGTTTACAAAATTGAATGGGTTCATTCAAAACTTGATTGCGATACATCACGGTATTGGTGTTGTGATATTGCAAGGCACCTGTGCAGATCCATTCTACAACTTGAGGATAGATCAAGTGTTCAAGTTCATGCACGCGCTGTGCAAGTTGTTCGACATCATCATGACGTGCAACTTTCAATACACCTTGTGCCAAAGATTGTCCTGCATCTAACTCTGCGGTGACATAGTGCACGGTACAACCATGATACATATCACCTGTATTTAGCACGCGTTGGTGGGTATGCATACCTTTATAGTGTGGTAAAAGAGAAGGGTGAATATTGAGCATTTTCCCTTCCCATGCATGGACAAACTTAGCACTTAAGATGCGCATGAAACCTGCCAATACCACTAAATCAACATTCCAATCTAATAACTGTTGATGCATTACATCATCAAATGTTTCTCGAGTTGGATATTGTTTGTGCTCAATGACAGCAGTCTGGATGCCTGCTTGTTGAGCACGTTTTAGCGCGTACGCTTCAGGCTTATTGCAAATTACACCTACAATTTTCCCTGATAGACGGGCATCTATCAGCGCTTGTAAGTTACTGCCACTTCCTGAAACAAGGACAGCAATTTTCATTATGCAAAGATTACGCGGACTTTCTCGTCAGCACCTTCAACAGATTCTGCGTTGTCTACGATGTGACCCATAGCCCAAGCTTTTTCACCTTGTTCAGTTAAAAGCGCAATGGTTTTATCTGCATCATTTGCATCAACAGCAATAACCATACCTACGCCACAGTTGAAAGTACGGTACATCTCGAATTGTTCAACACCACCTTCTTTTTGAAGAAGTTTGAACAATTCTGGCCATTCCCAAGAAGATTCATTAATAATCGCTTGAGCACCATTTGGTAACACACGAGGTAAATTACCCGGTAAACCGCCACCAGTGATGTGCGCCATTGCATGAACATCAACTTGTTTGCAAAGTTCAAGAATTGGTTTGACATAAATACGTGTTGGTTCCATTGCTGTGTCAGCAAGTGGGCGACCATCTACGATTTGAGTAAGATCGACATTTTTCACGTCTAAGATTTTGCGAAGTAGAGAGTAGCCATTTGAATGTGCACCGCTTGATGCAACACCAATTAAGATATCACCCGCTTTAACTTTAGAGCCATCAATGATTTTGCTTTGCTCAACGACGCCTACACAGAAACCTGCAAGGTCATAATCTTCGCCTTCATACATGCCTGGCATTTCAGCAGTTTCACCACCTACCAATGCACAGCCCGCAAGCTCACAACCTTTACCAATACCTGTAACGACATCAGCAGCGACATCAACATTTAAGTGACCTGTTGCATAGTAGTCAAGGAAGAATAATGGTTCTGCCCCACACACTAAAAGATCATTTACACACATTGCAACTAAGTCTTGACCAATCGTGTCATGACGGTTTAAGTTCAATGCTAAACGTAATTTAGTACCCACACCATCTGTGCCAGATACAAGAACAGGCTCTTCATAGCCTTTAGGAATTTTACATAGTGCGCCAAAGCCACCTAATCCGCCCATCACTTCAGGACGAGTTGTACGCTTAGCGACAGATTTGATTCGATCGACAAGTGCGTCGCCCGCTTCAATATCGACACCTGCATCTTTATAGCTTAAACCAGTGTTTGGGGTAGAAGTTGAGTTGCTCATAGTGAAGTCTCCGCATTTGCGCGGGGATTATAACCTGAATAAACGAAACTCTTATGTTATTTATGCTCTAAAATGCTATCTTTAATTAAATATTTTACTTTTTATAACGATTAAATCGAAAAAGGCGGGTTTATATGGTCGACCGAACCTTGCGGCGCATTTTTATTCTTACAGGTATTGTACTTATTTTGTGGGTACTCTATTTATTAAAGCCTGTTGTATTGCCTTTTATTGTCGCCTTTTTAGTCGCTTATTTGTTTAATCCATTAGTTCAAAAGTTCCATCAGATTGGATTGCCACGTTGGCTAGCGATTAGCATCGTATTTATTGGAATTGGTGTAGTCTTAACCTTAGCGATTTCTTATTTGGTGCCTTTAATTTGGCAGCAGCTAATGTATGCCAAAAGCAGTATTCCCGCTGGGATTCACTGGCTGAATGATACCTTCTTACCTTGGTTGTCGCGTACTTTTAATTTAGTACAGATGGAAATTGATAAGCATCAACTGTCTACGGCAGTGATGGATTATATCCAGACCAATTATAGTGCAGACAGTTTACAGACAATGGCACTGAAAATTGCCCAGTCTGGATTAAGCTTCATTCAAATCGGTGGGACAGTAGTTCTTATCCCAATTATTGCTTTTTATTTCTTGTTAGATTGGGATCGTATGCTCGATAGTATGCGGCGCCTCATTCCACGTCCTTACGAACAATCGACCTTAAAAATTGTGGGTGAATGCCATAGCGTACTCGGTGCATTTGTGAAAGGGCAATTTTTGGTGATGTTGTTGCTCGGCATTGTGTATGCAGTTGGTTTGCAATTAATTGGCCTTGAAGTCGGACTGATTATTGGTATGGTTGCAGGCTTGGCCAGTATTATTCCTTATTTAGGTTTTGCGGTCGGGATTATTGCTGCGGTCATTGCATCACTTTTCCAGTTTGGATTGGACTGGATGCATTTGGCTTTGGTTGTTGTGGTTTTTATGATTGGTCAAGCTGTAGAAGGTTATATTCTTCAACCTTTCTTGTTAGGCGATAAAATTGGATTATCACCCGTCGCTGTGGTTTTTGCTGTATTGGCAGGTGCACAATTGGCAGGATTCTTAGGGATGTTAATTGCTTTGCCTGTAGCTGCGGTGATTGTGGTGCTACTTAAACATGCACGAGAATGGTATGAGAAGAGCCAGTTGTACGGTACACAAACAATCTTCACTTCTAATGCAGAAGCTGATTCTATTAGTATAGAAACGTCACAACTGGAAGTGGATATTGAAATTAAAGATCAAATTGCGAAAGATCAGCAAGTAGCTGAAAAATCAAGTAACATCGAACCTAAACCATAAAGCGTATAAGGCTTAAACATAAATATGCGTCAACTGCAATTAGATATTGAACCTCAACTTGATGCCCGAATCAGTGATTTTTCTGGTCCGGGATGGGGGCATGTGATTGATGCAATTCGCCAGTTACATGCAGGTTTGATGAATCGCTTTTATGTTTATGGTGGTGCGGGTACAGGTAAAAGCCATTTACTTTCTGCGATTTGTGATTCTTATTTGGATGTGGGTAAATCGGCGATTAAAGTTTCATTATTAGAGCTACTGGATGCGCCTACAGAAGCAATTACTTCTTTAGAACGCTATGATTTGGTGGCACTTGATGATATCGAAGCGATTTGTGGTGTCCCGCATTGGCAAAAAGCAGTATTTCACCTGATCAATTATAATAATGAAGTTGGCGGACAACTGGTTTTTTCCTCTCGCTTTGCACCAATTGAATTGAAATTAGAATTGCCTGATTTGCAGTCTAGATTAACCCAAGCGGTCAGTGTCAAAGTTCCGACTGGCAGTTTATATGCAGATCGACAAATTTTAGTCAGTTCAGTGCTGGCTCGACGTGGCATTCATATTGATCAGCAAATTATTGATTATCTTCTGTTACATGGCCCACAGCAGGCTTCGATACTTTTACAAACTTTAGAGCAGTTAATTCAATTGCTTAAAGGCGAAAAGACTAAACTCAGTCATGCCACTTTAAGACAGATTTATGCCTTAATTGATGAATATCAGTAATAGATAAAAGCGCTTGAGTAATTTAAATAGCTATGAGAAAGTACTGATAAATTCGCATCGCAGGGATTTGCGAGCATAGAAAAATAATAGAAATGTAAGTTAAGGAGAACATGATGCTGCAAATCAGCATGAAGCCTCAGTATGTCCAAACCCATTCAAATCTTATCTTAGCTCAGAAAATATGCAGTGTAATCGTGCTGTAGTTGCTTTAATGCCCAAAGAATTTGGCAATTTAGTCAATTTTATTTGTATTGGCATCTTTTAGGCTGTACAGCAAAAGGACTGCAATCAGATTGCATTAAATTGTTTAGAAGATGCAATCTAGAAAAACAAGATAATTAAAAAATTAAGGAGAGATGTATGCTCAAGCAGAGCATTGGTGTGGGAATGTTATGTCTAGCGGGGCATGCTTATAGTGCAAATATTAGTGTCACCACCACTGAAGATGTTGTTAAGGATGATAAAGAATGTTCATTAAGAGAGGCCGTAAACTATATCAATAAAGATATGCCTAAAGAGGGATATTTTGGCTGTGGTGGGGAAGATGCAAGTCCTGTCATTTTATTAGAGAAGCAGAAAGTTTATAAACTCAATTCGCACTTAAACATTCAGCGTGAATTAACCATTAAAACCAATTATGAGGCTGATTTTAATGAGACGCCTGTTTTAGGTAAAAACAATGCTGTGCTACAAATGCAGGCGAAAGATAATATTTTACGCATTGATGATGGTTCACAAGAGAAGCTACTGAGTGTAGCTCTGTATGAAATCAGCCTACAAGGTTGTGGTCAGGTTCAATGTGCTCAACAAGGTGGACTGATTTATAACAATGAATATTTGCAATTAAGTTATGCAGGATTGTCAGGTGGATATGCTGCTCAAGGTGGGGCAATTTATAACGTTGGTAATTCTACGATAGAAAATACGACGGATAGTTTGGTTGTCATTCAGAATAGTTTGTTGGAGAAAAACTATGCCAATGAAGGTGCGGTTTTATTTACCCAACGTCCTGCATATAAAATTCTCAATAGTGTTATTCGAAATAATGAGACAGCAAATACTACATCGGCAGGCATTTATTCATCGTTATTATTCAATACCAATCAGTTGCCGACTTCTATATTAAATGTCGCCAATTTTATTAAGAACAGTACTTTTCTACAGAATAAAGGTTACTTGCTGAATTTACGTGATGGCATTGGCTTAAATAACCTGACCATGATTGGGAATGCCCAAGGTATTCAGTTTGTTGCTCCTCAGGGAAAAGCTTTTCTGGCAAACAGTATTTTGGTGGGGAATCCGTATCCGATTACCAATCAGCAGGATTGTAAATTTGAGTCTGGTGATCAGAGCATTTTACAAAATAATTTAGTTTCTGCGGTTTGTGGACAAGGGTCAGCAGAGTATCCGAATGACATTTTGACCCAAACGGCTTTAGTTGCAGGCAGTACAATTGAAGGAAAATGTAGCAGTGCAAATTTAGATCGACAAAGTTTGGTCTGTCCATTTAATCAGGGAACGAGTGATTTTTTAGGTTACTTTAAGCCACGTTTATTGGTGTCTTATCAAAACTTGAGTGATTCTTTAATCGTTAATAAAGGTAAACAATCTACAGATTCTGACACTGCACGGGTTGAATGTGAATCGAGTGATCAGCGTGGACAAGTACGTGATTCAAATAATGTCCTTTGTGACCGTGGTGCTATTGAGTTAGTGTTTCCAACAACAATCGCGTTAATCGGGGATGATATCAATTACGGTGAAGTTGCGAAAATGTCGGTTGCCGATTTACTGGGTGATGGCGAACTTTTGCCGAAAGATCAATGTGAAGCCTTATTAGGTGCGAATCCAGCGGGCGGTGCTTGGCAAGATGGATGTTTACAGGTCGTTCCAACAATTACTCAGCCTAAAGGGAATTTAACCATAGATGAGGAAGGAAACATTCAGTACAAGCCGAATGGGAACTGGCATGGTGCTGATATTTTCAAGATTCGCTTAGTCACGACAACTACACGATTCAATGATTCTAAAAACCCTTATTTAGAAATAAAAGTGCAAGTCTCTCAGGCACCAGCTGGACAAATGGAAAGCAGTAAAGTGAAAACTTCGGGCGGGAGTGCAGGGATATTTAGTTTATTCGGTTTATTGGGACTAATTGGGTTACGTCGTTACAAGAAATAGGCAAGGGAATTGACCGTGAAAAATTATAAAAAAGGTTTACTGACGTTAATGGTACTTTCTGCAATGTCATTGATGGCAGCAGAAGATACATTTATTCATGTCACTACGTTTGATGATGAAGATGGTGAGAATCTAAATCAATGTTCTTTACGCGAAGCCATAAAAACTGCCGCCGATAATAAAGCTTTTGGTGGATGTAATGCAGGTGATACACGTTTAGGGCAAAAAGATCGGATTCAGTTAAAAGAGGGCTCTTATAAACTGAAGCGTGAATTGGTCCCGCAATCCGTGATAGAGATTTATGGTGCCGAACCGCTTGATTATTCCAAGAAACATGTATTGACCAATACTTATCCTGCCACGACCGCGATTAAAACAACCATCAGTGGAGAAAATCAAACACGGATTCTGAATAGTTCTTTATCAAAATATGGGGTTTCATTTAAAAACTTAACGTTGGCGAATGCGGTAAGTACGGGATTGGGTGGAGCTATTTATGCTGGTGCAGACATTAATTTGTCTAATGTCGCAATTATGAACTCACGTGCAGCACAAGGTGGTGCAATTTACCTTGATGGCAACATCGCTTTGACTATCGATCATGGCTTAATACAAGGTAACCAAGCAGGACAGGGCAGCGTTCTAGCAATGACGTGCCTGAATAATTTGTTATTCACCAAGCCGACCATTACCATTCAAAACAGTAGCCTTGTGGCGAATGGTGCAGCGAATAATCAGAGTATGTTGGATATTTGTGGTGAAGCATCAATATTATTACAAACCAATACCATTGCTAAAAATCAGGCGAATAGCAGTACAGGGGCAATCATTAAAAATGTCTCTTCGAATGCCACGCAGGCTAATTTAAGTGAAAATAGCACGCTGACATTGCTCAGTAATACCATCGTTGAGAACAATGCGGCCAGTACACTACTTTACGATCAATTAGGGAGTAAAAATATTTCGTTTAATGTGTTGGCTTATAACTCGGGGCAGTCATGCCGTTATGCTTTGAATAACGGGAATGTGACCGATGCCAAGCTCAATATGAGTGCAATCAATAATGCTTTGCAATTGGCCGCTGTAACAGGGCAATGTAATCTGCCGAAGGTGGCTTATGAAAGTAATGTTTCTGGGACCAACACCAATATTGATGTCAGTAATATTTCGATGGCAACATTACTGACTACATATACAGAACCGAATGCCAATACTGAATATCTACCGCTGTATTATCCTAGAAATAATCAGACAGCAAATGATTTGGTCAATCTGGGTACCGTAGGATGTAGTGATGTTGATCAACGCGGATTTAGTCGCATTACGGATGCCACATTAATTCTCAATCCGAGTATGAAAAATACATGTGATATTGGTTCGGTTGAGCTGATGCGTCTAACTGCAGCAGATATTATTAATTTAAAAAATTTATCTTATTCACAGATGATCGCTGACTATCAGCGAGCGATTGATTTATATCAAAAACGAATTGATGATAAATCGACGGATGCAAAGTATTTAACACAATATCAAGCTGAATTGAGCGCTTTTAAGGATTTGAAGAGCAATACTGAAAAGTATGCCAAGTACCGTGCAATTTATATTGATCCATTTGCGCTAGCATTGCCAGATGAACAATGGGTCAATAACGAGTCTCAGGTTCAGGCATTGAATGCAGAAAATTATACGATTAATACCCAAGTTTTAGGTGTGGGGCATTATTCTGGTGAAGGCAGTAACTTCCAATTTATTGGTGATCAAGATCCGAAGTTAAAATGTGAATGGGTACCAGAACTTAAACGAATCATGTTTTATCGACTGGATGACAGTATTTCTACCATTGGTGAAAGTGCATTATGTATTTATCGTATTACCTCGAAAGCGGATACAACTAAAACCACTTCGGGTTTATTAAGCGCAAGTTTTACCAATATTGCTCCTATTGCAAAAGAGGATACTTACAGCTTGCAATATGGGTCTAGCCAGAAAATTTCCTTGCATCCACTTGAAAATGATTTTGATGATGATGGTCCCAAAGGCAGTATTGCTGGATTGAATAAAGCCGATTTTTATCGTAATGAAGCGGGTCAAGAATTGGCAATTCGATTGGATAGTTTACCCAGTGCTATGATGGTTGACCCGTCAGTTCCGCATGGACCATGTCCTGGAAGTGCCATGCGAGATACTTGTTATTCGAGCGACTTGGTGGTGCAGGTAAAAAATAATTACAGCCCATTCGACCAGATTTTGGAATATACCGTATTTGATGCGGAAGGCTTGGCTTCAAATCGAGCAAAAATTTATTTAAATAATACAGCTAAGAATACAGTCACCTCTGGCGGTGGCGGCGGTTCAATTGGATGGTGGAGTTTATTGGGTTTGTTGGGTTTAGGTTTGTATCGACACCATAGCCAGACAAAAAAGCGTTAAATTAAGTGTTGGTATTAACTTCATTGTGCAGTGATGAAGTTAATATTTAAGTGTTGAGTAGAATATAAAAAGCCAATCTTACTTATTGTAGATTGGCTTTTTATATATGATTATTTATTGCTGTTAAAGCGTTCTTAATGCTGTTCAATGGTATGGTGTAAGTATTTGTTCATATACTCTTCACGTATAGTAATACGTTCTTCGGGTGTCGCTTTTTGCATGCGCGCGCGCAAATCATTACGTTCTTGGCTACTCATTTGTTGCCAAGTTTCACGCATTTTTTGTTTTTCTTGTTCAGGTAATTGCGTAAACCAGTCCATACGTTGTTGTAAGCTATTGCTTTGTTCATCAGGAATTTCTTTAAGAGATTGATAGCGTTTAATCAATGCACGCTGTTCTTGTTCAGAAAGCGTTTCCCACGTTTCAGCCACTTGAGTATTGGCATCTTTAGAAAAAATCCAAAAACGTTCGAAACCTGCAAAACTTGTTTGCAAGAAACCGAGTGCACAAAAAGCAAAAGCTAACCGTCTAGCTGCCATGTGGAACCTTGTCCTCACCTAAAACCATTAACATTTCCAAATCTTCAACCATTTGTGGAGAAAGTTTTGGTGTTACTACAACTTGATTCTGTGGTTTTTCAGACATATCGAAAGAATTCGGTAAAACCACAATTCCTGCAATTGCTGCTGCTAGAGCAAACCCAGTCATTTTGAAATAGACAAAGCGTGATGATTTTTGTTGTTGGATATGATCCAGAACATGATTCATCACGACAGGTTTTGCCTTATGTTGCTGCGCAAGACCATCAAGTTTACAAGTGACTTGTTTTAAGAAATCATCCTGTTTCATTCAGATGACCCTCCCGAATATGGATTCAAATGCGATAATGCAGATCGCAAACCTTGAATCGCGCGATGATAATGTGTTTTTACACTGCCTTCACTACAGTTCATAATTTGAGCAGTCGTTTGCGTATCAAAACCTTCCCAAGCCCGAAGCATAAACGCTTGCTGTTGACGAACTGGTAGTTGGCGAATCGCAGCTTGAATTTCTTCAATCGTGACAGCCTGATCCAGAAACTCAAGTGGACTAGGGGTTGCTTCATCAATAACATCCTGAATTTCAAGATCATCTTCATCTAGACTCACCTTTTTGAAAAAGGAAAAAGGTTGAGAGCGACGAGCTTCTTTACGGCGCCAATCTTGCAGTTTGTTATTTAAAATGGTGTAAAACAGGGGATACCATTCTTCAGTCGACTTCTCTGAATAGGATTTATGCAAAGAAATAAAGGCTTCTTGGACTAAATCCATTGCGATTCCTTGTTGTCCTTGCGTTGCATTTTCCATCATCACGAGTGCACGTCCAGTCACGTCTTGCATAAAATTTTTCAGACGTTGTTCAGCCGTACTTTTTAAAGCACTTAAATTTTCAGGCTGAGACTGCTTTGGCGCTAAATCCATAGAAATGGAAAACCCTGTCATTGGATTATCACCATTATTTCCAATACATATCCTTAATAACGTTGGAAATAATGGTTTGGTTGACAATATCCGTTATTATTTTTTCAAGTGTAATCTATTTTTGAAATTGGGCGGGACAATTTAAAATAAAAAGTGTATTAGATACGTTGACGTACCATTTCAAATAAGCAAACAGAACCTGCAATAGCAACATTTAGTGATTCTTGCCCACCTGGTTGTGGAATTGCCACAGCTTGTGCATGTGCAAGCGCATAGTCTGAAGCACCTTGACCTTCATTGCCCATGATCCAGACGCATGCTCGCGTTAAATCTTGAGCATATAGACTGGTTGAGCGATGTGAACTGGTTACATAGACAGGAATTTTGAACTGTGGCAAAACTTGTTCCAGCTCGACATTTTCATAAATATCTAAAGAGAAGTGTGCCCCCATACCTGCACGGAGTACACGTGGTGACCAAAGTGAAGCCGTACCTTTAGTGGTAATAATTTGCTGAACGCCTGCTGCAGCTGCAGAACGGAGTAAAGTACCGACATTGCCTGGATCTTGGATACTTTCCAAAATCAAAGTATCTAAATTGTATTGCAATGCCTGAGAAGACGATGGCAAATCGATAATGGCAAGACAAGCAAGGGTAGTGCCTAAAGTACTTAAATCTTTGTATAAAGATTCACTTAAAATAAAAATTGAACCATGATAAAGACGTTGGATTTCTTCTAAGTCTGGGTGTTGTAGTGCGAGTTCCGTGGTAAAAATGGCATTGATTTTTTTTTGCTCTTGCAACCATGCCAAACACAAATGTGTACCTTCAAGCACGGTTTGACCTTGCTTTTTGCGATAGGTGTTTTGCTCAATTAAGCCACGTAAGTGTTTAATTTTTGGGTTGTCTTTCGATTCTAAAAAAATTATAGGCATGTTTGCTAGAGTCCACAGAAGTAGGCATAAAACCTACTTCTGTTTTTTAAATTAATTGTGGTATTGAGTTACTAGATCAACTTCATTTTTTGAACCAATAATTACAGGTACACGTTGGTGTAACTCTGTTGGTTCAATCTCAAGAATACGAACGCGACCAGTTGTAGAAGCACCACCTGCTTGTTCCATTAACATACTCATTGGGTTGGCTTCGTACATCAAACGTAAACGACCCGCTTTTTTCGGATCTTTAAGGTCATATGGGTACATGAAGATACCGCTACGGCAAAGAATACGATGAATATCACCGACCATACATGCAACCCAACGCATGTTAAAGTCTTTTTCACGCGGGCCAGTTTTCCCTGCAAGTAATTCATCAATATAACGTTTTACCGGTTGTTCCCAGTGACGTTGATTAGATGCATTGATTGCATATTCTTTGGTGTCTGCTGCCACCTGAATGCTGTCAGTAGTTAATAAGAACTGTTGAGACTCAGGGTCGAAAGTAAAGAAGACTACGCCTGCACCTACAGTTAATGCCATCATGGTTGATGGACCATAAAGTACATAGCCCGCAGCAACTTGATGGACACCTGCTTGCATGAAATCTGCTGATTGCGTCACGGCATTTTTAGCTGGAAGAATTGAGAAAATCGTACCAACACACATGTTGATATCGATGTTGCTTGAACCATCGAGTGGGTCAAATAACACCAAATATTCACCATTTTCTTGTGCAGGTGTGAATTCATCAAGTTCTTCTGACGCCAAACCACCGACATGTGGGTGAACTTTTAATGCATCAATTAAATAGTCATTTGAAATCACATCTAATTTTTTTTGTTCTTCACCTTGCACATTTTCATGCTGCGCACTGCCTAATACCCCAGCAAGTGCACCTTTTTGTAAAGCTTGGTCAATCGTTTTACACGTATTTGCAATAGTATCAATGACTTTTGCAAGTTCAGGTGTAAGATTCCCAGTTTGTTGTTCTAAGAATTGGGAAAGGGTGAGGTATGCCATGGCAGGAAAACTCCGAGTGAAAACCAATCAAATTGAGCAAAAAAAATTTAGATAGCTATTTTAGAGGAGAATGCCGCAAAAGAAAAATTAAACTCGATTATTTGGCTTGATTTTGCCCTTGCAACTTTTAGGGATAATGCTATGTTGATGTGAAGGATGAAGAAGAATTGAGGAGCAGCAGAATGACTACACAAAAGTTTGATGCCATGCCAACGCAAAATGAAGGCATTAGTTTAGATGATATTAGTCCTGAAAAGGTGAAAGAAGCTTGGAAAGAATATGAAGCCAAGCCTGAATACAAGAATTTCAATAAGCATGACCTCATTGAATCCATGCAGCATGAGCATGAAGAAGATGAGCAGAAACCTGCTTAATGCATAAAAAAAGCGCTTTAATTTTAAAGCGCTTTTTTTATGTCTGTAGACCTTGTTATTTTAATAAAGGTGGTACAGCTTCATAGTTCAATTCAACACGGCGGTTTTCTTTCCACGCATTTTCATCATGACCTGCATTGATTGGCATTTCTTTACCATAGCTGACTGCTTCTAATTGAGTCGGGTTTACACCATTCGTGATTAAAAAGCTTTCTACAGCTTTGGCACGACGCTCACCTAGTGCCATATTGTATTCACGCGTACCGCGTTCATCCGTGTGACCTGTTAATGCCACTTTAGAGTTTGCATTTGCCACGAGGAATTGTGCGTGCGCTTGCAATGTTTGATAGTCTTCATTTGAAAGATCGCTGCTGTCGTAGTCAAAATGCACTACGCGTTTTGCTAGAAAAGCTTTGTTTGCAGCCGTAACCCCTTTTGAAGATGCGCCTGCAAGATTTTGTGCATTTAATGCAGCATCTTCACTTAATCCTTCAGTGCTGACGGTTGTACCTGCTGAGTTTGGCGTTTGACCTGTTTGAATCTCGGCTGCAGGTTTACGGCTGGCACATCCAGTCATAATTAGGGCTGAAGCCAAAACAGGTAAAACTAATAGTTTAAGAGCGTTCATCTTCATCTCCATAAAGATTGATTTTTAAAAAATTATTTAGGTGCCCAAGCGGGTTCACGAACTTCACCTTGTTCACTTGGTAAATTCATACGGAAACGGCCATCGACCGACATAATTGAGAGTAAACCACGGTTGTCTTCGCGAGTGGCATACACCACCATTTGCCCATTTGGCGAGAAGCTTGGGGATTCGTCCAGACTGGTTGGGGTTAGAATATTGGTGATCCCCGTATTAATGTCTTGAATTGCAACTTTGTAGCTACTGCCACTTGGACGATGCACCAATGCCACTTTTTTACCATCGGCACTTAATGTACCTCGTGCGTTGAATGCACCACGGAAGGTAATACGCTTGCTACTGCCATCGGCAAAGCTATAACGGTAAATTTGTGGTGATCCACCACGGTCAGAGGTAAAAATAAATGACTTACCATCAGGTGCATAACGTGCTTCGGTATCAATTGCACTGTCATTGGTCATGCGTTGTAACTGGCGAGTATTTAAATCCATTTGGTAAATTTCAGGATTACCATGCATAGACGCAGTAAATAGCATCGATTTGCCATCTGGAGAGAAACTTGGTGCGCCATTTAAGCCACGGAAGCTTGCCAGTTTCTCACGTTGACCTGTGGCTAAATCTTGTACATAAATCGCAGGACGTTTGCTTTCAAACGACACATAAGCAATTTTTTGGGCATCCGGTGTCCACGCAGGAGACAAGATTGGATCACGCGAGGTGAGAATAGTTTTAGGCTGTTCACCATCTGTATCTGCAATTTGTAAGGTATAGCGCTGCTCAGGTGTTGCAGGATTACGGAGTACATAGGCAATACGTCCGCTAAAATCCCCTTGAATGCCAGTTAATGCTTGGTAAATGGCATCGCTGATCATATGAGCAGCTTGACGTACGCGTGAAGTGGGTACGGTCAATAATTCATTGAGTAGATATTGTTTTTTTTCAATATCATAAAGTTGATAATGAACCTCATAACTTCCCGCAGCATTTTGTTTAATTTCCCCTGTGACAACATAAGGAACGCCCGCGGACTGCCAAGCAGCAGCATTAGGATTATTCATGCTCGCGCTTGCAGGTAGGTTTTGTGATGCACTGCTAAATTTTCCTGAACGATTCAGGTCATTTTCAACAATAGAATAAATGGTTTGATCATTACTGAATGGAATAATCGCAATTTTAGGGGCTTGTTCTGGTGCTTTGGCAATTTCTAAATGAAGTTGTGCATGACTGGTTTGAACAAGTAGTGGCATAAGTGCCGTCATGATTGCTAAACCAAGTAGATGTTTACGCGTATTTTCCATCATTCGCTGCATACTCTGAAACGTCAGTCTTTGTGGGTTGTGTGAAATTGCTTAACATAATGGCATGAATTTGCATGATTTAAAGCATTACATTATGGCTAAACTGTTATAACACTGTGAAAATACTTAATCGCCATGCTTTTGGCATGGCGATTGTGATTATTGGGCAGTGAAAGATGAAGTAAATGTGCGCGCTTCACGCCGTGCATCAGGGTCTGAAGGCATTGGATAAGGTGCCGCTGCACGAACTGCGGCTTCGACACTGGCTTTCATATCTGGGTCGCTTGCATTGACGACAACGGATAAAACTGTACCACTTTCACTTAAGGTGACTCGGGCGCTGGCTTTCTGACCTGATGCGCTCGCTGGTGGATTCCACGCTCGCTTGACTTTGTTTTCAAAATCTCGTTTTGCTGTAGAGGCAATACGTTTTGCTTCAGCTTTTTTATTGGCAGCTTCTTCGGCAGCTTTCTTAGCCGCAGAGGCTTTAGCTTCTGCTTCGGCGCGTTCTTTTGCAGCAGCATCCGCCTGCGCTTTGGCTTTTGCAGTAGCATCCGCCTGAGCTTTGGCTTTTGCAGCGGCATCCGCTTGAGCTTTAGCTTTTGCAGCGGCATCCGCTTGTGCTTTGGCTTTTGCAGCGGCATCCGCTTGTGCTTT
>NZ_KE007360.1:265693-281238 GCF_000400735.1 Acinetobacter tandoii DSM 14970 = CIP 107469
TCCGCTTGTGCTTTGGCTTTTGCAGCAGCATCTGCCTGAGCTTTGGCTTTTGCAGCAGCATCCGCCTGCGCTTTGGCTTTTGCAGTAGCATCCGCCTGCGCTTTGGCTTTTGCAGTAGCATCTGCTTGCGTTTTGGCTTTTGCAGCAGCATCCGCCTGTGCTTTTTCAGCTTTGGCTTTTTCCTGAGCTAAACGAGCTGCTTGTTGCTCCGCTGTATTGGTTTTTGGTGGTGCAACAGGAATGACAGGAGCAGGCTCTATACTGGGTTCTGCTGTTTGCGTAATTTCAGGGGCAATATTCTCATGTGCAGTTTCTGTAAATTCAGTTTCTTCGCGAGGAGTAGGTTGTAAATCTTGCGGTTTGATCAATATGGTTTTGATTTGCTCGGGTGGTTTAGGTGGTTTACTCATTCCTAAATAAAGCAAGCCCACAACCGCAAGTACGTGTACACCGAAGGTAAAACCCAGTGCAATTGCGTTTTGTTTAAACGGTGGCTTTTGAAAATTCTTCATATTACTTTAAAGGTTCGGTCAGTAAACCCACTTGGGTTAAGCCTGCATCTTGAAGGCTTGACATTAAAGCCATCACTTCGCCATAAGGGCGAGTTTGATGACCATTAATCACAACATTTAATTTTTTGTTCTCTTGTTGAGCTTGTGCTTGAGACTCGACCAATTTTTGAGTCAGCTCTGTCAGTGCAAGCGGTCCAGTGGTTTGACCTTTTTGCTCCAAGAAGTATGTGCCATCAGCTTTTAAAGAAACAATAGAAGGAGCATCTTCAGACTGTAGCGGAGTGCCATTAGCTTGCGGTAAATCGACTTTAATGCCACTGGTGATCATAGGAGCGGTGACCATAAAGATCACCAAAAGCACCAACATGACATCAATATAAGGCACGACATTCATGTCGCTCTTTAATGGTTTTTTAATGCGCTCAAAGCGTCCTGAACGTTGAATCGCCATCAGTCATTTTCCTGAACAGAACCTACCGACTGACGTTGTAATAGCGCCACCATTTCTTCTGCAAACAGAGCACGGTCTGAATAAACAGCTTCGCCTTTAGCAGTAAAATGGTTGAAGGCTAGAACGGCTGGAATCGCTGCAAATAAACCAATCGCAGTTGCAATCAAAGCCTCCGCAATACCAGGTGCAACAGTCGCCAAGGTTACTTGATCGACATCTGCCAGACCAATAAAGGCATTCATAATGCCCCAAACAGTTCCGAACAAACCGACATAAGGTGCGACAGAACCGATACTGGCTAAAGCACCTAGACCTTGTTCTAAATTACCCTGATCGCGGCTTAAACCAACACGTAAAATACGTTCAGTACCTTCGATGGTTTGTTGTGTTGCTGCATGACGTTTTTTAAGTTTGAGGTATTCACCCAAACCTTGGTAGAAAATGTCTTCTAGCCCGACACGTTTAGAGTTGAGTTGAGCATTGTTGTAAAGGGTATTGAGTTCGGCACCCGACCAGAAGATTTTTTGGAAATGTTCATCATCTGCTTGGGCTTTTTTATAGCTCTGATGTAACTTGGCAATCAAAAACCAACTATAGAGTGATGCAAATAAAAGTAAAAGCATCACCAGTTGTACGACAGGACTTGCTTGTAAAATGAGGTCTGAAACGTGAAGTGTGGAGTCTAATTGATTTGCCATAGTTACACTGGAGTCGAGTTTTCTTAGATTTGTTCTAACTCTTTACGAATTAGATCGCGAATTTCATCTGGCAAACGACGAGGTTTCATTTCGGCACTGATACATGCTAACTCGACTTCGCCAGAAGCTAACAAGATTTCACCACGATAAATATTTTGTTGCAATACAAAAGACGTAGCTTTACACGAAACTACACTTGCTGTAACAGTAATGAGGTCATCCATGAGAATTGGACGCATATATTTAACATTAATTTTGTGCACCACGAAGTTGTAGTCTTTTTGGTGCCAGTAATGGTCTACACCAGAGGCACGTAACCATTCGGTACGGGTACGTTCCATAAAGCGAATATGGTTGGCATGATAGACAATACCGCCTGCGTCAGTGTCTTCAATATATACACGAATTTGAAATTCGAATTTGTTACTCATTTGGCTAGGCATTCCTGTGTTGTTAATACTATATCTATCAATATTTTGCTGAGATTTTTTGGCGAATGAAAAAATTAAATAACTTAAGTTTTTCAAAAAGTAGACGCATAGTAGACTAAATTGTATACTGCTTACTGGTGTTATTTGTTGCTAAATGAGTGCTAGTCAATGCCCAAGTCTGATCGTCTTAAATTCACCAAAACAACTATTGATGCTTTGAGTGAACCTGGTATTTACAGGGATAGCGAGCTAATTGGTTTTGCTATACGAGTAAATACTACATGTAAAACTTACATTGTTGAAAAGAAGGTCAAAGGCAAGTCAGTAAGAGCAACAATAGGTCTGCATGGCAACCTAACGCTATCTCAAGCGCGAATTTTAGCACAAGGTCTACTTTCGCAAATGGCACAAGGTTACAATCCAAATGAGGCAAAAAAGGCTGAGCGCCAGAAGATAGAAGGTGAGTTACTTACATTTAGACAGCATCCAACGCTTGAGCTTGCGTACAATGAATACCTAAAAAATAGAACCCTAAAGCCTCGAACTTTAAAAGACTATGACCAAGTTGTTAACGTCTATCTAAAAGATTGGAAGAGCTTCAAGATTGGTGAAATTTCAAGAGCTCAGGTCCAACAAAAATACACAGACTTATCGGAAAGAAGTCCAGCTCAAGCAAACTTAGCAATGGCTGTTTTAAGGGCTATCTTTAATTTTTCTCTAGAGCATTTTTTAGATGAAAACGATGAATCAATTATTACTTCTGTGAACCCAGTTTTGACCCTCAAGGCTAAGAGAACTTGGAATAAAATTAAACGCCGTAAAGGATATATTAAACAAGAACAGCTTTCTGATTGGGTTAATGCAGTAATGTCGTTTAGTGCTTTAAGGCAAGAAAGAAACACTGTTAGAGATTTCCTTATCACTCTAATTCTTACAGGCTTTCGACGTGATGAGTGTCAGACACTCAAGTGGGATTCAGTTGATTTAAAATATGGTTGGATCACCTCAAATGATCCAAAAAACGGTGAAGCTCATTCTCTGCCGATGGGGGATAGGCTGTGGGAAATAATGAGAAGTCGGGACGAACAGAAATTTAATGAATATGTTTTTTCATCCCCAAAATCCAAGTTAAAGGGATATACAACCAACCTATTTGATGCAAAGCGAAAAATTATTGAAGAAACTGGAATTCAGTTCACGTTTCATGATTTACGCCGTACATTTGGGACGATTGCGGAAAACCTAGATTACGGGCAATACACAATTAAAAGATTGTTAAACCACACTGTTACGGGTGATGTAACTGAAGGTTATATTCAGATAAGTGATAAAAAATTAAGGTTAGCAATGCAGGAAATTGAGGACATTGTTTTTGAAGGATATAAAAAAGGAGGTTAAACCTCCTTTCTTTACGCACACATTGTATTTGAGAGTTTTTGACCTTCAAAGTATTTAATAACATCACCTTTTGCATATGAAATTTTCCGCAATCCTTTAGTGAATGGAATGCCGCCACCTTCGCACCGTTTCAACTGTAACCATTGAAGAGATACATTAAAAACAAGTGCAACTGTTGTAGGTGGGAATATTGCATCATTCGGGGATTCCCAAAATAACTTCGTTGCTAACAACTTTTCTTCTTCAGTCATTTTTGAAAGTCTTGTTTGTCTGCTCATCAAGTCACCTCCTTCAAACTTTCCTCAACTTCAACCATAGGATTTGGTTTAGGTTTTGCCCATGTGGCAAATGCGCCATCTTCATTGCCGTAAATAGAAATTAGAAACCAGTCTCCACTTGCAACTGGTTGGTCTGGATTCCAAGCTAATAACTCTCCAGTTTCGTAATATTGCTGATAAAGATCGTAATCCTCTAACTCCACGGATGTAGTGAAGGTGTCAATATTAAAATGACGCTCTAATTCATCCCATTCAGATTTATTCAGGTATTCGGCATCACCATAATTTTCAGCCCAATATTTATCGAAGGCAGGGTGCGACCAATACCCTTCATCATTGCGAGTAACTTCAACAGGCATTAATTGATCAGTTTTTAGAATCATGCGTGCACACTCCATTCATCACAATTTAAATTTCGACAGCCTTCATAATCATAAGGATTGTCTTGCCATGTAATGCGTCCACAGCATGGACAATTAAAACGATGTTTTGGTTCCGATTTTTTGCGTTGAAGTTTCTTCACTATTTCAGGAGTTTTTAGGCCTGCACCAAATACCATTTTTCTCTTGTTGATTTGGCGATAATCGAAAGTCCGACGTTTCACTTTTTCAGCAATGTAGCGAGGTATTATAATGAAATTTTTATCGCTATTTAGAAATGCCTGAGCTTCTACTTCATCCAATGTAGAGGCTTGTGAAAAATCGGTAGTTGGATATGAATATCGATTCATCCAATAGACATCATTTCCATCCCATTTCTTTTTTTCATAAGCTACGTAGCCATAAACGCCATCAATGATTTGTGATTCTTTGGGTATGTATTGGCAATCAACCTTCCATACAGCTAAAGCATCTACATGATCAGCGGAAATTGGCAAGCAATCACCGTGTGAATCCGCCCAATACTCTTGAGCCTGTTTAAGTGTATACACGTGAGCCTGATCCAAGTCAGTGTGATAACCACAACCTTCATGGCGGTGCCAAACAACATTGGTTCCGAGATACCCATGAGCAGAAGTTAGGTAAAATCTATTCTTCATGACTTTGCTCCTCAACACGTTTATTCCATTTCTCAATAGCCTTGCCGTCTACCCATTCAGAAGTTGCATGACCTTTGGGCGCACCAACTCTTAGATTCACTGTGCAGCCAAACATTCGACACCCAATCTGAACAACGTATTCTCGAGTATGAGAATTGCCAATTCTTGCAATACCAGCCTCACCGCCACAAAAAGGGCATGGCTTCAATTCAAGACATGGGTCATAGAAGTTATTCATGACTTTGCTCCTGTACATCAACCAAGAATAAGGACATGATTTCCGTTCCTGCTTCATACCCGTATTCGCCATTTTCCACATCTTCTTGTGTGACGATGTGATCAATCGAATAACCTGATTTACCCAAAACAATCCCAAACCCAACATCGTGAAAATTTCCATCTGATCGAGGGTCACATAATTGATCAGCAAGACGTTCGCTGAAGTGTTCAATTGCGCATTCAGCTTCATGTTTTGCTTCAGCTAAAGTGTCGTGAATTTCATAATTTTCACCATCATGGCTAAAGTATTTAACTTTTTCAGTTGGCACCACAACAAACCCTTCAGGCACGGCTTGGGATTTGGCTTCTAACCATCCTAAAAGACGGAAAAATTCACCCGTGGTAGCAAAATCTTTAATATCTAAATCAAATCGATTAAATTCAGAGGCATCGAGAGCCTTCTTTTCTTTCTGAATATCCATCAAACTTCCCCACGCAATTTCTTTAATTGGATGATTATGTTGGCTGTTGCATGGTTTAGAGCTTTCTCAGCATCTCGAGTGCTTAAATTGTTTACATACAAGCCCATGGCTAACCACATAGCGCAAAATGAAAATTCTTTTACGGATTCGCCGCCTTCTTGTTTAAGAATGCCCATTACTGGTGAAACGGCCTTAGTGAAAATATCTTGAGCAATTGCACTCGGAGCCAAACCTACATCAATTTTTTTAATTTCTAATTCTTTAACACTCATCACTTCACCTCTACTGAGCAAAGATCTGCGCAAAATCCTGTTTTATGGTTGAAAATGCGCAAATAATTGCTCGAAATCTTTATTTAAATCCGCACACAGTGCAGTAAACGCCGTGGCGTACTGTGAATTTCTGACAATACATGCAGTATTCGATCATGCTGCAACTCTTAAAACTTTCGGGTGTTGACCGCGCAGGGTAGTAATTAGAACTTTCCCATGGCGCAAATACTGTTTTAAAAATACGGCGTAGCGATTCTGGGCAGGTGTGTTCATAACACCATGACAATTAACTTCTAATGATGGCTTGCCAGTTTTGAAGTATCGAACTACAGCAATGTGCTTTAAGAGTTTTGCTTGGTAGCCATCATTCAACAACCAAGTTTCAAAGCATGCCGCCATTTGAGGGTGAATTGTTTTACCACCTTCAGGTTCGATAGGGGTGTTTAGGTACTTCATGACTTTTCAATGCCTTCAGCCTTTTGCATTTGACTAACCGCTACGTTGTCATCAGCTACAACAGCGATGTAGACCATAGATGCCAATGAAATGA
The DNA here is from genome assembly GCF_000400735.1 of Acinetobacter tandoii DSM 14970 = CIP 107469. GTDB lineage: Bacteria > Pseudomonadota > Gammaproteobacteria > Pseudomonadales > Moraxellaceae > Acinetobacter > Acinetobacter tandoii. The sequence goes on from NZ_KE007360.1 coordinate 272,024, forward strand.
AGATCACAAGTACAGCGCATAAATTGCGAAAGATGTTCACTGGCTTTGAATACAACTCTTCTTGAGTTGGTTCTTGATACAAGATTTGTGTCGTTTGACTTTCGACTACGTCAAACACAGGTGTGTTGCTATGTGAAACTGATTGATCCATACTTTCCCCGCTACGTTAGGAGCCCTGATCGCCGTCCAAAGTTTTCAGGGCTTTTTAATGTCTGAAATTAAGCTGCGAATGTTCCGATACGCACAGGGTTTTCAGGCAGTAACTCAATTACTTTTGCTTTAAAGTCTTGAATGATTTCATCTAGCAACAGTTCTTCTTTTACGATTTGAATTGAGAAGACAGGCTTGTCATCGTTTGTATTAACGATTAGACGAAGAACAATAAGACGCTCATCTAATCCGAAATATGCAGAATCATGGATTTTGAAATACGCAGGTGTGAATTCTTCTTTTGAACGCGCTTCAACTTGTTCAAAGCGAGAACGGCTTTCAGATAAATTACCAACAGAATGATCAGCACTAACTGTGGCATCAATTTTCATATTACGGACTGCTGATAAAGCTTGAGCACCACCAATCACATTGCCGTCAGCATCGGTAATTTCTAATACGCTTACCCAATCTTCTAAGAAAACAGCAAAATCACGTTGAGATAACTTTTGGTCTTTAAGCGCATTAAGCTTTGACCAAACAACAGTAGGTTCAAGTTCTAATAAAGCTTTATGGTCGCAGTGTCCTTGTGAGAATCCTTTTGCAGCAAAGTTTAAAATTGCTGTTGCTGACACGTTTTTATGATCTACAAATACTGGGGCACCTGTAAGGCTAATTGCTTCATCTTCATTGCATTGAGGTTCCGCTGATAAAACGTAGCTTTTGAAGTCTTCAAAAGATGGGGTTTTAAGTACACCACGAGCACGATTGCGACCGTTTTGGAATTCTTCCAAATCATTAACGGTGTAGTCGTTATTTAGTGCAATTAAACCGCCACGAGTTAAATCTGTAGCCGGGTTGCCAAGTGTCGCGATTGCTTTTGCTTCAGTGTTTTCCATTTGGAACTTTCCTATTGGTAGTAAAAAATTAAAAGGGTTTGAGTTGTTGATTAAGCTTTATCGAATTGTTCAAACAATTGCTTTGTGTGGTTTGCAAAAATAGTGACGCTGCCATCATTGTTTAAATACATAGGTGTTTCAGAAGTGGTGTCTTCTGAGCGTTTACCTTTTGCAGTTGGTTCGACATAGGCAAGGGTATGAGAGATATTCACCTGGTTAGATTCACCAATACGTGAAACATCGATAGTCACTTGGACTTTGCCTTTTTTGCCGTTTGCCACAACGCCTTGAGCTACTTCTGAAATAGCGATACCTAGTTGTTGAGCGAAGTTACCGCCTGATAGATCGGCAATGAATTGGGGTGCATCGGTTTGTTTATTTATAGACATGTGGTTTCTCACAGTTGGGTTGTTGTCTGTGAAATAAATACTAACTTTAGTTAGTGGTATAGTCAATACAAAAGTTAGCATTATTTGCTAACCTTTCTTAATGGTGACTAACTTTTGTGTTTTAATAGGTAAAAGAAAACCCACCACAGTGGTGGGGTAGGAGCATTATGAAAAAATTTCTAATATTGATGCTAGTTATTCAATCTTGCATTTTTCTATTGATTTACAGGTTTGTTGATTGGGGCACTAGCTTCTCTATTTTCGCTCTTTGGATTTGCGGAATATTGTTCGGAATCAGTGTGGGAGAAATACTTCAAGATCATAAAAATAAAAGTGATAAAAGCTAAAACGGCCAAAAAAGTTGATCTTCTTTCTGGGTTGGTAAAAAGTGATACAACCCAGTGAACCAAAGATGATGTCCAGTGTTTCTTATTATTCCAACCAATAAAAAACACAGAGTCACCTGGTTTATTTTCATGAACTATATCCTCTCCATCCCACCATTTTTTTATTTTTTTAATCATTTATCACCAAATCATATTTTTCTATATAAACCAAAAACTTTTACAACCAAACATTAACCAGCAGATAGTTAGATTACCATTTTTCAATTCTGGTTATTTGCCAAACCCAACCATAAATTTGAAAATCTTGTTCGATTCGTTCAGCAGCAGTTAATACTTGTTCTGGAAATTCAGCAGAGTTATCTGAAACTATACGAACACCACCGAAAGGCATATTGTATAGGCGTTTGGCATAATGCAAACCACCGATACAAATTACAAAAATTCGCCCATCTTTGATTTCAGTGCGGCCTAAATCAATGTGGATTGTGTCACCGTCCTGAATAGTTGGAGACATAGAGTCACCTGAAGCTGTTGCAGCTACAGCATTTCCTTTTGTTATTGAGAGATTTCTAAGGGTTGCTTTCGATATACGTAACTTGCGCTTTTCATTTGCGATATGATCATTGATCGCACCAGAACCACAGGCAAATGAAAAGTCCTTAAAGAATGGAATCTCAACTTCATCTTCATCTAACGGGGTATCATCATCCCAAGTAGTTATGGGAGTCAGGTTAGGTATAGCACTTGAAGATCCTTTTCCTGTTAATAACCACTCATCATCTACATTTAATAATTTTGCAATTTGTTTTAATGCTTCCGTTTTAGGAACATTTTCCCCTCTAAGCCACTTAGTAACCGCTGCTGAAGATTTTCCAGTTGCTCGGGCAATATCAGCTTGCTTCAAATTTTTCTCATCTAATTTTTGCTGAATTCTTTCATGAAGAAACATGGCATATATCCATATAAAACACTAACTAATGTTAATACACAATATTGCAACTTAGGTCAGCACATGCTAACTTACGTTAATTGATAAATGCTAACTTAGGTAAGTAAATGAAAGTGGAAGACCTCATGCACCACCACAAGTGCAAAACCCGCCGTGAATTAGCGTTAAAAACTGGATATTCCGAAGTGACTTTATGGAAGTGGGAAAAAAAAGGAATCCCTCTTCGCACACAAGCAGTATTCGAACTAACCACTAAGGGGAAGTTAAAGGCTGACTTAGCATCCTTAACTTCATAACCCAATTATGTTTCGGTCAATGTTTTAAATAAACGTGAAAAATCAAAAGGATTTCACAAATGCAAGAAATATCGCTTAGCCGTGAAGCACAAACGGCCATTTTTAAAATGATCAACCAGACTAAGGGTATTTCACCAAAAGAAATTGCCCAGGTTACTGGTGACTCACATAACACAATTTGCAACTACGGAAACGTAGGTATGCCAAACCACCTGCCGAGTTTAAAGAAGCTCGAAACAATCATGATGTATACGCAGAACCCAGAAATTTTAAAAGTATGGGCACATCAACTTGGCTATGCATTGGTGCCAGTTAGCTGTGACTCAAGCAAACATCACGAGTTATCAATTTTTGAAGCAATGATGCAGCACAACATTAAGAGCGGAAAGGCAAACCATGTTGTGTATGAAGCTTATGAAGATGGCGTTATCACACCTGCGGAATATGAAGAAATTCACCAATTGACGCAGGGCTTAACAGAGTTGATTGCGGCGGTTGATCAAGCAGCGCTTAAGCAAATGAAGAAATACACGGCAAGCATAGAAACAGAAAAAGCCTGATGGTCGAGATCAGGCTTTTAACGTTGATAACCCAGAAGGAAATCAAATGAACATGCCAATCAATATATCACAAATTAAGACGATGACAAATCTAGAGCTTTTGGACCTGATCAATGAGATCCGAAAAAGTCATGGTGAAAGCATTATTCGATTGAACGATTTCAATGTCCGAATTGTTGATGAGCTGGACGGGGAGAACTACGAAAGTTTCGTAGTATTCAATCCAAACAAAACAACGTCCCAAGGTTTTCACTTAACACTGGAGCAATGCACCTTGATTGGTATGCGCGAATCAAAAGGTGTACGTAAAAGTGTTTTGCATAAGCTCAAAGAATTAGAAAGTGCCCAACCTAAAGAATTAAGTCGAATGGATCTTATTCAATTGGCTTTGGCTGCTGAACAAGAGAACGAGGCACTTAAACAACATGTTGCTGTGCTCGAACCTAAGGCACAAGTGGTTGATGTGATTGCTGACACGGTGAACACCTATACCATTCGTGAAACTGCAAAAACCATAGGTGTTCAAGAATCAAAGCTGATTGATCTCATGCTTCAAAAGCGCTGGGTATATCGAGAGAACAGCCATTGTCGCCGTTTATGTGCCTATGCACATCGAATAGACCAAAAGGTCATGACCAACAAAGTATCAAAAGTCATAGTAAGTGCTGAGGGTGACAAAGTATTCACTCAAGCACGTGTCACAGCGTTCGGATTAACAAGATTGACGGCGCTTGTAGCTGCTGCGGGGTTATTGAATAAATGAGTCACTATTCAACATTAAAAGGGCTAGGTAGAGCAATTGCATACTTCCCACAACTTGGAATTCATTTGGGAAATCCGTTGGCAGGTATATTCCTAAGCCAGCTTGTGTATTGGCATGACAAAACTGATTGCGAATTGGGTGTGTATAAGACATCTGATGAATGGCAGAAAGAAACAGGTTTGACTTACAGTCACCAAAAAACTGCACGTAAATTGCTTAAAGACTTAGGTATTTTGAGTGAAACAGAGAAGCGCTTAGAACATAAGCTGTACTTTAAATTAAACATTGAAGCATTCGATGAATGGTTTGAAAAGTGCATTAATTCAGGCCAAAACCGCGAAAGTGAAACTGAAAATTCGCGAACTCGAAATCCTACATTCGGGAGTGAGCAAGAACAATATTCGGGGACGAAGGAATCCTTTATCCGCGGTGAAGCTGAAAGCACATCCGTTATACACAATATTACTTCAGAGACTACAGCAGAGATTACTTCAAAAGATTTAAGTACTGCTGCAAGCAAGAAACAAAACAAGTTTGATTTCAAATCTGCTCTGATCAACAACGGTGTACCAGAGAAAACCGCAACTGAGTTCATGCAAGTTCGAAAAGCAAAAGGCGGTGTAAACACAGAGCGTGCATTCACACTTCTTGAAAACCAAATAGCAAAAACAGAATTAACTTTTGCACAGGGTATCGAGTATTGCTTGAACCGCCAAAAGCCTTGGGCTGCATTTGAAGCTCAGTGGTACTTCAACGAGCAAAACAGAACGACACAGCAGTCTTATCAGCAAAGCCCACAGCCACAGCGGCGCCGTCGCTTTGGTAGCCAAGATCAACCTGCACAGATGCGTGATGTGAGAGGAGAATGCGCATGAGCAATATCCAAACCTTTGAACAAGAATTCGCTGTGACTTTCCCTGTAGAAATGGCTCAAATGGTTTTGGACCGTATGAGTGATTTATACGGCGCTGCATTCAAAAAGAATTTTGAAGTTTATGACGACGACCAAGAACTTGTTCAGTTGGCATGTACAGTTTTCAATGGCCTAACACCTGCAGATATCGCACGTGGATTAAAGCGTATGAATTCTGAAGAGTGGTGCCCAAAGAACCTGCCAACATTTCGCAGTTGGTGTGAACAGGGTGGTGACTGGTGGACTGCTGACATGGCTTGGGCGAAGGCAATGCAGTATGAGTCAGATCCACAGACCAAAATCACAAAGTTGACCAAGCGCGCACTAGATGAGGTTCGCTTTGTGTTGACCAACGAGGGGCAGAAGGCAGCTCACTACGCGTTTAAAGATATTTATCAGGATTATCAAATTCGCGCCAAAGCAGTCGGGAAAGTACAGGAGTGGCATGAGGAATTGGTGCAGTTACCTGTTAAGGGTGAAGCTGAATCATATAAACCATATTCAAATGTAGAGGCTCAAGCGGCTTTAGCGAACCTGAAACAACGCATGCATGTGCGTAACCGTCCAGTTGTTAAACCTCAGGAATTAAAACCAACTGAAAAATCGCAACAAGTAAAGCAAGAGCTTGGTCCAGATCCGTTTGATAACCCAGAGGCATATGCAGAAATGTGTCGCCGTGATGGATTGTCTGTGCCTAGAGATATTGCTGCTTTGGTAGGAGGTGGGGTGTGAGTTTTATTGTTCCAGAGAAATTCAGAATTAAATCGGGACCATTGGCGAGCAATGAGAGCTATGGGAACAATGGTGCATTTTGGGTGAAGACCAAGAAATGTGTTTTCACTGTCATTGCTAGTGATCAAATGGGTTGGGAGCATGTCAGTGTTTCACTTCCAACACGCTGTCCAACTTGGGAAGAAATGTGTTTCATCAAGTCCCTGTTTTGGGGTGAAGATGATTGCGTAATTCAGTATCACCCACCTAAAAGCGACTATGTGAATAACCATCCATTCTGCCTGCACTTATGGAAACCAACTGAGCAAACCCTACCAACGCCGCCAAGCTTTATGGTGGGTAAGGCTGGTGCAGCATGAACGAATTACTACAGCAACGCATTCAAGCCGTCCAGATCGGCAGAAACACCACCTTTGCACAGATGGAGCAGAAGAAATCACTTCGAGATGAGCTTGATTCACAGCTCGAAGCATTCTTATCAAATGGTGGTGCTATCGAGCAATTGCCTCAAGGCTTTTCGGGGGAATACAACAAGGGTTGGAATAATTCAAAACCCAAAGCTCAAAAGACCATGCGTGAAGTGATGGCGAGTGCTGTGTCAGAAGCGCGTGCAAGAAGAAACAACCCAAGCGTTACCGCGAGAAATGAAGCGCTCAACAAGGGGGAAAAGCGCTATCACGGAACCACTTGCAAGGCGTGTGGTGGAACCTTGCGATATACGTCAAACAATTGCTGTGTTGGATGCGATAAAGCTGCATCGATAGTGAGAACCAAGAAGCTTAGAGAAAAGCGCAAATCTGAGAAGGTGAAATCATGAATTTAACAATCGAGAGAATGCGTGAAATTGTGGATGGTGCACCCGAATGGGCTGTGTGCTGGAACGCTCATATGGGGATGTATACAAACGGGTTTATTAGATGTAGTAGCGATATTCACCTTAAAGACATCCGTGCAGCACTTGCTGACCATGACCGCACGGACGATGTATCCGACATTAGAAATCATATTGCACCAACAACAATAGTTACTGACCTTCATGTAAATGAAGCTCTGAAATTAAATGGATTGGGGTGACATCATGAAAAAAGGCGACCGCGTAGAAGTAGATTTCATCAGTGAGTCTGCAACTGACTATTCTGGAAAACGCTTTCATGGCTACGGCGTTTTAGATCGAGTGGAAGATGGGCGAGTAATGGGGCGCTTGAATGATGGCACGCCGTTTAGCTGTCTTGAAGCAGATGTGAAGGTCATTCAAGAAGTGGATTTACGGAAAGAATTTGAACCATTTTTCACGAAGCAACCATTCTTTAATAGCTTGAAGTATCAGCACGGCGACCGCTTATTCGATTTTGATGAAGGCATTGGGTACCGCAATTTAACCGTACAAGTTGGCTATGTATGTTTCTGCAAAGATGATCGGGAGTTTGTACTGAATGACTAAAATCCTGATTGGTATTGATACAGGAGTGAATACAGGCTTCGCCGTTGCTGCAGACCGTGGCAATGGTGGGGAGCTGGAGCAAGTGGGGTCTTTATCAATTACTCAGGCAATGGAGAAGGTAAAGGAATTAATTGAACAATGGGGAATCAGTAACGTCTGTTTATACATTGAAGATGCTCGGAAGCGTACCTGGTTCACTGGAGGTCGTGAAAAGTCTCAAGGTGTTGGATCAGTAAAGCGTGATGCGCAAATTTGGGAGGATTGGTGCAAAGAGCAGGGTTTTAAATTTTTAATGGTTCATCCAGCAGCAAATGCAACGAAAAAGAAAGCTACGGATTTTAAGCGTATGACTGGTTGGGTTGGTCGTACGAATGAGCATGCACGTGATGCAGCAATGTTGGTTTTTAAAAGATTTGCCAAGTTTTGAGGGATAGGGCATGAATGCAGTAGTGAAAAAACAAATCATGGATTGGTCTAAGCGTTCTGCCCACCAGTGGTTAGAACAATATGGGCTTTGGGTAAGATCAGTAAAATTTAATGTAACAGCCAATCCATTAGCAATACTAATTGACCAAAATGACAAAAGCAGAGTCCGCGCAAGTCGCGTATCTATGGTATGTGAGATTAATGATTTTGAGGCAGTGCAGGTAAGTAAATTACTCGCATCAATGCACAATGACAGTCGTGAGTATTTAGCCTCAAGAGCATGGTATTTAATACTTTATTATGAAAATGAGTGGTCGTATTTATCAATTGCAATTGCACATAAATGCAGTAAAGCTACGATTAGAGCGGAAATTGACAAAGGTCTTGCATACCTGGATGGGAAAATAGATATGTTGCAATCTTGACAGTGCAGCACACTTGGTTTAAATTCGTGTTATGGTGGCAAGTTGTTATGCTTTCACCAGTATCTAAAAGCTCATCTAAAGGTGGGCTTTTTTGTTGCCTGTGTTATAAATATATCTCCAAAGTAAAATAGAGAATAATCAGGTGACAAAACAGTATATTGGAATCACAAATAGTAGCATTAAAGGTGATGAAAAATATTATGAATATGCTCAAGTGTGGTCAGATGGTGTAATTCGCCTTGTGAAAGATCTGGAGTCAGCGACAAAATTTAAATCAGAACAAGAAGCAATTGATTCATTATTTAACGCCAGCCTGTGGGTTTGTGAATATCAAGATGGAAAAATTAAACCCTTACAACTATCCCGATAGGGAGAGCAGTGTTGATGGCTAATAAATATGAATTAAATGTATTTTAGATGCATTTTAGGTATTGCAATCTGTTTAGGTTTTCTGCAAAATTCGCGTCAGATTTAGTAGATAGTTCCCTGACTAATCTTTTAAATTTTAATAGCCTACAATGTAATTTGTGGGTTTTTTTATGGCGGCACATTTATTCGTAGTGGTTTAAATTGAATGCCGCCACCTAATTTTAAGCTCATCGAATGATGGGCTTTTTTGTTGCTTCTAAAAAGGTGCTTGTGACATGCACAAGTGAGTAGCTAGGGGAAGAGAATGCCCACATTCTAAAGCTTGCTAATTAGCTAAAGACTGTTTGAGTAAGCACGTTTAGATCCCACGAAAGAGGATACAACCCATGCAGTTCATCGAGCATGGATAGGATATGCAGGAAAGCAAGAATCAGATTTGGGAGTGATGCCCCGCCAAAAAATGAATACGAAAGCTGAAAACTAAAAATACTGTGCCTATCCAGTGGTTTTTAAAGTAAGCGAGTAGCCGTGGACCACAGCACTGAGCTTCTGTGGT
>NZ_KE007361.1:0-107255 GCF_000400735.1 Acinetobacter tandoii DSM 14970 = CIP 107469
TAAGGATTACATAGAATGTATGGACATTTTTTAATAGTTTGTTTTTTCAAAAAATTTATTAAATAAGCAATGTCCATATCACGTTAAATAATTCATGGACATCTTTGCCGATAATGTCCATGAATTATTCTGAAATTTTCTTCAGAATAGATTAGGTTGATATATACCAGTTACCTTTATCAGCTACCTAATAATTATGGGTAGTCCACTAATTACACTTAAAAATTTCAAATCTCAAAATAAGATGCTAAAAATTCACTAATCGGTTTATCTAACGCCGATAACCAATCATGTAGTTCTAATACATCAATTCGTCTGTCCAAGTTTTCAACTTTAGCTATGTATGACTGTGGCTTTTTTAAAGATGTAGCAAGTTCTACCTGAGTTATATTTTTCAACTCACGTATTTTGATTAATTCTTTGATCAAATTTTTGTATCGAGGGTCATGTATTGAGCTCATAGCTCAAGATGTTGTACTATTAATGAAAATATCCCAAAATAGGATATTTCCTTGTTCAATTGTTTAATCGGTATATCTATATGTCTACAAATCATCAGCTAAAAAACTGTTTGTTTGATTTTTTGTCAGATAGAACATTTTCAGGTTATGAGTTCAAAGACTTAAGAGGACTCTTTATCTTTTTTTACCCTGAATTTAGCTCAAAAAGATATTATGCAAAAATTTATCAATTTATTAGGGAGCTTGTTTCCGTAGATTTAATATTAGCTGATACATCTACTTGTACATATAAATATTCCTCTAACTACACCCGCTCCGAATTACTAAATTTTAGAGAATCAAATGACTCAGATCACGTTAAAAGCAAGTTGCTAGTCGAATATGATAAAGTTTTGAAAAGTATTGATCACCTTCGTAACGAATTACATATTTACGAGTTGTATCTTGATAAGTTCCCAATACTCTCAGAGATTATTATGAAATTTATCATTAAAAAACAAAAACAAATGTCACTTTTGGAATGTGAAATTAAAGCAATTAAAACTCTATTAGAAGCCTGTTAAAGGTTCTAATAGAGTATCAAAATCATAAAATTTTGTTCTCAATTTGATCTAAAATACATATCAATCGTCTAAAAGTAGAAGCATCTCCTTTAGACTTTAAATTATCGAATTCAGTAGAAAGGTAGCTTTGTTTTAATAAATAACAATTCTGTTGAGTTGGATTATTGATTAGCCATAGTGCCAAAAAGTCGATTCTCTTATTTAAGGAGCATTCAGATTCACCGACTTTTTCCAAGGCTATTATTTCTTCAAATGTCCATGCTTTATCAAACTGTCTTGTTACAGATGTTGGTATTTTCTTTTTATAGTGCTCAATGTCAAAGCCTAAAAGTTCTTTCAGCGTTGATTGAATATTCGTCTGTGTTTTGTATATTGGATTTGCCTTGCTGTATTTTTGGACAGGCAAATAAGTTCTATTCTGCTTAGAAAGTTCTGGAAGCACTTGAGTTAAAATATCAGAATCGCTAAAAGGTAAATGATCTAAGATAATATCTTTTAGGATATCCCAACTATTCACACCATTTAATCCAATGCGTTCACCTGATTCATTTTGAGCAACCCCAACACCGACTACGAATTCTAGTTCTGAATTTTCAGCAGTTGCTTCATCGAAATCTTTTACGGCAATACGTCTGTCCGCATCTTCAGTAGTCTTTACAATATTGTAAATTTGCTCTTTTAAAGCACGTAATAAGTGAACTGGAATTTTCCTTTCTGAATGTTGTAGAGCTTTATAAATTTTAGAATAGTCATGAGTCCGAATATGGGTGAAATATAATTTTTTTGAACCAACCGTCATTAGTACAGATTCTAATTGGTCTTTTTCATCATCAGGTCTAGTAACAAAAATCAGATTCTTTGCCAATCTTTCTAATTGCTCCTGAGATTCCATCATGTCTGCAATTAAACCTAACAAGTCAGTAATATTGGTATCAGTAATAGAATAACCTATAAATATGACAGGATTTTCTAAGAATATAGATAGTAGCTTTGCTGCTAAATATGCATTTTTACTATTAAAATTTTCATAATCATTTTTTGTCAGTACTAAGCTTGAAAAATTACTACAACACCCATGTATTTTAAAAATTTCACCAATAGATTGAGGATTTCTGAAAAATAAGTCTGATTGACCCACATATACATTTAATTTTGGAAAAATAGTTTCAAGCAACCTATCCCAATTTGTTGTGATAATTCCATCAATGACTACTTCTGAGCTTAACAATTCTTTTAACTCAGGATTATCGCTAATTTTTGATTCAATTTCGACATTGTTCAAATATTGACTAATTTCATATTTGAGAGGTGTTTCGATAGCATGAATCCAATTTTTAGATTGGTAGATTTCAGGTTTATCTTTATTTGATTTCCACCATTCAGCAGCAAAATCTCCTGCTAATGCTAAAGCTGCACTTGGATAGTCATTACCTGATGTCCCCAAATAGCTATCAAATGGCATTGAAGTGGAAAATTTAGTTAATAAGCCCTTCCAATCTGGAAGATCTAGATATCGCCTAGAAAAGCCTGAACCAATAAACAAAAATGGGGCAGAAATTGATTCACTCAGTATTTCAGCCAGTTCTTTTTCTATATCTAATTCTTGTGTCATATCCTTACCCTATATTGTTTATTAATTAAAGACTGGCATACTTTTTAAAATTTTCCGCTTGTTCGAAGATTTCTTTATACACTTCATCATGATCAATCGGTGGATAGCCATATTCAGCAAGCAATACAATCAGATCGACTTTTAGTTCAGCTCGAATATCTTCTCGATCACTCCAGTCAGGGTAGCTAGATTTATCATCTACTACTGCTTTAACCGCTTTAGCTAAATCTAATAGCTGATTTTCAGGGTAAGTGAAGTCATATTTCACCGCCAAAGATTGAAGAATGTCATAGAATGCTTTCTCTTCAATGCCAATCCCAAGATCGGCAAATGAACCCATTTCTTGCTTTAAATCTTGAAGTAGATTCATGATTTCATTTGAAAAGTCTTCAAGAACGCCACTGACCAAAATACTGTCTTCTTTACGTTCGTTATAGCTATCAACCAAAGCTTTGAAGCGTTTAGAGAAATCAATAGATTTAGTTCTGTTTACCTGTTTGAATTTACCAATAGCTTTAGCTAATAATTTTTGCAGCAGTTTAATCTTGGTGTTTGGGAGCTTAATTTTTTCTAGCTTAGCTAAGTAATCATCTCCAAAAATATCGACCTCAGTAGATTCATCTTCACCAATCTTGAGAATATCGTCCACTCCGTTAGCCTCTAATGCATCAGCAATCATTTTCTGTACTTGAAGATTCATTTGAGCAGTATCAGGAGCATCACCCCTCGTTAACTTAAAGACGATAGAACGTACAGCTAAATAGAAGTGAATGAGATCTCGTTCATCCTGACTAATCTTTTCTGAGCCATTGCAAACGTCATACGCTGCCTTTAAACGCTTCACAAGCTGCATAAAACGATGTTCTAGCTCTTTGGTAAGCTGAACATGCTCTGATGCCTTATTTAAGCACTGAAGCTGTTTTAAAGGCTCTCCTGAGAAATAAGGGGAGGTATCAAATTTATTAAATAGATCCTTCAATAATTCTAGATGATCTTTGACAACAATGATGGATTGCTCAACATCTTCAAAGTTTTTTGCATCAGATTTATTGTAATGAGCTAAAGCCAATTTCATTTGGTTTTTAATACCAATGTAATCGACTACCAAGCCTTTCTCTTTACTTTCAAATTTTCGATTCACACGAGAAATCGTTTGAATTAAGTTATGTTGTTGAATCGGTTTATCAATATAAATGGTGTCTAGGAAAGGAACGTCAAAGCCTGTCAGCCACATATCGACAACAATCGCAATTTTGAAGTTTGACTTCGGATTTTTAAATTGTCGGTCATGTTCTTTGCGATCATCTTTAGTACCACACAGATCATAAAGTGCTTTCTCATCATCTTTATGTCTTGTAGCAATTAGCTTGATTTTCGCATTTGGCTTGATTTCTTTTCTTTCTTGTTCAGTTAAAGCGATACCATCGGCAGCTTCTTTGACTTCAGCCCATTCAGGTCGAAGCGCAATGATTTCTTGATACAGATTAAAAGCAATTTGTCGTGATGCACAAACAAACATTGCTTTACCCATGATTGTAGAGCCTTCACTCACGCGGGTTTCATAATGGTTTACAAAGTCTTCAGCAATAGCTTTAATTCGATCTGGATTACCCAAAATTAACCGCATATTTGCCATAGCTTTCTTACTTTCTTCAACGGCATAAGTTGAAGCACCATCATTTTCTTGACACTTTTTATAATAGCCTTCAATTTCTTGAAGTTTTTTATTGTCTAGCAATACTTTCGCAGCCCGACCTTCATATACAAGTCTTACTGTAATCTCATCTTGTACTGATTCACTCATCGTATAAGAATCAATTACATCACCAAATACGTCTAAAGTCGCATCAATAGGCGTACCTGTAAAACCAACATAGGTTGCGTTAGGCAAAGAATCATGCAAGTACTTGGCAAATCCGTATGTCTTCTTAACACCATCTTCAGTTACACGGATTTTTTGATCTAGATTGACTTGACTGCGGTGAGCTTCATCTGAGATACAGATGACATTTGTGCGTTCAGTCAATAGCTCAATATCTTCGGTAAATTTATGAATAGTTGTTAAGAACACACCACCACTTTTGCGACCTTGAAGTAACTCTCTGAGATGCTGTCTGCTTTCAACGCTTAGAATTGTTTCATCACCAATAAAGCCTTTTGCATTGGTGAATTGAGCTGAAAGCTGATCATCTAAATCTGTACGATCTGTAATAACCACAATAGTTGGGCTTTCAAACTCTACACTTTTCATAATCAAGCGTGATAGAAAAAGCATTGTGAAGCTTTTACCGCATCCAGTTGCGCCAAAATAAGTACCACCTTTACCATCACCTAACGGCTTTCGATGTGTCTTAATATTTTCAAATAACTTATTCGCAGCATAATACTGAGGATAACGACAAACGATCTTATCGTCTCGCTTAGTTGTATCAGGGAAATAAATAAAGTTACGAATGACATCTATTAATCGTTTAGGTTCAAATAAGCCTTCGATCATGGTATGCAAGGAGTCAATACCATTCTTTTCAAGGGTTTCATCACCTATAACTTTGCGCCATGTATAGAAAAACTCATAAGACGCAAATAAAGATCCCATCTTTGTATTTACCCCATCACTGATTACACATAAGGCGTTGTATTTCATGAGCTCTGGGATATCACGTGCATAACGTACAGTTAACTGTTGATAAGCATCATAAATTGTTGCATCTTCACGAATAGCACTTTTAAACTCAAAGACAATTAAAGGTATACCATTGATATAAAGAATACCGTCAGGAATTCTTAGTTCGTTACCTTGAACTTCCATTTGAGTAATAAACTTAAAACTATTATTTTCGATGTTTTCATAGTCTATCAATCGAATATATAAATCTTTTTTAGAACGATCTTCTCTTTTTAATAAAAAACCATTACTTACTAAATCTAATATTATTTTATTTGTTTCATAAATATCAGAAGCAGGCAGTTTAGTTAATCTTATAGTTATATTTTTTACTTCTTGAGGGGTTAAAGAATCATTTTTATAAACATTTCTAATAAACTGTTCGAAATCATCATAAAAAAACACATCTTCACGAGATTTAGAAGAGTTAACAAAATTTAAATGATCTATATTTCTTAACTTTAAAAGATTCGTAATAACTAGCTCTAGTTTATTTTCTGTAAAACTCATGTCCCCCCCTATATTTTACTAAGATTTAGTAAAATTAAATCTTTAATCTTATTCAAAGAATTAATTTGATTATTTAAAATATTTATGTGCCTATAGATACGGTCAAAATAAAAAGATGCCTTGCTTTCAATATTTTTAGGAGGTAAAACTGTTTTTATCTCATAAAGCATGTCATAGCTTAAAAAAGGCTGAGTACTACCTCGAGTCTGCGATTTAAGATCTTTACTCTTCAGTGTCAGATATCCAAAAATTTTTCCATAATTTTCATTTATATTACACATGACACCATTATACGTCACATAATGTTTTCCAAAAGCATATACAAGAGAACCACAAGAGCCAATGTGACCGATCACTGGGGCATCCTGATTATTAAATTGATCATAGTAGCCAATAATTCCATTACTACCATAAACTGGATAAATTCCTCCATTACTTGGATTATTATTACCTTTACCATATTGAAAACTATAAATATCTTCTAAAGTACCACTACTCCAATCAAAAGGAATTTCACTTTCTAAATCATCATCCCAAATAAATTGTCCTTTTGAATGCTTATAACCTTTAGAATCTAGATTAGAGTCAATGAAATTCATTGGAAAATTAAAATTAACAAACCATTCTCTGTATAAATGATAAGAAGTTTGTTCAACTGTGCTTAAAATTCTTTCTAATAATGAAATCCTATTGCTCACAACAAAATATTCATGATAAATTTCTTTTTGTTTTTCAAGAGGAATATATGGGAAATTTAAATCACAAAAACTATCCCAACTGAATCCACCTCGAACACTACTATCTGTAGTGAACCAACAGTTTCTATCAAATTCCTCTCTGCTACACCACATCATCAAATAGTTAAGATCTAAATGATTATGATCTATTATTTCAAAAACTATGTAAGCAGGAGAAACTATAATAGGTTCTTCTTCTTTCCATAATCCAATTGGAAGCATTTTATCACGCCCCACATGCATTGGATTAAATGCAAATTGTCCTTTTTTGACAACTTTATATTTCGATAAATCAGTGCCGTTAATATTAGCTACCGAAGGCATAAATTCTTTCTCAATATTAATGCCTTTTAGATTCATAACTTTTAAGTCTGTATTGCGATTACTAACCTGACGAACATAATCACCAATTTTTTTATAATTTGATTTCATAGCCCAGCTCTTTAAATACGTTCAACAAATCTTGTTTTGACTTTTCTTCAGCTTTTAAAAGCTCAGCAAAATCTGATCTAAGAGCTAACATTTTTTCATCAAAATCAATATTTTCATCACGGTTAACGAATTCGATATATTTACTTGGTACAAGTGAATAATCTTTAGATGCAATCTCTTGAAGTGATGCTGAATAGCAATATTCGGGAATATCTTGGTATTCAACCTCAAATAATTTTTGTTGCCACGTATGGAAAGTTTCTGAAATTTGTTCAATATGCTCATCTGAGAATTGAATAAATTTCTTCTCGAACGATTCACCAATTTTTCGTAAATCCATAAAGAGTACTTCATCTTCACGATCACGGTATTCACGAGTTAGGTCACCATGAGGCACAGAGCGTTCTTTTTTATTACGATTCAATATCCATAAAGAAACACTAATATCTGTTGTGTAGAACATTCGCATTGGTAATACAGCAATCGCTTCTACCAATTTATTTTCAATCAGCTTTTTACGAATCTCTTTCTCTGTGCCATCACCAGATAATGCACCATTGGCAAGAATGAAGCCTGCAACACCATTTTGAGAAAGTTTAGATACCATGTGGAGAATCCAACCATAGTTGGCATTCCCTGTAGGAGGAACTTCATAGCCATCCCAACGAGGGTCTTTAGTTAACTCATCTGCTCCACGCCAATCCTTTTGGTTAAAAGGAGGGTTTGCCATAATGAAGTCAAATTTTTGATCAGGATGTTGATCCTTTGCAAATGTATCGCGAGCCGCTGCACCAAGATCAGCACTAATGCCACGAATCGCCAAGTTCATCTTAGCAAGCTTATAAGTAGCAGTAGTTTGTTCTTGACCAAAGATAGAAATATCTTTTCTATTACCTTTATGGTTTTCTACGAATTTAAGAGATTGAACAAACATACCACCTGAACCACAAGCAGGGTCATAAACACGACCTTTGTATGGTTCAATCATAGATGCAATCAGCTTAACGATACTTTTAGGTGTATAGAACTCTCCTTTACCTTTACCTTCTGCTAAAGCAAAGTTTCCTAAGAAATATTCATATACACGACCAACGACATCTTCATGTTGGTTGGAGATTGTTTGAATGTTATTGATCTCATCAAGTAATGCAGCAAGCTTACTCACCTCTAGATCAATACGAGAGAAGTAGTTATCAGGCAGTGCGCCTTGAAGTGCTTTATTTTTCTTCTCAATGTTATGCAGGGCTGTATCAATCTTCAGAGCAATATCTTCTTGCTTAGCATTTGCAATGAGATAGCTCCAACGAGACTCTTCCGTTAGATAAAAGACATTATCTTGATGATAAAAAGCTTCAATCTCTAGGAATTTCTCAGCATTTGCACCATGCTTTTCGGCAATCTTTGTACGTTGAGCTTCAAAAGTATCACTCACAAATTTCAAGAAAATTAGAGATAAAACAATATGCTTATACTCAGAGGGCTCAACACTACCACGTAGTTTATTGGCACTATCCCATAACGATTCTTCAAAACTTTTTACTTTGGATTTGGTAGGTTTCTTAGCCACAGAATATATTCCTGAAATTTGTGTTTCAATTAAAGCAAATTACTAATAAAAATAAAATTAACCACAGTGTATTTGTTGCCAATTCAACAGTTTCTAATCAATCTTTCCATTTGGATTCAAAATGATCTTTAAGCTTTAAAGCCTCACTTTCATCCTATATTACTTCTCATAAAGGATTAGCTTGATATGACTTCAAAATAGCAAGAGGATGTTTCTCTAGATTCAGCATTTTTTCAAGTCACTCATTAATACTAAGCACATGAAATTACTAGATATATTAGAAATCAATTATCTACAATTTTCTCTAATTGTAGTGATAACTCAATAATCGTTAATTGTGCTTCTAGTAGCTTAGATACAGCCTCATCTCTTTCTTGAGTTAAAATTTCAATTCGGTTTTTTAATACAGGAACTTGATCATTAGTAGCTGAATTTTCCTTTTTTTTAGCAGAAAAATTAGTGTTTTGTGGATTTTGATCTATCCATTCTTGAATTTCATTAACAAGACTAGGATATCTCGATTTTCTAAGAGCTGAAGGGTCAACACCTGCTTCCTTAGCAACATTGTTTTGTGAAACTTTTGATCCTTTTGGCAATATATTAGGTTTATTAGTTTTAAGCCTAATAAATGCTTCATAAAACTGAAGTTCTGCTTTACTCATTTGATTGAATGACATAAATTGCTTTCCGAATTGATGCTAATTGTTCAGTCTGAAAGACTGTCGAGATTGATTCTTTTTCCAGTTTCTTAATCTTCTCAAGATACGACTGTTCAAGTTTAAGCATAGTATTAACTTTTTTCTTATCAAGAAGAACGGCATCACAAGCCAAGGAATTAGAACCACCCATACATTGCACAATATTCGATATCCCACCATAAGGGCATGGTGCACCTGTTTTTGTACATCCACCTAAAAAAGTTTCTCGATAATTTAGATTGCCTTGTTCAGACATTCTTAGAAGTTGAGTGTGATCTTTTTCGCTAATAGCAGAAATTATCTGAGCCTTTCTCTTATGTCCATGTGGAGAGATGAATTTTGGACTATCCAATTCCATATTTTTTCGGACATTATTTTGATGCCATTCTTCCAAGTATATCTGACCAACTGCATCGTCCAACTTGAACTTTAATTTATAGTAGTTGTTGGCATAATATAAGCTCATAATCGTATTAGCATGCTTAAGTTGATACTGCAAACTCTGCTCAGTGATAAGACCTGATGCTAGCATATTTACAGCACCTGTTCTTCTTAACTGATGCCATGCAAAGTGCCATACTTTACCAACTTGATATATTTCTATATCTAAGTTAGGGGTCATTTTACATGCTATATTGAAATCAGCCTGCGTTATTTGGAATTCCTCTTGCTCAAAAATTTTATCAAATGTACCGATTTGATTAGCATAACCAATGGTTGATCTAATTTGCTCTAATCGCTCATTTTTCCCTCTACCGCTACCCCAAGGTTCAAATACTGGACTATGTAGATAAGGTTTATAGTCATTGATATCTTGCAGGATTCCAAATAACTCTTTAGCACAAGAAAATCTTAGCTCACAAATAATTTCTAAGGCTCTTACAGCTTTTTCAACTGATGGTGATACCACCCAACTAGCCTCACCTTTTTCAGTTTTGGATGTAATTCCGTGAATGAGACAAATTTCTTGTCCATCTATGATTGTTTTGGAAAAGCAACCATACCTCAATAAGTAAGCTTCCGAAATTCTCATTAGTGAAAAATTAACGATATATGCGATACTTACAAAACTTACCATACTAAGATATTTTGAAAGATTGGGGGCTTTAGCCGTATTAGAATCGAAGTCAGTCCATTTTTGAAGCATTCCTGTGACATTATATTTATTAAATTTCTCATTAATAAAATTTCTAGTTTTATTATGGTTATCTACAAAGCAATTAAATACAGAAACCACACCATCACTAATAGAGAGAAAATCATCAATACAATTTTCCAATCTTTCTAATTGATACGCCCATATACGAGGTGGAATATAAGGAGTCTGATTTGAATCATTCACAACAAGATATTTTGAAAACTTTCTAAGTGAGTCTTCATCTAGTATGGTAAAACCAATATCCTTACTAAGAGAAACGAGTTCCTGTAGCCCTATAGCTCGTCTTTTTCCTTTGTATTGTGCAGCAATTTCCTCATAAATTTCCTCATGGTTTCTCAATTCAGAAATTAGAATATTATGTTTTGAACAGACATAGAACAGAGGTTTTAAGATGGTGCAACGGTTTACTATTGTAATAGCACTGACCTTTGGGCTTGCACCCCACAGCCAATATGCAACTATGATTTTAAACAACTGAATATTATCTTTATCAATAATATATCCCTTAGTCTGGTTGCTACCAAAGTTAAATTTCATTGGTTTTATACAGTAAGGTGTAAAATCCCAAATATCATCAGAAAAAACAGAAATTACATTACCTTCTTTATCGCAAGTTATAGGAGTATTATCAAGAGGTAACCAATTATCCAAAGTATAATTTGGCATAGCAGGTGTAATAATGTCAGAAATAATATTTATTGATTTTAAAAACATCTCTACACCATCTCTTGTAAAAGTAAGATGTAATCCATCCAATCAGGATGATATTCTCCCGATTGAACTTCCATTTGAGCTTTTACTATCCATTTTTCTTGTGTTTTACTTAAAGATTTCAATCTATCAATTTTTTCGTTGATACGTTCAATAAGAAGTTTTGCTGGATGGTTTTCAAGAGATGGATTTAATGTCATTTCAAGACGTTTTAAATGAATATGAGATATTAATTTAAAACAATAATCATAACTAATGACATCTTTGTGATAGACACAGAATAAACAACCTTCAGGATTCACACAGTCAGGTTGAGCAATGTTACTTTCAGTCTCAATACTTTGTGGATTTTCACAATTATTTGAGCACAATCCGATAGCTAATTGTTTGAGATTTTGGCTATTGAAACTACTTAATTCTTTTAGAGCATTTACTTTTTTTACTTTCTGATAATTTTTCCTAAAAGTACCTTCTTGATGAGACATCAATTGAATAACATTTGAAGCGTCATCTCCATTTTCAAATAGCCAATTTGCTTTAAACTTACGCAATTGTGTGGAAGATACATATTTAAAATCTATATCTTTGCAAAAATTTCTAACTACATGTAATTTACGCTTAGTTTCTTTTGCTATAAGTTTTTCCCTAGCCATAAAAGGAAAGAGGCTGCTATCATCACAAAAGCCAACGTCTTTCACCCACTGTAAATATCTTAGAAAAATATCTCTATAGGCTTTGTGACACCTGAATGTTGCCTCGCCTTGTTTGCGATTTTTATAGACTGTAAAAACATGATATTCGTCATCCTTAATCATCCATCTAAAATTAGTTATCTTTAAATCAAGAGCTTGTGATAAATTCATATTGGTTTGACTGATAAAAATTATCAACTCTGCTTCAATACGAATATTTATTAGATTGCTTCTTCTATATTTATCTAGTAACGATTCATTTTCAGATAACGCACGTCTACGCTCTAAAGCTAATCTTTTATCTTTAATTTTTTCATAATTAATATTAACCTCCATTAAATTACCTTTTAAATAAGCATTTTTATCATTTGGTAGTTTTATTAATAATGGTAATTCACCTCTGACCGCTTCGATAGTTAATTGATCAACTAAAGCCTTTAACAATTTACCAAAGGCAAAAGCATCATGCTCACTAACTAGTTCAACTTCTTTTTTTTGAGGTCTTTCGGTTAAATTTGTTCTCAAAAGTAAAGTTTTTGTTTTAGGATATTTCTCTAAATTCTGTGAGCTTACAAGAATATTTGCAACTACTGTATATTTCTTATAAGCACTGTACTCATCTTGATTATTTTGTTGAACTGCTAATATCCCATGATTAACCCAATCAATAAAACATTCAGCAATATGCTCTTTTGAAATATACTTGTTTTTATACTCGCACCACCTTACGAATAATGACAGTTTCTCTAATTCAGAAATAATCGTTCTTTGAGATATACCAATTGTTATTCTATAGTCAAAATATTCAAATAAGTTGGATACAAACTCAATCCTTTCACTTAATATTTCACCGTACTTATTGGCTTTTATAGAATTCAAGACAGTTCTTCTATTTTCTAATGCTGCACCTTTATAAAGAAATACAGATAAGTTCCACTCATTTGAGTGTGAGCCATAAGAAAGCTTGTTCAGACAAAATGAAAGAGATTCCATTTTCACAACCCCAAAAATGCCTTTGTATATTCATTAGATATTTTTGCAAGTTGTTTGTTTTGCTCTATGAACTTTACATATTTCAAAGTCGTTTTTTCATCTTTGTGTAGACAGCAATCCCTTACTAACTGAACTGCACTAGTCACATCCATTTTCTCTAAGCAATATTGCATTAAGACTGTTGCAAAAGTTGCTCGAGTTCGATGAAAATAAAAATCCTTAAATTCATAAACTCCATTTTCTAAAGCAGATTTTCTTAGTCTATGAATTGCGACATTGATTGACTTTCCTTCGTTACCTAAATACTTATTCCCCCTTGAGGTTAAAAATAAATTCACAGAATTTTCCACTTTTTTTATTCTTTTTAAACGTCTTACATCATAAGCATATTCAAGAAGCTCATTAACCAACTCAGTTGGAATAATTATGTTGCCACTTTTTGAAAACTTGGTTTGTACTGGTGGAATAGCATCTAAACCAATTCTTATAGTTGCCATGGACATATCATCAAGATAAGAATAATTCTCAATAGTAGCCAACTTGAGGTCTGTAATACTTCCAATACGCATACCCGTGAAAAAACCAAGTTTAAGCATTAAGTAAATTTCGATTGGTGCATGTGTTTTAGCGTATTCTAAAATTTTTGGAACATGTTTGGGATTAATTGGTGATACACCATCCTCTAAATCTATATTTGAACTATTTGCTCTTAGTGGAATAGCTAAATCTGTTGTAAGAACATCGAATGAGTGCTCAAATCCAAACTTGTTAATTACAGTGATTTTCTTAAACTTATTTTTCCAAAGTTCAATATCTTTATTTATTAAGTTATTACGCTGAATCCAACGGTAGAATTTAATTACGGCACGCATTCTATGGGTGGCTGTGGATGGTGCTAGCTGTTGGTTATTTCTTTGTTTAATTAAATATCCTTTAAACACAAATACACATCTTTCACTTTTTTTGTTTGGGAAATGCCACCATGTCAAATTGTCTTCGGTCTCCAACCAAGAAGCATAAGCATTGAGATGTTGCATATCTGTTTGGATTGTTTTTAGCTGGACTCGTTCATTAACCATTAAGTCATAGGCATATAAATTGGCAACATCCCAAGCTTTATTATTAGACCAATAGATTTGTGGAAGATTTTGGGATTCAAGATTAGTAGATTCTTTGAAGATAACTTGATTATCTTTGACAATTATATTTTGAGGTTTGATTTTAACATTTTCGATCCTAGACATAATAATTTATCTATTCAATCATCATGTCCATACTTTATTAAAGTAATACTTAAATGTCAATGAAGAAATGTAACCCTTACCACATGCCATAATAAGCTTGCCACGATCTGCCTCAGCTAATCCATATTTGACTGCCGACAATGCGGGGCGTTGATGATCTTTTAAACTATTTTTTTTACGAAATATAGGCTTCACATTTGAATCAAAATTAAACTGTGACCAGTCAATTAAACTGCCTTCTAAATCTAATAATGAAATAGTTGCAACAGGTGGATTTGCATCCACTAAAGTTGATTTAGCATTATCAGTCCAATCATCCGTTGAAGCTACAATGTAGCGATATGCAAAATAAGATTTACCAGAGCCGCCTAAAAAGCTATCAATATCTTTCTTCTGAATTTTTGTAGTGTTGTAATTTTTACATTGGATTGGATGGAACTCACCATCAATAGTTACCGCAACAAGATCAATACCATAGTCACGTTTATCAGTAACTTTTAACTTTTCACCGTACTTTTCAACCCAACCAGAATATGACAAAACTTCTGTATAAATTTCGGCATATTTAGGTTCATTTAAGAAATATTGAATCATCAAATTCTCAAATGAAGTACCTTTATCTCTATTTGTAAGGCTAATTGTTTCAATCGATTGAAGTAAATTTGTTAAAGCTGACATTCAGACCAAGCTCCAAATTATAAAGTGCTTTTATCACTTAAATTTTAAAAATGTATTAATGTGGAATTTAACATATTTTAAAAAAAAGCATTTAAAAATATGAGGTTTTTGGACTTTGAAATAGTTTTTAGTGTGAAGAACTCTTGAATGATAGATCAGGCTACCTAAATTAAACAAACTGTCTCCGATAAAACCAGTACAGTTCAGCCAATAATGAAGCCAATTACATTCATACCAACAACTTAACAAAAAATAAGGGAGCCGAAGCTCCCAATCATTAACGACTCGCTAACTTAGATTCAATCCATTGATTGATTTCCCAAGCTGACCATCCAACACGACCAACAGTTAAATTCGTCTGTTTGGGAAATGTTGGATCGTATTGCTTATGACGCTCATCCATAATGTTATAAATCGTTGCGCGACTTAACCCTGTAATTCGCATAACTTCTTTCAAGTTGATAATCTGATTCATCTGAAAAGTTTGACCTGTGAACGCATTCATGATGTTTACTCCTAATCACTGATGCGAGCGGTGATTCGCTCAGATAATAGGGCAGTCCAATAAAATTTTACTGAGTCCAATCCCATCTAATTCACAGCCCGTACATTCTGCTGTAAACCTTTCTGAATATCTTGTACAAAGCCCCCTCCTTGATTGAATCTAGGCTTAGCCCTACCTTTAGGCTCAGGCTGTACTTGTTCAGATTCAACAATCTCATCCGTATAAAACTCCTCCACCAAATCCAACCCCTCCTCACTATTGACCTCAAATCGTGCATTGCTATAGCCTTGCCGTGCCATTTGATCTAAAGCCTGTTGATTAAATCCTGAAGCTTTGCTTTGTTGGTCAATGTCTTTTGCTGTTTGAATGGCTTGTTGCAGATTGACACCATCCCTGAGTGTCAAATCCACGTAATACACAGGTGTACGATAGCTTTGTGTGGTGGACTTGCCTCTCAAGGTCAATTGCAACGGTAGGCAGGACAGTAAGCCATTGGATGCAGCATGGTAATAACTCAATCGTGCTGCCAAGGTGCGAATGCTATTAAAGCCTGTAGTCCTAAAAATGAATGTTCCAAGTTCATCCGATTCATCTAAGTTGACATGCAAACGCCCATAAGGCTTACAGTTACCCCCTTGTGCCAAAGGACAGAGATCAGGTGACGGACATGGATGTTGCTCAACCCCTTGATTGGTCAACCGTTGACAGGTTTCACCATTGCCAACACACATGGGACGTCCTGTCTGACGATCAAATAAGCTGTACTCAGCCCGCAGATTAAGTTCAGGATCATTAAAGATCATCCGCACAGGAATGGTTCTAAGTTTCTGGTTTTGCGCTTTGGCACGAAGCTGTTCATCTAAGGGATGCTTCACCCATCCTTCTTTGCCTTGGATTTGGCTGGTAATGGTGAACTGGTCATCCTTTTCGGGCAGTCGTTTGCCATTCTTTTCTACCACTTTACCAATACTGATTCTGCCGAGTATGGGTGGCGTGATTGCTAAACCTTTGATCATGGTGATTTCCTCTTTTGTGTAAATGAAATTTGCATAAAAAAATCCCATACGCTGAGGCATGGGATTTTGGTTTGTGGGGTTGGATATTTTGCTTAGGCTAAATCGCTTTCAATCATCATTGGTATAGATGTTGAAACGTCGTGAACCTTGTTTGCTTTGTGGAAATTGATTCAGATATTCAGGATACTGTTTCAGTAAAGCCTTGCTGTCTAAGCTGATTGAGTCTTTTGACTTTTTCCACGTCACTGAGCCTGCTAAGAATGTTGCGCGTTCTGCCTGTTGCATCTTGGCTTGAAGTTGATGCTTCAGCAGATCGAACTGCTCCTGATGCTTTTCGATTTGGTTACGTGCTTGAATCAACTGTTCAAACTGTTGATTGGCATGTGTATCTTCGGATAAGTCTGTGGTGCTGAGTGGCACATGTTCGGGATAAAGCAGTTGCAAAGCTTTGGCTGCCGATTCACTGGCATCGGCTTCAGGTGGCATATCCTTTTCCACACATTCCCAGAAGTAACGCTCTGCATTGATGATGTGTTGAATCACCGATTCAGAACGAGTCACTTTAAAAATGCGAGTTTCATGCCCACAAATCAGTACACAAATATGGGCTGCTTTCTTACCTGTCACCGCCAATTGATGTTGTACCTGACACAGCACGTATAAAGGCACACCATCTCGCCACAGTTTGGCGCCATATTCCCCTGCGGTTTTACACTCTAAAATTTGCACATCTGCATCACCTGTTACGGAGTAATCCAAGTTGGCTAACATGAAGTGTTTATCAGCTTCAGGATGTTGTAACACTGCATTGACTCGACGAACTTTATAGTTGGTGTGCATGCTGTAGTATTCAGCCACTAAAGGTTCAAGCTGTTTCCCCCAGTACAAGGGTGCATGTCCCTCGCTTTCATCTTCAATCGATTGTTGAATCCGCCCTGTTTTAATCATCCACAGTTCCAGCATCGACATATAGGGATTGAGTCCACAGGCTGCGGCACAGTCACTACTACCGATGCCTTGCCGACGTACTTCTAACCACTCGGCTTGGCTAAGTTTCTTGGTATCCACAAAGCGTTTGGCGGTAAACAGTTTGGGACGATTGGCATGGATATTAACCATTGGATTCGGTGTTACGTTCAGCGGGGTGTTTAGTGCTGTATTCATGATCATTTCCTATTTTGTAAATTGCGGGCATAAAAAAGCCACATCTGAAGATGTGGCTGTGAGTTATCTAAGATGTATTGGTTAATTGATTTGTTAGGTTGGTTGGGCTTAAATGTTTGAGCTCAGGCAATCATTCTTAAAGCCTGTTCTAAGCCACGTTGTTTTAAGCCTGCCCCCGCACCAAACCAAGCTGAATCCAGTCGATGATCCTGACTCATGGCTCGACGTTCGTGATCGCAGAATTCTGTGATCGAACACAATAAGCCATAAGCCGTGTCTTTAGCTGAACTGAGTTCAGCCCCTCGTCCATGCCCGTTAAACATGGTCATGACTTTAGACATCGCTCGTCCATTCGGTTCGGCTTTTGTGGTCTCAGTCTGATTAGCAACATTACGATAGAACTGAATAATGCTGTCATCCTGTTCGGCAATACTCAGACTGGTATTGTTAAACACGGCATCAAAGTAGGCTGCGGCTTCCTGTTGGGTGACTTTACGTTGACTCAGTTGCTTCATTTCGTACATGTGTTCTTCCCATGCACGCACGGAAATACCCAGTTGCTGTTTAATTTTCTCAGCATCGAATTTGGTGCTGTGTGGCACTTTGACCACGCCTGCACTGCTATTTTGTCCTTTCAGAGCAATCGCTAAAGTGTTATTACACACCACTCGAATCGAAGTAAATTGTGCTGTAGTGGCGAGTGTTCCATCACAAGCAGTGGCAAGGAGAATATAGCCATTGCTGACATCTTTACCCTTGAGTGATGTTGTTTGCCCTGTACGTGCCAATGCCCAGAATTTCTTGCCACCTTTCAGTACGCCTGCGGTTTCCAGTTCAAAGCCTGATTGTTCAGTCAAATCTTTGTAGAAATTTAGGATTTCCATGGGTTGGACTTCCTGATAACGCTGACTGACTACGGATAGCGGTGCATGGGTATCGGAACGATATAACACCCGTTGTTCTTCATAGGGCATGATGATACTTTGCCCTCGTTCATTTTGTGCCATGTAGCTGACATTGGAAGATTCAATCCTCCAGTCCATGCCTGCCTGCTGTGCCCAGACTTCAATCGGTTGGTTCTGCGTGAGTTGGTTGCCTAAGCCATGCCAAGGGGTTTCGCCTACATACGCCATTTGTTCAAGTTGATGTACCATAGATTTTGTCCTTATAAACAAAAAGGCTGCTGGACTTCATTCCAATCAAGGGATGAAGTCCAGCAGCCTGATTCAGATTAGTCTTGTGAATATGCTTAATTGAATCCTGCGTGTAATTGGACTCAATAAACGCATTCTGTGTATTGATTCATCTTTATGTTATATAAGTGAAATTTATTTCAATCTGTTCAAAATCCTCGACGATTCAACTGTATAGTGCGTGGTGCGTATGTAGAATAAATATCGCATTCAGCTTATTGCGGTGACATCACAATTTCTCGGCCATCTTTCAGTACCGCAACCACCTCTCGGACATTACGTGGATCACAATTTAAGAAGAAGCGCATGGTTTTGCCGTACAGAATAGGATTGGCACCATCACGGTAATCTGCTCTACAGTTCCCCCGATTCACCACCACTCGATCCAGTGTAATGCTGTCAGAAAGCGATATTAAATGTAGATAGGCTGTTTCAACCTCATGCTTTCCACCAAAGACCTGATTCTTAATTTCAATCCGATATTGCATTGAAGCATCGCCTTGGTCGGATGGTGCTTGCTGTGCGTCCTTCTCCGCTTCTTGTCTATTCAGGGTTTCCCACTCCTCCCAACCCTTGGCAATAAATTCTCGTATTTCCGTAACGGGCGTTACTTCCAAATTACTCAGGTAATAACCTGCTGTAGCTGCCGTTTCTTCACTGGGTGATTTTTCTAGGGACTCTAAATCCTGTAGTTCTTTCTCAGTCAGTTTTTCTGTTTGAAGCTTTGCTTTGACTTGCTCAGTTTGAACTACGCTATTCTGCGCTCGTGCTGCTTCTGGTTGCTTTTCACAACCGACCGTCAACATGGCGATGGTTGCCAACATTATGATCTTTTTCATTTTATCTCTTCCCCCTGTTCCCCATATGCTTAGGTATTCACATCAAGGTGCTGGTCTATCCATACATTGTTGGTAATACTTGTCTTTGAAGACTTGTTTGGTTTTTTCAAAAGTCGCTGTCCCACCGCGACCATATTCGAAGGCATCATGAATCATTGGTCTGAGTTGTTCTCTCAGCTCATCGTTATCACCTGCGAGCATATAGGTCGCTTCGGCAAAACCACCGTAGGTCAAGCGCGCCTGCATCACAGTTTCAGCTACATTGGCTTCTTCCTGACAGGCTTTTTCTTGTTTGGAGCTACAGCCTGTAAGCAAAGCAACGACAATGATGAAAAGTAATTTTTTATTTAGCATGTTTCTACCCTCTGCATTTGCCCACGGTATAACCTCTGGCAAAGTCCAGACGACGTCTGTCTTCATCATTGCTGATTGGTACTGTAAAAAATGGCTTGCCGTATTGTTCACGAATGCTGTCATAGCGACAGCTACAGGTTTCTTCATTTTCAACTGCGGTTTTAATGGCAGAATTTGGATACATGCATTGTTCGATATAGGCTTTACGGTCTTTGCTATCCGTAGATGAACAGGCAGATAAAATAGGTAAAAGGAATACAGCAAGCATGCTGAATGTTTGAATTCTCATAAAGCTCCCCCCTCTGGTATTGTTCTGTATTGAAATCAAAATTTAAGACACAACGACGCATGCTCCCGAGTCAGGAAGATGTGCGAATATGAATAAAATGAGACGAAAAAATCCCATCAACTGCTTAGTAAAAAGTCAGTTGCTTGAAATAGAATTCAGTACAGTAAGGGAATTTTTTGAATGACCATGACGGACTCCTAGATGTAATAGAAGTTCTGCCGAATCACTGCTATTTGATTATGGTGGCAGAACGAAAGGGGGTTAGCAGACTGATCATCTAGTATCAGCACGCGCGAACGCGTCCCCCTCCCGTTCTACCGCAAAGGGGGACGAGAAGGTTTCGCACAAGACTTATACTCAGGAAGAATATAAGTACCTGATACGCTAGATGGATCGGTCTGCTAAAACCGACTGACAATGTAGGTCAGCATGCTAAGAATAATGGTGAGGTGGATTTAAGTCAATTCAGATGGTTAGGGATACAACTAGTTTTGTATTTCTAAATTTTATTTCTACTAACAAAAATTGTGGAACAATGGTTAAATATGAATCGTGGAACCTAAATAATCATGAAAAAGTCGTTCCAGTTCGCCAAATCCTAGAACAATTTCAACTAAGATATTGATGTTTATATGAAAAATTTAAACATTTCGTATAAGGTGTATTATGTTAGTTTTTAGGAATACCTAACATAAATATACTAGAGGCTTTGTAAATAGGGTAGGTAAAATAACTATTTAAAAACCATATATAATTTTTGACCACTACAACCATCTATTCTTGATCTAGTTTTAAAAAAACTATAATGTGTAGTCACTGAGGGTTTTTAATTAGGAATTAGATGTCTTTATTACAAGAAATTCAAAATGATGTGACAAATTCAAACGTTAGTGTCTCTAATTTATTACGTAAATGTAAAATTTTAGCCTACAAGTTAGGAAATGAAGATTTTAAAACTTGGGTTGAATATGAACTTAATGGCTATCCTAAAGATAAGAAATTTTTACCTAATTACAGAATACTAAAAAATGTTTACTCAAAAGGTCACTTTTCAGGTTCTTTTGGAAGTGGGTTACAAAATGCAGACGTGCCTACTTTTAATTTACCAAAGGAGTTACAAGAAAATTTAACAACAGCTAATTTTTTCAGTCCAATTGCTACATTAGAAAATTTAACTACTACTACTGCTAGTACATTATCACAAGAATGGGGAGCAACGGTTTTAGCTTTACATGGGAATAACATGTATGAAGGTTATGTTTGTATGCAAGCATGGAAAGTAATCCCAACATCATTTGTTATAGGCATAGTAGATACAATAAAAACTAAAATATTAAATTTTGTATTGGAAATTGAAATGATTGATAAAAATGCTGGTGATGTAGCTATAAATTCAAATCCTATTCCTCAAGATAAAATCAATCAAATTTTTAATATCAACATCACTGGAAATGTTCAAAACTTAGCCTCAGGTAATAATCAAAGTACAATTGATCAAAAGGTTTTTAGTGATGATATTTCTCAAACATTGTGATGTATACTGAATTAGCAGGAGAATGAAGTTATACAACTTCATAGCTAAGTAATATGAAAGCAATTATCGCATTACAAAAATTAGTTTTAGATCCATCATCTCAAATCAGCGATATATTAAGACATGCATATTTAATTGCTTGTAAATTGAATTTGGATGATTTCAAAAAATGGTGTGAATTAGAATTAAATGGCTATCAGTCTATCGATGATTCCAATATTCCTGAATATAGATATATTTTTGGTTCTTTATGTTTAAAAAATTCATTATCTGGACAAACTGCAATTTTTAATGCTGAGGCAATATTTTCTGGTCAAATTATAAAAGATGGCATTTCTTTTTTTGAAGGTGCGATTAAAAATAAATCAGATAGCGTCACTCTTGAGGTAAAAAGTGATATAGATAAAATTCTCAGAAAGAACAACCCACAGTGTCAAGAGAGTCATTTTATATTTCAAATTCGAACGAGTAAAATTCCTTTTCAAAAAGCATTAGATACAATTAAATTTAAAATCCTAGAACTATCCTACCAACTTGAACAAGAAGGAATTTTAGGAGATGATTGGGAGTTTACAGCAACTGAGAAAGAACATGTCTTAAATGTTAATTATAATATTGGGACTGTAACCCATATGGCAAATCATAATATAGATTCATTCATTGATAGAAATTAAATACCGAATTATGAGTTATTAAATAAAGTTATGCTACTTCAGAATGACCTAATACTTGGGAAAAAAATGACTACTTCCTCTTCCGTTATTAAGCTTCAACAATTAGCTTTAGATCCAAATATTCCTATTAATGAACTTTTAAGCAACGCATACGTAATTGCTTTAAAGCTAGATATTAATGATTTTTCAGCTTGGTGCCAAAAAGAACTTCATGGGTACCAAGAAGATGATCAGATTCCTGCTTATAGGATTTTTCGAGGCAATATGTATGCCTCTGATTCATCAGGGTATAAACCTGTTGTTTTGTCAGGAGAAAATGCAGAATATTATGAAATGAAAATTATTCGTGATGCAATTACCAATCTACAAAGCCTTAAGTCAACTAATGAAAGTCAAATTCTTTTAAAATTAGACCCTGAAATTGAAAAATTTTTTATAGAAAAATTTACCCAAGATGATAGACAACGATTTAGTCGTTTAGGTCTTACAAACAATCCATATTATGACTTAGTTGCACCAACTTATATGCCTGTTTTAGCTATTAGTAAAGCCCAAATTGAACATGTTTTTGTAATTATACGAAATACTATCTTAAATTGGTCTTTGTCTTTAGAAAAACAAGGTATTTTAGGTAACGGTTTAATCTTTACTAAACAGGAAAAGCAAATGACACAGCATGTTAATTATAATATTGGTAATGTCGGAAATATGGCTAACCATAATGACAACTCAACAATCAATCAAACATCAACAAATACTGTACAAGTGATCAAAGGCGATTTTAATTCTTTAGCAAGCAAGCTAAAAGATTATGGTGTTGAGGAAACGGATATTCAAGATTTAAGAAATGTTATTGATGTTACACCAACTCCAACATCTTCTGATGAACTAGGAGAAGGAGTTACTAATTGGCTTGGTAAGATGTCTTTGAAAGCATTAAAAGGGTCTTTGAAAGTTGGAAAAGATGTTGCGATGGGAGTTCTAGTTGAGGCTATCACTACTTATTATTGTGGTTAATTAAATGCCCACATAACACTTGACAGTAAGATGCTTTATTATCAAACCATCAAGTACAACACAAATGATTTAAATGAATTAAGGTAACATCCAAATTTTACCTATAGGAGTTGAGCCGAGTATGACTCAATTCCTTTAAAAGCCCCAAATAGCTGTTTTAGCTAATAATGTATAACTCTATCCTACTGTATTGAGGTGTATAGCCTTTTACTCAATCAACATGAAGAACAGCCAAAAGCCCTCATACCTTTCATACGGACTCTAAGACGTTGCTCAATCTTTTCAGCAGTCATACGAGCTAAATAGCTATACACAGCTTTAAGCCTTGCTAATCCCATTGGATCGCCACGACTGATCATACCCAGCCCATTCAAATACTTGTAACGTTGAACTTCTTGAGTACATCCTGTATTTACTCGCTGTGTGTCACTGTCTTCCAAATCTTCATCTGCATGTTTATTCGTATGACAATTCCAATAATAGCCAAGCCCTTCCGTGATTTCATCCATCCATACTCTACCCACCCATCTAGCGAGTTTACAGTCATACGTAGATGCAGAACCATCGTAGATCAAAAACAAATGAACATGATAACTCCCTAGCGGAGCCTGCTCTAAACACCAAGCATTCAGTTTCAGGTTTTTAAAACACGTATGCTTATTTGCCATACGGCTACGAAGCGTTTGAACATGCAGATTAAACATTTCAATATCAACCATATGCTGTTTATCCACGTCATACTTCAAATCTACCCTGACAATGAGATTACGGCTATAGCGGTGAAATAATATCTCTACCATTGTTCGAAGTTTTCCAAATCTCCTCTTAACACCAAACTTATACTGGCGAAGATCACTCAGAACCTTTTTCTTATTAACTTGGAATGACCAGCTATAAGCATCTAATAACCAATCACTGATTTCTAAAAGCGATGCATAGGTGTATTGACCATCTTGCATTTGCTTAAAGTCATAAAACTCATAGCTAGCTAAGAATTCAAATAAACCAACATAGTCTGCATACACATGATTACAGGAATAGATCTGTTCAAAGGCATCTAGCAATCTAACCAGTTCAAGTAGATCTTTTCTCTTTAAACCATCATTGATAATCCTCTTGGTAAAAGATTCAATTTCAATCAGTAGTCTTGGTTCATGGAGAGTATGTTGGTAAAGGTTCATGATGAGTAATTCCGTAATATGCTCATCAGATCAGGTGTTTGAGTATTTTTTAATTCTTAATCTTTAGTTATATAATTCATATATATAATAATATTTACTACAGCTTTTCAGACAAGAAAATGCCCTAGGATTCATTGGAATATAGAAACATTTCAATCTATTTATCCTTGGGAATGTTAGGAAATTGAGCATTTTCAGCAAAGCTAAAGTTATTCAACGCTTATGGTCAAATCTTAAGGAGAAATCACGCAGAACATACGCAATCAATCATGACTATTGGCTGTCCTCTGTGGTTGAAATTTTCTTAGCTTTGGGTTCCTGCCCTTTCGTATAACGTTTGATTTTCTTACCGTTTTCCATGTCCACCCATAGTATGAAAAAGTCCAAAAAGTAAAAATAAGGTAAATAGTATTTCAGGAAGCTATTCCGAAGGTCTTTATCAATGGTTTCAATCTTTAAGACTTCATGCCTTAACTCGGCCTTTGGAGCAAAAATATTGCAACTACGCATGCTGTAATGTATTTCATTCGCTGAGTTACTCAGTTTCTTCTTTTCGTTATAGCGTGCGATAAAATTAGCCAAATACTGCTTTAACTTCTCTGGCAAATTGACATCTTGCAGTTTGGATTGATATTCAAAAAACAAGGTTAAATCTGCATAAGTTTGTCTGCTCTGCCGCTGTACACATTCATATTGATCCCAACGCAACAAATAGCCTCTAAGCCAACTTAGTGGTTGTGCTGACTGACCTACTCGTAAGAATTCAGTCAGAATCGAGGATTGCTCTGTTTGATTCAAACTTTTGTTTGGGATATTCAATTCAATCTGTATACGCAAGGCATAAACATCTTTGGCTAGCAAATAACGAGTGTACTTGGTGAGTTTTTTAAAATTGCCATCTAAACTTGTCTTAGTTTTTATAAAATCGTGATGTAATAGTTCATTCTTTAAAATGCTCATTTTTTCATTGAGTTGAACCATGATTACGTCATTCAATGGCTGTAATTGAAACTCTTGCAACACACTCCAATTTGCCTGCAAAAAACTTAAAAAGGACAATACATTTTGAGATCGAAATGGTGCGCTTGATAGGTTTTGAAAAAGGTCTGGCTCATCAAGTAAAGTTTTAAAAATACTCAACCACATCCGTCCCAATCGAGTGTGCATTTTTGAATATTCTTCAGGTGAGAAAGTACCTAATAATGCTTTATTCGGAATAATAAATAATTCAGGTTTTACTGCTCTAAGGGTTTCACAAAACACTTCTATTCGCCCCAACAGAGGACCTAATGTTAAATGTCCACCGTCACTCCCTGACAAGTATGGATATACAAAGTAAGTGAGATCAGCATAACTCAAATATTGCTGCACAGGTTTTGCTAAATGTTTTCGATGAGCAAAGATCCTTGTATCCTGCTCACTTAGGTCATTGAGGGTACAATAGTCTTTGGATAACGACTCTAAATTCTTATTAGAGGTAGGTAGAGATGATGACTGCAGAGCCAGACATCCATTTATTATCTGGTGTGGGTTAAAACCTAAATTAAATTTGAAAACCTGTTCTACAGCAAAGAAGCAACTAAATATCCAGTACCAACTTTCGTTTACGGCCGCTACATCACTTTTTTTGATTAAGCCAACTGCCTTTTTACTAAATTGCTTGCGAACAACATCATTCCAATTTCTAACAGTGTACTTATCCGCCAAAATAGAAAAAATACCTGCCAACTCTTTCTTGAATTTTAGGATAAATGTATTCTCAGGAAAGTACTTGGTTTCCTTAAGAATCAAGACAAAATGTAAATTCAAACCAAATTCCTGACTTGGCTCTATTCTAACCAAGTAATGAATAAGTGTGTTTAATCCATCAACTTTCTGCAAGATCGCTTTTATTTTACCCTCATAGTCTAAATACAATTTTAGGTAATCATCCTCCCTCTTTGGCTGGTCTCGATGAATTGTCACATCGAAGCAAAAGACATAAATCTGCTCATGTTCATCTAAAGTTTTTTTGAATGTTTGCTCATACGACTCCTCATAAACACCTAAGCCAAATTGTTCATCAACAGAAGAGTCTGTTAATACTTTCGGTTTCAATTTTTCCAAAAAATCAAAGAAGACATCAAGCTCATAATCACCAACTTCACTTGGTACAAGCGGATGAGAATCTATACACAACCTCATTGCACTTTTCCCTAGATGCATATTCAAATTTCTAATTATTCTTCGGCTAGGTAAATCAAGCGCATGACTCAACCCCAAATATTGTGAAATTTTTCTAAAAACAAAAAAGTCTAAATGATCCTTTTCAGTTAAAACATTACGAGGATATCTGAGGCTATTAATCCCTTTATTCAGTTGTACACGCTGCTCGTTCGTCAAATATGGAAGTTTATCAAGTGTTGGTTCCTGATCATTTTTAAGCATCAGCAACAACTGATCATAATTTTCCAACAGATCAATTGTCTCTCGCAAAATAACAATTTCATGTTGCTGATTTCTTTTTGACACTCGTTGAAATGACAAAGGATATTTATAGCGAAGCATCTTATACAAATCACTCTTTGTTATTCTTTTAAGAAAATGGTACTTTTCCATACTAATCCTTTATATTTAGAAGACTATAATAAAGTCTTAATTTTATTAATCAGTATTTATTTTACATTAAAATCATTATTTTAATAGATCATTATTCACTATAAAAAATGAATATTAATTAACACCAAAAACAACAATTCTACGTATAAAAACTGGCTATATCCGTTATTGCTTGGAGTAAAGAATAATAGAGGCCTAAGACCTGAACCAAGCTTTCAAAAAGTAAGTGAGTTATGCTTTTAAAGTATGGTAGAGAGCAATCAAGAAATTTGATAAAAGATAGACTTTGCAATTGATGCAAATTAGCTTAAATGGTTATTGTTTATTATTTCTAATCAAAATAAAAAATTTCAGCAATAATGTACCCCACATTCAATAGAGGTACATGAGTATAAATGAGCTCATTAAGCATTAGATTCAACTCATTTATTGAGCCGAATATATGTTATATTTAGCTCATCTTGGAAAGATTCTAAGTGGAGACTAAGATGCAAGATTGGATTTGGCAAAGTGAAAACTGGGTAAACTTCACATGGGACGATGAAATCATCTTTCCCAAAACCAGACAGATTCATCAAAAAATTGGAATTTTACTTGGGCAAAGTCAACATGATTTAGCCAAAGAACAATTCACCCTAGATACTCTACTTGCCAACCTTGTAGCATCATCAGCGATTGAAAATGAGACCTTGAATGTTTATTCATTACGCTCCTCACTTGCTCGTCGTTTGGGTGTTACTCTTGAACATCCTTATCCAAGTTCAGACCGATCTGAAGGCTTAGCCAACATCATGCTGGATGCTCTTAACGACGTAAAGCAACCGCTTACTGTTAAACGTCTTATGCAATGGCACCAATGGCTTTTTAATGATCCTGATTGGACAATGCAGCGTTTACGTATTGGTCAACTCAGAGGTTCAGAACCAATGCAGGTTGTCTCTGGTCGATTGGATTATCCGACAGTTCACTTTGAAGCACCTCCTAGAGAAGGACTAGAAGAGCGTTTAGAAGCTTTTATAAATTGGTTTAATCATAGTCTAAGCAATGCTTTGCTTGACCCGCTACTTCGTGCAGGCATTACTCACTTATGGTTTATCACACTCCATCCTTTTGATGATGGTAACGGTCGTATTACCCGTACCCTCACAGACCTTGCATTAGCACAAATGGATGAACAGAGTATTCGCTTGTATGCAATGTCTCCCGTTATATTAAATAAACGCAAAAGTTACTATGAAATTTTAGAACAAACCCAAAAAAATGATTCCAATATCACCAATTGGCTTGTCTGGTTTTTAGACACCTT
The DNA here is from genome assembly GCF_000400735.1 of Acinetobacter tandoii DSM 14970 = CIP 107469. Classification (GTDB taxonomy): domain Bacteria; phylum Pseudomonadota; class Gammaproteobacteria; order Pseudomonadales; family Moraxellaceae; genus Acinetobacter; species Acinetobacter tandoii. Next base: position 28,393 of record NZ_KE007361.1, read on the forward strand.
AAATGACAGCCTTGAAACGACGCTAAAGCAAATTCATCGAACATTGTTAAAAAGTCAGTTTTGGCATAAGTATTCAAACTTAGATCTCCATGAAGGACAACGCAAGGTATTGAATCGTTTATTAGATGGTGGCGAAAATGGCTTTGAACATGGTATTAGCGCCTCACAATATCAAAAGGTTGCTAAAGTCAGTAAAGCAACGGCTACTCGTCACTTATCTAACTTGCTCGAAAAAGCGTGTATAATCAAGTTGGAAGGTGGTGGGCGCAATACTCGCTATCAGATCAATACTCAATTATAAATAGAGTGCTTTTATTTTTTACGGTATATTTTGCGGTAAAATTAATTTAATGCATAAATTATTAATTTAAAATTCAATTAGATAATCTAATAGTTCGAGTCCCGCAGGGCGCACCATTTTATGGTGGATTTTAGTCTTTAACGCTCTAAATTAAATATAAACGGAAAATAGACCTTATATTTTTAGCCAATCTAACAAACCTACTCCCTTAACCACATTCAATATTTAACAAATAGAAAAAAAGTCTATTCACGACAATTTTATTAGGATGAAATCAAATGACCATTTGACATCATTAAGTCATAATTTTTGCCATACAATAAGCTTAGATACAGCAATCTTTAAATTATTCTAAAAGTTTTCAAATCAATTGCTCATCTCTGTTTCTAAAACAAATCAGAAATAAGCTTTGTTAACGATTAGGTTCATATCTATTTTGTATATATTCTTTGCAGAAAATATGATCTACTGATTATAAAAATAAAATATACTTAACAAAATATGTTGAGTATATAACATGAAAACATCTTTACTCATCTCTTCACTTCCTACGCAAAACACAACGACACGTATGAGGGTATGGAGATCTCTTAAGGCAAGTGGTGCTGCAACCCTTAGAGATGGAGTCTATGTACTCCCAATTGCACATCGAGAGAAATTTGATGCTATTGCCAATGATGTTATTTCTGAGCAAGGTACTGCTTATATATTCCATACAGAGTCACTTTCAAATCTTGATCTTTCGAGTATGTTCAGTCGAAAAGAAGAATACGATTCTCTTTATAAACAACTTACAGCATTAAAAGGCCGCCTGACCAAAGATGCAAAGAAAGAACTGCTCAAGCAAGTTCGAAAGCTCAGAAAAGCAGCCAATGCGCTTATAGAAATTGACTATTACCCAGATGAAACGCAAACACAGGTTTTACATGAACTTTCTTTATTAGAACTTTCTATTGCACGTTTGGGTGAGGTGAATGAACCTCATGCAATACAAACCCACATTCAACTTTTAGACAAAACAGCTTATCAAAACCAGCTTTGGGCAACGCGGAAAAGACCTTGGATTGATCGCCTAGCCTCTGCATGGCTGATTAAGACTTTTATCGATGCCACACCGACCTTTATGTGGTTAGAAACCCCCACTGATTGCCCCGAAGAAGCCTTAGGTTTCGATTTTGATGGCGCGAGGTTCAGCCACGTCAATCACTGGGTCACTTTTGAAGTTCTTTTACATAGTTTTAATTTAGAAACACCAGCACTCAAGAAAGTTGCTGAAATTGTGCATTACCTTGATGTCGGCGGGATTGAACCACCAGAAGCAATAGGGATTGAAAAAGTCATGCAAGGTCTTCGAAGCCAAATAAGCAATGATGAACAATTATTTGAATTATCCAATCATATTTTTGATGGCCTCTATGCCAACCTATCCAGAGAATAATCATGGAACAAGAACGGATTACATCCCCCGAAGCAGAAATACATGCTATTCCATTTTGGCAAGCCTTTCTGTTTTGGCTTAAATTAGGGTTTATTAGTTTTGGTGGTCCCGCAGGTCAAATCGCGGTCATGCACCAAGAACTGGTCGAACAAAAACGTTGGATTTCCGAGAAACGTTTTTTACATGCACTGAACTATTGCATGCTCTTACCAGGCCCTGAAGCGCAACAGTTAGCGACTTATATCGGTTGGTTAATGCATAGAACTGCTGGGGGTTTAGTTGCAGGCATTCTTTTTGTACTACCATCACTTTTTATTTTAATTGGCCTTTCATGGGTCTATGTCAAATTTGGTGATGTTCCTATTATTGCTGGACTGTTTTACGGTATCAAACCCGCAGTCGTTGCTATTGTTTTTCATGCAACACATCGAATTGGGAGTCGATCACTCAAAAATAAATTCTTATGGTTGATTGCAGCACTTTCATTTATTGCGATTTTTTTCTTCAATTTACCCTTCCCTTTAATTGTGTTATCGGCTGCGATCATTGGATATCTGACCAGTAAAAAGTATCCAACTCTATTTTCCAGTGGCAAAGCTCATCAGCAGAGTAAAAAAGATTATGGGCGTGCGTTCATTGATGATGATACACCTACGCCCGAACATACCATATTTAGCTGGAAACGTTTGGGCAGTATTTTACTGATGGGAGGGCTACTGTGGTTTCTTCCGATCCTAAGTCTAAGCTTAACGCTTGGGTGGAATCACGCCTATACGCAAATGGCTTGGTTCTTTACTAAAGCGGCCCTGCTCACCTTTGGCGGTGCCTATGCCGTATTACCTTATGTTTATCAAGGTGCTGTTAACTATTACGGTTGGTTAAGCCCAACTCAAATGATCGATGGCTTGGCATTAGGCGAAAGCACACCTGGGCCTTTAATTATGGTGGTTGCTTTCGTTGGTTTTTTGGGGGCATTCAACCATGCCCTCTTAGGTCCCGATCATCTATTCTTGGCAGGTGCGATTGGAGCAACAATCGTGACTTGGTTTACCTTCCTATTTTCCTTTATTTTTATCCTCGCTGGTGCACCGATTATAGAATCGACACATAATGAGCTCAAATTTACTGCGCCCCTAACCGCTATTACAGCAGCGGTTGTCGGCGTGATTCTTAACCTCGCACTATTTTTTAGTTATCACGTACTCTGGCCAACAGGATTTAGTGGCTCTTTTGATATTGTTGCTGCTTCAATCGCACTTGCAGCCCTAATTGGACTGTTCTATTTTGAGTTGAAAGTCATGTATGTCCTTGCTGCTTCTGCGTTAATCGGCTTACTTTGTTTTAGCTTTCTTTAATGTATATCAATTGAATGAAGGCCTTCTTTTGTGGGATGTGATTGAATCAATTCCACACTATTTTTAAGCCCCTTATCTTCTATTATTGAAGTTGATCGTTAGGATTCACCCAGAAAACGCAATCCCACGCCTGCAATAGTAAAAATATACTTTGGGTTCATCGCTGAATCTCCGATTTTGGTTCGGAGTTTTTTCACCAAGATTCGAAGATAATGGGTATCTTCTTCATGCGTGATGCCCCATAACTCCGTCATGATTTGTTTTTGCGTGACAATCTTCCCCTGATGGCGAATTAGCAGTGCTAACAGTTGAAATTCCTTTTTGGTCAGAACAATTTCTTCATGGGCTAACTTCACCACATGTTCAGCCACATCCACAGATAATTGACCATCATCAAACACAATGTTCAATCCAGATTGCTGTGGTTTATTGCGAAACATCACCCGAATACGCGCACATAATTCCTGAATGCTAAACGGTTTGGTGACATAATCGTTTGCGCCTGCATCGAGCAATTTAATTTTTTGATTTTCATCAGGGCGTGCAGATAACACAATCACAGGAATGTCCGACCAGAGTCTCATCTCGGTCAACACCTGCTGTCCCTCCATATCAGGTAAGCCCAAATCTAAAATCAGTAAATCCGCACCACGGGTTGCCAAAGTCTCTAAGCCTTGCATGCCATTTTCAGCGACATGTACCTGATAGCCTTGTGCGCGTAAGGCAATGTCCAAAAATTTTCGGATTTGAGGCTCATCATCAATAATCAGAATTGATGCATTCGGATGGATTGTTTGTGGCATAAAAATGTTTTTAGTCCTGATGTAACGGTAATCGTATGCGAATTAAGGTGCCTTGACCATCTGTTCCTCCAAAAGCTTCGATACTGCCCATATGAGCGCCAATAATGGCTCTGACAATCGCTAGCCCTAAACCTGTTCCGGTTTTCCCGCGATCACCACGCTGCATGGTATAGAACATATCAAAAATTTGTTCACGTTCATCTTCAGGAATGCCGATCCCCTGATCGATAATGTCAATTTGCAGAAATTGTTGCTCTTGCTGAATCTTTATTTCAATCGGAACATTCTCTGGTGAGAACTTGGCTGCATTTTCCAAGACATTAAAAATGGCTTGTTCAATTAAAGCAGGATGCACATACAATTGCGGAAGTTCTTCCGCCAAAGCAACCTCGATTTTCACCTCAGGCTGATAGCGTTTCAGTCGTTGCATTGCCGAGCCAATCAACTCATCCACACCGATCCAAGCACGACTTAAAGTCAACCCTTGATGACCTAATCGAGTCATATCCAACAGGTTTTGAATATAACGATCCAGTCGTTCACCCTCAATGTGAATGGTGTCTAATAATTCATGCCGATCACTTTCAGGCATTTGTTCACCATAATATTTAAGCGTATCTGCTGAGCCAATCATCGCGGCTAAGGGTGAACGTAAATCATGCGATACCGAAGAAAGCAAGGCGGAACGGAGCTTTTCCGTTTCAGCCACCACACGAGAATTTTCTAACTGTAAAGACAGCTGAACCCGAGCAACAGTTTGCGCAATGTCTTCAATCATCAACTCAGTTAAACGTTGCAATTCAAAACTGATGGTTTGAGCGTTTTGATGAAAGCGAATTGCAATCACCCCATATTCTTTCACCAAATTTAACGGAATAAACCACCAATCAGAATTGGTCAGGGTATTGGTAAAACGCCCACAGGGTTTCGCATTCTTTTGTGTCCAATCTGCGGCAATCTGATCTTTTTCATTTAAAGCAGAGAAATCGCCTAAAGACTGATTTTCAACTTTTAACCAGACCGTGGCATTTAATGAAGTTTCCAAATGTTGTTTGGCGACATTTAACACCTGTTCAATATCTACACAGGTCGATAGCTTGCGCTCTAATTCTTGTAATTGTAACGAGACTGAATTTGCTGCGCGTAAACTCAACACCTGAGCACGTAATTGATTGGCTAAACGCCCGACCAGTAAGGCTGAAATAATGAACGTGATAATGGTAATCACGCCGCGTTCAGCACTGATCATAAAGGTAAAGCGAGGTTCGATAAAAAAGTAGTTGTAGAGTAAAAAACAGATGAATACGCTGATAATTGTAATCAACATGCGGGCCCGTATTGCAACCAATAATACAGTCACAATAAAAATCAAGGCTAAGTCGCTATACCCAATAAAATGATCACTGATTGCCGCCACAATCAGTCCTAGCAATACAATGAGAGTACTTTCAAACACTTCACGTTGAGTAAATGCCAAGCCTTGTTCTCGCCAAGATGAATGAGCTGTATCGTTCGGGCTGGTCTGATTATTTTGAGCTTTTAAAGGTTGAACAAAAGTGATTTCAAAAGGATGCTGTTTTTCTAACAGTTGGTCAGCAATATGATCTGAAAATAAGCGTTGCCATAGCGATTTTTGAGGGCTTTTTCCGAGTAAAATATTAGATGCACCATAATCATAAGCCGCCTGTAAAATAGTCGATGCAATATGATTGCTATAGAGTAAATAAGTATCTGCACCAAGCTTACGTGCTAGATTAAAGGCTTTAGTCACTGCAAAGGCTTGGGTCGTTTCAACCTTACTTTTTTGAATCGAAATGACACTCCACGTTGCATTGCGCCTTTCCGCAATCCGATGCGCACGGCGTACCAAATCTTCAGAGAATTCAGAACCATCTATCGCCAACATCACATGATTTTGAATCGGAATAATCTGCCCTTGCGCAACAAATTTTTCTCGATAATCAATATCGACCTGCCCTGCAACAGTTTGAATTGCCAGATCACGTAACGCCGTCAAATTCGCAGCTTTAAAAAAACCTTGTAATGCATGGGGTGCAACATCGGCGAAATAAATCTTGCCATGATTCATCCGTTCTAATAGTTCGGGAACAGGTAAATCAACCAGTCGAATATCTTTCAAACGTTTAAGTAGTGCATCGGGGACAGTTTCAGTTACCCGAATCCCCGTAATTTGAAAAACTACATCATTCAGACTTTCCAAATGCTGAATATTTAAGGTGCTATAGACATCAATGCCTGCATCCAACAACTCATTGACATCTTGCCAACGATATTCATGCCGACTATTGGGTACATTACGATGGGCCAATTCATCAACAAGCACAATTTGAGGCTTTAATTTAAGAATTTGGTCGAGATCCATCTCTTCCAACATTCGCCCCTGATATTCCACAGACTTTCTTGGAATAACATTCAGCCCTTGAATCAAAGCTTCGGTGTCAGATCGACCGTGGGTTTCCACCACGCCAACCACCACATGCTGCCCTTGTTGCATCAATTCATGCGCTCGGGTCAGCATGGCATAGGTTTTCCCCACCCCAGGTGCTGCACCCAAGAAAATGGTCAAACGTCCAGATTGTTCACGTTGACTATGTGCCAACCATGCATCTGCTTTGTTATTACGGTCGATCTGCATAATTACGCTCTATCAACGTGTGGTCGATGACAATTGATCTAAGGCCAAATTTAGCTGTAACACATTCACTCGGGCTTGCCCATATATGCCGAATTGTGCAGGCTGAGTTTGTTGTTGTACCAAATCACGAACTTGCTGCTCAGGCAAATGACGTTGTTGCGCCACTCGCTTCACCTGTAACAATGCACTCTCAGGTGAAATATCAGGATCAATCCCACTACCTGATGCAGTTACCATCTCGTTCGGCACGTGTTGCTTAGTAATCTGATTATTTTGGGCAAATTGTACTGTTCGCTCTTTAATTTGTTTTTGCAAATCAGGATTAGAGATTGCCAAATTACTGCCTGCCATACCATCGACATTGTAACTTACCGCACTTGGTCGTCCATGGAAATATTGTTCACTAACAAAGTTTTGCCCTACCAAACTTGACCCCACTACTTTACCATTCAGTTCAATGACACTGCCATTGGCTTGTTTCGGAAAAATCAACTGCGCAATAGAGACGCTTGCTGTAGCGTACAACATGCCTGCAATCAAGAAACCAACTGCAACCAAACCGAGGCTTGGGCGTAAAACTGAATGAACAGGATTCGATAATTGAAGATTTTGTTGGTTCAATTGCTCATGCTTCAATAAAGTATTCATATCTCACTCCTAAATCCACAATGACACAATAAGGTCAATGAGCTTGATCACAATAAATGGAAAGATCACCCCACCTGCCCCATAGATCAACATATTACGGCGTAACAATTGCAGCGCACTGGCAGGTTTGAATTGAACGCCTTTGAGTGCCAATGGAATGAGCATTGGAATAATCAAGGCATTAAAGATCAAAGCGGAAATCACTGCACTGCTTGGACTACTAAGTTGCAAAATATTCAATACCCCAAGTTGTGGAATTGCCACCGCAAACAATGCAGGTAAAATGACAAAGTACTTAGATACATCATTTGCCAAAGAAAAAGTGGTTAATGCTCCACGAGTAATCAATTGTTGCTTACCAATTTCGACCACATCTAGCAATTTGGTTGGATCAGAATCTAAATCCACCATATTGCCCGCTTCTTTGGCTGCTTGAGTACCTGAGTTCATAGCTAAACCAATATCTGCCTGTGCCAAGGCTGGTGCATCGTTGGTGCCATCACCCACCATTGCGACTAATTTTCCTGCTGCTTGTTCGTTACGAATACAAGCCAATTTATCCTCAGGTCTCGCTTCTGCAATATAGTCATCCACCCCTGCTTCGGCCGCAATTGCAGCCGCAGTCAATGGATTGTCTCCTGTGACCATAATGGTTTTGATGCCCATCTCACGTAACAGTGCAAAACGTTCTTTAATGCCTTGTTTGATCACATCCGACAGTTCAATCACACCCAAAATATTGTGATTCGAAGCCACTACGAGTGGTGTTGCACCTTTAGAAGCCACTTGCTCTACACGAGTTTTAAGCTCAATGTTGTCTTGAATATTTTGATGGGTAAAGTTAAGAATGGCATCGACAGCACCTTTACGAATCGTTTGTCCAGTTGCTAGATTTACTCCTGAAAGACGAGTTGAGGCACTAAACTGAATGAATTCGGCATCTTTCGGCTCTTGGATACTTTCACCTAATTCTTTCCCAAGGCTGATGACCGACTTCCCTTCAGGCGTTGGATCAGCAAAAGAGGTCAGCATCGCTGCTTGGCGTAACTCACTGGGTGTCACACCTGCCAATGGATAAAAAGCAGTAGCTTGGCGATCTCCATAGGTGATCGTGCCTGTTTTATCCAACAGCAACACATCAATATCACCCGCAACTTCAACCGCTTTACCTGATTTGGCTAAGACATTGGCTTTTAAAGCACGGTTCATCCCTGCAATCCCAATTGCAGGCAGCAAGCCGCCAATCGTGGTTGGAATTAAACACACCAACAGTGCAATCAGCAAAACCATACTGATTTTGATCCCAACCATTGAACCAATAAAAGGTAAGGTTGCCACCACTACAATAAAGGTGATGGTCATAATATTGAGTAAGATACTCAGTGCGATCTCATTCGGTGTTTTTTGACGATTAGCACCTTCAACTAGGGCAATCATACGGTCTAGGAAGCTATGCCCTGCCTCATTACTGACTCGAATAATAATTTCATCTGACAAAACCTTAGTTCCACCAATCACACCTGAACGGTCAGTATTGGCTTCACGCAGTACGGGCGCAGATTCACCTGTAACGGCTGATTCATTAATCGTGGCAAAACCCTGAATAATCTCACCATCCGCAGGAACAATTTCACCAGCTTTGACGACAACTAAATCATCCTTTTTCAGTAAATTTGCAGAAATCACTGTCGGTACGGCATTCAGGTCGGCAATTCGATTAGCCGTTAAGTTTTCACGTGCCTGACGTAAAGATGCAGCTTGTCCACGTCCCTTAGCTTCTGCAACCGCCTCGGCATAATTGGCAAATAAGACAGTGACCAATAAAATCAAGCTTAGGGCTAAACCAAAACCTAAACTGGTATTTCCCATCAAAGTGGCAACAAGGGTTAAAACTGTTCCCACCCACACACATGCCATCACTGGATTTTTAAACGCGTGTTGAGGCAGCAATTTATGGAAAGTTTGCTGAATAATTTCTTTATTCAAGATATCCATCTGTTGTGTCGCATTTGAATGTTTCATTGTGCTTGCTCCACGCTTAAACTTTTATCGATAAATAGTCAGCAATTGGCCCAATCACCAACACTGGCATGAATTGCAACAAGGTCAGAATCAACACGATCCCGATTAAAGTCAGGGCAAAGGTTGGAGATTCGATCTGTAAAGAACCTTTGCTTTCGGCTGCTTGCGGTTTGGTTGCTAAACTCACTGCAATCAAAACAGGGATAATCAACACGCTATAACGCCCTGCCAATAACGCCACACTGGCACTTAGGTTCCACCATAAAGTGTTATCGCCTAAACCTTCAAAGCCCGAACCATTATTGGCATAGGCAGAAACATACTCATAAAACACTTGGCTAATGCCATGAAAAGCTGGATTTGAAGTCCCTGTCATGGATGGAAAAGCAATGGCGATGGCCGTCAAGCCAAGAATCACCACAGGCTGTAATAGAATCACCAACGCTAATAACTTAATTTCAGTGACTTCAATTTTTCGACCAAATAGTTCAGGAGTACGTCCTGTCATCAAGCCTGCAATAAATACTGCCAGAAACAGGTAAATAAAGAACTGTAATAGCCCACAACCAATCCCGCCCCAAATGGCATTGATCAGCATATTGCACAGTTCAACCAATCCCGTTAAGGGTGAAGCCGAGTCATGCATCATATTGACCGAGCCGTTATTCACTTGTGTGGTCAAACTGCCCCACAGTGCAGATGCTTCGGCTCCAAAGCGAGTTTCCTTACCTTCCATCCATGCCATATTTGGAATTAATGAGGATTTTTCTGTCCACAGGGTGAATAGTGTTGAAGACAAAGACATCAACAACATGCTGCCAAAAATCATCCACATCAGTTTTTTACGTTGAATAAAGCGTCCCACCATAAACACCGCTGAAAGTGGAATCAGTAAAATCGCAATCATCTCAATCACATTGGACAATGGGGTTGGATTTTCTAAAGGCACAGTACTGTTTGGTCCATACCAACCACCACCATTACTACCCAGTTGTTTAATCGCCACCATCGGGGCAACGGGACCCAATGGAATATGTTGAGTTCTGACTTCTGTGCTTTGCTCTAAAACCTGCGCTATTGGACCCGCAGAAAGGGTTGCAGGGACACCCTGAAAAGTGAGCAGCAAAGAAAAAATAAATCCTAGTGGAATGAAGAATCGAAATAAGGGACGGATGATATCCATCCAATAATTGCCCAGATTAATGCGATTCCATTTGTTTTGCTCTGAGTCTTCTGCTTGGGCTGATTGTAAAAATAATGCTCTTAACATGGCGACCAGTAAGGCAAGCCCCATTATTGGCGACAAATATTGCAATCCTACAATCACGGTCATTTGTGATAGATAAGACAATTGTGCCTGCCCAGAATAATGCTGTTGGTTGGTATTGGTCAGGAAGGAAATAGTAGTGTGTAAAGCCAAGTCCCAATTCATATTGGGAATATGGTCTGGGTTCAATGGTAACCAGGCTTGAGTCATTAAAATAGCGACACTTACCCCCAGCAATAAAATATTGCTCAGAACAAAAGCACCCAAATATTGTCGCCAGTTCATCCCGCTGCGCTTGACGCCGAGTACCGCATAAATCGGTTGCTCAATCCATTTAAAAAAATGGTCACTTTTCATTGGCTTGACTTGCATCACATCCGCAAGATAAGCACCAAGCGGATAAGCCAGCAACAATGAAAAGACAAATACAGTAATAAATTCCCACATAGCAAATGCCATTTAAAATAGGTCATCATTAGTATGGAAATTGAGGGCGTAAATTCTCTATATTGAAAAAAGTCAGCTGCGTAAATTTCGCGTAAATTTTTAAATGATTCAGATTAGGGATAAAAAATTGACTTTAAATAAGAAGGGAAAAATCATCAGTGAACTAGCGCAGAGAATGTCTACAATCGGCACATTGGTTATTACTCATCACCAACAAAATGTTAGAACAAAGGGGTGGAAAGCTAAAAATCAAAATTTCAATGTTAAAAATACGCTCTAATCTGTTCTGCATCATTGAAAATATCTATATTACAGTTTTTACCCAAGATTTTACTTGAATAACTTCTGCATCTGCTTAGTCGCATCAAAATCACATATTACATCTGTTTAAAATTAATCGAATAATGACACATTCTTCATGTTTGAATTTGAAACCAAGCATTCGCTTGAAATGAATACTGAATTAAGCAGAATGGAGGGCAAACCAAATGATAAAAAATTATTTATATAAATTACTTACTCGAATATAGGTTCATCCGTTTAGAGCAAACTGAATTCATGTCTAAAATACCAGAACATGAATCAAGTTTGCTCAAAGCGTTCAATATTTTTATGATTTAGGAACAGTATTCATCACGCTGATTTTCAATCAGAGAAAGCGCAGCATTCCATGCTTTCAGCATTACCATCTCAATAATGTCCGCCTCAAATTGTTGTGCAGTATGTTGACGTACCGCTTCTGACGGAACATGTAACTCTGCTCCACCTGCCATGGCTTTAATTTGTGCCTGACACGCACGCTCTAAAAAATAGATTTCATGGAAAGCACGCTGAATGCTATCACCTGTGGTTAATAATCCATGATTACGTAAAATCATGGCACGATTTTGCCCCAAATCTTTTACCAAACGCTCACATTCCTCTGTACACAATGCCACGCCTTCATATTCGTGATAACTCACTTTGTTATAAAATTTTAGGGCATGTTGAGAAAGTGGTAATAAACCATGTTTCTGAGCAGAAACCGCAATACCATCTGCTGTGTGAGTATGAATGACGCAATGCACATCTTTACGTGCATGATGGATGGCTGAATGAATCACAAAGCCAGCCGTATTCACCATTTTACCTTGGTCATAATCTGCGACAGTATTACCGTCATAATCAATCTTAACCAAATGCGAAGCCGTCATTTTTTCAAATGGAATACCATATTGATTAATGAGGAAATGACCATCTTCATCAGGTACACGCAAACTGATATGTGTATCAATTAAATCTGTCATACGGAAATGTGCAATTAAACGGTATAAGCCAGCAAGCTGGCAACGTGCTTCCCATTCCGTTTCAGATACGACATCTTTTAGACTTTTCATTGTTTGTAAACTTGTCATCCCTTAATCCCTGTTTTATATCGCTGACTCATACTTGAGTGAATTAGAAAAAATAGTGTCAACCCATTATTTCAAATAAAGTTAGTTCTTTATGCTTTCACTGACCGAACCTTCAAATGAATCTTTCGCTTCTTAACCATTCTGCATCTGTCCATCGACACTTTAATGAGCTATCGCAGTAACAATCCATGCTTAAAAACATTCTTTATCATAGCGTTGTTTGAGTCTTGAACGATTCTGCTATTTTTTAATCTTATTGTCTTTGAATTGGCATCGTCATTCGTATTCTTTTACTGTGGACATGATGCGTATTACTTTTATGTGAATATAAATTGCCCTTTATCCCTCAATAGCAAAATAAAACATCCGCCTTTAAACTTGAAAATCTAATGTCTAAAACAGAGTCATTAAATTGCTGTGAAATCATTTACATGTTAAAAATAAAGGACTTTATAATTTTATATATGAATCCCAATGAATAAATATATTGCTGCAACTTTCATCTGCGCAAGTGTGATTAATCATGCTGCATTTGCCACTTCTCCACCCGCTCCAATTCAACAGCAAAAACAAATCGCTGGTTATTACCAATATCAAGCGGGTGATGTGCAAATCACTGCTCTTCTTGATGGTACAAACTTTATGTCACCGACTCTTTTTAAGAATCTGCCTGAAAAAGAAGTCCATGATATTTTAAAGAAATACTATGCCGACCAAGCTAAAGGCATACAAACCTCTATCAATGCCTTTTTAGTCAATACAGGCAATTCACTGGTTTTAGTGGATAGCGGAGCTGCGAGCTGTTTTGGTTCACATTTAGGTTCAGTCGTAAACAACTTAAAGGCTTCTGGCTATAAACCAGAACAAGTCGATACGATTTTACTTACGCATTTACACCCAGACCATGTTTGTGGGATCAGCAAAAATGGTGTTGCCAACTTCCCCAATGCCACAGTTTACGTATCAAATGATGAAGCCAATTTCTGGCTCAATCCAAAGCAAGTCGAAAAACTACCGAAAGAGAAACAAGCAGGCTACTTAGGAACTGTAGAAAAAATTCAGCAAGCTATAGCCCCTTATCAAGCTAAACAGCGTTTTAAAACTTACAAACTTGGCGATAAGATTCAGGGTTTTGATGTAATAAATACTGCTGGACATACCCCAGGGCACTTCAGTTATGCGCTAAAAACGAAAGATGAAACGGTGGTATTTATTGGTGATATTGTGCATTCACATACTGTGCAATTCGATAAACCTGAAACCGCTATTGAATACGATATTGATCCTAAACAGGCCGTTGCGACCCGCTTAAAGCAGTTTGCTGGATATGCAAAAAATGGGGAAACCATTGCTGCACCACATTTACCATTCCCAGGAATTGGACACATCTATTCAGTAGATGGAAAAAGCTATCAGTGGATTCCTGTGCATTTTAAGGACTAGTCTATAACTGAACCACCCTCTCCGTTTAGGAGAGGGTCAACGGTGTAAAACTGTTACTTCATTCCAAAAATAAGTTTTAACCCAAGTAAAGTCATAACCCCACCTGCTACACGGTCAAAAATCGCTTTCGATTTTAAATAAACTTTCCGTGGACCTTCTGCTGACAAAGCAACTGCCACCAATGAATACCAACCTGCATCAATAAAGAAACACAACATCGGTAATACGACATAAAAATAGGTCGGAATATCTTTTGGCAATAAAGCGGTGAAAATACTGGCCAACACAATCGCAATTTTTGGGTTACTCATTTGTGTAATTAAGCCCAATCGGTACGCTTGTTTATAGCTCATTGGAGCTGTTTCACCATTCGTGGTTTCCATTGGCTCCTTAGCATGCTTAATAATTTTAAATGCCAGCCAAAGTAAATATAAACCACCACAGATTTTTAAAGCGAGATATGCCGAAGGCACGGCTAATAGAATGGCTTGTAAACCCATCACCGCCAATAAACCGAACAACGCTGCACCTGTTCCTGTACCCAATGCAGTAAACAAACCGTGTTTACGCGAAATCGCAATTGAGTTTTTCGCCACATAAATAAAGGTCGGCCCAGGGCTAATTGCGCCTAACATTAAAGCTAAGGTAATTGAACCTAATATAATGAGCGATTCCAAAGCGCACCTCGATGCATTGGGATAAAAATGGGTGCATTATTTTAGACAAAATTTGCACCAAAACCTATCAAAAAATGTGTTTAGCGCAATAAAAAACACTTTAAATCGTATTATCTCAAGCGCCTCTGTTCCCTTTAGTGTTGTTATTTAAATACACATGTAAAGTATTTATTAATGCCAAAACAATGAGCTCAATTAGATTAATTATTCAATATAATATTTATTATCATATACTTAAAATTATAACACAGGAATTTTACATTTTAATCTAATTGCTTTTTTCCCCATAAAACCATTTTTTTAATCAAAATTTCACATTAAATTTTCACATTTCTTTCCTAGTATTTTTACACCAACAATCACATACTAAAAATATGGTTTTAATTTACTTTCTGATAAAAATGACACAAGAGGGTTGATCATGCCGAATAAAAAAACATTCGACGCTAAACACACACATCTCTGGATCGTGGGGGGTGGCATTGCAGGTATGGCAGCAGCAGCCTTTGCCATTCGTGATGCGCAAGTCCCTGCCCAAAACATTCATATACTAGAAGAATTAAACCTTTCGGGTGGCTCGATGGATGGTGGTCAAACTCCTGAAGCTGCACATGCATGGGTTACACGTGGTGGACGGATGCTGACTGATGAAACCTATTTATGTTTATGGGATTTATTTTCGAGTATTCCCTCTTTAGAAAACCCAGACATTTCTGTACGTGAAGAATGTCGTGAGTTTAATGAGCAAGTGAAAACCCACGCCAATGCACGATTAATTGACGCCAAGCATAATATTTTAGATGCGGAAAAATTAGGTTTAAGTAATTTGCATCGAGCTCAAATGCTACGCTTATTAGCATCAAAAGAAGAGCGCATTGGCAGCCGCCGTATTGATGAGTTTTTTGATGAATCTTTTTTTCAAAGTAATTTTTGGCGCATGTGGCGAACCACTTTTGCCTTTCAAAAATGGCATAGCGCAGCTGAATTAAGACGTTACTTCTTACGCTTTATTCAAGAACTGCCTCGCATTCATACTTTGGCTGGGGTAAAAAGAACCAAATATAATCAATATGATTCGATGATTCTGCCGTTACAGCGTTGGTTAGTTGAACAAGGCGTTGATGTGCGCTTTGGCAATTATGTCACCGATGCTGATTTTAGTACGGATGAAACCACACAAGAGCGTCGTGCGACCAAACTTTATGTCACATTACCTGAAGGCAAAGAAGAAATAGAGCTAAAGCAACATGATCTTGCCATTTTTACATTGGGTTCAATCACTGCCGACTCACGTTATGGCAGTAATGATGATGTTCCCGCATTAATTCGAGATCGCCAAGATCATGGTTGGCGTTTATGGGAAACGCTTTCCAAAAAAGCACCTGATTTTGGACGCCCTATGAGTTTTTATGGCAATGTAGATGAACACAAGTGGGAGTCATTCACGCTAACCATGAAAGATGATGTACTGCTTAAACGGATTATTGACTATACAGGCAATCAACCTGGTACAGGTGCGTTAATGACATGGTTTGAATCAGGTTGGCATTTGTCGATTGTGGTTCCCGCACAACCCCACTTTGCCAATTTGCCACAAGGGACTTTTACCATATGGGGTTATGGTTTCCAAATAGATCATCAAGGTGACTACATCGCTAAACCTATGAGCGCATGTACAGGCAAAGAAATTTTGACTGAATTAATTCATCAATTAGGTTTCGAGGACATCTTAGAACACGTACTTGCTAACACTGAGGTCACAACAGTCATGATGCCGTATGCGTCAGCCCTATTTGCTTGCCGTAAATCTGGAGATCGTCCTTTCGTGATTCCCAAAGGAGCCCAGAATTTTGCATTCTTGGGGCAATTTGTAGAAATTGAAGATGATGTGGTCTTTACTGTCGAATACTCTGTACGCGGCGCCATGCTTGCGATCTATGAATTTTTCGGCGTAGAACGAGACATCCCTGAAATCTATAATGGTTTGCTCGATCCTAAAGTTGGATTAAAGGCTTTAGAAGCGGTTTTCCACTAATCATTTAGATTAAAAAAAAGAGCGTCTTTCTGATGCTCTTTTTTCGTTTCATCTGTTTTGAATCACTCTTGCCTTCTCAAGTTCAGTGAAACTCATCAAGCTACCTATCACACTAAGGTTGCGAATGATCGACATGAGACCTTTGGTCACGCGCAACCGATTGATAATCATGATCAGCTACAGGCACTCCCCCAATGACCATGGTTCTAACCATCGTTTGAGGTTTATTCAGCTCATCTTTTGCATCACAAGCTGTGAGCAACCCTGTCAGAATACAGATCAGCATCAAGGATATTTTGTTCATCACATCCCCTTTTTTTCTTTCTTATTGTTTATTCAGCATAGCACTTTTATTTTTCCAGTCCTATTAACTTTGTTACAACTTTTATCCTTCGACATGAGCAGTTTTAAGGTATTTAATTTCTTTTAAAAATATTAATTATATATAGTAAAAACAATAATATAAGCAAATTAAATTAGAAACCTATAAAGTCACTTACAAAATCTTACAGGACTGAATATTTACAACGGACATTTTTGTCCGTTAAATTATAGTACTCCCAAATCAAATGAAATAATCACCATGACCAGTCGTCAACAGCGTGCTGCACAAAACCGTGAAGAATTACTCGAAGCCGCGATTCAGGTTTTTCGCACTCATGGGATAAATGCACCGCTACAAATGGTCATTGATGCAGCCAACGTCGGACGAGCAACTTTTTATCGTAATTTTGAAGACCGTCGTGCGTTGGCGATTGCACTTATGGAACAAGCTTTGGAACGGCTTGCACTCCGTGCTGAAGCATTTTCTCAGTATGACGATGGCTTTATTCGTTTAATTGAAAACCATGTCTACAACTTACCTTATTTAACCGCACTGATGGAATATTGGCGGGTGATTGATCGTGATGATCCCATCATGGTCGATATTTACGCACGTCGCGATGCAATTTTACAGCCTTTGATTGATCAAGCCATTCAGCACGGCGTGTGTCGCCCCGATTTGACCACAAAAGATTACGCCATGATTACGGCTATTTTAAGGACTTCATTTCAAGGACTGACTGATAAAGAGCAACAACAACTTGCGCAACGTGCGATTGAGCTACTCCTCAATGGTATTCGATCATAAGGGGCTCCAATCATGACACAGCCCCCACGCCTCCTCGAACCTGCGCCAAACTGGACGCCTGAAGAAAAGCCAACCCTACCTGGTTCCCCAGCCGTAATTGCTCACTCCAATACCAAACGTATTCTATATTTTTGTATTGGCTTGTTTATCGCACTGTCTGCGAGTCTGAGTAATGGTTTTATTACCGCGAATTTGCCCTTAATTCAGGGTGAATATGGACTCACTCCTTCTGAAGTGGCTTGGATTCCTGCTGCTTATGTCATGGCAAACGTCAGTTCTAACTTAATTTTGTTTAAAGCCCGCCAACAATACGGTTTACGTCTCTTTTCTGAAATTGGCCTACTCATTTTTATTGTGGTTTTGGTTTTACATGTCTTTGTGCATACCTTTGAAATGGCAGTGTTGGTACGTTTTATTAGCGGCATGGTTGCAGCACCTCTCAGTTCTTTAGGTATGTATTACATTATGCAAGCCTTTAAGCGAGAGGATTTTGGTCGCAGTATCTATTTGGCTTTAGGTTTTCAACAGCTCGGTATTCCCTTGGCGTGGATCATTTCTCCATACCTCATTGATGTGAATAACTGGAATGTCCTATACACCTTTGAAATTGGTTTAGCTCTGTGCTGTTTCGCAATGGTGGTGTCTCTTAAATTACCCCGCAGTTTAAGAGTAGCTGTTTTTGAAAAACAGGACTTTTTCACCTTTGCTCTGCTTGCACCCGGTTTTGCCTTTTTGTGTATCGTGTTAACCCAAGGACCAATCTTGTGGTGGTTTGATGTGAAATGGCTGGCTTACCTTTTAATTGCAGGATTCAGCCTAATTGTGCTTGGTTTGGTCTATGAGCATTATCGGGTCAATCCACTGATTATGACCCGTTGGCTGGGTACATCATCCACGGTGCGTTTTATCATTGGTGCCTTTGCAATTCGCTTCTTAATGTCAGAGCAAAGTTATGCTGCGGTAAGTTTTCTCAAAACCATGGGCATGGGACCCGATCAATTTGTTCCGCTCTATATAGTGATCTTTTTAGGCATTGTGTCTGGAACCTTATTTAGTGCGATCACCTTTTCACGTGAACGGATTATTTGGCACTTGCTGTTAGCCGAAGTTTTGGTATTGATTGCTTGTGGACTGGATTTCCATCTCACTAGCGATGTTCGTCCTTCCAACTTTTATGGCAGCCAATTTTTGGTCGGCTTTGCCAGTGGCGTATTTATTGGTCCATTGCTGGTTACAGGAATTTTAAGTGCCATGCAAAAAGGCCCCACCCATATTGTCACGTTTATTGTACTTTTTTCAGCAACCCAAACTTTTGGTGGTTTAGTCGGTTCATCCTTTTATTCCACCTATCAACAGGTTCGAACCCAAAACTACCGTGCCGAAATCATTCAGCAGCTCCCAGAAACCAACCCTTTAATTGCTCAACGAATTTTAATCTATCAGCAAAGCTCACAACGTTACACCCTCGATCAGCAATTAGAACAACAACAAGCCTTAAAAAACTTAAATCAAGTGGTAACTCGAGAGGCCCAAGTACGTGCCTATAACGATGTGATTAGCTTCAATGGCATTGTCGCCATGCTGCTGTTGCTATGGGGGACATTCCTGATTGCACGGAATCAATACCAACTGCGGCAACAAGCGAAAATCGGTCAAACCTAATGCCACCGCTCCCTATTTATTTGAGAAATTGTTATGTCTGATGATCAAAAACCAGTAGCTCCCGCTGAAACAAATGTAACTTCTGAAAATACGCCTGAGACTGAACAGCCAACTGCAACAGCACCCCCTACGCCTCCATCCAGCAAACTGATTCCAACAGCGAAGCGTACCTTGATTTTGATGTTGTTAGTACTGATCATCGGTATTGGTATTATTTTATGGGCATGGAAAATTGGACCTTTTGACAGTGCAGTTGAGTCTACTGACAACAGCTACATCAAAGGCAAAACCACGGTGTTATCATCTCAAATTAACGGCTACGTCAAAGATGTATTGGTTAGTGATTTTGATCACGTCAAAAAAGGCCAAGTATTGATGCATATTGATGCCACAACTTATGATCAGAAAGTGACGCAGGCGGAAGCTGGAGTAGATCAAGCTAAAAACAACCTATCCAATCAAAGCCAAAATATTGCACAGCGTAAAGCCGATATTGTCGCAGCAGAAGCTAAAGTCGAACAAGCGCGAACAGCCTACCAACTATCATTGGCACAACAACAGCGCTATCAACAGTTAGGAGACTCTGGTGCAGCATCTAAATCAGAACAAGACAAAGCCATTGCAGATACGCAAAATAATTTAGCCCTATTACAACAGGCGCAAGCCAATGTCTTGGTGGCAAAAGAAGCGCTCAAAACCGCACAAGTGGCTGAAACAGGTTTGAAGGCACAAGTCACAAATGCTGCGGCACAACTGGATCAAGCCCAAACCACCAAAAACTACAGTAGCATTATTGCACCGATGGATGGCCAACTCGGTGAAGTCAACCCACGCGTGGGACAATATGTAGCGGCAGGTACACAGTTGCTCTATCTGATTCCACAACAAACTTGGGTCACTGCCAACTTTAAAGAGACTCAAATTGCCAACATGAAAATTGGGCAAAAAGCGTGGTTTACGGTAGATGCCCTCAATCATCAAAAATTTACAGGTCATATCGAGCAAATTTCCCCTGCGGCTGGCTCAGAGTTCAGTGTGCTTAAAGCCGATAATGCTACAGGTAACTTTACCAAAGTGGTACAACGTATTGCAGTACGTATTGCGATTGACCCGAATCAAATGGGTATTAAAAACCTACGTCCTGGCATGTCCGTAATTAGTTCAGTCGATACCCACTCTGCACAACATTAATCTTGTGCAGAAAAAATTTATTTTCACTTACACTATGCTCTAAGCCGAGTTGATAAAAATTCTATGTTTGACCAAATTGCCCAAACTATTCCCTATCAGCAAATTACTGTCGAAGGATTTGAGATCAGCATCAAACGTTTAGACTTGGTTCATCCACATATTTCAGGTAATAAATTTTTTAAACTCAAATACAACCTGTTAGCGGCACAGCAACAAGGCTATAAAAAACTGCTGACCTTCGGCGGAGCCTATTCCAACCATATTGCTGCGACTGCCTATGCAGCACAGTTATTTGGATTTGAAAGTCTAGGCATTATTCGAGGTGAAGAGCTAGCCAGTAAACCCTTAAACTCAACTCTACATACGGCGCAACGATTTGGTATGCAGTTGCAGTTTGTAACGCGAGAAGCCTATCGTCACAAGCAAAGCTCAGCCTACTTAGCACAGTTACAACAAGATTACCCTGACTATTATGTGATTCCTGAAGGAGGGACAAATGCCCTTGCCATTCAGGGTTGTACAGAAATTCTCTCTGATGAAGATCAACAAAATTACGACCTGATTTGTTGTGCAGTCGGTACAGGAGGAACGATCACGGGGTTAATTGAAGCCAGTCATTCACAACAACAAGTTTTGGGTTTCTCCGCGCTCAAAGGAGATTTCTTGAGCACAGAAATCAAGCAACTCACCCGAAAACGGAATTGGCAAATTACCGATCAATATTGTTGTGGCGGTTATGCCAAAACCACGCCTGAACTACTGCAATTTATTCAAGACTTTGAGCAGCAATATGACATTCCACTGGAACAGATTTACACAGGCAAAATGCTGTTGGGTTTAACCGATTTAATTCAACAAGGTGCATTTCCACGAGATCATCGCATTTTAGTGATTCATTCTGGCGGGCTTCAAGGTCGTTTAGCCGCTCTTTAGATAGTCCTGAAAAAGCAAAAAAGATGGTCTATAATGCCCTGCTTTATTCTCCCGTGAGTGTGTCATGTCCACAAATCAATATGATGTCTTAGTTTTAGGTGCAGGTGCATCTGGCTTAATGACAGCCTATATGGCAGCTCAACGCGGACGTAAAGTCGTGGTGGTAGAAAAAGCCAATAAAGTCGGCAAAAAAATTCTCATGTCGGGTGGTGGTAAATGCAACTTTACCAACCTCTATGTCGAGCCAAGCAACTTTATTTCACATAATCCGCACTTTGTAATTTCAGCCCTGACCCGCTATACCAATTGGGACTTTATTGGTCTCGTTTGTGAGTACGGCATTGAATATGAAGAACGTAAACATGGTCAACTCTTCACCATCAATGGTGCTAAAGAGATTTTAGCCATGCTATTGAATGAGTGTGAAAAAACAGGTTTGGTCGATATTAAAACCAACTGTGAAGTGAAGGCTATCACTGCACTTGATGAGCAAGGTTTTCAAATTGCCACTACACTGGGTTATTTTGAAGCTGAATCTGTCGTGGTTGCATCGGGTGGCTTGTCCATTCCAACCTTGGGAGGGTCAGGCATTGGTTATGAAATTGCGAAACAATTTGGTCATCATGTTTATCCGACTCGTGCAGGTTTAGTGCCTTTCACCTTCTCGGACAGCTTTAAAGAAGTAACCACTCGCTTAAGTGGCAACGCGGTCGATGCAACTTTATCGAATGATTTAAATTCTTTCACCGAAGCTCTTTTATTTACCCATCGAGGACTCAGTGGGCCAAGCTCGCTACAGCTTTCAAATTATTGGGATGTGGGACAAAGTTTCAAAATTGACTTTCTACCAAGCGTAGATTTGCAAGATTACTTAAAAGCGAAAAAACAGAGTCAACCTAAAGCCCTACTGCGTACTTTACTGGGTGAGCATTTCCCTAAAAGCGTGGTGGTTGAACTGCAAAACCTCATTTGGCCTGAACTGGCTGAAACTGCGATTGGCCAATTGTCGGATGAAAAACTAGAGCACATTGCAACGCGCTTACATGCATTTGAAGTCAAACCATCAGGGACAGAAGGCTATCGTACCGCAGAGGTCACTTTAGGCGGTGTAGACACTACTGAGGTTTCATCAAAAACCATGGAAAGTAAAAAGCAAAAAGGCTTATATTTTGTGGGTGAAATACTCGATGTCACAGGACATTTGGGAGGGTTCAACTTCCAATGGGCATGGTCATCAGCACATGCTGCTTCGCAATATGTTTAATCTTTCTCAAACAAGAACAGGCAACAGATGATTTCTGCTGCCTGTTTTTGTTTGACCCAAATTTCAAGTGATAGATGAAATATCAACCTTTACTCTAAATAGTCCGTACGCAATAAATACACTTGTTGATTGGTATGCACACGCTCAATCGCTTTTTGCATCCGATCTAAATTCTCTTCTGTATTCGCAACTTTAGTCAATGCATTTAAACGGATTAATAAGAATTTTAACATTGTCATTCCCTTCCTTATCTATTTTTAGTTCTAAATTTAATTCAGAAATATGTCAGCAGTATTAAACTAAATACTAAATGATGCTGAACACTTTCTATCAATAGCACAACCAAATTTAAAATGCGACTATTTCAGCATAAAATATTAGGATTCCTGTTTTAAGGGATCCTCTTCTTCAGTGGCATTCGCTTGTGTTGATTGTTGGGCAAAAATAAATTTATAGGCACTCACTAAAAATCCGAAGGTAATTCCTGCAATAATGATTGGGGCAATAATCGTATTTGGTCTTTTAATTTTCATCATTTTTCCTCATTTACAAGATCGACCCGCCTAAGCATGATCGATCTTGCTAACATTAAACACGTTATTTCGGGTCATCTTTTGGCTGAATATCGACATCTTCTTCAGCTTCTCCCGTAGAACCATATGGGTTATTCAACGGTTTATGCTCAGGATCGACCAATAGATCATCTGGAACAACCTGATCTGTAGGTGAGGTTTCAGCGGTTTGTGGCTTGACCTGTGTAGATGCCATTGGTGTCGACGTTTTCGGTTGAGGATTAGGTTCTTTGGCCTGCTTTTTCGCACAGTCAATCAAGTCAGTCAAAATACGTTCCGCAGGTTGACGACCTCCCAAACCAAATGCCAGTGCAAATGCCACAGCGACAGCACCCAGAGTTAAACCAAATGCCAGATTTACAATTGAATCGGCAATTCCCATTGCTCTTAAGCCCATGGCAACGACCAATCCCATAATGAGCACACGAACCAAATTGGCTAACCAAAGCGAACTCTGATATTCACCACGTTGTACAATATTTGCCACCAAATTGGCCAACCAAAATCCAATCACTAAAATGACAGCGCCTAATAGAATATTGGCACCAAACTGAATAAACATGGAAATCAGTAGGCTAACCTGCTCTAAGCCCAAGCGATTGGCTGCTTCAGACACCGCAAACAGCATGGTAAAGAATACAATCAGATAACCCAGCACACATGAAATTTTCGTAGTGCCTAAAAAGCGCTGTAGATCAAGTTTGGCAGGAATATCATCCACGCCAGTTCCAGAAACTACATCTACCACCAGATTTGCCACAAAACGCGAAACCACATAAGCAATAATCAAAATTAGCCCAGCCGCAATAATCTGCGGAATCGCATTCATAATTTCGTACAACATAGCTGTTGCGGGTTGCGAAATTGAATCAATACCCAAGGCTTCAAATGCAATAATTAAGGCGGTAATAATAATAATGGCGAAGACAAATGATCCCAGTACATGAGCTAAATTCGAATTCTTAAACAATCCAATTTTTTGCGCTTGTTTTTGTAGATCTAAACTTTGTATCAAGCCTTCCAGAATACCTCGAACAATTTTTGCCAAAATATAGCCGACAAAAACAATCACAATGGCAATAAATAAATTCGGTAAATATGAAATGGCTTCATTTAACATATTTTGAATTGGGAATAGCAAACCATTTAAACCTAAAATCGACAGAACAACCGGTAAAAATAGCAATAGAATCAGCCAGTAAACAATCTCACTGATATTTTGACTGATTGGACTGACACCTACATCTTCACTCAATTTTTCATCGAGCTGAGTTCGATCCAATAATTTTTTCAGTCCTACTTTCACTAAGTTGGCAAAAATCCAACCAATAAAAGCAACGGCTGCCGCTGCCAAAAGTTGAGGAATAAATAATAAGAACTGCTGAATCATATTACTAAATGGACCACTGACGCTGGTCAGATTTAAAACATTCAATGCACCAATCACGGCGATCAGCAATACAATCCAAAAGACAATTCTAGACACGATGTTTTCAATATTGGAACGATGTCCCGTTGCACCCGAAAGCTTTTGATTGGTGCCTAATTTAGATAATACTTTCTTCACTGCCGCAGCGATCACTAAAGCAATCACCCAACCAATAAGTAAAATAGCAACAGCAGACAAAATTGGATGCAACTGATCCCAGTAATACATTCCATTCATTTCAGGGGTTCTCATTCCCCCTTCAAAAAACTCATTCATGTCTATTCCCTCTTCTTATTTCTGTTCATAACCGACTCCATTAGGAGCTTGATTGTTGTTGTATTCATAAAAGCATGGAGGTACTTAATCACCTTAGGATTTGTACTTTTTTTAATCAACACTCATATGCAGAATTACAACAAAAGGGCACATTCCAATAGCAAAAAAGCCCTAGCTTATTGAGCTAGAGCTTTTATTGAATAAAAAAATCATTTAGTTAAATCATCTGCTTAACTCAAGCAAATCCACCCCGAATTATTGCATCGAACCCCGTCTTCTCACAGTGTTTCGAAGACTTTCCCCGTTGCACATTCTTAACTTGGCGTTCCGCTTGAAAGCATATAGACCACAAGTGCCAAGAAAAAGATACCGACTAAGATTAGCATGTACACTGGTAAGCGTTTTTTTTGTCTTATTTCTTCAGCACTCGTGACATGAGGCGGTTTATTGAAATCATGTACCATGTTCCCCTCACAAAACTCATCCCTTGTTGAATTTTTATACTAACAACAAAAACTATAAGATTGTGTGACAAAGCATTATTTGATCGTGAGCGCTTGTAAATTATCTATAGAAAAATAACTTAGCTTTCTTTTCTGTAGAGTAGGATCTCGCTTTTTTAAAAAATTCCATGTAGCAATTGGGGTTGCCCCTGCTCAATCACCATTTCATGTTCATCCTTTAAATTCACACCAGAAAATTGTAATTGTTTGGACTTCGACATGAGGGCAACAAGGCGTTGCACCGCTGTGACTTCATCTAAGCCTGCTGGGCGCACATTCGAAATACAATTACGCATGGCATCATGACAGCCTTTTTGTGCTTGCCATGTATAGTAAATACCCATGCTATCTGGAGAACTCAAGCCTGGGCGCTCTCCAATCAACATGACCAACATTTGCGCATTTAAAATTTGGGCAATTTCATCCCCCAAAGCCACCCGACTGCCTGTTGCGATAACAATAGGGGCGATGCTCCAACCTTGTTGAGCACACGCTTCTAACATTTTAGCAATAAAACTCACCGCATTATCTTCAATCGCACGTGCAGATAAACCATCACCTGCCACAATTAATACATCATATTGTGTTTGCTCAGATTGCATAGCTGTAAGCATTTGCCTTGAAGTCGCCGAAAGTTCTCGCCCCAAATCAGGACGTTTCAAATAGGTATCCTTATCGGCTGCACAACTACTGACTTGCACAAAAGGAATGGTCTGCTGCTTAAGTTGCTGGCTTAATAATTCAATATCAAGCGGTTTTAATACAGCATCTTTGGCTTGGGCATGGGCCAATTGAAACTCTAACAGTGGACGAGTCGGAAGACTTCCGCCTGTGCGCCCCAAGGCAATTCGAGCATCGGTAAACTGTTTCAGTTGTTCCCAACTGTTTTGTTCAAATTGCTGTGGATATTGAACATCATAATGTAACTTCATCCATATCTCCCCAAACTAAGACATCAGCAAGCGCGAAAATCTTTCAGGCATGTGCTGTGGCCATTCCAGTCTTGAACTTTGCTGTTTTAAAATGCCTTGCTGTTCAAGCCAATTAGTAAATTCAGGTGCTGGCGCAAGTCCTAAAAGTTGACGAATGTATAAAGCATCATGAAATGATGTGGTTTGATAATTCAACATCACATCATCTGAACCTGGAATGCCCATAATAAAGTTAATACCTGCATTGGCTAATAATGTGAGCAGAATATCCATATCATCCTGATCTGCATCGGCATGGTTGGTATAGCAAATATCACAGCCCATCGGGACACCAAGTAATTTTCCGCAGAAGTGGTCTTCTAAGCCTGCACGTATAATCTGTTTGCCATTATATAAATATTCAGGGCCGATAAACCCCACTACAGTATTGACTAAAAATGGCTTGTACTTGCGTGCTACCGCATAAGCTCGGGCTTCGATGGTTTGTTGATCTACCCCATGATGGGTTTGACTGGAAAGCGCGCTGCCCTGACCTGTTTCAAAATACATCACATTTTGTCCTACGGTTCCTCGCTTTAAGCTTAGTGCAGCCTCATAACCTTCTTGGAGTAAAGCTAAATTAATCCCAAAGGCACTATTGGCTTGTTCAGTGCCTGCAATCGACTGAAACATCAAATCTATTGGAACATTTTTATTCGCCAGTTGAATACCTGAGCTTACATGCGTCAGCACACAAGACTGCGTCGGAATATCATATTCTTGTATAATGTAATCTAGCAGCTTTAATAGTTCTGACAGGTTTTGCAGGTTATCAGTTGCAGGGTTTATCCCAATCACCGCATCACCATTGCCGTACATCAAACCATCCAAAATACTGGCAGAAATCCCCAATACATCATCGGTGGGATGATTGGGTTGTAAGCGTGTCGACAAATGTCCTTCTAAGCCAATGGTATTGCGAAACTGGGTAATCACACGACATTTTTTTGCGACTAAAATCAAATCCTGATTGCGCATAATTTTACTTACAGCAGCCACCATTTCTGGTGTTAAACTCATCTGTAGTGCAGTCAATTTTTCTGTAGTAGCATCGGCACTCAATAACCAATTTCGCAAGTCACCTACTGTAAAATGCGAAATCGGATAGAATGCTTCAGCCTCATGTTCATCCATAATCAGTCGGGTCACTTCATCCTGTTCATAAGGAATCAGCGCTTCATTCAGAAACTGTTTGAGTGGTACATCTGCCAAACACATTTGTGCCGCTACACGCTCTGTTGCATTTTGTGCTGCAATCCCTGCAAGCTGATCACCCGAACGTTCAGGTGTCGCCTTTGCCATAAGTGTTTTTAAATCTGAAAAAACATAATGTTGATGTGCAACATCAATCCGATAGATCACTGCCCAGACTCCTTAAGTATTGAGTTCTTGTTCTGCTGCCTGAATATTGGCAAATTCTTCTTCTGGAGTGCCTGCGACCAAATGATGACGGCTATAAATTAAGAAATACAGGATAAAAACCGTGTAAATTGCGGCTGCCATAAACCACACTTTTGGGTCGACCACAAAGCCTGCAACCGTCGCTATTGCTGCTAAAACTAAGGCAATCGAAGCGGTGACAATACCACCAGGGGCTTTGTAGGGGCGAGGCATATGTGGTTTAGCAATTTTCAATTTAATATAAGCCATCATCATCAGTACATAAGAAATGGTGGCCCCAAAAACTGCCATCAAAATCAATAGATCACCTTCACCTGATAAAGACAGCATAAACCCAATCACCCCAGGAATAATGATGGCTAAATGTGGTGCATGGTTTTTATTTGTTAATGAAAGTTTCTTAGGTAAATAGCCTGCGCGAGACAGAGCAAAAATCTGGCGTGAATAAGCATAAATAATCGAGAAGAAGCTCGCAATCAAGCCTGCTAACCCCACAAAATTAACAAAACCTGCTAACCACGTATTTTCGCCATAGACCACTTTTAATGCATCTACCAATGGTGCACCAGACTCTTTTAAGGTATCAGCGCCTGCGGCACCTGCACCCAAAAATAAAATGGCTAAGGCAAACACAGCTAAAATCAGCATTGAACCGATCAAACCACGTGGTAAAGATTTATGTGGCTCCTTGGCTTCTTCTGCCGCCAAAGGCACACCTTCCACCGCCAAGAAAAACCAGATGGCATAAGGCACAGCCGCCCAAATGCCTAAATAGCCCAAAGGCAAAAATGCACTAGCCCCAACTGCATCGGTTTTGACAGGAATATTGAGTAAATTCTGGCTGTCAAAGTGCGGCAACATCGCCACAATAAAAACCAGTAATGCTACGGCAGCCACGGCGGTAATAACGAAAATAATTTTTAAGGCTTCTCCCGCACCTTTAAGGTGAATGCCCATAAAAAACAGATAACAAAGTAAATAAACGAACCAGCCACCAACCCCAAATAAAGATTCACAATAGGCACCAATAAACACGGCAATTGCAGCAGGAGCAATCGCATATTCAATCAGGATTGCGGTTCCCGTTAAATAGCCACCCAAAGGTCCAAACGCAGTCCGTGCAAAGCTGTAACCTCCTCCCGCCGTAGGCAGCATGGTCGACATTTCTGACATGGCTAAGCACATACATAAATACATGATGGCAACCACAATCGTGGCAATAAACATGCCACCCCATCCGCCTTGTGCCAAGCCAAAATTCCAGCCTGCAAAGTCCCCAGAAATAACATACGCAACGCCTAACCCAATCAGTAATAGCCATCCGACAGCGCCTTGCTTGAGTTTGCGTTGAGCAAAATATTCGGTATTGGAATGATGATCTGAATGAGTGTCAGCAACTACACTTTTGACATTTGACATAGGCACCTCGCATTTGCTTGATGCTAAAGAACAATGCATAAGCCATACCAATTTTGACTTTTTGTTCAAATTGATTTGTATTTATAAAAAAGTAGATGGTCTGCTTTAAAACATAAACTTTTTTTGCTTGATGAGGGATATCGTTACAGCTCAGCGCACGTCAAAGAATATGTAACCAATCTGCCGCAATATGGCGAAACTAGAGTATAATTATGCACCTCATTTTAAATGCTCCTAATCTTTATGGCGTATAGTCAACAAAGTGTCACACTTGATCTTGACACCGACGTCACACATCAATGTTCACTACACTACACACGTGATCAGCATCTGATTGGTATTATTGAATTTACCAAGCCAAGCTATGTGCTGAAATGGGGTGATTTAGAATATTTCCGTCGTCGTACTGAAGAATTTTCAGTCATGCCTTTTCCAGAGTGCGTGAATGCAATGATTGTGGACATTCGCAATATAGCGGCATTTTTAGACAATGAAGTGCCAATTTTGCCTTGGCGTTTAGTGGAAGAAGAATGCCCTGTCCGTTTAGTGGTGCCACAAGATCGTCTGGAATATTATGCAGGCTTTTTTGAACCAACATGGCTCAGCACAGATTTAGACAGTGCCATTTATGAAATTCGCGATTTTATGGACATGTTCGTGCACTAAGTTTTAGCGACAAAAAAATCCTCCTAAATGGAGGATTTTTAATGTTCATTCAAAATGCTAATAACCAATCAAATTGGGATTTACCAATAATTTTCTACCGCGATATTGCCCTCACCACGGCGATTCATGGTTAAACCCCGCGCTTTCAACGCTTCTTTGGTATCTTCTACCATTTGCGGATTACCACACAACATCACATGACTTGTTGCAGGATTAAGTTGGCAGCCAACAGCTTGTTCAAGTGCACCATTCTCGATCAATATTGGCAAACGATCATGCAATACGGCTTGCGGATCACGGGTCACAATCGGCACAAATTTAAAACCTGTATGCCCTTCACCAAAAGTCTGCGCAATCTCTTGAATACGCTCAACATAAGCCAATTCGGAAGCAGTACGAACACTATAGACCAAATAAATATGTTGATATTTGCTCCATGTGTCAAAGTCTTGCAGCATGGAAACAAAAGGGGCCAAGCCTGTGCCTGTTGCCAATAACCATAAATCCTGAGGTAATGGTAACTGATAACGGGTAAGTGTTAAAAATCCATAAGGGATTTTTTCTAAATACAGTTCATCACCCACTTGTAAGTGTTGCAAGTTGGACGTAAATGCCCCATCAGGTACTACAATTGAAAAGAATTCTAAGGTTTCATCAAACGGTGAAGACACAATTGAATAGGCTCGAACCACCAACTCATCGCCAACTTTTAACCCAATACGGGCAAATTGACCTGCGGTAAACTTAAAATGTGCAGGACGTGTCATGGTGAAACTAAATAAAGTATTGGTCCAGCGCTGAACAGATAAAACCTTTTCTACGCTAAATTTTTCAATTGACATGATTTCGACGTGGCATCAAAGACTGCGCTCATGTTAGCATGACAATATAATTTATTAATATTTTTTAAATGTTAAGGCTACATTCATGCGCATGACTTTACGCCAATTGGCTGTTTTTGTAGCAGTCGCTCAGGAAGGCACCGTCACCAAAGCCAGCGACGCGGTGAAGTTGACTCAAAGTGCTGCAAGTATGGCACTGGCAGATCTGGAAGATGGTTTAGGGGCTCCTTTGTTTGACCGTTTGGGTAAGCGTCTGCAATTGAATGATCTAGGTCGTTTCTTATTGCCACAAGCCCTTGAAATTTTAGGACGCTGTGAAGCCTTTGAACAAGCGGCAAAAGGTGAATTACAAAGTATCGATTTGCGTTTAGGGGCAACCTTAACCATCAGTGATTACTTAATGCCTGATTTAATGGCAGATTTTTTACAAATTCAACCACAAGCACATTTACAACTTCAGGTGGGTAATACGCGCCAAATGATTGAAGCAGTCAACCAATTTCAGTTAGATCTGGCTTTAATTGAAGGTTCATGCCACTTACCTCAACTCCAATGTATCCATTGGCGGGATGATGAACTGGCGGTCTGTTGTGCCCCTAATCATCCCTTGGCACGCTTGAATCGTGAACTCAGTCCTGC
Source organism: Acinetobacter tandoii DSM 14970 = CIP 107469 (assembly GCF_000400735.1). Classification (GTDB taxonomy): domain Bacteria; phylum Pseudomonadota; class Gammaproteobacteria; order Pseudomonadales; family Moraxellaceae; genus Acinetobacter; species Acinetobacter tandoii. The sequence goes on from NZ_KE007361.1 coordinate 59,779, forward strand.
TGACTTTGATAATGTCGAATGGATTCTACGCGAAGAAGGTTCGGGGACTCGTGAAGTGTTTGACAATGCCATTTTGCAAGATTTGCCTGATGCCAATATCCGCCTGACCCTTGGACATAACGAAGCAATTCTTAAAATTGTTGCGGGTGGTTTGGGCATGTCCTGTATTTCTAAACTCGCGATTGAACCTTTACAAGAAAAAGGACACTTAGTGGTACTGAATACACCATTCTGGCAACTCTCACGACCATTATTCATGTTAGTACATCGCCAAAAGTATCAAGGGCCTGGTTTAAAAGCCTTTATGAAGTTCTGTGAAGGTTAATCTGCTATTGTAAAAATGCTCCTAGACAGGAGCATTTTTTATTTCAGAATTTATCTTCTAAACTGCTTCTCACATGGCTCACCATCATGATTGCCATCCATTTGTGTATTTGGGCAATTTCTTATGAAAAATACGGCTTCATCATAAGATCGCATCTGACTACAGTGTGTGCGTCCATCACATTTAAAATCAGCAATCGGCTCATTTTTTTGTACAATAGCTAATTTTGAAGCTTCAGATTGGGGCGATACACTTATATTCCTCTGTTGCGTATTCACCGCATATCCAACTGTATCTAAGTTTTTGCGTCCCTGAACCGAGAGAATTCGATCAGGTAAATGACCCAATGCTTCTCGCTGTTGCTCCACAATTCGCTTTTGTTCTTTAATGAGTTGTTCTGCTTTTAATTGTTTGGCTACGCGATGATCCTGCACTTTTTGATAGGCGACAAAACCTAATCCAGCAATGACAATCAGAACGAATAAAACCATGTATTTTAAACGTGATACAGATTTTCTTGGCAGAACAATTTTCTCTGCGGGCGGTATTGATCTGTAATTGAAACTATGCTGCTCAAGAAGCGGTTGATCTTCTGGCTTTAAATTTAGGCGCACGATATCAGATGCCTTAAATTCCCCCTGTTCTTCGATTACGCGAAACTTGAGCAGTTCTCCCTCATTGGGCTTAATGTGCCAGCTTGGGAAATCTTTAATGTGGAAAAAGATGTCTTTCGGCTCATCTTCAACCTGAATAAAACCAAAACCACGTGTAGAATTGTAGTGCTTAATCTTCCCCTCAAGAAACATAATTTGCCCTAAAATTTTTTATTTTTTCTATTCTAATCAATAAAAAAGAGACCCTAAAGCCTCTTTTTAAAATTCAAAAAGAAATAATTCTATGATTGCGTGATTAACGTCTAAAGTTTGACAATAAAGCTGAAGTAATCGATTTATTGTGTGTCGACACTTTAGACTTTTTCGCTTTGGCAGAATTGTCTGCTACACGTTCAATTTTAATTGCTTTGAATTTGTTGCCATTCTCGACGACTAAAAATTTCACCCGTTCATTGCGTTTCGGCTCACCGTCTGCAAGCGGAAAATCAGAGATATGAAAGAAAATATCTTGCTCAGGCGTCGTAATAAAACCATAGCCTTTATCTGCGTTGTATTGGGTAATTTTCCCTTGTTGAAATTCAGATTTCATTCATTTCCACCTATTCTGTCAACATGCTGGATACAGTATATAAAAAAGAGGCTGTTACAGCCCCCTTTTTCAGCCATAACATTATTAATCTTTTTGCACTGAGCCAAAGATTTTGTCACCAGCATCACCTAAACCAGGCACGATATAGCCTTGTGCATTCAAACCTTCATCAACAGAAGCTGTAAAAATCGTCACATCTGGGTGCGCAGTTTCCACCTTTTTAATACCTTCAGGCGCCGCAACCAAAACCATCACGCGAATGTCTTTACAACCACTGGCTTTCAATACATCAATGGCCGCGACCAATGAAGAACCCGTCGCCAACATTGGGTCAATGATCATCGCAATACGGTTTTGAACATCTGGAACCAATTTTTTATAGTAAGTACGTGCTTCTAATGTTTCTTCATCACGCTCTAAACCCAATACTGAAACTTTCGCACTTGGAATCAGGTTTAAGAAACCATCCAACATGCCAATCCCTGCACGTAAAATTGGTACCACGGTAATTTTTTTACCCGCAATACGTTGTGTCGTGACTTTACCCGCCCAACCATCTACTTCATGATCTACCACAGGTAAATCTTTGGTTGCTTCATAAGTCAGTAACATGGTCACTTCCTGTGCCAATTCACGGAAATTCTTTGTACTAATATCAGCACGACGCAATAAACCAAGTTTATGTCGAATCAGAGGATGACGAATTTCATGAATAGCCACGGGAGTACACCTAAAAAGATCTAAATATAATTCATCTTATTATAAATGTTTTTTATAAATCTTATAAGAAAAAAAGCCTCCGACTGGCGGAGGCTTTTTAATTAACACAATAATTTTTCAATTATTGACGCGTTAACATGAAATGCAATGGAGATAAAATCTCAGCTTGTAAAGCCATTTTGATAATTGGATCTGGATAGATACCAATCACCAATACTGCAAGTGCTGCGAGTAATACCATAATACCACCCACTTTTTGACCCCAGTGATCAACAGCATCAATACGTGGTGTATCTGGTGGAGTCATGTACATCACAACCATGACACGGAGGTAGTAGTACAAACCAATACCCGAACCTACCACAATCATCGCAGCCAAGAACCAGTGTTGGGTTGTTACTGCGGCCATCACCACCAAGAACTTACCAATGAAGCCTGCTGTTAACGGAATACCCGCTAAAGACAACATCATCACTGTTAATGTCGCTGTTAACACTGGACGGCGCCAGAATAAACCACGGTAATCAGCTAGACTTTCTGCTTCATCAACGTTGTTGTAAGGGCTAGACATTAATGCAACTGCACCGAACGCACCAATTGTCGTTAATACATAAGTGATCACGTAAACTGATACGTTGCCCAAGCTTGCATAGGTCATGCTGATTAAACCAATCAACAAATAACCAAAGTGTGCAATCGATGAATAACCCAGAATACGTTTCAAGTTCACTTGACGTACTGCCAAGAAGTTACCCACTAAAATCGAAAGCACAGCAATAATGGTAATGATCGTAACTAACGATTCAACCAAAATTGCACCAGAAGTCAGTAAGTAACGTACAAATAAACCAATCGTCGCAACTTTTGCAGCAGTTGCAAGGAAAGTAGCAATCGGAGCTGGCGCACCTGCGTAAACATCAGGCGTCCATTTGTGGAATGGTGCCAATGAAAGCTTAAAGCCCACTGCAAAAATAATCAGCGCTAAACCAAGGAGTACCATTGGTTGACGGATATTTTGCATTAATGCTTGGAAAGATTCGTAGAATGACAATGAACCTGTATAAGCATAAATATACGCCATACCCATCAGCAACATTGCCGAAGCTGTTGCAGAAAGAACCAAATATTTAATACCTGCTTCTAATGAGTTTGCACGCTGATGCGTATAAGCCAACATACCGTAAACAGGAATCGACATTAACTCAAGGCTAATGAAGAAAGACGCATAGTGCGAACTTGCTACCATTAACATTGCACCCGCTACCGAGCACAGCATCAAGATATACAGTTCTTCACGGTTATCTTTATAAGTTTCAATATAGGCATGTGACAAAGTACAACATGCTAACGATGCAACCAAGATCACCAATTGGTAGAGCATGGTGAACGGATCCACCATGAACATACCCATCACGTTTGATGGCACAAATTGCCCACCAAACATGTTCAATAAAATATTTGCCGCAGCAAGGTTTAAGCCGACCACAGAAGCTGTTGCGATTAAATTATGGTTACGTTTAATCGAAGTGAGAATCATCACAACAATCGCAGTCAACGCCACGATCATTACAGGAGCTAATGGCATAAGCTCAGAAAAAGACATTGTGAAGTTCATGGCTTATTGCATCTCCACATTTTCGAGTTGAACAGATGCTTGATGCACAACGTCAACGACTTCTTGAACTGGAATGTAGCTGTTTGCTAACCACGCCATGCTTGAATTTGAAATATCAAGGAAGGTTTGTGGATAGAGACCAAGCCAAAGCAGACCAAATGCACAAATTAATAGAATACCAACTTCACGCGCATTCAAATCTTTCAGTGGACTTGCATAATGCTCTTTTTGTGCTTCATTTGGTGTACCAAATAGAGCTTTGTGAATCAAAATTAGACCATAAAGCCCAGCGAATACTAAGCTGATTGCAGCCAAAATCGTGAATACTGGGAACTTGGCATAAGAACCCATCAAGATCAGGAACTCACCAATGAAGTTACCTAAACCTGGAATACCCACTAACGCCGCTACGAAGAACATGAGGAAGAATGAAAGGTATTGGAATTGACCACGAATACCACCCATTAAACGCATGTCACGTGTATGTAAGCGCTCATAAACCTGACCACACATAATGAACAGTGCAGCAGAAGATAAACCATGCGCCAACATCATGATCATCAGACCTTGGAAGGTCAAAATGTTACCTGCATACAATGCAAGTAAGATGAAGCCCATGTGTGAAATTGAGGTATAAGCCAACAGACGCTTCATATCGGTTTGCTGGAAAGCACACCAAGCACCGTAGAAAATACCAATTAGACCCATGATGATTGCGATGTCTGCAAACTGTGCAGAAGCCGCTGGGAAGAACGGAATAACGAAACGAAGTAAACCGTATGCAGCTGTCTTAATCAAGATACCCGCTAAGTCTACAGAACCTGCTGTAGGTGCTTGCGCATGTGCATCTGGTAACCAGCCGTGTAATGGGAATACAGGAAGTTTTACTGCAAAACCCACAAACAAACACAACATGAAGGCATAAGCTACCGCAGGAAGCTGTGCATCAAGCGTATTCGCTACACCTAACAAGTAGTTGTAATCAAAGCCAATCATACCTGTCATCATGTATCCATAAACCACTAGGCCTAGAATACCGATGAGCATGATTAAACCAGCAACTTGTGTATAGATGAAGAACTTGGTTGCAGCGTAAACACGTGATTTACCATCTGCACCACGGTGTCCCCAAAGTGCAATCAAGAAGTAGATTGGAACGAGCATCATCTCCCAGAAGAAGAAGAACAAGAACATATCAATCGAAATGAATACACCGATGACGCCGCCCAATGACCATAACAGGTTCAAATGGAAGAAGCCTACGTTCTTTTGAATCTCACCCCAAGAACAACCAACCGCCAAAATACCTAACAGCGCAGTTAAGCCCACCATTAATAATGATAAACCATCAACTGCTAAGTGGATATTGATGCCGAGGGTTTGAATCCACGGCAAGAAAAACTCTGCAGACCATGTTGGGACTTTTGCACCCAATTCATAGCTGTAAGTACCCGTTTGCCATAAAGCGACAGTTAAGCCCAAAGTAACGAGCATACCTACAAGCGCAATATAGCGTGGTAGTTGTTGGTCGAGCTTATCGACCAACCAACATAAAAAACCTGCAATGAACGGTACGAGGATCAGCGCGGGCAAAACCATGTTGTTTGTGATTTCCATCTTATTTCCCCACTACCTGAATCACGACTAAGATCATCAGTAGAACCACAATGCCCAGTGACATGCTCGATGCGTATTCACGCAATGAACCTGTTTGACGAGAGCTTGTAAAGCCGTTACCAGCTTTCACAATTGCAGGTAATACCAGCCATAAACCATCAATTGGGTCACGGCCACAAATCTTAGCAATCAGTAAATATGGTTTTACGAAAATCAGGTCATACAAAGTATCGAAACCTAGTGCATTGCGGCAAATATTCGCCAAACCTGCACCCAATGAAGTTTTCGCAAAACTTTTCACTGCACCGTAAGCAAAAGCAAATAAGATCACACCAATCACAAGACCAGCAAGCGCGATACCCACGGCCATATGTTCTGCACCGTGTACACCTGCTTCCATCGCTTCTGGAATAATCACTGCTGGAATTTTTGCAGCATTCAAAATGCTTTCTACTGGTGCTTTAAGTGCTGCACCAACGAAAGTTGAAAGAACCGCTAAAATTGCCAAAGGCCCCCAGTAAGTCACGCCTTTGATTTCGTGATATGGCGTATTTTCTTTACCAAAGAATACAACCCAGATTAAACGGAATGTATAGATTGAAGTTAAGAAAGCACCTGCAACACCTGTCCAGTATAAGCAGTCATATAAAGCCACCGCCTGACCTTTCATCCATACTGCACCCAAGATCGCATCTTTCGAGAAGAAGCCAACAGTAATGAATGGAATTGCAGCCAATGCACCACCACCAATGGCGAAGCAAGCAAACAGGAATTTATTCTTGTAGAACAAACCGCCCATTTTGAAAATGTTTTGTTCGTGGTGGTAAGCCAAGATCACCGCACCAGAAGACAAGAATAATAATGCCTTAAAGAATGCGTGAGTCAACATGTGGAACAGACCTGCTTGGTATGCTTCAGCACCCACTGCCATAAACATATAACCTAACTGACTCATGGTTGAGTAAGCCAAGATACGTTTGATATCGGTTTGAACCAATGCTGCAAAACCAGCAACCAACAAAGTAACAGCACCCGTAATCGAAATGAACATCATCACTTGAGGAGCCATTTCAAATACAGTGTACATACGGCAGCAAAGGTATACACCCGCAGTTACCATTGTCGCTGCGTGGATCAATGCAGATACTGGTGTAGGACCAGCCATCGCATCTGCCAACCATGTCTGCAGTGGAATCTGTGCAGATTTACCTGCAGCACCGAGGAACAACATCAATGCTGTCCAGATTGCCATAGATGAACCTTGGGTTAATACTGTAGGTGCCGCAGCAACCACTTCTGCAATGTTTAAAGTACCGAACTGTTGGTAAATTAAGAACAATGCAATCAGTAAGAACACATCACCGACACGCGTTACTGTAAATGCTTTGATTGCCGCAAAACCATTTTCTGGGTTTTGGTAGTAATAACCAATCAGCAAGTACGAGCACAGACCTACACCTTCCCAACCTAAGAATAACAATGCCAAGTTATCGCCAAGAACCAGCAACAACATGCTTGCAACGAACAAGTTGAAGTAAGAGAAGAAACGTGCAAAGTCTTCTTCACCACGCATGTACCATGACGCAAAAACGTGAATCAGGAAACCTACACCTGTAATCATGCCCATCATCAACAGTGATAAGCCATCTAAGTGCAAGCTAATGCCTGGTGCGAAATCGCCAACTTGGAACCAAGTCCACAAGTGTTGTACTTGTGGCGCAGAACCATTGTTAACGAAATCCATCCCCGCAATAAGGGCAAATAAAGCAGATAGACCTACAGCCCCAACGCCAATAATCGCTGCAACTTTCTCAGGTAAATTCTGGCGCCCCGCCGCTAATAAGACAAAACCGATTAGCGGGAATAAAACTGTTAAATATAAATAACTCATCCGCGCATCTCACTAGCAGCATCCACATCCAAATGATGGAAGCGATGATAAAACTGAAGGACGATCGCAAGACCGATACAAGCCTCTGCCGCAGCAAGGGTCAAAATCAGAATGAACATGATTTGTCCGTCTGGTTGTACCCATGCGCTACCCGCCAAAACGAATGCCAACGCAGCAGCATTCATCATAATTTCAAGGCTCATTAACATAAATAATAGGTTGCGTCGAACCATTACACCGTAAAAACCCAGTGCAAAAAGAATGGTCGCAACGATCAAACCATGTTCTAAAGGGATGTTGCCCATTATTCTTTGTCCTCTTCTGCACTTGGCTCACGTTTACCTAAGTGGAATGCTGCAACCAGTGCTGCAAGCAATAACATCGCGGCAACTTCTACCAATAATAAGTAGTGAGTAAAGAGTGCTTGACCAACGGCTTTCGGACCAACAATTTCAGTGCCCATCACAGGGCCTGCTGTAGTGTAGTCTGAACCTAACATCCAAACTAGAATCAAGCCCATTAGGAAGCTCATAAGTGCTGGATAAGCCCAAGCAGATGATGTTAACCATTTGCGCTCTTGATCAACAGTATGTTGACCAAGGTTCAGCATCATCACCACGAACACGAATAACACCATGATCGCGCCAGCATAAACGATTATTTCCAGTGCACCAGCAAATGGTGCCCCTACAATCATGAACATCCCTGCAACAGCAAGCAAAGACACGATCAAGCTAAGTAACGCATGTACAGGGTTCGCGTTAGTAACTACACGAACCGTAGAAACGATGGCCACGAGTGCCATCAAATAAAACGGCCACATCATGGTAATAGACTCCGTACATCAACAGGTGCGCTTTCACGTTGCGCCTGACCTTTTTCTTTACCTGTTACAGCCATACCTGTTACACGGTAGAAATTGTAGTCTGGATATTTACCAGGACCTGAAATGAGTAAGTTTTCTTTCTCATAAACTAGGTCTTGACGAACGTACTCACTTAATTCGAAATCAGGTGTCATCTGAATCGCAGTGGTTGGACATGCTTCTTCACACATCCCGCAGAAAATACAACGCGAGAAGTTAATACGGAAGAATTCTGGGTACCAACGACCATCTTCTTTTTCAGCTTTTTGTAGTGAAATACAGCCAACTGGACATGCAACAGCACATAAGTTACATGCCACACAACGCTCTTCACCATCTGGATCACGCGTTAATACAATACGACCACGGAAACGTGGTGGTACGATTTCTTCAGCTGGTACTTCTGGATATAAAATCGTGTCACGTTTACGCGTCACGTGGCTGAATACCATCCACAATGAACGTACAATTGACCCAACTCCAGCTAGAAACTTAAACATTTTGTTCTCCCTGCTGTCTTAGGCCTGATTCATCAGAATCACAGCACCAGTCACAAGTAAGTTGACCAATGCCAATGGCAAGCAAATTTTCCAACCAAAGTTCATTACTTGGTCATAACGTGGACGCATTAAAGAACCACGCGCCAATACAAACATCATTACAAAGAATGCTGTTTTGATAATGAACCAGAATGCTGGTGGAATGAACGGAATTTCAAGGTTGAATGGCGCTAACCAACCACCGAAGAATAAAGTTACGATGAGTGCAGAGATCAAGACTACGTTCACGTATTCCGCAACGAAGAACATCCCCCATTTCATACCTCCATATTCAACATGGTAACCTTCTGCCAATTCTTGTTCCGCTTCTGGTTGGTCAAATGGATGACGGTGAGTTACCGCAACACCTGCAACCACGAAGATCATGAAGCCTAAGAATTGAGGAATAACAAACCAAACATCACGTTGTGCTTCTACAATTTCACGCATGTTGAATGAGCCTGCAATTGCGACCACACCCATCAGTGAAATACCCAAGAATACCTCATATGAAATTGTTTGCGCAGCAGAACGTAGACCGCCTAGTAATGCATATTTGTTGTTTGAAGCCCAACCACCAAATAACACTGCATAAACTGCAATACCTGCCATTGCCATAAAGAACAATAAGCCAATGCTCATGTCTGCCACACCCAAATATGGGCTAACAGGAATCACCATGAACGAAAGTACCGCAGTTGCCATCGCAACTGCTGGTGCTAAACGGAAAGTTAACTTGTCCGCAAACTTTGGTGTCCAGTCTTCCTTAAACATGATTTTCAACATGTCGGCAACAATCTGGAACATACCGCCAGGACCAACACGGTTTGGACCGTAACGGTCTTGCCATAAGCCGAGCAAACGACGCTCGACAAATGACATCAATGCTGCAATCAGAACCACCACCAATAAAATGACAACGGCTTGAATAACAGAGTACGCAATTGGCCAGTTTTCAGCCCAGAGCGGTGTTTGACGTATAATTTCTTGATTCATGAATTACACTCCTACCGCGACTGAAACTGGTTCTGCTAAAGAAACAGTCGGTGCAAGACCAATTGGATAACCGATATAGCCTGCTGGTAAATATTCAATGACTTGAACTGGCAAGCTAATGCTCGTTTCTCCTGCTTTCACCGTAATTTGTTGTCCATTTTGAACATTCAAACGTGCTGCATCTTGTTCACCCACAGCAAACATTGCTTCAGGAATACGAGACTGCATAGCAGGTGTTTTCACCGTGAATTCACCAGAAGCAAAAATGTGATGCATCGGCACTAGACGGAAGCTTTCAGGGTTAACAACAACCGCTGAAGGTGCAACATAGCTACGTGCTGGACGTTTCGGTAAACGATCGAATAAACGCACACCCGAATCACCACCTTTTAAATGACCACCCACATTGTCTTGGAATTTATTCCATGCTTGTGGAGAGTTCCAACCTGCTGACCATGCAAATGGCACAAGTGCAGATGGAGTTTGTGTCCCCACATAACCTTCCATCGAGAACGTTAATGCTGAGTCAATGTCAGTCGGTTGTTTTGGCTCGTGAATCGATAATGGTGCACGAATTGCAGTACGACCTGAATAACGACGTGGTTCACGTGCAATTTTCAAACCATGTACACGGAAGCCAGCATCTGGTGCAACATCTTCAATTGCTTGTAATGCTGGAACATTTTTCGCAACTGTTTCAATTACATCATCAAGCAAAGTCCAAGAAATTGCTTTGCCTTTTAAGCCAGTTTCAATGGCATGTAACCAACGCCAAGATTCTTTGATCGCATATTCAGGTTTGTAGTAGCTTGGGTCATACACTTGGTAGAAACGTTGTGCACGGCCTTCTTGCGATACGACAGTACCATCGCCTTCAGCGAAGCTTGCAGCAGAAAGTACAATTGAAGCCTTAGCTAAAGTTGCAGTTTCAGAGTGATCCAGTACGATCACATCTTTTGCTTTAGCAAGTGCTGCATCGACCTGAGCTGCTGGTAAACGACGGTAAAGATCGTTTTCAACCACAATCACAGTGTCATAATCTTGTGCAAATGCTTGCTCCAAGCTTTGACCACCTAAGATTGCCAAGCCCATTGAGTTCACTTCTGGAACAGTCAAGGTTAAGCCAGCGTTACCTAAGTTTTGAGCAACTTGTGCAGCAGCTTCCATGATTGCAGGATCTTGTAAGCTTGTACCTGAAATCACTAAAGGTTTCTTCGCTGCTTTTAAAGTATCTGCAATGGTCTGTGCAAATGCTTTCGCATCATCTGCTAAACCAAGAATTGCATCGCCTTTCACTGCCGCAGCAATCGCAAAACCTAAACGTGCGATGTCATTTGGAGAAGCAACTACTTCACCTGTCGCAACATCCGCCAAACGTGTTTGAGTTGCAGCCAAGATATAAATTGGAGATTTTGCATCTTGTGCAATACGTTGCACAGGCTCAGCCAACCAATCTTGGGTACGACGTTCTGCCGCCATTTCTTTGGCTTTGTTTTTCGCTGCTTGACGAACAGACAACGCCATACGTGGTGCAGTTTGAGTTAAATCTTCACCTAAGATTAACACCGCGTCATAGCTTTCAATTTCACGCATGTTCGGGTTGTAAACACCCTCGGTTTGCATGATTGAAGCAGCTAATTCAACCAGATTTTGCTCTTTTTGAGACATACCCGTTGAATAGTTGTCTTGACCGACTAATTCGCGAAGTGCGTAGTTCGATTCGAGCGATGCACGTGGAGAACCAATACCTAAGACTTTTTTGCCTTGGATATTTGCAATCACGGTGTCTAATGCTTGATCTACAGAAACAACAGTTGCTTCAGCACCATCACGGAATTGTGGTTGACGTGGACGATCTGCACGGTTTACATAACCCGTACCGAAACGACCTTTGTCACACAAGAAGTATTGGTTTACTTCACCGTTGAAACGGTTTTCTACACGACGTAATTCACCATAACGCTCACCCGGTGAAATGTTACAGCCTGAAGAACAGCCTTGGCATACGCTTGGCGCATACTGCATATCCCATTTACGGTTGTAACGTTCAGAATGAGTCTTATCGGTGAATACACCTGTAGGACAAACTTCAGTCAAGTTACCTGAGAATTCAGATTCTAAAGTTCCTGATTCTGGACGACCAAAGTAAACGCGTGATGCATTTGCATAAACGCCGAAGTCCGTACCGCCAGCATAGTCTTTGTAGTAACGAACACAACGGTAACATGCGATACAACGGTTCATCTCGTGCGCAATAAACGAACCTAATTCTTGGTTGTAATGCGTACGCTTGGTGAAACGGTAACGACGACGGTCATGTTGAGTCATTACAGTCATATCCTGTAGATGACAGTGACCACCTTCTTCACAGACTGGACAGTCGTGTGGATGGTTCGTCATCAAAAACTCAACAATTGACGCACGGAAGTCTTTCGCTTCTTTGTCTTCAATCGAGATGTAGGTATTGTCAGATGCAGGTGTCATACATGACATGACCAAACGACCACGCGTATCTTCTGGATTCGCGTATTGAGTCACAGCACATTGACGGCATGAACCGACAGAACCTAAGGATGGATGCCAACAAAAATATGGGATGTCGATGCCAAGGCTTAAACATGCTTGCAGCAAGTTTTCAGAGCCGTTGACTTCATACGATTTTCCATCGACATGAATTGTAGCCATAGTCGAATTCCTTAAGCTTGTTCTACGTTGCTAGTTCGAGCGGCAGCATCTACTACCTTGGCTTCAAACTCGCTACGGAAATATTTAAGTGCGCCCATTAACGGTTCCATTGCACCTGGAGCATGTGCACAGAAAGTTTTACCAATCCACAACTTACGCGTCAGTTCTTGTAAGTGATCGATATCTTCTTTCTTACCCGTGCCATCTTCCAATGCTTTAAGCGCTTTAACCGCCCAAGGTAAACCATCACGACAAGGCGTACAGAAACCACATGACTCACGTGCAAAGAATTCTTCTAAGTTACGTGTAGCAGAAACCATACATTGAGTTTCATCAACCACCATCAACAAGCATGTACCTAAACGTGAACCTGCTTTCATGATGCTCTCCGCATCCATAGGAAGGTCAATGTGTTCAGCAGCCAAGAAGTCTGTAGATGCACCACCTGGTAACCAAGCTTTTAACTTAAGACCATCACGCATACCACCCGCATGCTCTTCGATCACTTCACGTGCAGTCGTACCAAATGGAAGTTCCCATAAACCAGGGAATTTAACCTTACCTGATGCACCATAAATTTTGGTGCCTGGATCTTTCGATTTACCAGCAGAAAGGTTGATATACCATTCAGGACCACGCAGCATGATTGCTGGTAAGTTGTTGTAAGTCTCTACGTTGTTGACAATCGTAGGACGACCCCAAGCACCTGCAACTTGCGGGAATGGCGGTTTAGTTCGTGGGTTGGCACGACGACCTTCAAGCGAGTTAATCAATGCAGTTTCTTCACCGCAGATATAACGACCCGCACCGGTATGCACATGCATTTCGAAGTTCCAGCCAGTTCCAAGGATGTTTTCACCCAAGTAACCTTTGGCACGGATTTGCTCTAATGCTTCATTTAAGTATTGAGCAGCTTCAATGTATTCACCACGGATGAAGATATAACCATGCGTTGCTTCAAGGGTATAACCCGCAATCAACATCCCTTCGATCAATTGATGAGGAAGTTTTTCCATCAACAAACGGTCTTTAAAGGTACCTGGTTCCATTTCATCGGCATTACAAATCAGGTAACGTGGACCTGAGTTGTCATTTGGTGCCATCAGTGACCATTTGATCCCTGCTGGGAAGCCCGCGCCACCACGACCTTTAACGGTTGCAGCTTTAATAACTTCAAGCACATCTTTTGGCGGCATGGTTAATGCTTTTTTAAAGCCCGCATAACCTTCAAGCGCTTCATAGTCATCTGCACTACGAACAAACTCTTGTTTACTCAAACGCCAAGTTAATGGATGAGTTTCTGGGTTACCGTCGCCATAAATTGGTTTTGGTTCGGTATTCATACATACTTCTCCAATAACTGTTTCACTGAAGTCACTTCAACTAGACCGTGTGTGTCTTCATCAATCATCAGTGTTGGACCCTTGTCACAGTTGCCTAGGCAACAAATTGGTAACAAAGTAAAACGACCGTCTGCAGTCGTTTGACCAAACTGAATACCCAACTCACGCTGGAATGCCTCAGCCAATGTTTCCGCGCCCATCAAGAAGCAAGCAATCGAGTCACAAAGCAAAATTACGTGACGACCTACTGGTTGACGGTAAATACGGTTATAGAATGTTGCAACACCTTCAAGATCTGCAACGCTCATGCTAAGCATTTGAGCAATCGCATTCATTTGCGCATCATCTACCCAACCATTACGGCGTTGTACACACTTCAGCGCGTCAAGGCAGGCTGCACGTGGGTACGGATAGTGATCAATGTGATGTTCGATATCGTGAATTTCTTCCGCAGTCAAAATTCCTTCAACGTTCACACGTGGCTTTTTATCAGTCAAAATCATCATAATGCGTTACCCCTTAGCGATCCACGTCAGCCATTACGACGTCAATTGTCGCCAAATAAATGATCAAGTCAGATACCAGACTGCCGTTAATCACTGAAGGCATTTGCTGTAAATGGGTGAAAGTTGGTGTACGAATACGGGTACGGTAACTCATAGTCGACTTGTCAGAAGTCAAGTAGTAGTTACTTGCACCTTTCACCACTTCAGCCATCACAGAGGCTTCACCAGCAGGCATTACAGGACCCCAAGATACGCTTAAGAAGTGCGTAATCAAGGTTTCAATATCTTGTAAAGTCTTGTCTTTTGGTGGTGGAACAGCCAATGGGTGATCCGCTTTGTATGGACCAGATGGCATGTTATCCAAGCACTGTTTGATGATTTTCAACGACTGTTCGATTTCACGGTAGTGAACGATAACACGCGCATAAGCATCGCCTTCGTACTCTACTGGCACTTCGAAGTCATAGTTTTCATAACCACTGTATGGGCGGTATTTACGAACGTCAAAGTCGATACCTGTTGCACGAAGACCTGTACCTGTTACACCCCAAGCTAATGCAGATTTTGCATCGTATTGCGCAACATTACGGGTACGACCTTCAAATACAGAGTTTTTAAGCGCTGCTGTATGGTATTCCTTCAAACGTTTAGGCATCCATTCAAGGATTTCACGAATCAAGTGCTGCCAGTTGTTTGGAAGATCATGTGCCGTACCACCGATACGGAACCATGCTGGGTGCATACGGTAACCTGTAATCGCTTCAATTGCGTCATAGATTTTTTGACGGTCAGCGAACATATAGAATACAGGGGTCATACCACCCGCATCCTGAATTGCAGTACCAATATATAACAAGTGGTTATTGATACGGAACAACTCAGACATCATGACACGGATACATTGCGCACGATCAGGCACTTGAATGCCCGCAAGCTGCTCAACACCCATCACGTATGGCATGTTTTGCGCACAACCACCTAAGTAGTCAACACGGTCTGTATACGGAATGAATGAATGCCAAGTTTGACGTTCAGCCATCTTTTCCACACCACGGTGGTGATAACCGATATCAGGCACACAGTCTTTCACTTCTTCACCATCTAACTGCAAGATCACACGGAATGCACCGTGCGCAGATGGATGGTTAGGACCTAAGTTCAGGAACATGAAGTCTTCGTCAGCATTTCCGCGTTTTAGACCCCAATCTTCAGGGACAAAACGCAAGTGCTCTTGCTCGAAGTCTTGTTTCGCTTGGTTCTGCATGTACGGTGTATATTCCGTAGCACGTGCAGAGTATTCCTTGCGTAGCGGATGACCTTCCCAATAGGTTGGCAACAAAATACGACGGAGCATTGGGTGCCCTTCGAAATTAATGCCGAACATATCGTAAGCTTCACGCTCGTACCAGTTTGCATTTGGCCAGATATTAGTTGCAGTTGGAATATTGAGATCACTCTCATTCAATGCAACTTTAATACGAATATCCGTATTGCGCTCTAATGACAATAAGTGATAGAACACTGTAAAGTCAGACGCAGGCAAACCGTCACGGTGAGTACGTAAACGCTCATCTACCGCAGACAAGTCAAACAGCATCACGTAAGGACGTGACACTGTACGCAAGAACATTAAAACTTCTTGTACGCGTGCGCGCTCAACCCAGACCGTTGGAAAATCTTCACGAGTCGTTTGCACATAGAAGTTCTCACCAAATTTGGTTTTAAGTTCTTCTATGATTGCAAATGCTGGGCGTGAATCAACTGCTGTTGATTCTGGCATAGCAATGTCAGTTTCAGCCATTGGCTTGGCTTCCTATTTAATACAAATTCAGTCAACCTTAACGACAATTACACCCATCTCGGGTGCATCAAACATTCATCGTTAAAATTATTTAATTTCATCCATAGAGCGTAAGTTTTTCACCGCAATACGCTGTGCATTCTTACGATCGCGCTCTGGCATCATCTTTGGCTTATATACTGGCTGAAGATCATCACCAATCACGGCAGATAGCGGACGACGCTCTAATTGAATTTGGTCCTGTAACAACATTAATGCTTGGATTAATGCTTCTGGACGTGGCGGACAACCTGGGATGTACACATCGACAGGAATGATTTTATCGACACCTTGCACTACAGAGTAGATGTCATACATACCACCTGAGTTTGCACAAGCACCCATTGAAATTACCCATTTAGGCTCTAACATTTGCTCGTACAAACGCTGAATAACAGGCGCCATCTTAACAAAGCATGTACCTGCCACAATCATCAAATCTGCCTGACGTGGTGAAGCACGAATTACCTCAGCACCAAAACGTGATAAGTCATGCACACCAGTTAAGGTCGTTGCATACTCTACGTAACAGCAAGATGTACCAAAGTTAAACGGCCAAACTGAGTTCTTACGTCCCCAGTTTACTGCTGTGTGTAACACGTCTTCTAAACGAGTCATGAACACATTCTTATTCACTTCTTCTTCAAGCGGATCGGTAACGATCTGACGCTCCTGAAGTGGATATTGATCAGCATTCGGATTCGCACGGGTTAAGGTATATTTCATCCCGAGTTACTCCTTATCAGATGAGACAGTCGGTGATTTTGCTTTCACGCGACCAGATGATTGAGCTGGGATATGACCCGTAGGGTCTGTTACCAATTCTTCAATAGAGTTAAAACGTGTAATGTCAGCAATATTCATATTTGGAGAGCCAACTTTAATCACTTTACCAGCAGCTTTACGACGGTCTGTAGGTGCCCAATTCAACGCACCCACTGAAACTGCATAAACCAATGCAATCAATAAATCGACCACAAAAATTACAACAGTTGTAAAACCAAACCAGCCCACTTCACGTACAGAAGTAGACCATGCGTAAAGATAAAGCGCTTCTAAGTCAAAAACCACGAAGAAAATAGCAACCAAATAGAACTTTGCAGACAAGCGAATACGTGCACCACCTGCACCCACTACGCCTGACTCAAACTGCTCTTGTTTAGCACGGCCCCATGACTTACCCCCAAGGAGTAATGGAACTGTGAGCATAAAAGCACAAAGAAATGTAACGCCGATCACGAAGGCAATAATTGCCCATTCGTATGGAGTAATGGCACTCATGCGGGGATAACTCCTGGCAGGCCTATTTATTAACAAAGAATGTATGTATTGGCCTTCAAATACACCAAACACAAAATTAATCCCGCCAATTGTACCTGATTTATGATTTCACTTGCTAGTTTATAGGTCTTAGTCTTTTGGATGATTTTTTGAGCTTTTTTCTATATTTCTACGCATAAAACACTGAAACCCACCCCACTATCGCTTTATTGAATAAAAAAATAAAATTCCATCATTTTTTTCAACATGGCTTTCATTTAATGTGGATTTCTGTGCAAAGCTGAATTGCTGAAATCCTTTATTTGTCGAGCCAGACAGCAAATTTTGACAATACTGGTAATTCAGAAATAATCCAATATCACACTCTAGGTGTTTTATAAATTTGGAGTAAAAACTACCAAGATGACGGAACCACTTTTAAACAAATTCTTTTTTTATTTACAACACTGCTACACGACTAAAATTACGCAAAGATCATGATTATGGTATTCCTATATCATCATGTAAAACAAATAATAAGGAGCAACCATATGAATTTAGAATTCACTCATAAACCAAATTATTACTTGTTTGCACAACTGCTCATTCGTCATATTGAAAACTATATTACAAAGCATCCTGATGCAAACAATGCGATATTTGATCTACGTGACGTCTATGAGTTATTCCGTCAGGATCGCGCTTCAACTACGACCAATTTAGACGGAATATTCAACATAGTAGATGACTATAAAGTGGAAACATTAAACGGAGACCAAAAATTAATTACAGGTCACTCTATTGATACAGTAAACAATTCGTTATTAATCGATTTCAATCAAGAAGCATTAGAAAGTCTCAAGAGCGGCAAACAAATTATTGAACCAGACGCCAGCATTTTGGACTAAAACTCTATAAATACAAGTAGATAAAAGCCCAGTTAAACCTCTTTAAGAGCAATACTGGGCTTATCAATAATTTAAAAATAAGAACTTAATTATCCAAACTTTCTTTGGACCCTAATTTCTTTTTATTCGTCTTCGCGAAACGCTTTGCAGGCCAACTCATGGTGAATCTAGCACCTTTTAAAGTTGGGCTCGCATCAACTTCTATACGTCCACCAAACCAATAAGCAATACGACTCACAATAGAAAGCCCCAAACCGTAACCACCTGAGGCACGGGTACGACTATCATCCAAACGAGCAAAAGCCTCAAAAATGCGTTTACGGTCATCTTCAGCAATACCAGGACCATCATCTTCAACGCAAACATAAGCCATGCCCGCATCGGTTATGCCACCACTGATCACAACCTTATGATCACAGTAACGTACTGCATTTCCCACCAAATTTTGCACCACACGATGTAGGTAACGGCGCTCTGCATCTGCAACAACAGTTGGTAAGGGAGCTTCTACAATAATTTCTTTTTGTGTTTTCAATGCTTCCGTTTCTGTAGCAACTTGCTCAAGCACTTCAGCCAACACAATTTTTTCAAAATCAAGCGAAGGTGTGCCCTGCTCCAACTTGGCATAAGTCATGATTTCATCAATTAAAGTATTTAGTGCCTCAATATCTTTATCAATCATGTCGACTTGCTGTATGCGATACTCATAATCATCTTCCTCAGCCAGCATTTCCATACCGAATCGAATACGTGCCACAGGCGTTCTGAGCTCATGCGAAACTGCACGCATTAATTCTCGCTGTGCTTCAATCAAACGCTGAATATGGTCTGACATACTGTTATAGCTTGATGCCAAGCTTGCCATTTCGTCAGTACCATCAATCGGTAAGCGCAGACTCAAATCGCCAGATTTCATGCGATTTAATGCATAGTTCACTTCGCGAATCTTACGCTGCATAGGCAATATCAGACCATAAACGCCCAAGCTCAAGACAAATAAACTGAGTAAAGTAATGCCCGCAGCCAATTGGAATGGCATCCAGTTAAACAAAGGCACTGGTCCAAGCACCAAAACCTCAGATGGCGTACTTGGAATAGGAGAAACAATCGAAATAGTTGTGCCGCGTACTGTGGCACTATCACGATATAAGATAATGCTATGATCTAAGCGTAAACGCCCAATTTGCTCTGAATCTAAAGGAAGATTTTGTACTTTCTCAATTTCAATTGGATAGGAAAAATGCTTCTGAATTTTCTCCAGATATTCTTTTTCCTGTCCTGGGTAGTACACCAGATAATCCAGAATAAAAATAGGCAGCGCTTTCATTTGACGCTCACCAATTTTATCTACCTTTACATATAGATAGTGATCGGTATCATTTTTTAAGCCGATAATAATATAAGCAATTGAGTTTTGCGCATCATAACGCACAGCAGCCTTTTGCTGACTAATACGTTTTTGTTCAGCTCGCGAAAGGTCAACCTTGTTAGCATCGACATAATAAATCGGCAACTCTAACAAGTCTGAAGCATCAGAAATCCAGTCTACCTTTTGTTGGACTGTCTGCTGACGCGCAATCCCCTCACTGATAATAAATGAAATACCATCAGTTAAAGACTCACGATATTCTTGCGCACGCTGGTAATTAATAATTTGCACCAGCAAATAAGCAAACAGCGCCACGATTGCAACCAGCACAACCAGACCTGCATAGATGCGCAAGAATATACTGTGTTTAAACACGAAAATGTCCTGTGTGAATCAAGAGTGATGTAAATTACATTCCGTTGGTTTCTTTAACAAAAAGATAGCCTTTACTACGCACAGTCTTAATTCGTTTCGGATTTTCTGGATCATCGCCAATTTTTGGACGAATACGCGAAATACGAACATCAATTGAACGGTCTTGACCATCGTATTCAATACCACGTAGACGTTCAAAAATGTCTTCACGCGATAAAATACGTCCTGCATTTGAAGCCAACAACCAAAGCAAGTCATACTCAGCGCTGGTAAAATCAACCAATTCACCATTTAACGTGACTGAACGACCACCGTTATCAATCACCAAATCGTCAAATTCGATGCGTTGTGCCACTTCATCTTCTGGAGCTTTATCGGTACGACGTAATAACGCACGGATACGCGCAAGTAAAACACGCGGCTGAACTGGTTTAGCCACGTAGTCATCTGCACCCATTTCCAAGCCAAGCACCTGATCCATATCTTCAGTACGAGCGGTAAGCATTAAAATTGGTTGATGATAATGTGGACGCACTTCACGACAAATGGTTAAACCATCTGCACCAGGTAACATTACATCGAGCACCACTAAATCTGGTTGCTCAGCAATAATACGACGAATGGCACGGTTGCCATCTGGTTCTACCCCAACTTCCAATCCATTACGAATTAAATACTCTTGGGTTAAACGTGCAAGACGCTCATCATCTTCTACAATTAAAATTTTCGGTAACTTTTCTTCTTGGCTCATAAACTGCCCCTTCAATAGGATGAAGCGTATCTTTTAAAAATCCGACAGATACGACGTAATATAATTTTGCAATATACACACGTTTACATTGTAAACAAGATGCTATTCACCAAACTGATACATCTAAGTAGCTTTTTGTAATATTTTTTAATCGTTGAATTAATTGGCTTTTTCAGTTTGTCATTTTTTGAACTCAATTACACACATCTCATTACAAAATGAATAATTATTAATCAAATCAGGCAATTGATCATAAACTGTCTGATCAGTTTTATTCTTTTTTACTTATCCACAAGGTTATCTATAAGCAGATAAATAGAGCTTTGCTATGCTATGCCCTTGTCTAATAAGGCTTAAACCATAAGCATAAAAATAGGGAAATTTGAGCTAATTTTTTTTGACAGGAATCAGAAAAATTTTTAGCAAAATGTCAATATTGATCTACCCTCAATTTTCCCGTATCTTGTGTTCAATTCAATTTTAAACCACTAAGTCTTGTGTTTATTCCTCAAACACTGTGGCACACTTTTTGCCCAGTTCAAATGGTCCATAAACATAACAATAGATGACAATGGAGCTATGCTGACATGAGCGTAATCACATCCACCCCTGGGCAACTTCAGGTGATTAAACGAACTGGTGATGTTGCTGCTTTTGATGCCGAAAAAATTTCTGTCGCAATTGGTAAAGCCTTTTTAGCGGTAGAAGGACAACAAAGTGCCGACTCTAGCCGTATTCATGACCGCATTTCACAACTTACTGAAATGGTGATGAATACCTTTAACCGTCGTTTACCTTCTGGCGGTACAATTCATATTGAAGAAATCCAAGACCAAGTGGAATTGGCACTCATGCGTACTGGCGAACAGAAAGTTGCGCGTGCCTATGTGATTTATCGTGAACAACGTGCATCTGCTCGTCAGCAAACAGGTGCTCATCATCATCCGACCTTGCAAATCACTGCACAAGACGGCCAACTTAAGCCATTAGACTTGAGCGCGCTCCAAGCTAAAGTCAACAAAGCAGCTGAAGGTTTAGAAGGTATTGATGCGCAAGCCATTATCGATGAAACCATTAAAAACCTTTATAACGGTGTAAAAGAATCAGACATCTCGACTACGATGATGATGGCAACGCGTACCCGTATTGAGCAAGAACCAAACTACACTTACGTAACGGCTCGCCTACTTCGTGATGAGTTAGTTGCAACAGGTTTAACCTTCCTTGGCTTGTCTGAAGATACCGTTGAAGGTGATGCTCTAGAAACTTTCCTTAAAAAAGGTATTGAGCTAGACCTACTTTCACCAGAACTACTTAACTTTGACCTTGCAAAATTGGCTGCTGCGATTCAACCTGAACGCTCAAACCAATTTACATACTTAGGTCTACAAACTTTATTTGACCGTTATTTCATCCATTCAGATGGCGTACGTTTCGAATTACCACAATTATTCTTCATGCGTGTTTCGATGGGTCTTGCCCTTAACGAAGAAAACCGTGAAGAACGTGCAATCGAGTTCTACAACTTATTGTCAAGCTTCGATTACATGGCATCTACCCCGACGTTATTTAACTCAGGTACGTTACGTCCGCAGTTATCAAGCTGCTACTTAACCACGATTGATGATGACCTGTATGACATTTATGGCGCGATGCGCGATAACGCAATGTTGTCTAAATGGGCTGGCGGTTTAGGTAACGACTGGACACCTGTTCGTGCTTTGAACTCATATATCAAAGGTACAAATGGTAAGTCACAAGGTGTCGTTCCATTCCTTAAAGTAGCAAACGATACCGCTGTTGCAGTTAACCAAGGTGGTAAGCGTAAAGGTGCCGTGTGTGCCTACCTAGAAACTTGGCACTTGGACATCGAAGAATTCCTAGAGCTACGTAAAAACACAGGCGATGACCGTCGTCGTACCCATGACATGAACACAGCAAACTGGGTTCCTGACTTGTTTATGCAACGTGTGTTTGAAGATGCTGAATGGACACTGTTCACGCCGTCTGAAACCCCAGACCTACATGACTTAATGGGTGCGGAATTCGCTGAGCGTTACGCACACTATGAAGCAATTGCAAAAGAAACAAATATGTTGCACAAGAAAATCCGTGCAAAAGATTTGTGGCGCAAAATGCTGTCGATGTTGTTTGAAACAGGTCACCCGTGGATCACATTCAAAGACGTATGTAACTTACGTTCACCACAACAACATGTGGGTGTAGTTCACTCTTCTAACTTGTGTACAGAAATTACCTTAAACACAAGCAAAGATGAAATTGCAGTATGTAACTTAGGTTCAATTAACCTTGTACAACACGTTCAAGGTGGTGTGTTAGATCGTGAAAAGCTAGCTCGTACCGTGAAAACTGCGGTTCGTATGCTCGATAACGTGATCGACATTAACTACTACGCGGTTCCACAAGCGAAAAACTCGAACTTGAAACACCGCCCTGTCGGTATGGGTATCATGGGCTTCCAAGATGCACTATACGAAATGCAACTGGCTTATGGTTCTGATGCAGCAGTAGAGTTTGCTGATGAGTCGATGGAAGTCATTAGCTACTATGCGATTCAAACATCAAGCGACCTTGCACTTGAACGCGGCACTTACGAAACATTTAAAGGTTCATTATGGGATCAAGGTATCTTACCAATTGACTCACTTGACCTCGTTGCAAAATCACGCCCTGAGCGCATGTTTGAAGTTGATCGCACACAGCGTTTGGACTGGGACACTTTACGTGCAAAAGTTCAAAAAGATGGTATGCGTAACTCAAATGTAATGGCGATTGCCCCAACAGCAACCATCTCTAACATTTGTGGTGTATCACAATCGATTGAACCAACCTTCCAGAACTTGTATGTGAAATCTAACCTTTCAGGTGAATTCACTGTGATCAACCCATACCTAGTACGTGCGTTGAAAGACCGTGGTCTTTGGGACTCTGTAATGGTTAATGATCTGAAACACTTTGAAGGTTCAGTTCAGAAAATTTCTCGTATCCCAGAAGAGCTTAAAGCAATCTTCGCAACTGCATTTGAAGTTGAGCCACGTTGGATTGTAGATGCTGCATCACGTCGTCAAAAATGGATCGATCAGGCACAGTCTCTAAACCTTTACATCTCTGGTGCGAATGGTAAGAAACTTGACATCACCTATAAGATGGCATGGTTACGTGGTTTAAAAACGACTTATTACCTCCGTGCATTAGGTGCAACTTCGGCTGAGAAATCGACCATTAACACAGGTGCATTAAATGCGGTTAAAGCAACTACAGTCGCAGCGCCTGTTGCAGCAGTAGCGGAAGAAAAGCCAGTTGCAGAAGATGAAGGTTTTGAACAAGCGGCACCAGTGCCAATGGCATGTTCAATTGACAATCCTGATTGTGAGGCTTGTCAGTAATAACCTCCTCTAACCCCTCCTAAAAGGAGGGAATTACACCAAACTTATTGAGGTGTGAAAGTCCCTCTTTCTTAAAGAGGGATTTAGGGAGATTAAGAGTTTTGAAAGAAAAGAGTAGTGATTATATTAAATAGTCACCTCACTCAGATGCGAAGCAACTCCTACTGCAAAGCTGATGAGAAAAATTTAAACAAAAAAAAAAGGGAATCCTCCTACAGATCCCCTTTCCAGTCTAAGAAACAAGTTCTTCGACATATTGCTTCGCAAAAAGCAGGTGAATAATCGCCTGATCTCGCAATATCGTCAAGGACTTTTAAGTAACAACTGTCCAACATATATGCGAGGTAAAGCAAAATGACAGTTTATTCTGTAAGTTATGACTTAAATAAAGAAGGTCAAAATTACAAAGATTTAATCGCTGAGATTAAAAGTTTCAACGGTTATTGCAAGGTAATGGATTCATATTGGTTTGTTTGTTCTAAAGGTAATGCTTCCGCAGTATCAGAAAGACTTAAAAAACATATGGATAACAATGACTCTTTATTAGTTATGGAAACCTCTACCAATCGACAAGGTTGGTTAAATAAAGATATCTGGGAATGGCTGAAGCAGCATCAGACTACTTCAGTTTAGTCCAGATAAAAAGGAAAATACCATGCTCCATATGACTCATAACTACCTGTTAGGACTCGCGGTTTTGGTCTTTTCCTTTGTTTTCTTTTACGTGCCAATGGTCTACGCATTTGTAGCCATTCGCAATCAACAGCGTAAGCAAAATAAGTAGTGGGGACACTTGCTCTACCGAACAAAATTAGAGCATTTATCGACAAAACTTAATTTTGCTTACACAAATTAAGCGTATAGTAGGACATCTTCTTAGTTGAGATGTCTTCATAAAAGATATAAAGCAACGAAGAGAGAATTGATATGTCTATCCTAAGTTGGGACGATTTAGAAGATGATTCGCAAAAACCGGCTGCACCTGAGCACAAGTCTGCGCCCGTCGAACCGCAAAAAGCGCCTGCTGCGCCGTTGGTATCTGATGCAGAGCAACCACAGAAGAATGTGGCAGCTCCACAATCCGCTGGAACCCGTTCAGTGCGATCAACAGATCCAGCCGATCCGTTGGCAAGAGCATCTAACGCTCTAGAAACCTTAGACGTTGCGCCTGGTCTTGAAGAGCTTGAGATGGGTGCTCAGCGTGTACAAGTTGATGATAAAGCTATGATTAACTGTCGTGCTGACTTGAACCAACTTGTACCGTTCAAATACGAATGGGCGTGGCAGAAATATCTAGACGGTTGTGCAAACCACTGGATGCCTCAAGAAGTCAACATGAACCACGACATCGCGCTTTGGAAGTCTGAAAATGGCTTAACCGAAGATGAGCGTACCATTGTTATGCGTTCTTTAGGTTTCTTCTCGACTGCGGATTCATTGGTTGCAAACAACTTGGTATTGGCAATTTACCGCCACATTACCAACCCAGAATGCCGTCAGTACATCTTACGTCAAGCATTTGAAGAAGCGATTCATACTCATGCTTACCAATACTGTATCGAATCTTTAGGCATGGATGAAGGCGAAGTCTTTAACATGTACCGTGAGGTTCCATCTGTAGCGCGTAAAGCAGCGTGGGGCTTAAAGTATACTCAATCTTTAAGTGATCCTTCTTTCAAAACAGGTACACCTGAAAACGACCAAATTTTGCTGCGCAACTTGATCGCGTTCTACTGCGTACTTGAAGGGATTTTCTTCTACTGCGGTTTCAGCCAAATTTTGTCAATGGGTCGTCGTAACAAGATGAACGGTGTTGCAGAGCAATTCCAATACATCTTGCGTGATGAATCGATGCACTTGAACTTTGGTATCGATATGATTAACCAAATCAAGATTGAAAACCCACATCTTTGGACGGCAGAATTCCAAGAAGAAATCATTCAGATGATTCTTGAAGGCACTATGCTTGAAATCGAATACGCTCGTGACACCATGCCACGTGGTGTATTGGGCATGAATGCTGCAATGATGGAAGAATACTTGAAGTTTATCTGTAACCGTCGTTTAAGCCAGTTAGGCTTACCTGAACAATTTGCTGGTGTGAATAACCCATTCCAGTGGATGTCTGAAATGATGGACTTACGCAAAGAGAAGAACTTCTTTGAAACGCGTGTGACAGATTATCAGACTGGCGGTGCGTTAAGCTGGTAATTAATTCGTCACGCGACACATTGTTTGTCATTTGCGACGCATAGTTTGTCATTGAACGACACATTGTTTGTCATTGAAAAAATAGAGCCTAATAGCTCTATTTTTTCTTATATAACCTAAATTTTAGTTTCTATATATTTACGTGATACAACAAAATAGACCATTTAAAAAAACCAGCTAGTCTTAGTGGTTCAGTTTCTATTTAAAATTAGTAACTAAATATGAATCAATTATAAAAACAATAAATTACAGATAGATATAAAAAAAATAAAGGGATAAAATATATACAAATTCAAAATATACTATTATTTGAGTAAATATTTAAATGTCAAAAGATAAACGCAAAAAAATCTGGAATGAAATAAAAATAACTTATGCAAAAATTAAAGAAATTCATTCAGCACCTCAAATAACTTCTACAGATCAATATTTGTCTTTAATACCAATTACTAACGCAGATGAAGATAACGCTTATTCTGATATGCTCAAATTTGCATTATCACAGAATAAAACTAACAACATTGCTATAACTGGGCCATATGGTTCAGGTAAGAGTAGTGTTTTACAAACTTTTCAAAAAAAGAATCCACAATGGAAATACTTAAATATTTCGTTAGCGACATTTAAAGATGATTTAGAAGTAGAAAATGCTAATAGTAAAGAAATTGAAATTGAAGCTATAGAAAAAAGCATACTACAACAACTCTTTTATTCAGTCGATCAAAAAACATTACCCCGCTCTCGACTAAAGCGAATCGTAACTGTTAAAACTAGAGAGCTAATTACCAATACACTTTTTATTTTCCTATGGGCTTTTCTAACACTATTTGTATTTTTTCCACAAAGTATTTTTTTTGATAAGTTTAGTATATTGGCTAGTTCAGACCAACTGGCTATAACAACCGCTTCATTATTATTCTTATTATTCTGCATCGTTGGATTATTTACTGGAATAAAATATATTGAAAAGCTTAAAGAGCTTAAACTAAAATTTCAAGATACTGAAATCACATTAAATAATGACCAAGTAGAGTCCATATTAAATAAGCATTTAGATGAAATTTTATATTTCTTTGAAAGAACAGATTTCGATGTAATCGTAATTGAAGATCTAGACCGCTTTGAAAATTCTGAAATTTTTATTCGACTAAGAGAGCTCAATACCCTTATTAACAATTCGAAGCAAGTAAACCGTCCTATA
Source organism: Acinetobacter tandoii DSM 14970 = CIP 107469 (assembly GCF_000400735.1). Lineage (GTDB taxonomy): Bacteria > Pseudomonadota > Gammaproteobacteria > Pseudomonadales > Moraxellaceae > Acinetobacter > Acinetobacter tandoii. The sequence continues at coordinate 87,406 of NZ_KE007361.1, forward strand.
GTATTTTTATACGCTATTAGAGACAACATGTTCAAAGATAAAGATCGATCTAAGTTTTTCGATTTTATCATCCCAATTATTCCTGTCATAAACCCAACAAATGCTTATGATTTAATTCGAAAAAACTATATTAACGAAGAAAATGATAGTCAACTACATAAAGAAATTGAAGATATATTCCTACATCAGGTCTCACTCTATTTTGATGATATGAGACTTGTAACCAATATTTTTAATGAGTTTAGAATCTATATTCAAAAACTTAAAAATCCAAATCTAAATAAAAATAAATTACTTGCTTTAATTATTTATAAAAACTACTACCCTGCCGAATTTGCAAACCTACACTCTAATAAAGGTGAAATATATGAAATTTTTACAATAAAAAAGAAAAATATTATTTCAAATCAATTAGAAAAGATTAAACATGAAATTGTCGCTTTGGATAAGAAAATTCAAGAATCCCAATTAGAAAAAATTCAAACCATCACAGAATTAAGAAAATTATATATTTATGAAATTCTTAGCAGGATGCCTATTGTCAAAAATTTTAATCGTTCTGGCTATAGTATACAGCATAGCCAAATTTCTTATTTAATAAAGTTAAAAGCTGACAGCTTGGATCTTGATCACCAGAATCTCACAAGTGATGAAAACTTCGAAGTTATTCAGAATTCCAAAAAACTGGAATGGAATGTTGAAATTCAAAATAATGATCAATATATGCGCTGTGAAATTACAAATATTGAAGATACTAAATTTACTTTCCAAACAATTGAAAACATAGTTAACCTTACGATTTCATATAAAGAAAGAGAAAATAGAATTAAAAATAGTGAAACAACGAATCGTGGAAAATTATTGGAGGAAAAGCAAGATTTAGTTAATCAAAGAAATTATCTTAAGCAAAATATATTAAAAGAGTTACTCACTATATACTCAAGTGAGGAATTCTTTGAATCTGACAGACATCCACCTCTACTTCAATTTTTAGTTAGAGAAGGTTACATAGACGAGCACTATTCTGACTATATTTCATTCTTTATTGATAGTGTAATAAATATTACTGAAAGAGACTATGCTCAAAGTGTTATAAACCACATAAATTCAGATTTTGATATAACTTTAACTAATGTAGAAAAAATATTAGAAAAATATTTAACACCTAGACAATTTTTACATACAAGCATTCTTAATTTTAGTTTAGTAGATTTCATTCTTGAAAATCATGATAAATTCAATGATCATTATAATAATTTATTCCAATTATTATCAAATCTGGATGAGCGTTCAATTCAATTTATTTTCGAATATATCGATAGAGAAAAAAACTTACCCCTATTCATTAATCAAATAGTTAAAAGCTGGCAGAGTTTTTTTGAGCATATTCATACATCAATGGCAGCTGAAAAAGTTGAAAGCTATCTTCTGCTGATATTGAAAAATTTAAAAAAAGAAAATATTCCTTTACTTAACAAAGATGAAATTCTAAAAAACTATTTATCTTCTAAAAGTAATTTTATCGAATATATCAAACATGCCTATAGTACTGAGCAAGAAATTCTTAATTTTCTACGGCTTATTAAACCTGTATTCGAGTATTTAGATTGTAATAATCAAAATGATGTAAGTATATTTAATGAAATATGTAGAAATGAATATTTTGAATTTAATGAAAAAATGATATTACAAATTATATATATAAATAATGAAGATCAAAAAATTGATGAAATCCAAGATATTTTTGCTTCAAAACCTTATGGATTTTTACAAGACTTTGCAGCAGACTACTTGAAAAAACAGGTAGACCAATCAATCAATCATTTCTTTGAAGAGGTGTATATTTCATCGTCTGAAAATCTAAGTGAAAACTCAGATAATTTCATCAAATTAATTAATAATGAAGATTTAGATAATACTCATAAAGAATGGTTAATTGAAAACAATGAAGTTCAAATTGACTTAATTTCCTATATTCGCGAAGCCCAATTCTGGAAACCAATTTTAGCTAAGAACAAAGTAAAACCTAGCTGGGATCCTTTGATTTCATATTATCAATATAATGACTGCACTTTGGATGAAGTAATTTTTAACTATATTAATGAAAATAATATATTGCTAAAAGAACAAGAAATCTCAGCTTCTGAAAGTAAAATAAATATTCCTGATATTACTGAACAATTTGAAGTTGGACTTCTAGAATCGGACTCTTTGTCTGAAACTGCTTACAAAGCAGTAATTTCCTCAAGAATGTTCAATCATGATTCGCTTAATCTTTTAGATTTATCTAAATCAAAGATTTCTCTCTTGATCAATGAAAAAGTACTTTCATTAACTTCTGAAAATATTGAAAATTTGCGTAAAATATCTACTGATTACATCAGAGACATTTTTGTCCAAAATTTAAGTACAGACTGTACAGAGCTCAATGACGAAATAATTTTAGAAAACGACGAATATGAATTACTTCTTCAATCATCAGAACTCACACATGAGCAAAAACTGATAATCGTTAAAAAACTTGGAATTGATTTTTATCAAGAATCAAATGTTCAAAACATAATTAATCAAATTTTCAAAGCTAATAAGCTATGTATTCCAGTAGATTACATTAATAGCTTCTTTGAAAAAACATATTCAACTCAGACTAGACTTAAACTGCTAATTTCTGAAATTTCTAATCTAGATCACTCCAACATTTCTTCTTTGTTAAATATGTTAGATGAACCATACAGATCGATTCCTACAGCAGGTAATCATACGTTAAGCTATAGCGAAGAAAATTATGATCTAACTGAAGCTCTTAAGAAAATTGGTTATATAAATCGACACAGAATACATGAAAAAAAATCATTTCTTGGAGTAAAGTCTAAATCTAATATAACTTTTACAACAAAAGCATAATGTATTTAGTTTGGCTATTTTATACTTTCAATGAAATAGCCAAAATTTTTTTAAGGTTTAACTCTTCAAATCCTATACTTAAAGCTGTCAACCAATCCATTAACTCTATCACATCAAGTCTTCTTTCCAATATTTCAACTTTGGAAACATACGATTGAGGCTTATTCAAAAGACGTGCAAGCTCCACCTGAGTCACATTTTTGGACTCACGAAGTTCTATAAGTTTCTTAATTAGGTCTTGATACCTAGGATCGTGTATTGAGCGCATAGCTCAATATCAGTTACAATTAAAAATATCCCAAAATAGGATATTTTCATTTAACTCCATCTGTTTATTGATTTTTTTATTTTGGATAATGATTGAACGATAGTTTAGGAACTCAATGTGAAACAAAAATATTCTGTAACCCAAATTAATAACATTGTTAAAAAGCATTTAGCTGGTGCCACTATCGAACAGGTTTGTCTGGAATATCAAATTAGTGTGGCAACTCTCTATCGTTGGAAAGCAAACTATTTAGACGTAAGTGAGCAAATTCTCACCCGTTTAGATAAGTTAGAGCAGGAAAATCAAGTTTTAAAACAAATGTATGCGGAAGAAAAATTATCTAAGCGTCTAGAAAGGTAGAGCTTTTAATGCACCTATTCATTTCACGATTCAATAACTCTCGTTAAAAATCTCGAATGTAAATTTCAAAGATAATTTGCATTCGAAGCATCCCATATAGCATCTATTGTCAAAATATTAGCCCCGTCAAACAGACTTATAACCTGTTTCTCATGCAATAAATCTGATAATACTCTTACACTTTCCTTTCTTGTAATACCCAGCTCACCTTTATCTTCCATTGATAACAAAAGGTTTATCAAAATTCTGACATTTTTCGAAAAACTATCCACAAAATTTTTACCCAATACTTTCTCTGTTGAGCTAACCAAAGAGAAAACATTTGAATTAATTAATGAAATAAAGTGCTCACGATAATTAAAAAATGGAAGTTCAGTACAAATAATAAGTAAAGTCCTATAAATAGACTGACTTAATGCAGAAGTACACTCTTCTCTTTTAACAGCTAATTTAAAAAAAATTATCTGTGCTGCCAATGCATCCAATCCAGCTAAACACTCTAGCTGGCGTAATTTTCTTTTAGAGAGGTGCGTGACTAATGCACTCCCACAATCGTATTTGTTAGCTTTATAAAGAATACGTTGGACTTCCCACGATAGATTTCTAAGCTCATCACTTAATAGCGAATCAATACTAATGGAGTTATTCATTACTTGCCAAAGCGTATGTTTGAGAAGCATAGAGCTGCCTTGTACATGAGATTCTGCTTGGCCTATAAGCATAGGACTTGGAGTATGTTTACCTAAGCGATAACCTCGCCATTTATTATTATGATAAGCATCACCATGCTTATTTTTATTAAAAGCATCTGGCTCAATTACTTTTTCAATTTGATAATCTGAATTTTTAGATAAATTGACCCGGATATACCAATACCATAATGAAACTCGAACGATATCCAACTCACTTCTTTTTTCCATTTTTGTATTTTTCATTTTTTAGTCAATCTCAAAAAAAATCCTAGTTATAGTTATTTATAATTTAAAAACAATAAATTAGAAATTTGTATAGAGTAAAAGATTGAGCTGTTTTTACTTTCTACACAACTTTTTTTAAAAGATATATGCTTCTGTTGTGACAGGACAATACAAGACACCCTATGCAAAACCATTTAATGCTTGATGCAACAACAATAGAAAAAGAGCTATTTGACCGTTACGGCCCACTAATAGCTGATGATGCTTTAAGAATTGCTTTAGGTTACAAAACTACAGATGCTTTTCGTCAAGCATTAACACGTAAAACTGTTCCTATTCCTATTTTCACTTTCCCAAATCGTCGTGGAAAATATGCGTTAGTAAAAGATGTTGCTACATGGCTAGCAAACCAAAGAAACTCATCTTTAGATCCGAACCATAACCACTAAATTTTCATTTTTCAAAAAATTATTATGGAGTCATCATGAAAAACTAAACCAAAAATCAATAAAAAACGGACCCTAAAAAGGATCCGTTCGTGACTTTATATAGAAGCATATAAAGACCTGAGAATCATAGTATCTTCTCTATATCGTCACCAGTCAAGTAAGTGCTATTCAATAGTAATAGTGCAGATTAACTCATTCTCAAATATCTATTGAGAATAGGATTACTTCTGGATAAACAGATATGTCTTATAAAACAGTTTTTTCAAAAACTGATATTCAAATAAATATCCTTGAACAAATCAGGATTGCATTTGAATCAACAGCAAATGTAGCAGCTACACTTCATGGACAACGTAAAATCTATCAAGGTGCTTTTGGCCGTCGAACGTCCCTATTCCCTAGTCAAAAGTGTTGCGGTGCAATACCACTAGAAAGCCGTCTTGAACTGGCTCATGCGATCAGTTTAGAACAAAATCCAAACGTCATTAATTATCGATCACAAGCATTAAAAATTTTACTTATCAATGAACAGTATTGTTTTCCAGATTTCTTGGTTCAAACCAAAGAAGGTGCTTATGAAGTCCATGAAGTCAAACCATCCATTGCATCATTGTCAACTGATGACTTAAACCGCTTTGCGATACTTTCTGAGCTACTACATTCAATTGATATTACTTTTAAGCTAATAGATCACACAGACTTACCAAGTGAATCAGAAATTTCGCAGCTACTTTACTGGTATCAAAGAGGACATAGATTCAATTGGAACACCCTCGAAATCAATTACGCCTTACGTCACTTAAATTTCGAAAAATTTTATACCTCACAGCAAGTCTACAAAACACTTGAATCAATAGGTCTTAAACAAGAACTAGCTGATTATTTATTTTTTCATAAAAAAATTAAGCTCCGCTCAGAAAATATGAATAGTCGAAAGGTCTATTAATATGGAAAACTCTCTTTTTATACCTCAATCTGGTTTTCGTTTTTATTTTAAAGCACATCCCGACTATATTTTTGAAATCGGATCTATAACCTATAATGCTATTCGATATGCTGCTATAGCTGGTGGAAAATCATTTTCAATAACACCCACCGAATTCGAAAGCCGCTATAAATTAGGTGAAATTTTATGCGTATTTGCACCTGAGAAACTCATAATCAACTCCAAATATAGCTCAGAACTTCATCGCAAAGAACGCTATGTTATTAATGCATTACAACTATTGGAGCACCCTACAAGTATTAATCTGCTTTCCAAATTAATCCCCCAAATAGCTTCCGACATTAATGACCTTAACCCACCTTCGTGCCGTACTGTAGCAAGATGGATCAATAAATATCAAAGTTCTTCTCAGAATAAACTGTGCTTGCAAAATAAACATTCAGGTAATCGCAGTTTACGATTCTCTCCTGAAATTTATCAAATTCTAAATCAAGCAATCAATGAAATCTATTTAAAGCCTGAATACAGAAGTGGTAAAGACGTACTTGCCTATATGCTTGGTCGATTCATGGAACAAGGCATCCCATTAGAACAGTTACCAACACTTCGTAGTATCCAGCGACATATCAAAAAATTAGATCCTTATATTGAATTTAAAATGAAAAAAGGGTCCCGAATAGCGAAGAAAAAATTTCAAGCTGCTGGCAAAAGTATCATTAGTCCATTCGCTCTTTATATGGTCGAAATTGATACACACTATTTAGATCTAATCGTGATTGATCCGAAGACGAAACTTGCCTTAGGTCGACCATTTCTCGCATGTGCAATTGATATCTACTCTAGAGCCATTGTTGGAACTTATATCAATATGTACCCCCCTAGTGCTGCAACTACATTAGAAGTCATCAAAGATATGATTACTCGGCCAAACCAAAAGTTACCAGGAGGAATCCCAAGTATCGTCATTCCAGATAATGGAGTGGAGTTTAAAAACAATGCTCTCGAACGAGTATGTGAACAGCTGAAAATTACTTTGACTCCTTCCCAAGTAGGTACACCTAATAACAAACCTCATATTGAACGTTTTTTTAGTACGCTCACACATGGGATTATACAAAAACTACCGGGTACAACTTTTTCTAATCCAACGAATAGAGGTGAATATAATTCAAGTAAAATTGCACAATTAACTTTAGAACAATTAAAACAATATATAGATACTTGGATTCATGAGGTTTATCACCGATCTATCCATCACACGACAGGACGTTCACCTATCATCATGTGGCAAGATGCCATTGAAGATATACGACCGAGTTTTCTTACAGATATAGATGCAAAAATCTTATGCCGTAGGCCTATTGAAAGAAGCATTAATCACGGTCAAGTACGTGTAGATGGTATTAGTTATTTTTCACATGCTCTAACTACACTACAAGCTAAAGGCATAAAAAAAGTTACCGTGCTTATAGATGATTTAAATTTAAATGAAGTTTTTATCATTGATCCCAACAAGCAAGATGTAGTCATTCAAGCAGATTCAACCAATCAAGACTATACATTTGGATTAACACGAATAACTCATCTTGAAGTTCAAAAACTAAAGAAAATTCAATCTCGATCTGATAAACAAAAAATTGGTCCGATGTCCGATTTATATTATCTGTATAAGCTTATGCATGAGATTCAAACTAATCTTGTGAGACGAAAGCCAAGATTGAAACCAATTACTCTTGAACTTCCGAAGCAGCTACAGAGGATCGAAGAACAACTATTCTCAAAAGACAAGGATATTGTTGAACAACCTGCTTCCACAATAAATGTACCTACACCAATTAATCAATTTGGTTCATTGGAGGTATTTAAACATGGAAAAATTTGAGAATCGTTTTGAACAAATTCGATCGATTAACAATATTGTTATCACTTCCAATGAATTCATGGTCGCTTTCACAGGCATACAAGATTGCGTAAAAAGAAGTATTTCATTTAGCGAACCAGTTGGATGTATGCTTCTTGCTGAAGGGGGACTTGGAAAAACAACCCTCTGTAAAACAATCTTGAGTCTTATGCCTCGTACAGAAAAAATTGAGAAGGATCATAAGAAAAATATCATCCCTGTATGTTATGTAGAGGTACCATCGCCTGCCACAGTTAAATCATTAGCAATAACGATGCTCAAAGAGCTTGGCGATCCTACTTATGAAAATGGGTATGGCACTACTGAATACTTAACTAGCAGGCTTATTTATTTACTCGCACAATGCGAAACTAAGCTTATATTCTTAGATGAATTTCACCATTTATTTGAGCGTAAACCAACATCTACAAGAATGAATCGGACTACAGGCAATTGGCTTAAAACGCTAGTAAACCGAACAGGGATTAGCTTTTGTTTAGTTGGTTTACCTGAGTTTGTCCCACTACTTCAAGTTGATAGCCAGATTGCTCGTAGATTCCCTTTCATCTACCACCTAAATCCATTAACTGTTGATCCTTCAAATGGCGGGAGCATGTTTGCATTTCTTGCTGAAGTTGCAAGAACACTCAATAAGCAAAATATCACTTTCTCACCACCTCTAAATAGCCAACTTGTAGGCATGCAAATTCAACTAGCAACAAAAGGCTATCACTCATACGTAATGAGCCTGATTAGAGAAAGTATCGCACATGCTTTACATGATAATAGGCAAGTAATAACTCCCCTTGATTTCAGTTATTCATGGAAATTAGGCATCACGCTCTACATTAGCAAACAAAATAAAAATCCATTTGAAATGAACATTTCACAAATCATTTCATTAATTTAATAGTCAGAATTATGCAAAATCCTCTTTTAATACAAGCAATACCTCATGAAGATGAGTCACCAATGAGTTTCTTGTTAAGAACAGCAGAACTCAATGCACATAGTTCAATTTTTAATTTAATAGGCAAAGAAAAGTATAAATCTATCATTCGTCAGTCTTTGAATTATCATATTTCTGATATGAAACGCTTCACTCAAGTGTTAGAAGTATTAAATCTTGATAGTTCTTATAAATTTCTAGCTTTTGAAAGATCAAGGCCAACCAATAGATCTCCTATAATGATTGGAACAATTGAAGTCCCCCATGAATTATTAGAATTAGAAGGTTTACGCTACTGTCCTACTTGTCTTTCTGAAAAAGCATATCTTAGAAAAATATGGACATTAAAGCCTATACATGCATGTCCAATACATTATTGTTTGTTAATTGATTCTTGTCCTGAATGTAAGAATTTTCTTCTCCCCAAAACAGGGGTTCTAAACTGTTCTCGCTGCGGTTTTAAATTAGATAAAGGACCTGTACAAAAAGTAAAATCAATGGAAAGTATCTATTGGTTTCTTGACATACTTACGCATAGTTCAAATGAAGTTTTTTCAGATTTTGCATCATGCTGGAAAGCATTCAATTCTTTCTTAAAAGATGATAATTCCAATACAAATGAAAATATTTTTTTTAAAGTGTATGAATATTTTTCTGACCCAGAGACTTCTGCCATAAAATTAAGTGAAAATATTAACAGTAGAAGTGAGAATTCTCATCCACGTATTCTATTGCTACCATTTCTAAAACATAAAAAACTTTTCAACAAGCATATTAAAATCACCGAAAAGAATTCTTCAGAATATAGAATTAGTGAAAATAGTATTTCCAAAAATCTTAGAAATTATGAAATACAACTGATCTTAAATATTTCTCGATTTGAGCTTGAGAAATTGATAGAAAATGACTTTTTGAAGCTTGGACAGAAAGAACTCTATAAAGGAGATATTGCTAGCAGAGACATAGAACACTTCTTAATTGATACATATTCTCAACCTAAATCTACACTTCTCACTAGCATCGAAGCACCTGCAGACAATGATAGTATGCAATTAAAGGATGTTGCTAAGTTGTTAGATATCAATTATGACCTTGCTAGAAAACTAGCAAAATCTGGATGGTTCAAATTAGAGAATACAAATGAAATACCACAGACTTTCAAAAAATATTCAAAAGAAAAGGTGAATGAATTCAAAGAAAATTACATACTCGTTAGTCCACTAGCAACACAACTAAAGGCATCTCCAACTAATCTAGTGGAAAAATTAAGGGCTTTAGGTATTACTCCTACTAATGGTCCACATATAGATTCAACTGCAATTAATATTTTTTTAAAGACTGATGTCCAAGATATAAAACCAGATGACTTAAGTATGATTAAGAGCTATCCAACTCGTTCTGGAAGACAAAAAAATGCGTTAAAAAATGTGCCCCAGAGTACCGAGTATTATTCTTTAAAAGATGCTGCTTCCACACTAAAAATCAGCTCTAACAAAGTAGCTGTACTTGTTCACAGAGGGATTCTTGTGAAAGATGAGAACAATCCTTTATCAATTCAGATCCAAGAAAATTCGCTGTTAAATCTTAAGAACAAACTCAATAGCGAAAATTATATTTCCTATGTAGATGCAGCAAAGCAATTAAATTGTCCTATTAATTGGATAAAAAAATATTGGTGTGATACAGGTTTCTTAAGCATTGAAGATTTAGTCTATTGGAAGCTCATTCCGCGAGAAGAACTCAGTGAAGTACTTAAATTGAAGGAAGTCTATATGACAGGTACTGAAGCTAGTAAGTTACTGGGAATGAGACATTCACATATAACGAACCTACATAAACAAGGTTTAATTCGCCCTTATTATCTTGGTAAAACTGAGACTAAAATTAGGCTATTTAAAAGAGATGATGTCATATGTATCAAAAATGAGAGCTCTTAATTTAGTAAGAATTCTCATTTGTCAGCGACTATATGATCTTCTAACAACTAAAAGAGAATCGTTTGGAATTTCCACTTTTACTTTTATCTGTACATCATTACCTTGGTAATCCTTAGCTTTAGACTTGTATTGAACTAAGGCATTTTTACCTATGCCTCTAAGTAAGATTTCAGTGTTTTTTAATTCGACATATTCCCCTTTTCTCTCACCAATCTTTGATTTAGGAAAAAGATCTTTTAGTCCAAATTTTATAAAAATAATACTTTGTTTATCATCTTCTCGTATTGAGGCTAATGTTGAATTTATAAGAAAATTATTTTGCTTTTGACTATAAGCAAGATATATAACACTTGGAATAAGCAATATAGACATAAGCATAATTGCAAGTTTTACATGCTTCTTTTCAGTATTTTCTACTAAGAGTTCATCACTATATGAAAGATTACTCCTAAAGAATTTAATGAATTCCTTAATAAAACATGCTAGTAGTATGCTTAAAAAAATCATCAATAATAGGTTTACTGATTTTTCATTATAAAAAATAAATACTAAGGCAAATCCAATAATGTAAAAAATAAATTTTACGAAATACACAGAAAGTTTATCCATATATTTCATTATATTAACTAAAGTCACCATTTCTATATTTAAATAATTTTTTAAAATTTTTCTTATATTAAATAAAAACATAATAGAATTTAAAATACTTTTCACAATGAAAATTATTATTCTCCCAAATGCATAATGAGTACTTAAAAACAATACATAAACTAGTAAAAATTTTATAGTTATTACTAAAAACAAAAGACCATCACCTAATGATAGGTCTGTAGGGAAATAGTCAATATAAATAAAATAGCAGAGTATAAGACATATGCCAAAACCAATGATGAACTTAGTAATTAATCCACTATATTCAATAAGAACCTTAATTTTATTAAACAGAAAAAGAGTAAATTTCACTTATCCCTCATATTAATATTTTACCTTAATTAACGATAATTCTCATCTTCTGTTACTGGATGTTTCTCAAAACTTTCTGGTAAATCCTCTAAGAGTTCCTTAGAGTAAAAATGCAATATGATTTCTCCCTTGGTCAGTCTTTCTGTCCAATATTTACCTACTAGTTTTTGTTTCGGATTCTCAATAATATTAAATACAGCTGTTCCATCATGTGGAATACTACGTTCATTTAAACTTAATCTTGGCTGACTAGAATAAGAATATGCCATGATTTTAATTTGTCGATCAGAATCTATAATAAAACCTTCCGAATATGAGGAACTTTCCATTTCACTTGTTCTCATTTTACAATTAATATGAAAAAAAGATTGATTTATAGTAAGCATTACAGGGATTGGATCTGGTTTTTTACCTGTTTTTGGATTTTTCCAATCTGAATATATAAACCCTACCCAACTTCCATTTAAGTTAGGAAATGGGACCAACCATCCTCTAAAAATTTTAAATTTCCAGCCCCATTTAACAAATGCTGCAATCACTAAAAGATCAATACTAACTACTTTAGGTATTAGTCCAAAAAAGTCTTTTATTTTTGATAGATCGAGTTCATTAAAATAGGCTAGCAAAAACCAAGAAACTGCAGAAACCCCAATGAGAAGATATATCGAGCTTTTAAGGGAGGTATTACTCATGAATTAAATCCCATATAGTTCCAAGCTGTCTTAGCAAACTCACGCCCATCTTTACGGGTCCATTTCTGTTTAGAATGAAATAAGTAAATACATTCATTTACTTCCATCCAACGATTTATTTCTGGCTCATCGCCTTGGAGTGAATTCCAGATATGAAGAAGCATTTCTCTAAGGCACTTTGTCCAAGTTGAATGTAAGAAAACTTCATCTGGACAGTTATAAGCTAAGCATTCAATAAAAAATGAGGGTAATTCATGAAATACATGATCCACTTCCATTGCATTTTCAATTCGTTTTAAAATGCGCACACCTTTTTTATAGGCATAACCAGTCCGATTATTTTTAGCTATACCATTTTCTTTTTGTTGGAATGGATAGTTAACTATACTAGTTCCATCTGTCTTAAATATTTTAGTTCCATCTCTAGAGCCATTTTTCATGTAATAACGATAGCTAAAACATGGAACGACATCAGCATTTATACGCGCTGAATTAGCATTTATTTGTATGGCAGTAGAGCCTGTCGCATCAACTTGATCTGGAAATTTTTTTTCCAAAGCTAAAATTAGCTCTGCTCGTAATTTAGCTGGAGTCCAAATTCCTTCGTAAGGTTTCCCTGATTGACGATTTCCTTTTTCAGATTCTTTCCAATATTGAACCTCGGTACACTCTACAGCAATATCTACATCACTATCTGACCGTACGTTAGTATTATTAGCATATGATCCTTTCGCATAAATTTTCAACGAACAATTATTAAAATTTTCATGCGCACTTATCGCCTGACGAATCATTCGCTCTGTTCTATCTTGTTTATCCTGTTCAGTATCACTTGAGGGACCTGTCCATCTAATTAGCTTATCTTCCAAACTCATTTTATCCTCTAAAAATTATTCGTTCTTAATTCTACTCATTGGAGCATAATGCAAATTAATAAAATAAAATTGATTTACAAATTGCACTTACACTAAGCTTCTCTAATATGTCTTGCCAAGTCTGATGCAAGCTGGACATATGATTTCGCATCAGTTTCACTCAATTGGAGCTCTTGTGCATGCACTGCTTTGTTTCTTAAGTCTCGCAATTTATTGAATATTATAAGTTGCTTCTCATCTATGACTTTACATTGCAATAGATATTCTCCAAGTCTTGGCATATTTCGAAAAGTATCAGTTGGTGGTTGTTGCCAAAATGAACTCGCAACACTAATTGCAGCAGATTCTACTTCTAGCCATGCTTCCATAATTGCAGCACGAGTAGAAAATGTGACTAGATTAAGTAAATTTGAAGAAGTAGATAAAACTTGTAGTGTATTCCTTTCTGCTCCTTGCTCTACAATCATTGCCTCAGCTTTGAGTTCAGAAATTTCCTGAGCAAACTCTAATTCCAATTCTTTATATTTTAATCGTCGTAATAAAGGGAATAATTCAAGAATTGGATTTCTAAGTAGAATAGCTAATAAAATAACTGTTATTGGCCAAATAACCGCTTTAGTCAATTCTGATATAAATGTAAATATGTCCATAATTTTTTATATCTAGCCTTTAAAAATAAAATTCTAAAAACGATTAAATAAATAATATTTTTGACAACCCAATAATAAATACCATTTAAATTTAATACCTCGTAACCTCTTCAATAATAAATGGAATATCATCATAATCTTCGTACCATATAATTGTTACACCTAGCTCTTTCATAAGCTCTTCATTAAGATTATGGTGCCTTTGTAAAAATTTTTCTGCCCCTTCAAGATTATCAATGACAGGATTTTTTGTGCTTTTATTATCATAAGCAAAACTTTTTAATGCTAAACGCTTCATAAAAGCATAATGCTTACTTCTTTCAATATTCCTGGCAGATATATCTAGCAACCTACGAAGATTTGGATCAGTCATAGAAAGACCAATCATTAAACAATTATTTTCTCTAAGACCATTTAATTGAACCAAATTAGACCAATGATATGTATCTGAATATATTTGATGATATCCCTCTTCAGAGAAAACTAAGGTTGAGTTATCAAGCCCCTCGTATTTATTACGCTCTTCAGGTAAGAAACCATGAACATGATAAACAGGTAATTCATCAGGATCGTAGCTTTCCCTATCAGAATATATACAACTGTGAAGTATATTATTCGATGTTAATTGTCTTTCAAGAAGATCATCAAAATTATAGGTGATAATTGACCTTACTTTAGCCCCAGTCCTCCGCGGTATGCACATGCAAGCAATAGATTTAATTAATCTTGAATTAATTTCAAAATTCGAATCTCGAAGTTTATAGAGATTTTTGGTGATTGCATTTTTGAATTCCTTGGCTTCAGTAGTATTTTTTACAAGTCCTTTTCTTAAATATCTTGCAGCCATTAAAGCAGAAGGCTCATCCACAACATTCAAACGATTTACTAACTCACTAATATCTTTATCAGAGACATCGACATCACTATCAAATTCTTGCGTTAAATAAGTTACAAACAATGAACTCAATAAGGTGTTCCAATCAGGCATACCCGCACTACTTGATACACCAGCGCCTAAAAAAAGTGAAAATTGCCCCTTTTGATATGATTCTTTTAAACTAGTAACAACCTTGTCTCTTTCAGATTTCCAGTCAATGGTGGGTTTGCTAACAGCTGACTCTAACCTTAAAGCAAATAAGTTATTTGCTATTTCATTCACTCTGGCCCTATGCTGACTCGCAATTTTATTTATCTCTTCTGGCCCCCAAATATGTATTCTGAATGGTACGGATTCCTGCTCAAATCGAGTTAAAATTTTTTCTCTTATCTTTTCGGGAACAGACTTAGCTGAGATGATTATTAAATCTGATAATACCACCTCTTTAATCATAGAAGAAATGTGAGCACAAAGTTTTGATATTATTACATTAATAGGTTGTGCAGCTAAGTTGAATTTTATTTCTATTAGTGTAGGTCCCAGAAAATTATCAAACCCTTGAGGAGCTAATCCATCACCAGCATAACTAGGTTCAATTTTTACTAGAAATTTTTTATTTTGCTTTTCAATATGATATTTCAACAAATGAACTATAAAAGTTTCAAATGAATAATAACTCCTTGGCCCGCCCTCATCTATTCTTTCAAGAATATTATCTATTAACACTTCTGCTTCCATTTAATAAATTTAGTCAAATGAATTTTAATTTTTCATATAAGTAGTATAGTAAAAAACAGATTAATTGTGTTTAAAATCAATAGATTGAGATTAAAAATTCAGCAACATAAAATATACAATAAAAACAATTACTTATAATTTCACCATTAGCTACAATGTAAATGCCATAAGCTATGATGTGTTCTCCTCAAAATGTCATTAGTTGTGACGTTTTCTTCTCAGACATCAGTTGTGACGTAAAGCTATGTCATTATGTATCGCCAAAAGCTCTAACTATTTGAATTGTCAAAATTGAAAAATGACACAGGTTGAGTCGTCTTACACTCATAATGACATCAGTTGAGTCGCTGTATAATGTCATTATGGTTCGTTAGAAGAACTAAGACACTGATTTGATTATCATGCTAATGACAACTTATGTGTCGCATGACGTAATTTAATAAAAAATCCCGCCTTGATGGCGGGATTTTTTATATTAAGTACTAACTCAAAAAACCAACTCAATAAAGAAAAACCTCCCCGATAAATCGGAGAGGTTCATGCAGTGATTCAAATCAAATAAGACGGTTTGCTGATCAACTAAAGCACAATCACTCCCATACCATTCACAATATCATTGTCCACAAATACTGTGTTTGCGCCGAGTGTATATTGCGTCATCGTTACACCGTTAATGGTAGATTCTGCACCTTTAATCGCGCCAATCATTTGTACCTGATCATGCAAATCCCCAAAAATTTGTAGTGTATTTGATCCAGTAACTTCCAGAACATCAGCGGCAGTTAACGTCAATTTCGAACCTTCTGAACCATTACCCAAATCGATACGTTCAATGTTGGTAATATTATTCGATGTCGTTAAATCTAAGTCTATTCCATCCAATAACGTTAAAGTATCTGTACCCGCACCACCATCAATAGAAACAAAGCTTGTTCCTGAAATAACGATTACGTCATTGCCATTACCTGCATTGAAGGTATCTGCTCCATTCCCATCAATCAGTAGATCATTGCCGTCACCACCATTTAAGGTGTCATTCCCTGCTCCACCACGGATTAAGTCATTTCCAGAACTACCATTTAGCGTATCATCACCATCGTAGCCATAAAGACGCTCATGAATAGTGCCTGATGCACTATTATTTAATGTATCGTTTGCAGAAGTTCCTTGAATAATATCAGGATTACCTCCCGACCCTAACAAGTTCTGTAGCACCTGAGCATTCAGTAATGATGAGAAACTGTCTGAATCTGTTGCACCGTAACTATCGGTTGCAGTCACAGTAAAACTACCCAAGGCGCTCACACTCAAACCTGCAACCAAACTGAGTAAATTTACATCGGAATTGAGCTGAATCGTGGCTAATAATTCATTCACAGCTAAATTATCAATATTTCCACCATCTGCCGCTGTAATGGTTATTGTTGATGTTGCTCCAACAACACCCAATATCCCCGATGTATTGTTAATATGAATTTCGAGTCCCAAATCTGCTGCTAATTGAGCTGAAGCAGAGAAACTAAGACTGCCCAAATTCACTGTAAGTAGACCATTAAATTTTACTTCTACCGAACGCAAGTTTTGATTTTGATCGACAGCAATAAAAGCCTGTTGATTCAAGTCAATGATGCCAAGCGCATCTACACCAATTAAGCCCAGTAAAGTCGCATCGGCAGCTTGTGCAATCGGTGCTACATTCGGTTGTGTTGAGGTAGATGGTGAAGTTGAGTCAAAAGTGATATTGGTTGAAGCAGTATCACCATCATTATCTACTATCACCACATCAAAAGATGAGGAACCATTTAAATCCGTGTTCGTGGTTGCCTGATCTACCAAGAGGTTTCCATTTTTAAGTAAATTCGAAATAATCTCTTGCTGGGTGGTATAACTACCCACTAAATCTACATTCGTAAATGTAATGTGCTGATCAGAAGTTGTAGTTGGTGTTGCAGCCGAAAGCGTACCCGCGGTATTGATATAAAGAATTGTATTGGTACCATCAAAGACAAAGTATAAATAGTTTGCCAAGTTTCCAATACTTGTCCCTTTCGCCAATTCACCGACTAATAAGCCACGTAAGTCGAGAATATCCCCTCCACCCGCAACAGGTTGTTTAGAAAAGTCAGTAATGGTATCTACGGCTGGTGCCACAACAGTCCCCTGATCCCCTTTCTCCCAAAGGAAGGTGTCATTGCCTGAGCCACCCGTTAGGGTATCATTTCCTGTACCACCACTTAAAATGTCGTTACCAGCACCGCCATTTAAAGTATCGTTACCCGCCCCACCGCGAAGTAAATCATTCCCTTGGTTACCCTTTAAATTATCACTTCCAGCATAACCATATAAACGATCATCACCATTGGTTCCATTGAGTGTATTTGTAGCGCTTGTGTCCTCTACCACACCTGCTGGGTCGTTACTCGGATCTAATAGGCTTACACCAAGCAAATCAGTATAAGAAGTGCTAGATGTCACTGGTTGACTATCTGTTGCAGAAATAGAAATTGTCGGTGCTAGACCTAATGCTAATAAATCCAAACCATATTGGTGAATGTAAACAGTTGCTAAAAACTCATTCAATTTTAAGTTATCAATTGAACCACCATCTAAAGATGTAATTGTTAGTCTTGAAAATGATTGAGTTGTAAGTGTCGGGATACCTAAAACGTCTACGACAAGAATGTTATTATTTTCTATAACATTTAAACCAAATTCAGCTGCCATAGCAGTTGACCAGTCCAATTTATAATAATTACCTAAACCAACACTAATGACTGAGTTTGCATTGACTACAACTGATTGAATATCGTTATTCGGATCAATTGCAGTTAAAAGTTGATTCGTACCAATCCCGATCAAATCTAAGGCCTCTGCATTTACCAGCCCTAACAGACTGGCTGATTTATTAATGCCTACAATCGGTGCTTGAGCTGCTGTTGATATCGCTAATGAGGAATAACTGTAATGCCCCGTCAACATATCTACGACCAGAACTTCACCCGTACCTTTGTTGATAGTTAACTCATCATTTGCAGCATTAAAGCTATAAGTAATTGAACCAGCCGCTCCTGAAGCTGAAACTAAATCTGTTGTAGATGAATAGGTTAAAGTATAACCATCAACCGTGATACTTTGTACATAACCATGATCTGCACCATAACTTACAACTAAATCTCCTTCTATGGCCGCAGGTTGGACATCAACATTATGTATGGTATTAGGTGCGGCAATTGGTGAATCATCTTCAACATTAATAACTAAAGTTGAATTGGTTGTTCCAACAACATCAGTTGAGGCAATGGTAAAACCAAGACCTAAAATGTTTTCAAGTGAAGCTATTGAGTGGTCTAGCGGTTGTTTCAAGGTAAAGGTGTAAGCCCCCGCAGTTGAAAGTGTGAGTACCGCGACCTCTTTTCCTCCTGCTGTTCCTGTTAATGTATAAACGCCTGCCGTAATCGAACCATTCCAAGTCACTGGCTGCCCCTCAGACGTGATACCCGATGGACCAGTTACAGCCACATTAGTTAAATTACCAAGATTTAAAGTTCCTGATACCATTGTTGAATTTGTTGTATCCTCAGGGTTACCGACAGCATCAGCATTTGCTCCTGCCAAGCCTTCTTCTGAGACAGAGACGATCACGACATCGCCTTTGGCAGTATCGCTATCGATGGCCACATTTGAAGAAACATCAAAACCATATGAAGTAACTACGCTCCCATCTTTTACAGCATCTTGTCCAATGGTGACCACACCCGTAATTGGATCTATACTCACACCTGTTGGCAATGGGGTTGGTATTGGGTTTGCTGCCAAACTCCAAGTACCATCACCTGCTTGTGATGCAGACAAGACAACAAGATTATTTTCTTCATCCGTATAATAAATTTCCTGCTCAACATTATCCGCACCCGGAGTTACAGTGACTGAACCATCATCCAATGCAACCACGTTAGGCTGGTCTGCAGCACTTGGTGTCAAATCATCTGGGTATGCTATACCAGTGTCTTGAGCAGTATTACCCAGTAAATCTGTACCAATCGAAGTAACAAGGCTGCCATCTTTTACGGCATCACGTCCGATACTGACTACACCCGTTGTACTATTAATACTGACATTCAATGGGGTTGTATCCAAACTCCAAGTTCCATCAGGTGCTTTAGTCGCAGTTAAAGTTACATCAACATCCGATTCATTCTTATAAGTGATGACCTGTTGAACATTATCACCACCAGGAACAATACCCACTGAACCGCCCAATACTGCAATAACATCTGGTGCATCAGCAACTGTATCAATAACCACGTTCTGACTGGTCGTACTCGCAGTATTCCCTGCTGTATCGGTCACGGTGGCAATCACTGGATAGGTACCATCAATAAAAGGACTGCCCGTTAAATCTAGGGTCCAGTTGCCTAAGCCATC
>NZ_KE007361.1:107265-107731 GCF_000400735.1 Acinetobacter tandoii DSM 14970 = CIP 107469
CCAGATCTACCGTACCGTTAAATAACAAGGTATTGTCATTGGTAATGAAGTCAGTGCTAGAACTGCCAGTGTCATTGGTAATCGAGTCGAAGGTTACAATATCCCCATCACCATCCTTATCCACTTTTGTATCAATTACCACATTCTGGCTGATGGTGCTCGCAGTATTGCCCGCGGTGTCGGTCACGGTAGCAATCACGGGATAGGTACCATCAGTCAAGTTGGTTCCTGTTAGGTCTAAGGTCCAGTTGCCTGAACCATCAACTGTGAGGCGTGGATCGACTGTAGTATAAGTAGTCGCACCGACCGTTACACTAAGGCTATTGCCATCAGCCAGATCTACCGTACCGTTAAATAACAAGGTATTGTCATTGGTGATGAAGTCGCCTGCGGTACCTGTATCATCGGTGATCGAGTCGAAGGTCACGGTTTGACCGTCATTATCGGTGTCGATCTTGGTGTCAAT
>NZ_KE007361.1:107741-108150 GCF_000400735.1 Acinetobacter tandoii DSM 14970 = CIP 107469
CTGTAGTATAAGTAGTCGCACCTACCGTTACACTGAGGCTGTTACCATCAACCAGATCCACCGTGCCTTTAAACAGTAAGGTGTTGTCATTGGTGATGAAGTCAGTGCTAGAACTGCCAGTGTCGTTGGTGATCGAGTCGAAAGTCACGGTTTGACCGTCGTTATCGGTGTCGATCTTGGTGTCAATTACCACGTTCTGACTAGTGGTACTTTTGCTGTTCCCTGCGGTATCTGTGACCGTCGCCACCACCGCATAGGTTGCATCGGCCAAGGTGGTACCCGTCAGGTCTAGGGTCCAATTCCCTGCTGGATCAACCGTTAAGCGTGGATCGACTGTAGTATAAGTAGTCGCACCGACCGTTACACTGAGAGCGTTGCCATCAGCCAGATCCACCGTACCTTTAAACAG
>NZ_KE007361.1:113183-166353 GCF_000400735.1 Acinetobacter tandoii DSM 14970 = CIP 107469
GCACCGACCGTTACACTGAGGCTGTTACCATCAGCCAGATCCACCGTGCCTTTAAATAACAAGGTATTATCATTGGTGATGAAGTCATCTGCGGTACCTGAGTCGTTGGTGATCGAATCAAAGGTTATTGTGTAGCTTGAAACATCTGCTTTAGCTGTATCACTATCATTCGCAGTATTGTCAAATTGATCTGTACCCACTGAAGTGACGGTGCTTCCATCTTTTACAGCCTCCATTCCAATAGTAACAACACCTGTCACAGGATTAATAATCACACCAGTTGGTGTACTGTCTAAACTCCAAACTCCACTTGCACCCTTAGTTGCCGTTAGAATCACAGGATTATTGGATTCATCAGTATAACGAATAACCTCTTTAATATTATCTGCACCAGGGGTGACTGTTACAGAACCACCTACCAGCGCCAATACATCAGGTTTATCTGCAATTAAATCTGTACCTTGAGGATCGGTCTCATCTGCTTTGGCCGTATCACTGTCTGTCGCAGTGTTGTTATATGCATCAGTACCCACGGACTTAACGATTGAGCCATCTTTGACTGCATCTGGACCAAGTGTAATCAAGCCCGTCGCAGGGTCAATTGCAACATTACTTGGGGTTTTATCCAGACTCCATTTACCATCCGCCCCTTTTGTTGCTGTTAAAGTCACAGCATTATTAGTTTCATCAGTATAGGTAATAACTTGCTTAACATTGTCTGCGCCAGGTTTTGATGCAACCGCACCTGTCGCCAAAGCAATGACATCAGGTGTATCTGCCAAAGTTGGAGTACTATCATCCACCTTAGCCGTATCGCTATCAGTCGCGGTATTATTACTTGAGTTGGTTCCCGTAGAAGTTACCGTGCTGCCATCTTTCACAGCATCCATACCGATAGTCACCAAACCTGTTGATGAATCAATACTTACACCTGTTGGGGTTTTATCTAGACTCCATTTACCATCCGAACCTTTTGTTGCTGTTAAGGACACGGAATTATTAGATTCGTCGGTATAGGTAATGACTTGTTTAACATTATTTGAGCCAGGTTTAACCGTAACTACACCACCATTTAAAGCCACTACATCAGGTTTATCCGCAGATGGCGCTGGTGTACCACCTCCACCTCCGCCGCCACCTCCTCCAGCGGCTAAACCGACTAGAGGAATTAAAGCAAGTAACCAATATGGATTAAATTCATATGATGCGGAGGTTAATGGCTCACCACCCAAGGCTTGCGCAACACTGACTTGATCAGCCAGCATACTGACTGCATGTTGCTGGACACCTGTTTCAGGTACATAAGCGTAATAACTGCCATTTTCATGCAGACCAATCAGAAGATTTGTTGTTGTCCCATCCGTACCGTAATAACCCTGAATAACCAGATCAGGATCCAGCGCATTCGTACCATCATCTTCAAAACTGATATATAAATCATTACCCACACGCTGAATTTTAATATTTTCTGGCGCAAATTGAGTTGCATCATCAATCAATTCATAATTAATGCCCTTTTGCGCCTGAATCATTACAGGCTGGTCATGAGATTTAGTAACTTGCAAAGCTGAAATAATGGTTTTCGCATCATGTAATTTTATAGTGATTGTTTGATTTGGCATTTTATTTATCCTTTTCTTATAACTTGTTTTTTAAAAATCGTGAATAAATATTGAGCAATGGTTATTCAGCTTTCATTCCATAGGTCACAATTTCTACCCGTCTGTTTGGTAAGTCACATTGCTCACGTGCTGCTTTATCATTGGCATACTTCTGATCACAATCACTTACTACAAGTTCTTGCTCACCACGACCTTCAACCAAAATATTCTTTTTCATTGCCCCATTTTGAACCAACAGTGCTCGTACTGTTTCTGCTCTACGTTGTGCAAGTTGTTGATTAGAATTATCCGACCCAACAGGGTCTGTATATCCAATAACTGCAACATGGCTAATGGCTTCTTGGTCTTGGTTAATTTCAGAAGCAATTTCTGCAACATCTTTACGGCCTTGAGCAGTCAAATCATTTGGTCCAGACTTCGCATAATTAAATAATGTACTGGCTTGTAGGGTGTATTTTTTGAGTACAGTTTTGGCAGGTGCCTGAACAGATACAGGCTGTGTGCATTCTTCGTTCTCTTTGACACGCGATTTTGTAGCAACAGCTTCTTTAAGATCTGGCAACAACGCTTGCGCCTGAGTCTCTGTTAACTCTTGCACTTGTATTGCTTGATTGTTGCCTCCAACCAATCTGAAATATTGCGTAGTACCTTCTGTAAGCGATTGCGTAGAATTCAATCGACGGGCATTGGCATAGTTAAACGCACTTTGCGTATAAATTGCATTTATGTGGGTAGGACGTGAACATAACTGTAATGCTTTAAATGAGCCAGGCAATAATGACGTTAAGTAATGCCCTTCAATAAATACATTTGCTGCTGGCCCTTTTAATCCATCTTTATCACGAATAAATACAACCTGTGTATGCCTCTCTTTAATCGATTTCAGCTGTAAATAAGGTTTTGAACCAAACTGATTCCAATGTTCAAAAGGCGGCTTATTATTTGCAGTTGAACATCCGATCCAGAACAACGAGCACCCAACCACCAATATTAATCTTTTAATACTCATAATACCCACCTCTGTTATTTTTACTTCATTTTCCTAACCCTTAAACCAAAGGGGTTTATTTTTATTCCACAAAAGCCTTAAAAAAATTAAGAGTTTATGTGATGATTTTTTATAATGCTTTTTTAAAAGAATATAAAAAAAAGAAAAAAAAACAATAGCATTAATTATAAATTTTAAAATAATATGAACCAGTTCACATATTTTTCAGATAGATGAATTATATTTTTATATTAATTATTTTTGAATAAAAAATAGACAACAAAACTTTATAAACATGACATAAAAATCAATACCATATAATATACATCTAAAATATATATTAACTTATTAAAATAATAGAAGATTAACCCAATTCTGGTTCATTTATTAGATCTCTTGCGAAAGTAAAAACCACCTCAATATAAATTTCATGAGATATCAGAAATTAAATCGTTTTTCAGATTCTGAATTCAAACGCTTGGTTGGCGTACCTCGACAAGTTTTTACTGAAATGGTAGAGGTTTTAGAAAAAGCAGAATCACTCAAAAAGAAATCAGGTCGTCCTCATACTTTAGATATAGAGGATCAGTTGTTATTAACTCTCAATTACTTACGGAACTACAGCACTCAACTGGAATTAGCGGCAAATTACCATATCGCTGAAAGTAATGTGAATCGAACCATTAAAAAGGTTGAAGATGCATTGATGAAATCAAGACGTTTTACTCTGCCAAAACGAAGCATTACCACAGCAGACGAACACTTTAACTGGGTCATTATTGATGCGACAGAATGTTCAATAGAACGTCCAAAAAAAAAATCAGAGTAAGTTCTACAGTGGTAAAAAGAAGAAACATACGCTAAAAGCACAAGTGATCTATCATCCGAACAGCAAACAAATCATAGGGCTAGATATATCGAATGGCAGTCAGCATGATATTAAATTGGCAAGAAAAACGGTTAAGAAATTCAAACATTGTGAATATGTTATGACCGATTTAGGGTACTACGGATTAGAGCAAGATGGCTTTAAATTATTGATGCCAATAAAGAAAAAGAAGAATTTACCCTTATTTGATGTTGAGAAAAGGTACAATAAAATGATTGGAAAAATACGAGTTGTGATCGAACACATTAATAGTCAATTGAAAACATTTAGAATATTAAGTGAACGCTATCGAAATAGACGGAAAAGATTCGGTTTACGCATTAACTTAATTGCTGCACTCGTAAACCGGATAAACTTGCAATAATGACTTTCGCAAGAGATCTATTCTAATAACAAAAACCCTATTAAAATATAGAGTTTCTGCCGAAAGAATACCTTTATCTCTCTTGTAAAGCC
Organism: Acinetobacter tandoii DSM 14970 = CIP 107469; assembly: GCF_000400735.1. GTDB lineage: Bacteria > Pseudomonadota > Gammaproteobacteria > Pseudomonadales > Moraxellaceae > Acinetobacter > Acinetobacter tandoii. The sequence continues at coordinate 117,139 of NZ_KE007361.1, forward strand.
TGCTTCATTCGAGTGATTGGTTTTATTAAATATTGAAATATAGTTTTTTCTCCAGTCTTGACGTCTACACTGGCAATCATGCCGGGAATAATTGGCATGGTTTTACCATTTTTATCCGTCAATGAATTTTGGCTGGTTTCAACCAAAATACGATAATACGCTTCATCTGGATTGAGATTTAATTCACTTGGTCGTGTTTTATCTCTCAAAGTATCGGGACTAATTAAAGTCACCTTCCCCTCTAAACCACCATATAAGGCATAGTCATAAGCAGTAATTTTCACAATCGCACCAAGCCCTGGATGAACAAAAGCAACATCTTGCGGTCGGATATAAGCCTCAACTAATAATTTGTCATTCAGCGGTACAATTTCCATAATATCTTGCCCAGCCTGTACCACACCACCGACCGTATTAATCTTGATATTTTTAACAATGCCCCTTAGTGGTGCTCGAATGAGTGAACGATCTACAGGGTCCGCACGCATTGCCATATTTTCTTTGGCTTGTGCCAATTCTGACTCAACCCGTACCAATTCATTATTGGCATCCGCTGCATATTGATTGCGCTTTTCATTAATTTGCAAAGCCAAATCTGAAGATTGACGTCGCATACGTAGCAACTCAACTTCAGACATCACCCCCTCCGCGACCATAGGTGACGTAATCGAAATTTCACGATCTAGCATCGCCTTACTGGTTTGAAGTCCTGCAACAGCGTCATCTACTGCACGACGACGTGCAACATATGCTGCACGTTCACGATGTTTTAAAGATTCACTAATTCCATCAGGAAACTTGATTTCTGTTCCATAAGATTCCGCGCTTAAACGGGCTGACATTGCTTCAAGATTGGCAACTTTTGCCTCACTTTCCCTTAAGATTGCAGAACTTCGGGTATCATCCAGACGAAGCAAAATTTGTCCTTTTTCAACAATATCCCCTTCTTTTACCAACATCTCTTTGATTGTTCCAGGGTCTAAACTTTGCAAAATCTGCTCACGACTGGTTGGAATAACACTACCTTGACCACGTGTCACTTCCTCTACATGACTGTGATAAGCCCAAAAAACAAACACAACCATAAATACAAATAACAACCCAATTGTCCAAAACAAGCCCGTATGCCTTTCCGTTTGTAAGGCAGCATTCAAGTCATTCAACAATTCCAAGTCTTTCGACTGAACCCGTTCTGCGGGTGGGTTTCGATATTCTTCCATATGCCTCACTTACGTTGATGTCGATTTGTTTGACACGACTACTCAACATTTATTTTTTCTAATTGCGTATTATTCGTATGATTTTGTACAGATGATGCATGATCTGGTTTGATCACGATGGTACGACCTTCTTTTTGCCCCGTGGTTACTGTCGAACTTGGTTGTCCTGTCGTAACCGTTGAGTTTTGTGTTGTTGCTGATTTCGCCTGCTCATTTAAAGCGAGTTTCTTCAGAACTTCATCTCGCGGGCCATCCATGACCACCTGACCTTGGTCAATCACCACAACACGACTCACAATACTCAGAACTTGAGTCCGATGCGTCACCACCAACAAAGTTTTGTCTTTACACCACTGATGCAATGCTGTCAGTGTTTGTCGTTCAGTTAACTGATCTAAACCATTGGTTGGCTCATCTAATAACACTACACGTGGGGAACGTAATGTTAATCGAGCCAAGGCTATAATTTGTTTCTGACCACCCGAAAGTCCTAAACCATCCTCACCTAAAGGCATATCCAAACCACGCGGATGATTTTGAATTAAACTGTCCAGACCAAATCGTTTCAATGCCAATAACAACTCTTGATCTGTAGAAAAACCATCTTGTCGTGACAAATCCAAGTTTTCACGTAATGTCCCCAGAAACAAACGGGGTGCTTGCCCTAAAAATGCGACCTGATTGCGTAAATAATTTGGATCTAACTGTCGTAAATCCACACCATCTAACGTGACATTCCCCTCTAGTGGCTCAAACATACCGCTGGCGAGTTTTAACGTAGTAGTCTTACCACTGCCAATTTTCCCTAGTATTCCTACCTTTTCTCCAGGCGCAATATTTAAATTCAATCCCTTAAGTACTGGAGGAATATCCTGTTGATATTTAAAACTCACGTTTTGAAATTTAAGTTCGCCATTCACTTGATCTAAGCTGATATATTGCCGATCTGGATGACGTTCAATTTTACGTTCAATAATGCTTTGCAGGCCTTGTAAACCAATTTTAGCTTGCTGAAAACGAATGGCTAAGCTTGAGATTTGCGCCAAGGGTGCCAAGGCACGCCCCGACAAAATCACTGAAGCCATTAAAGCCCCCATCGTAATTTTATGATTTGGGTCTGGACTATGAATTAAATAAGTTCCGACAATCACCAATATCACTGTGTTTAATTGCTGAATGGCAACAGAAAAATTAACCACAAAATTACTCAAATCTCGAGTTTTAGTACTCGAAGCAGCAGTCTTAGCCGTGTAATAATCCCACTTTTGCTGTGCCCAACTGGTTGCATTATTGGCTTTTAATGTTTCAATCCCTTCAATTGCCTCTACCGCCAAACCTTGACGTTGTGACGACTCTTTCATTGATTCGTTGATATATCGCGCTAAAGGTCTTTGTGAAAGCAGACCAACCAACATCACGATTGGAATTAAAATTAAAGGAACCATTGCCAACGTTCCACCAATCATCCAAATCACGGTAATAAAGAGCAAAAGGAAAGGTAAATCGACTAATACCAACAAACTTGCACTGGTCATGAACTCTCTGACAGATTCAAATTCACGTAGGTTATTGGCATAAGAACCCGATGAAACAGGACGCTCCGCCAAATCCAAACTCATCACACGACGAAAAATGGCTGAACTGATAATTAAATCAGCTTTTTTACCCGCTATATCTGTCAAATGCCCACGGATCATTTTTGCGGCAAACTCAAAGCTAATCGCCAAAATTACCCCAATACTGAGCACCCAAAGCGTTTCATAAGATTTGTTTGGAATAACTCGGTCATAAACATTCATGACATACAGAGAACTGACCAATACCAAAAAGTTAATAACAAATGTCGCTAAAATCACTTGCGAATAGTAAGCTCGAAAACGCCAAATGACTTTCCAAAACCATGCTTTAGGCAAGTGATACTCCGGTAACTCAGAACGTAAGTCACTGGTCAGTTTTGGTTTAATAAACCAACTGTATCCCAAGTACAATGCTGATAGCTGCGAATGATCAATTCTTTGCTTTAAACCATCAATTTGTTGTAACTCATAAACCCGATCTGCTCCGCAGCCATGAATTTGAGTAATAACAGCAGCTTCATTTTGCTGCAAAACTATAACTACAGGCACAGCCAATGCAGGAATTTCATGTAGTGCTTTTTTACTTAGCGTATTTTCAAAACCATGGCTTTTTAATACTTCAATCAAAGAAGGATAGTTGACATTTAAATTTTGGTCATGCGTCACCTGTGCCATCAAGGTAGCTACAGGTAAAGGGCTTCCCAATAGTCGGGTTGCCAAAGCAATATGCTCTATTATGGATTTCATTCTCTTTATGTCATCCTATTCTAATAACTTGACCTTTAGGTCAATTACGCATGATCCACATCCGCTTTGGATCAGCAGTCTTTATTATTACTGCCTTGCCCAATTGCTAATGTTGGCTTGAGCACGCAAATAAGCCAACGCTGCCATTCGATAATCATTCTGTGCAGTCACATAAGCCATTTCGACCCCAGCCAATTCGTTATAGGCATTGAGCACATCTATCAGGCTTTTACGTGCAATTTTAAATTGCTTTTCATTGTCACTGACCACCTTACGTGAAGCGAGAATTTGCTCTTGCGAAATATTCATTTTTTGCCGACTCTGAAACATATCAATTTCTGCAGTACGTGCCCGTTCTTCAATATCCCTTTGAATTTGATCAAGCCGTGCTTTTGCTGCTACAGCAGATTGCCCACTTTGTTCGACAGAATATTTCGCTCCCCGATTCAACAAATCCCATGACATATTCAGATACACTTGACGGTCTTCAGTAGTCACGTTCCCCTCCAAGTTAACACTTGGATAACGTTTTGCTTTACGGTACTTCACCTCAGAACGAATACTCTCAAGCTCGGCTTCCTGAGCCAAATAAGATGGGTGCTGTGTAACTTCGGTCAATTGATAACGCGATATAAATTCAGACGGCGCCAGACCAATAAATGGATCACTCAGCGTATCCTGATCAATCACTTCAGATGAATATTTTTTTAGATGACTCAGTGCAAAACCCAATTCACGCTGCAAGCTACTAATCGTGTGTTCTACCTGCATTTGACGAGCACGTGCTTGTGTGAGTTCAGAGCGGCGTCCTGCATCATATTGCACAATCACACTAATATCTTGCGTAAATTTATTGTGACGTTCCAAACTTCGCATCTGTACAGCAAGTGCTTCATAGACATTAAGTGCTTTCAAATATTCAGAACCGATGTTGTAGCCTAGCTCTTCCGCAGTCTCATCAATTTTCTGCTCAAAATACTCAGATTTTTTTTCATCACGATCTACCTGAGCAGTAATTGCACCAAATGAATAAAGGTTCAGACTGCCCTTAACCCCTGGTGTAAAATCTTCACTCACATAATCATATTGACTCTTATGAGATTGACCCAAAATTTGGTTGGCAGTCAAAGCCAAGGTTGGATAATGTAATGATTTTGACTCTTTTACTCTGCTTAATGCTGCTTCTTCATTTGCTTGTGCTTCCAACATCATTGGGTCTTGCTCCAAAGCTGTCTTTAACAACGTTTTTAATTGAACCGCATAAACTGAACTACTACATAATAATGTGACTAGTAAAGCAATTCTTTTATGCCAAGTCATTTCTTGCACTTTCTTATTTCGCATTCTCATATTTTTACTTTAGATATTTCTTATATCCACAGAACACTGTGGCTTATCTCTCACAGAGAATTTTAGCAATTAAATTCAATAATTTAACTACATTATTTCAAAGTACAATATGAATAAAATTATTAAGAAAATATTAATAATTAAAAGAATTTACAGAGATTTCTATGAGTAAATAAAATTTTAAAATCGATTTTGATTAATATTTTTAAATTAATCAGTATAAAAATGCGTACTGGTTAACTAAAATTAATATTTATTTATTCCATTATACATATATATATTCATTATTATTTATTTCCATCAATATCATTTTCCACAATTATTAAATAAAACTTAAAAACATATAAAACTGTACTTTAATATCTACATTATTTGTTACAAACAAACCAACTACAGCGCTCAACTTTAATACTAAGTACATCTCTGCTCTAGTCTTAAGTCTTTTCATTATCTTATATTCATAAATTAAAATTAAATTTTAAGAAGTACGACCTATATTTGTAAGTATATTCACTTACCTAAAAATGCTTATAACATTACTTCCAAAAACTCAGTATATACAGACATTAAAAAAGCCACCTAAAAGGTGGCTTTTCTTTCAGCAGCGCTGAACATCAACAATTAACCAAGTTTCTTAGAAACATAGTCAATTGCAGATTGAACTGTAGTGATTTCGTTAGAATCTTCATCAGGAATAGTGATGTCAAAATCATTTTCGAAAGACATTACAAGTTCAACTAGGTCTAGAGAGTCCGCACCCAAGTCATCCATGAAAGATGCTTCGTTTTTGATCTCTTCTACTTTAAGACCCAATTGTTCTGCAACCGCTTGTTTAACGCGTTGTTCGATATCGCTCACAGGAATTCTCCTCATTGCTTGTGGCGTTTTTAAATGCCGTTAGTTTAATTGAAACTCTAATTTTTTGAAAGTTTATCCATCAGCTAATTAGCTCATGTATAAACCACCATTTACGTGTAAAACCGTACCTGTAATATAACTTGCCTTCTCAGAAGCCAAGAAACTTACAGCATTCGCGATATCTTGTGGTTCACCTAAGCGCTGAAGTGCCACTTGTTCGCTCATTTTTTTACGAATTTCTTCGCTTAACTGTTCTGTCATTTCTGTTGCAATAAAACCTGGTGCAACTGAATTCACAGTAATTTGGCGGCTACCCATTTCTTTTGCAAGACTGCGGCTGAATGCCTCAATGCCTGCTTTAGCAGCTGAATAGTTTGCCTGGCCTGGGTTTGCGAAATGTGCAACCACAGAACTGATATTAATAATTCGTCCAAAACGCGCTTTGGTCATGCCTTTAAGAACACGTTTTGATAAACGGTAAACTGCTTTTAGATGAATGTTCAGAATATCATCCCAGTCATCTTCAGACATACGCAACAACAAATTATCACGGGTAATCCCTGCATTATTTACAAGTGCAAGAACTGGACCATAATTTTGTTCGATATCTGTAACCAAAGCATCAATTGCAGTGCCATCACGCACATCAAGCACTTTACCTGCACCATTTTCGCCAAATGCTGCTGATAATTTTTCCGCACCCGACTCAGAAGTCGCAGTACCCACTACAAAATAACCGTCTTGAATCAATTGTTGAGCGATGGCAGCACCAATCCCTCGACTTGCGCCTGTCACTAAAGCGACTTTGCGTTCTTGTGTCATGCAATTTTTCCTTCTGCCACTAAAATGGCATTCAGTGCATCCTCCATACGACCTTTCGCATCGATTGGGAATGCTTTTTCTATATTTGGCAAACGTTTCGCAAGATTGGCAAGCACATTACCAGGACCACACTCAACAATAAATTGAATACCCTGATCTTGCACAGACTGCATCGTCTTGGTCCATTGCACAGATTGGTACAATTGTGCAGTCAATGCCTGACGTAATTGCGCCACATCTGTCGCGATTTCCGCGTTGACATTTTGTATTACAGGAATGCTAGGTAGCTCAATGGCAGTTTGTTCCAAAGCAAGTGCGAATTGCTCGGCAGCTGGTTTCATCAACGAACAATGTGATGGTACTGACACAGGAAGCGCAATCGCTTTGCCTGATTGTTCTTTTGCAATTGCCATCACCGCTTCTACAGCAGCTTTTTCACCCGCAATAACCACTTGGCCTTGTGCATTATAGTTTGCTGCTTCTACCGAACCCTCACCTTGTGCTGTGACTTCAGCACACAACTCAAGAACTCTGGCATCTTCTAGACCCAAAATCGCGGCCATGGCACCTTTGCCTTGAGGCACTGCATTTTGCATAAGCTTGCCACGCAAGTTTACCAACTTAACAGCATCACCCAATGACATTGCACCAGCGGCAACCAAAGCACTGTATTCACCCAATGAATGACCTGCGAGGTATTTAGGCGCAACACCACCCAACTCCAACCACACACGCCATAAAGCGATACTGGCTGTAAGCAATACAGGTTGTGTAAATTCAGTTTGGTCTAAGCCTTCACCGCTTTGGGCAATATGCCATAAATCAAAACCAAGGGCTTCAGAAGCTTCCGCGAACGTGTCACGAATACCACTAAACTGTTCAGCAAGTTCAGCCAGCATGCCAGCTTTTTGCGAACCTTGACCTGGAAACACAAATGCAGTTTTTGTTGCTTGAGCTGCTTGTTCGAGTGGTCTAGCAGACATATAAAAAATCCTTTATGTAGTCACTGCTCATTCATGGAGCGGAAATTTAACACTTAATTTTGTTTTTGGTAATTGCGAAATACAACAAAAATCGAAGGCAAAAAAAAGGGAGCTTACGCTCCCAATTTTTTCATTAAGCTCATCACTTAATGCTTCATCAATTATTCAGCAGATGCTTTAGCGAATAATTGACGACCACGGTAGATACCATCTTTAGATACGTGGTGACGACGGTGAGTCTCACCAGTAGCTTGGTCTACAGTTAATGCATTCTCAGTTAAAGCGTCATGTGAACGGCGCATGTCACGGCGAGAGCGACTTTTACGGTTTTGCTGAACGGCCATGATGGCTCCTTACAAATCGAAAAATATGGATCAGAACAAATTCAGTTGTCTTATACGGAAGAGTATAACACAAAAATTAGTTAAGTTTACCCTTCAAACTTGCCAAAACATCAAACGGGTTATCCCGTTTTTCTTCAACAAGCTCTTCAATGGCAGGTTGGTGCTTATGTTCACAAGCATCATGCTTAGGAGACAAAGGCATCAACAATAACAATTCATCTTCTATCAGAGAGAGTAAATCAGCCGTCGCAGGCGCATCATAGCTACCTTTCGTCGTTGCTTCACTTTCACCTAAGACGATGAAATCAGCATCCTCATCCAAGCGCTCTATCAGTGACTCATCATCCACTAGAGCTAGATGAAAATCTGAAACGAGTTCAATACTAACCGCGTCTAAACAACGCTGACATTCCATTGGAACAGTCGTTTCAACGTGACCATCTAACCACACAATGCGATGATACGCATCCATTGATAGCTTACAGTCTATGTTAATCAATTGATCATCAATTGATCCAACAGCTTCACGAGCGATACGAGCAAAGCGAGACAATGGCAGGGTACCTGACCATGTAAAGCCTTGTTCAGCCCATTTAAACGGCTCAATCTGTGCCGGAAAGGTATTTGCTGACATAATTAAGGCGGCAATTCTACAAATTCATCAGTACTCTGTCAAAGATTAAGATACAATTTTGTACTTATTTAGACAGACCATTTTGGGTAACACAGTCATGCATCTGTTGCAGCCGCAAACAGAAGTGAATAAAAAATCACTTGTTAGCACACTTTCAACTGTTCATTTTGACATTTCACCAGACCAAGTGCAACGTTTGGAATGGGCGAATTTACAGTCAGAAACTGAACAAGTTGACTGGCTCATCTTACACTTTAATTACTGGTTTTCCCACCTTAATGTGAATTTGATTCGTGGCGAAGATGAACCTGAATATTTTCCAGCGACAGAGCAACAGCCCGCACGTATTCAATTTGCCCATGGTTTCTTTAATAGTGCTTTACATGAAATTAGCCATTGGACGATTGCTGGTGAACAACGTCGCTTACTCCCAGATTTAGGCTATTGGTATGCTCCCGATGGTCGTACACAAGAACAGCAAGCTTTATTTGAACAAGTAGAAATTAAACCACAAGCAATTGAATGGATGTTTGCCAAAGCTTTTGGTCGAAAATTCCGTGTCTCTCTCGATAACCTGACTGGTGAAGGGGGTGATGGTTTAACTTTTAAAGATAATGTATATGCACAAGTACAACGTTATTGTTCTGGAGAAGTGGCGCTACCACGAGATGCAAAATACTTTATTGACTGTATCTGTGCGTGTACAAGAAGTGGCAAAACATTACAAAGTGACGAGTTTCAACGCGAAATGCTGGACTAATTACAGAAATTCATCAAAGTTACATGACAACATGTTGTAATTTCAGCAGATAATATCTAAAAAATCAGGAGAAAAATATGTTGCACTTAAGAATACATCCTGATAATCCACAACCGCGCTTAATCAGTCAGGCAGTGGAACGTATTCGCGCGGGTGATGTGGTGGTTTATCCAACGGATGCTGCTTATGCGATTGGATGCCAGATCGGAAATAAGAATGCAATGGAACGAATTTCACAGATTCGTGGCTTAGGGCCAAAGCATCAGTACGCGATTATTTGTTCAGATTTATCCGACATTGCTACCTATGCCAAAGTCGATAATGCCATGTATCGTTTACTCAAAAATAATACCCCTGCTGTGACCACTTTCATTTTACCAGCCACCAGCGAAGTACCTAAACGCTTGATGCACCCCAAAAAGAAAACCATTGGTCTGCGCATTCCAAGCAACCCAATTTGTCAGATGCTACTGAAAGAATTAGGTGAACCTCTACTCACCAGTACCTTAATCTTACCTGGGAGTGCTGACCCACTCGATGATCCCTATGAAATTGAGATGCAACTGGAAAAACGCATTGATGTATTTATTGATAGCGGCTTAGGTACCTTAAGCACCACCAGTATTGTGGATTTATCTGGAGACAGTCCTGTTGTCATTCGTAAAGGCGTAGGCGATGTCAGCGCTTTTGAATAAGTTGAACCATCAGGTGGCGAGTCTCAACTCAAGGCTCTCCCCTTGATCGAGTGATTCTGTTTTAAGCCTAATTATCTTATTTTATTGTTCTTTCATAAGCTTGCTCTCATCAATGCGAATAAAAGATAGCCTTGACGTTCATCACAAAAATAAATACTCAGTATTTATTTACCGCTTTTTTTGTTATTTGATTGGTCAAGTAATGTATTCATCACCGAATATGCATTACACTAAGGCCTATTAAAATTATGTATTTTTTAATCACCTCTACTTTCTCCCCTAAGTACTGATTCAAAAAGCACATAATCATGCCTTTGAAAATTCGCGTGGCCAATAACTGTAATGAATCAATCCGTCCATAATGCTATGGAAGAAACGCCGCACATCCGTGTTCTGGATGAATGGCAAGACTCCATCCCTGAGGATTTATATATTCCTCCTGCCGCATTTGAAATTCTCTTGGAGCATTTCGAAGGACCACTCGACTTTTTAATTTACCTGATTCAAAAAAATGGCTTCGACTTATTACAGTTAGACATTGCACCCATTGCAGCCCAATATCTTTCTTATATGGATGCCATGAAGTCATTAAATATTGAGCTGACTGCTGACTATATGGTGATGGCCGCTTTATTGGCAGATTTAAAATCTCGCTTGTTGCTCCCGAAACCCACCAGTATTGCTGTTGAAAAAGACCCAAAACAAGCGTTGATTGATCGCTTAGAAACTTATCTTCGTGTCAAACAAGCAGCTGAACGCTTGGGGCAAATGAGCGTGCTTGAGCGTGATACATTCGAGACGAATGTGAGTCTGGGCGATGTCGCAGTCCGTCATGAAGGCTTTTCCGTCAATCTTTTGCATGATGCTTTGTTTTGCGTGTTTAACCGCCCAGAACCAGTAACCCACAAAATTGAGCAAGAACCCGTATTGCTTGAAGAGCGAATTGCATTTATTGAAGAAAAGCTGCAAGCAGGTGAAGTTCTCGATTTTATTGAACTACTCAAACCTAGTCAGGGGCGTATGGGTGTGGTTGTGACGTTTATGGCTGTACTGGAACTGACCCGTCAACAACGTATTCAAATTGTGGGTTCAGGCATAGAGGCGCCTCTTAGTGTCCAAGGAGCACACGTATGAGTGAAGCTGATCTATTTTCTCAATCCGAAATTCAACATGAAGTGTTGATGCAACTGGAAGCTATTATTTTTGCGAGTGATGCACCAGTTTCTTTGGCACGTCTAAAAGAAGCCTTTCAAGATCAATACTCCAAGTCTGAACTTCGTCAACTGATACAACAATTAATGGTCTTACAACATGGTCGCTCTATTGAGTTGGTAGAAACTGCACAAGGTTTCCGCTTTCAAGTACGCGCCAAGTATCGTCAAATTATTAGTCAAACTTGGCCTGAGCGTCCAACCCGCTTGTCGCCTTCTCTGCTCGAAATCTTGGCGGTGGTGGCTTACCACCAACCCGTGACTCGTGCGGACATTGAACAAATTCGTGGAGTTTCTAATAATAGTCAAATATTAAGAACCCTATTTGACTGGAACTGGATTAAAGAATCTGGTTTTAGGGAACTCCCAGGAAGACCCGCGTTGTTGGTTACAACGCCACAGTTTTTAAATGCATTTGGCCTAACATCGATTGGTCAATTGCCTCCCCTACAGGATGCCAAGGAAGCTTTTATGGCTCTCGATGCGCAAGCACCGAAGTCGTAAATAGGTGAACTGTTGATGATAATTTCTAAGGTTATGCTGTCATGAGTGAAAAATTGCAAAAGGTACTCGCACGAGTTGGTCTCGGCTCTCGCCGTTATATGGAAGAGGTCATTGCTGCTGGTCGTGTGAGTGTCAACGGTCGTGTTGCTCAAGTGGGCGAACGTATTGAGCCAGGCGATGAGCTTCGCATCGATGGTCGTAAAGTGCAGTTCCAAATTGAAGATGAAATTCGTCGTCGTGTTCTGATTTACTACAAGCCAGAAGGTGAAATTTGTTCACGTAACGACCCTGAACAACGCCCAACCGTATTTGATAAATTGCCTAGCATTACCAATGATCGTTGGGTTATGGTGGGTCGTCTAGATATTAACTCTACAGGCTTGTTGCTGTTCACAAATGATGGTGAACTTGCAAACCGCTTAATGCACCCATCGAATGAAATTGAGCGTGAATACGCTGTACGTGTTATGGGCGAAGTTACTCCACAAATCCGTAACAACATGCTGCGTGGCGTGGTGTTAGACGATGGCCCTGCAAAATTTGAATCATTCTCTGAAATTGGTGGTGACGGGATTAACCGTTGGTATCAAGTGGTGGTGAAAGAAGGGCGTAACCGTGAAGTTCGTCGTATTTTTGAATCTCAAGGCTTGAAAGTTAGCCGTCTATTACGTACTCGTTATGGCACTGTCATTTTACCACGTGAATTACGTACAGGCCGTTGGATGGAACTCGATAGAGCTGACATCGACAATTTAACTAAATCAGTTGAACTTAAGCCACGCCAAGGTACAGGTCTATTCGGTATGGCAAAACGCCGTACTGAACGTATGCAAGAAAAACCAATGGCAGCACGTCGTGGCGGTTTCTTACGTCAGCAACGTCGTGACAATGAAGATGAAGGCCAACAAGCAAAGCCAGCATTCAACCGTGAACGTCGTGAAAACCCAAATGGTCATACTCACCGCCGTCAGGACAATGCACAAACAGGTTATGCTCAACGTGAACCACGCCAAAACTCTGGTTATGCACAACGTGATAGCCGCCCAGAAAACTTTGGCAACAAAGGTTCATATGGCCAACGTGATACTCGTGATGAACAAGCTCCACGTAAGCCATTTGGCGTAAACAAAGGCTTTAAAAAGTTTTAATCATTCAAGTTAAAATTTGAGCCACTTTCGAGTGGCTCTTTTTATAGGTGATGTATGCAGTGTAATAAGACCGCTTTCAGTTATGGTGCACGAAGAATCTCCCAATCGCCCATAAAAAACGCCCAATCTAGTGAGCGTTTTAGTTATCCAAACTCAGTGATTGATTAAACACCCTTGGGTATAGCACTGAGCAAGCGTTGAGTATATTCATGTTGTGGCGACTGATACAAATCATCTGAATTGGCAATTTCGACGATATCCCCATGATTCATGACCATGATTTGATCAGAAATATATTTTACCACTGACAAATCATGTGAGATAAAAATATAACTCAAGCCAAATTCATCCTGTAAATCTTGCAGCAAATTCAAGACCTGTGCTTGTACAGAAACATCCAATGCCGACACCGATTCATCACAGATCAAAATTTCAGGCTTTAAGGTTAGGCAGCGTGCAATCGCAATGCGCTGTCGCTGTCCACCCGAAAACTCATGTGGATAACGATGATATGCCGATGCGGGCAAACTGACTCGCTCCAGCAGATCCAAGGCGATTTTTTTGCGCTCAGCATCATTGGTGCCAATGCCATGCACCTGCATCGGCTCCAGTAGAATTTGTCCTACCGTAAAGCGCGGGTTGAGCGATGCATAAGGATTTTGGAAAATGATCTGGATTTTACGTTGAAACTGAGCAAACTGCTTGTCTGACATTGCCAAGATATCTTGACCATAAATTCGAGCCGTTCCACCTGTTGCTTGTTGCAACCGCATAAGTAATAGCCCAATGGTAGTTTTACCTGAACCTGACTCACCCACCAAGCCTAAAGTTTTGCCTTTCGCCAATTGAAACGAAACACCTTTGACGGCTTGAAACTCATCTTTTCCAAACAACCCTTTTCGACTATAAAATGATTTTTTTAAGTCTCGAACATCCAGAATGATTTCTTCATTGCCCTTTAAGCCCCGTTGTCGCTGTACAGGAGGCTTTTCAGTCACCACTTTTTCTATCCAATCCTGACCTTGTTGCTGCATAAAGTCACTGATCATCGGCAAGCGGAACGGGCGTTGTGACAGTTGCGGACGACATTGTAGTAAAGCACGAGTATAAATATCTTGTGGCTGCTCCAAGACTGATTTTACTGCGCCTTGCTCACGAATTTCCCCATGTCGCATTACAATCACTTGATCGGCAATTTCACCCACCAATGCCAAGTCATGGGTAATAAACAGCATCGACATATTACGGCGTTGCTGTAAGTCTTGTAATAAATCTAAAATTTGCTTTTGAATGGTCACATCGAGTGCTGTGGTGGGTTCATCCGCAATCAACAACTTCGGTTCACAGGCAATTGCCATCGCAATCATCACACGTTGTTGCTGCCCCCCCGAAAGTTGACTGGGATAAGCATCTATTTTGGTTTCAGGAGAAGGAATACCCACTTCTTTCAGCAACTCCAAAGCACGTGCTCTGGCTTGCTTACGTCCCATTGCCAAATGTAGTTTGAGTACTTCTGCAATTTGATCGCCCACAGTAAATACAGGATTCAGCGAAGACATCGGTTCCTGAAAAATCATGGCGATGTCTTTGCCACAAATTTTTCGCATCTCTGCACGTGATAAGGTCAGTAAATTCACGCCTTCAAACACAATTTTACTTTCTGCCGAAATACGGCTTTGCTCTGGGGGCAATAAACCCATTGTCGCGAGAGATGTTACCGATTTACCACTGCCCGACTCACCCACTAAAGCAACTGTGGTATGCGCTGGAATTTCAAATGATATTCCCTTCACCATTTCGGTGTACTGTTTATTTTCCCCCTTAAAACTGACTTTAAGGTTTTCAACTTTTAATAAGATTGAGTTTTGTTTTGATTCAATCATGTTCATACACCTCTTATTTTAGTTTTGGGTCCAGTGCATCACGTAATGCATCGGTAAACATGGAAAATGCCGTGACCAAAACAGCCATCGCAACCGAAGCTGCCGCCAGTTGCCACCATTTACCTAAAATCAATTCACTTTGGGCCTCATTCAGCATACTGCCCCATGACACAACGCCCACAGGCACCCCAAAACCCAAGAAGCTGAGAATGACTTCGGACTTAATAAATGCCACCACAAGAATCGAGATTTGCACCAAAGCAATATGACTAACATTCGGGAAAATATGGACAAACATACGTCTAAAATGACTGACCCCAATGGCTTTGGCAGCCAGTACATATTCACGCGAGGTATGTTTCATATACTCAGCACGAATTAAACGATAAACACCCGTCCAACCTGTTAAACCCAGAATCAATACTATCGAGACAATCCCTTTTTGCTGTAGTACCGCTGCAATGGCTAAAATCAGTAACAGATAAGGAATAGAAGTGAAGATGTTATAAAACCAGTTCAAGACATCATCGACCCAGCCACCAAAATAACCTGAAATTGCCCCAAGTACCGTCCCAATCAGCACTGCCAATAACGCAGCCACAACCCCGACAATAATGGATGTTTCTGCACCTTTAATGGTTTTTTGTAAGACATCCTGCCCCCATTTGTCCGCACCAAAAGGAAGAGTTTGTTTTAATTCAGCCTGTTGATCGAGCAAATGCCCATCCAATTGCTGATCGATCGCTTTCATGTCCTCTGCTAAGGGATCAACCACGCCGTAATAATCTATCGCGCCACCAGTACTTTGCTCTTTGGCAATTTCAGTATTGAGTTCACGAATCACATCTTTTAAAGGATCAGCAGGATTTTCAGGCAAAGCCTGTGATTGAGTAGCGACTTTTTCGGTTGTATCACGGACAGCATCTGCGCCCATAAAGGTGGGTGGCGCATAGCTAACAGCGACTTCTTTATTCCAGTTGGAGGCAATCATTCCTGTCATGGACAGCAGTAACATCACGAAATAACACAGCACCACAAACAATGAGATCATGGCGATACGATCTGCCTTTAAACGGTGCATCGCCAGTTGCCAAAGTCCAGAAGAAGTGGTTTCTGCTCTATCCAGTGCTTTTCTTTTAAATATCACACTTAACATAGTTCACCTACTTCAACTGTACGCGAGGATCGACTAGCTTATACACCAGATCGGCAATCAGGTTAAAAATCATGGTAGCTGCTGCTACATAAACCGTGATGGCTTTAATCACAGGGAAATCACTGCGTTCGACTGCAATAATGACTTCCCGCCCAATGCCGGGAATACCAAAAAAACGCTCAATCAAAAATGCCCCAATCAACAATGCAGGTAAGGTCGCCATAACATCGGTAATAATCGGGATAGAGGCATTCCGCAGTACATGCACGCCAAGAATACGACGCTCTCCGACCCCTTTGGCACGTGCTGTGCGCACATAATCCTGATTCACTTCATCAAGGACAAAACTACGGTAGAGTCTTAAGGTCGGTGCAATACTGACCACCAGCATGATTAAAATCGGCAGTAAGGCGTATTTAATGAGGTTTTCACTAAAACGATCACTCCAACCTTGCACGGGGAACCAACTGAGTTGATAAGCAAATACATACTGAAAAACAATGATATACACCAAAATACTGATCGACATGCCAATCGTACACATCATCATGACCATACGATCCGTTAGCGTGCCGCGCACCGCAGAAACCGCCAATGCCAAAATAATCGAGATCACAGTTTGTAAAATCGTGAGCGGAATGAGTAAGGTCAGTGACGGACCTAAACGCGTGGTGATAATTTGTGAAACAGACTCCCCCGTACTCCAGCTCAGACCATAATCAAAGGTCAAAATCTGTTTGATGAAAATCCACAACTGTACATAGTAGGGTTGATCGACGCCCAACTGTTGACGAATATTTTCAATCTGTTCTGGATTGGACATTTTGCCTGCCAGAATATAAGCAGGATCTCCGCCCACCCAGTTAAACAGAAAGAAAATTAGCAATACAACTCCGAGCATGGTCGGAATCATTTGCCATAGGCGACGTATAATATATGCCAGCATCTCGATGTCCCCTATTTAACCCGTTGGCCAGTAATTTCATCGAAAAAGGCTTTGTTGTCGGGTTTGCGACCCAAGAAATCTTTCACCAAGTCTTCCGCAGGTTTCTGGCCGCCTTGAGATAAGATGGTTTGGCGATAACGTTGCCCCACTTCTGGATTATTCAAATTCTTGCCAAAAGCAGAAAGCATGTCTAAAGCAAGCACTTCAGACCACATATAGCCGTAATACCCCACTTGATAGCCGCCCATGATGTGCCCAAACTGCCCAGGAAATTCCGTGTTGGGTACATAGCCGAATGCGGTTGAGCCTTCCATTTTCTTCCAGACATCTAAGGGCTGTACCTTCAAAGCATTACTGCCATGTAGTGCCATATCATATTGGGCGTACAAAGTTTGACGGGCATAATGCAGGCCACGACCATAACTGTGTACTGCATTCAGTTTGGCAATCAACTTATCGTCAACTCGTGGACATGCAGGTTGACAATAATCTGCCACTTTCGACAATGTTTCTTTGCGTCTCGCCCACTCCTCATACATTTGCGAAGGGGCTTCAACAAAATCACGTTCTACCGATGTGCCTGATTGGGCTGAATAGCGAGTAGTCGACAAAATGCCATGCAAGGCATGTCCGAACTCATGCACAAAGGTTTCCAGTTCATCACTATTTAAGCCTTTGCGGTTAAAGTTGGTGACCAAGGCTGAAATCGGTTTACGCCCCGTTAAGCTGCTACCCCCATATACCCCCCATACAGCAGCATGTCCGTATTTTCCTTCACGTGGGAATTTATCGACATACAATCCGCCTAAGAGTTGCCCAGTTTTCTGATCGGTCACATCGTAATATTCAACTTCGTTTTGCCAGACATCAACTTTGGCAGGTTTAAATTCAATACCATAGAGATTGGATGAAATAGCGAATAACCAGTCCTGTGCGGCTTGAGTTGGGAAATATTCCCGCATTTTTTCTTGGTCGATCTGATACTTAGCTTTACGCAGCTTTTCACTCCAATATGCCTCACTCCAACGCTCTATTTTGGCTTGCGCTAAGGGGATATTTAAGGTTTTCGCTTGAAACTCGCGCAGTGTATTCACTTCTTTTTGTTCTAAAGGTGCAACCGTCGCATGTACATCTGAGAGAAACTTGTTCACAGCTTCCAGCGTTTCTGCCATACGTTTATGTAACGCCCACTCCGCATAACTGGATTTACCAAACAATTGTGCCAATTCATAACGCAAGTCCATGGCTTGTTTCAGCAAGATCAAATTACGCTCACCCCCACGGCGAGTATAGGCAATTTGATAACGCTTACGAGCAGCATCGTTGTCTGCCAATTCCATGAAAGGACGATATTCTGGATATTCAAAACCGAGTAAATAATTGCCTTGGTCATTTTTCTTTAAGGTATCGATATAGCTTTGTGGCAATCCTTTTAATTCGGCAGGTGTAAACTCTAGCTTTTGCGGATTATCACGCACATTACGTGCATATTCCTGCTCAATCTTTGCTAATTCTGCCAAAATCACTTTTAAACGTGCTTGCTTTTCGGCACTTAACTGAATCCCTGTTTTTTCAAAATCATTGAGTAAATCTTCCCGAAACTTGCTATCAATCGCATCACTGGCTTGAGTGTTTTTAATTTGTTGATACAGTTTCGGATTTTGATAAATATCGGTTTGGAACTGACTAATCTTGATTTCACAATCTTCAGCCGCTTTACGCAGTGCCGCATCTGGAGAAACATTGCTGTATAAGCCAATAGGCCCATAAAAATCTTCAAACGAAGCAAAAATACGATCCCATTCTGCCAGTACAGATGCGGCATTGTTCTGTGCCGACATCGGCTTAGCTTCAAAGTTTTTCAACTGCTTTTGAATGTCTTGAATTTTGGCATCACACAGGGCAGGAATATCTTGGGCTTGAAATTGCGGCAAGGTCTGACGCGTGGAAGAGTCTGCAAAAGTGAACTGCTGTACAGCGAAGGTCAAAACACTGAGTGTGGTCAATTTAAAGATCGGGTGATTCATCATTACTCCAGTTTTGTTTAATTTCTATTTCTTCATGTCAATATCGATGTACATCCATTCCGCAGGCAAAATCGGATGCTTTTTAAAACCAATCACGCGGGGCTGAGCCAAGACATTACGATAACGCGCACCAATAATTTGTACGGGCATATACACTTCGAGCAACCGTGACATTTTCCGATACAATGCATCTCGTTCTGGACCAGGCGGCATTGTTTGAGTTTGTTCATACAAACGGTCATATTCAGGAATTTCGACGCAAGCATTGTTGGTCACGTTGATATTTTTGCCATAGAACAACTGCATAAAGTTGTCGGCATCTGGATAATCCGCAATCCAAGCTGAACTTTTAAACATGGTCTTGCATTGCTTTTCTAACTTCAATGCTTCTGCAAATGGTAAGGACTGGGTGCTCATTTTAATTTTGATACTATCCAGCGTTTTCTTCCAAAATTCTGCCTGTTGTTGACTCCGCGCACTATTACCCGAGATCGTCATATTAATTTGCAAAGGTTTACCATTCGGCAAAGTGCGCCAACCATCTGCACCGACTTTATAGTGATAGCGGTCTAACAGTAGATTGGCGGCTTTAACCGAATAAGGAATACTGCTTTTATAGTTCGGATCATAGCCCACCACGCCATTCGGAATGGGAGCTTGTAGGCGTTGTGCATCGCCTTTTTGTAAAATATTGATGTAGTTATCTGCCGAAAAGGCCATCGCCATGGCACGACGTAAAGCGATTTTGTCTTTACTCATACCGCCCACGACTGGGTTTTGCATATTCCAATAATGGTAATCAATCGAAGGGTCTGTAATCCGCGACAGGTGTACGCCTTTTTTTGCCAGCTCAGGTTTGAGTTTGCCATTTTGCAAAGCTTGAACGGTTAATTCTCCATCCAAAGCAAACAGATCAATTTCATCTTTAATAAAAGATAACCAACGTGATTGCCCTTCTTCCATCACCTGAATATCAATCACGCCAATTTGTGGCATTTTTTTGCCTTGCATGGCTTTGACAATTTTCTGATCTTCTGCTGTAGAAGCCTTAAAGTTCCAGACAAAACTACGAAAATCAGGATTGGCTTTCAAAATAATGCGGGAACCAGGCGTCCAGCGAGTCAGCAGATACGGCCCCGTCCCGACAGGGTGCCCCATCACAAAACCTGCTTTATCTCGATACTTCTCAATCACTTCTCGTGCCACAGCACCCGCAGGTTGATGTGCCAGCAACATCGGAAAATTTTGATCAGGACTAGTTAAACGTATCACCAAAGTATATCGGTCAGGCGTTTGCAAACCTGCAACGGGTTGATCGTAATTAAACTTGCCTGTTTTCGCCGCCTGTTTCAGCACCGCATCCATCCCTAAAATACGCCCATCCAGTAACCAACTGTTCGGAGAACGCAAGTTCGGATCAAGCAAGCGTTTAAAGGTATACACATAATCTGCCGAAGTTAGTTCACGCTTTTTGCCTTTAAAGACTGGATCTGCGGCAAAATAAATGCCCTTTTGGATACGAATGGTATAGGTCAAACCATCGGCGCTGACTTCTGGTAAAGCAGCTGCGGTACGTGGAATCAACTTTGCAGGCGATGCCAAATAATCGTAGGTAAACAAAGTTTCAAAAATTGAACCGTTGACATGTGCCGAGTACAAATCATGCACACCTGCGGGGTCAAACCCTGTTTCAGCGACAGGGAATACATAACGTAAAACTTTGTGCGGGTCGGCAGGGCTTTGTGCCAATAAACTCATAGAACTTGAGATTAAAAGGCCACCGACCAATACCTCTTTAAGCCAATACCGATTTTTTTTATTCAACTGTTTCATTCTTTGTCCAAGCTTATTTATTTTTTACAGGCTGTATATCTAAATATTGCCAGTTGGTATTCATCATTGGATGGGCTTTGAAACCCTGAACCTGTGAATGCAACAGCCAGTTGCGAATACGGCTACTATGAATAATCCATGGATTATCCGCTTCGATTTGACGGCTTAATTTTTCGTAATACGATAAGCGTTGCTGTGGTGGTAAAGCTAACATTTGCTGATACAGCGCATCATAACTTTTGGATTGATAACAACTTAAATTGCCCTGTGCTGAATTCGGCCCATACAGCAACTGAGCAAAATTTTCCCCTTCGGGATAATCAGCAATCCACGCTCCTCCCCACAGCATATATTTGCATTGGGTTGCGGCTTTTAAGTTGTCGGCAAAATTACTGACCTGAAAATCAACGCGAATACCTATTGCATCCAGATTCTTTTTCCACAGTTCAGATTGCACCACGGAACTGGAACTATTTTCCGTCATAAACTTTAAAGTGAGTGCTTTGCCATTGGGTAAAGTCCGATAACCATCTGCACCTTTTTTATAGCCAAAACGATCCAGTAGTTTATTGGCCAAGACAGGGTTATAGGCAAGGCTACTGCGATAATTCGGATTGAAGCCCTGCACACCGTCTGGAACCAGCATTTCAGACCGAACCGCCTGTCCCTTATAGAGTTGTTTAATTGCTTCGTCTTGATTAAATGACAAAGTGATTGCACGACGTAAAGCAATTTTATCTAGACCAAACCCACCAACAGTGGGATCTTTCATATTGAACATGGTGTAGGTAATTTCGGGGTCTTTATTGGGGTAGTGCTGAATCCCTTGCTTCACCAATTCAGGTTTGAGCTTCTGACCATCCAGTGCTTGCGGCACAGCATTCGAGGTTAATTTGTCAAAGTCGAGCTGCCCTGTTTTAAATGCCAGCCAGCGCGATTGTTCTTCTTCAATAATACTGACCTCAACTTTACCAATTTGCGGCATCTGTTTGCCTGACATTTCTTGTACCAATCGATTATCCCAAGCACTACCTGTCGATTTGAAATTCCAGACAAAACCACGGTAATATGGGTTAGCGGTCAATTCAATTTTACTCCGCGGCACATACTTACTCAGTTGATACGGTCCAGTCCCGACAGGATGCTGTGCAATACGATCCCCATAATATTCAACGACTTCACGTGCTGTGGCACCAAAAGTCACATACGCCAGAATATATTGAAAATTATAATCAGGACGGGTCAAAGTAATTTGTAAAGTATAGGGATCAAGGGCTTTTAAGCCTGCAATTGGAGCATCGTAATTAAACTTTCCCGTTTTCTTGGCCAGTGCATTGGCTTGATTGCCGCCTACAATTTTTCCATCAATGAATGAATAGGTAGTCGAACGATTTTTCGGGTCTAAAATACGTTGAATGCTGTAAATATAATCTTGTGCTTTGAGTTCACGACGCTGCCCCTTAAACGCAGGATCGGGAGAAAAATAAATTCCTGGCTTAATCTTAAAGGTATAAACCTTGCCATTTTGCTCAATGCGCGGCAAAGTCTGTACCGTATTCGGCACCAACTGTACAGGGCGAGCTAAATAATCGTATTTCAGCAAAGGTTCAAAAATAACCTCAGCTATTTTTCCACTGTAAAAATTGTAGGTTTTGACCATATCAAAACCATCATCAGGTGCTTCTATCGCCACGTGTAAAATCTTGTTGGGCTGTGCAGCAGCCTTGGCTTGCACCATACAGCCCGATGAAATCAACAGGGTTAAAATGGCTATTCTTAATTTTTTGGCTTCCAATTTTTACCTTTCCTGTGCTGCTCGCTTAAGCGCTGCGTCATGCATTATTTTTAAACTGATGTGTTTATTGTTATCCATATTCCATTTAAGCAAATTCTATGTCATCCGTCCTCTGCTTAAATCATGAATCCACAATGATTTGAGGCTAAAGCGAATTTCGTGCCATCCTGAAAAACTTGCCAGTGTTTAAAAAAATCACATTATTTAAAGTTATTTTTTATTAGATATTTATCGTATTTTTATCTAACTATTTTTTACATCTCATTGACCAAAAAGTACAACAACCAGACCTATAACGAACACTTACATAACGCACAAAAAAAACCCACATATGATTCATAATAGCTCATTATTGATTTTTTTATAACCAAAAATATATTTAGGATATTGTTTTATATATATTTTATTATTTATACGTTTTATGAAAATAAATTATCATTTAAATAAAAATATGAAGTTTCGTTTATTTTTTACACAAAAATTAAAAATACCAAAAATTCACCCTGACTTTTAGTTCCAAATTGACGCATTTTTACCCACACACTATTTTTTGCTTAGCCTACTTATATAGCTAATAAAAGTTGTGAGTAAAATCACTTTTTATTTTTATAAAATATTTAAATTTCAAATATTTAAATTTTAGTCAACTTTTAAAAAACAAATTGGCATCTGAATTGCTTAAACCTAGCCAGCAATCTCGCTAAATACAAAAAAAGGATTACTTTTACGATGATAAAGAACAAAAATGCTAAGGTGGCGGTCAAGCCGTCGGTTAGCAAAGCAATTCTTAAATTAAGTACGCTCAGTTTAAGTATGATGTGTTTGTCTTTAGCTCATGCTGAAGATACAGAAAACACAGAAATACCAGAACAACCCGTAAAAGTTGCCAAAGTCACAGTAACGGGATCTTCCATTAAAGGGGTAGCCGCGCAAAGCACCTCTCCAATTACAATTATTAAAGGCGAAGACTTAACCAATCAGGGGATTACCACCGTCGAAGAAGCATTGACCAAGGTCAGTGCCAACCAAGCGGGCTTTTCGACCTCACAGAACGTAGGTGCAAGTAATACCGAAGGCGCATCGGCCAACCTTCGTGCCTTAGGGACTGACAAAACCCTCGTTCTACTGAATGGTCGTCGTCTGGCCTATAGTGCATTTAGTACCTCCACCACCAACCTAAACATTATTCCATTGGCAATGATTGAACGGATTGAGATTCTGCGTGATGGTGCTTCTGCCGTGTATGGTGCCGATGCCATTGCAGGGGTCATTAACTTAATTACCAAAAAAAGCTACGAGGGATTCAGCATCAGTGGTGGTTTTCTTCAACCTGAGCAGTCAGGCGGAGATAAACAAGACGTCCAAATTTTTGGTGGCTACGGCGATTTAGATGAACAAGGTTTTAACATCTTTGGTGTGGTCGATTACCGTCGTTCTAATGACATTATGGCCAAAGACCGTAAAGTCAGTAAACGCGGTGGAATAATACCTGAGCTCGGTATTGATGCCAGTTCAGCCAATGGTTTCCCCGCAAACTTTTACGACCCGACCACAGGAACATTAGGCAATCCTTATGGCAATAGTAACTGTAATAACACCCCAAATGTCGTCGCAGATGGTGGGCTATGTTATCTCAACACCCAAGCACTGATTGGTATTGCACCTGAAACAGAAACCATTTCGGCAATGGGTCGCGGTACATTCAAACTT
Source organism: Acinetobacter tandoii DSM 14970 = CIP 107469 (assembly GCF_000400735.1). Classification (GTDB taxonomy): domain Bacteria; phylum Pseudomonadota; class Gammaproteobacteria; order Pseudomonadales; family Moraxellaceae; genus Acinetobacter; species Acinetobacter tandoii. The sequence goes on from NZ_KE007361.1 coordinate 141,342, forward strand.
AGTGACACCTTCAATGCAATTGGTGAATATATCTATTCTCACAATGAAGTCACCACTTCCATCGCACCCGATGTCTATAGCCGTTCCGTGACCCTGCCTAAAACCAGTCCTTATTATCCTGGTGAAGGCATTACACCATCTGTGGATGGTTTGAGCGGTGTGCCATTACAACTGTATTTACGCTCCCAAGCAGGCAACCGTGTTTCTCAATCTGTCAATGAGTCGCACCGTGCTTTCGTTGGCATTGAGGGTGAAGCCTATGGATGGGACATTAACGGTGGCGTGACCTATGCCAAAAGTGAAGCGACTGACAGTTTTGTCAGTGGTTATTTAAACCGCAGTAAATTACAAGCCGCTTTAGATGATGGCTTGATCAATCCTTTTGGTGCCAGTCCAGACTCAAGTTTATGGAATTCTTTTTCGGTCACAGGCGAATCGAATGTTGCTTCATTAGATTCCACTACAGTCGATCTAACTGTGAGTCGTCCAATTTATACCTTACCCGCTGGGGATATTGGTCTAGCACTCGGTGGCAGTTTCAGTAAACAAGAATGGGAAGCTAAGGTTAATTCAGACATTGTGAGCCAAGTTCCAGGCAGCGGTATCGACCCGAATAAACCCCTCAGCCAAGGTGACCGTGATATTACGGCCTTCTTTGGTGAGTTACATATTCCAATCACCAAAACCTTAGAGGCGCAACTGGCGGCGCGTTACGATGATTATAGTGACTTTGGCGATACCTTTAACCCCAAAATTGCTTTCCGCTGGGAACCACTCAAACAACTGATGTTCCGTACCTCCTATAGTACAGGTTTCCGCGCACCAAGCTTATATGACATCAATGCACCACAGAGCGAAACCTACACTGGAGCAAAATATGATGATCCAGTACTCTGCTCGGGCGGTAAAGATGCAACTCCTGCTCAATATAAAACTGAATGTAATGTGCAGTTCAAGCGTATGCAAGGAGGTTCACCCGATTTACAACCAGAAGAATCCACCTCATATACTGCGGGTTTTGTGCTCGAACCCATCAAGAATTTAGTGTTCACGGCCGATTACTACAACATTGAAATTGATGGTCTGATCGACACCATTAGTGATGCTATGATTTTTGCAAATCCAACTAAATATGCGGACCGTTTTGTGCGTGATGCTGAAGGTCGGATTAAATATGTCAACACAACACTGGTGAATATGGGTGGGATTAAAACCGAAGGGATTGACCTAACCCTAAACTATTTAACGCCAATGACCGCAACAGGTCGTTTTGGTTTCGGCATCGATGGCACCTATATCATCAAATATGACAAACAAGAAGAAGCTGGCGGTGCTTGGGAAGGCAAAGTCGGAACTTATGATGACCCTGCAATTCTGCGTTGGAAACACGTTGCCAACATTAACTGGAGTTATGAAAACTGGAAGATGATGTTTGAGCAAGAATTCTACCGTGGCTACAAAGACCAAAATGCCATTGGCGATGATGCTTATGACTACCACAAAGTCAGTGACTACACCCTCTATAACGTTTCAGGGACCTATAAAGGCTTTAAAAATCTAGAGCTAACAGCAGGCATTAAAAACCTATTTGATGCCGAGCCTGCCGCATCGAATGTGATGGATAACTTCCAATACGGTTATGACCCACGCTATAGCGACCCAACTGGACGCGCTTACTACCTGCGAGGGACGTACAAATTCTAATTGATGTTCTGTCCATACTGTCTTGAGAACCTCCAGCCATACAGTATGGACAAAACTTTTAATCCTTCGTTTAGCCAAACAGCAAATACCGTCAATCGGTCCATCTTTCATAAGCAGTGATGCTTGAACGATTTATTGTTTGTCTCAAATTTCAGGAGTAACCATGGGCACAAGTTTCACAGCATTAGAAAACAATTCAGCCAAACGCCTGATTGGTATTGGGGCAGTCATCTTTCTGCATCTTATTATTTTCTATGCCCTTATGGCGGGTTTATCCAAAACCATACATAAGCCCGAAGAACCCACTGTGGAATTGATGATTATTCAAGATAAACCACCTGAACCCGAAAAACCAAAACCCAAAGAAATTCCACCTGAACCACCCAAAATGGTTAAAGAGGTCGTAAAAACCCCTGTACCCGAAAAGCCAGTGGAAAAAATCGAACCTGTACAAAAAACAGCGCCCGTTAGCCCAACTCAGCCTGTAAAAGCTGTCACACCGACACCTACCACAGCGCCTTCACCAAGTCCAGTGCCCGCCCCTACACCTGTTACGGCAGCAGCGACACCTGCCCCTGCACCTAAACCTGCGGGTGTAACTCGCGGAGCATCGCAAGGTCAAGGAGGCTGTAAACAACCAGAAATGCCGCGTGAAGCACAAATGAATGGTGAATTTGGTGCAGTGACCATTTCGGTACTGGTCGGTACGGATGGAAAAGCCAAACAAGTCAAAGTGAAAAAATCCAGCGGTGTGAAGAGTTTAGATAAAGCAGCCTCAAAAGCTTATAGCTTATGCACCTTTAATCCCGCATTAAAAAATGGTGAACCGCAAGAAACTTGGTTTGAAATTCCTTATGAATTTGCACTGGACTAATAAATTAAGCAAAAATTGGAGCATATAGATGAATAAAATGATTAATCCTGTAAAAAAAATGGCCACTGCTGGCTTACTTGCAGCAAGTACCCTTCTTCCGATTCATTCTGCATTTGCTGAAGATACTGCCCCAGCAACGACGACAGCAGTAACTTCGAGTAACATCACCACAGCACCGCAACCACCTGCCAAATCAGAAGCCCCTGCATACAACCCTTATGGCTTGGAAGCCATGTGGAAAGAAGGTGATATGGTCGCCAAAACCACGCTATTTATTTTAGTCATGATGTCGATTGGCACGTGGTACATCATGATTACCAAACTGCTGCAACAATCAAAAATCAAAGGACAAGGTCGTAAAGCCGATGCTGAATTCTGGGATGCCAGCACACTCGAAAGTGCAACAGATAGCTTAGACAAAGACAGTGTTTTCCGTTTTATTGCGGAAAAAGGCATTCACTCGACCAAAAACCACGAAGGAACTTTACTAGAACGTATCGACTTTAACACGTGGGTGACCATTTCCATTCAACGCGCCATCGACAAAATTCAAAGTCATTTGAGTGGCGGACTAGCATTTCTGGCAACCGTTGGCTCAACTGCACCATTTGTAGGGCTATTTGGGACAGTTTGGGGAATTTATCACGCACTCACCGCTATTGGCATGTCGGGTCAAGCATCGATTGATAAAGTTGCGGGCCCTGTTGGTGAGGCTCTGATTATGACCGCGATTGGTCTGGCCGTCGCAGTGCCCGCGGTGCTCGGCTACAACTGGCTAACCCGTCGCAATAAAGCGGTGATGGAAAATGTCCGTACTTTTGGCTCTGATTTACACACGGTCTTACTCAGTGGAGAAATCAGCACTAATCCAAATCATAAAAAAGTCGTGAATAAATAAAAGAGGACATCCACCATGGGCATGATGGTCAGTTCAGATGACAGTGAAGACGATGTAATCGGAACCATTAATACAACTCCACTGGTTGATATCATGTTGGTTCTGCTGATTATTTTCCTTATTACGGTGCCTGTTGCCATTCATACAGTACCCGTAAAATTACCCGAAGAGAAAAATACACCGTATGCCAATAAACCTGAAAATATTCAACTTGCAGTCAATAAAAATGGCGATGTGTTCTGGAATGAAAAATATATCGGAGACAAAGCCACACTAATGACACGCCTAAAAGCTGAGGCACAAAAACGTCCACAGCCCGAAGTGCATATTCGTGGTGATCAACAGACTCACTTTGATGCGATTGATCAAGTGATTAATGCAACCAAACAAGCTGGGATTGGTAAAATTGCTTTTGTCACCACTCCCCCAGTTTCACCGTAATTGGGTCTAAAGGAGCAAGTTATGGGTATGAATGTTGGCTCAAATGATGACGATGATGTACTACTCGATGTCAACATGACACCATTAATTGATGTCATGTTGGTGTTGATTATTATGTTTATTATCACTATTCCAATTCCAAATAATGCCATCAATATTAATTTGCCGAATGGTGCTCCGCCACCACAAAGCAATGAAAAACCACCTGAAATTATCAATCTAAAATTAGATGCACAAGGAAAAATTTTCTGGAATGGTCAACCTGTAGAGAATAAGCAAGCTTTAGAAAACTTATTTATGACGGTGTCAAAAAAGTCCGAACAAGACCAAATTAAATTACAGCCTGACCGTATGACTGAATATAAACAAGTCGCAATGGTCATGGCGATGGCACAACGTCTAAATATCACTAAAATTGGAATTGAGAGTAACGCTTCACTTTAATCTTGTCGAAAAAAAATCCGCATTTCATTTTCTATAAAATGCGGATTTTTTTTTGTTTGTAAAATCGACTTATTCACTGGTCAATTGTCCATTAAAATCCAGTATGAAAACACTCGGCATTCAAATGTTCCTGATTAACGTCATGATGCAGTTTATAAGTTATCACATGTAAGAATAAAAATTATTCACCATACAAACCATTCTGTATATAATCCGCTTCTAACTTTAAAACTTAATAATTCAATAATTTAAAACCTAGAGTCACACAAATGAAGAAATTTACAACTTTAGCACTCTCTATATCTATTACAGTTTTAAGCGGATGTGGAGGGGGATCTGGTGATTCCACTTCCTCGACACCCCCGTCCACTTCAAATTCAAGTTCTGGAGGATCGACCACATTAACATGTAATCAAGGTATTCTTTTAAATTCCCAAATTACTGGAACTACTATTTTTGATGAACCGTTATATGTTATCGACTATGACTATAAGCTTGAGGAATCTGTTCCCCCTCAAACTGGCTACAATGTAACTGATCAATTGTATAGCGATGAAATTAAACTCAAGGGGCAAATGTTATATATCAACTACAATCCGCTTTATAATATCAGCTTAGAAGAACTCGAAAATAATATGATGGATTTCACCACCAATCATAATATCTTAAATTCATTTGGTCTATTTACGCAAAAATCTTTTAATAAGCAGAATGAAGGTTGGCCTTTAGGTTATCTTTCCTCATCTAAAGGGTTAAATATTTCAACTTCACAATTTAATGACACATGTAATTTTAATGCAGGAAAATTAAATTATGACTTTGAAAAATTTGATCTTTCAGGGAAAAAAATAGCAGATATTTTGCCTAGCAATATCTCAACAGACTACCCAAAAGTTCTAGATTATATTTTCATTAGTGATCAAGTGGGTGGCATTCTCAAAAGTAATGCCGATGCTTTTAAAAGCCTCTTAAGTAGTAATGCAACGTTCCCTGCTGGTTCATTTGTATATGTACCAAAAACAGTCATCTATGATGAAAACCAATTTTATTTTTGGAATAATAATATTTCGGAAGCCAAAAGTTTAACTGAATGGGTACAAACGAATTATCCACAAAGTAGTCAGCAATATAAAATCAAAAAAGTGTTTAATCTGAACGTTGCTTATACTGTAGATACCAATGGTAATGACATTTATACGGGTGCAGATCCAGCAATTGAAAAAGACGGCAAAATTTATGATGGTGAGTGGGACATGAAAGGTGACATCATCTCACCAAATTACGGGGAAAAGATTGGTACTTGGGTCAATTATGAATCCAAAGGTAGTTATGCATTATTTAATAAAGCTGGTCATGATTTTATTACCCAACAAATTCTAGCTTATTATCACTAAACGAATAGACTAAATGCATAGCACTATTACAAGGTTTCATCAAACTCGATGAAACCTTGTTTTTAAATGGTCACAGCACAGGAATATCAATCCATTGTGCTTCTGGAAAATGCTTAGCTAAATAAGCTTTCAGATATTCAGAAGTATCTTTGGAAATTAACGAATCTTGCGATTCATCATTTAAGTTATACGCCAACGCATATAAAGATAAACCTCGTGCTTTGAGTGCTTCTAGGCTCAGTAAAGTATGGTTAATACTGCCCAAACGCCCAGAACTGACTAAAATAACAGGAAACTTTTTCTGTTCAAGATAATCAATGGTCAATAACTCTGTGGTGAGTGGCACCATTAAACCGCCAGCACCTTCCAGTAACACCACCTCAAATTTTTCTGCCAATTGCTGTGTTGCCGCTTCAATCTTGGCAAAATCAATGTCACGACCATCGAGTTTGGTGGCTAAATGTGGTGATGCCGGATAGCTAAAAATTTCAGGCATGGTCAGTTTACTTTCATCTTCTGGCAACCAACCTGTCCCCATAATTTCACGGTGCTGCTGAATATCTTCAGAGACATCGACATTACCCGTTTGAATCAATTTTTGCGTGATAACCTGCTGACCTTGCGCATTCCATAACTTTGCCAGATATCCTGTGGTATAGGTCTTGCCAATGCCAGTATCAATCCCACTGATAAAATAGATGTCTGCGCTCATGTTATTCTCCGTGCAATACAATAAATCGGGTGATAGCTGAGTACATACTGTGTTTGCCCTTGCTGATCGATCTCCAAAAACTGCTGATAATCTTGATAAAACTGTTGTAACGTTTTTTTGGTCCAACGATGTGAAGCACTGGTTGCCGTGACACCTGTGGCTTTCAAATGCTGTAACACTTGCTTGGGATGTGAAAAATGCAAGGTCTTGATCTGTTCACTCAGATGCAACACATCAAAACCTGTTTGCGTTAATACCTGTTGCAACTCAGACAAGGTATGATATTCAAGCCCCTGCCCCGTCAAAGCTTTAATTTCCTTTAAGTTCTGCTGCCCAAAAATAGAAAAACAGAAAAAACCTTGTTGCACTAAAGCATACGCAACTTTAGTAAAAACGGCCTGTAAATCGGTCATCCACTGCAATGCAGAACTGGAAGTCACTAAGTTTAATTGTGTTGGAAACTCAAGCTGTTCGATATCGCCAATTCGCCACTCAATCTGTTGCTGCTGTGGGAAATGGCGCTGAACTTCAGCATAAATGTCATTCAGAATCAGCCGATCAATTTGCAAATGTTGCAATAATAGATGACTCAAATTGCCAGAACCACAGCCGATCTCCAGGACACGTGCTTGATGTTGGGTCGGCAGATGATCCAGCATCAATTGCATCAGATGCTGGCAAATTTGCTTTTGTGCGATGGCATGTTCGGTATAGCTTTGTCCCGCTTGTGCAAAACGCAGCGCCACACGAGACTTATCTATTTGAGATGGATTCAACGCTAAAACTCATAACAAAGCGATAAACTGATCCAGTTCATCTTGCTGAAATTGGGTATTTAAACAGATACGTAAACGCGAACTTTGCACAGGTACTGTTGGTGGACGCACAGGCATAATATAGAAACCTGCCTGCTGTAACTGTGCCGCAGTATCGACCGTTTTTTGTGACTCACCAATAATGACAGGCACAATATGGCTGGTCGACGGACAAGCATACCCTTTTGCTTGTACGGCTTGTTGTAAATAAGCGCTTAATTGTTGTAAATGCTGACGACTGGCAGTCATCGTAAGCTGTTTTTTGAAGATAAAGTTGGTCCATGCCATACAAATTGGAGGCTGTGCGGTACTGAAAATCAAAGAACGCATACGATTAATCAGGAATTCACGGATAATCGGATGGCAAATCAAGTAACCACCAACTGATGCCATCGCCTTACCAAATGTCCCTACTAAGAAGTCAATCTGCTCAATCACTTGATATTGTTCAGCGCAGCCTAAACCTTGTTCACCACGTACGCCAATGGCATGTGCTTCATCTACATACAGCATGACTTTGGCAAATTGGGATTTAATCCGTACCAATTCAGCCAAATCAGTTTCATCGCCATCCATACTAAAAATGGATTCAGTCACCACAATAATGCGCTCAAAAGCCTCATCATCATGATATTTTTGTAGCAACTGCGACAGATGCTGTAAGTCATTGTGGCGATAACGTACATACTTGGCAGAAGAAAGACGAATCCCGTCAATCATACTGGCATGCACTAACTTATCTGCAAGAATAAGCGTCTTGGCATCACTGACCGCAGGTAAAATTCCAATGTTCATGTGGTAGCCACTGTTAAATAACAGCGCGGCACGTCCAGCAAAAGCCTGACTCAAACTGGCTTCGAGCCGTTCATATTCGGGAAAATTCCCTGTCAATAAACGCGATGAAGATGAGCTCATTAAACGATGTGCATTTGGGGTTTCATCAAAAAACTGTTCGCGTAAGCTCAGATCAGAAGCCAAGCCCAAATAGTCATTTGAAGCTAAATTCAACATACGGCGTTGCTGAATTTCAATCCACCTCCCCTGTTGGGAGTTTGAAGTAAATTGACGTAAATTGCCCTGCTGTTTCAGTTCATCCAACTGTGCAGCATAATGGTCTAACAAATACATCCGGCTTCCTCTTGCATATGGCGAACCACATCTACCAGTTCAGTCAATAAAGTATTCAACTGCGTTTCAGAAATGACATACGGCGGCATGACATAGACCAACTTACCAAATGGACGGATCCAGATGCCACGTTTTACAAATTCTTGTTGTAGCGTTTTCATATCGACATTAAAGTTCAGCTCAACCACACCAATCGCGCCCAATACACGCACATCCTGCACGTAATTGAGTTGTGCTAATGGGGCGAGATGTTGCTGCAATTGGTTGCCAATACGCTGAATGGTACTTTGCCAGTCTTGAGACACCAAGAGCTGTGTGCTGCGTAATGCCACTGCACAAGCCAATGGATTAGCCATAAAGGTTGGACCGTGCATAAATACGCCCGCTTCACCTTTAGAGATGGTTTCAGCCACATGCTTCGAGGTTAAGGTTGCAGACAGCGTCATATAACCGCCTGTTAAGCCTTTGCCGATACACATGATATCGGGTTCAACTTGTGCATGCTCCCAAGCAAAGAGTTTGCCTGTACGCCCAAAACCAGTTGCGATTTCATCAAAAATGAGCAGGATGTTATATTTTTCACAGAGCAGTTTAGCTTGGCGTAAATACTCAGGATGGTAGAAACGCATTCCACCTGCACCCTGCACAATCGGCTCAATAATCAGACCTGCAATGCTGCGGTGATGCTGTTCCAAGGTTTGTGCGAGTTCAGCAATATCCGCTGGGTCCCAAGTCTGATTAAAACCGACTTGTGGTGCAGGAACAAAAATTCGATTGGGCAAACTGCTGCCAAAAATCTGATGCATGCCCGTCACAGGATCACATACCGACATCGCATTCCACGTATCCCCGTGATAGCCCGAGCGCGGCGTCACAAAATTGGTCTTTTCGATATTGCCTTGCGAAGTCCAATATTGCACTGCCATTTTTAGCGCAACTTCGACTGCAACTGAACCTGAATCGGCATAGAAAATTTTGTCTAAACTGGGTGGCGTAATGTCTAATAATAGTTTACCCAGTTCAATCGCAGGATCATGGGTTAACCCACCAAACATAATATGCGACATATTTTGCAACTGATCGGTCACCGCCTGATTTAAATCTGGATGGTTATAACCATGAATTGCACACCACCATGACGACATACCATCAATCAGTTGTCGTCCATCATCCAGTTCAATGACTGCCCCATAAGCTTTCTTTACTTTGAAAGTTGGCAGCGGATTGGTCATAGAGGTATAAGGATGCCAGATATGTTCAAGGTCAAATAAATCAGTCATCCATAAACTCCTGTGGTGTCGTATTTTTTGCAATGTGGGCTATCTTAAACCTGCAAGTTTCTAAAAAACATTGCGAGAATGGTCATTCCTAGACAGCCTGAAGAGGTTGCTTCAGAAAATCTTCAATAATTTGCATAGTTTGTTCAACTTGGAAGCAAGGGAAACCATGCGAAGCATGTTCAATACTTACAACTTTTACATTTTCTGCAAGTAATTGCTGCATATTTTGAATAATTTCGCAAGGAACCAGAGCATCTTTCTCGGCAAACACATGCAATTGCTGCCCTGTATAATGCGCCAAAGTTTTGGCTAAATTCAACTGCTCTAATAGCACTAAACCTTGTTCTAATAGTGAAATTGGTTGTGGCTTAATCAGTTTTTGCATTTGAATAAAATCTTTCTTGGCAGAATCTGCTCCTTGGCACACCAAAAATCCAAAGCGCTTGAGCGTTGCCACAGCATCTTGTTGGAAGGACTGTTTGAATTGCTTAAATGTTTCTTGCGGCATTGCAGTTGACCAGTTTGGTTGTGCAACAAAACATGGATTGGACGCCAAGCTGATCAAGATTTTTTGTTCTGAAAACTGTTGTTCAAGCTGCTGTACTAGCAGTGTGGCAAGCTGTCCACCCAATGACCAGCCGATAATCACATCAAAACGACGCGCCAGTTCCACATGGTGTTGCAAGGTTTCAGCATCGAAAGCATTAAAAATATTAATTAGCTCAACGATATATCCCTGTTGTTGTAGCTTGTGTTGTAAAGGCTCTAACAGTTGTGTACCACCACCCCAACCCGTAATCAGTAAAATACTTGCGTTCAACGTTTTGCTCTAAAAATAAAACTTTGCACAGCAGTATAACTGCTTTTATTTTGCGACTGAGCTGCATTTCCTATCATTCTCAAACTACAAAGTCACACAGTTCCGCCTTATAAAGTCATCTCACATATGGTTCAGGCTTTAATCCCTCTCACCAAGCACCACACATAGTCGTTCTGGAATTTTGTTGTACGGGTGATAGCAATAGTTTGCTAAGATAAAGTTTCCTTAGCATCAAAAAATTAGAAGAAAATGGCTTTAAATCAATTACTCCGTGTCAGCTTAATGGGGATAACCTGTAGTTTCGGGACTTACCATTTAACTCATGCCGAAACTTCGATTTTTTCTTCTTCCACTGCAAGCCAGAAACAATGGGTTGGACAGGCAGCACCTAGCTTTAAATTACAAGATCAAAATGGCAAATGGCATGAGTCCAAACAATATCGTGGTCAGTGGATGGTCTTGTACTTTTATCCCAAAGATGACTCTCCTGGCTGCACTCAAGAAGCCAACCAGTTTAAAGCACTGTATCCTCAATTTTTAAAAGCAAATGCCGTCGTATTGGGCGTCAGCCTTGACGATGTTAAATCCCATCAAAAGTTTTCCAGTAAATTGGGACTCCCTTTTCCAATTTTAGCCGATCAAAAACAACAACTGGCAGGTCAGTTCGGCATAGTCCGTAATTTTGGTGTAGCTCAAATTGCCAAGCGTGAAACTTTCTTGATTGATCCTAAGGGTACTATTGTCTATCACTACAGCAGTGTGAACACACAAACACATGCCAAACAGGTTCTGGCAGATATTCAAAAATTTTCTAAAAAGTAAAAACATGCAGCATGAAAAAAGGTTTTCAAACTGAAGTCTGAAAACCTTTTTTCATTGCATTCTGTGCTTACATTTGCGACTGAATATAATTTTGTAAGCCAATCAATTCAATTAAGCGAATTTGCTTTTCTAACCAATACGTATGGTCTTCTTCAGTATCTGACATTTGCTGGCGCAACATATCACGTGTGACATAATCACCTTTTTCTTCCGCCAGTTTCACGCCTTGCGCCAATTTCTCACGTACATGATATTCCAGTGCCAAGTCTGCCTTTAAACAGGTCACCACATCTTGTCCCACATGAATATCATCACGGTTCATATTCGGTGTGCCTTCTAGAAACAGTACACGACGAATTAAGGCATCTGCATGAGAGGCTTCTTCTTGCATTTCATGATCAATACGCTCAAAGATTTTACTTAAGCCCCAATCTTCATACATACGTGAATGAATGAGGTACTGATCGCGAGCTGCAAGTTCCCCACCGATCAACATATTTAAATAGTCTACTACTTCTGGATTGCCGCGCATCTCGTTATACCCCATACCTTTTTAAAATATTATGGCGACATTTGAAAAGGATTGCAAAAGTTAAATTTTGTAAGCTTATGATTTTTATAAAATTAAAATGAGAAACATACGCATTTGCAGTTCAATTTAAGCCATTTTCCGCATATAAAATAAGCCTTTGCAGTATTTTGCATCTTAGGGCAAAGGTGATTTCATTCAAAATTTTGCTTATTTTAAAATTTGTAACTATTTAAAATGACCCTTATTTCACCACGTCTTTAAAACATCACGAAGTGAAAATTATCACACCATGATTTTTTTATTATTAAAAATAAAAAGTTACTCTCAATTTAGAACAGCAAGTCTCCACAATTACATAGTAAGCGTTAAACACACCGCCCAATAGTTTTGATTGATCATGTTGTCTATATGGGCTAATCAAGTCGTCTTTACCTCGATCAATTTTGTTTGATGACGTGCATCAACATCTCCGTAAATGACGCATAAGTTAGAAACCTGTTTCCCATAAGCAAAGACTTTCATCACATTCAGGCTTACACTATGCCAATACTTAAAACAACAACGGTTGATCTATGACAAACTTAGCAACACAAGCACCTGTACTGGTCACAGGTGCCTCGGGTTATATTGCCAGTTGGGTAATTCAAAAATTATTAACCCAAGGCTATACCGTACATGCCACTGTCCGTGACCTAAACAAAACGCAAAGCTTCGCGCATTTATCTAAAATTGCAGAAAGCAGCACAGGAACACTCAAACTATTTAAAGCGAATTTGCTTGAACCAAATTCATTTAAAGAAGCCATGCAGGGCTGTGAAATTGTGTTTCATATGGCATCACCTTTCGTCGTTACTAACTATAAAAATGCCGTTAAGGACATCATTGAACCAGCTGTTTTAGGTACAGAAAATGTTTTAAACACCGTAAATGAAACTGAGTCCGTCAAACGCGTGATTGTGACTTCGAGCATTGCATCGACCTATGGCGATGCCGTGGATATTTTAAAAACTGATCATAATACTTTTGATGAAAGTCACTGGAATACCAGCAGCTCAGAGACCCATCAGCCTTATCCATATTCCAAAGTGATGGCTGAGCGTAAAGCTTGGGAAATGGCCGATGCACAAAACCGTTGGCAATTGGTTTGCATTAACCCAGCGTTGGTTTTTGGTCGTTCATTAACGCCAAATACACAGTCAGGTTCAATTGAGGTCTTACAACAATTTACCAATGGCTTAACTCTCGCGGGTGTTCCACCCATGTGGAATGGTGTGGTCGATGTTCAAGATGTCGCCGAAGCACACCTACAGGCTGCATTTAACCCAAAAGCAACGGGTCGTTACATCGTCAGTGGCGATACTTTGAGTTTGCTTGAAATTGGTCAATTACTTAAAGCACATTTTGGTTGGAAATTTCCATTTCCACGCAACGAACTGCCAAAAGCGGCCTTTAAAGTGATTGGTCCGTTCATTGGTTTTAGCCGTGAATTTGTTGAACTGAATATGGGTTACCCTATTTATTTTGATGCGAGCAAGAGCCAAAAAGAATTAGGTTTGCAGTATCGCGATGTCAAAGAAAGCTTGATTGAGCACTTTCAACAGTTGCTCGATGACGGTGTGATCAAACAATATATTCCTTGAAAATAAATAAAAGGCATAATGATAGTCAATTTCATGGCTGACGAGCATTATGCCTTCTCTAAATTGATGAGGACATATGAGACACGAAATGTCATCAACAACTGTTCGAGACAACACTACATGAGAAAAAAATGTTTCTGCGACAATTTTATTCATTGATAACAATGAACGAGTTTTGCTGATGACTAATGCCTTGGGTTACTTTGGACTAATCCAAAGTAACATAGGAACTTCAAGCATTTGATGCTAATACGGTAAGACTCCGCTGTGAACCTCATCATTAAAAGTCGTTTTAGTCGTGCTTTAACTGAACGCTGTTATCTGAACAGTATATTTTTGGTCCAAATCCAAAAATCTAAGCCTCTAACTGACCATAATCTTGCATCAGTTGAATAAACTCGCTTTCATTCATCACATGAATACCGAGCTTCTCCGCTTTTTCTAATTTGGAACCAGCTTTTTCGCCTGCAACTAAGCATTTGGTTTTGCTTGAAACACTGCCACTGACACGCGCACCCAATGCTTGTAACATTTGCGTTGCTTCATCACGTCCCATTTGGCTGAGCGTACCCGTAATCACCCAGCTTTCACCATTAAAAGGTTGGCGTGTTGGAGCGACAGGTGCATCCCAGTGAATGCCTGCTGCCAACAATCGATCCAAAACTTCAAGGTTATGTGGTGCTTGGAAGAAATCGACAATCCACTCTGCCGTAATATCCCCAACATCTGGTGTTTTCTTTAAAGCCTCAATATCTGCTACCCGCAGTGCATCAAGAGTTTGAAAAGTATTGGCTAACATTCGTGCTGTGGTTTCCCCCACTCCGCGTATGCCGAGCGCATAAATAAAAGCTGCCAATGTGGTCTTTTTGCTGTTTTCAATCGCATCAAAGAGATTTTGAACCGACTTTTCGCCCATTTTTTCAATAGTGAGCATTTTTTCACGATGTTCATGTAAGTGGTAAATGTCTGCGACATCTTGAAGTAAATCTAGATGCAACAATGACTCTACCCATCGATCACCCAAGCCTTCAATATCCATGGCTTTACGTGATACAAAGTGACGAATTGCCTCAATACGCTGTGCAGCGCAATATAAGCCACCCGAACAACGTGCTAAAGCTTCACCTTCAGGCATCACTACAGGTGATTCACAAACAGGACATTGTTCTGGTAAATGCACTTCCTGAGTATCATTTGGACGGAATTCGGGCCAGACTTTTTCCACCTTCGGAATCACATCACCACTACGATACACACTGACCGTATCACCAATACGCACATCTAAACGATGAATTTCCCCAATATTATGCAAAGTCACATTCGATACCGTAACCCCACCGACGGCCACAGGATTTAAGCGTGCTACAGGGGTTAATGCGAAATGTAACACTACAACTTTTATTTCATATAGATAACATCATTGTTTTTCTTGATTTTTTTTAAATTATAAACTATGTTTTTCTTATTGAATATTACAAATAGAAAATAACATTGAGCCTACCTCAAAATTGGGATGTATTAAAAAATGAATTAGAAGATATTACATACGCTCATTTATGTAATTACATAAACACATGTACGGTTCATAAACAACAAACATTGCTTAGTTGTTTGTCTATGTACATTCATCTTCTAAATATTCCTTTAAATAATGGCGACAGTTCTGGTTTATACACAGCCTTAATGAAAATTCGAATTCATCTATGTACTCGATTACTTTTTGACTCTGCCAAACAGTACTATTTGTATATCCTTGACTTCATCTATTTTCTTCAGAGTATTGACTATATTAGTAAGAGCTTTTTACCCCCAACCAATATAGCGAACAAAACTGAATATGAATTACTAAAATTGGCTCCACTTTCTACTGAGATTATAGAAAAAATAGCAACACAGAATAATAGTCAAAAACTAGCATTGTTAATTAAAAAACACTGCACCCCAGAATTAGAAACTCATATAAACAGTTATATGAAGACTTTAAATCAAAATGCTTTATTCAGATTCAGGATGTGTGCAACATCTTTTTTTAGTTTAATTGAATATGGTTATGAATGGAGTAAATCACAAACTTATATTGAAAAGATGCTCGTTAAATACAATATAGAATTAAACTTACGATCAACAAAAGACTGTCCAACTTCAAGATCCCTATATTATAGCCTGTACAGTTTCTTTTCTTATTTACTTGGCACTGGAAAGATTCCGCGTGAAGTCAATTTACCGCTCTACCAACCTCGAGCGAGATCCTTATTTTCTGAAAAATTAGCTGACAAGAATTTTCGAAGAATAAATAAGTCCATGGATGAAATTAAATCCCATCTTAATCCTGAGTTATATCAAATAATAGAAAAAGAAATAGATAACCTCGGTAACATTAGGTTTAAAATTGACGTTGCTAATGACCTAATAAAGTACATTGAGATTATAAAAAAACCTATAAATAATAGTGACAATAAGCTAATTTTAAATAGATTCCATACAATATCGTGTCACATTTCAAAAATATATGTTTTTGAAAGTGCCAAAAATAGAATAAACACTCTTGCAATTATAATCGAAAAGGCATCCCGAAAAAGTGTAATACTACCTAGACTAACTACTGAGCTTCGTTACAATGAACTGAGAAAAAGTCAGCTCCCTGAATTGGCAATGCAGAAAATCTCTGTCAAGCTTTCTAGTGCAGAAGCTTTGGATGAAGCTTTAAATAAATACTGCTCGATTAAAGTAAGACAAAGACTGCTTGATTTCGTCAATTCTTACAAACATAAAGAGAGAAAAGCTTACAGAAAACCAATAATTGATTTTTTGAACCAAGTTTCGGACAGTTCAAAGGATTGGGAAAAAAAACCCGAAAGAATTCAAAGTGAGTTAATGAATTATAGAGATAATCTACTAAGCGAAGTTGATAGAAGCACTGCATACCAAAGGTATAACAACCTAACAAATGCATTAAAAGTGCTTATCGAGCACGGGCTACTATCTTCAACTACATACATACCCAAAAATATAAAAGAATCCTCTAATGTTGAAAAGTATAGTAATAATCCACTTATCTTGCAGGTTAATTTACGAGATGAAGAAAATCATCAACACTTTTCGAGTAGCAATGAGTTTTTAACCTTTGTTCAATCAAATTTGTCGAGTAACTTAGATCACCTCGTCACGGTTTCAAGGGAAATCATTGTTAAAGGATATGCTAAATATCTTAGTAAAGATGAAGTAATTTCTAGAAGTAAAGGAGTTCCAAAATTTAGTCCAGAAAGTAATTTTGAAAATCAACATTCAGTAGATTTTTTTGATATTAAGTCTTTTAACATCTATCCCACAGAAAATAAAGTTGCGTATTTCAATTATTTTTTTGACGAATTAGTTCAAAATAAAAGGCCTCATAATAGAGAAAATCTTCCATTTGGTACTGATATACTTGAATATTTTGGTTTAACCCCCTTAATTGCTTCTGCGATGCAAATTGTAATCACAGAAGAACTTGGATTTAATCCCCATTCACTCTATGAAGCAGCTATTTCATCCATTCATCGAGGAGAGGTCTTCATTTTAGTCAATGATGAAGGCAGTATAAGAGTAAAAGTTTATAAGAAACGAGCTAAACATATTAGGCAGGTTTCTGCCAAAGGTAGCAATAAACCTTTGAACCAGCTACAACCAGAAGAAATCGATGCTGTGGCTTGTTTCAAGATGGCTTTAGAGATGAGCGAAAGAACTAGAAAGTCACTGAACTCTAAGTACTTATGGACCTGTCTCTTATCAGGAGCTCCTGCAGCTCTCCCTTGGTCAACTACCTTCCAAGGTGCTTTCAATAAAATAAGACTTCTAGCATACGAAAAATCAGGCTCTGAAGAATTAAAGGCTGCTACGTTAAAAAAAGTACGTTGCTCAAAAGGGGTGCTCATCTATCTAGAATCTAAAGGCGACACTTTGAAAGCAACAAACTATTTTGGAAATCAGGTAAAGACCGCCTTAAAGAGCTATATTCCAAAATATTTATCTGAATTGATATACCGAGTAAAAATAAGAGCGTTTCAGAACATATTGCTTTACATGTCTTTGAGCGAACAAGATAGCTCATTTGATATACTAAATTTAACTAAAGAATCGTATATAGCCCGACTCAAACAGGCTTTCAGCAACCCCGATATGGGAGGGCCACTTTTTTCAAAGTTAACAATACAGTCGACAATGTCGAAAGAAACGAGCCCGACTTATTTTTGCCTATCCCATGAAAATATTATTTTGGCTTTAAAGTACATCAAAGAAGGTACAGACGATCAACTAAAAGCAGATTGTGAGGATGTAATCAGAAAGTTATCTGAAGGTTCAACTCATTTAAAAGACATGCTTAGAAAAGCGCACAAGGCATTGAAAGGCTGACAGATATGGGAAATTTAAACTTAGCTTCTACCTCCTTAGCGATTGAACTTTCAGAACAAGAGTGGTTAAAACTGGCTAAATCTGGACAGTATCCAAAGCCGAGATGGATGCTGAACGATTCTATAGGAGACCACGAGTGGCATATTGCTAAAAGTGGATTTGATATCCCATCTGCACCACCATACAAGAGAGAAAGTTATCGGATATTATCATTTCATAAAGAAATTGCACCTGATGAGCTCCTTACGAACGAACAAAACTCAGAACTGCTACATGATTTAAAGAGCAGCTTTCTTTATCTAAGCTTCACTGATGCAGTCTCACGACCTCAACGGTTTTTAGAGATTTTTAATTCGATAATAAGCTTAATTAGACATGCAAATGAATTGAGGAGCAATAAAGACAAACCAATTATTCGACATTTAGACATGATTGGTTTCATTAATACTAAAGAATATTTAAAATCATTTGGAGTTACTGACGAACATTTTTCACACGTGTTAAAAATATCTTCTGAACATCACAATAATTTATCAAAAAAGGATTGGCAAAAAATCCAATCTGAGCTATTAATTACCACTAGAGAAGTGATTAGTCTACAGAGCAAGCTAAAACTTTATTTAAATAATAAAACTAATAACAAAGCTTCACATTATACTTCCGAATATTTCAATGCATCCAATCCCTTATTTGAAGTCGAAATCGACCTTAAACCTAAGGAAAAAACCATTTCAAACGAAATTTCGAAATTAGAGTTACTTTACACTAGTAGAGTGATTCAAAAGCATTCTTTTAATCATTCCCCCCGAGAATTATTTTCTGACGGCCACTCCATCCTAGATAGTTTAAACCCACCCCAAAAAACAAAACTAATCCCTGCTCATATCGCACTTCATGCTATGTCTAAGGCGCTATATTTTGCAAGACAGTTTGGCCCTGAGCTTAGGAGTTATTTAAATTCACTTTGGGCTGCGGAAAAAAATGCCATTGACGCACTAAAAATATCTCCATCACGGATATTTAGAAACACAAAAGTGATACGGGAGCATGCTTTCGCTAACACCTGTATGCCGGATGTACTAAAGGAACTAAAAATTACAACTTGGGAATATCAAGTAGCATTTGAAAATCTAAGTCACAATTGGATAAGAAACAACTTATCAGTTGAAGCCACCATATTACTTTATGTTGCTTCCATGTGGATACTTCTAGCCAGTTTCAGTTCTGGCCGAAGACAATCATTAATCACTTTAAAAAGAAACTGTTTCCGCTTATCACCTATAGATGGATTATTTGATATAACACTGAGAATACCGAAAAGATCCGAAAGACTTGAATTAGAGGATGTCCATAGGCCTATTCCTGATTTAATTTTTGATTATGGAATAGAGTTTTCTTTATTTGTTACACAATTAGAAGAACTGCAAGGATACTTTTTTAATGAACATGAAGTTTATCTATTTGGAAAAGTTCTTTCTTTGCATTCATCAAGCTCTTTCAATCATGCAAAACACCATATTGAAAAAATAGACTTTTATAAATTCCCAATAAGTGGAGATTTAATATACAAAGCTCTGTGTTTTTTTCAAGATTGGTCTCAGTCTCCATTGATAGAGAACAAGAGATGGTATCCAGCACAGCACCAATTTAGAAGACTTTTCGCTGTTTTATACTTTAACTTTTCGGATGATAATGGTTTAGAAGAACTTTCATGGTTTATGGGGCACTCGTCACTTGAGCAAACTTTTCACTATGCAGAAATTTCTCCGTCAGATGAATGGCTAGAAGAAGCTGAGATAGCAATAGCTAGAATCGGTTCTTCATTACATAAACAATTACATGCAGACGACACTATTACAGAGATAGTAAGTCAAGCAAAAAAGTCAACAGAAACAGTCACTGTTCTAGAACCGCTTATTAAGCAAATGATTAATGAGCATAAACAAAAAACAGGAGAAGAAGTTCGCTTTAGGAGAATTGATGGCAAAGATATATTTTTCTACTTCTGCACCCCCGGGAGGTAAATTAAATGCCCAAATTCATAACTGGAGAAACTTCGAAAGCAGTTTTAGCTGAAAAAGAAGCCAAGACTGAATCCCTATCAAAAAAAGCAAACTTGATAAGAAAGATTAGTAGTAAAAATGACATTTATCCCTCATTAGTAGTAAAGCGTAAAACTATATCGCTTTCCTCTGTTTTGCAATGGGAAGACCATGAATTAGAGGTGATAAAATGTGTTTGGAATACCGCCC
This sequence comes from Acinetobacter tandoii DSM 14970 = CIP 107469, assembly GCF_000400735.1. GTDB lineage: Bacteria > Pseudomonadota > Gammaproteobacteria > Pseudomonadales > Moraxellaceae > Acinetobacter > Acinetobacter tandoii. Next base: position 161,490 of record NZ_KE007361.1, read on the forward strand.
ACGAGGCACATAACGCACAAGTTCTAAAAGCACTATTAGAAGCTATCGACTTAGCTAATTTAAATTTGAATAATGAGCAGTCTGGTAAACAGGTTTCGATTAAAACTGGCTCTTCATCTATCTCAAAAGAAGACTTGAATTTACTCATGCTGGAAAATGAAGAACTTAGAAATGCGTTAGCAGAGGTTTACCGCGCATATATTCAAACACTCGAAAACATCAAAGAAGATAAGACTGTCAATGAAGTACTCCAGTCGCTTCTTAGAAACCAAGCTCTTATACTAGGCAAACAACGAATTTGGCAGTTGAAATAATGACAAGAGTCGTAATCGCAAAGAACCCGAATCTATCATTCTTAACTGTCGGTAAAAAAGGGGCATTTGAGGACTCAGTGCCTCTCCCTATAATTCTCAAGAAAATGGGACAATTCGATTGGGATGCTAATGAGTATTTAACACACTACGCTGGAGGAGCAAGAACCTACAATATAAAACCACTTGCAACGTCTGTGTCAAAAAAGGCTTACAGCTTAAATTTATTTTGTGATTTTCTGGAAGAAAGTAATACGGAATTGAATTACATAAATGATGATACAATGTATCGATATGTAGAGAGATTAAAAGAGCGGAATATCACAGATGCAACTATAATTTCCCATGTTCGCACAGCTTTAGGGTACGTTGTTCACCTCAATGAACGATATCCAAAATGGCATTTAGCTACAAATAAAATCAACCATCATACAAATTATAAAGTTCACTACTCTAATCATAAATATATCCACGGTAGATTTGAAAAGAGCTATTTATCACATAGATGTCTTAATGGCCTTATCCACATAAAAACAGAAGCTGAATTTGTTAAAGATTATGAATATTTAATGTGGTTAGATGCAATAAATTCGACAACGCTTCACCCAGAAGTAGATGATTTTTTAATTGCTAGATGGCAAGCCCTAGGAACTTTAATGGAAATAACTGGTTCAAGGATTTCGGAGGTAAACCAAATCACAAAAAAAATGATACAAAATGCCGCTGCCGACATGTTAAATCCCTCAGCAAAGCATATTATTAGAGACTTAAAAATTGCTAAAGGAAAGTACAAAGGAAAAAGTCGTAACGTCCCTGTGACCAAGGACGATTTACAAGTCATTTTAATATACCTGTATAAAGTAGAGGAACGATTCCCTGATATTAAACATGACAGTATATTTGTAGATGCGAAAACGGGAGAGAAATTAAAACAATCATATCTTAAGAATTACGCGAGAAAAGTTATTAATAACTCACCCCATGCCCAAGCACTAAGACATATTGTGAACCATTCTTTTAGACATAGATATATTACTTTGAATATTGCAAAAGCAATTAGTAAACTTTCTAAACAAGGAAGTTTTTCTAATATACTCAGTGTCGCTGCAGAGGCTTGCAGAAAACTAACCATGCATGCTTCGGATAAAACCTTAGCACACTATGTTCACTTAGCATGTGAGATCAACCAGTACAACAACTTAGAAGATGAAAGTAATGAATCACTATCTAGCCATGTTCGTTCAAGAATAGCAAAGTTAATCAATATATCTGACAGATTTGAATCCTCCTCGTTAAGTAATTCTGATACATTATGCCTCTTATTAAGCGAAATACATGAGCTAAAAAAATTAAATATCGCTACATTCAATTGATGTGTTGACTATATGTTTATAAAGTAAGCCTCCAGTGAAGCTCACTTGAACTCAAGTAAGCTCCCAGTTACGCGGTAGAGAATCACACAATTTATAACTTATAGTTCTCCCTCTTTAGAATGATTCTAGTGAATATTTTCAATATCATTGAAAATATTCAATATAAAACTATTCTTATTTTCTAATTCACTTAACTCTTTGGAGATAACATATTCATACTTATCGAAAAAACTTTGAAGATCTGGGTTTTTACTAATGATATTTTCAATGAAAACTTTCTCGGTTTTACGTCGTTCGAGTACATTTTCCAAACTCTTTTGTTCCTCAATTAATGCTTCTTTGACCTTCTTTACTTTCTCAACATTTCGATAGGATTTTAAATAAGAGGATTCGCTGTATCTAAAAATATTACGATTATTCTCGTCTCTCACTGTTAAAAGGAAATTGCATTTTACTAGAATATTTAATCCTCTATAAATACTTTGCTTTTCAGAGGGCCTAACAAATTGTCTATCATTAAAAATAGCCTTTATAAAGTCATTCGCTCGCCATTCGATGATTTCATGATTCAGTAAAATGTGAAAAAAATCACTGTAAAAAGGTAGAGTATATTTTGACATGGATTAGCACGATTAAAGCAAAAAAGAGTTGATGACCTTAGCGTTGAACTGTATATAGAATCATAACTTTAACAATTGGTAGAGGTTTAAAAATACGCACTTGGGATCAACGCAGATCTAGCAAGTTTGTTCAAAAATTACCATCGGCAATGCAATGTAGCCTTCTTGATTTCACAATACTAAGGAATCCTTAGTAATAACTCAAGTTGAAACTAAGAAAATCTTAGTTTTAAAGTGGGTGCTTATGTTTAATGCCAACACATAATTTAAATGTTTTTGCCTTACGACTTCGTTTAGCGCGCAAAGCAAAAAAACTTTCACAAGAGCGCTTGGGGATCTTGGCTGGAATTGATGAATCTTCTGCTAGTGCGCGTATGAATCAGTATGAGCGTGGAAAACATGTTCCTGATTTTTTAATGGCTTCCAAGATTGCAGAAATTTTAGATTTACCAACAGCATATTTTTATGTAGAAAACGATTTATTGGCAGAAATAATACAAGTTAGTCATACTTTAAGTAATGAGCAGAAGTTAGAAGTTCTACGGTTTATTAAGGACTTACAAGATTTTTGAATCTTATATCTACCCTCCGACAATAGAACGTACGCAATGTCATACTATTCATGTTTAGTAGCGTACTTGAGTAATTTAGTATGAAAATAATCCATTTTTATCCTGTTCTATTTCTCTCGTTTATTTGCCTAAAACTCTGAATGTGATAGCTAACTAAGAAAGACATTGATATTTGACTGAATCAGTAATAATAATCCACTAATTATACTTAAAAGTAGTCCACCGAATTCACGCAAAAACAAGCAAGACCATAACTACATATTCTTATTTAAATGGACACAAAATGGCGCTTAGCCATTGATAGTCAACTTCTCCTACTTGGACAATAAGTGGTGCTTAACTATGTTCGACTTCTCCTATAAAATTCTTTAAAAATTCGGAATCATTTCCATATTGATACACAATATGCAATATCGATTTAGGACGTGTAACCGCAACATAAAAAAGTCTTCTAGCTTCTTTTAGTGTTTGTGGTGTCTTCTTATCTCTCCAGCTAGGTATAACATCATTATTAACACCATAAATAATAACAGCATCAAATTCACGTCCCTTAGAACTATGAAAAGTAGTAAGGGTTAATCTACCACTTCCTTCTGTTTTTCCAGAAAATAGATCAAGGGACATATCTTTTTCTATATCAGGTGAAGTATGTTGAATCAATTCTGAGCATATATACCACTCCTGTAAGTTATTACGGCAAATGATTGTCCAAGGATCTACCAACTCTTTTCTAAATCGGATTAACCACTCATTTGTAGTTTCTTGAAAAGTTATACTTTTTTGTAAAAATTGAATAAGCTGTAATGTTAAAGATTGTTCTTCACTTTGAGTGTAGTGGTTACCATAAACAATACTTAATGCTTGTTTGGCCAGTTTATTAAAAGGCGGGTCGGCAAGCTTCCAACCACCAGTAATCCATTTCGTACAATTTTCAATAAAGCGGGCTAGTTTTGAACTTCTTTTGATCAAAGCATTAGTATCTGTCCGATGATACGTTAATTTTTTTTGTTCTAAAACCTCTACAATTTTATCACCAAGCCAAGCTGCACGATATAAAATAGCTATTTGCTCATTTTTATAACCTTGCGAGTTTAATTGAACTAAAAGATTATTAACAATAAAACTTGCTTGTTTTTCTAAATCACCGTTTACAGAATTAAATATGATTTCTCCTTCAGGTGTACCATCTGGGCTTTTATATTCTCGAACCTCATCAAGAGCCCCTGAAGATGCTTTAACAATTTTTGTTCCTGAACGATAATTAAATTTTAGTTGAATGTTTTGAACATTATTTCTTTCAGTCAAACTCTTTAGTAATTCAGGATTTGCTCCAGTAAATCCGTAAATGGATTGATCGGCATCCCCTACAGCAAATAGCCGAATTTTCCCATCAAAACAAAGGAGTTGAACCAGCTCATGAAGTACATGTCCTAAATCTTGGTATTCATCAACAAATAGAATAGGAAAGCGAGCTTCCAAAGCTTGGCGAATCCAAATATTTTCTTTAATCATTTTAAAAGCAATGAGTGGCATATCATCAAAGTCGATGAGACCATTTTTTCTAAGCTCTAACTCATATGCCTCAATAAATTCAGCCAGTTCTTGATTTTGACCTTTCCAAGCTGGAAGTGATCTATCTACATCTCGACTTCTTTTTTCTTTAGCAAATTCCCACTGCTTGTGAGGATTCCCTGAATCCTTATATATAGTTTTATAAGCATTCTCAACAGCAGCACGGCATTCAGAGGAATTTGCTACTTTAAAATCATCAGGAATACTATCTGATCCTAGACAGTATCGTGGACAACAAATCCCTCTAAATTCTTAAAATATTTCTGTTCAAAGGCTTCTGGGCTTAACCAGCCGTTTGCGGAATGCCTTCTGACCCGATTGTAATAAATCTCAATATAGTCAAACAAGACTGTATTCGCTTCTTTTCGAGTGGCAAACACACTGCCATGGACCACATGACCTTTCAATGTATGAAA
>NZ_KE007361.1:167358-186962 GCF_000400735.1 Acinetobacter tandoii DSM 14970 = CIP 107469
GATTGGCTTCACGAATCCATTTGTCTAAAGTTGAATAACCCACACCTAATTTCTGGGCGATTGCAGCTATAGGTTCGTGGGAGTTTGAAAGTGCATAATCAATCGCTTGCTGTTTAAATTCAGGACTAAAACGTTTAGCCATTTCTTGAATCTCCAAAGATTAAAGTTACGTTATCTTTAGAGGGACGTGCTGTCCATTATTTTGGCTAGGATCAATCTTCAATACAGCGCGCATATGGAATTATAATTTGCGTTAAAGCGAAGCTGTGTACAGTACCAATAAAATTTCGATCTTGAGTCATAACTCCTAATCTGGTGAGGCGATTTTCAAGCTCTATTGCGCACTCATTATTATAAGTTATACATGCTATAGCTCTTGGAGCAATCACTTCTTCATGAAGAGTTCGAGCAATAGCTGTAGTAAGGGTTTTAGTTTTCCCACTACCAGGGCCGGCTAAAACAACACAATGACTTTTACTTTGCACAGCTTCAAATTGCTCTTTATTTTTTTCCAGTTCAGATAAAGCCTGTTGTAAAGTTATGTGATTAGACATTTTTTCACCATGAACTCAATCGCATCTTGAATATATTTAGGGACTTGTATTTGATTCTCACCAGAAATTTTCTTTCTTAATTTTCCACTTAAGCGTCCTTTACCAATGTCTTTAATCATAGCAAGTAGTTGTGTACTATCTACTTTTGCTAGATCTGCTTTCCACTCATTAATACGTTTTGTACGAATTGATCCAAAACCTTGTTCATCTAGAATTTCTAATAATGCCGTACTTAAATGAGGGGTTTGCGCGATAGCAACTTCAAATGTTTCATTATTTAAAAATATTCCGACCTTACTAAATGAACTACTAAATTCTATAAAGTCAACTGTTTCAGCCCATTCTCTATTTTTTTCAGTAAATTTGGTTAATCCTAAATTAACTTCACAGCGAGAATCCCAAATTCCTAAGCATCTTGCTCTTCCTAATGCTGGTTTTGTTCCCTCTAACGGATCCCAGTCTGTAATCACTGTAAAAGGTATACCTAATCCCTCCGCTAATTTGATATATGGATTAAAGTTCGTTCCAGCTACATTACATACAGTAATCCCGAGCCCATCTAAGTCATAGCCTAATATTTCAGCAAAACTCGGAACTAAAGCCTCCTCAGCATCGCCTTCAACAAAAATAATGCCTTTAGCGAACAGAATTTCTGAACGAGTTGCTATTAAATATCTTTCTATATCATCTTTTTCATCTTCATCAATTGGCAAATCAGCTAATGAAAATGCTTTTGTACTAGTTTCTACAGATCTTAAACTAACAATAGAGCGTAAAGGTACAATTGATGCTAATGTTGGAGAATGACTGGTAACAATGAGGGCTTGGGAGGAATCTTTTTCTTTAAAAATATTTTTGAAAACAGTGCGCTGGAGTTGAGGGTGTAGGTGGGCTTCAGGCTCTTCTATACATAATAAAGAATAATTTCTTTCATTTTTTGCTTTGCGCCAAGAGAATTCCTCTAGTTTTAAAGCCATTAGCATAACATTCGCTGAGCCTAAACTTGCTTCGGTAATACTACGTTTTCCTTCATCAATATACATACCTAAAGTACGAAATAATCTTAAGGGATCAGCATTAGAAAAGCGGAGTGATGTTTTTAAATCATGCCCTTTCCCTGAAAGACCTAGGATTTTTTCGCCTAATGAATCATTCAATTCTTTAATTGCTGGTTGTTCAACAATTTTTGTATTTGCAGATTCTAAATCAGTTGATACTTTGACTAGCTCAGTTGAATCAATTGATCCCATAGCATTTTCTATAAGTGGCCTTAAAGGTGAATTTCTCCAAGAGCCTAGTTGGTTTTCTGCATCACGTAATGCATCAAGAAAATCTAAAGAAATGCGTCTTCTTACTTGATTATGAATTGATCTTGTTTCAACTCCTCCACCATAAACTATAAATTCAAAGTCTTCACTACTGGTTGGCAAACCCGTAATTTCTGGTTTACATCTAAACATATAGCTTAAACGAACAGTTTGAGGATCATGTGCAAGTCTATAATCAGTTAGTAATGAGGTTAAATAAAGATCAGTTTCAAAATCAGTAAAATCTAGATGAACTTCAATTTTCGGTTTTTTAGATAAATCGCAACCATCCCAGAAATCTGATATTTTTAATTGTCTAGCTGAATCTGAAAGTGTTTGATCGATTACTAAGCGCATTGCAAATAGTAAATTACTTTTCCCAACTCGATTTTCACCAAGCAATACAATATTACTACTTAAAGGAATATCAACAGATTCAAAATTTCTAAAGTTGTTGATTTTTAAATTTTTTAAACGCATAAATAATTCTTATAAAGTAAAATTTAAGAAAATTTAAATACATTATATTTATTTAGCAAGTTACTTAGAGTTTTTTTCTGGATTTTTTATATTAACTTTTAGTTTAATAAATTGCTCAGCAAATTCTTCTGCTAGCTCTCTGCTCTCCGTTATAGTGATACTTTCATTGTTATATTTAGCATTATTAGTCCAGTTGTAAGAGCCATGGATCACTTTTTTAAAGTCAATTATACAAAATTTATTATGCATAATTTTCTTTCCAAAATTTGAGGAAGGATTTCCCTTATAGAATTCGATGCCTTTTGAAGAAAAATCTAACCCATATTTTTTAGAAATTTCATCATCATTAACAATAACTTGGATATTTAATCCCTCCCAGTGTTTTTTTAGCAGTTCATTTGCTATTTCCTTGTCTGTAAACCAAGCCATTGCAACCCAAACTACGAACTTGGCACTTTGAATAGCCTCTATTATTTGATCTCTAATTTCTTGAAAATGTGCTTGAATATCAATTTTTTCTTCTGGATCAGCACCGGATATTTTGTAAATTCCTTCTGCGTTTTTCTCTAAATTATAAGAGTCATGCTTTATGATTTCATTTATTAATTTTGCTAGCTCATCAGAATTTCTTACTCGTCTTGTGTCAACTAAGCCTTCAATTATGGTTTTAAAAGTTGGCTTTCCATTAAGTGCCTTTAAGGTAATAGTGACATATTCTTTACGACTTACACCATTAGGTAATCCAGCATTTTCAAAAGAGTAAACATCTCTGATGCCAAACATATTAAAGAACTTAATAAGCTCGGGTCCGCTCATTCGCGGAGCAGGAGATTCATCTCCAGTTATAAAGGGGTTCAAAGCTTCTATTGAAAAATCTGATAATTTCATTTTAATTATTAAGCCACAGCACTTTCATTAAACACTTCAACAACACCAAATATGTTGTCAGCATCACTATCAGCAAATACACCATCAATGCCTTCGTAGTGAATCTGATTAAATGGTGGTTCGTAAAGCTGTGAAGCTTCTAAGGTGCCTCGAATAGTTAAATGCTCAATAATCATTTCTACAAAGCGAATCTGTTTATCATTATAAGTCGTACCTTGTAGATATTTTGAGAAAGCATTTTGTACTGCTTGACGATCTAAACCAACTAAGGAGCGAATGAAAAGTGGTAAAGATTTTTCTGTACCAAAGCATTCTTCAAATTTTTCTTTGCTCTCGACTTCCTGAGCCTCAAATACGAAGCGTTCAAGTTCCCTTAGGTCGGTAGAAGTCAATGCTAAACCACGTTTGAGTTTGGCGATGGTGATATGGTTCTCGTTGGCTTTAATAAAGCTCTCTACACGCTTACGGTACTGAGCAAGGTTAACACCACTGGAAACTACAGGAATATCAACTTCTATCGCTTCACCAATGTCATCGTCTAGCATCGAATACACAATGGTTGAGGCAGATTTTTCAATCAATTTCACCAAACCACGGATACGTTTACGCATCGATTCAAGCATAGGTAAGGTAATGCCTTTCCAATAATCTACCGTTTGCACGTCCTGAATAAGAGCAATCTGTTCAGCGACAATGGGAATGTTCTCTTTGGTTTCCAATTTAGAAGCGATTTCGATCACTTTATTGGCATAACCCTGTATTGCTTTATTATTTTTTTCTAATACAGCAAGCTCAAGGTTGTAGCACAACATATCAAATAGCTTGGCTTCTAATGTTTCTGGCTCAAGTTGATTTGGAAGTTTAGAGATGTGTTCTCGCAATGTCCCGATCGCAAGGTCGTCCAAGTTGTCCCACGTTTCATCATTTTTGAATTGTTCAACATACTCAAGCTCAGACTTTACGATGAAGTTATCGTTATTCATTGACTTCACTTCAGTCTGTAAGCTTTGACGCATATCTTGCTGTACAGCTCTTAAAGCTTCGGTTTCATAATCCTTGGAATTAAGCAGACTTAGAATATTTAATCGAGCTTTGAACAGCCGTTGTCCCAATGGTTCAGTCGTCGATACAGGTGCACCATCAGGGTTTTCATTGAAGTATTCAAAGTTCGAGCAATAGTCGAAGATAAAAAATTCTTTCTTATCATCTTCAGGGCTAAACAACTCTTTGCAGAGTCGTGTACCACGCCCGATCATCTGCATAAATTTCACTTTGGAACGCACTGCTTTAAAGAACACTAGATTAATGACTTCAGGAACATCAATCCCTGTATCCAGCATATCTACTGAAATGGCAATTTGTGGTTCAGGTAAATCTTTCTTACTAAAGTCATCAATTAAGCTTTGCGGATACTTAGTGGCATGAGTAATGACACGCGCAAATTTCCCATCATATTTCGGATAGTTTTCGTTAAAGCGATCTGCAATAAACTGGGCATGTTTTTGATTCACAGCAAAGATGATGGTCTTACCAAGACGGTCACCACCTTCGGTTTTAATGCCATTTTCCATCAAGTGTTTAAGCATTAAATCAATCGTGCCTGTATTGAACAGGTCTTTATTGATCTTAGATGCTGAGACCTCTTCAGGTGCTTCTTCATCACCCCAATTTAGACTATCCCAATGTTGTTTTTCTTCTTCAGAGAGTTCGTCATACTTCACGCCTTCACGCATAAACTTAAGTGGAACTGAATAAGCTTTAGGTGGCACAAGATAACCATCTGCAATGGCTTGATCGAGGTCATAGTAATCGGTTGGAACACCACTTTCTAAGCCAAACAGAGCATAGGTATCTCGATCTACTTCATCTCTTGGGGTAGCTGTTAAACCCACAAGCAGACTATCAAAATACTTAAAAATCTCGCCAAACTTTTGATACACACTGCGGTGGGCTTCATCGACAATGATCAAGTCAAACATGCCTGTACCAAATTTACGTGTACCATCGGCATTCATTTCATCAATCAAACCCATCATCGTTTGATAGGTAGAGAAATACACTCGACCGACTTGGTTTTTATCTTCAAGTAAATTGACGAATGAAGCATCTTTTAAATTGGCTTTAAAGGCATTGTGTGCTTGATTGACTAATGATGTACGATCCGCAAGGAACAGGGCTTTTTGCACTACATTTGCTTTCATGAGCACATCGACCAATGCAATAGCGGTACGCGTTTTACCTGTACCTGTCTAAGGATTACATAGAATGTATGGACATTTTTTAATAGTTTGTTTTTTCAAAAAATTTATTAAATAAGCAATGTCCATATCACGTTAAATAATTCATGGACATCTTTGCCGATAATGTCCATGAATTATTCTGAAATTTTCTTCAGAATAGATTAGGTTGATATATACCAGTTACCTTTATCAGCTACCTAATAATTATGGGTAGTCCACTAATTACACTTAAAAATTTCAAATCTCAAAATAAGATGCTAAAAATTCACTAATCGGTTTATCTAACGCCGATAACCAATCATGTAGTTCTAATACATCAATTCGTCTGTCCAAGTTTTCAACTTTAGCTATGTATGACTGTGGCTTTTTTAAAGATGTAGCAAGTTCTACCTGAGTTATATTTTTCAACTCACGTATTTTGATTAATTCTTTGATCAAATTTTTGTATCGAGGGTCATGTATTGAGCTCATAGCTCAAGATGTTGTACTATTAATGAAAATATCCCAAAATAGGATATTTCCTTGTTCAATTGTTTAATCGGTATATCTATATGTCTACAAATCATCAGCTAAAAAACTGTTTGTTTGATTTTTTGTCAGATAGAACATTTTCAGGTTATGAGTTCAAAGACTTAAGAGGACTCTTTATCTTTTTTTACCCTGAATTTAGCTCAAAAAGATATTATGCAAAAATTTATCAATTTATTAGGGAGCTTGTTTCCGTAGATTTAATATTAGCTGATACATCTACTTGTACATATAAATATTCCTCTAACTACACCCGCTCCGAATTACTAAATTTTAGAGAATCAAATGACTCAGATCACGTTAAAAGCAAGTTGCTAGTCGAATATGATAAAGTTTTGAAAAGTATTGATCACCTTCGTAACGAATTACATATTTACGAGTTGTATCTTGATAAGTTCCCAATACTCTCAGAGATTATTATGAAATTTATCATTAAAAAACAAAAACAAATGTCACTTTTGGAATGTGAAATTAAAGCAATTAAAACTCTATTAGAAGCCTGTTAAAGGTTCTAATAGAGTATCAAAATCATAAAATTTTGTTCTCAATTTGATCTAAAATACATATCAATCGTCTAAAAGTAGAAGCATCTCCTTTAGACTTTAAATTATCGAATTCAGTAGAAAGGTAGCTTTGTTTTAATAAATAACAATTCTGTTGAGTTGGATTATTGATTAGCCATAGTGCCAAAAAGTCGATTCTCTTATTTAAGGAGCATTCAGATTCACCGACTTTTTCCAAGGCTATTATTTCTTCAAATGTCCATGCTTTATCAAACTGTCTTGTTACAGATGTTGGTATTTTCTTTTTATAGTGCTCAATGTCAAAGCCTAAAAGTTCTTTCAGCGTTGATTGAATATTCGTCTGTGTTTTGTATATTGGATTTGCCTTGCTGTATTTTTGGACAGGCAAATAAGTTCTATTCTGCTTAGAAAGTTCTGGAAGCACTTGAGTTAAAATATCAGAATCGCTAAAAGGTAAATGATCTAAGATAATATCTTTTAGGATATCCCAACTATTCACACCATTTAATCCAATGCGTTCACCTGATTCATTTTGAGCAACCCCAACACCGACTACGAATTCTAGTTCTGAATTTTCAGCAGTTGCTTCATCGAAATCTTTTACGGCAATACGTCTGTCCGCATCTTCAGTAGTCTTTACAATATTGTAAATTTGCTCTTTTAAAGCACGTAATAAGTGAACTGGAATTTTCCTTTCTGAATGTTGTAGAGCTTTATAAATTTTAGAATAGTCATGAGTCCGAATATGGGTGAAATATAATTTTTTTGAACCAACCGTCATTAGTACAGATTCTAATTGGTCTTTTTCATCATCAGGTCTAGTAACAAAAATCAGATTCTTTGCCAATCTTTCTAATTGCTCCTGAGATTCCATCATGTCTGCAATTAAACCTAACAAGTCAGTAATATTGGTATCAGTAATAGAATAACCTATAAATATGACAGGATTTTCTAAGAATATAGATAGTAGCTTTGCTGCTAAATATGCATTTTTACTATTAAAATTTTCATAATCATTTTTTGTCAGTACTAAGCTTGAAAAATTACTACAACACCCATGTATTTTAAAAATTTCACCAATAGATTGAGGATTTCTGAAAAATAAGTCTGATTGACCCACATATACATTTAATTTTGGAAAAATAGTTTCAAGCAACCTATCCCAATTTGTTGTGATAATTCCATCAATGACTACTTCTGAGCTTAACAATTCTTTTAACTCAGGATTATCGCTAATTTTTGATTCAATTTCGACATTGTTCAAATATTGACTAATTTCATATTTGAGAGGTGTTTCGATAGCATGAATCCAATTTTTAGATTGGTAGATTTCAGGTTTATCTTTATTTGATTTCCACCATTCAGCAGCAAAATCTCCTGCTAATGCTAAAGCTGCACTTGGATAGTCATTACCTGATGTCCCCAAATAGCTATCAAATGGCATTGAAGTGGAAAATTTAGTTAATAAGCCCTTCCAATCTGGAAGATCTAGATATCGCCTAGAAAAGCCTGAACCAATAAACAAAAATGGGGCAGAAATTGATTCACTCAGTATTTCAGCCAGTTCTTTTTCTATATCTAATTCTTGTGTCATATCCTTACCCTATATTGTTTATTAATTAAAGACTGGCATACTTTTTAAAATTTTCCGCTTGTTCGAAGATTTCTTTATACACTTCATCATGATCAATCGGTGGATAGCCATATTCAGCAAGCAATACAATCAGATCGACTTTTAGTTCAGCTCGAATATCTTCTCGATCACTCCAGTCAGGGTAGCTAGATTTATCATCTACTACTGCTTTAACCGCTTTAGCTAAATCTAATAGCTGATTTTCAGGGTAAGTGAAGTCATATTTCACCGCCAAAGATTGAAGAATGTCATAGAATGCTTTCTCTTCAATGCCAATCCCAAGATCGGCAAATGAACCCATTTCTTGCTTTAAATCTTGAAGTAGATTCATGATTTCATTTGAAAAGTCTTCAAGAACGCCACTGACCAAAATACTGTCTTCTTTACGTTCGTTATAGCTATCAACCAAAGCTTTGAAGCGTTTAGAGAAATCAATAGATTTAGTTCTGTTTACCTGTTTGAATTTACCAATAGCTTTAGCTAATAATTTTTGCAGCAGTTTAATCTTGGTGTTTGGGAGCTTAATTTTTTCTAGCTTAGCTAAGTAATCATCTCCAAAAATATCGACCTCAGTAGATTCATCTTCACCAATCTTGAGAATATCGTCCACTCCGTTAGCCTCTAATGCATCAGCAATCATTTTCTGTACTTGAAGATTCATTTGAGCAGTATCAGGAGCATCACCCCTCGTTAACTTAAAGACGATAGAACGTACAGCTAAATAGAAGTGAATGAGATCTCGTTCATCCTGACTAATCTTTTCTGAGCCATTGCAAACGTCATACGCTGCCTTTAAACGCTTCACAAGCTGCATAAAACGATGTTCTAGCTCTTTGGTAAGCTGAACATGCTCTGATGCCTTATTTAAGCACTGAAGCTGTTTTAAAGGCTCTCCTGAGAAATAAGGGGAGGTATCAAATTTATTAAATAGATCCTTCAATAATTCTAGATGATCTTTGACAACAATGATGGATTGCTCAACATCTTCAAAGTTTTTTGCATCAGATTTATTGTAATGAGCTAAAGCCAATTTCATTTGGTTTTTAATACCAATGTAATCGACTACCAAGCCTTTCTCTTTACTTTCAAATTTTCGATTCACACGAGAAATCGTTTGAATTAAGTTATGTTGTTGAATCGGTTTATCAATATAAATGGTGTCTAGGAAAGGAACGTCAAAGCCTGTCAGCCACATATCGACAACAATCGCAATTTTGAAGTTTGACTTCGGATTTTTAAATTGTCGGTCATGTTCTTTGCGATCATCTTTAGTACCACACAGATCATAAAGTGCTTTCTCATCATCTTTATGTCTTGTAGCAATTAGCTTGATTTTCGCATTTGGCTTGATTTCTTTTCTTTCTTGTTCAGTTAAAGCGATACCATCGGCAGCTTCTTTGACTTCAGCCCATTCAGGTCGAAGCGCAATGATTTCTTGATACAGATTAAAAGCAATTTGTCGTGATGCACAAACAAACATTGCTTTACCCATGATTGTAGAGCCTTCACTCACGCGGGTTTCATAATGGTTTACAAAGTCTTCAGCAATAGCTTTAATTCGATCTGGATTACCCAAAATTAACCGCATATTTGCCATAGCTTTCTTACTTTCTTCAACGGCATAAGTTGAAGCACCATCATTTTCTTGACACTTTTTATAATAGCCTTCAATTTCTTGAAGTTTTTTATTGTCTAGCAATACTTTCGCAGCCCGACCTTCATATACAAGTCTTACTGTAATCTCATCTTGTACTGATTCACTCATCGTATAAGAATCAATTACATCACCAAATACGTCTAAAGTCGCATCAATAGGCGTACCTGTAAAACCAACATAGGTTGCGTTAGGCAAAGAATCATGCAAGTACTTGGCAAATCCGTATGTCTTCTTAACACCATCTTCAGTTACACGGATTTTTTGATCTAGATTGACTTGACTGCGGTGAGCTTCATCTGAGATACAGATGACATTTGTGCGTTCAGTCAATAGCTCAATATCTTCGGTAAATTTATGAATAGTTGTTAAGAACACACCACCACTTTTGCGACCTTGAAGTAACTCTCTGAGATGCTGTCTGCTTTCAACGCTTAGAATTGTTTCATCACCAATAAAGCCTTTTGCATTGGTGAATTGAGCTGAAAGCTGATCATCTAAATCTGTACGATCTGTAATAACCACAATAGTTGGGCTTTCAAACTCTACACTTTTCATAATCAAGCGTGATAGAAAAAGCATTGTGAAGCTTTTACCGCATCCAGTTGCGCCAAAATAAGTACCACCTTTACCATCACCTAACGGCTTTCGATGTGTCTTAATATTTTCAAATAACTTATTCGCAGCATAATACTGAGGATAACGACAAACGATCTTATCGTCTCGCTTAGTTGTATCAGGGAAATAAATAAAGTTACGAATGACATCTATTAATCGTTTAGGTTCAAATAAGCCTTCGATCATGGTATGCAAGGAGTCAATACCATTCTTTTCAAGGGTTTCATCACCTATAACTTTGCGCCATGTATAGAAAAACTCATAAGACGCAAATAAAGATCCCATCTTTGTATTTACCCCATCACTGATTACACATAAGGCGTTGTATTTCATGAGCTCTGGGATATCACGTGCATAACGTACAGTTAACTGTTGATAAGCATCATAAATTGTTGCATCTTCACGAATAGCACTTTTAAACTCAAAGACAATTAAAGGTATACCATTGATATAAAGAATACCGTCAGGAATTCTTAGTTCGTTACCTTGAACTTCCATTTGAGTAATAAACTTAAAACTATTATTTTCGATGTTTTCATAGTCTATCAATCGAATATATAAATCTTTTTTAGAACGATCTTCTCTTTTTAATAAAAAACCATTACTTACTAAATCTAATATTATTTTATTTGTTTCATAAATATCAGAAGCAGGCAGTTTAGTTAATCTTATAGTTATATTTTTTACTTCTTGAGGGGTTAAAGAATCATTTTTATAAACATTTCTAATAAACTGTTCGAAATCATCATAAAAAAACACATCTTCACGAGATTTAGAAGAGTTAACAAAATTTAAATGATCTATATTTCTTAACTTTAAAAGATTCGTAATAACTAGCTCTAGTTTATTTTCTGTAAAACTCATGTCCCCCCCTATATTTTACTAAGATTTAGTAAAATTAAATCTTTAATCTTATTCAAAGAATTAATTTGATTATTTAAAATATTTATGTGCCTATAGATACGGTCAAAATAAAAAGATGCCTTGCTTTCAATATTTTTAGGAGGTAAAACTGTTTTTATCTCATAAAGCATGTCATAGCTTAAAAAAGGCTGAGTACTACCTCGAGTCTGCGATTTAAGATCTTTACTCTTCAGTGTCAGATATCCAAAAATTTTTCCATAATTTTCATTTATATTACACATGACACCATTATACGTCACATAATGTTTTCCAAAAGCATATACAAGAGAACCACAAGAGCCAATGTGACCGATCACTGGGGCATCCTGATTATTAAATTGATCATAGTAGCCAATAATTCCATTACTACCATAAACTGGATAAATTCCTCCATTACTTGGATTATTATTACCTTTACCATATTGAAAACTATAAATATCTTCTAAAGTACCACTACTCCAATCAAAAGGAATTTCACTTTCTAAATCATCATCCCAAATAAATTGTCCTTTTGAATGCTTATAACCTTTAGAATCTAGATTAGAGTCAATGAAATTCATTGGAAAATTAAAATTAACAAACCATTCTCTGTATAAATGATAAGAAGTTTGTTCAACTGTGCTTAAAATTCTTTCTAATAATGAAATCCTATTGCTCACAACAAAATATTCATGATAAATTTCTTTTTGTTTTTCAAGAGGAATATATGGGAAATTTAAATCACAAAAACTATCCCAACTGAATCCACCTCGAACACTACTATCTGTAGTGAACCAACAGTTTCTATCAAATTCCTCTCTGCTACACCACATCATCAAATAGTTAAGATCTAAATGATTATGATCTATTATTTCAAAAACTATGTAAGCAGGAGAAACTATAATAGGTTCTTCTTCTTTCCATAATCCAATTGGAAGCATTTTATCACGCCCCACATGCATTGGATTAAATGCAAATTGTCCTTTTTTGACAACTTTATATTTCGATAAATCAGTGCCGTTAATATTAGCTACCGAAGGCATAAATTCTTTCTCAATATTAATGCCTTTTAGATTCATAACTTTTAAGTCTGTATTGCGATTACTAACCTGACGAACATAATCACCAATTTTTTTATAATTTGATTTCATAGCCCAGCTCTTTAAATACGTTCAACAAATCTTGTTTTGACTTTTCTTCAGCTTTTAAAAGCTCAGCAAAATCTGATCTAAGAGCTAACATTTTTTCATCAAAATCAATATTTTCATCACGGTTAACGAATTCGATATATTTACTTGGTACAAGTGAATAATCTTTAGATGCAATCTCTTGAAGTGATGCTGAATAGCAATATTCGGGAATATCTTGGTATTCAACCTCAAATAATTTTTGTTGCCACGTATGGAAAGTTTCTGAAATTTGTTCAATATGCTCATCTGAGAATTGAATAAATTTCTTCTCGAACGATTCACCAATTTTTCGTAAATCCATAAAGAGTACTTCATCTTCACGATCACGGTATTCACGAGTTAGGTCACCATGAGGCACAGAGCGTTCTTTTTTATTACGATTCAATATCCATAAAGAAACACTAATATCTGTTGTGTAGAACATTCGCATTGGTAATACAGCAATCGCTTCTACCAATTTATTTTCAATCAGCTTTTTACGAATCTCTTTCTCTGTGCCATCACCAGATAATGCACCATTGGCAAGAATGAAGCCTGCAACACCATTTTGAGAAAGTTTAGATACCATGTGGAGAATCCAACCATAGTTGGCATTCCCTGTAGGAGGAACTTCATAGCCATCCCAACGAGGGTCTTTAGTTAACTCATCTGCTCCACGCCAATCCTTTTGGTTAAAAGGAGGGTTTGCCATAATGAAGTCAAATTTTTGATCAGGATGTTGATCCTTTGCAAATGTATCGCGAGCCGCTGCACCAAGATCAGCACTAATGCCACGAATCGCCAAGTTCATCTTAGCAAGCTTATAAGTAGCAGTAGTTTGTTCTTGACCAAAGATAGAAATATCTTTTCTATTACCTTTATGGTTTTCTACGAATTTAAGAGATTGAACAAACATACCACCTGAACCACAAGCAGGGTCATAAACACGACCTTTGTATGGTTCAATCATAGATGCAATCAGCTTAACGATACTTTTAGGTGTATAGAACTCTCCTTTACCTTTACCTTCTGCTAAAGCAAAGTTTCCTAAGAAATATTCATATACACGACCAACGACATCTTCATGTTGGTTGGAGATTGTTTGAATGTTATTGATCTCATCAAGTAATGCAGCAAGCTTACTCACCTCTAGATCAATACGAGAGAAGTAGTTATCAGGCAGTGCGCCTTGAAGTGCTTTATTTTTCTTCTCAATGTTATGCAGGGCTGTATCAATCTTCAGAGCAATATCTTCTTGCTTAGCATTTGCAATGAGATAGCTCCAACGAGACTCTTCCGTTAGATAAAAGACATTATCTTGATGATAAAAAGCTTCAATCTCTAGGAATTTCTCAGCATTTGCACCATGCTTTTCGGCAATCTTTGTACGTTGAGCTTCAAAAGTATCACTCACAAATTTCAAGAAAATTAGAGATAAAACAATATGCTTATACTCAGAGGGCTCAACACTACCACGTAGTTTATTGGCACTATCCCATAACGATTCTTCAAAACTTTTTACTTTGGATTTGGTAGGTTTCTTAGCCACAGAATATATTCCTGAAATTTGTGTTTCAATTAAAGCAAATTACTAATAAAAATAAAATTAACCACAGTGTATTTGTTGCCAATTCAACAGTTTCTAATCAATCTTTCCATTTGGATTCAAAATGATCTTTAAGCTTTAAAGCCTCACTTTCATCCTATATTACTTCTCATAAAGGATTAGCTTGATATGACTTCAAAATAGCAAGAGGATGTTTCTCTAGATTCAGCATTTTTTCAAGTCACTCATTAATACTAAGCACATGAAATTACTAGATATATTAGAAATCAATTATCTACAATTTTCTCTAATTGTAGTGATAACTCAATAATCGTTAATTGTGCTTCTAGTAGCTTAGATACAGCCTCATCTCTTTCTTGAGTTAAAATTTCAATTCGGTTTTTTAATACAGGAACTTGATCATTAGTAGCTGAATTTTCCTTTTTTTTAGCAGAAAAATTAGTGTTTTGTGGATTTTGATCTATCCATTCTTGAATTTCATTAACAAGACTAGGATATCTCGATTTTCTAAGAGCTGAAGGGTCAACACCTGCTTCCTTAGCAACATTGTTTTGTGAAACTTTTGATCCTTTTGGCAATATATTAGGTTTATTAGTTTTAAGCCTAATAAATGCTTCATAAAACTGAAGTTCTGCTTTACTCATTTGATTGAATGACATAAATTGCTTTCCGAATTGATGCTAATTGTTCAGTCTGAAAGACTGTCGAGATTGATTCTTTTTCCAGTTTCTTAATCTTCTCAAGATACGACTGTTCAAGTTTAAGCATAGTATTAACTTTTTTCTTATCAAGAAGAACGGCATCACAAGCCAAGGAATTAGAACCACCCATACATTGCACAATATTCGATATCCCACCATAAGGGCATGGTGCACCTGTTTTTGTACATCCACCTAAAAAAGTTTCTCGATAATTTAGATTGCCTTGTTCAGACATTCTTAGAAGTTGAGTGTGATCTTTTTCGCTAATAGCAGAAATTATCTGAGCCTTTCTCTTATGTCCATGTGGAGAGATGAATTTTGGACTATCCAATTCCATATTTTTTCGGACATTATTTTGATGCCATTCTTCCAAGTATATCTGACCAACTGCATCGTCCAACTTGAACTTTAATTTATAGTAGTTGTTGGCATAATATAAGCTCATAATCGTATTAGCATGCTTAAGTTGATACTGCAAACTCTGCTCAGTGATAAGACCTGATGCTAGCATATTTACAGCACCTGTTCTTCTTAACTGATGCCATGCAAAGTGCCATACTTTACCAACTTGATATATTTCTATATCTAAGTTAGGGGTCATTTTACATGCTATATTGAAATCAGCCTGCGTTATTTGGAATTCCTCTTGCTCAAAAATTTTATCAAATGTACCGATTTGATTAGCATAACCAATGGTTGATCTAATTTGCTCTAATCGCTCATTTTTCCCTCTACCGCTACCCCAAGGTTCAAATACTGGACTATGTAGATAAGGTTTATAGTCATTGATATCTTGCAGGATTCCAAATAACTCTTTAGCACAAGAAAATCTTAGCTCACAAATAATTTCTAAGGCTCTTACAGCTTTTTCAACTGATGGTGATACCACCCAACTAGCCTCACCTTTTTCAGTTTTGGATGTAATTCCGTGAATGAGACAAATTTCTTGTCCATCTATGATTGTTTTGGAAAAGCAACCATACCTCAATAAGTAAGCTTCCGAAATTCTCATTAGTGAAAAATTAACGATATATGCGATACTTACAAAACTTACCATACTAAGATATTTTGAAAGATTGGGGGCTTTAGCCGTATTAGAATCGAAGTCAGTCCATTTTTGAAGCATTCCTGTGACATTATATTTATTAAATTTCTCATTAATAAAATTTCTAGTTTTATTATGGTTATCTACAAAGCAATTAAATACAGAAACCACACCATCACTAATAGAGAGAAAATCATCAATACAATTTTCCAATCTTTCTAATTGATACGCCCATATACGAGGTGGAATATAAGGAGTCTGATTTGAATCATTCACAACAAGATATTTTGAAAACTTTCTAAGTGAGTCTTCATCTAGTATGGTAAAACCAATATCCTTACTAAGAGAAACGAGTTCCTGTAGCCCTATAGCTCGTCTTTTTCCTTTGTATTGTGCAGCAATTTCCTCATAAATTTCCTCATGGTTTCTCAATTCAGAAATTAGAATATTATGTTTTGAACAGACATAGAACAGAGGTTTTAAGATGGTGCAACGGTTTACTATTGTAATAGCACTGACCTTTGGGCTTGCACCCCACAGCCAATATGCAACTATGATTTTAAACAACTGAATATTATCTTTATCAATAATATATCCCTTAGTCTGGTTGCTACCAAAGTTAAATTTCATTGGTTTTATACAGTAAGGTGTAAAATCCCAAATATCATCAGAAAAAACAGAAATTACATTACCTTCTTTATCGCAAGTTATAGGAGTATTATCAAGAGGTAACCAATTATCCAAAGTATAATTTGGCATAGCAGGTGTAATAATGTCAGAAATAATATTTATTGATTTTAAAAACATCTCTACACCATCTCTTGTAAAAGTAAGATGTAATCCATCCAATCAGGATGATATTCTCCCGATTGAACTTCCATTTGAGCTTTTACTATCCATTTTTCTTGTGTTTTACTTAAAGATTTCAATCTATCAATTTTTTCGTTGATACGTTCAATAAGAAGTTTTGCTGGATGGTTTTCAAGAGATGGATTTAATGTCATTTCAAGACGTTTTAAATGAATATGAGATATTAATTTAAAACAATAATCATAACTAATGACATCTTTGTGATAGACACAGAATAAACAACCTTCAGGATTCACACAGTCAGGTTGAGCAATGTTACTTTCAGTCTCAATACTTTGTGGATTTTCACAATTATTTGAGCACAATCCGATAGCTAATTGTTTGAGATTTTGGCTATTGAAACTACTTAATTCTTTTAGAGCATTTACTTTTTTTACTTTCTGATAATTTTTCCTAAAAGTACCTTCTTGATGAGACATCAATTGAATAACATTTGAAGCGTCATCTCCATTTTCAAATAGCCAATTTGCTTTAAACTTACGCAATTGTGTGGAAGATACATATTTAAAATCTATATCTTTGCAAAAATTTCTAACTACATGTAATTTACGCTTAGTTTCTTTTGCTATAAGTTTTTCCCTAGCCATAAAAGGAAAGAGGCTGCTATCATCACAAAAGCCAACGTCTTTCACCCACTGTAAATATCTTAGAAAAATATCTCTATAGGCTTTGTGACACCTGAATGTTGCCTCGCCTTGTTTGCGATTTTTATAGACTGTAAAAACATGATATTCGTCATCCTTAATCATCCATCTAAAATTAGTTATCTTTAAATCAAGAGCTTGTGATAAATTCATATTGGTTTGACTGATAAAAATTATCAACTCTGCTTCAATACGAATATTTATTAGATTGCTTCTTCTATATTTATCTAGTAACGATTCATTTTCAGATAACGCACGTCTACGCTCTAAAGCTAATCTTTTATCTTTAATTTTTTCATAATTAATATTAACCTCCATTAAATTACCTTTTAAATAAGCATTTTTATCATTTGGTAGTTTTATTAATAATGGTAATTCACCTCTGACCGCTTCGATAGTTAATTGATCAACTAAAGCCTTTAACAATTTACCAAAGGCAAAAGCATCATGCTCACTAACTAGTTCAACTTCTTTTTTTTGAGGTCTTTCGGTTAAATTTGTTCTCAAAAGTAAAGTTTTTGTTTTAGGATATTTCTCTAAATTCTGTGAGCTTACAAGAATATTTGCAACTACTGTATATTTCTTATAAGCACTGTACTCATCTTGATTATTTTGTTGAACTGCTAATATCCCATGATTAACCCAATCAATAAAACATTCAGCAATATGCTCTTTTGAAATATACTTGTTTTTATACTCGCACCACCTTACGAATAATGACAGTTTCTCTAATTCAGAAATAATCGTTCTTTGAGATATACCAATTGTTATTCTATAGTCAAAATATTCAAATAAGTTGGATACAAACTCAATCCTTTCACTTAATATTTCACCGTACTTATTGGCTTTTATAGAATTCAAGACAGTTCTTCTATTTTCTAATGCTGCACCTTTATAAAGAAATACAGATAAGTTCCACTCATTTGAGTGTGAGCCATAAGAAAGCTTGTTCAGACAAAATGAAAGAGATTCCATTTTCACAACCCCAAAAATGCCTTTGTATATTCATTAGATATTTTTGCAAGTTGTTTGTTTTGCTCTATGAACTTTACATATTTCAAAGTCGTTTTTTCATCTTTGTGTAGACAGCAATCCCTTACTAACTGAACTGCACTAGTCACATCCATTTTCTCTAAGCAATATTGCATTAAGACTGTTGCAAAAGTTGCTCGAGTTCGATGAAAATAAAAATCCTTAAATTCATAAACTCCATTTTCTAAAGCAGATTTTCTTAGTCTATGAATTGCGACATTGATTGACTTTCCTTCGTTACCTAAATACTTATTCCCCCTTGAGGTTAAAAATAAATTCACAGAATTTTCCACTTTTTTTATTCTTTTTAAACGTCTTACATCATAAGCATATTCAAGAAGCTCATTAACCAACTCAGTTGGAATAATTATGTTGCCACTTTTTGAAAACTTGGTTTGTACTGGTGGAATAGCATCTAAACCAATTCTTATAGTTGCCATGGACATATCATCAAGATAAGAATAATTCTCAATAGTAGCCAACTTGAGGTCTGTAATACTTCCAATACGCATACCCGTGAAAAAACCAAGTTTAAGCATTAAGTAAATTTCGATTGGTGCATGTGTTTTAGCGTATTCTAAAATTTTTGGAACATGTTTGGGATTAATTGGTGATACACCATCCTCTAAATCTATATTTGAACTATTTGCTCTTAGTGGAATAGCTAAATCTGTTGTAAGAACATCGAATGAGTGCTCAAATCCAAACTTGTTAATTACAGTGATTTTCTTAAACTTATTTTTCCAAAGTTCAATATCTTTATTTATTAAGTTATTACGCTGAATCCAACGGTAGAATTTAATTACGGCACGCATTCTATGGGTGGCTGTGGATGGTGCTAGCTGTTGGTTATTTCTTTGTTTAATTAAATATCCTTTAAACACAAATACACATCTTTCACTTTTTTTGTTTGGGAAATGCCACCATGTCAAATTGTCTTCGGTCTCCAACCAAGAAGCATAAGCATTGAGATGTTGCATATCTGTTTGGATTGTTTTTAGCTGGACTCGTTCATTAACCATTAAGTCATAGGCATATAAATTGGCAACATCCCAAGCTTTATTATTAGACCAATAGATTTGTGGAAGATTTTGGGATTCAAGATTAGTAGATTCTTTGAAGATAACTTGATTATCTTTGACAATTATATTTTGAGGTTTGATTTTAACATTTTCGATCCTAGACATAATAATTTATCTATTCAATCATCATGTCCATACTTTATTAAAGTAATACTTAAATGTCAATGAAGAAATGTAACCCTTACC
>NZ_KE007362.1 GCF_000400735.1 Acinetobacter tandoii DSM 14970 = CIP 107469
CCGCTCGACTTGCATGTGTTAAGCCTGCCGCCAGCGTTCAATCTGAGCCATGATCAAACTCTTCAGTTTAAAATCAATAGTGCTTTATTCTAAATACCAAATCTGGCTCATCAATTTTCTGACATTAATTTCTCAAATAAACTTCGAGTAATTTCTACCATCAATCAATGAAAATAATTTCGATCAATCAATCAGTAAAAATCCACACAAGTTGTTCTTCATAATCTCTTAATGATCTTCTCGATGATTCGTCATCATCAAGCTAGGTCGGCTATGTTACTCTAATCTAAATCAAAGTCAACAGGTAATTTCGATATTTTTAAAACTCATTAAATCAATCTAAAAATTTAACTACTAAGCTAAATCCTTGTTAATCAACAAGTTTTTATCTGCATCACCGCCGATGGATGTGCATTCTACAGCATTTCCTACCCAACACAACCCCTATCCTCAAATTATTTAAAAAAAATGGTTTACTTGGCTATTTAAGCAGCAAAAAATCCTTTTTATTACATATTTTGATCAAATTTGTTTTAATACTCTGAAGAAAACAACTGTTACAATACGCTCTATACTTTAATTATTTTAGACTTCTTAAGTTATTTACG
Organism: Acinetobacter tandoii DSM 14970 = CIP 107469; assembly: GCF_000400735.1. Taxonomy (GTDB): domain Bacteria; phylum Pseudomonadota; class Gammaproteobacteria; order Pseudomonadales; family Moraxellaceae; genus Acinetobacter; species Acinetobacter tandoii. Next base: position 609 of record NZ_KE007362.1, read on the forward strand.
ACATTAAGAGCTGTCTCGGATCTATTATGCAACATACTCACTATTATTTATGTGCAACACTTTTAGCTGTTAGTCTTGCCTCTACGGTTCAAGCAAAAGATGATCTATCTGTTACAGCTTCAAGTGACACTCCTATAAATGAAGTTGCACCTGATGCATCATCGACTACTCAAGTTTCTAGACTTGAGTCATTAAAAGAACTCAAAAATGTAAAAGCAAATGATTTGAAAGTGAATGCAAATGCAGCTCAACCCGATAGCATCAAAGATCCTCTAGAAGCATTAAATCGTGAAACGTTTGCGTTTAATGATTTCTTAGACCGAAATTTTGCTCGACCAGTAGCGGTACAATATAAAACTAAAGTGCCTGATAGTGTCCGAGGTGCTTATCGTTCATTTCGTAAAAACTTGAATGAACCTTGGAATGCCGTCAATCAATTGGTACAAGGGCGTCCATCACGTGCTGCGAAATCTTTAGGGCGTTTTACTATTAACACCGTAACAACTTTAGGTTTTGCAGACCCTGCTCGACGTTTAGGTTTAGATATGGAGGAAGAAGGCTTCGGTACGACGCTTGGTTATTACAGCGTACCATCTGGTCCATATTTAGTTTTACCTATTGTTGGCCCGAGTACTTTCCGAGATGGCATCGGTTTCTTTGTCGATGGTCAAGCACGACCGCAAAAGTATATGTTTGACAATAACGATGGTATTTATTGGTCAGATCAACTCTTACGTGGAATTGATACTCGTGCACAAATTCTGGATGTAGAAGATGTGCTCCAAGGTGACCGCTATGCCGCCATTCGAGATATTTACTTACAACGTAAGAATTTTGAGATTGCACAAAAGCAGGGCCTTGATGCCGATAATATTTCGTTTGTGGATGAAGAATCGGATGATGGTATTGACGACACCCCAGATGAAGATACATCAAAGCCTTCTGAATAATTTGTAAAACTTATTTGCACTGAAAAGCATTATTTTTTCTAGCAATTACTTGATTGATATAGTACATCTAACGAGTACAGCTAAAGGATCATACAATATATATATGTATTTCATTCAACCAACGCGCAATATTCCTTATTTAGATCAAGTCATTAATACTCTTCCAAGCGTACAAATGATTCAAATAGATGATATTGACTTGTATGATCCTACGATTATTGCGATTGCCGATGTACAAGATTATCTTATCCATCAGTGGAATTTACCTACTATAGTGATGGCTTTTGAAAATGAAGGTACAGCTTTAGCCCAAGCTTGGGAACTCGGTGCGCTTGCAGGGTGGATCTGGAATCGCTTACCTGCGAATCCAGAACATTCATTATTAAAAATTGATGCCCAGTACAAGCGTAATCAAGATAGTCGTGACCTTCCCTCTGCAGCCGAACTACAAAAACGTCTACTTCCTAATCCTATTGAATTAACGAACTATCGAATTGAAACACTTTTTCAACCCTCAGCTTATCTTTCTGGTGATTGGTACGATTATTGGAAACTCAGCGACAAAGAAATAATTTTCTATTTAGCCGACGTTTCTGGCCATGGGGTTACCAGTAGCTTACTTACCTCGTGGATGGCCGCTTTTCATGGTCGTTCGAAAACCCCAAGAGAGCTGATTAAGAAGCTGAATGGGATGTTGGTACAAGAAAATATTGAAAAACACATCACCATGATTGCGGGCACGCTCAATTTAGAAACCCATGTATTGAAATGGTCGAGTGCAGGACATTACCCCCCAGCAATTATGTTTGAACCCAATCATCCACCTAAAATTTTAAATACCAGCAGTTTTCCACTTGGTTTAACTGAAGATTTAGAAGTAGAAGAATTTGAATGTGTATTAAATAAACACTCTCGTTTCATTATTTGTTCTGATGGCGCCCTTGAACCATTTGATGGTGGATTGAACGAACAATTCGAACAATTGGTCTTCCATTTGCAAAATCAATCATTCCAAGCACCTGAACACGTGGCGGATGATATTGCCATCTTAAGTTTATGCAGAATGAATTAGTTTAATTTTCAATAATTTAAACATTTTAATAGGTATCTACGACTCAAGAATACTTGAGTCTATACTTGCCCTATGTGATAATTTTACAATCCTTCTCTGCAAATGGCATTTATATGTCAACAGGTCATGTTGAATATGCAAGTTTGGACGGAACGCATATTTTTAAGCTTATTGGCGAAGTGCGAGCCCAATCTTGTATCAGTCTAGACAAACTTTTAAACCGTATTGAACAACAGTCGAATGTCGTTGGGGCAATCGTAGATTTAACCCAAACTACATTCATCGATAGTACAGTGTTAGGTATTTTAGCCAAACTTGGTTTGAAGCTAAAACAAGTACACAACATTCAGGCTGTCATGTTATCTACTAATCCAGATATTACGACTTTAGCCAACAGTATGGGCTTAGGTCAGGTTTTTGTGATCTTGAATTACTGCGGTGATCCAAGCGTATGCACACGTGAGTTAATGGAAGAACACGTGACAAATTCAAGTATGTTGACAACTGTACTTGATGCACACAAAACCTTAATGAAATTGAATGAAAATAATCAAAATATGTTTGAACCACTGGTCAAACAACTCCAAAAAGAACAAGATAACTTGGAACAAGCGTCTCATCAACAAAACGCTTAATGTACTTGCTACAAGGATAAACTCATGTCTTTACTTTCTGTTGCTCAAATGAATTCCCAAAATGACATTGAAGAAAACTTCAAGGTCATTGAATCATTGATTCAACAGAGTAAAGCACAGGGTTCTTCCTTGGTCGTATTTCCAGAAAATTTCGTATGTTTCGCTGCTGGCAAACAACGAGAAACAGCAGAACAGTTTGAAAGCATTCAAAAACGACTCGAAGCCTTAGCTCACCAGTATCAAATTTGGCTGATTGCTGGGACTTTACCTTGCCCCTTCCGTCCAGATGGTTCTGTGATTGAAGATAGTCGTGTGCGCACAGTAAGTTTGTGTATTAGCCCTGAACGAACTGAGGCTCGTTATGACAAAATTCATTTGTTTGATGTACAAGTCGGCGATGCTGTAGGTGGCTACCAAGAATCCAAGTTTTTTGAACCAGGCACAGATATTGTTGTTGCACAGACTCCTTTTGGCAACATTGGGATGATGGTCTGCTATGACCTACGTTTCCCTGAATTGGCTTTACATTTACGTGCGCGTGGTGCCAATATTTTAACTGCCCCATCTGCCTTTACTTACACCACTGGTCAAATGCACTGGCAATTACTTTTACAAGCACGTGCCATGGACAGTCAATGCCAAGTGCTCGGGGCTGCTCAACAAGGTTGGCATGGTGAAAAACGTCAAACTTGGGGGCATACTGCTGCCACCAATAGTCGCGGACAAGTGCTGGACCTGATTACAACTGAAAGAACACAACTCATTACCGTTCCTTTTGACTTACAAGAACAACAACAAATTCGTGAGTCGATGCCCTTAATGCAACATCGCCGATTGGTTCAGTTCGGTTAAAAGGCTATTATTTCCTAATGAATTTCAATAATTAGAGTAGAAAAACCCTGTATTCAATTCATTAATTGACATAGCTTTAAGATATTCCCCCCATCTGTATCACACCGGCATTTTTGACGAATCTTCACAAAACAGAATTGATCTAAAAAATTGAGTGTAGCTATATGTAAATTTCGTTGTTTAATACTTGCACTGCAAATTAAATCGTGTACGATATATTTGCATTCGACATAAATACAGGTGAATAAAATGTCTCTAGAACAAGTAGTTTATACCGCACATGCCAAAGCCACAGGTGGACGTGATGGTCGCGCAATCTCATCTGATGGTATTTTAGATGTCAAACTTGCTCTCCCAAAAGAAATGGGTGGTGCAGGTGGTGGAACAAACCCCGAACAGTTATTCGCTGCAGGTTATTCAGCCTGTTTTCTTGGTGCAATGAAATTCGTTGCTAACCGTGATCATTTAAAAATTACGCCTGACGTTTATATCGAAGGTGATGTCGGTATTGGTCCAATTCCAACAGGCTTTGGTATTCAAGTGACTTTAAATATTCATTTAGAAGGCTTAGAGCAAGCTGAGGCCCAAAAATTAGTAGATGCAGCACATATTGTTTGCCCTTACTCAAATGCAACACGTGGCAATATTGATGTGACATTAAATGTGATTGTTTAAGTCACACGTTCTATCCCGAAGTCATCACTTCGGGATAGAGACTTCATAACTTACAAGGATTTGGAAATATCTTTTTAAATTTCTTTTGATCATCGATTTCATCTGCCACCAAAATTAAATTACCATTTTGATCAAAATAAGAAGAACCTTGAAACACGGTATATTGAGCGATATCAAAAATAGGAACATTTTGAAAAATATGATTTTTAGTGCTAATCAAAGTATAGCTTTTCTTCGAATTTAATTGACGTGCAATGATCTTATTGCGCGCTGAATCCGTTTCAATTAAACAATTATTTTTGGCATTAATTGTAATAAACTCAGACGTTGCATCATCCTTTTGTTTGCTTCTTGCTATAAAAGCATGCCCCTGACATGGACTTCCACAAGAAATTTTAACGTGATAATACTCATCATTTAATCGCTTAATCACAGGTGACTTCATTTCTTTATAAATTATATTTTTTTCACCATTAACCTCTCTTATTACATCACAACGGAATTCCATCTCATCATGACATTGCTTATACACCTTAAACAATTCAGTATCAGCAAAAACGTGCTGGGCAATAAATGCCCCACTTATTAAAAAAAAGGAAATTAAAAGTTTATTCATTATTAAAATCTATTTGTTCTTACGTTAAGTTTAATAGCTACTTGCATCATTTTTTGGCAACACAAAATCATTACTATCAATTGCTAAAGGCTAATACTTCAACTAGACCAATTACCCCTTAAAGCAATGCTTTTTAAACTTTTTAAAAAGTATTGCTTTATTTCTCTTTCGCAGTCCTTTCTTCCAAAGCGAAAGAGAAAATTAACGAAATAGCCTGATCACTTTCAGTTATTCAGCCGCTTCATTGGTCACACGCAAAACTTCTTCCAAAGTCGTTTTACCTGCCAAAACTTTTCTCAAACCATCATCTCGAATAGAACCTGCATGCTGCCGTGCATAACTTTCTAATTCAAATTCAGCCGCGTTGCCATGTATTAAACGACGCATAGATTCATCTACAGGTACAATTTCATAAATTGCAGTTCGTCCACTGAAACCCGTATGTGAACATTGCTCACATCCTTGTGGTTCTGGTAATTTTAAGCCTTCCATAGAAGAAACAATCGGCTTAAAAATCTGTTGTTCAAACAAGTCAGCTTCATGCCACTTGGTACAATGTGGGCAAAGTGTACGAACTAAGCGCTGGGCAATCACCCCAATTAAAGAACTCGAAAGCAAGAAGGGTTCAATCCCCATATCTTTTAATCGAGTCACCGCACCAATTGCAGTATTGGTATGTAGAGTCGATAAGACTAAATGCCCCGTTAAGGAGGCTTGCACTGCAATTTCGGCCGTTTCTAAATCGCGGATTTCGCCAACCATCACCACATCAGGGTCTTGACGCAGCATAGCCTTAAGCGCTCGCGCAAAGGTCATATCTACCTTGGTATTCACCTGCGTCTGACCAATCCCTTCCAACTGATACTCAATTGGATCTTCGGCAGTCAAAATATTGCGAGTATTGTCATTTAGGTCTGATAAGGCCGCATATAAGGTCGTGGTCTTACCTGAACCCGTCGGTCCAGTTACCAAAATAATGCCATGTGGACGATGCACCAATTGAGTTAAACGCTCATAGTCAGGTTTCAACAAGCCCAAATGGGTCATATTCAAACGCCCTGCTTGCTTATCCAACAAACGCATTACCACACGCTCGCCATGTGATGAGGGCAAAGTCGAAACACGCACATCAACTTCACGCCCTGCTAGGCGCAATGAAATACGTCCATCCTGAGGAATCCGTTTTTCAGCAATATCCAATTTCGCCATGACTTTAATTCGCGAAACCAAGAGTGGTGCCAACTCACGGCGAGGTTGTACAATTTCGCGTAACTGACCATCCACTCGTAAACGTACCGAGAGCTTCTTTTCAAAGGCTTCAATATGAATATCAGATGCACCAACGCGAATTGCTTCTGAAAGCAAAGCATTAATTAAACGCACAATCGGCGCATCATCCTCTTGATCCATCAGATCTTCAGCTTCTGGTACTTGATCTGCTAAACTGAGTAAATCAGGGTGATCTTCCAGCCCCGCAGCCACTTGCTGTGACTCGCCTGTATCTCCAGCATAACTAGAACTGAGTAAGGCATTAAAACGCTGGTCATCTAATATTTCATAGTATGCAGGTACATTGAGTAAACGACGCGCTTCTTGTAATGCAATCCATGCAGTATTTTCACGGCGTACAATAAAAACCTGATCCCCATCATATCGAAGTAAAACGCCATGTCGCTTGGCAAAACTATAAGGAATTTGTATTTGTTTAAGTATTTGCATCACAAAATTATAATGATGAAAAAGAGGCTTTTGAGTGTACTCTAAGCTTATGACAGCGTGAAGTCTGTTTTTGACTGAACTGACTAGAGGATTTTTTTATTTTGGCATCATCCGATTTCGAGCATCATCAAGCTGAACACCCCTCCCTCAAATGGTGGGGCGAACAAAAATTCGAATTAAATCAAGCTAAAACATGGCAGTTTGGCTCTTTATTATTTCGTCTGGCGCGGAGCATCAATGAATGGCGCCTAGAATATCATCGCCCACAATATCAAAAAGATTCTGAACGCCAATGGAATATTATTAGAGATCCTGAATTTGCCTTTCCACATCCCATCAAAATTGAGCGTTATATGTTTCGTCAAACGCATGAAATATTTCATTTGATGCCACGTTTGGCAGATCGATCTGTCGTGATTAAACCCGTCGACCCCATTTATATTCCTGCGGGGCAACGCGGAACCCTCTACATTAGTACGCCACTCTGGATTGCAGGTTTTGTTGAAAGTCAACGCGAACCATTATTTGACCTTCCAATGATGCAACCGAAGGATACATGGTTTGGTCCCGACCGCCGCACAGGTGAAGTTTGCTATGCTACTTCAGTAGATGGACGTACGGAGTTAAATTTACTTAAACCGAGTCCATTTCGGGCAGTTACACCAATTGAGTTCCACAATACCAGTGGTCAGCAACTCCGTTTTGATCGAATGAATATTCCTGTTTCAGCACTACCGCTTTTTTATAGTGAAAGTACCAATCGTTTATGGACTTCACAAATTAAAGTCATCCATGAAGATTTGACTCGTCCGCCACGAATTAAAATTGAAAACCGCACCCCACCGTTGGCGGGTGAAGTCACTTATGTACACGCACCTCGCTCACCAGGTGGTGCATTATTTAATATGTTTGACTCATTTTTTTAGGATACTGATATGCCAGAGACCAATATTCCTAAAGATGTTGCAGTCAGTTTGAAGGAAATATTTACCAATATTAATTTAGAACGAATCAGTGAGATTTTAGTTGCACTGGTACTGTGTCTGATTGGTTTTATCTTTGCACGTCTGATCTCAAATACCTTTATACGAACGATTGGGCAAAACTTTAATGCCCACCAAAGTATGGTTTGGCGTCGCGGAATTTTTTACTTTATTTTCGTGCTGTTTATAATGGCAAGCCTGAAAGAAGCAGGCTTTAAACTCAGTGTCTTTATTGGTGCAGCGGGTATTTTTACCGTTGCGCTTGGTTTCGCCTCACAAACTTCTGCCAGTAACTTAATTAGTGGTTTATTCCTCATTGGTGAAGGTTCCTTTGAAGTGGGAGACACCATTCAAATTACCTTGATTCGAGGTCATGTAATTGAAGGTGAAGTAATTTCAATTGATTTGCTTTCGGTCAAACTACTGACTTTAGATAATATTTATGTCCGTCTGCCCAATGAACAATTGATTCGTGCCCCCGTGATGAATTTATCCAAATTTCCCATTCGGCGAATTCCAATTACCTTAGCAATTAATTTTCAGGAAGATATCATTAAAGTTCGTGAAGTGCTGCTCGATGTTGCGGCTCGCTATCCCTTAGCTTTGGATGATCCAAAACCTGAGGTCACAGTAACTGCCTTTCGCGAATCAACCATCGAAATTTTATTTGCAGTTTGGTGTCGACAAGAACTTTTCTTAAAAGCACGAGATGAACTGCAAGAACGTGTGCGTAATGATTTCTTAAAAAATCATATTGAGATTCCAGTACCTAAAATGGGGATTATTGACCGTCCTCGTCCCAAAGCGCGTGATGAGATTGATCAATATGCCCATGAGAAAGAACTCAAAAGAGAGCCCAAAGAGCGATAGGATTATCGCTCTTTTTTTTGTTCATTCAGGCTCGGAGGTAATGGAGCAATATAGGCAATCACCAACATCACCACACCTGAGCCAATAAAGGAAATCACTCGTGTTAAGGTACCACTTTGAGAGAGATCCAATAATAATAACTTCACAACGACAATTCCCAGTAAGGCTGCGCCTACAAACCAGATTTGACGAATATGACGTTGGCTCGAAAAAGTCATTAATACAAAAGCCAAAACTACCCATAACAAGGTCAAACTGAGTTGTACTGAACCATCATGCCAAATTGCACTTCCCCATAACGGCGTTGCCAGATAATGATGCATAGCTCGGACCACAACACTACTGAACACTAACAGCCCAATCAGAATCGTACTAATTTTAATGCCCCATTCTAGCGTAGACTGCGTCTCAAAATTATGTCGGTAGATGATCCTTAACAAGCCTGCAAACATCAGCAAAGACAGTAAATCGGTGAAGTTCAATAACGGAGCTAAATAGTAATGTACGGCAGAATACGAGTCTAAATTTAAGACCAGCAACCACAATAGCCCCAGTCCCCATACAGATATTTGATCAATAAAGTCACGCTTCGCTGTGAAATATCCATAGAACGCGTATAAAACTGGCACAATACCTAAAGCTACAATTGGCATTTGTGGGAAAATGGCAAGCCCGATACTGGCAAGTGCAAGACACAACATTGCAGCCCACCACTGATTCGCAACACGTACTGATGAACGCTGCATGAATATCAACATCAAACTTAACACTACCGCGCTGATGGCAAAACTGAACTGCGTAGTTTGACTGGTCCATCGCTGCGTTATAAACACCTCTTCAAATACAGTCAGACCATACAGCAACAGCAATAAACTCCCCAGCAAAGTGAGCTGCAAACTTTGCCACTCCAATTTGGTTTTCAACTGTACGACTATGCTAAAACATGCCAGTGAAGCCGTAGCAATCGCTATTGAGCAAGCAAATGCCCACGACTGCCAGTGCATCAGTTCTACACCAGCGATAGCGCCTGCATACATGCATGAAACAAGGAAAATCCCACTCAAAATACGGGCGCTGAAATATTTTTCCACTTCTGGATAATGCAATAAATAAAATGCCGAAATAAACTGCGCAATAGCATAAATGACCGTGATTAAAATAGGGAAATCATCATTCGACCAAATCTGGTACATCAATGCAATGGTACTGAGCAGCACCAATGCCACCCCCACATAACGACTGAGACGATAGCGCTCGGTAATGCCCCAAACAATTAAAGCAGTACCTTGAATCACCCAACCTGTAGAGGTCCAATGTGCCCCTTTTGCCAACGGAAAGATCAACGCGGTAAATACGACGGCGAGAATAAAGAAACTTTTGGCCAGAATAGACAATTGCGGATGCTGACGCTTAATCCAAAAATTCAACAGCCCATACGTTACTGCCAAAGCAGCAGCTCCCGATGTGAGAGCAACGGTTGAGTCATGCATTAAAAAAGCATGTAGGGAAAACCCTAGTACAGGGACACTAAAAATAAGTCCCACATCTAAAATCGGTTGAAGCTTTTTCTTATTTGAGCTGGTTTCAAATTCTCGTTGTTGCTGTTGCTCTGCCACTATCAACTGGCTATAACGGATACTGAGCCAAATAAATAGCGCAATATGCAGCCATAAAATGATATCAAGGGTATTCAGTTGCGAATCTTCCGCGTAAATCCCAATCACGGATCCGCCAATAAACATCGTCACAAAAAAAGCGATCTGATGTAGTGTTTTCCATGGCTGCAAATAATTGACCACGACCACAGCCAAATTAATCACAAAATAATACCCAAATAAAAACACCACATCAGGATGAGTGTGTGGAATAAGCAGAGGTGCTAGATAGGCCATACTCAAAGCAAGAATAGCTAAATACAGTGCTTGCTGCTTTAGACTCAGCACCACAGTCATTCCCAATAACATCACAAATAAAACGCTGGCCGTCATTAGACTTTGTAACACTTCAAAATGATGGGCAAAAATCAGCGTCAGAAAGATGACGGCCAAGCCTAAGCCCTGAAGTGCTATGGCAAACAAAGTATTTTTACGTTGTAGCAGATAACCCGCTAATGTAGTCACTGCACCTGCAACTGCAATAAAACCCAGTTTCACTCCTAAACTTAATTGCCAATGTTCACTAGCAAAACGCAGCAACAACACGACACCGACCATAAGTAGAGCAACAGCAACTCTTAAAATTGGATTACCATGCTGCATCCAATCCACAGCAGGTTGCCACCATGTGCGAGTCGATTCTGATGATGCTGTATTTGAGTCAACTGAGGTTTGTTGCGGCTGTTGAACCGTAACATCCTGTTGTTGCGTCAGGGTCAACTGTCCTGATGTTGGCATTGCAGGAGGAAGCGGTTGCTCTGACATCACGAATGTGGAGGTTCTAGACATAACCGAAGGTTGTTGCTGTGGTTGCTCTAGCAAAGCCAATCGCCGCTGAAATGAACTGATCAATTGAATCAAACACAGCAGTAAAACCAGCAATGCCCCACCAACCAACCATATCCACGTATTGGCATAGGCCCACAATGCCACCAAGGCAGCACCATAAATCACAATCTTTTGTGTCCCGATTCCTGCAGATTGAATCAATGGCTGAGAAGTGAGTTGTTCTAATTGCTCAAGACGCTGATGAATATTCGAGATTGACTGCACAATCACAACAGTTAAACCAAGGGCAGCAGCAACTAATGTCGATTGCCATTGCATGACGATTGCAACAGCCAACAATACGGTTAATGCGATTAAGAGCAGGACCATTCCCTGTTTGTCGTTTTTATACATGGGTTTATGCTTATGCAGCTTGAATAGGTTTATCTTACTTGATCACCCTTCATACAAGCAGTTTCACATACAAAATACTGCAAATTTATATACTTGAGGCTGAGGACTAGAATGTTACTTAGCGCATAATGACATTACAAATAAGACAGCTTTACCTTTTTCACGTAATATAAGCCCTAGTTCATAATCAGGATTTGCAGCATGCCACCATTTGTATTGGTCGATGGGTCATATTTTTTATTTCGCGCCTTCCATGCGGTCCCACCTCTAACAACTTCTACGGGGTTGCATACCAATGCTGTACGTGGCGCAATTTCTGCGATTCAGAAACTGATGCGTCGCACTCAACCAACACACATGGCTGTCATTTTCGATACACCAGAACCGACTTTCCGTCATGAGCTTTCACCGATTTATAAAGGTGATCGTCCAAGTATGCCTGATGAATTAGGACAACAAATTCCTTACTTACACGCACTGATTCGCGCCTTAGGTATTCCAGTACATATGCTGCCAGGTGCAGAAGCAGATGACATCATCGGGACACTGGCAAAACGCGCTGAAGCAAAAGGACAACAAGTCCTCATTTCGACTGGCGATAAAGACATGGCGCAACTCGTCACTGAAAAAGTCACACTCGAAGACAGCTTTAAAGAAAAGCCGATGGACGTGAATGGCGTCTTTGAAAAGTTTGGCGTTTGGCCAAATCAAATTATTGATTATCTTACACTAATGGGCGATGCCTCTGACGGCATTATGGGCGTACCTGGTGTAGGTGCGAAAACAGCCGCTAAACTGCTCACCGAATACGGCTCAATTGGCGGTATTTTGGAAAATGTCGACCAGATTAAGGGAAAAGTCGGTCAAAACATTAAAGACAATGTCGAAGGCATCGCCATTGACCATCAGCTTGCCAGTATTGTCTGTGATTTGGACATTGGAATTTGCTACGAAGATCTTGCCATCCAAGACCCAAATGTGAATGAATTACGTCGTCTCTACACTGAGCTAGAGTTCCGTAATCAATTACAATCCTTAGATCATCCCAACAACCCAAACAATACCAATAACAAACAAAGCAATGCCAGCCTTCAACAAGCCCCTGCAACAGCTCCGATTGAAACTGAAGACCAAGCGACCTTAACCAGTGTTGATGATCAACTTGGTCAAGCCAACTACCATACCGTATTATCTGCCGAGGCATGGGACAAACTGTTACAACGCATGCAGAATGCGAGTAAGTTTGCGATTGATACCGAAACCACCAGTCTGGATTATCGTGTTGCGGAAATGGTGGGCTTCTCGATTGCATTTGATGCACAAGATGCCTACTACATCCCACTCGCACATGATTATGAAAGTGCACCTGCGCAATTAGACCGTAGCAGCGTTTTGACCCAAATCAAACCGATTTTAGAAAATCCTGAAATTAAAAAAATCGGTCATCACCTGAAATATGATGCACATATTTTTGCCAATCATGGAATTGAGCTGCAAGGTTGGTATTTTGACACCATGCTGGCATCCTATGTGCTGAATTCTGTCGCTACTCGTCACGGCATGGATGATGTTGCACGTTTATATTTAAGCCACCTTACCACAACATATGAAGAAGTGGCGGGTAAAGGCGCGAAACAAAAGACCTTCAATCAAATTGAGATTGAGACTGCCGCACACTATGCAGCCGAAGATGCCCATGTCACCTTCCGTCTGTATGAAGTGCTAGATAAAAAACTCAAAGTGCATCCAGAACTCATCAATATTTTGCACAATATTGAAGTGCCTGTAGCACGTGTCTTAACCTCAATGGAAGAAAATGGCATCCAACTCGATCTTCAGTTCTTAGATCAATTGGGTGAAGATTTTTCCAAAACGATGCAAGATTTAGAAAATCAGATCACCGAACTGGCAGGTCAGCCGTTTAATGTCAGCTCACCCAAACAAGTCGGTGAAATCTTGTTTGAAAAACTGGGCCTAAAAGGTGGCAAAAAAACCGCAACAGGGCAATACACTACCAGCGAAAGTATTTTAGAAAAATTGGATCATCCCATTAGCGCGCTGATTTTGGATTATCGTGGTTTATCCAAGCTGAAAAGCACCTATACCGATGGTTTATTAAAACAAGCCAACAATGATAGCCATCGTGTCCACACCAGTTATCACCAAGCTTTGACTGCAACTGGTCGTCTATCTTCGACCGATCCAAACCTGCAAAATATTCCAGTACGTGAAGAAATTGGGCGTCAAATTCGTAAAGCCTTTATTGCACCAGAAGGTCGTGTGTTATTGGCAGCCGACTATTCACAAATTGAATTGCGGTTAATGGCACATTTCTCTCAAGATGATGCCCTACTCGATGCTTTCCGTCATGGTCAGGATGTGCATCGTCGTACCGCATCCGAAGTCCTGAATATTCCACTGGATCAGGTGACTCACGATCAGCGTCGCCAAGCTAAAGCGGTCAACTTTGGTCTGTTATACGGCATGTCGGAATTTGGTTTGATTCGTCAGCTGGGCTTTACCCGTGAAGAATCGCAAAACTATATCAAACAATATTTCCATCGTTATCCTGGTATTTATGAGTATATGCAACGCACTCGCCAAGTTGCTTTGGAACAAGGTTTTGTGGAAACTATTTTAGGCCGACGTTTATATACACCTGAAATTGATGCACGTAACATGATGATCCGTAAAGCGGCTGAACGTGCCGCAATTAATGCACCACTGCAAGGTAGTGCAGCAGACATTATTAAAATGGCGATGATTGAAGTGGATAAAATGCTACCGAAAGATCAAGCCAAAATGCTTTTACAAGTCCACGATGAATTGGTGTTTGAAGTCGATGCTGACATTGCAGATGAGTTGACACCAAAACTGGCTGAAGTGATGCAATCGGTACTGGAAATTTCAGTTCCGTTACTGGTTGAAGTCGGTAAAGGCAACAACTGGGATGAGGCCCACTAAGAGACGTTTATCAACACAATAAAAAAGGACTCTATATAGAGTCCTTTTTTATGATGAATTGAAAATAATTTAAAAAAATCTTATAAACCTGTTAACAAGACAATTGCCACTTCATTCATAATGATTTCAGCTATATACAATGCCAAGAATGCTACGATTGGAGATAAATCAATCATTCCCATATTTGGCAATAAACGACGGAATGGTGCCAACAGAGGCTCAGCCAACTCTTGAATCACCTCAATATAAGGTGAACGTGACTGAGTAAACATCACCACCCAACTTAAAATAATCGTTGCAAAAATCAAATAACGGCAGAAACGAATCAAGTCCTGAATCATGGTGACAAAGGTTAAAATCACCAAATGAATCGGACTATTCGGCATGGCACCTGACAAGTACATGATGCCAAATATTTTAAGTAGATAAAGCACCACCACCAAGGCCAAGGCAGCAGAGTTCACACGCCCCTTACCCAGTGTTGGGAAAATGCGACTAAAAATATCCACAATCTTGGTGGCTTTGACTGTCGACATCACCACAGGGTTGTAGGGATTAACCGCAGCCAATTGCATTAAAAAGCGGAAGAATACGAGCAAAATCGCTACGTTAATAATAATGCCAAAAATTAGCGCAGAGTTTGCACCCATATTAAAATTTTCCTAATTAAAACTAATTACTTGCTACTTTCACTTAATTCTTGCGCCAACTCTTGACTACGTTTTTTCGCAGCAGCCAACGCAGACTGAATATTTTGTGAAATTTGTGCACGATCAAACACTTCTAAAGCAGCTTGAGTCGTACCATTTGGAGAGGTGACATTCTTACGTAATTCTGCTGGTGAGTTTGCACTGGTAATGGCCATTTGTGCAGCACCTAAAGCGGTTTGCAAAGTTAAAGCCGTTGCAACTTTTTCATCTAGACCTAGGTTTTTACCTGCACGAATCATGCTTTCCATCATATAGAAAAAGTATGCAGGACCCGAACCTGAAACCGCAGTTACAGCATCAATTTGTGCTTCAGAATTCACCCAAATGGTTAAACCTGTTGCAGCAAGCACTTGGCTGGCTAACTCGCGGTCTTTCGCATCGACAACATCTGTCGCATATAAACCATGCGCACCGGTCTGGACCAATGCTGGCGTGTTTGGCATGACACGGACAATACGCTCTGTACCCGATAAGGTTGCCATGGTTGCAATTTCCGCTCCCGCAACAATTGAAATCACCAGTTTACCATCCAGTAAACCATGCAATTGCTTCAATACATTGGCAAGTACCTGAGGTTTAACAGCCAAAACAACAATATCTGCTTTCTCAATCGCCGCGATATTATCATCCGTCACATGCACATCTTTTTCTTGTAAAAGTTGACGTACATTTTCAAAGGGATCAGCAACTGTAATACGAGTTGTCGGCATGCCTCGCGCAATTAATCCGCCAATTAAGGCCTGCGCCATATTGCCGCCACCAATAAAAGTAATATTACAATTTAAAACTGCACTCATGATTTACGCTCGTTATTGAGTATTCTATTGCCCTGAAACTAATTTCGGCTGCCATCCATCCACTACAAGATATTCAGACTGTGCTAACCAAAAACCTTTGGGTGTAAAAACCCCTAGCATAACATTATCTATGCTTAATATTTGAATTGTATGACGCAACCAAGGAAAAATTTGTGCTTGTTGTAGCGCTTTTTTCAAAGGCCAACTCCCCACCCGCCCATGCAGATGAATTTTTTCACCACCGACTCGTGGAGAGAAAATCAGTTGTTTACCTAACAGTTCTTTTGATAATCCAAGGGCTTGCTCTTGAATCAAATACCGTCCTGAGAATAAAGATACGGTCTGATTAAGTTCGAAAATTTGCATTTGTGTGGGCAAAACAGAAGAACATTGCTCAGCCAAATACGTATCTGCAGTCAAACGAAAGATTTGTTGTTGATAGCGAACATAGTAATAGCCCTGCCAATGTAATGCCGCCTGAGCATCCTGTTTTGCCTCAATCACTTCTGCTTGCAGACGTTGCACCATGGCAAAATTTGGGCGATAAGTCGCTTCACCTTGCATCCAATGCGAAAGGAGTTGGCGTTGTCTAGCCACCGACAACATCTTTAACGGTTCAATATTCAGCAAAGATGGATTGCCACATTTTTCCAAATCAAAGGCTAATACCTCCGCCAATATTTCATCTGCATCTTGCATTAAAATACTGGTACGACTCAGCGCTTGCTGCATTTTGGGGAAGCGTTGTTGTAAAACAGGCCATAAGATTTCACGACACCAAGCGCGATCATAATCTGGATTGGCATTGGTTGGATCTTCAATATTTTGCACATCCAACTGAACCGCCCATTGGCAAATCTGCTCACGTGACAGTTCTAGCATGGGTCGCCAAAGTGTCATTTGTGGACGTACATCGACCACAGACATCGCCGATAAGCCCTGTACTCCAGCGCCAGAAAGCAGTCGCAACATCAAAGTTTCAGCTTGATCTTGCTGATGATGGGCTAAAACCAGAACCTCATTATTTTTTAAATGTTCTGCAAAGGCTTGATATCGAGCATTACGTGCTTGGTTTTCTAAATTACCTTCAGCTACATGAACAGGAACAATACTGCATGGAACCTGCAATTGCTGACAGGCATTCAGGACAAACTCCCCCCAAGCTGAACTCATACTTTGCAGTTGATGATCAACATAAATGGCTCTGGTTTTTTGTGGGAATAAAAACGACATAAGATGCAGTAGCAGCATGGAATCCACACCACCACTACATCCTATGAGATAAGAACTTTGTTCTGTAAAGGTCTGCGCCTGTATTAAGACGTTAGACCTAAATTGTCGCTGCCAAACTTCATTAAACGTTGGTAACGTGCTTCGCATCGTTCTTGGGCATCCATTGGCTGTAACTCATCCAATGCTTGTTTGAGTACGAGCTTTAAATTTTCCATGACTTGTTCAGGGTTTAAATGCGCACCTTGACCTTCATCAACCACGTATTCAACGATACCTAGTTGTTGTAAACGATCAGCAGTTAAAGCCAATGCCTCACTGGCCTGCTCTGCTTTTTCAGCAGTTTTCCACAAAATCGATGCACAGCCTTCAGGTGAAATTACTGAATAAATACTGTGTGACAGCATAAGCACACGGTCAGCAACACCAATACCTAAAGCACCGCCTGAACCCCCTTCACCCAAAACAGTTGCAATAACTGGGACTTTCAAATTTGAAAGTTGTGCAAGGCTAGTCGCAATCGCTTCTGCTTGACCACGTTCTTCAGCACCAACACCTGGGTAAGCGCCCATAGTATCAATAAAAGTGAATACAGGTAAATTAAAACGCTCTGCCATATCGAGCAAACGTTGTGCTTTACGATAACCTTCAGGATTACTCATCCCAAAGTTATGTTTTAATTTTTCGCGAGTGCTACGACCACGGTGTTGACCGACTACCATAACTGGTTTGCCGTCAAAACGCGCTAAGCCACCGACCATCGCACCATCATCACCAAACAAACGATCTCCATGTAAAGCATCGAATTCAGTGAAGATTTCACCAACATAGTCCAAAAATTGCGGACGGTCTGGATGACGCGCAATTTGGACTGTTGTCCATGCTTTAGATTGAGCAGCTTTATTTTTCATAGGTCGACCATTATCCCTAAATTAACCAAACAGTGTTAATCGATAAATTGTTCCGACTGAATATTCAATTCAATATCCCAATGCTTGAATTGCATTTGTTCATCATGCAAATCTGCAACAAGCAAAGGCCATTGTTTGGCATCACCAGAAACGCAGAGTTGCCATTGTTGCGCATTGCCGATACTTAATTCAATGGCAGGAAGCATCGCATCGCTACGACTATGATTTAGTAAAACTGCTAATCGAAGCAATAGACATAGATGCACAAGTTTGCTACCACCAACCTTCATGACATCAATTTTGGCATCACTACGCAACTTGCGACGGTGATGTGCAACCAAATGTGAGATCTGGTTTTGGTCAATCTGCGAAAAACCTGCAATATCCGAATGTTGTAATAAATAGGCCCCATGACGATGATAACCACCGTGGCTAATCGCCAATCCAATCTCATGTAAATATGCCGCACGACGCAGTAAGTCACTGTCATCGCTGGTTAAATTTAGCGGTTTTGCTACACCATCAAATAGATGCTGTACAGTTTTAACGACTCGCTCAGCCTGTTTCGGATCGGCACCATAGCGCCCCATTAAGGCTTGTACACTACGGTCACGAATATCTTCATGTTGGAAACGACCCAATAAGTCGTACATGACGCCTTCTCTTAATGCGCCATCCGAATAAACCAAAACTTCAATTTCTAACAACTCGAATACTGCACACAAAATTGCAATTCCAGCTGGCAAAACTGCTCGACGGTCTTCCTTAAGACCATCAAAATCCATTTCTGAAATATGCTTATATTTAAGTAGTTTTTCTTTAAGTTTTTCTAGCCCTTCACGCGTCAGATTCTCTTGCTCATTACTCCAGCCCATATTGACCGCAATTTGGCGACACGCCTTAATGGTGCCACTCGATCCAACAACAGTATCCCAACCCGCTTCTTTATAAGTATTGGCAATTGCAGATAACTCTTTACGTGCTGCAACCACAGCTTTGTCAAAGCTTTTTTGATTAATTTCACCATCTGGGAAATATGCTTTAGTGAACGCGACACAACCCATTTGTAAAGATTCAGTGTGTATCGGTTCAAATTCTTCACCAATGATCAGTTCAGTCGAACCACCACCAATATCAATCACCAAACGACGACCACTGTTCGCCATAGTGTGAGAAACACCCAAATAAATCAGACGCGCCTCTTCACGACCTGCAATAATTTCAATTGGTTTAGGCAAGATTTCTGCGGCTTTTTGAATAAATTCATGGCCATTTTTAGCTTGACGTAACGCATTGGTTGCTACAATTCTCAAACGATTGGGCTGCACTGAACTTAAACGCCCCACAAAGCGCGCTAAACATGCCAAACCGCGTTGTTGCGCGGCTTCAGTTAAGTTTTTATTTTCATCAAGTCCAGCTGCTAACTGAACTTTTTCTGACATTGATGCAACTTTTTTGACTTCACCATGGTCTACACGCGCAATCGCAAGGTGAAAGCTGTTCGACCCCATATCGATGGCAGCAAGTAATTCTTCATCAATTAAAAAATCAGACATTCTTCAAATAAACCTGTACAGAATTGAGCCTAGAGTAATGCACATACATGCAATTTAAAAGCCATTTATCTCTTTTAAATATTGAGCTTTTTATTTTTGAGCATATATGACAATTGTGTTACACGATCAGCATCATCGTGAGCACCAATTAGACAAATTTGATCGAAAGGCTGAAAATTTGCATCTAACACTACATTGTTAAAGATGGCTATGTAATACTTAGAGCCATTAGCTATCTTTTAATAAAATTTTTGGAGCATATTCCATGTCAGGCAATATCATCAACACTACAGATGCAAACTTTGAAGCAGATGTTTTAAATTCAGATACTCCCGTTCTTGTTGATTTCTGGGCAGGCTGGTGTGCACCATGTAAAGCGATTGCCCCTGTATTAGAAGTTCTTGCTAACGAATACGAAGGAAAAGTGAAAATTGTAAAAGTTGATGTGACTTCTTGTGAAGCAACAGCCGTGAATTACAACATTCGCAACATTCCGGCATTATTAATGTTTAAAAATGGTGAAGTTGTTGCACAACAAGTTGGCGCAGCACCAAAATCAAAATTAACAGCCTTCATTGAAGACCACATCTAATTCAAACTTTGCAATTAGACCAAATGCGCTATACCCAATAGCGCATTTTTTTCGTCTATAAATTGACAAAGTCAAGAATCTCTCTTATATTTCATGCTCAAGAAAGAAAGGATTTCAAGTCCGTCTTTTTCTTACAAGACACAACACATAAGATCGCCGTTCGGCAACAGAAATTGTTTCACACATTTTCTCTTCGCAACAATTTATCAGACCACCGCGTTGTTATTGTAATAATACAATGCCGTCATTTTATTACTGTATGCGACCGAATGTTGCTCCCTTTCCAACCTGTTTCTAGAATTTTTGATTCTATCTGACCACCTATGAATTTAACCGAACTCAAGAAAAAACCAATTGGCGAACTCATCAAAATTGCAGAGTTTATGGGCCTAGAAGGAATGGCGCGTAACCGTAAGCAAGATATTATCTTTGCCATCTTAAAGCGTCATGCGATGAATGGCGAAGAGATCTTTGGTGATGGCGTTCTCGAAATTCTGTCAGATGGTTTTGGTTTCTTACGCTCTGCCGCAGGTTCTTATCTTGCTGGACCAGATGACATTTATGTGAGCCCTTCGCAAATTCGTCGCTTTAACTTGCGCACGGGCGACACCATTACGGGAACGATTCGCCCACCAAAAGAAGGTGAACGTTATTTTGCCCTGTTAAAAGTGAATCAAATTAACTTCGACACACCAGAAAACTCGCGCAATAAAATTTTATTCGAAAACTTAACACCATTATTTCCAACTGAACAATTGGTGATGGAGTTAGGTAATGGTACCACTGAAGATTTAACTGCCCGTGTTGTAGATTTGGTTGCTCCAATTGGTAAAGGTCAACGTTCAATTATCGTTGCTCCACCTAAAGCGGGTAAAACCATGTTGCTACAAAACATCGCGCAATCAATTGTACGTAACAACCCTGAATGCTTCCTGATCGTTCTTCTCATTGATGAACGTCCTGAGGAAGTGACTGAAATGGAACGTACGGTACGCGGTGAAGTTATTGCTTCTACTTTTGATGAATCTCCAGCACGCCACGTTCAAGTTGCTGAAATGGTGATTGAAAAAGCAAAACGTTTGGTTGAACACAAAAAAGATGTCGTGATTCTACTTGACTCGATTACCCGTTTGGCTCGTGCTTACAATACCGTAGTACCTTCTTCTGGCAAGGTATTAACAGGGGGTGTAGATGCTCATGCACTTGAACGTCCAAAGCGTTTCTTTGGTGCTGCACGTAATATCGAAGAAGGCGGCTCACTAACCATTATCTCAACTGCCTTAATTGAAACAGGCAGCAAGATGGATGAAGTCATTTACGAAGAATTCAAAGGTACTGGTAACCAAGAGATCACCCTTGATCGCCGTATTGCTGAAAAGCGTGTATTCCCTGCTATGAACATTAAAAAGTCAGGCACGCGTCGTGAAGAGCGTCTAATGTCTGAAGATAATTTACGTAAGGTATGGATTTTACGTAAGTTACTTCATACTCAAGATGAATTGGCGGCAATGGAATTCTTATTGGATCGTATGAAAGAAACTAAAACCAATGACGATTTCTTTGATCAAATGAAACGTAAAGCGACCAATTAATTTGACACCTGAAATGAAAAGGTCACTTTTATAAGTGGCCTTTTTATTTGGTTGACCTTATTAACATAAATACACAATTCGCTTTAAGCTATGTAACAACAGTTGCAAATATTTGATTGTTAAATAAATGACATTAAAAACCTCTTTAATTTTATAAACTTAATAAGTACTTCTCCAATATAAAGCACATGTTTAATTGTTATTTTCTGTTAAAAAATAGCATTTATTTGCTCATTTTTTGGTTTTTTTTCACACAAACTAGTAGTAATTCAAAATAGGCAGTGATAGCATATTCGCAGACCAGTTAAGCTGCTCCTGCATTGTTACTACCTAACAAATTTAGGAATAATAAAAGCACATAACAGCTGACCTTGGTTTTTTTTAATCTCATATTTTTAGAGAGTGATGCCATGTTATTCAAAAAAATCGCTATTGCTGCTGCAGTTGCTACTACTTTAGCTTTCGTTGGCTGTGCTAAAAAAGAAGAAGCTCCTGCTGCTGAAGCTGCTGCTTCTGCTGCGTCTGAAGCTACTGTTGAAGCTTCTGCTGCTGTAGACGCAGCTGCTGTTGAAGCTGCTTCTGCTGCTGAAGTTGCTGCTTCTGCTGCTGAAGTTGCTGCTTCTGCTGCTGATACTGCTGCTTCTGCTGCTCACTAATCTTTACGATTACGTAGCAAAAAAGAGAGAACTTATGTTCTCTCTTTTTTTATGTCTGAAATTTACTGCACACAGCAGAATATCAATAATTTCAACAAATCAGCTTAATCTCATAATAATAAAAAAAGCAGATCAATCGATCTGCTCTTTCCCAACACGCTGTCTAAACTTCTGACCTGCGCGAAATGTTACAACACGGCGGGCAGAAATCGGAATTTCTTCACCCGTTTTAGGATTTCTGCCTGGTCGTTGACGCTTATCACGCAACTCAAAGTTTCCGAAACCCGAAAGTTTAACTTGTTCTCCTGAAATAAGCGCTTGGCTTATTTCATCAAAGAATAATTCGACCATTTGTTTTGCTTCACGACGGTTTAAACTCGTGAGCTCACTTAAATGATCAGCCATTTCTGCTTTAGTTAATGCTGTCATGAAGCCCTCAATGTCGCCTGATAAGTGTTTTGCAACACTTCAATGATTGTATCCATACCCGATTTAATTTCAGCATCTTCTAATGTACGTGAAGGATGTTGCCATAGCAGTGCAAATGCCAATGAGCGTTTATCTGCTTCAACCCCTTGTCCTGTGTATACATCGAAGAGCCAATTCGAGTTTAACAGCTCCCCACCAGTTTTAGTGATAAGTTGCTGAATTTCACCAATATTAATCTTATCACTAATTAAAAGCGCAATATCACGTCTAACCGATGGAAAACGTGATAATTCTGTAAAATTAGATACATAAGTTTGCAAAAGTGCCTTTTGATCAAGTTCAGCCACCCAAGTTGTACCCAAATCTAATTCTGCTTCTAGCGTTGGGTGTAAACGACCTAAATAACCAATTGATTGACCATCCACTATAATTTCCGCTGACTGGCCTGGATGTAACCAAACTCGCTCAGAACGAGTATATTCCACTTTGATACGGCCTGCTGCTAATAGTTCTTCCACTTCACCTTTAAAGTCAAAGAAATCCATTGCTTGTGGTTTGGCATGCCAAGATTCTGCTTGCTTCGCACCTACAGCAATCATGGCTAATGTTGGAATCTGTTTTAAATCATGGATGTTATTGGCATCTTGATAGTCAAAACGCAAACCCAACTCAAAGAAACGCACACGACTTTGTTGACGGTTAATATTGTATTGCACACAAGGAATTAAACTTGAAAGCAATGTTGAGCGCATAACAGCCAAATCACTTGAAATTGGGTTTGCCAAGGCCAATGGATTAACCGCTGGATTGAGCTGTTTTTCAAGTTTCAAATCAGCAAAGCTAAAACTAATCGCCTCTTGATAACCCAAAGTCACTAAAGTCTGACGTAATTGTGCGATTTCAAATTGATCTTGATACTTGGCAAGTTGTGCATCAATGACTGGTAGACTGATTTGAATATTGTCATAACCGTGGATACGAGCAACTTCTTCAATTAAGTCTTGATAAATGGCCATATCATAACGGTGTGATGGCGGAACAACAGACCACTGACCTTCAGCTTTAACCGTCACAATACAACCTAAACGGGTTAATGCATCAGCGATAAATTCACCTTCTACACGATAACCCAATAGTTGATCGACTTGTGCCTGCTTAAGCTCAATCGCTTCACGCTTAGGCAAAACTTCAGCTTGTTCTGCAACAGTAATCGGACCAAATTCACCACCAGCAAGCTCAGCAATCAATTGTGATGCACGATGCATTGCTATCATTGGTAATTCAAAGTCTACGCCACGTTCATAACGCTGCGACGCATCAGTATGCAAACCAAAACTACGCGCACGACCAGCAATATGTAACGGCGCGAAGAATGCAGATTCCAAGAAAATTTCAGTCGTTTCATCGGTTACCGAAGATGATAAACCACCCATGATACCCGCTATTGCCAATGCTTTTTCAGCATCAGCAATAATCATTACTTTTTCATTAAGTTCAACTTCTTGTTCATTTAACAGCACCAATTTTTCCGCTGCTGTTGCTTGACGCACGTGAACTGCGCCTTGAACTTTTCCACCATCAAATGCATGTAATGGTTGACCCAACTCCATCAACACATAGTTGGTAATATCAACCAAAATACTGTGCTGACGAATACCCGAACGCGCAAGCGCACGCTCCATCCATTCTGGTGTTGGTGCTTTGGTATTTACATTTTTGATTACGCGGCCTAAATAACGCGGGCAACCTTCAGTAGTGACAACAACTTTTTTCTCATCTGCAATAGTCGCAACTACTTCTTTAATCTCTGGCGCAACCGCAGTCATTTGGTTAATGACTGCAATTTCACGCGCAATACCACGAATACTGAAACAGTCACCACGGTTTGGCGTAATGCTAATATCAATCACATGATCATCTAAATCTAGATATTCGCGGATATTTACACCAACAGGTGCATCTACTGGAAGCTCTAAAAGACCATCAATTTTATCTTCTAGATCAATTTCCGAAGCACCACACAACATCCCTTGTGACTCAATACCACGCAATTTGCCTTTTTTAATTTTAAAATCGCCTGGTAACACTGCACCAATTGTCGCTACAGGAGCTTTCATTCCCACGCGAACATTCGGTGCACCACATACAATTTGCAAAGGCTCACCTGAACCAATATTTACGGTAGTAACACGTAAACGGTCTGCATCAGGATGTTGTTCTACGGTAAGCACTTCACCCACTACAACACCTGTAAATGGTTTTGCTGCAGGAGATAAATCATCAACTTCGAGACCTAACATGGTCAGTTGGTCAGATAACGTTTCGCTATCAATGGCTGGGTTGACCCATGTGCGCAACCAATTTTCGCTAATTTTCATAAATTCAATGTCCTTAATCTCCCCTAACCCTCTTTTAAAAGAGGGAAAAACACACTACCGTTTTAGGTAGACTAGTCCCCCTTTATAAAGGGGGATTTAGGGGGATTTCAATAAATCTCAAATAACTGTTTAAACTATTAAGCAAATTGGCGTAGGAAACGCACATCATTTTGATAGAACATACGCAAGTCGTTGATGCCATAACGCAACATAGCAAAACGTTCTACACCCAGACCAAATGCAAAGCCTTTATATTTCTCTGGATCAATACCCGCAGCTTGTAAAACGTTTGGATGCACCATACCGCAACCCAAAACCTCTAACCACTTGCCACGCTCATCCATAATATCCACTTCTGCACTCGGCTCTGTAAATGGAAAGTAAGATGGACGGAAACGAACTTTCAAATCTTTTTCAAAGAATTCGTTCAGCAAATTGACCAATAAACCTTTCAGTTCCGCAAAGCTGGTATTTTCTGCAACGTATAAACCTTCAATTTGATGGAACATTGGCGAATGCGTTTGATCTGAGTCACAGCGATATACACGACCTGGACATACAATACGAATTGGCGGTTGCGTAGTTTCCATAGTACGAATTTGAACGCCTGAAGTATGTGTACGCAACAAATGGTTTGCATCAAAATAGAATGTATCGTGCATCGCACGAGCAGGGTGATGCCCCGGAATATTTAACGCTTCAAAGTTATGATAATCATCTTCAACTTCTGGGCCTGTCGCAACAGTAAATCCTGCTTTCGTAAAGAACTGACAAATACGTTCCTGAACTTGGGTAACTGGATGAATACTTCCGATGGTTTGACCACGCCCAGGCAAAGTAATATCAATTGTTTCACTTGCAAGCTGTTGTTCTAACGCCGCTTTTTGTAATTGTGTTTGACGTTCAGTCAATGCCGCATTGATCGCTTCACGCACAGCATGAATTGCAGCACCCTGAACTTTACGCTCCTCAGGGTCCATTTTACCCAAGGCTTTCGATTGTTCTGCAAGCTGGCTCTTTTTCCCTGTAAATTGCACACGAACCAAATCGAGGGCGGCAAGGTCTTGAGCTGCTGCAATAGCAGCAAGCGCTTCGGTGGTCAGGGCTTCCAGTGACATAGTAACTCTCAAAGCAACAGTTTAATAATAAGATAAAACCCGATATTCTATCAGTTTTTAACAAGATTGATGCGTTTCCAATTAAGGAAAATTTGATTAACATCCGAAATTAGAAAAAGTATAAGATAAACCCACTTGCAAAGAGATCAATATCTATGGCCCTCGATCAAATTTGGAAACAACAGCTCACCCTCGTTACTTATGGCAATAAATTCCTCAATAAAGAGCTGAGTTTTAATCGTTGGAAACAGCATCCTATTTTTGATCAGCACCTCCTCGCCTTTCGAGATCTTATCTCACAGCATTTACTGGCTCAGCATTTTCAAATTTGGCTAGAAGGTCTCAAAAAACAGGGCACCAAACACCTAAGCTTACACAGTTCAAGTCTATTAAATGATGAACAAAATCCAAATGCCAATGTTGAGCTACTCCCTTTTGCCCATTTCATTGTCAGCCATGAAGCCAACAAGAAAACAGCTTGGATTTTGGGTAAAGAATTAGCGGAATGGTATAATGCAGACAATGATTTTGAAGCACCAATCGCACAGCAAAATCCTTTACGTCAGGAAACTTTTTGGCGCTTTGAACTGAATTCTAAACTTGCTAAACGCATTGATGCAGATTTGCAACGCCCAAATTGGGATGATATTCAAAGCTATACACAAACTGAATTATTCAATAGTCCTTTAACAGAAGGTTTTATCGAGCCTGCACAATCAAATCTTCCGTATTATGGCTATGTTAGAAAAACAAATACTGAAGCTGAAAGTGGATTAGACTCACAGAAACTCGCTTTAATCCCTACGGATTATCCTGCTGATTTTGCACATAAATCTCTTTACCGATTTGAAGCACTCAATCACTACATCCAAAATAAATTACAACACCCTCAACATGAAGATGGCTCGCTTCTCACTGCTGATGAGCAACTTAACCTACGCCATTTTTCGCAAAAACTTGAAGATCTTCAAGCCAAATTTATTGTGAAAGTTGCCAACCATTATCAAACAGCGCAACTAACTTCGATTGCCATCAATAATCCCTTAGAAGGTGCCGCTGCTACGACTACAACGTCAACATCATCTACGCCGCATCACCCTCATAAAATTGGTTCTTCTGCCGTATTCAAGCTGATCCTGATTACCGTCATTATTTGTATTGCGGCTTATTATTTTGGTTTATAAAAACATCAAAGGCCACTTCATGTGGCCTTGTTTTAATTCATAATAAATAATTAAATCAATCCATTGAATCAGAAACCTTCTTTTCTAAAAATTTATTAAAGTACAGTAAAAACAAATTAGATTAGGACGTTATCAACAAATTAAAGGGCCGTATCTCAATACGCACTTTATGCTCATCGGCATGCTGATTGATATAATGCTGCACCGCGACCACCTCTCCTTCTAACTGTGCATCGGGTCCATACATAATTTTGACAGATTCACCAATTCTTGGAATCATTTCTAGCTTTACAGTGATCCGCGCCTGATCCACACCAACAATTTCTGCAAGCATCGCCCTATTCCTTTTTATAATGAATTGTTTTTATTAGGCAACTAAGTCTTGTTCATTTAAAGACAAATTATGTAACACCTGTCCTTTCCATAAAATTACGCAATAAAAAAGACCGCATAAAGCGGTCTTTTTTAAATCATCGGAAGATGATTAAGCAGCTAATGCGCCTTTAGCTTTTTCAGCTAAAGCAGCAAATGCAACTGCGTCATGCATAGCGATGTCAGCAAGTACGCGACGGTCGATGATTACTTGAGCTTTTTTCAAGCCATCGATCATGCGGCTGTAAGACAAACCGTTTAGACGAGCACCAGCATTGATACGCGCAATCCATAGAGCACGGAATTGACGTTTCTTCTGACGACGGTCACGGTAAGCGTATTGACCCGCTTTGATTACTGCTTGGAACGCTACGCGATAAACGCGTGAACGAGCACCGTAGTAACCTTTAGCACGAGCAAGAATTTTTTTATGACGGCGATGAGCCTGTACACCACGTTTTACACGAGCCATTTATAAATCTCCTTAGATGTATGGGCACATACGGCGAACTGAAGCAACGTCACTTACGTGAACCATTACACAGCCGCGTAATTGACGAATACGCTTAGCAGATTTTTTGGTCAAAATGTGGCGTTTGAACGCTTGTTTACGCTTGAAACCGTTTGCAGTCGCTTTGAAACGTTTAGCTGCACCACGGCGAGTTTTTAACTTAGCCATAACAACCTCTTTAAACACCTGTTCGGCACGTATGCACCATTGCAAAACGACCTGCAGGTAAGGAAGGCGCTATTCTAAATCATCTTTGTACAAAACAAAAGCAAAAACCGTATTAATTAGGGAATAAATCCATTCTCAGAATTGAATACTTGTTTAGCCTTAATATGACAATTATTTAGTTTAAACATAAAAATTACCTCTATAATAATCATATGACGATAAAACCCAAACATTATGAAGCCAACACCTGATGCTTTTGCTGCATTACGCTATCGCGATTTCTCAATTGTGACCTTAAATCAATTTTGCCTAACCCTCGCCATTCTGATTCAAGAAATTATTGTGGCGTATTCACTGTATAAAATTACCAAAGATCCGCTAACGCTTGGTTTAATTGGACTCGCCGAAGCCATTCCCTTTATTGCTCTTTCGCTATGGGGTGGTTATTTTGCTGATCGTTTTAACAAACAAAACATCATGAAAATCTGCCTGTTCTTCGCAGTACCACTGCCCCTCATTTTATGGAGCTTATTTCATGCTTTTGGCTTAGGGTATCTTGGTGTAACAAGCTTATCTTGGGGTATTTATGCTGTTATTTTTGCTTTAGGCACCATTCGTGGATTTTACAACCCATCTGCCACCTCATTAAAACCTTTTTTAATTCCACGTGAATTGTATGCCAATGGTGCTACATGGACCACCATTGGTTGGCAAAGTGGGGTAATTTTAGGTCCAATGCTGGGTGGTTTTATATTAGCATTTCTTGGTCGAGAAATCAGTTTACTGAGCATTGCTGTATTGCTGAGCCTCTGTTTTATTCTAATTAACTTATTACAAAAACGTAGCTTTCCCAGTATTGAAACTGAAAATCTATGGGCCAGCTTAGGCGATGGATTCCGTTTTATCTGGAAAACCAAAATTGTTTTATGGGCCATTTCACTTGATCTTGTCTCTGTTTTATTTGGCGGTGTAATTGCTCTCCTCCCTATTTTCGCTGAAGACATCTTAAAAATTGGTCCTGAAGGCTTGGGTTATTTACGCGCAGCTCCATCAATTGGCGCACTGATCACCATAATTGCCCTGACCCGATTTCCACCGACACGTCATGCTTGGCGCAATATGCTACTGGCTGTGGCTGGATTTGGGCTTTTCACACTCGTCTTTGCCTTTTCCAATCATGTCTGGCTTTCCTTATTTGCTTTAGC
The DNA here is from genome assembly GCF_000400735.1 of Acinetobacter tandoii DSM 14970 = CIP 107469. GTDB lineage: Bacteria > Pseudomonadota > Gammaproteobacteria > Pseudomonadales > Moraxellaceae > Acinetobacter > Acinetobacter tandoii. The sequence continues at coordinate 30,191 of NZ_KE007362.1, forward strand.
CATGACGGGGGCCTGTGACAGCATTTCCGTAGTCGTTCGACAAACCATTTTGCAAATTTACCCACCAGAAAATATGCGTGGGCGTGTGGCAGCGGTAAACGGTATGTTTGTGTCCAGTAGCAATGAATTAGGTGCTTTCGAATCTGGGCTTGCAGCTAAATATATGGGCACCGTTATGGCGACAGTGTTTGGCGGATGTATGACCATGCTTGTGGTGGGACTGAGTTGGTTAAAAACTTCCGATTTATTTGGTGTAGATATTACCCAAAGAAAAGACCAATAAAACATGAATTTAGACTTGCCAGTATTTTCAAATCAGGAAATACTGGGCGATAATTCAGCCACCATTATGCATGAGCATTCTTGAACGAATGTCCTATCTAACCTTATGAAACAACTGCTTTGTTTTTCCCTGATTCTCAGTTTCCCTTTTGTACAGAGCCACAGTGCAGAAACAACCAAAACTTCACAATTGGTAGTACAAAAAAGTACTGCACTACCTGCCCATTTAACCACACGTATTCAATGGACGACTTTCCCGCAGCCAAAATATAACAATGATGATTTAAAAGGGCAGAATCGTGCGGCAATCTTGCGTATTTATGCTGATGAAACAGGAAAAATTACCCAAGCCAGTGTTCAAGAAAGCACTGGTTTAAAAAACTTAGACGAAATTTTAGTTCAAGCTGTACGTCAGGCACATGTTCAACCTTATAAAATTGAAGATACCGTGCTGCCGATTATTGGTTATCAAACCTTTAGTTTAAATCTGGAACACGATCAATCAGACTGTAACTACAGCTTTAATTCGAAAAATTGGATGGCGCAACAACAGCAACAAAAAGTTAAATTTGCCTACAACACTCAACCCCAACTTGAACTCAATCGCGATGAGCTCAACCAACATGACCGTAAAATCAAGTTTAGCTTTAAAGTAGATAAACACGGTGCAGTCAAGAAAGTAAAAATCAATCAAGGTTCTGGTGTTTATGCACTTGACCAAAATATTCTACAAGCGGTTTCCAAAAGCCAGATTAAAGTGAAGCGTACTGCTAGCACCTTATGGCTCTATAAAAAATCGAGCTTTAAGGATGAAATTCAATTCAAACTCAATCAATGCTCATAAGTAAGGTCTAGGGAGGACATGTTTTCCTCCCTATCCTTTAATAGCTAAAACAGCTTTTGCAATTAAAACCATCCAACAAAAACAAGATAAAGTACAAAATATCGGCCTGTTTTCGCTACACACACCATCAACAAAAACCGTAGAAAATTTTCTCTGAGTAGCCCCGCAATCAGGGTAATAGGATCTCCAATAATTGGCATCCAGCTCAGCAATAACGACCAAAAACCATATTTCTGATAAATTTTTTGTGCTTGCAGCATTTTCTGCTCAGAGACGGGAAACCATTTTTTATGCTTGTAGTGTTCAATCTTAAAGCCCAAATACCAATTGACACATGAACCTAAAATATTACCGATACTGGCTACCGCTATCAGTAATCCCGCGGAATAAACTCCATTTGCCAACAATCCCAATAACACCGCCTCAGATTGCAAAGGCAGTAAAGTGGCCGCACCAAAGGCTGAAAGGAATAAAAGCCCTAAAGTCCACATAATCTTATGAAGATAGACCCAGCTTTTTCTTTGTCACCAAATATTCATAACCTGACCAAATAAATGAGAACACCAATAATAAACTACGCGCCACTGTGTATTTATTTGCAATCGGCTCAATGGCAGTCCGCAATATGGCTTGATCCCGAGTATTCAGCAACTCAACAATTTTTTGAACATGCACTGCTTCTGCGACGAATAGCATACAACACCCTGCAATTCCGACAATAATACTGATATAAATTTTAGGATTTGCTTCAATAATTCGAGTTAAATTTAAAAAAAATGCTTTCATCACAACCTACTGATTTTCAGGTTTGAAAATCACAAAAAAAAATGCTGGGTAAGAAACAGATATTAACATACTGAGGGACTCAACCTGAGAAAGGATACCGCCTATCAATGATGCGAACACAAATACAGGAAGAACACATGGATGAATGGAACAAATATCAGGACGAAATGAAATTAAAACACCCTGAAATTTTTGAAAATGCTTCAAAAATCCAATCGTTTTATCCAGAAACAGATCGCGGAGCAACTTTAATTGCTGCCACTATACTCGAAGAGCAGTTAACGCAAATTCTGTATTCATTCTTAAGTGATTCAAAATCTGCAAAAAACTTTTAGATGGATTCAATGCCCCCATAGGTCAATTTTCGTCAAAAATCCCTTTATGTCACGCATTAGGATTAATTGAGGAGAATGAATACCAACAACTTGAAAGGCTTAAGAAAGATTAGAAATAAGTTTGCACATAGTTTCGAGAATATCAATTTCAATACACAGCAAATTAAGGATTTAATTCATGGCAATCTTACGGAAATCACACATCCAAGTACAAATATGCCTGAACTATTTTATAATTGGTTCATCACTCTAAATGGCAATTTACTGTATCGTGCAAAAGAAGTATTAACAGAGAAACGTAAATCCAAAATATATAAATTTAAGCCTGTTAGGAATATAACTTTTGTGGAGGTAGATAGCTTTTAAACTATCTACCCAAAACTTTAAACTTTAATTGCTAAAGCCTTCTGAACGGCTGGACGTGCGGTCAAACGCTCGACATATTCCTTAACATAAGGATAATCTTCTAATTGAATCTGCTGCCACTCGTAGCGCAAAATCCACGGTAATATTGCCATGTCGGCAATCGAATATTCTCCAGCTACATATTTTTGACCGATCAACTGCTTATTTAATACGCCGTATAAACGTTTAGTTTCATTCACGTAACGTTCTGTCGCATAGGGAATTCGTTCAGGTGCAAAGCGACTAAAATGATGATTTTGCCCTAACATTGGCCCTAAACCGCCCATCTGCCACATCAACCACTGTTCAACTTCCACTCGCTCTTGTTCATCTGTTGGATAATACAAGCCTGTTTTTCGACCTAAATATTGCAAGATCGCGCCTGATTCAAATACCGATATCGGCTCACCTTTCGGCCCATCTTGATCAACAATGGCAGGAATTTTGTTATTAGGTGAGATACGTAAAAAATCAGGCTGGAATTGATCATTTTCTGAAATATTGACTGGGAAGATTTGATATTCCAAACCCATTTCTTCTAAAGCAATCGTAATTTTATGACCGTTGGGCGTGCCCCAATAATACAAGTCGATCATTGTTATTTCCTTTGTTTATTCACTTCTTTGGGATACACCATAGCATAATTAGACATGATTATTTTGATGTAATTTTATAAACTGTTTAACACTTATTCATATAAAAATACGCTACACAAATGCATAAAATCATAGATATTCCTAGCCCAATCAATCTTCAAGACTCACTTCATGCAATACAGTGGGCAAATGAAGCCAGCGTTAAGCGACCTTATCGACAAGAGTTTTTTGCTTATTATGTATCTCAAATTTTAGCCGACTTTAAACAAGATATTCGTATTTTAGAATTAGGCTCTGGCCCAGGTTTTTTTGCCTACGAACTGTTAAATGCAAAACCACATATCCATTACACCGCTATAGATTTTTCATCAGCTATGCATACTCTAGCCCAACAACGAATAGCAACCATTCCTCATTCACAGACCAACTTCATCATTGCCGATTTTAAACAGCCACACTGGTATCAGATACTCCAAGCCCAACGCTTCGATTACGTAGTGATTCATCAGGCTTTACATGAGCTTCGCCATAAAGCTCATACTGATAATTTTCACCAGATTATCGCTCAGCATGTACTTCACCCAGATGGAGATTACTTCATCACTGATCATCTTGCTACTCCCGATGGACAGATGAATAATCACGAACTTTATATGAATAAAACCGAGCATATTCTTAGCCTAAAACAAGCTCAGTTCAAAAATATTCAGATTCATCTGGAAATAGATGGTTTATGTGCGTTTCAGGCAAGATTATAAGCTCTCTCCCCCCCGTTAGAACCAAACCAATCTTCAGGCAATAAAAAAAGCACTGCATAGGCAGTGCTTTTTAAGATCAAAGGATCATTACTTTTTCTTTTTAGGACCAAGTAACATACCCATTTGACGACCTTCCATTTTTGGTGCTTGCTCTACAATACCAACTTCAGCCACATCTGCTTCAATTTTTTGTAATTGAGCCAAACCTAACTGTTGGTGAGCCATTTCACGACCACGGAAGCGTAATGTGATTTTTACCTTATTGCCTTCTTCAAGGAACTTGATAATTGCACGTAATTTTACGTTGTAATCACCAACATCAGTACCTGGGCGGAGTTTGATTTCTTTCACCTGTACTTGATGCTGTTTTTTCTTCGCTTCTTTCTGCTTTTGCTTCAGATCAAACAAATGCTTATTGAAGTCCATGATTTTACAAACTGGTGGTTCAGCATTTGCTACGATCTCAACAAGATCAAGCTCAACACTTTCAGCAGCGCGTAATGCATCTGCCAAGCTAACAATACCTTTTTGCTCACCATTTTCGTCTACAAGACGAACTTCTTTCGCACGAATTTCATCATTCAAAGCAGGACGGTTTGATTTGTTACCGCCCTGTTGATTACGGTCAGGCTGTTTAATCGCTGTTACTCCACAATGTACCGGCCGCGTTCGGCAACGGCTGCTTTTACTAAGTCAACGAAAGCGTCGATTGACATAGTACCCAAATTTTTTCCTGAGCGGGTACGGACGTTTACAGTACCTTCCTCTACTTCTCGATCTCCAAGAACGAGTAAATAAGGAATACGCTCTAATGTACGTTCACGAATCTTAAAGCCGATTTTCTCATTTCTCAAGTCTGAAATCGTACGGAGACCGTTTTCTTTAAGTTTCGCCACTACAGACTCACAAGCTTCCGCTTGAGAATCGGTAATATTCATAACACATGCTTGAATTGGTGTTAACCAAGGTGGCATAAAGCCCGCATAGTGTTCAATAAGTATACCAATAAAACGTTCAAAACTGCCAAGAATTGCACGATGCAACATTACAGGTTGATCCCTGTCATTGTCTTCAGTGACATATGACGCGTCTAAACGCTCTGGCAAGTTGAAGTCACATTGAATTGTACCACATTGCCATACACGACCTAAGCAGTCTTTCAACGAGAATTCAATTTTCGGACCGTAGAATGCCCCTTCACCTGGTTGTAAATCCCAAGCAAGACCTGCCGCATCTAAAGCGTCTGCTAAAGATTTTTCCGCCATATCCCAAAGTGCATCATCACCCACACGTTTTTCTGGGCGTGTAGACAACTTCATTTGCACTTCTTCAAAGCCGAAGTCTTTATAAACCTCTAAAGTGAGCTTAATAAAGTCTGCAACCTCTTGCCCAATCTGCTCTTTAGTACAGAAGATATGAGCATCATCTTGGGTAAAACCACGTACACGCATAATGCCATGCAATGAACCTGATGGTTCATTACGGTGACACGAACCAAATTCAGCTAAGCGAATTGGTAAATCACGGTAAGATTTCAAACCTTGGTTAAATACTTGCACATGACAAGGACAGTTCATTGGCTTAACCGCATAGTTGCGACTTTCAGAATGAGTCGTAAACATGTTGTCCGCATAGTTTGCCGCATGACCTGATTTTTCCCACAGCGTAAAATCTACGATTTGTGGTGTTTTAATCTCGAGGTAACCATTGTCTTGCTGAACTTTACGCATGTATTGTTCAAGCACTTGGTAAATAGTCCAACCATTTGGATGCCAGAACACCATACCTGGTGCTTCTTCTTGCATATGGAACAAGTCTAAAGCTTTACCAATTTTACGATGGTCACGCTTTTCAGCTTCTTCAATACGTTTAATATAAGCAGCAAGCTGTTTCTTGTCTGCCCATGCTGTACCGTAGATACGTTGCAACTGTTCATTTTTCGCATCACCGCGCCAGTAAGCACCAGAGATTTTAGTGAGCTTGAATGATTTTAAGAATTTTGTATTTGGCACGTGCGGACCACGGCACATGTCCAAATAGTCTTGATGGTAGTACAAGCCCATTTGAGTTTCATTCGGCATGTCCGCAATCAAGCGTAATTTGTATTCTTCGCCACGCGCAGTGAATTCTGCAATCACTTCATCACGCGGGGTCATTTTTTTAACGACATCATAATCTTGGTCGATGAGCTTTTTCATGCGCTCTTCGATTGCTGCCATGTCATCTAATGTAAATGGACGTGGCATCCAGATGTCATAGTAGAAACCTTCTTCAATGACTGGACCAATCACCATCTTTGCTTCTGGGAAAAGCTGCTTAACTGCGTGACCTACCAAGTGCGCACAAGAGTGACGAATGATTTCAACGCCTTCATCATCTTTTGGTGTAATAATTTGAAGGCTTGCATCCGTGGTGATCAAGTCTGATGCATCGACTAAACGACCATCGACCTTTCCTGCAACAGTATTTTTAGCAAGACCTGGACCAATGCTTAAAGCAACGTCCATTACAGAAACAGCTTGATCAAATTGTTTTTGATCGCCATTTGGCAAAGTAATAATAGGCATAGAAAATCCTTAAGGAGTGATGCCCCGTACCATGGAGCATGTCACCGCGAGATTATGATCGAGGTAAAACCTCAAAAGATAAAAACGGTGGATAAAAACTGCTAAGAATTTTACACGGGTTCAGGGTTGGATAAAACCTTTTCGCTCTATAAATCTTATCCGAATCAGAAAATTGTCATTTTTGATACATTTGAACCCATTGGAATGATTTTTAATCTTGATGTCATGCATGTACATTTTTATCCGCAAGAGTTTTCTATATTGACAAACAAGATTAAAAAATAAACACATATTTAACTTTTTCATATATGATTGAATTTAATCATATTTATGAATTCACATTCACTAAATAGTATTTTTTAATTATTTTTACATAAAATTCATTACCTTATAAATAAACAACCACTCGACTAAAGCATAAATGCATGTCGATTATGAAAGGCTTATCTTTAAATCATCGATGATAATAAATATACATGGAGTTATTAGATGGTCGCTGCCTATGATGAACTACCGCGCACCCCTGCGAATTTTGTTGCATTATCCCCACTGCGCTATTTAGAGCGTGCGGCTTATATTTATCCGCATCAAGATGCAATTATTCATGGCAAGCGACATATTAGTTGGCGAGAAACCTATAATCGTTGCCGTCAGTTTGCACATCAGTTGCAAAAATTAGGGATTGGTAAAAACGATACGGTTTCAGTGTTGTTACCCAATATTCCTGCGATGATTGAAGCTCATTTTGCTGTACCAATGATTGGTGCGGTATTGAATACCCTCAATACCCGTTTAGATGCCAAGACCATTGCGTTCATGCTAGAGCATGCCGAAACTAAAGTTCTCTTGGTTGATCCTGAATTTGCTGTTCTGGCGAAAGAAGCTTTAAGCTTGGTTTCCCATTCAATTTATGTGATTGATGTGGATGATGAAGAATACGAGCAATGCTTTTCTACCCCAATTGGGCAAATTGAATACGAAGATTGGCTGGCAGAAGGCGATGCTGAATTTGAATGGCATTTACCAAATGATGAATGGGATGCGATTAGCTTAAACTACACCTCAGGCACCACAGGTAATCCTAAAGGCGTAGTTTATCACCATCGCGGAGCATATATTAATGCAGCGAGCAACATTATCGCTTGCGGTATGACACCTCGAGCGACTTATTTATGGACCCTTCCTTTATTCCATTGCAATGGATGGTGTTTTGCTTGGACCATGGCAGCCAATGGTGGTACTAATATTTGTTTGCGCAAAGTAGATTCTGAACTCATTTTTAAACTGATTGCTGAACATCAGGTCGATTATTTCTGTGGTGCTCCAATTGTCTTATCTATGCTAATTAATACCCCAGAACAGAAGCAGATTAAATTTGAACATCGCGTTGAAGTCATGGTGGCAGGTGCAGCGCCGCCTGCTGCGATTATTGAAGGGATGCGCAATATTGGCATTAATGTCACCCATGTCTATGGCCTCACGGAAACTTATGGACCTTCAGCACTTTGTGCTTCTCAAGCAGGTTGGAGTGAATTAAGTATTCAAGAACAGGCTCAACTTCACTCGCGTCAAGGTGTTCCTTATCCGCTACAAGATGGTATGAAAGTTCTTGATCCAGAGACCTTAGAACCAGTGCCTAAAGATGGTACAACCATGGGGGAGATCATGTTCCGTGGCAATATTGTCATGAAAGGCTATCTAAAAAACCCTGAAGCTACAGCAGAAGCGTTTAAAGGTGGATGGTTCCATACAGGTGATTTGGCGGTTTGCCAACCTGATGGTTATGCCAAAATTACCGACCGCTCCAAAGATGTCATTATTTCAGGCGGCGAAAATATCTCTTCTTTAGAAGTCGAAGAAGTGCTATATCGACACCCAGCCATTCTGACTGCTGCTGTGGTAGCCAAACCTGATCCACGCTGGCAAGAAGTCCCTTGTGCCTTTATTGAACTTAAAGAAGGGAAATCTGTGACTCCTGAAGAAATCATCAGCTTTTGCCAAGAACATCTAGCACGCTTTAAAGTACCTAAGGATGTCGTGATTACGGAAATTCCAAAAACCTCAACGGGTAAACTACAAAAATTTGTACTGCGGGATTGGGCTAAAGAGCGCTCTATCGGTGAGTTCGGCTAAGTAATGCCTAAACAAAGGCTTTACCCCAAATAAAAAAGCACTTCATTTGAAGTGCTTTTTTATAACTTACTTAAATCAGTTATCAGACAACAGTGCCACTTGCTGCACATAGTTAAATAACTTCAGTCTTGATTCTGCCAATTCAGCTTCCGTCAAATTTTTAGCCATATCACGGTGAATACGCAAAGCATGTTGACGTAACGTATGACGTTCTGCAGCGTTATGAACTTTACAGAATTCATTGATGATCGGATCACCATCTTTAATAATTCGATCTACCCAACGTTGCAACTGTGCAGTTTTCTTTGCACCCTGCTGTGGGGTCAAATACGACAAAATGACGGTCTCGTCTTCATTGCGCAATAACTTACCTACACGCTGAAATTGGCGACGACGCGCTTCATGTGAGGTAATGGTTTGCGCATCCAAAATAGCATCAATTAAACGCTCATCCACAGGAAGTTGCTGGATTTGTTTTGGATTCAGTTGCGCCAACTGCTCACCTAAAGCAGCCATACGCTGAACTGCTTTCTTTTGTTCAGTTTTACTTGCGCGTCCTTCTAAAATTTCGAAGTCTTCGTCAGTAAAACGGTTCGGTCGACGTGCCACGATTAATCTGCCTCGTAAAATTTTGCTGCAAATAGTGCTTGAACTTCAGACAAGGCTTTTTCCTCATCTGCGCCTTCAATCACTAAACGTAAAGTGGTGCCTTTACCTGCGCCAAGCATCAGTAAAGACATAATGTTCTTTGCATCGACCAATTTATCACCTTTTCCAATTTGAATAGATGATTTGAATTTGGTGGTTACTTCAATGAGTTTGCCAGATGCACGCGCATGTAACCCTAGTTTATTAATTACGTCAACAGTTGTGTCAATCATGACCAGTGCTTCATTTCTCGATGTAGGACTTGAATAGACCAGTTCGCTTCAAGCGCTTTTTTGAGTCTATCCACAATATAAACAGAACGATGCTGTCCACCTGTACAACCAATGGAGATCGTCATATAGTGACGATGCCCTTCAGCAAATGCAGGCAACCACTTGTCCAAAAAATGATAAATGTCTTTAAACATTTCATTGGTCTGTGGACTTTGTTCCAAAAAATTTTGTACTGGCACATCTAAACCAGAATATTTCCGCAACTCTAAATCCCAATGCGGATTTGGTAAATGACGCACATCAAAGACATAGTCAGCATCTAAAGGGATGCCATGTTTATAGCCAAATGACTGCAAAATTACAATTAAGTTATCGGACTGTCCAAGTTTAGACAATAAAGTATGCTTTAAATCATGCACACTTTTATCAGTTGTATCAATATGTACTGTAGAGCGTAATTGTATCGGAAGTAATAATGTTTTTTCTTCCTGTATACACTCATTCAAACTTTTAAAACGACTCGACAATGGATGCGGGCGACGTGAAGCACTAAATCGTGCGATTAACTCCTGATCCCGCGTAGTCAAATAAATAATATCGACCGCCCCATGTCTTAATAATTGTTCAAAAACATGATCAAACTCCTGCAAATCTGCACGCGTACTCCGAACATCCACCCCTAAGGCCAATTGTTCGAGATTATTTTCACGATCCAGTTTCGCCACAATCTCTGGCAGCAATGCCAAAGGCAAATTATCAATGCAGTAATAACCTAAATCTTCCAGTACCTGCAATGCAGATGACTTACCTGAACCAGATTGTCCTGTCACAATCAAAATGCGCTTCATGGCAAAGCTATTCCTTGGTTTCTATGCTGCAGTATGCTTAATCTGCAAATTATCGATGAGTCGGGTTGTGCCCAATTTTGCTGCCACAAACAAAACAATATCTTGATTGAACTGATCAATCATGTGTAATTGTGGTGTACGCGCTTCTACATAGTCCACAACCAGACCTGCTGTTGTCAACGTGGTTTTAATATTCTCTAACACTTCTTTTAAATCAGTGCCTTGCTGCAATTCTGCTTCTGCATGCTTCAAACTTTTAAAAATGCTTGGCGCAACTTTACGTTGATCTTCACTTAAATAGCCATTGCGAGAACTTAACGCCAAACCATCTTCAGCACGGGCAATCGGTACACCAATCACTTCCAATGGAATATTTAAATCACGCACCAATTGACGAATCACCGCCAACTGCTGAAAGTCTTTCTGTCCAAAGAAGGCATAATTCGGTTGTACAATATTAAATAACTTGGTCACAACAACAGCTACGCCATCAAAATGACCAGGACGTTGTTTACCACACAAATCATTGGTAATTTCTGAGACACTGATATTTGTTAAACGTGGCTGCTTACCATACATTTGCTCGACCGAAGGTGCAAAAATAATGTCACAACCGACGTCTGCCAAAAGCTGACTGTCTTGATCTAAAGTACGCGGATAATTATCAAAATCTTCATTCGGGCCAAATTGAATCGGATTGACAAAGATACTGACCACTACTACATCACAAAGTTTGCGTGCTTCGCGTACAAGGTTCAAATGTCCTTGGTGTAAATTCCCCATGGTCGGAACAAAACCGATAATTTTTCGCGCAGTACGAGCGGGTTGCAGTGATGCCGCCAAGCCTTGTATCGTCGTTTCAGTTTTCATATTACAGCTCTACTTGAAAAGTATGTTCTTTTGCTGGGAATGATTGATCGAGCACAGCGGCATGATAAGCCTTAAATGCATCTAAAATTGCAGTTTCCCCGGCTTGCTCTTTCATAAAATTACGCACGAATTTGGCTACGCGTCCAAATGTCAAACCGAGCATATCTTGTACAACTAAAACTTGTCCATCTGTTTCGACGCCTGCACCAATACCAATCACGGGAACATTTGGAAAGCGTGCAGTAACTTCCTGACCCAACTGTGCAGGCACACATTCGAGTAGCAATATCGCAGCACCAGCATCGACAACTGCTTGACAATCTGCAAGCAGCTTATCTGCGGCTTCGCGTGAACGTGCTTGAAGTTTATAACCACCTAAAACATGGACCGATTGAGGGGTCAAGCCCAAATGCACACAGACTGGAATACCATTTCGGGTCAATACTTCTACAGTTTCACTTAACCAAGCACCACCTTCAATTTTGACCATCTGCGCACCCGCTTGCATCACGGTTTTCGCATTCACCAATGCATCATTCAACGTCGCATAAGACATAAATGGTAAGTCAGTCATAATCAACGCATGTTGATTACCACGGCGCACAGCCGCGGTGTGATAAGCCATGTCTTCAACAGTTACTGGTAAAGTTGAATCACGACCTTGTATTGCCATCCCTAAAGAGTCACCAATTAAAATCGTATCGACTTCAGCAAGCTCCATTGCTTTTGCCATGCTCGCATCGTAGCAAGTGAGGCATGAAAACTTACGTCCATCTTGTTTAAATTGTCTTAAGTCACTCAGACTAATCATGAGATGTTCCTCTCTAGAAGTTCCTAGAACATACCTTTGTTATTAAATGTTGGCCCAATGCTGATCAGCCACTTCAGTTAATGTTGTGTGCTGAAATAAATCGAGGTGATCTAATCGGTGTCCCTGAATCTGTAAATTTGGATTTAAATCCATTAATGGAATAACCACAAAATCACGTTCTAAAATTCCAACATGTGGGACGGTCAAACGCTCATGTTGAATCTGCTCATCGCCATACAGCAATAAGTCTAGATCTAAAGTCCGCTCCCCCCAACGACGCAGACGGACTCGCCCTGCATCTTGCTCAAATTGCTGCAATTGATCTAGCAAAGCCAAAGCAGCCAAGTCCGTTTCCAAACGTGCTACCGCATTAAAGTAATGCGGTTGATCTTGAGGACCCATGGGCGGGCTTTGATACAATTTAGATGTACTCACAGCACCCAATGTTGCTAACTTCTGAACAGCTTCAGTCAAAATTTGGCGTGAATCACCCAAATTACTGCCTAAACCGATATAGCTCACAATCTTCATTGGGTTGGCCCAAATACAACTTGGCTTAAATCACGTTTCACCCGTTTTCTCTTTAAAATAGGATGATCGTGACTCAATTCAGACGTATCTTGAGTTGAGGTTCTAGAAGTGGTTTCTGTAGTTTTGGCTTTTCGGCTTCGACGACTGCGTGGCTCTTGCTCTTGTACCAAAGGTTCAATCTCAATAGCAACCTTAGTTTCAGCAGGTTCTTCTTGTGCTGCCTTACGACGCGTTTTGGCACGTTGACGATTATACTGACCAATCGCACGTTCTTTTTCGTCGCTAGACATCAGTTGATAAGCATCCCACCAACTACCCATAGATTGAGTCGTGTTGTCGCCTGATTTCTCACGCAACAATAAAAAGTCAAAACCTGCACGGAAACGTGCATGGTTAGACAGTGCTTCAATTTGCTGTGGTTTTGGGTTTAACAAACGTGTTTGCATTTCCCACACTTCACGAATGAAAGTTTCAGCAAAACGCGGAATCACGGTACGTGTCGCTTGACGCTTGAGCACATCTAGTCCCGCTTGAGCACGTGCTTCTGTAGGAACTACACCTTTTTGCAAATAAAAATCGCAACGCTCTAAAAAAGGTTTCCATAACAACACCGCATAAAAAAATGCAGGGTTAATGGTTTTGCCAATTTGAATGCGCTGATCAGTATTTTTGGCCGCACGCTCAATAAATGGCGTAATTTCAGGACGAATCTCTGCAAATAGCTGACGCCAAATGCCAAAATCAATCAACATTGGCAATACTTGGTACAAGTGCCCCATGGTAAATAATTTTTGTGATTCATCATAAAGACGATGTGGTGAGACATCACGCAAAAGTTGTGTACGCTCAGGCGTAAAAATCTCTAAAATCTTTGGATCGATACTGAATTTTAATTTTGCCGAGAAACGTAATGCTCGCAACATTCGTACAGGGTCTTCCTCAAAACGCAATTGAGGATCACCCAATAAACGCAAAGTACGACTTTGGATATCTTCTACAGCATGACAAAAATCGAGCACCACATCTTTACGTGGTTGATAATAAAGTGCGTTGATTGAAAAATCACGACGAGAAAAATCTTGCTCTATCGATCCCCAATTATTATCACGCAGAATCATACCCGCAGCGGAAGTCACTGCTTTTTTTGGTGGTGCCCGAAACGTCGCTACTTCGATCAGTTCACGTCCAGAATAGACATGAGCCAATTCAAAACGACGGCCAATAATACGGCAACGACGGCCGAACACTTCTTTAATTTGTGAGGGTGTGGCATTGGTCACGGCATCATAATCCTTCGGATTAAGACCCAACATTAAGTCGCGAACACCGCCCCCTACGATATAAGCTTCGTAGCCCGCTTTGGTTAGGGCATCAATTACATCAAGAATTGAAGCAGGAAGTTGAGCGGTGGATAAACCACATTTTGACGCGCGCAAAGTTTGCAAAAGACGCTGTCTCCTACGCCTGAACGTAAAATATCTAAGATGGTGCTAATCATATCTCTAACACAATCAAAGGGCAATTTGATTATCTCAACGCATTACCGAATATTGCATAGCAATTCTGCAAAACCAAACGCTAGAGAGTTAATCGATCTTTGTTTTTCTGTAAGAGCTTCGGTCCAATGCCTTTAATCTGCTGTAATTCATCCACAGTTTTGAACTTTCCGTGTTGTTGTCGATATTGTAAAATCGCTTCAGCTTTTTTCTCACCGATACCAGAAAGTTGCTGTAATTGTTCTGATGTTGCACTGTTCAAGCGTATTTTATTGCCTGATACCGTATTTAAACTGGGTTTTGAAAGATAATAGTTTCCATCCGTGCGTGATGAACCAAGCCGAGCATCCTGTGCTTGCTGTTTTGCTTTCCAGTTCAAGTATTCTTGATCAAAGTTTTGTGCATTTACATGATCGAATCCAAAAATCGTCAATGTCAACAACATCACCATTCGCAATAATCGAATAGCGTTAAAATTCATCTGCATAAGTTGCCTGTATTTATTATAAAGTCATATGTTTTTCGCCTGCTCCCATAATCGGTCCATTTCAATCAAGGATAATTGCTCTACGCTTTTGTTTTGCAATTGTGCTTGATTTTCAATGTAAGCAAAGCGTGTTCTAAATTTATCAATCGTTCCCAACAGGGCGATTTCATTATTGACGCCTAGTTTACGTCCAACATTAATTAAAGAAAATAAACAGTCACCCAATTCAGCTTGTATTTCGTTTGAATTTTGTTGCTTGATTGCTTGTTGTAATTCAGCAAGTTCTTCTTCTAATTTGGCATAAGCATCTGCCACATTGGCAAAATCGAAACCAATATGCGCCGCATTTTTTTGGATCTGCTCTGCTTGTTGTAAAGTTGGACCATGCTTAATTTGATCTAAACGAGATTGTGGCTTACCTTGTTTTTCTTGTTGTTTAATTTGCTTCCACAGAGTTGACACTTCTTCTGCGGTCAACTGATTAAACTGTTCAGCCTGAAAAACATGTGGATGACGGCGAATCAGTTTTTCAGTAATCCCTTGCACCACATCCTGAAAATTAAAAGCACCTTGCTCGCTGTACATTTGGGATTGAAAAACTACTTGCAGCAACAAATCGCCCAGTTCTTCTTTAATATGTTGAATATCGCCAGAACGAATTGCTGCCTCAACTTCATAAGCTTCTTCAATCGCATAGGGCGTTAAACTATTAGGCGTTTGCTTTTGATCCCAAGGACATTTTTCACGTAATTCTTGCATGACCGCCAATAGTTGTTCCATTGCTTACTCTCTATTCAATCTTTCTGATGAACCACATATATAAAAAGCCTGCTCTAGGCAGGCTTTTGAATGCGCTTAACTCCCTTGAATTAAGCGACGCGCACTAATGATACCTGGTTGCTGCTCCAATCGTGCCAACAAACGTGACAATTGTGCCAAACCTTTCACTTCAATCAACAATTTCATATTGGCAATACCATCGGCTTCAGAAATGGTGTTTACCTGACGAATATTGATTTGGTCCGAGAAGATCACTTGGGTTAAATCTTTCAACAAACCACGGCGGTCATAAGCTTCCACGACAATCTGTACACTTTGACCGCGGGTTGGCTGCATTTCCCAATCGGCTTCTACAGCACGCTCAGGTTCTTGACCAATCATACGCACATAGTCAGGGCATGCCACTTTATGGATGCTGACGCCACGATTCAGAGTGATATAGCCGCCAATAGACTCACCATGGACAGGTTGACAGCATTGTGCAACATGCAATTCCACATTATCCAAACCATCAATCAGAATACCGTGTGCCGATAAAGTATGGCTAGCACGCGGATTCAACGCAGGTTTGAGTACCAGTTCAGGTTCATCCTGATCTAGATGCATATGACGATTGACCTGATTCATCAAGGCATGCAGGCTAATATCACCACTCACCAAGTTAATCAGGATGTCATCCCCTGTTTTCACATTAAAGTGATTACAGTAGTCACTTAAATCGATACTTTTAGGATGAATCGCCAAACGTGATAACTCTTTGTTCAGAATGTCACGACCAATTTCCAGATTCTTACTGCGATCTTGCTGACGGAACCAATGACGTAATTTATCGCGAGCACGTGCCGTTCGGATATACCCCAAAGAATTCACCAACCAGTCACGGTTCGGTTCACGATCTTTCTTGGTTAAAATCTCAACTTGTTCACCTGTTTTTAAGGTGTAAGTGAGCGGTACGTAACGTTGGTTAACACGTGCGGCATAACACTTATTGCCGACTTCCGTGTGTACATGATAAGCAAAGTCCAGCACTGTCGAACCACGTGGCAATTCCTTAATATCACCATCACGACTGAACACATAAATTTTTTCAAAATCTTCAAACTCTTGAATCTGTTCAAAGTTCTCAGAATCTTCATCTTCTTTATGCGCGCTGGCATCATTGCGTTCTTGGTAGTGTTCCAATACTGAACGCAATGAATGTAAACGATGATTGAAAGAGCGATCCGTAGTTTTCGCACCTTCCTTATAGTTAAAGTGCGAACACACACCCAACTCAGCTTCTTCGTGCATATCACGGGTACGGATTTGTACTTCCAGTGATTTGTTTTCAGCAATCACTGCCGTGTGTAAAGAACGATATCCATTGGCTTTTGGATTGGTAATATAGTCATCAAATTGATGCGGAATATGTCGCCAAATTTGATGCACAATGCCCAACGAGTGATAACATTCAGGCACAGATTTTACCAACACCCGTACAGCGCGAATATCATACAACTGATCAAAGCTTAGGTTCTTACTTTTCATCTTCCGATAAATCGAATAGATGTGTTTCACCCGCCCATTAATTTCAGCTTCAATACCATGATCAGCTAACTCATTTTTGAGTTTATCAATCACAAACTGAATATAGTGTTCTCGTTCTAAACGCTTTTCATTCAGTAAGGAAGCAATTTCTTTATAACGTTCTGGTGCTAAATAACGAAAGGCTAAATCTTCCAGTTCCCACTTTAACTGTGCAATACCCAAACGGTGTGCCAGTGGAGAATAAATGGTCAGAATTTCTCGTGCAACACGTTCCTGACGCTCACGTGAGGATTTTGCCAGTTCACGTAAAGCATAAGTACGTTCTGCCAGTTTAATCAATACAACACGCACATCTTCAGTGACGGAAATTAGCATCTTGTAGATGCCCGTCAAATGTTCACGCTGATCATTATTAAAATGGTCTTCTAAGCGTTTATTCTGTTCAATCAGCTCAGAAAGCTTACCCATGGACAAGGTACCTTTCACCAAGCTATATACCTGCTCACCAAAATGCTGACGGACAAAATCAATGCTCATGAGTCCTTCACGAACACTGCGGTACAACATTGCAGCGGATAAGGTATCTTCATCGACGTGTAAATGAGCCAAAATATCGGCCATTTCGATCCCTGTGTAAAAGGTGTTCGATCGATGATTAACAGTGGATTCCAACTCTTTTTGCAGAGTCTCTTTTGCAACTTCTTCGAGTTGTTTGAGCGCTGCCCCGTCTAAAATGCTGCGTACTCGATCTAACCATTCAGCTAAATCGAGTTGAGCTTGTTCGGCATGCTCTACAGTCGCTTCCTCAGACAACTCATTGAGTCGCCCAGGCAATTGCTCACGTACTGTGACCATACCCTTCTCCTACGAAATGATCATTCATATTATAAATCGTTTATCTCTTTTTCTTGCTCAAATAAGGCTATTGATTCGACATGTTCAGTATGCGTAAACATATCCATCACACCCGCCTTTTTTAATCGATAGCCATGCTGTGCCAAAACACCCGCATCCCTTGCCAGTGTTGCTGGATTACATGATACATAAACGATTTTTTTTGCATTAAATTTAGGAACATAATGCATTACCTCTTCCGCACCAGAGCGCGGAGGGTCTATCAATAATGCATCAAATCCCTGTTTTGCCCAAGAATGATGCGAAAAATCTTTTGTTAAATCTTGTGAAAAGAACTCAACATTAGTCATGGCATTGCGACGTGCATTGTCCTGACCTCGTTGTACCATTTCATCACTTCCTTCAACCGCAATCACCTGTCCTGTTGGTCCAACACAACGCGCGAGGGGTAAAGAAAAGTTGCCAAGTCCACAAAAGAGATCTAAAACACGATCACCTTGTTGCAGTTGAAGCAATTCACATGCCAGCTTGACCATTTGTGGATTTACAGTTGAATTCACCTGAGTAAAATCTAGTGGACTAAAGCTAAAATTCACTTCAAAGTCAGGTAAAGCATAATGTAAACGCATTTCAGCCTGTGCTTGATCCACACGCTGTACACTGTCTGGGCCTGCGGGCTGCAAATACAACTGCCATTGTTTCTGTAACGTAAACTGTTTTAATTGGTTGACATCATGGTCCGATAATTTTTCTGTATGACGGATCAGTAAGGCAATATCCTGATCCCCCATCGCCAATTCTATATGCCCAATGGCTGCTTTGGCTGTTAGACTTTGGAGTAACTGTTTTAAGCGCGTGATTGAACCAAAAGCCTGATCAAGCACTAAACAACGATCGATTGACGTTAATTTATTACTTTGCTTTTCACGAAACCCGACAATCAGTTGATCACGTTGCGGGAAATAGCGTACACCGATACGGGCTTTACGGCGGTAATCTTCTCGTAAAGAGCGAATAGGTGCTAACCATTGTTCTGGTTGCAAGCCTGCAAAGTGCTGTAAATGTGATTTCAACACATCTTCTTTAAAGCGAATCTGCTCATCTTTTTCAATATGCTGCAAGCTACATCCCCCACAGACATGAAAATGTGGGCAGGCAGGCTTCACTCTTAACGTTGATGGCGTACCCAACACCTCCACACAATCGGCTTCTTCTAAGCGTTTATTACTATGGGTAATTCTGGCACGTACCGTTTCGCCAGGTAATGCCTGAGCAATAAAGACTTTCTTGCCATGCTTTTCTACAGGGTGTATGGCATCCGTACCATAATGGGCAATCCCTCGTCCCTCATGCGAAAGCGTCTCAACCTGAAAAGTATAAATTGGTTGCTGACTTGGACGGGTATGCTTGCGATGCTTCATGAAAACCTAGTTTAAATGGTGAAAATCGGATGCTGTAAATTCTGTCTGCTGTGACGTTTCTCGCCAAATTTTCAGAAAATCAGTATGTTGTGGATGAGCCTGTAATAACTGAATACTCGCCTGTATCCAAGCTTGATGCTCTTGTAGCTGTAATTGACCTTTCAATAACAACCAACGTAAATAAATCAGCCATGTATTTAATACATCGCCCTCACAATAGCCAGTTAAATCCTGCCATTGTTGTAACCGAACATATTCGGGCACATGATAACCACCATCACCACGCTTTCCAGGAAAGCCAAATAAATGTGCGACATCATCCAGTTTCTGGAAATGGCGCAAATTAAACATCGCCATAACATCCATTAAATCGACATGACGATGATGGTAACGGTTCTGGTAGTTATTATACTTCTTCTGATGATCAATCTCACCCTGATCGAACAAACTTGATGCCGACAAACCATGATACATGGCACGGAACAAAATCACAGGAAGATCAAACTGCGAACCATTCCAACTGACCAAGGTTGGATGCTTCTTATCAAAAATAGAGAGAAACTTCTTTAAAATTTCGGCTTCAGAATACTGTTCTCGACTAAATGAAAACAGTTTCATTGCACCTAATTCATCGATCCATAAACCCGAAATACAGACAATTTCATGTAAAGGTAAACGCTGAAAATCAATGCCTGTTTCTTGACGACGCAGCTTGGTCAGCGCTTGTTCCAAGTCCGCTTCGGGTAAATTCAGACCATAAAGATGTGCGCCTGACTTCAAGTCCGTCATGGTTTCAATATCAAAAACAAGAACAGGTAAGCGCATGTCAACTCTCAATGGTCAATTTAAAATTATTCAGGATCTTGTACCGAGAACAAACCTGTCGATAAATAACGGTCGCCACGATCACAAATAATGCAGACAATCACTGCATCTGGATTTTCTTCTGCAATACGTAATGATGCCCACACCGCACCACCTGATGATGTACCCGCACTGATGCCTTCTTTTTGCGCCAGTTTACGCATGGTTTTTTCCGCTTCAATTTGCGGAATATCCATAATACGATCAACGCGGCTACGGTCAAAAATAGTCGGTAAATATTCTTGTGGCCAACGACGAATTCCCGCAATGCTCGAACCATCTTCAGGCTGTAAACCCACGATTTGAATCTCAGGATTTTGTTCTTTCAGGAATTTCGACACGCCCATAATGGTGCCTGTCGTACCCATTGAGCTAACAAAATGGGTAATTTTCCCACTGGTTTGCTGCCAGATTTCTGGACCCGTGGTCAGGTAATGTGCTTCCACATTGTCTGGATTACCAAACTGATTCAGCACCAAGCCCTTACCTTCAGCTTGCATTTGTAACGCCAAGTCGCGCGCACCTTCCATCCCTTGCTGCTGAGTCACTTCAATCAACTCTGCACCATAGGCACGCATAGCATCTTTACGTTCTTGACTCATGTTATTAGGCATAATCAATTTCATATGATAGCCACGCATCGCTGCAACCATAGCAAGCGCAATACCCGTATTGCCACTGGTCGCTTCAATCAAGGTATCCCCCGGTCGAATTTGCCCACGCTTTTCTGCCTGCATAATCATGTTATAGGCTGGACGGTCTTTGACTGAACCCGCAGGGTTGTTGCCTTCTAATTTTGCTAAAACCGTGGCTTGCGTGTGACTTGCCAGACGCTGTAAACGCACCAATGGTGTTTTTCCTACATAGTGGTCTAACAAAAATTCATCAGCTTGGAAATCGGGGATTATGTTACTCATTATGTGCACCTTGATCGAGGTGCGGGTATTGTATGAAAAAATAGGGGGGCCTGCACTCATTTCGCAGGGTTTTTCATGAAAGTGATTAAAGCTCAGTCAGTTTCAATTAAAGCATGTTAATATGCTGGGCATAGGGAATTTACTACATTTGCCATGCCGAATATCAACAAAAAGTTATTTAAACGCTTACACTTAAATCATGCCTATGGGCAGCTAATTGCCATGATTTTTGTCCCAATTATGATTTTGGCTTGTGTAGGCACGGCATTGGTTTTATCTGAAACATCGAATGCAGCAAAAGCGCAACAGCGCCAAATGGCGATTGCGATTTTAACCCGTTACCAAAGCACCGCAGAATCAGCACTCGATTTGCTCAATCGCTACCCTTGGCACTATGACCAAGCGCAAAATGCGATGCAATATATGTTCAATGAAAAACTGCTGAATCAAGCCACTATTATTGACCATACTGGTGCTGCGCGACTCAATATTGGTGGTGATGCACATTCAACTTGGCCCAAATATCCAAAAGATAAAAACTTTTTTGGACCAATTAAACTAAATGGCAATCATGTCTATGGCATGCAAATTAATGAATCTTCCAATCAAAAAGGTTGGCTCTTGATTGAACTGGACAATCAACCCTTACAAATTGCACGCTATCGTGTCTTGATTGTGTTGGTCGCAACAGGGCTTTTAACCCTATTACTGCTGCTGTTATGTTTAAACTTCTATTCACGTCGTTGGATTGCACCTATGTATGAAATTCGGATGCAGTTACAACGTTTGAATGCCGACACACTCGATCAACACATGATCATTAATAGCACAGGCGAACTTCGTCTCCTCCAACGTGATATTGCCAATGTGGTAAAACGACTTCATTTCAGCTTTCTCGAATTAAAAGAACATACTGAACAGACTGAAGATGACTTAAGACGTACCCTCGACACCTTAGAAGTACAAAACATTACTTACCGCCAAGCGCGTGACCAAGCGATTTCAGCGAACCAAGCCAAGTCAGTTTTCTTAGCCAATATCAGTCATGAATTAAGAACGCCTTTAAACAGTATTGATGGTTTTATTCATTTGCTGTTGCGTCAGGGCAATTTAAGTAACGAGCAAAATTTATACCTACAGACGATTCGCAAATCTTCTGCTCATTTGTTGGCATTAATTAATGATGTTTTAGATTTTTCTAAAATTGATGCAGGTAAACTAGAACTGGAAACAGCGCCATTTGATCTTGAAGAAGCTATTTTTGATGTCATGGACATGTTATCGCCATTGGCAGCGCAAAAGCATATTGATATGGCGTTCTACTATGGCGATGACGTACCTAAACAAGTGATTGGTGATACCTTACGCTTTAAACAAATTCTGACCAATCTGATTTCGAATGCCATTAAGTTTACCCCTGATGGCGAAATCATTGTTCGAGTACGCATGAAACATGATGATATCGGGCAATGCTTACTACACTTTAGTGTCCAAGACAGTGGTATTGGCTTAAGTGGTACAGACCGCAAACGTTTATTTGAATCGTTCTCACAAGGTGATGCTTCAGTCACACGTCAATTTGGCGGAACAGGATTAGGACTTGCCATTTCCAAACAGTTGGTGCATTTGATGCAAGGTCAAATTGGTTTTGAAGACAACCAAGAACGAGCACCAACCGAAAAAGGTTCAACCTTCTGGTTTACCGCCATGTTTGCTGTCGATGAAGAATATGAAATTGTTCATCCACAATTCGAACATATGAAAGTGGTGTCTTATTTGGCGCATCCTGCCGCTGCACATGTGCTGCGCCACTATCTCGAAAACTATCAAGTCGAGCATATTGAAACCGCATCGATTCTGGATTTATTTAGTCGCTTGAATCAACTTCAGTCGCAACAAGAAAATACTTGGCTGATTGTGGATCATAGTGGCGACACTCAAGCCATGCTTAAAGAAATCCGTAGTCGCTATACGGGTAGCCTTGCCGTTTATGGTTACCAAATGGCACTCGATCCGAATATGCTGAATGAATATCGTGCACGCCCACTGTATCAACCTCTAAGTCGAAATGCGCTGATTCAATTACTGAGCAATCAGTCCATGTTCCAATCTGAACAACATGAAAACTTTGATGGTCAAGGCTTGCATATTTTAGCTGTCGATGACCATTTACCCAACTTAATTGTCCTAGAAGCCTTACTGGCCGAACTAAACGTCACCACCACCAAAGCGCAAAGCGGTCAGGAAGCCATTGATATTATTCAATCGCGTCTGGAACAAAAACTAAAACCCTTTGATTTGGTCTTTATGGACATTCAAATGCCTGTTATGTCTGGCATTGATACCACACGAGCCATTCGTGCACTGGAGTCTACTTTAGAAGAAGAAACACATCTGCCCATCATTGCACTGACTGCACATGCTTTGGCAGACGAAAAACAAAAACTATTAAAAGTCGGTATGGATGACTATGTAACCAAGCCGATTCAAATGGAACAAATCATTCAAATTTTGACGCATTGGACCAGTAAAAGCTTCGACAAAGCAGCTATCGTGGAAAAAAATATCGTCATTGAAGCACTCGATCCGCAAATTCTAAACTGGCAACAAAGCTTACAACTGGCAGCCAATAAAGAAGATCTAGCAATCGATCTTTTAAAAATGTTAGTCGACAGTTTCCAGACCGAACTCGATGAAATGCAGCAACTGATTGAGTTAGAAGATTTCCCTCAGCTTGAGCATGTTTTACATCGCTTGTACGGCGCTACACGCTACGTGGGCACGCCTAATTTACAAGAATCATCAGGGGCCTTTGAACAATTTATATCGACACTACGTAAAGAAAAGCGACGTGCCGATGAACAGTTCATTCAAGAAACACTTCAACGCTTTGATGATCTAAAACTCATCATGCAACAAGTGAAACAAGCAGCACAGTCGATTTTAAATAAACACGTGCAATAATGTTCGGAAAAAAAGATGTGACTGAGCTGTCATGCAACTGCGTTAGGTGCATGTTATGCTCCGAAACAAAGCAAAATTAGAGTATCCAACATGGCTTTATTACGTGTAGAAAAACAAAACGGAATCGCGACAGTCAGTTTAAACCGCCCAGAGAAGCGCAATGCCATGAGCTTTGCCTTACTGAATGAACTGGTCAAAGTTGCCAATCAACTCAAAAAAGACCGCAGCATTCGTTGTGTTATTTTAACAGGTGAAGCTCATGTATTTAGCGCAGGAATTGATCTTGCCGATTTAAATAATCCCAAGAACCGTGCTTATGCCGCATGGGAATTGGTCAAACCTGGACAAAGCCTCTTTCAGAAAGCCTTTCTCATTTGGCAAGAACTGCCTGTGCCTGTCATTGCAGCATTAGAAGGTTTTTGCTTTGGGGCGGGTATGCAATTGGCTTTGGCTGCGGATATTCGTATTGCTCATCCTGACACGCAAATGTCAATTATGGAAAGCCGTTGGGGGTTGGTGCCTGACATGGGCTTAAGCCGTTCACTCAAAGGGGTAATTGGCTTAGATTTAGCCAAAGAGTTGACCCTCACTGCTCGTATTTTCGATGCTAACTATGCCAAAACTATTGGTTTAGTCACGCATTTGTCTGAAACTCCGTTACAACAAGCGCAAGCCCTTGCAGAAGAAATGCTGCAACGCTCCCCAGATGCCTTGGCTGCAGCCAAGCAAGTATTGGATGCAATGGAGCATCAACCACGTAAATCTTTACGTTTAGAAAAAATTTGGCAACTGAAACTTTTATTAGGTAAAAACAGTCAACTGGCGCGTAAAAAAGATAAACAACCTGAAGTTCAATTTGTTCCACGTCAGTTTCAATAAAGTTTAGGCAACATACATAAGCTATAGAGAGATTCCTATGAGTTTTGATCGTAATACAAAAATTGCATTTCTAGGTATGGGACTCATGGGCAGCCGTATGGCCACCCGATTGCTTCAAGCTGGATTTGAAGTGGCTGTATGGAACAGAACTGCTGCTGCCTGCGATGTGCTCATTGATTTAGGTGCAACTGCGCTAAAACTAGAAAACATTGCAGACTATCCCGTCATCTTAACCTGTCTTTCGGATGATTCGGCTGCACAACAGGTGATTGAAAAAATTCAGCCCTTCTGGACTGCAAATCAAGTGGTTGTGGATTTCTCAAGCTTATCTGTGGATAAAACCAAAACACTGGCATTATTAGCACAACAAGATAATGTACATTGGATTGACTCACCTGTTTCTGGCGGGACAGCGGGTGCCGAACAAGGCACACTGGTCATTTTTGCAGGGGGCGATGCCGAAATCATTCAAAACTTAAGTCTGATTTATAATGTCCTTTCACAACGTGTCACACGCATGGGAGAAACGGGGACTGGGCAAGCCACCAAAATTTGTAACCAATTAATTGTGGCCGCCAGCAGCACCTTAATAGCAGAAGCAGTTGCCTTAGCCCGTCAGGCGGGTGTCGATACCACCCTACTTGCTCCAGCATTGGCAGGTGGATTTGCCGACTCAAAACCTTTTCAAATTTTAACACCAAGAATGGCCAATCATCAGTTTGAACCTGTACAATGGAAGGTGCAGACTTTATCAAAAGATTTAAATAATGCTGTGCAGTTGGCTGAAAAATTTCAATTAGATATTCCAGTTGCAAAAAAAGCATTATCGGAATTGCAGGCACACCAAAATAAAGGCTATGCTGAATCAGATTTAGCCACTGTAATTCAACATGTTGAAACAGAATAATAATGCAGGAGCAAGCTCATGACTAAACTCGCAGTGAATCTTTCCATGATCTTTACTGAAGTGCCACTCATCGAACGTTTTGCACTGGCTTATGCTCATGGCTTTAAGCATATTGAAATTCAATTCCCTTATGAGCTCAGTATTGCTGAAATTCAAAATCAACTGACCCAGCATGATTTAAGTTTATGCCTCATTAATGTGCCTGCTGGAGACCTTATGCAAGGCGGTAATGGTTTGGCTGGTATTCCAGGCAGAGAACAAGAATTTCATCAAGCCCTAGAATTAGCAATTCAATATGCCGTTGCGTTAAAAGTACCAAGTGTCAACATTTTAGCGGGTAAACAACCGCTTGATTGTGACTTATTGCCCTGCCTAAATACTTTAGCCAAAAACTTAAAACTCGCTTGCTTTATGCTGGCAGAACATCATATTCAACCTGTGTTTGAAATGATTAATGGCACAGATATGCCACGCTTCCTCATTCAAAATGTTGCGCAAGCTCAGGAAATTCTGGAAGCTGTTCAGCATCCCGCACTCAAAATGCAATACGATTGCTATCACATGGCGATGATGGGCGAAGATGTACTGACTGAATTGAAAGAAAATATTTTAGAAATTGGGCATATTCAATTTGCAGATTGTCCTGGGCGACATGAACCTGACACCGCACAAATTCACTTTAAAGAAATTTTTGACTGGTTAAGTCACAGTGATTATGCAGGTTTTATCGCGGCAGAATATCGACCACAAGCCCACTCGAACCATTCATTTGCGTGGAAAAACAAGTACTTTGCTGAGCATCCACAAAGTTAAAAAACAGACAATTGAAATTTGGTGATAAAACCGCTATATTAGATGATGAGTTATTGTCAGGAATTATGACCCTTTATGAATTTAGAACCATCGCCCAGCGCTTCTAATTCTCTCGATCTCGCAATGAATTCTCAAGCTCAAGATGTACAAGCTTGCTTAAAAGTTGTACATGAAGCTCTATTAGATGTAAAAGCAAAAGATATTATCGAACTTGATGTTAGTAGCATTAGCAATGTCGCCGATGCGATTGTGATTGCAAGTGGTACATCAACTCGTCATGTGAAAGCACTCGCAGATAATGTGGCTGAAGAAGCACGCAAAGCTGGCTTCCGCCCTATCGGTGTCGAAGGCGAGCGTGATGCAGAATGGATTTTAATTGACCTTGGACTTGTCGTGGTTCATGTAATGTTGCCAACTGCGCGTAAATTTTACGACTTAGAAAGTTTATGGCGTACAGCTCCAGAATCTGTAGCATAAGAAAAATGACCAACTCGGTCTACAAAAGCCAGTTAATCTTGGAATTAACTGGCTTTTTTGTTAGCTAAATTTAAGTCAACTGCTTAAATTAGTTGATGCAAATCAACATCCATAAATTGTTGTTTAATTTGTTCTTTTGCACGTGCGAAAACAAAGTCAGCTTTGGTCGGCCCATAAAACTCACAATAAACTTCGTAAATTGCTGTAATCACCTGAGAATAACTCATAATCGGTAAATTACTAATAAACTCAACGTCATGTATTGCAGCTTGTTCTACTACAGCATACCCAAGATTAGTTATTCGCCACTTCACATCCTGATCAAAGTCTGCAAAATCTACTTGTACTACACCTTTGACCACATATCCCACAAATTGCGCAAAGGCATCACTCAATTGTCCTGAAACCAAAGCCTCTTGTTTTTCCTGAGGTTTAACTTGAAGTAAAACCTGTTTCTCGACTTCAGCAATTTCAAATAAAACTTGGCGCAACATATCTTTACGGTAAAAACGCAGTTCATCCGTATTACACACTTCGCTTAAAAAACGATTGAGTACAAAAGAAGGCTTATCTCCATATTCCTGCTCCCAATAGCTCAGAACGCGTTCCAAAGCGATTCCCTTCAAATATTGGCTTAAACCCCGCTCAATCGCTGTTCTTTTCTGTCCTATGGTGAGTAATTCATTT
Source organism: Acinetobacter tandoii DSM 14970 = CIP 107469 (assembly GCF_000400735.1). Classification (GTDB taxonomy): domain Bacteria; phylum Pseudomonadota; class Gammaproteobacteria; order Pseudomonadales; family Moraxellaceae; genus Acinetobacter; species Acinetobacter tandoii. Next base: position 57,912 of record NZ_KE007362.1, read on the forward strand.
GGCATGCCAGCACTCCTTAATGACGTTTAGTCATTCCATCAGTTTCAAAAGTTACATCGCGTTGAAACTCTGGATAAGATAATTCTGCGTGTTCGGTATAATCTAGGCCACGCTGCTCATGCTGCTTACTAACACGCAAGCTACCCAATACTTTTTCAAGTACTTTAAACACCACAAATGCCACGCCAAAACCCCAAACAAAACCAGCAATCACACCTAAAAATTGAATTGAAATAATTTGCGAATTAAATGGGCTTGCTTCATAAAATAAACCTGCTGCGATAGTTCCCCATGCTCCACAAAAGCCATGTACTGTCACGGCATCTACCACATCATCCAACTTCAACTTTTCAATCAAAACTGGCATAACACTCACCACCAAGCCTGCTGCCAAACCCGTCACAATTGCAAACAATGGCGTCATTGTTGCGCAGCCTGCGGTAATCGCAACTAAACCACCCAAAGATGCATTAATGGTGGTACGGATAAGAATCGCTTTTCCACGCAGCAATGCATAAAACATATAAGCAACGGCGGCTGCACAAGCGGCCAAGTGCGTATTCAAGGCAATTCGCCCAATACTCACTGTCGCATTGACCGTCGAAGCTGCATTAAAGCCAAACCATGCCAACCATAAAATAAAACCGCCCAATGCCACTAACGGTACATTATGTCCCGCCAAATAATGCGACTGTCCATTACGACCAAAGCGCCCTAAGCGTGGACCTAAAACGACAATCCCAGCCAAAGCCACCCAACCGCCAATCGAATGCACCACGGTTGAACCTGCGAAGTCGATAAAACCCAATGACTTTAACCAGCCCTCACCTTCAAATAGACTGCCCCACGCCCAACTTCCAAACACAGGGTAAATTAGCCCACTTACAAATGCTGCACTCACTACATAGGCAACAAAGTGAATTCGTTCTGCCATGGCACCGCTAGCAATGGTGGTTGCGGTTGCCGCAAACATCATTTGGAAAAACAATAAATTCCAATGCCAATCATCCAAGTGATTGGGGGCAAAATGACTCGTACCAAACCATCCTGTGGTATTAATACCAAACATCAAGCCGAAACCAATCAACCAAAATATTAAGCCCCCTAAACACGCATCCATGTAGTTTTTCATCAGGACATTGACCGTGTTTTTCCCGCGTACAGAACCACTTTCAACCAGAGCAAAACCAGCTTGCATAAAGAACACCAAAATCCCGCCCATCACCACCCAAACACTGTCCAGTGAAAGTCGAATTTCTTGAATATTTTGTGCTTGCGTGGCTACAGCATCAGCAGCAAATCCTGTTGTTGTAACACCCCATAAACTTAGTAAAAGTAGATAAATTATTTTTTTCATGAACATCCCCCGAAGTCTGTTCACAAAAATGCAAAATCAGTGCCAAATACAACACATATTTTTTATCAAGTGCTGAACCAACCGAACTGCATAACCGTACTTTTATCTTACTTAGCCATATACAGCTTTATTCTCTATTCTGGTTACTGTTCAAATCGATACGGGAAACAGGCATAAAAAACCACCCCAAAGGGTGGTTTTTATTTAAGATAAGCAGCGTGGCCGATTAAAATTTATAGCGCAGATTAAAATTGACCTGACGCTCATCTCCCACGGTCACAACATTGTTACTTAGACCACCAGCATAATATTCCTTATCAAAGATGTTTTTCGCATTCACACTGGCTTGCCACGTTCCAGCATCATAGCCCATCTCCGCATCAAATAAAGCATAGCCTGGAAGAGTATAATCGTATTTATAACTGCTCTTTTTTGATTCACTACGTACCCCAGCTCCGATAAACCAACCTTGTAATGCACCTTGATTAAATTGATATCGTGTATTTAGGTTAAACATTTGTTCAGAAACATTATTTAAGCGTTTCCCTTCATAACCACTGATTTCGTTATCAACAATACGCGCAGTCGGCAAATAGCTATAGTTAGCACTCACCACCCAATTTGGTAAGATCCGTACAGCGAGCTCAGTCTCAATACCCTGAGTATTCTCTTCACCCGTCTGATATTTATCTCCATTAGCATCGCTCGACACCACATTAAAACGGGTCAAATCAAACCATGCCAAACTGGCTTGTAGGCGTTGATCCAAGGCTTGAAACTTAAGACCCACTTCATATTGTTTGGCTTTTTCAGGGTCAAATACATTGCCATCCACATCTACATCAGTCACAGGTAAAAATGAAGTAGAATAGCTCACATATGGAGAAACCCAGTCATTATAGGTATATAAACCTGCTATACTGCCCGAAAATGCCTGACTGCTTTTACTGCTCTCATTGTCGTTATAATTACTTTTAGCATCAACCGATGCCCAGTCATGACGTAAACCGAGATTGATATTCAACCGATCCGTCACATCCACTTGGTCTTTAAAATATACCCCCATGGTTTTTAACGTCGTTTCGACGCTGTCACTACGTAAGGCCTTGGTGGCACACCAGTCTTGATTGGCATAACGAGGTGCATAAATATTTAAAGCCGTGATCGTACAGTTATAGTTCCAGATATCACGGGTATCATGCATGCCATCTAAACCCAACATAAGGTGATGCTGCATATTGCCCAGTTCGACTGTTTTGGCAATATTATTATCAATACTGAAATTTACATCATCATAATGCTGATCACGCCCCTGACGGGTGATGGTGCTACTGTTCGCTGTAGATTTATTAATAAACACTGCTTGCCCATCTAAACGAGAATTTTGTACCGCAAAATTCTGTTTAAACGTCCAACCATCATCAAAGATATGTTTCAGGTTATAACCAATACGCATGCTGTCAGAAAGATATGGATCGACACTTGGCTCACCAATAAATAAATGCCGGCTCACCTGTCCGTTGTTATTTGGCAAAATACTGCCATAGACAGGTAAGCCCTGTTGGCGAACATATTCTTTATGGTTGTAACTCGCAATCACCGACAAATCAGTCTGATCGCCCAAGTCGAAATTATACGAAGGCGAGATATAAAAGTTTTTAAAATACACATGATCCGTTGCATCATCTTGATCTGAATAGTTAGCATTTAAACGCCATGCCGCTTTATCCGAACCTTCAATGGTATGGTTGGTATCTACCCCAATTTGGCGCAAATTATGACTGCCGTAGCGCAAGTCCAACTGATTAAAATCACCCTGTACAGGACGTTTAGTCACCAAATTCACAATCCCACCTGGCGCGGTTTGCCCAAAATCCATTGAATCTGGACCTTTCACCACCTCAATCCGCTCTAGACCTGTAATATTGCTCGGTGAATCCGAGGCTTGTGCCTGACGTAAACCATCGACATAAATTGCATCGGATGACAATTGCCCACGAATAATAAAATCATCTGCACCACGGCGACCCAATGGAGCTGAAATGACCCCAGCCACACCTTGAATGGCATCGGTCAAGTTCATGGCTTGTTTTTTTTCAATTTGTTCTTTGGTAACCACCGAAACCGATTTTGCTGTTTTAAATAAAGGCTGCTCCGACTTTAAACTTTGCGTAGTGGTAGGCACATCACCATCGGATTGTGAATTTGCAGCAGTTAAAGTAATCGTCGGGAGTACATTATCTTCTGCAAAAGCGGGTTGAATTACAGATAAAATTGCCAATGCCAAACTGCTTGGCATAAACCCCAAGAGAGTATTTTTTTTCATAAAATCTTAAAAATAGAAGAGTAAAAGAATATTCAAAAATATTAAACTTATTAATAATCTTTCTCAATAAAAATTAGAAAAAATAACAACTCAGCAATAACTTTATGAAAATATTAATAAAAGCTATATTTGAAAAGTAAAAGCCAGATAGGAATTATCAAAACTGCTCAACTAACATCTTTCATAAAACAGAATTAAAATTAATGATTTAAATAAATCATGTAGTAAAAATTAATAATTTTAATTAAATGCAGCACGACTAAAATGCAGCTTATTCTTTTATTCCTAAAAAAGGACAATTCGAAAAATTGAGTATCTATTATGTTTAAACTGTTAAAAATACCAAAAACAACTCCCACCTCGTAGAACAATGAATCCCACATTGAGAGCTATCCCATGCCGAGATAACTCTCAATGAGATCTACCTAGACGGATCCAAATGCACTGAGAATTTTGAAGCTATACTGTTCTCATCAGATCAATCAAGGATAACAATACACCCTACTTGGAGAGTGCAGCAATCATCAATGGTGCTGCTTGTTCATCCACTAAAGCAGGCACTATCTGCATACAAAGTAGGTCATTCCATTCTAACACCCATTGCTGGATCAACTCAGCATCATTTGCCTCAATAATTGCAACACCAGAGAGCTGTGCAATGGCATGCTATCGACCCAACATTTTTATGCCCGCAGGTGCTGTTCCTCCTGTTTTCAAAAATCGCTCCATTGCGGCATTACGATTTTCAGGGCGAATACTATAATTCACTATAAATAACATAAGTCACCTCTCGCACTTGATTGGCGCACCTAACTTGACCACATGAGAGAATAGACAAACAGATAAATTCACATGCGTTATACTGCCGCTAAACCTCTACGCAGTTACATCTGACCATCAAACCTCTTCGTCATTTAAATCACTTACCTTTACATTTTGATCGCTTTTTAATCAATTTTAAAGAACACCAGTACCTAAAATTATTCAAACAAATATTACAAACAAAAGGTTTTAAACATTTCACTTAGTCCATAGAAGTAGTAGATGATGCACTCAATACTCCCTCATTCATTCCTACCAAAAAACTTAATATAAAAAATAAATCATAGGCTTACCCTATGAAGACTAAATTTCAGGCGTAAAAAAACCACCCCGAAGGATGGTTTTAATCTCCCTAAATCCCTCTTTATAAAAGAGGGACTTGAGACTTTCATTTAGTGTCCGCCACCATTAATGGCTTTGGTCATATCTTCAACAACTTTCTTCGCATCACCGAAGACCATCATGGTTTTTTCATTGTAGAACAAATCGTTGTCTAAGCCCGCGTAACCTGTCGCCATAGAGCGTTTGATCACCATAATCGTACGTGCTTTATGAGCTTCAAGAATCGGCATACCATAAATCGGCGAGCTTGGATCATCTTTTGCCGCAGGGTTTACAACGTCGTTCGCACCGATTACTAATACCACATCAGTTGCAGGGAAGTCAGAGTTGATTTCATCCATTTCCAAGATGTCTTCATACGCCACATCTGCTTCTGCCAACAGCACGTTCATGTGACCAGGCATACGACCTGCAACTGGGTGAATCGCAAAGCGAACTTTTACACCCTGTTCTTTCAAGATTTCACACAACTCTTTTACCGCATTCTGCGCACGACCTTGCGCCATACCATAACCCGGTACAATCACCACGCTGTCCGCATTTGACATTAAGAAGCCTGCGTCATCTGCCGAACCAGAACGATGGTTACGTTGAACTTGTTCACCTTTGTCTGCTGATGCAACTGCTGCACCACCCATCGCACCACCAAACAATACGTTGATGATTGAACGGTTCATCGCTTTACACATGATGTAAGACAGAATCGCACCAGAAGAACCAACCAATGAACCTGCAACGATCAACATATTGTTTTCAAGCGTAAAACCAATACCTGCCGCAGCCCAACCAGAGAATGAGTTCAATAGCGAAACCACAACTGGCATATCACCACCACCGACTGGTGCAATCCACACCCAACCGAATGCAAGTGCAAGTGCTGTCATCGCCCAGAATGCAGCCATGTTACCCGTTGTAAAGAAGTAGATACCACACGCCAACATTGCAATGAAAATGAGTGCCTGTACAGGTTTAACCCATGCACCAGAAATGGTTTTTGCCCACTTTTTCGCAGCCAACTTACCATATGCAAATACTGATGCGGTAAATGTGATCGCACCCACAAAACAACCCACGAACAATTCAAATAAATGAACTTTGCTCATGTGAGCATGTTGTACACCCGCAGCCGTTAAAGCAGCTTCATTTTCAGCAAACAATGCTGTTAATTGGTTGTTATGCAAGATTGCAGCAATCGCAATCAATACCGCCGCCAGACCCACCAATGAGTGCATTAATGCCACCGTTTCTGGCATTTGTGTCATTGGAACGGTACGTGCACGAGCAATACCTACGACTGCACCCAGTACCATCGCACCACCAATCATCCAAATCACAGGATGGTCTGCCACAAAGAAGGTGGTCACAACAGCAATCGCCATTGCGATCATGCCATAACGGTTACCTTGAATCGCAGTTTTTGGACCAGACAAACCACGTAACGTTAAAATAAAGAGGACAGCACCAATCAGGTAGAACCAATCCGCATAGTCTCGAATAAATTCCATATATTAGCCCTCTTTTTTCTTTTGCTTTGGCTTAAACATTTCAAGCATACGTGCGGTTACTGCGAAGCCACCGAAAATATTGATACTTGCCAAGAACACGGCAATTGCACCAAGAATGCTCACAACATTTACACTTTGGAATGCAACATTCGCATCAACACCAATTGCAGGAATCCCCACAGTTTGAATCATTGCACCCACCACGATGATCGATGACAACGCATTGGTTACTGCCATAAGCGGGGTATGTAATGCTGGTGTTACGCCCCACACCACGTAATAACCTACGAAGATGGCAAGGACAAAAATAGTAATTGTTTCAACCATGAAAAATCTCCTTACGCACGCTTCAACAGCACTTGGCTGCCATGAGTGACCAATAGGGCTTTTTGAATTTCATCTTCTTGATTTAAGACAAAGTTTTTATCTTTATCAAACAATGTTTCGACAAAATTGAAAACGTTACGTGCATAAAGTGCTGAAGCTTCAGTCGACACCGTAGATGGAATATTTGGGACACCCAAAATTTTCACACCATTTTCAGTCATCACTGTCTCACCAACTTTAGAACCTTCAACGTTACCGCCAGTTTCAACTGCCATATCTAAAATGACAGAGCCTGGTTTCATTTTGGCAACGGTTTCAGCACGAATAAGACGCGGTGCATCACGACCAGGTAAAAGCGCAGTGGTAATCACGATATCGGCATTAGAAACCGCTTTATCGACAATCGCAGCTTGGTCTTTAATGTATTGCTCACCCGGCATCCAACCATAACCATTCTTGGCAGCATCTGCAGCTTTTTGCTTTTCTTCATCAGACATAGGTACGTCTAACCACTTGCCGCCTAAAGATTCTACTTGGTCTTTCGCTGTTGGGCGCAAATCGGTCGCTTCCACAACCGCACCTAAGCGTTTTGCAGTTGCAATCGCTTGTAAACCCGCAACCCCTACACCCATGATCACGATACGAGCTGGTTTAACCGTACCCGCAGCGGTCATTAACATTGGGAACATACGTTGATATTCTGCCGCCGCCAAAAGTACAGATTTATAACCTGCAAGGTTGGCTTGAGAAGACAATACATCCATGTTTTGCGCACGAGATAAAGTACGAGGCAATAATTCCAATGCAAATGCAGACACGTTTTGCGATGCAAATTGATCTAGTTCGGTATTGCGGTAAGGGTCAAACATTGCCACGACAGTGGTGTTTGGCTCTAACTTTTGAATTTCCTCACCTTTAGGAGCGCGAACTTTCAAAATCATCTGACTGCCCACATAGGCATCATCTGTAATCTTAGCACCGACTTGTTCATAAGCACTGTCAATATAAGCTGCCTTTACACCAGCGCCACGTTGAATGACCACACTATGACCAGCGTTGATCAATTTCTTTACTGTCTCTGGCGTAGCAGCTACACGATTTTCACCGACGACAGTTTCGGTAGGGATTCCGATCTGCATGAGCGTTCCTCAAGCTAAATTTCTCTAGTAAACACCGTTAGAAACGATGTTCCCTCTGGATGTGTTCTTGTTGAATTTTGGATTCTAATTGAACTTTTTTAAATTACCACCCAATATTTATTTAATAAATACCCTCATTTTGAACTGATGATTCATAAAAATAATTATTCGATATATCATTCGTCGGTTTTGCCCAGCACATTGCAAAACCGAGTCTGTGTTCAATTGGCTCGTGTTTTATTTCATGGGTCAGAATCTTGTTTGTTTTTTTAAAAGCATAAGCGTTAGACCACAACAAGTGGTTTTTCTGACAAAATTTCCTGTTCATCCCCTGTGAAGAAAATAGTCCTGAGACTATACAAATTTCAGGTATTTTTAAGTTTTTCTCTGCAAAATTGACTGAGATGACAATTTGGTCAATCTCGAACCTTTTTAATGGTATAAATTCTAAGCAGAAATTTTCAAATTTTGTCTCCTCATTAGACTCTCTATAAATGCAGCTTTCCCTTTGTGCTTTCTCATTCTTAATATAAATATGAAATATGACCAAAGTCGGATAATGCAGAAAATTTAATTCAAAAAAACTTTTCAAATCATTTAATCTGATGATGCAATATGTTTCATTCGACATATTTTGCACTGTTTTAGGTCATTTATTATTCATATTACGTTAAAATCTTCTTTTCAGCTCAATCAAAATCCAAATGTGTCTATAGAAAGTTCTCACTAAAGCAAAAGTATTTGGATATTTATGAAATCCTGAAGCAAAAATACCCCTATATTTATATAACTTTATCCTATGTATTTTTGCCTTTTCATTCCTAAGAGTATGAGGATTGATCATTTTTTTGCATTTTTCTCTTTCAGCCCAAAAGCCTATACTGCATATCGGTAGCCATCCTATCTTTTTAAAAAGTTAAATTTCATGAATCTCTCTTTATCTCGCACCCAACTTGGCAGTTTGTTTGCGATTGGTGCGGCATTTTTATTCAGTAGCAAAGCGATTTTTATTAAACAAGCTTATGCCTTATCACCTTTGGTAGATGCCACACTCTTGATGGCGCTTCGAATGGCTTGTGCCTTACCGTTTTTTCTACTGATCTGTTGGTTTAACCGAGAAAAGAGCAAAGGCTTGCAAGCAAAAGATTGGGGGCTGCTCATGGTGGCAGGCTTGATGGGGTACTACTTTGCCAGTTGGTTGGACTTTTTAGGTTTAATGTATATCAGTGCGTCTTTAGAACGCATTATCTTATTCCTTTACCCTACTTTAACCGTATTGGCTTCTTGTGTGCTGTATCGCCAAAAACTTTCGGTCAAAAGTATGCTCGCCATTGTGCTTAGTTACGGAGGGACTGTTTTGGTGATGCTTCAGGAGCAACAACATGCGCCTGTTCAAGAACATTTCTGGCTGGGTGCAAGCCTTGTTTTTGCCAGCGCAATTGCCTTTGCTGCCTATCTATTACTAACGCCCCCGCTGATTCAAAAATTTGGCTCATGGAATTTTACAGGTCTGGCTTTAACAACCGCTTGCCTTGGCACACTGGTACAATTTTTTTGGGTCACTCCTCATCCTCTATTATTGGTGCAACAACTTCCTGTTGGCGTACTTTGGTATGGTTTGGCACTGGGCTTCTTTATCACCGTCGTTCCGACTGTACTCCTGATGCAAAGTATTGCACGGCTTGGAGCGGCTCAATCTGCCATGATTGCATCGGTTGGCCCTATCCTAACCATTTTATTGGCAGTCGCTTTTTTAAATGAACATTTGAATTTTTGGCAATGGATCGGTTGTTTACTCAATATTGTCGGAATTATGATGATTACCTTATCCAAGAAAAAGCTTGCCAACTAATACCTGCTATCATCAGTAATCGTGCAAGGTTTTTACTGAAAAGCATCGTCTTTTGGAGAAAGAGAGCATTCTGTGTTTTCACTATTCATCTTCAATAATAGCTCGTGAAAGTGCGCCCCCGCTGAGGTTTCAGCGAGTACATCATTCGGGTTACGCAGTGGGCATTGCTCTAAGGATAAACAACCACACCCAATACACCAATCCAGTTGTTGTCGCAATTGTAATAAATGCACAATCTGCTGATCTAACTGGGTTTGCCATTGCTGTGACATTTGCTGCCAATCTTGCTTGGTGGCATTTCCTTGTTTCGGTAATGCTGAAAAGGCAACTTTCACTTGTTGCAATGAAATGCCGACTTGCTGTGCTGCTTTAATAATGGCAATACGTCTTAACATAGAACGCTGATAACGGCGTTGATTGCCCGAAGTTCGCGCACTCCAAATCAGTTCTTTTTCTTCATAAAAACGTAAAGCAGCAACACTGACATCACTGCGTTTTGCCAAATCACCAATACTCAACCACTGCTGTGCCGATGGCATTATTTGCTGATTTTCTTCCATAAACGCTTGACCTCAAGTTAACTTGAGCTTTGATACTAACAAAAATCAATCATAGGTAGAATTTTTTATGCAACATGCCGCATCTCCTGCACCATTTGAATTAAGTAACCCAAAAAAACTTTATAATCCGCGTCCTTTTGCCTATAGTCACATGGCTGAAGTTAGACACTTTTCACGTATACTTCACATTTCAGGACAAGGTGGTGAAAACCAACGAGGACATTTATCTCAAGATTTTGCTGAGCAATTGTGTCAAGCCATGACCAATTTAGAGCATGCACTTGCACATGCCGATGCTTCATTTTTAGATATTGCTGTTTTAAGAGTTCTAGTGGTTGACCATAGCCCCAAGAAACATCAGTTTTTAATTCAGGAAATACAAAAGCGCTGGAAAGAACATAACTTTCCTGCTTGCACACTGATTCCTGTTCCGTGTCTTGCCATACCAGGAATGCTGATTGAAATTGAAGCAACCGCTTATTGCAATTAACCGAACAAGCCAAGGAACTTTATGAATTCTCCACGTGATATTAGCCAAGACAAACCGCTACTGTGGCTCATGGCAGTTGCTTGTGGTCTTTGTGCAGGTGCGAACTATTATTGCCAACCCCTCATCCATTCAATTCAACAATATTTTAATGTGCCTGAGTCACAAGTGGCCTTAACCGTTACTTTTGCCCAAGTGTCTTATGCACTGGGGTTATTGCTGATTGTTCCGATTGGCGACATGGTCAATAAAACCAAATTTATTCCGTTGCTCATGTTCTTCGCGGCAATCGGTTTATTTATTTGTGCCTTTGCCATCAACCTACCTATGCTGTGGTTGGGTACCAGTATCGTCGGATTATTTTCCGTCGCCGCCCAAGTATTAATCCCTTTAGCAACCATGGCGGTAAAACCTGAAAAAACAGGTGAAGTCATTGGTTTCCTTATGAGTGGTTTATTGGTCGGCTTATTACTTTCAACCAGCTTAGCGGGGCTCGTGTCCAACCTATTTCACTGGAAACTGATTTATGCACTAAGCGGTATTTTTACCTTAATCTTGGCTTTTTTACTGAAATCACGTTTACCTTATGTGATGTCTTTTAAAATGAGCTACCCACAAGTCTTTAAGTCGATGGGGCTGTTATTGCAGCAAGAACGTCGTCTTATCTTACGCTCTTTAATTGGTGGCTTTGTCTTTGCAGCCATGAGCATTTTGTTTTCAACCATCGCACTGTTGCTCACCTCTAAAACCTATCAACTCCCCGATGTACTGGTTGGGGTGATTCCACTGATTGGTGTATTTGGAGCATTGTCCACACAATATGTTGGCAAATTAGCAGATCAGGGTTATACCACCGTGCTCACTTGGTCAGGTTGTGCAATTATGGCGGTCAGTTGGTATTTCCTATATTTAGGTGGACATAGCCTCATCAGTTATATTTTAGGCTATGGTTTAATTAACTTAGGCTTAGCTGTGGTGCATAGCAGTAACCAGAATATTATTTTCCGCATTCGTCCAGATGCCAAATCTCGCATTAACTCCATTTATATGACCATGTATTTTATTGGCGGAGCCTGTGGTTCGGCATTAGGCGTTTATGCTTGGCATCATGGTGGCTGGAGCATGAGTTGCTTGGTTGGTATTTTGCTGGTTTTGGCAGCGGCTGTCTTCGCACTGATTGATTTGCTCAGCTGTAACAAACCACTCAGTCCACATGAAACCTTTCAGCCCTAAGCCTTTTGCATGAGTTGGCCATATCGTTATAGATAATGTCAACTCACTCGATACAATCTCATTAGGAGACCTGCATAACAGGATAGAAGGGTTTCTCTGTATCTAACTGTTCTGCATTTTCCAGTAAGATATACATAAAGATCGGAATCAGTATCGACAAAATACTACAACCATCAGCAATATAACGTCGATTTACTACACTGTTATAACTGACGTCCCCCTGTAGAATTGGATTACACAAGAGATTTATGCCTTTATTAAATATTGTTCGATGATCTCAGGACTTGTGACCATAATTTCCACCATTATCCTTTGTTCAGCGAAATGTACAGATTTTATTTTTGTGATAATATTGCGCGCGATTGGCAGCTTCTTGATTAAGAGCAAAGAATAGCGTTTCGTTCTTCGTAATCGCTCCTGACTTCATCCCTATATTTACCTATGGCATCTGATCAAGTCAAATCAATCAGCTTTTCTTTGCCAAGCAAAATATCAGGATGTTTTTAAATTTCGACCTCTCGTTTCTTAACGCAGTTTTCAACCCATGTTTTTGAATGAAATCTATCATTTTCAAAAAAGTAGGAAAGCTCTTCCGATTGATTCGAATCGCAGCACGATAGTTAACTTTACCATCTGCACCTTTCCTTGCTGTAATTGACCCCATAATTTACACCACAAACTGTTTTTTTGATTATGGTGTAAAATTTGGTGTAAATCCAAACTGACTCACCCACCTAAATATAGGTTTACATAGATTCTCGCAGGTTGCGAAATACAGATTAAAGGCATGATTTTTAATGACTATTAACAAAAACATTGAAAACACTCAATCTCCGCGAATCAGTGTTGCACCGATGATGGATTGGACAACCAAAGACTACCGTTTTTTTGCGCGTTTATTTAACCCTAATGTGATTTTATATACCGAAATGGTCACTACTGGTGCCATTCTTTTTGGTGATGCCAAACGCCATCTTGACTTTAATCATGAAGAGCACCCAATCGTTTTGCAGCTCGGCGGCTCGAACCCCAAAGACCTTGCAACCTGTAGCAAAATGGCGCAAGACTGGGGCTATGATGAAATTAACTTGAATGTTGGTTGCCCAAGCGACCGCGTACAAAACAATAAGATTGGCGCATGTTTAATGGCAGAGCCTGACTTAGTCGCAGAATGTATTGCTGAAATGCGCAATGCAGTGGATATTCCTGTGACCGTGAAACATCGTATCGGCATTGATGACATGCACTCATATGAAGAAATGCTGCATTTTGTCGATACAGTCGCTAAAACAGGTTGTGATAATTTTATCGTGCATGCGCGTATTGCGTTATTGCAGGGTTTATCTCCAAAAGAAAACCGTGAAGTTCCTCCGCTGCGTTATGAAGATGTCTATCGCCTCAAGCAGGAACGCCCAGAATTACTTATTGAAATTAACGGCGGAATTAAAACCTTTGCCGAAACAGAACAACATTTACAGCATGTAGATGGTGTCATGATTGGTCGTGAAGCCTATCACAACCCATATTTATTGGCAGAACTTGGACAACTTTGGCAACTGGATGTACCAGACCGTTTTGAAATTATGGAGCAAATGCTGCCTTATATTTCGAAACGCATGGCTGAAGGTGCACCTTTGTCAATTTTGACTCGTCATATTCTCGGTTTATTCCAGAACTTGCCAGGTGCACGCAAGTGGCGTCAGGCACTCAGCGGTGGCAATGCCAAAACATTTGCTGATGTAGAAAATGCAATCATCAACATTAAAGAAGCGATGAAACGAACTGAGGATTATTTACGAGAACAATCCGTCTAATCACAATTCAAGATTTACTCTGTTAAAAAACTCGGTATCTGGTGAATCTAACGATGATCTTTAGAGATCATCGTTGCAAATGATGTCGTAAATATTCAGCACTTTTCTGTATCACTTCATCTGCATTTTTATTCCAAATCATTACGACATCGGACAAACTATTTGCAGCCTCTAAAGGAATGAGCCTCACTTGTTCAGGCAAAATATCAGTAAATTCTTCTGGAACAATACAAATTCCAATCTCGGCGGCAACCAACTGAAGTTGGGACACTTTACGAGACTGAATCGGTGCTTTTTGAGGTGTAAAACCCGCACCGAGACAAAGGTTTGAGACTAAATAACTGAGCCCACCCCGTTCAGCATGCGGTGTCGAGACAAACTTTTCGTGTCTTAACTGCTGAATTTTGATGCTTTTCTCCATCGCCAAAATATGGCTTGGATACAGGGCAACATACAAGGGCTCATGGTAAAGCTTTTCTACATGTAACTCATCTAGGTGATTTAAAACAGGGGGACGAATAAAACCGACATCAATATGACCCGTCTTGAGCGCTAGAACCTGATCTTCTGAAGATAAAGTATTCAGCTCAAAATGCACATTGAGGTGCCTTGAAGCTTGGTCAAACACTTTGACTTTTTCCAAGCTTATTGTAACGGTACTTGAGTGTGCAATTTTAATAAGTCGATTTTTCCCATTTGCGATATCTTTAGAATTCTCAATAATATGTTCTAAGTTCAGCACATTATTCTTAAGCTGAGCATAAAAAAATTGCCCCGCTTTAGTGAGTTTTATTTTTTTATCAGCCCGATCAAAAATTTCAAATCCAACTTCTTCTTCCAAAAGCTTGATCTGTCGGCTCAAAGCAGATTGGGCAATGAATAACTTTTCAGAAGCCGCAATAAAACCGCCTTCCTCAACAATAATAATCAGATAATTAAATTGCTTAAGTGTTGCCATTATCATCTCAAAATTAGATTAACAGTTATTTTTTCTATATTAGATTAGATCAATTAATTTAACTAGACTGGGCTTAAGTAGCTTAGATAAGAGAAAGAAAATGGGTTTATCCAAACAAATATTGGTGCTAATTGGCATCATCGGTGCGCTTCTATTGCTCAATTTTTACGATGGTTTTATTGCGAAACAAACGGGAAAAAGCACACAGCCAATCGAGTGGTCTTTTTTACAAGACTAATTTCTATCGATGCTTCAACTATATTCATTTGGCTTGGCATAGAAAAAGTCTCGACTGTTTCCGATCTCTAGCCAACCCATGACCATTTATAATTGTGCAAAAAATTTGTTTCTAGGCGTATGCAGGATTTCACTAAGGCATACTTTTCTATATTGGTGTGAGATAAGGTTTTTCTGAGTTCAAAAATCATCGGAATATTCAATACATTTCCTTGTAATTGCATCTCCACACAACATCTTTTTAAAAAAGATGTTCTTTTGCACTATATTTGCAATTCATTCGTAGGTGTGTTTTAAGAACTTGATAAGTTTAAAAACTCTTTTTCTTTTTTCTATTCATTTAAATTTTTTATCAGCTATGGGTGACATAAATATATTGATCTATGTCGCCCAATTAAACCTAAAATTAGCCTTGTTACTTCGCTTTGATGTGATCTAATTTTTTTAGTACTTCTGCGACTGCAATCATAGCAAAACTAGACGTGACCACGACTGCCGAACCATAACCACCACAGCGCAAACCAGCACTTGGACAAACATCCGCACTGGAAAATGGATTATCAATCGAATACACACAAGTAATTCCAAATTTTTCTTTAGGTTTCTTACAAATCCCTTTCGAACGCAACTGCGCACGCAATTTGGCTAACATCGGATCTTGTTCAGTTTTGGATAAATCTGCGACTCGAATTTTTAGTGGATCAAGCTTACCGCCAGCACCTCCCGAAACAATTAACGGAATTTTATTAAAACGGCAATGTAACATCAGCGCCAATTTGGCTTTGACATCATCAATGCAGTCTAAAATTAAATCAGGGGCATTGCTGAGCAACTCTTTGACATTGTCTGGCGTTAAATAATCATCAATCAGATTAATTTTAATTTTCGGATTAATTGAGCGGCAACGTTCTGCCATGACTTCAATTTTTTCACAGCCCAGTGTTGATGTCATCGCAGGTAATTGACGATTAATATTTGAGGCTGCAACCACATCCATATCGACCAAGGTCAGCTCACCAATACCTGTACGCGCCAAGGCTTCCACTGCCCAAGAACCAACGCCACCAATTCCAATCACCATGACATGACTTTGTTCATACCCTTGAAATGCTGGTTCTCCATAAATTTTAGCTACGCCAGCAAAACGGCGGTCATATTCATCATCTAGGAGTAAATCAGTCATAGGGAGATCAAATCAGAAAAAGAATCGCGAGCATTTTATCAAATTCAATTTAAAAGTTGCGGATTAATATTCAGTCCAGGCACTTGGGAACTGGATTGCATCAGCTTTATTTGCATTCAATACATAAGTCT
This sequence comes from Acinetobacter tandoii DSM 14970 = CIP 107469, assembly GCF_000400735.1. Taxonomy (GTDB): domain Bacteria; phylum Pseudomonadota; class Gammaproteobacteria; order Pseudomonadales; family Moraxellaceae; genus Acinetobacter; species Acinetobacter tandoii. The sequence continues at coordinate 74,185 of NZ_KE007362.1, forward strand.
TACGTTGATTCATGGGCAGTTGATCTGAAGATGGCGACAATGTACGAACATAGTGATATTTCATACGCCATGTATTCGCTTGTTGATATTCAATATTCAGTACCAATTTTTCTAAGTCATGACAATGTTCCCCTGACTGGGCATAATCTTGTTCCGAAAAACAAGCTCTAATCATTCTTGAGACAGAAAATGGAATATTCTGAAAAATCTGTTGATATTTACCCTGAGGATTGAGCTGTAAAAAGTCCGCCACTTCTTCCGTCATGCCCCCACCCGAATACATCTCATCCCAACGCTGAATTAAAGCAATACTGTAATCTTTATCATTGATGGGAAATAACACGGGATAAAGATGTAAAGCATCAGTGCGAACAAATTTACCATTTTCATCGAGTAAATCTTCTGGCGCGACAGGGCCATCCACAGTCCAATTTGGATTCTGTGTAAGTGGTTGATAATTTGAAAAATCCCAATAATTACGTAATTGATAACTTTGCGCATTTTCTTCTAGCTCAAATAGTTTCAATTTGGCAATTACATAGTGCTGTTTAGGCTGATTCGGAACCTGATAAAGTTGCCATGTGGCAGCAGTCTCACAGGAAATCTTAAGCTCAGTACAAATACTTTCTCGCTGCCCCTGCGTAATTTTTTGTGCTTTTAATATCTGGGCCTGCGGATTTGCATGGCTCCAAACAGGAAATAGGCATACACATCCTGCCAATAATAATTTCAACATACAAATGATCTTAAAATTTTGTTTTATATGTGAATGATACCAGAGCCTTAGCTATAAAGACTCTGGCAGAAGATGATTGAATAAGGGTTGATTCTAACTTGCAATTAAATGACGCAGCACATAATGCAAGATTCCGCCTGCTTTGAAATATTCAACTTCGTTGAGCGTATCAATACGACATAACACAGGGAACGAATCACGAGAGCCATCGGTTCGAGTCACTTCCACTTCAAAGGTTTGATGCGGTGCCAAATCATCCGACAAACCTAGAATCGAAATACTTTCATGTCCTGTCAGATTTAAACTGTGTCGATTCTGATCAGACATAAACTGCAATGGCAACACGCCCATGCCAACCAGATTTGAACGGTGAATCCGCTCAAAACTTTCAGCAATGACGGCTTTTACCCCAAGTAAATTGGTACCTTTTGCTGCCCAGTCACGCGAAGACCCCGTACCATATTCTTTGCCTGCAATAATCACCAAAGGTGTGCCTTGTTGTTGATAGAGCATGGCAGCATCATAAATTGCCAGTTTATCACCACTTGGAATATGCAGAGTGTTACCGCCCTCTTCTCCACCGAGCATTTCGTTTTTAATGCGAATATTGGCAAATGTGCCGCGTATCATGACCTCATGATTGCCACGACGTGAACCATAGGAGTTAAAATCTTTCGGCTCAACCCCATGCGCTTGGAGATAGCGACCTGCGGGACTGTCTTTTTTAATATTGCCTGCGGGGGAAATATGGTCGGTGGTGACCGAATCTCCAAGTACTGCCAGTATTCGCGCATGTTCAATATTATGTAATGAATTCAGGGGTTGCCCAATATCTGCGAAAAATGGCGGATGGCGGATATAGGTTGAATGCTCATCCCATGCATAAGTCTGACTTTGTGGAATTTGAATCGCCTTCCAACTGGCATCACCTTCAAATACCGCGGCATATTCTTTGTGGAACATGTCAGTATTCACTTTCTGCAACACTTCGTCTATTTCTGCCTGACTTGGCCAAATGTCTTTTAAGTACACCGCTTCGCCATGTATCCCCAATCCAATCGGTTGGGTGGTTAAATCTAAACGAATATTTCCAGCCAAACCAAAAGCAATCACCAAAGGGGGGGAAGCCAACCAGTTGGTTTTCACCAAAGGATGTACTCGCCCCTCAAAATTACGATTGCCTGATAACACCGAAGCGACATTTAAATCATAACAATTGATAGCTTCTTCAATGGGTTCAGGTAAAGGTCCTGAATTACCAATACAGGTGGTACAACCATAACCAACCAAGTTATAACCCAACTGATCGAGATAAGGCGTTAAACCAGCGGCATTCAAATAGTCTGTTACCACTTTAGAACCAGGAGCCAAGGAGCTTTTCACCCAAGGTTTGCGCTGTAGACCTTTTTCAATGGCTTTTTTAGCAAGTAGACCTGCCGCCAACATCACACTTGGATTAGATGTATTGGTACAGGAGGTAATGGCTGAAATTACCACATCACCATGTACCAATGGATACTGTTTACCATCGATTTCACAGAATGCACTTTCATGCGTGATATTGGATTTTTGCGCATCGACCGCCGTACCACCGCCCCCTTCATTTTCCAAACGAGCTTTATCTTCTTTGGCAGGTTTTAAACTCAGTTCCATTAAGGCATCAAAAGTTTGTGGTACATCTGCCAGTAAAACTCGATCTTGCGGGCGTTTAGGACCCGCAACACTCGCCACAACCGTCGACATGTCCAGACTGAGGGTATCGGTGAATACAGGCTCATCCCCTGCATTGCGCCATAAGCCCTGTTCTTTACAATACGCTTCAACCAAGGCAATACGTTCATCGGTACGTCCAGTTAAGCGCATATATGCAAGCGTCACTTCATCAACTGGGAAAAAACCACACGTTGCACCATATTCAGGTGCCATATTGGCAATCGTTGCACGGTCAGCCAAAGGCAAATCCGCCAGACCATCACCATAAAATTCAACAAATTTACCCACTACCCCTTTTTGACGTAGCATTTGCGTAATGGTAAGAACCAAATCCGTTGCCGTTATGCCCTCACGCAATTTTCCCGTGAGTTTAAAACCAATCACTTCAGGAATGAGCATGGAAATGGGCTGTCCTAACATGGCCGCTTCAGCCTCAATCCCACCCACACCCCAACCTAAAACGCCTAAACCATTAATCATGGTGGTATGCGAATCTGTACCGACTAAGGTATCGGGAAAGGCAAAGGTTTCCCCATCTGATTCCCCCAACCACACAGCTTGCGCTAAATATTCCAGATTCACCTGATGGCAAATTCCCGTGCCAGGAGGAACCACGCTAAAGTTATTAAAGGCCGACTGCCCCCAACGTAGGAACTGATAACGCTCACCGTTACGCTGCATTTCAATTTCAACATTTTCAGCAAATGCACGACCACTGGCAAAATGATCGACCATGACGGAGTGGTCAATCACCAAATCGACTGGAGATAAGGGATTAATTAGATTAGGATCACGGCCAGCCTGTGCGACTGCTGCCCGCATGGCGGCTAAATCGACCACCGCAGGCACACCCGTAAAATCCTGCATCAGGACTCGCGCAGGACGATATTGAATTTCTTGTTCTGAGCTTCGGGTTTGCTGCCACTCCACAATCGCCAAAATATCATCTGCTTTGACAGTGATGCCGTCTTCAAAGCGCAATAAATTTTCTAATAAGACTTTGAGTGATTTGGGTAGTTTGGATAGTTCTCCCAGTTGTGACTGGGCTTGTGCCAAACTAAAAATCTGATAAGTTCTGGAACCGACTGTAAAGGATTGTAAGGCATTAAAGCTATTGATTTGACTATACTTTGCCATAGGTGGGTCCTCCAGCGTGCATGATTATTTTTTATTCCATTGTTCTTTTATAATGTAGGTCAAATCGTCTGGTTTAATGTTGTGGATTAGTAATTCTCGCCCACTTTATTTTAATTTTGCAGTCGCAAACTTTGTTGAGTATTTCGCCACAGTTGCTCTGCCAAGTCAGTTTCATCGCACTGCAAAGTCTGCGCTAAACCCTTTAATACATAAGGTAAATTGGCGGGAGTATTGCGGGTTCGTTGTTGAGTCGAAATTTGACAGCAGAGCGGTGTCATATCTGGACAATCGGTTTCTAACACCAAATGTTCCGCACCAATTTCCTGTACTACTCGATGCAATTTTTTCGCATTCGGATTGGTGATTTGCCCTGTCACACCAATTTTAAACCCCAGTTTAATGAAGGCTTTGGCTTCTTCGACCCCACCACTAAAAGCATGGGCAATACCACCGAATTGAAATTTTTGCTTTTTCAGTAAGGCTAGTGTTTCTGCATGCGCTTTACGGATATGTAACAACACTGGTTTTTGGTAATGCATTGCCAGTTCGAGTTGCTGTTGAAAATAATCCTGCTGTTGGGCAAATAATTCAGGCTGCTTATGCTCGGCTAGAAAAGTGTCTAACCCAATTTCCCCAACAGCAATGCAATTATGTTGCTGTAAAAAGGATTCAAGTTGCTGTAAATGTTCTGATCGATGTTGTTCAATATAAAAAGGATGTAAACCCGGTGCTAAATAAACCTGCGGTGCTTCTGATAAATGAGTTAGAAATTGTTGGGTATTCAGCAAGTCCGAAAATCGTGATGCTACAAAACCTATCAGGACTAAAGCTTCAACCCCTACTGCTTTGGCTTGATACGCCAATAGTTCCCGATCTATATCAAAATCAGGAACATCAAAATGGGTATGGGTATCAAATAAACGTGGCTGCATGTTCAAGCCCGTTACTTACTTGGCTCGCTGGCGGCACTGGCAACTGCTTCACTGGCAAACTCAGGTAAATACTGTTTTTTTAGAATCGTCTGCAATTGCTCATACGGAATAGTTAAGCGGGGTAATCCAACCACATACGGTCCAATTTCATATTCGCCATATTGCAAAATTAAGCCTTGCTTACTCAAATAGTAATTATCGCTCAGCTTAAATTTCCACGCCTGCTCGTATTCTGAAACATCATTCGCCAGTTTGGACTCAATCACCCATGTTTTAAAAGCTTCATGTGCTTGATTTTCAAGTGCTGCCAATTGATTTGGTGCCAATACCTCATTCAATTTGACTAGTTTTTTCTTTTCTAAATCAAAATTATAGTATTGCTGCGAAGAAGACCCATGTGCTCCGCCCAAGTAGCTACTACTGTTTAAAACTACCGTAACCAATGGTCCTTTGGCGTTGAGAATGGTCGGCTTAATCATCACACTAATTTTATGACTCGAACTGAGTGCTTTAATCTCTTGATCTAATTTTAAAAATGCTTGGGTATAAGGTTGCAATTGTTGTTCAAGCTGTTGTTTTACTGTCTTGGCTTGCACCACTGCTTGTGATGCTGCAACTTCTGCCGCTTGAGCGGTAGATGAGGCCTGATCAGTTGGTAACTCTGGAGAAACAGACAAAGTTTGCTGAACTTTTTTCAAAATCTCAGCATCGATATATGCATCAATAAATGGTTGATTGCTGTTGAGTCGCTCAATGGTCATTTCTGGGCAATTATTATCATCACACTCAGGTAAATTGAGTTGTAATTTTTCCGAATCTCCAATCAATTGACTCGCTTGCTCTTGTGCCTGTGTTGAAGATGCCGCAGTCTCTGTTTGCTCATTTTCAACTTTTTTAGGCTGACATGCAGTCATCAGTATGGCCACCGTCAATATACTTAAAGTCCAACTTACTTTCTTTATTGTCATTTGACTCAAACCTTTATTCATGTTTTCACTCGTCATCTCACGCCCATCAAGGCTTCAATCACGTTAACTAAAACATATTTTTATAAATATCCGCTTTTAAAACCTGTTGCGTTTGTGGTTTACTTAAGTAAATGTCCAATTGCTTACCTTCTTCCACAATTTGCAAACTACGGTAATGCAAGCCAATACCCTCACTGTCAAAAAACCAGTCTGCCTGCCCCCAATACAATTTTTTCGGTGCCTTTTGTCGTGCTTCTGGCGTTTGTTGCTTTAACCAATCCTGATAGGCTTTTTGCACAATATCATTCATATAAACTTGCTGCTTTGGCTCAACAATGTCAAGTAAGGACACACCTTTCTGCAATTTTCGATCTGCAACAGCAAAGTAATAGCGCTCATCAATTTTGATTTCTTCTTGTTTGCTGTTCACACCCACTTGCAACAACACATATTGATTTCGTTGGTAAGCAATACGAGTGTACAGTGCCAATTGGTAGGCAGGATTCTTCGAGTATTTTGCTTGCCACTCATCGGACTTTTTCACATAAGCATTAATGGCTTGTTGCAAACTCATGTTTTGTTTTAAGCCAATTTGATCTTGAATAACTGTAGCTTGGGTCTTCACAATCCAACTGTTCAACCACTGATCTTGGGTTTCCAGCGTTTGAATATCAATATCAATACAATTTTTCGTTTCACAAAAAGGCAAAGCAATTTTGGCAGGCTGCTGTTTGATATGTAGATAAGGCAATACTTCAGCTTTATCTTGCTGAAAAATCGAGGCTGCTGATTTTTGTTGTTCATCTTGTGGCTGCTTCGATGAATCACACGCGGACAAAAAAAGTCCTGTACACAGCAAAAAAGTCATTTGAATGATTTTGTTGTTCTTCATTTCGACCACACACTAAACTGCCTTTACAGCAACTTTACCCAATAAAAAGAAATACCATGTAAAAACAGCCTCCAGAAAGAGGCTGTTTTATTTGCTTTAGTGTTCGCGCGTATTGCGGAACACGATGTCTGGATAGCGCTCTTGCATCAGCTGCAAGTTCACACGGCTTGGCGCAAGATAAGTTAAGTGTCCACCGCCATCAACAGAAAGTTGATCGTGTGCTTTTTTCTTAAATTCATTGAATTTCTTGTCATCATCACAAGAAACCCAACGAACTGTATTAATACTTACTGGCTCATATACACAGTCAACTTTGTATTCTTCTTTCAAACGGTACGCAACTACTTCAAACTGAAGCACACCCACAGCACCCACAATCAAGTCATTACTGTTTTGTGGCATAAACACTTGCGTTGCGCCTTCTTCAGACAACTCTTTTAAGCCTTTTTGTAGTTGCTTCGACTTTAACGGATCTTTCAAGCGTACACGGCGGAACATTTCAGGTGCAAAGTGCGGAATACCTGTAAATTGCAGTTTTTCACCTGAAGTAAAAGTATCACCAATTTGAATGGTGCCGTGGTTATGTAAACCAATAATGTCCCCAGGCCATGCTTCTTCCAAATGCTCACGCTCACCCGCAAGGAAGGTTAAAGCATCACTAATGCGCACATCTTTATCAATACGCACGTGCTTCATTTTTAAACCTTTTTCATATTTGCCTGAACAAATACGCATAAAGGCAATACGGTCACGGTGTTTTGGGTCCATATTGGCTTGAATTTTAAAGACAAAACCAGTGAAACCTTCTTCAGTCGCTTCTACTTTACGGTTCTGAGTGGGGTGTGCTTTCGGTTCAGGAGCATAGTTGCTAAATGCATCTAACACATGGTCAACACCAAAGTTACCCAATGCGGTACCAAACAACACAGGCGTTTGACGACCCGCCAAGAACTCTTCACGGTCCAATGGTTCATTCGCCATTTGCACCAGTTCTAAAGACTCTTCAAATGCGGCCCAAGCCAACTCACCCACTTTTTCACGCAAGTCAGCATGGTCATAACCATCACGTACTTCAATTTCAGTAATGGTTGAACCAAAACCAGCTTTATAAACATAGAATTTTTCTTCGATCAGGTTAAACACCCCAGCGAAGTCACGCCCTGTCCCCATTGGCCAAGTGAGCGGAACACATTTAATTTTTAAAACGTTTTCAATTTCATCCAACAGCTCTAAAGGCTCACGGATTTCACGGTCCATTTTGTTGACAAATGAAATGATTGGTGTGTCACGCATACGACAGACTTCCATCAATTTGATGGTACGGTCCTCGACCCCTTTTGCACCGTCAATCACCATGAGTGCAGAGTCAACCGCTGTTAAGGTACGGTAGGTATCTTCCGAGAAATCTTCGTGTCCTGGAGTATCCAGAAGGTTGATCATCTTGTCTTTATAAGGGAACTGCATCACCGACGTGGTAATCGAAATACCACGTTCTTTTTCCATTTCCATCCAGTCCGAGGTTGCAGCACGGTCCGATTTACGGCTTTTTACCATACCCGCCACCTGAATGGCCTTACCCCATAACAGCAGTTTTTCTGTCATGGTGGTTTTACCCGCATCGGGGTGGGAAATAATCGCGAAGGTTCGGCGTGCCTGAACTTCTTTCAATAATTGATCTTTGAACATTAGGGAAATCTGCAATTTGTACACAGCGATGCCCACGCAAATTACGTGCCGCATACCACTGTCAGGTGAGACAAAAATAGGCTCAATTGTAGCGTAAGAATCGTTTTTCTTCTATTGATTTCATACTGAATGGTTTTGCCTGACATTAGACAAAACCTAACGAGAGATTTAAAGCGCTTCTGTATTTGTTGCAGGATTGGACAATACAATCGAGTTTTCTTTGAGTTTTTCCAACACAATAGAAGTCGTAATATCATTGATCTGGAATTGATGTGAAGAAATTTTACTGATCAATTGCGACATTTCATCCAGATTCTTCACTGCCACTTTAAGTAAAAAGTCTGATGTACCTGTGAGCTTATAGGCATCACGGATACGCGGCTCATCCAAAATAAATTCCAGAAACTTTTCAAAACCATCATCATAATGATTACGAATACTAACTTCGATCATACCTGTAATGGGTGATGGATCTGCTTTCAGCGCAATTTGCGCATAGTAGCCTGTAATAATCTTTTTTTGTTCCAGCGTGGCACGACGACGCGAGCATTGTGACGCTGAAAGACCGATCAACTCTGCCAGCTCTTGATTGGTTAAACGACCATTTTGCTGTAATTGCTGAATAATTTTACGATCGTAATCGTCCAGTTCATCGCTCATCATCTATCCCAGAATTTTGTTATCAAACTGCTGAAAAATCGTATTTTTCGCTGCAAACTACTTTATAGAAACAGGGAGAGAAAAACAAATCCAATCTGGTTTGCCCAACTCTCCCTTAAAAGCAGCAATTAAGACGCGACGTAACGATCTTTACGATGGTTCATTGCAATAATCAAATTCAATACCACGGCTCCCATAATCGAAATCATCAACAAATTAAAATCAACGAAAAATGCCGATGCAATCAGAATGCTGATATCCACAAACATCTGAAACTTCCCGACAGAAATGCCATATTTCTCATTCATGAACATTGCCAATAAATTGATGCCTCCCATACTCGACTTATGACGGAACAGAATTAAAAAGCTGACGCCCAAAATAATATTGGCAATCAAGGATGCATAAATGGGATTGATATTTTCCAGACTAAAAAAGCTTGGATTGAGTTCAGAAAAAAATGAAACTAGACCAATCGCGGCAACGGTTTTCAGTACCAATTGCAAGCCCATCTTTTTATAGGCTAAATAGAAAAATGGAATATTGATACAGAAGAATAAAGTACCGAAAGATACATTAAATACATAATGTAGCAATAGCGCTAAACCTGCGGTCCCACCTGTCATAATACCTCCCTGTTGGATGATATTAATTGCAAAAGACAACAGGAAGGTACCAATAAAGAGCGCCACGATATCTTCTACTTTTGAATGCGACATCGGTGCTGGGAGAGTTGCCAAAACGGCAGAATTTGATAAAGGTTGGTTGTCCATAAAAAATCCAAGACATACAATTCACAAACTTAATGCAAATTATGTACCAAAATGAAATAAATATGTGCCATTTAATTTTATAAGCATTTTTATTTCATTAAATCCAGCTATTTACATCCTCATGTGGCAAATTTTTTTTAAAACCTAGTATCACATCTATATATTTTCGACAAAGCAGAACAAGCACAAATCATGCATTATTTAATTTTATGTGCACATCATGGTGCATTTACTAATAATAATGCACAATTTTGTTGCATTTTTTTATAATTATGCATTATACACATTCGATAAACATGCTTTAATCAAGTAATGACATTGCAGCTTTAATACTCAGGATTTGAAAAGAAGCGCAATCGAACAGCACTTTTTTAAGGAACTTATCACTAAAAGTTTTTTTAGTTTTTTGATTTATAAAAATTTTATTCAAATTCATTCATTGTTATGCGCAATAAAAGGGTTTTTCAAACCTTAAATGCGCCAAGAATTTGAGTGAGATTAAATATCAATAAAATTACAAATAACATAATTTAATTATGTATTGCATAATTAAATTGGATTTAGTAAGCTGTTCTCAACATAAAGTAGCCAATGTGCACCTTTTTGATGCACAAATAGCACAGTTAAATAGATGATCGGTGAAGGGAATATCACAAACATCAGAGAAAACCACTGTAAAACTAAAATAGCCCTACAGTGAGTGAAGATGCGGTATTCCAGCACCATCATAGAAGTCACACCGGATGTGTCATTGAACGTTTGAACTTGGTCATGCCACAGCATGTACCTGGCTAAAGATTGAGAAACCCACGGGTTTTTCTATATCGTTCCTCACATCCCAAACCGCCTGAACATTGGACTCGTCCTTGCATGACAAGAGGGAAATAAGATGGATATTTTAGAAAACCCATTAGAATTATGTGGATTTGCATTTATTGAATTCGTATCAAAGGAAAATGATCTCGATCCAATTTTTGAAACCATTGGTTTTAGCAAAGTCGCAAAGCATAAATCCAAAAATGCGTACTTATGGCGTCAAGGAAATATCAACATTATTTTGAATTATCAGCCTGAATCCTATGCCTCTTTTTTTTATAAAGAACATGGTCCTTCAGCTTGTGCTATGGGATTTAAAACACGCGATGCAGCTAAAGCCTTTAAAAAAGCAATTGAATTAGGTGCAGAACCTATTTATAGCCAAGCAGGTCCAATGGAACTCAACATTCCAGCCATCAAAGGCATTGGTGGTATGCCCATTTTCCTGATTGACCGTGACATTTATGAAAATGACTTTGAGTTTATTGAAGGTGTAGAACGAAACCCAATTGGAACGGGTCTCAATGAAATTGACCATTTAACCCATAATGTCTACAAAGGCCGCATGGAATATTGGGCAAACTTCTATGAAAAAATCTTTAATTTCCAAGAAATTCGCTACTTCGACATTAAAGGTGAATACACAGGTTTAACTTCTAAAGCACTCACCGCACCTGATGGTAAAATCCGTATTCCATTGAATGAAGATTCAGATAAAGGCAATGGTCAAATTGCTGAGTTCCTTGCCGACTTTAATGGTGAAGGCATTCAACACATTGCCTTTATTACCGATGATTTGATTGGTACTTGGGACAAACTGAAAGCCCTTGGCATGAAATTTATGACCCCTCCACCAAATACTTATTATGAAATGCTACCAGAGCGTTTGCCAAATCATGGCGAGCCAACAGATGAGCTACAGCAACGTGGCATTTTATTGGATGGCTCAACTCAAAATGGCGAGAAGAAACTACTCTTGCAAATTTTCTCAGAAAATATGCTTGGACCTGTATTCTTCGAGTTTATTCAACGTAAAGCCGATGATGGTTTTGGTGAAGGAAACTTTAAAGCGCTATTTGAATCGATTGAACGTGATCAAATCCGTCGTGGGGTACTCCAAGTTTAAGTAACGTATTTACCCCCCAATACAGGCGGGCGAAACATGCGAACCCATTTAAGCATGTTTCACTCACAAAAAAGGCGACTGAATTCAGTCGCCTTTTTTAGCATGTAGCATAAGCCATCTTAACGGGCTTGAATAAACCGATTAATCGCAGCCACTTCTTGCTGCAATAACTGAACTTTTTCACTGCCCGTGTTCAAAGGCAGAAACGTTTCACTGTCAATGGCGACCACAGAAAACTCAATCTGACCTTGTGCATTAAATACAGGTAACCCCACTGCATTAATGCCGACCAATAAGTCCCCTTTCGCTAAAGCCATCTGTTCGGTGCAAATCTGCTGCTTCAATTGGGTAAATTCATCCCAATTGGCAGGTTTGAGTGCTAGGCCTAAAGAGGCCGCTTTATCCCATTCTTCCTGCATCAAAGGACGAATAACACTTTCAGGTAAATACGAAGCAAAGACCCGCCCCGATGCCGAATTGACCAATGGCATAATTGAGCCGACTTTGGTCACAATCGCAATTGGATGATTCGATTCTATCGACTGCACCACCAAAGGACCTCGCGGTGACCATTTGCTAATTTGAATGCTACAACCAATCTTGGCCTGTAAGCCATAAATCATCGATTGGACTTGTTGTAAGGCATCGGTATGTTGAATGCAGTTCAATCCTAAACGCCAAGCCTGATCACCCAGTGCGTATTGACCATCGTCCAGTTGTTTGGCGTAATTCATACGAATCAAACTCACCAAATAGCGGTGAACTTTGGCTGGATGCATACTCAGCTTGTACGATAGATCTTTGAGAATAATCGGTTGATTATGCTCGACCAGTGCATTTAACACGGCCAAACCCACTTCAAGCGATTGCACTCCACCCGATAACTTTTCTTCAACCATTGACGCGCTCTTTAAAGGTCATTTTTTCAATCGTTTATTTAGTTTTGTGTGACTACACAAGGACACATTGGTCCGTGACATCATGCCTGAGATTTACAAAAAACTGAAATCATCTTTTTGAATGACATTGGATCTTGCAGCCCGTCAGACGATCACTCACAGCAAAAAAAAACTGCACTCGGTCAAAAATGCAGTCAAGGGTAAAATTAAAATGTTAGAAGATTCGTCTAGGCACCTAATTCTTCTTCATGTAAAAAGTGGGTATGATGCGGTGCACGTTTGGTCTTGCTCCATTCATCCAGCATTTCCAGTTTCATTTCTTCCGTAATGCGCGCGATTTTTTCATCAGCATGCGCATCGTTATAAGTCAGCTCTAAACGGTGCCCATTCGGATCAAAGAAATAAATCGAATGGAAAATACCGTGGTTAGTAATGCCAAGGACTTTCACACCCTGTTGTTCTAAATGTTCTTTAGCTGCCAATAATGCATTTAGGTCTTCAACTTCAAAGGCAATATGCTGCACCCAAGCTGGGGTGTTTTCATCACGCCCCATTTCAGGTTGCGTTGGCAACTCAAAGAATGCCAACACATTGCCCTGACCTGCATCTAAAAATAAATGCATATATGGATCAAACGCTTTAGTCGATGGCACATGGTCTTCAGCAAAGGCTAAAATAAAGTCCATGTTCAACATGGTCTTGTACCACTGCACCGTTTCTTTAGCATCTTTACAACGGTAAGCAACGTGGTGAATTTTTTTAATTGCAAAACTCATAATCAAACTCCTTTTTCTGTTTTTTATTCCCAATCGGCTTGTTGTTCTGGTGCAGCCTGCTGAAAAGCAGCCAACTGCATACAGTGCGTATAAATCGACTGGATTTTTGGATATTCCGTTAAATCAATTTGGAAGCGTTTGGCGTTATAGACTTGTGGAATTAGGCAGCAATCTGCAAAACTCGCCTGTTCGCCAAAACAGTATTTACCATCAGAATGCTGTAATTGTTGCTCTAGGCTATGAAAACCAAGCTTAATCCAGTGTTGATACCATGCAGTCTTTTTACTATTACTCACGGCAAGCGTCTGTTCTAAGTACTGCAACACTCTTAAGTTATTCAGAGGATGAATTTCACATGCAATGTACTGAGCAAAAGCACGAATCTGCGCACGCTGTTGTAAATTCTGAGGCAATAAAGCCGTCTTTGGATAGGCTTCTTCCAGATACTCAAGAATGCTCAGTGATTGCGTCAAGACATACTGCTGATCCAGCAAAGTCGGCACCAACTCACTCGGATTGATTGCCGCGTACTCAGCCGAGTGTTGTTCGCCACCTTGCTTCAGCAAATGCACCGCTTGTGTGTCATAACTCAAGCCTTTTAAATTTAAGGCAATCCGCACACGAAAGGCTGCTGAGCTGCGAAAATAGCTATACAGTTTCATGCTGTACCTGCACTGTTTCAGCAAAATCAAAACTTAAGGCAGGCAAAATGGTATTTCGCACTTCACCAAAGCCCACGCGTATGCCATCTTTTTCTGCATGACCTTTCATGATGACAGTATCGCCATCTTGCAAGAAACCACGCTGTTCACCATTGGTCAAAGTCAAAGGTGACGTTGTATTCCAAGTGAGTTCAAGCAAGCTACCATAAGAGTCTTTGGCTGTACCTGAAATCGTGCCTGAGCCCATCAAATCGCCGACATTGACATTACAGCCTGCAATGGTGTGATGTGTTAACTGCTGTGCCATTGACCAGTACATATATTTAAAGTTGGTTTGGCAAATTACATCCGCACTGTCACTTTGTGGTGTTTGGATTTCTACTGAAAGCTGAATGTCATAACTACTTTCGACACTTTCTTGCAAATACGCCAATGGACGTGGCTCTTGTACAGGACCTTGCACTTTAAATGGCTGTAAAGCTTGCATGGTGACAACCCACGGCGAAATAGCACTCGCGAAGGTCTTGGCATTGAATGGACCTAAAGGGACATACTCCCATTGTTGGATATCTCGTGCCGACCAGTCATTGAGGAGCACCATACCAAAGATATGAGCTTCAGCATCTTCAATATGAATCGGCTGACCTAAACGACTCGGTTTACCTACAATAAAAGCCGTTTCTAATTCAAAATCCAGCTTACGTGTCGCTGAAAAAACTGGTCGCTCTTGTTCTGGTAATTTGATTTGCCCCGATGGACGAACAATCTCTGTTCCACTCACTACCACCGAACTGGCACGCCCATTATAGCCAACAGGCAATTCGCTCCAATTCGGTAATAAAGCATTTTTAGGATCGCGGAACATGCAGCCCACATTGGTGGCATGTTCTTTAGAAGAATAAAAATCGGTATAACCTGAAATTTGTACAGGCAAATGCATGATGGCATCTTGCTGTTTATAGAGTACCTGTTGCTGTAATTCTGCATCATGCTGCAAGCGTGGATTATCCAGTGCCAGTAATGCTTGTAATTCACGACGTACTTTTTGCCAGTTGCTTGAACCTGATTCGATAAATTTATTCAAACTTGGCTGATTAAAATAGCACTCATGTTCACTCAGACGCAGAATGCCTGCCTGCTCTAAAGCAGCTAAATCTAAAATCCATTCGCCAATCGCAACACCAACACGTCGTTCACCTTCCTTGCAACGACTAAAAATGCCATAAGGCAAATTATGAATGGTGAAATCTGAATGGGCTGAAACAGGAATAAAACAGCTCAATTGTGAGTTCATGATAATGTCATCCTTGTTATTTTCTCTACACTCTTCACTTGATCGTATTGATAAAAATTTATTACTTTTATAAAAATCAATTGATTAAATAAAAGTAAAAATCCAATCCACTACGGCAACTGTATCAATTTCATTTCATCATACTGAATTTATAAAATTACGCAATATATAATTCAATTACTTTATTCATAATTTTATTATTTCTTGTTGTCTCTTGTTCAGTTAAACACTGCATTCAACTGCTGTTTTAAACAACACTTTTAGCTAGAAAACCCCGATGAACTCGCTACAATAAATGCCCATATTTGGTGCATTACTATAAAAATAAGGCTGCTTTATAGGGATCATCAGATAGAAATAAGCGCCTAAGTTTCTTATTTTTAAGAGAAATAAAAAATAATTAGGTGTTTCACTTGTATATTATTTTTTAATCAATTTATGATATACGTAATTTATTAGGAAATAATTACACGACAAGGATGAGAATAATCATATGTCACACAATGATCACGGTAAGCTCAAGCACGGTTTATCCAACCGTCATATCCAGCTCATTGCCCTAGGCGGTGCAATCGGTACGGGTCTATTCCTTGGAATCTCTCAATCTATCAAACTGGCAGGTCCTTCCGTTATTTTGGGCTATGCCATTGCTGGACTCATTGCATTTTTAATGATGCGTCAACTCGGGGAAATGGTAGTGCAAGAGCCTGTGAGTGGTTCTTTCAGCTATTTTGCCAATAAATATTGGGGTCGTTTTGCGGGCTTTATGTCGGGCTGGAACTATTGGGTTCTCAATGTTCTGGTGTGTATGGCAGAACTCAGCGCGGTCGGACTCTATGTTCAATACTGGTGGCCTGAAATTCCAACTTGGATGTCTGCCCTTGGCTTCTTTATTTTAATTAATGTCATTAACTTGCTCCACGTGAAACTCTTTGGTGAAATGGAGTTCTGGTTTTCCATTATTAAAATTCTCGCCATTGTGGCCATGATTGGTTTTGGCTCTTACTTGCTGGCAACGGGTAGCGCAGGCTCACAAGCTGCGATCAGCAACCTTTGGGCACTTGGTGGTTTCTTCCCGAATGGTGTCAGCGGTTTAGTCATGGCTATGGCAGCAATTATTTTTGCCTTTGGTGGCATTGAACTGTTCGGTATTACCGCCGCAGAAGCACGTGACCCGCAGCAAACCTTGCCAAAAGCAGTCAATCAGATTATCTATCGCATTTTGATTTTCTATATCTTAACCTTGGTGGTGCTGTTAGCCCTATTCCCTTGGAACCAAATGGCACAAGGCGGCAGTCCATTTGTAATGGTATTTGCTTCGCTCGACAGCCAAGGCGTTGCCACCGCATTAAACTTTGTCATTTTAACTGCCGCAGTTTCTGTATATAACGGCACCAGTTATTGTAGTAGCCGCATGTTGCTTGGCTTGGCAGAACAAGGCAATGCACCAGAATTCTTTAAAAAAATTAATTCTCGTGGGATTCCTGTCAATGCGGTTCTCATTTCTGCATTGGTGACTGCACTCTGCGTTTTACTCAATTACATCTTCCCTGAAAAAGCCTTTGGTTTGCTGATGATGTTAGTCGTGGCTGCTATTGTGATTAACTGGGTTGTCATTTCAATCACGCATTTAAAATTCCGTCAAAGCATGCAACAGCAGCAAAAAAGCTCGTTGTTCCCAAGTTTGGCTTATCCATTCACCAATTATCTGTGCATTGTATTTATGTTGGGTATTTTAGTGATTATGAGCCTAACCCCTGATATGCGTATCGCGGTATATATGATTCCAGCTTGGATCGGCTGTTTAAGTGTGGCTTATTGGATAAAGCAACGTAAATATAAAGCTATGAATGCAAATTTAATATTAAACCCAGATCGTTCTTTTAAATAAGTCTATTGAATAAAGGCGATGCCTCCCCCATGTAAGACCAGAATCATATTGGATGAAACTGGTCTTGCAAAACTCATGTGAATCGGCTTAAGTTATCACCAACTTTAACTGGACGATGCGAAGCGCGAACAGTTTGACCCTAGCTGCAACAAACAAGGATTTTTAATGTTTCAACATATCCCTCCTTATGCGGGCGACCCAATTTTGTCGCTTATGGAACAGTTCAATACCGACCCTCGTGAAGGTAAAGTTAATTTAAGTATTGGTCTTTACTATAACGAAGACAGTATTGTTCCTCAGCTTGAAACAATCATGGAAGCGCAAAAGCGCCTTGAGCCAAAGCAAAACAAAACCAAATTGTATTTGCCAATGGAAGGTTTCAAACCTTACCGCGATGCAATTCAAGCGTTGTTATTTGGTGAAAATAGCCCAGCAGTACAAAGTGGTCGTGCCGTAACGATTCAAACTTTAGGTGGTTCTGGTGCACTGAAAGTTGGTGCTGACTTTTTAAAAAATTACTTCCCAAATTCTGAAGTTTGGGTAAGCCAACCAACTTGGGACAACCATGTTGCCATCTTTAATGGTGCAGGCTTAAAGACCCATTTCTACCCATATTTTGATGCAGAAACGCGTGGTGTAGACTTTGATGGTATGTTGTCTTGCTTACAACAATTACCAGAACAAAGCGTGGTATTGCTTCACCCTTGCTGCCACAACCCGACAGGTGCAGATTTAACCCCTGCACAATGGGATCAAGTGATTGCCGTACTAAAAGCACGTCAACTTATTCCATTCTTGGACATTGCGTACCAAGGTTTTGGTGAAGGCATGGAACAAGATGCTTATGCAATTCGCGCACTTGACCAAGCGGGCTTAAACTTTATTGTCAGCAATTCATTCTCTAAGATTTTCTCACTCTACGGTGAGCGTGTCGGTGGTTTGACATTCGTGTGTGATGATGCAGCGACTGCTCAATGTACCTTCGGTCAATTGAAAGCAACTGTACGTCGTATCTACTCTAGCCCTCCTACAACAGGTGCATGGTTGGTTGACCAAGTCTTGAATGACCAAGCGTTAAATCAACAGTGGCAAAATGAAGTTAAAGAAATGCGTGAACGTATTATTAAAATGCGTCGTATTTTGAAAGACGAATTAACCAAAGCACTTCCAGACCGCGACTTCAACTACTTAGTTGAACAAAAAGGCATGTTTAGCTACACAGGCTTAACAGGCGAACAAGTCGATACCTTACGTGAAGAGTATGCAATTTACTTGGTACGTAGTGGTCGTATTTGTGTTGCGGGCTTAAACATGAACAATGTTTATATCGTTGCCAAAGCAATGGCTGAAGTTTTAGCAAAAGCGCCTGCTCAAGCTTAATCTTTAGTTTCAAAAACCAAGATTGTTCAAATGAACAGTCTTGGTTTTTTTATGTCTGAGTAGCTATATATTGAAGCCTATTTTCCTGCTGTAAAAACATGGACTAGCATGGCTTAACGTAAGGTTCGATGCTGCACCAAATTATCGACATGCTGTGCCAAATATTCTTTTAAGTGATTTAAAAAATACGCAACGCGTGGTGAATCTTGCAAGCGGGCTAAATACACGGCATATACATCCGCAGGTGGGGTGCTGTACTGTTCCAAGACTTGGATTAAACGTCCACTACGTAAATACTTCGCCACATCCCATTCTGCCCGCATCAAAATCCCCTGCCCATCCAAGGCCCAATTTAAGGCAACCTCACCATCGTTGGTGCTTAAATTACCATGTACCTTAATGGTTTCGACCTGCTCGCCCAAACTTAAACGCCAATTACCGTAGGCGGCTTCATTCTGCCGAATCACAATACATTGATGGATGGTTAAATCATGTGGCGTTTCTGGGATGCCGACACTTTTTAAATATAAGGGCGAAGCACACAATAAACGTCGGTTGGCTGCCAATTTTTGTGCAATTAAACGCGAGTCAGGAATTTCACCAAAACGAATCACGACATCAGTCGCCTCATCTGGCAGATTGACAGGACGGTCACTCAACTGCAATTGCACCTCAACTTCTGAGAAAATTTTGGCAAAGTCGGAAATCGCAGGGGCAATATAAGAACGTCCAAACCCCAAAGGCGCATTCACGCGAAGTAAGCCTTTCGGTGCAAATCGAGTACTTGACACTCGGCGTTCCATGTCTTCTATTTCTTTTAAAATCCGCAGCGCATTTTCATAATAGATTTCCCCTTCATGCGTCAGGCTAATGCGTCTCGTGGTTCGATTCAGCAAGCGCACCCCAAGCCGATCTTCCATTTGAGTCAAACGTCGTGATACTGCGGGTGGGGTTAAATTGAGCTCTCGTGCGGTAGCAACCAAACTTCCCTGTTTTATTAGTAAGCAAAAGAATGCCAATTCTGTATCTGAATTCATAATTATTCAGTTTTTTGCAATAGTGATTTAACTTTATATCGATTCATCAATTTTGCAAAGCCTCTATTATCCATATCACGTTACCCCCCAAACAAGAGATCTCACTTGAGCAAGGAACCTTGAGTGAAACATAAAATGCACCGTTTAAGGATTACGGTGTCACAACGGGGAGCCTTTTCGCCAAACTCGATGATGGTGCTTCGTAACCTGATCGAGTGGTAATCGCTACTTATATGGAGATAAGCCATGGACATGGATATCGAAAAACGAACGCTGCGCAGAATCACTTGGCGTATTGTGCCATTTATCATGATTCTGTATTTAATTGCTTATATTGACCGCGTCAATATCGGTTTTGCCGCCATTACTATGAAAGAAGATTTAGGTTTTACCGCTTCAATTCTTGGGTTTGGTGCAGGGATTTTCTTCTTAGGTTATTTTCTCTTTGAAGTCCCTTCTAACATTATTCTGCATAAAGTCGGCGCCCGTATCTGGATTGCACGGGTCATGGTCACGTGGGGCATTATCGCAGGGGGTATGGCTTTTGTCGAAAGCTCGACCAGTTTTTATGTGATGCGCTTTTTACTGGGTGTCGCTGAAGCGGGTTTTTTCCCGGGCATTATTCTCTATCTCAGCTATTGGTTTCCGGCCCGTAATCGCGCAGGTGTGATAGCCCTCTTTATGGCTGCTGCTCCGATTGCCACGGCGATTGGTTCCCCAATTTCTGCTGCACTACTGGAAATGCACGGCATTATGGGACTGGCAGGTTGGCAATGGATGTTCCTGATAGAAGCTTTTCCCGCAGTAATTCTTGGCGTGGTGGTGTTTTTCTACATGACCGATCGTCCTGAAAAAGCCACTTGGTTAAAACCTGATGAGCGCGAATGGTTGGTTAAAACCATGCAAGCAGAGAATGCTGAGAAAGATCATTCACAACATCACAGCATTATTCGTGGCTTGGCCAATCCACGCGTACTGGCATTAGCCACAGTTTATTTCGGCACCTCAGCAGGCTTGTACACGCTCGGCATTTGGGCACCGCAAATCATTAAAGAACTGGGTGTCAGCTCCATGACTGTTGGTTTATTGAATGCTATCCCTCCAATTGTCTCTGTCGTTGCCATGATTTTATGGTCACGCCATTCCGACAAAACCAATGAACGCACTTGGCATGTGGCATTGGCTTGCTTAACCGCAGCCGTAGGACTCGCGATTGCAGCTGGTACTGGCAGTATGTTTGGTCTAATTGCAGCGCTCACCATTGTTAACGTTGGGATTAGTTGTTCTAAGCCGCCGCTGTGGAGTATGCCAACCATGTTCTTATCAGGTGCAGCAGCGGCAACAGGCATTGCCACTATTAACTCGATTGGCAACCTCGGTGGTTTTGCAGGCCCCGCCATGATTGGTTGGGTCAAGGACCAAACAGGAAGCTTCACTGGTGGTCTGTATTTCGTCGCAGGTCTACTGATTCTCTCTACCGTACTGACCCTCATTTTAAGTTTTACCCAAAAAAACAAAGTCAGTGCGGCTGAATTAACGAATCCCTGATCCTGATTTTAAATAAATTGACTGAATTAAACATTTAACAAGGAGCCTCCCATGGACAAAGAACTTGCCGTACAGTCCCTCACGGACACCATGGCCAAATTTACCGCCTATATCGGTAAACGCTTACCGAAAGATGTGAAAAAGAAACTCATTGAACTCAAAACTCTGGAAACGAACCCTTTAGCAAAGTCTGTTTACGATTCGATGGATGAAAACCAAGAAGCAGCGGATCGACTCAATCGTCCGAGCTGTCAAGATACGGGTGTAATTCAATACTTTGTTGAAGCAGGTGCACATTTCCCACTCTTAGGTGAATTACAAGAAATTTTACGTGAAGCAACTGCCGAAGCGACCCGTTCAGGCCCATTACGCCACAATGCCGTAGAAACCTTTGATGAGAAAAATACCAGTACCAATACAGGTACACAAATTCCATGGTTAGACTGGCGCATTGTACCTGAACAGGACACCTGCACTATCGATGTGTATATGGCAGGTGGCGGGTGTACTTTACCCGGTGCAGCCAAGGTCCTAATGCCTGGTCAAGGCTACGAAGGTGTGGCTGAGTTTGTGATGGACGTGATTACCGAACGTGGTGTCAATGCCTGCCCACCACTTTTAGTCGGTGTAGGTGTTTCCACCTCGGTAGAAACTGCAGCGCGTTTGTCTAAACTGGCAATTATGCGTCCAGTCGACTCGAAAAGTGATAATCCTCGTGCAGCCTTAATGGAGGATTTACTGGAACAAGGTTTAAATGAAATTGGGATTGGTCCACAAGGCTTAACAGGCAATAACAGTGTCATGGGAGTGAACATTGAATCTTCAGCCCGCCATCCATCGACGATTGGTGTGGCTGTGAATACGGGCTGTTGGGCGCATCGTCGTGGAAAAATCAAAATTAATGCGGACATGTCTTATGAAATTCTGTCACACGAAGGAGTTGTGCTATGAAAAAAATTCTGACTACCCCACTTCGTGATGAAGATTTAGCGGATCTCAAAATCGGTGATGTGGTGTATCTGACAGGTCGCTTAGTCACTTGCCGTGATGTCGCGCATCGTCGTTTAATTGAACAAGGACGTGAACTCCCTGTGAATCTGGAAGGTGGCGCTATTTTCCATGCAGGCCCCATCGTGCGTAAAAAAGACGATGGCAGTTTTGAAATGGTTTCCATTGGTCCCACCACCAGTATGCGTATGGAAAAATTCGAGCGTGAATTTATCAAACAAACAGGGGTGAAACTGATTGTTGGTAAAGGTGGCATGGGCCCTGAAACTGTAGCAGGTTGTCAGGAACATAAAGCCATCCATGCGATTTTCCCAGGAGGCTGTGCGGTACTGGCGGCCACTCAAGTGGAAGAAATTGAAGGCGCTGAATGGCAAGACTTGGGCATGCCTGAAACTTTATGGATTAATCGAGTTAAATTATTTGGACCGTTGATTATTTCGATTGATACCCACGGCAACAATTTAATTCAGCAAAATAAAACACAGTTTCAAGCCAAGAAAAAACCTGTGCTAGATCGCATCAGTAAGGAATTAAGCTTTATTAAATAAACTTAAAGGTGCAATAAAAATAACCCTGAAATATTTACATTCAGGGTTATTTTTTTAAATCTCAATAAAAGTAAATGATGCTTAAACTATTGATTCGGAGTAAAAGTCCAATAGGCTAGATTGACTCCCTAACAACCTGTTGAACCATTTAATTGTTCCGCTGTAGCCATTTTTACAGGACTAAAAGCCTGATCTAGATAGCGATCATTTTCACAATGCTGTGCTAGATATCCCGCCTGATCAACCAAGCGCTCTGCCGAAGCAAAAATCTCGCGCGAATGATGCCAACCTAATTGGCAATATTCGGCTGCGGCCCAAACCAATTTTACCTCTGCCTGAGCAAGTTCTTTATAAGCACACTGAAAACCCGCATGAACTTTAATGCTTTCTATACGAGCCCACAAATCTCGACGCATCACCTGAGCAAAAGGTAAAATTGGCGTTTGAGTTGTAAGCTGCACTCTGTTGTCGGTATTGGTGATCTTCAGCACTTGCTGATAAACCATTTCTAAGTTTTTGGGCTTGCTCTTTTCACTATATAACTGATCTGCATAACTAAGCCATGTTTGCGCTTTTTCCAGTTGGTATTTTTCTTTTACATCAGTACTCTGCTCAAGTACCTCGCGTATTTTTGACTGCGTCTGTTGATGCGACGATATATATGCGAATTGATGGGTCTCGGGGTTAGCATAAAGCGCAGGGCTAAGCAGCCCAGCCAACAGGAAGGCTTTTAATCCTAAAAATTTCATAATTTAGGCTCCAAAGCTTTATTCACGCTTGCCTTGTTTTGATTAAAAAGGTTCTCATCAAATTTAAAGCGGAAACGGAAATAAGCACCATCCATTGTGGTATCGCCATCGGTTAAATCTTTATCTTCATAACCAACAAAGTTATATCCACCAGAAACCCAAAGGTTGGCCGCCAAAAGATAGCCCACTTCAACCCCAGCCATTAGCTTGGTGCCATCTGAAACGCTGTTCCACATGACGCCAGCATTTACCCCAGCATCCCAACGCTCATTAATGTCATACATGAAGCGCGTATTCAGCATTTGCGTCATACCACTGCTTTGCAATAGGTCGTAAGTTTCTTCTAAATATTTCACGGCATACTGACCAGACACATGTACATCACGCGCCGGATGATAATTTAAATGATGCGACATAATGTAAGCATTACGCTCATACGGATCACTTAAAGTGGTCTCATTCTTTTCGTAGCGGTACTCAATTTTACTGAGAGAATCAAATTTGTTGGTTTCTAAATCACGATAAGCTGCACCAATCTGGAAGCGGTTAATTAAACGATCACCTGAATCGGCAGATTTATTATCTGTTAAATTTAAAACGTTTTTTGCCAAGAAGGTGACTTCATCAGAATACTTATAGGCTGTTCCCAACGTATTTAAATAACTATCGCTTTGATTTGACCAACGCCCTTCAATACGTGCTACATTCTTCCAACGAGGGTTAGATAAATGCTCAAAACCTAAAGTCGCTGCGGTAGATTCTAATGAGTCTTTGTTTTCACCTTCAAAAACTTTCACTTTCTCAAAACTGGTATTAAAGAATAAACCTTCTTTTAATTGCCAACGATTACGTACCCCCATCGCCGCTTCTGCTTCACGTGCGCTCAAACCATCACGTACACGATATTCACTAAAGACTGAACCATCTCGCATATATTGACTGTCTACGCCAAATACCGTGGTATTACGTTTTTGCGTGTCATTGAGTTCGTATAAACCGCCAATACTTGAGATAAATTCATGACGTGCATAAGCATGAATATTTTTATAAACCTGAGCGTCACCACCCACAGCAAAGACACGTCGATCACTGTCAGCGACATCTTGTTCATATTCAATAAATGCACTTGAACCATCAAATGGTAATGCCGTTTTCAATTTGGCACGAACTGTGGTTCCATCATAAGGTGTTTCAACGCTTTGCGTGGATGCACTGGCAGCATTCAATGACTCATTGTAATAACGAACACCCAGTTCCAAGCTGACGATACGGTTAATGGCTTTTTCAATTGAAGCACTGATCCCGTTACGTACCCCTGCATTGGCAATATCTTCTGTACGCACAGCTTCAATACGCAATACCCCCAACTCATCTAAGCGTGCATTCAGTTTTACAGCCGTTTCTTTACGTCCCGAACTGATTGAAGATGCTGCATTACGGAAGCCCACATCTGCCTGCTGATGATAGGCACGTACATCGACATTGTCTTTTTTATAGTCTAGTTCTACACGTGCTGCAGAACCATCCCCCGAGGTAGTTGCAGCCGTCGAGGCATTCACATCGGTTAGCTGATCCAAAGTCATTAAGTCATGATCAGAATAAGCGTATTCCGCAACCAGTTTGGCTTGATCATTCCAGCGAATAACCGTATTGGCACTGGCAATTTTTTCCTGATCAATCGGATCATCATTTTGAATATAAGAACCGCCGACGGTCACTTTATCATTCAATTTGTAACGACCATTGACCCCCGCCACGGTATATTCTTTACCACCTTGATCAGTCTCAATAGTGATTCTTAAGTAGACTGGATTTAGATTTTCATCAATGCTACTTAACGGTGAAGTTAAATAAATACTGTTGGTATAGGTATCAATTTCATAGTCGCTAAAACGGGTTAAAGTGCGTTGTGAAATAATTAAACCAGGATTGTTACGGTCACGCACAATCACTTCCACTTTTTCACTATTTTGAAGCATGTCATTGCTGTCCATGCCCAAGGCATAAGGACCTGAAACACCCATTGCACGAAGTTCATTCACCACTTGAGTGGTATTGGTACGTGCAGCAAAGCTCGCGACTTGAAAGCGATCACCTTCAACCACCGACTTTAAACCTGTTAACGAACGGCTATACTGACCTAAAGAAAGTCCTTCATCATTTTCGGTACGTGTGACGTAGTCACCATACATGGCATAAGAACGGCCTTTATCGACACGAACATAAAGTTTACTGGTCGATTGTGCGTCAAAACCTTTGGCAGAGGCATCGCCATACACTGGGTAATATTCATCTGGACGAATATCACGGAATAGACGTTGATTATTTTCTTTGCTTGAGTCATATGCCAAAGTCAGTAAATAATCGCCACGCACTTTGCCTTTTAAGAATAAAGCTGCACGACCACGAATGGCGGTTTCACCATCACCTGAACTCGACAAATCATTCAGCTCTTCTTCAAAACCATCTTGAGTCGAGGTTTGAGACAAATTTTTAGGATCGAACTTATTGAGCGCAAAAGAACCTTCAATAATCCCCGCAACCAACATTGGACGAAGTTCTGCCAAAAAGCGCACAGGCACAGTTTGTTCGTATATGCCACTACGGACACGTAATACACCCGACCCAGCTTCCAAAGGTGCAAGTACTGGCACCACCAAAGACCCGCCTTCTGCAAAAACCTGTACGCCTGGTTTATCTGGATCAAGGTCTTTGAGTTGAATCATGCCTATAGATGATTCGAGTGTAATAGGAGTACGAGTCGCAACAGGTGTCCCATGCTGATCCAACACCTTAACCACCACCTGATAAATATCTTTACCATTGGCATAAACGGCTTGTTCAACAGGCTGCATGGTCAGTTGACTCATCGCATCTGGTGCAATCACTGTGACTTGTTGCTGATCACGTAAATTACCAAAGCTATCGTACTGACGAACTGCAATGGTATTTTTCCCCGCAGCGAGTGGCACCCCAATAAAATCTAAACCCGCTGTTCCGTGCTCTTGATAGGCTGCTTTTTTACCAATGCGCTTTTCTGATACTTGCTCATCATTTACAAATAAACGAATGTCTGTGCCTAAACCACCTTTAACCTGAATTGTGGCTTGAGGTGTAGGCAAAATTTGCTGCTCTTTCAAATTTAAAATTGCCAGTTGATTCGATTCAGAACGCTCAAGCTCTTGCTCTAAATCTAAAACTACAGGAGCTTTTACTGGTTCAATTTGAACTGTTTTGACGTCTTTAATCTGATCTTTTTTATATTCAATATTACAATTGGCTGAAGCGCCTGCTGCACTAATACATCCACTTGCAGGTTGACCTTGTACATCTGAAACTGAATTGCTAAGTGGGTCAACTGTTAAATCTTGACGTAAGGTTTGCTCTAATGCATCCAGTTGTGCATCAATTTTACTACGGCGGTCTTCAATTTGTTCTGCCAAGGCTTGAGTGCATTCCCCTGAAGAATCGGTAATCGCGAAGTCTGCACGATGTAACTCGCCACGTTTTAAATCTACAAAACGGCTGGCTGGGTCACCGGCTTGACGGTTATTAATCAGCACCAATTCTGCATTATTCGGTAAAGTTGTATTATCGATTTTAAGCACATGGGTCATTGGTCGAATGCCGTAGAAGTTGTATTTCCCTTCACGATCCGTCACCACAAAGCTACCATCTTCCATATAGATACGGACGCCCGGTACACCGCGTTCTCCGACATCTTGAACGCCATTACGGTTACAATCACTAAAGACTTTACCAACAATAAAGCCATCTGGACTAAATACGCCGGGTGTAACTTTTACTGCAGCCTGTGCTTCGTTCGAAACTGTATTTTTATTGTCCTGCGCATAAACACGGTTAATACCATCCCCATTCAATGCATTAGGACCAATATAGACACGGTATTGAACTTTGGCTTCTTGTTTAGGCGTCAATGTTCCCAAACCGAGCGTCAAATAAGGTCCCTTTCCACCTTCAGGATCTGCATTTTTTTGCCCATTAACACGAGTACTGCCAGATACATAAATAAAACCACGAGGCAAAGTATCTTTCATATTGACATTATAGAGGGTCGAATTTCCCATATTTGCCACCGTAATTTGGTAATCTTTAAAATCACCAATTTCAGCAGTATTTGTTCCGACCACTTCTTTTTTAATGATCAATTTGTCATTGCTGGGAACAGAAATATCAACAGGGTCAATCGGAATATCGATATTGAGCGCAGCGTCACCTGTCTTTAAAGTGAAGTTCCCCCCATAAGACCAAGAGCTATCAACGATACGATCAGCAAAATTATTATAAATAGTCTTGTCACTGGTAAATTTATAATTGGTAGAACTCTCAATCGTTGAAGTATCAATATCAAGTCGATAAGTTCCATTTTCAACAAAAGGATAAACAAATTCACCTTTGCTATTGGTTCGCTGTTTTGCTGGAATTGCCACCTTTTCACCTGTGGTTTCATCCAATTTATAAGCTACATTTTCAGCTGGATTACCTTTGTCATCCAACAAAGTTACCGTCGCACCTGCAACGGGTAAATTGGTCTTAGCATCAAAAACAACGCCGTATGGATCGATCAATACCGTAGTATCAATATCCTTAACAGTCGCGGAAGAATTACCACTTTGATCTAAACAATCTGTCAAAGACACAATCACCTGATCACGTTTGACGGTCTGTAAAATTTGGTCATTCAGGTGAATGGGACCCGCTTCTTGTGTTGCTAGAGTGAAGCGGAATATGCCAGTATTTGAACCTGTTTCAACACCCTGTACATATTCAACATCACCAGTCAACGTCGACTGAACTTTAATTTTTACTTTGTCGACATTACTACGTGAGGCATTACACATCGCACTATTTGCAGCAATATACAACGGTTGATTTAAACTGCCCGTTGCTAAAATATTCGAATAGTTTTTGCTGTTATTGGTAATCGAAGCACTACCACCAACGCTTGTCGTCACCTCATTAGAGACTGTTTTTTTCAGATTGGATAACACACCGTGTTCTACACTGAACACGTTTGAAATTGAGGTATGACTCACATTTGGATTCATGGTCACAACCAGCTCAACCGCTTCAGTGCTATTTGCAGCCAAAGCTTGCGGGTATGCCACCACCAACGTATTGATTAAAGATTTATCCGCTGGAATCTGGCGGGTAAATTTATCTTGTCCTAACGGATATAAAACCAGCGCTTTAGAATTGGTCGGTTTAGCCGATTTAAAGATAGTATTGGCAGGTATTTCATCCAATAAAACCACAGCCTTCATGGTCTCACCATCAACCTCAATGGTTTGCAGACCAGAATTACGCGTTGAACTATTTTTTACACTCAAGTTATAGGTCAAGTCATAAGACTGACCGACTTGTGGTTCAAAACTGGTTTTATCAACCGATTTTGTTGCTGTGAGTTGCGGCAAGAAACTAATTAAAGCATTCACTGCATCTGCAATAGCAGTGGGGTCTTGCACAACATATGCTTGGAGTGGCAAGTCTACTTGCTGGCTATCATTTAGTGATATAGAAGAGTCTGCGACCACCCATAAATCAACTTTTTGCCCAGCCTGTAAACTTAAATGTCCTGTAACCAGCAAATCTGAACGATCAAATTCACCATTTTGATTACTATCGACATAAATTTTAATATTCGATAATTCGGGAACAGTGCTTTTATTAATCACAATATCAGCAGGCGCATTACTATGATTGGTCAACGTATTCAGCCAAATCACTTTCGCACCCGCATCAATTTCTAATCGTGTTGGTGAAGTGAGGCTAATCACATATTTAGGTGTAATCGTAACTTGAACAGTATTTGAAACCGATTGGCCAATCTGGCCATCGGTTTGTACAAAACTTGCATAAGCCGTATTGGTAATATTTTGCCCAGCAGCAGGCATCACAGCATAAGCATGATTTACCAATGCCATAGCCGTAGCTAAGCTTGAAAAAATAAGCTTGATCTTATGATTCTGTAGCGGCTGAACTCGTTTAATCACGAAAATACCCCAATACCGAGCAAAAGCAGGTTTAAAGGGATAGGCATTAAAGTGATGCCTATCCACATGAATAGTTATTAATGTTTTGACTTAATTATTGAGCATCAACTTTAACGCTGAACTTCATCGTCACCGTTTCAGACGGTGCCAAATCAAATTGAGATGACTTCAAGTTGTTTGCTGTATTGGTCACAGTACCTTTTGATACTGGATCTAGTGCAGCCGCAGGCGACGAACCTAGAGTGGTGTAACTTGGTACCGCATCGGTAATTTCAACTTTCGTTACCGCCTGATTACCATCATTGACCGCTTTAATTTGGTAAATGATACAAGCACCTGGTTTAGCTTGAAGTGTAGATGTTCCAAAGCTACCGTCTGGCGTCCCATCACATGCTGCATCAAGAGCTTGCATTTTTTCCAAACGAACTTGACCAATGTTTACTGTAGTTTTGTCCGTTACGGTAATCGCAGCAGGAGCCGCCGTACCATTTAATGCACCCGTCGGTGTAACTGTCACAATCGATAGATCGGCTTGACCCGCTGTTGCATTACTTGGTGCTTCAACTTTAACCAAGATGTTAATACTTTCTTTTGGAGAAAGACCATCAGCACCATTGGTTGCAGTTAACCATGCGTTCAAGTCAGACGTTGTCACCAATTCGTTTGCATCAGCAATACCGTCATTGTTTTTATCTACATAAACAGAGGTAACAAATCCAGTATTCGATGGGTCATGGGTAATGGTGAATGGAAGTGTACTACCGCCAGCTACACCCTCTACAACGTTACCGTTGTTGGTTAAAGTGTGCTTGTACACAATCGTACCACCCGGTGCAACCTGACCTTGTTGATCGGCCAAGAATGAAAGTCCACGCACAGCTTCTACAGTCAAGTGATCTTTCATCTTGTCTGTTAAGCCTGTTGCAGGCGAGTTAATTGTGAAGACGATATCTTGGCTATTCGCAGGTGTCGCATCTGTAGATGGAGTGACCTTGGCACAGAAATACGCTGTGGTATTTGGCTGAATTGCACCTGTATTGGTCACTTTAGTCGCTGAACATACACCACTTGAATCAGCAACGAAGTATTCAACCGTCCAACCTGATGGTAATACTTGTTCAGTACCAAAGTTATAGTTATCCGATGTTGAACCATGATTTGTTACAGCGATTGGGAACGTAGCTGCAACGCCAGGTTTAGTTGTTACCGTAGTGACGACATTATCAGAAACGTATGCACCCTCACCAGTTAAACCTGTATCATCTTCCGTATAGTTTTTATTACCTTTACCGTTACTTAAATCGACTTTTGATGTCGTAATATCAGTAATACGTAATGTCACAGTATCTGAAGATGCTGGAGCATGAACAGGCGTAATGGTTAAGATCGTATCTAATCCAGGTGCCGTAATTGGACCTGTATAACCATTTGGCAAGGTAATACGTGCTGAAATTTCAAGATGACCACCAGAAGCCAACGGACCACTGTCTACGCTTGCATCACCATTGGTATCCGTTAATGGAGTATTACCATCCGACTTTAATAACTCAACAATAGAGCCTGCAGGTAGTGCAGATTTATTCACGGTAATGTTATAAGTTTCAGCGACATTACCAAGGTTGTGAATCCAGATATCTTCTGTAGAGCTCGACGCACCAAATAAAACTGGAGAACCTTGTACCGCTGTTGTGGTAATTAAGTCATCTTTAGCCGTATTACCAATAACTTTTTGTGCATCCGAATACGTATCGCTTGCATTATCGTTGATGGTACCCGTATATGTAGACTGAACTGTCACATCATATGGGTTGGTTGGTTGAGATGTCTCTGTACCTGGGCCATCTGGGTCAAATGTTGCGATGTTAGTAATTTTACCTGCTGGCGCAGTGGTGTTGACAGTCACTTGGAAGGTCAATTTACCCGTACTGTTACGTGGTACTGATGCCAGTACTAACTGCACTTTACCATTGGTAAACTCATATTTCGCTGCTGCCGCTGCTTCATCACCAGTCGCATCGGTCAATGCCGCTGTCTGACCGCTCCAACGCGCTGAACCTGCAACATAAGTTACACCTGAAGGTAAAAGATCTTCAATGGTTAGGTTGGCTGCATCGGCATTACCCGTATTTTTATAAGTTAATTCATAAGTCACTGTATCGCCACGTGCAACTGCAGTTACATTGGCAGACTTCGTCACTTGAATGACTGCACCAGTAACAATCGTTACGGTGTCAGTATTCACTTTGGTTTTGTCCGCTAGGACTGTAATGTAACTACTTGCCGCAGAAAGTTCTAATTGACCAGAATTACCCGCTGCTGCTGTTGCAGCTGTTGTACCCACCACAACCAAGCCTACTGACTCACCAGCATTTAAGGTCACTTTTTGACCCGCTAAATTCGTACCGTTATCTGGTACACCATCTTTATTTGCATCTAAGTAAACCGCAATGTTGGAGAAATCAAAATTATCCCCAGCCACATTGGCTAAATTCAGTGTGAACTCATCCGTTCCGTTACCCGTATTGGTCAAGACGTGCGATAAAGTCACTACGCCATTCGGGTTGGCAGTTGCTGTACGGTTTTGCTCGAGTGTGAAGCTACCCACTTGTAAAACAGTCGTTTTGACTTCATTTGACGTTACAGTACGTGTCGTAGATGTACCATCTACATACGATGCTGTTGCAATGTTACTAATGTTTGTCCCCGCTGCTGGTGCTGCTGCATGTGCACCTGTCGCGAAAAAAGCAAAGCCCCCTAAAACTGTCGCAATCGACACATAAAGGCTATTTCGCTTTGTCGTCTTTAAATTCATAGGCATAAGAGTCCCCCGACCCCATCAAAATGACGTGTATAAAAATTTAGAAATTAATCGTTTGATGCGTTTACTTTGGCTTGTGCACTAACAGTGACTGTTTTCTTGGCAGGTAATTCCATAATTTGCCACTGTAAAGCGCGGTACTCTTTGAGTGGAACATTGACGAGTTTTCCATCTACTTTTTTCTTTAATGGCATCGCAGCAAAGTTAACGCCATCGGTACTCGCAAGTGCACCTGAAGGTAGACTGTTGCCTAAATATTGCGTATCTGCTGGAATTGGCAAGGTTGCTTTTAGGCTTTTAATGCTGTGTGTCGTGTTGTTGGTATAAGTCGCACGATACTCGATAACATCTTGAGGCTTGATTGAGTCTGCAGCTTTAAACTGTGCATTCCCCTTACTGTCTACAACTTTTTTGAATGCTTTCAACTGAATAGATACAGGTTCATTTGATGTCGTAGCGGCAGCCATCCCATGAGCAGCCCCCCCAGCAAGCATTAAACCCATCATCAATTTTTTCAGCGTAGTTCTTTTGTTCAACATGATTTTATCCATTGCATACCAATGCACATATTTGCGACATCAATCACATTAAAAAAAATTAATGCCACAAAGCTCAAAGCAATATTAAACAAAAAACAAACGTATCACCATACATTTTATAAAAAAAATGTTAACTGGTTCACTCTTGATTTTTTAATTTATTTATATAAGTTTACAATACTGAAAATAAATGACTGTTTATCATTACTTTTTACGAAAACTGTGAATTTACACAAATAAACAATGTAAAGCTCATGCTCTTTATTGAACACTTTTTAAGACAAAATTAAGCAATCAGCTCGTATTAAGTATATGTTTTCATTATTTATATTTGGCCTAAGATCAATGCATCTGGCGGGTTCAAGCAATAGACTCAAGGGTTTACTTCGCACATTTAATGAAAAAAGGTCGATCCCATATAAGGACCGACCTTTTTTATTTCTCTCAAATCACAACTAGTTTGGAATCCTTACGCAGAACCCCACTTGCCCTTTTTGCTTAGGCGCCAGTACACCTGGAATTGTCCATTTTAATTGTCCTGAACTTTCTTGAGTTTGACACCCTGAAGCGCTACACGACATGGTTCCATAAACCGTTCCTAATGGAACACTATCTTTAAGCACAATATCAACCAAGTTTTTATTTGAATTATTGGTATAGGTGATTTGATATTCCAAATAATCCCCCTTAGCCGCTTGGTTGGTTACAGTAAACGGCGTTGAAT
Organism: Acinetobacter tandoii DSM 14970 = CIP 107469; assembly: GCF_000400735.1. Classification (GTDB taxonomy): domain Bacteria; phylum Pseudomonadota; class Gammaproteobacteria; order Pseudomonadales; family Moraxellaceae; genus Acinetobacter; species Acinetobacter tandoii. The sequence continues at coordinate 107,511 of NZ_KE007362.1, forward strand.
CATTGCTCGGTGCAGGACATGCAGATGTTTTTCGCACCAGTTTACTCATGTTTAAATCTGCTGTACCAATCGTTGTAATATCATTCACACTATTACTTTCCTTGGTCGTCGCAGTACTATAAGTCGCCTTGCCATTGACCTTGAAGCTCGCAATAAAGCGATCACCACCTTGTGCCGTGGTAGGTGAATTTACTCGCTGAATCAAACAAATTTTTTCATTGGCTTTTAATACACGACTCGAAAGTAAACTTTCACCTTGATCCAACTGCGCATTACAGTTGCTATCGACATAAACCAAACTCTGCCAAGGCTGATTGTTTGCAGGCTGTTGCTCTTTGCTTTCCGTTAAATTCAGCACATTCATCACACTTTTCGCACTGAGCTCATGTGGATAATCCACTACATCTCCTGCCACAATGGTTTTCTGTCCATTTTGCGTTAAGAGTAACTGTAACTCGGCATCACCAAACAAGAAACCCTCATAGCTGGTCACATTTGCAGCTTTAGGAATGGTAAAGAAATCATTACCAGTGTCGGCTGTCGCCGTCACACCACTGGCTTTCGCAGAACTGACCGAATCAAAACCTGTCAAATTCCGTTGTACCAAACAAACATTACTGCGCCCAGCAAACACATCATCTAAGGTCTGTATTTTAAAATCACCATTTGCATTGCTGGTTGTAGCGGCCAAAACAGCCTTAGTACTACAATCTTGTAATTCCACCGTACTACCCGCAATTCCCAATTCACCAGCATCTACAATTGCGTTATACGCCTTGGAAATATCCGAGGTTGTACCACTATTATCGTTAAACACCCGCCCTGAAAACACATAGCCTGCTTTTTTACTGTTGGTCACACGACAAACAAGTTTGGCGGCAAATTTCACATTCGCTGCAGGTATAGTTTGGGTCAAACCATTGACGCCACCCAAATTGGCAGCACTATTTCCTGAAACTGCGGCATTGGTATCTGTACACTCAATACTTTTAAGTGAATATAAAGTTGATGTTGACTCAGTAAAACTAATTGCCGTGTTTGGTGTTGCATAAGCCAATAATGAGCCTTGCTCGACAGGTGATGTACTTTTCTTTAAACGAACTGATTGTGCAGCCCCTATTACAGTCGTCACCACTTCACCACTGGTAATGGTTTCGGCATTGGCATTGCTCAAGTTTGCAAAAGAGCTGAAGTTGAAGCTGTCTGTGCCATTTTCAGACACTTTATTCATTTCAAAAGTCGGCTTAAGACAAACATTAAGTTCATTAAACCCAATTCCAATATCATCCCCCACATAAGTGCTGGTATTTGGCCGAACATTTTGGAATTCGCTCCGTACTATTTTGGCCATTGTTACTGTTGTAGGCAAAGTAATCGTAAAATTGATAGCCACTGGGTCAGTACCATACGATCCAATCGCATAATCCGTAGTGTCCACTTGCGCACCATTAAACGCCGTAAATGAAGCTCGAGTATTTGAACTTTTCGCAGGCGTGACAAGCGTGGCATAGACAACACCATCGACCATAATTTTTAAAGTTGCCCCACTGGTACTTGTTTTAGGGCTACCATTTGACCAATTTACACGTCCTTTTAACTGCAATGCACCATTTGCGCCCGTACCATACATGACTGAATTTGGCACAATAGTCGGGTTAGCCCCTGCCGTTTTTAAAGCATTATCATAAGCAGTGCTCGCATTATCGACCAAATAGGCTCTAAAAGCGGTATCTGAAACCAAATTAGCCGATTGCCCAGATAAACATTGGTTTTGTGAACTACCGCCGGTAATCGGTGAGTTTGAATTAATAATAATATCTACCGAGGAAGAATTATTGGTTAAGTTATTCTCGAAAGTTGCTGTTGTCACCGAAGCCATATTGGTTACGGAACCACTTTTATAAGCTAAACCTGTAACTGTGAATTCTAGATAATTCACATCTTTACCATTTGCAGGTAAAGTTAGTCCATTTGCACTCAAACTATTTGTTTCAGTACCATTCGCTACGCTACTTGGGCAAACAGCCGTTCCATAACTTTTACATGACCAATATAAACTGGCAATATTATTTGGAACATTATCAGCCAGCACTGCATCTGTAACACCAGCAGCACCATTATTCCAAGCTTTAATGGTGTATTTCACAACATCGCCTACATCATAGCTTGTTTTATCTGATGTTTTTGAGACTTCTAGATCAGCGGAAGCAAGCACAGTATCTTGGTCTGCTGTCGTACATGCACCTGTGGTTGAGTTAAATGAACGGGTGATGCCACCACTATTTAAAGTTGTACAACTTGCCCCTGTAGATGAGCCCAAAGTTGGCACATCCACCGTAGCAGTGTTCGTTACCGTGCTGCCTGCCGCAGCATCTACACGTGCTGTGACTAAAATTTCGTAAAATTCGCCAGAAGCCAAGCTTCCTGTATCAACAGAAGCTAAACTATTTAAAGCTGGAGCTGTGGTACATTTATTGCCTGCAGCCATACTACAAGCAACGGCTGTAGCGGTTAATCCTGTCCCAACGACATCCTTAAGTAATGTTCCTGTATAAGTATCTGGACCATTATTAGTGACACGTACTGTATAAGTGGTTGTACTGCCCGAATACACTTGAGTAGTATTATTGGTTTTTGAAACTACCAAATCACCAACCATAGAGTCAACGCTGGCCGCACTAAATACAAATGCATCTCCAGAATCCGAACTCCAGCCTAATGTACTATTCCCAGTGTAGTCAGACGCAATATAAACTTTAAATCTTAAAGTTCTTATACTATTGCTATTTTCAACTTGGACACTACCACTGGCCCCACCATTTGCTCCAGTAGCATTGTGGTTTGAATTATTATTTCCACCAGTAGTCGCGCCGTATAATGAAGCCGAGTTGGTGATGTTAAATCCATTAACACTTAAATTACGACCCGATAAACGCCTGATTGTCGTTCCGCTTGGAGGATTGGTTAATACAAAATTCGTGGTAATACCAAATGCCGTATTCCCACCCGAACTAACAGCAACCCCACCAATACCTGAGAGATTAATAACTGGATTTTTTACATCACGGTTAAATGTCACCACAACATCACCGAAATAATAACCTAACCCACCGTTTCTTGATGATGTATTACTTCCATTTGAGCTTCCTAAAACACTCGCTTGAAGCAAAATACGTGAACCATAGTTGAGGTCAGCATCAATACCCGTCCCCATACTAGGATTTAAACGACTCGAGGTGAAATCAGAACTAATTGGACTACCCTGACCACTTAAAGGAATAAAAATAGTTGATGAGTTTGTCCCCCCAAAAACCAATCCATTTGTATATTGTTGATTTTCTAAAGAGTAAGTAACGTTCGTCTTCGGGAAATAATTTTGACTAAAAGTATTTGCCGTCGGGTTATCAGCATTAAATAAATACGTATTAGTTTGTGCAACGGTACTAGGACCAGTTGTCGAGGTATTTCCACTGGCTCCAACAATTTCTAACGTAGGCACAGCAGCAGTTACAACGGAGTTGAACATTAATCCAAAACCTAGGCTTGCTGACAGCGCAATAATGCGTTTCATAGACTTAGTTCCCCACATACTTCACCCCAAACTCTAAGCTATGGCTTTCATTACTATTTATTGCTGCAACAGAAGCTTTAATTGCACCTGTTTGCCCCAGTGCAGGCGCACTAAGTGAACCAGCTTCACAGGTTGTACAAGTCGGCGCCTTACTCATCACCATTGCTTCAGGCGTATAATCATAGAAATTAAATCGACCAATCGCAGAAGCCCCCGAATTTTTCACGGTTAATTGATACAAAACGCATTGCCCTGAACCATCTGCATTACGTGTAATCGGCAATACATTTGAGGTATACTCACTATCCGCAACACCATCACAATTATTATCTTTGGCTTGCAATTTCGTTAAACGCACAGGTGCGCGAGTAATAGTTGTAATATCAGTTGCCGTATCTAACACTGTACCCACACTATTTTTTAGACTAATCACAGAAGTGTTCACTACACCAACCGTGTTATACGCGGTATTTTCAACTTTATTAAAAATACGAATAGGTGCTTTACTACTTAAAATAGCCGCATTTACAACAGATAAATTCTGAATCATTGGATCTGTAGCATCTAACTGCCCATCATTATTGGCATCGTAGTAAAGTGTCGTGGTAAAACCTGTTCGATCATTGGCAACGCTTAAACTATCCGTTGCAGCCAATACAGACGTTCCCCATGGTTTTAAAATATGGCTATACACAATACTACCGCCTGGCGCAATTTGCCCGCGTAAATCAGGCTCTAAACTCACCCCACCTTGACTCGCATTAGAATTAATCGTAATGGCATTCTGGATCACGTCATAACCATTACTTGGTGCAGAGGCGGTCAAATTAGACGATGTGACTTTAAAATAAATCGGAATTGGTTGACTTGTACTTTGAGCATCTGCCCGAATTTCCACCACGGCGCAATACAGTTGCGATTCATCATTATCTAACAAACGAGTTGAAGAGATTTCTGCCCCAAGTACTGAACAATCGGTGGTGGATGTCGAAAAGTAACGAACAGAACTAATTGCTGTAGGCAAAGCAACCGTCGCAAAATTATTATCGGCATCGGCACTAAAGTTATAGGTTGTCGCTTGACCTGTATGACGCACAGTTAACGGAAACACCACCGTTTTATTGTTGACCCCAGTTAAGGTTTTCCAAGGCAAACCACCATTCGACACATTGCCATTTCCCGTACCATTTCCCGTAGTTTCAGGACTGTTGAACAGATCCACCAAACGAGAAGCCGTACTTTGAATCAGTGAAGTCCGATCTTGCACCGTATCTGTTTTGGCACTATCAGTAATCGATTGTGCTTTAGGGACAATATTGTAAGTCGTGTTAGCTGTATCCACATAATCTAATGGGAAGGTGACCTTCACGATAATCGGAAGTTTAGCACCTGCTTCAAGCGTTCCTGTATCAATAATGCCATCATTATTGGTATCAAATAATGGGGTAACGCCATCTGTACGATAGAATTCCAGTACACTGCCTGCGGGTAAATTATGACTGTTAAAAGTTAAATTAAACCGATCAGCCACTGTTCCAGTATTCCAAACATAGTTTTCGAAATTAACTGTAGCTCCACTACTTACCGCAGACTTGGTGAGTAAATCAGGACCGCTCACACTATTTGCATCAGCATTAATCACCACCCCATATACGGGTTTAATCGTTAATATCGCGGTGTTCGACTGTGTAGTTAAATTTGCTGTGCTGGAAAGACCATCATGGTCATAGTCCATATTGGCCAAGTTGGGAATTTCACCGGGCGCAGTACGTGCAACGCGAACACGGAATTCAATATAGCCTTGAGCATTCGCAGGTACATTGGTGATTTGCGCACGAATGGTTTTACCATCCGTATCGAGATAGTAGTTGATTCCCGTCGGGCCATTACTGCCTGTTGCTGCATTAAGTGCCTGCCCATTCCAGTTTTCATTCCCTGCTACATAGGTCAACTGAGTCGTATCCAACAAGTCACTGATATTGACCACGCCACTATTATTACCATTATTGAAATAGGTTAAACGGACGGTTGCAATATCACCATTTACGACAGTTGTTTTATCAAAACTCTTGGTTAAGTTTAAAACGGCCTGATCCGTAATTCGTGATGTATCAATATTATTTTGAGTCAGACTAGGTTGTTGTGTCGAAGTGGCTGTCAATTGAATCTGACTAGAGCTATTTACGGCTGCCGATGAAGGAATAATGGCTTTAATAATCAGTGCAACCGAATCACCAGCATTTAAGCTATATTGAGTAATGGGTGTATTACTGTCTGCAACACCATTTCGATCCGCATCCAAATAAATTTCGATATTGTTATGAGTGAAACTGCCCCCAGCAATTTGACTGCCCAACAAATTATAAAGATCGCGCTCGTTCCCAGTGTTGGTTAAAACATGATGGTAATAAACCGCCTGTCCTGGGCGTACATATTCAGTACGGTTATCCTTTAAACTCAGGTTATACACAGGAATAACGGTGGTTTGAACCAAGTTCGAACGCGCCACTTGAACCACAGTAGAGCCTTCTTCTTTATATTCGCCCACAGCCATATTACTGATAACCAAAGCATCAGCAAAAACCCAAGTCGATGCTGTTATGCTCAATAAGCCGAACATCGCCATACGTAAATTTCGAATCATTTTCTTTTCTGTAAACATTTTCCGAACCTACGTTTAAGGGTTAACACGAATAACAAAGTAGAAATTGGCTTCTTGATTTGGATCTAAACTACTCACCAAAGCTGAAACTTTCTCACCTGAAGAAAGGTCTACTCCTGTCGGCACAATCACAGGTGTACCAACAAGGCTGGTATAGGCAGGAACAACATCATTAAACTGGACATTCTTCACCACTGAACTACCATCATTTTTCAGTGTGAGTTTATAGGCCACACACTGATTCGGTTTAACTGAAACCAACTGAGTGGTATAGCTCAAAGCTGCTAGATTACTAGTTATACAGCTACTGTTGGCTGCTTGTGTTTTAAGTAACTGTAAATGCCCTGTTGCCACTGTGGTGACATCGGTATTTTTTAAGTTATCTAAATGAATGCCATTAAAGTCAGAAATTTCGATCCAAATATCAGCTTGGCTTACTACACCTTCTGGCGCTGAAGGAGCTGCTTGAACTTTGAGTAAAAGTTGGATGTCAGTTTGAGGGAGCAAACCTGCACTACCCAAGAGCTGATTTAGACTGGTTGTGGCACTAATAATTTGGTCTGTACTATCAATTTGACCATTTTTATTGGCATCATAATAAAGACTATAAACAAAGCCATCATTTTTCAGCGGAACCACTTTAAGGTTCACTTGAGAGCCTGCATTTGCCCCTTCGGCTATATTGCCCAGATTCTTTAATGTATGCGCATAGACAATCGTACCACCAACACCCACCTGCCCCTGCTGATCATTAGTCAGGGTGAGTAAGCGTGCAACATTACTTTCAATTTGGTTCTTAATGGAGTCCGCTTGTTGATTGATAGGTGATTGAATTGCAAACCAAATCGGGGCTGAAAAATTCTGCTGACTGGCATCAACGTCTATCACCGCACAATATGCCTTGCTTGTGCCTGCCGCTAAAGTTCCTGTATTGGTAATCTGTTTACCGACAGTCTGACAACTGGCATCGCCTTCATAAAATTTGACACTAAAGCCTGTTTTAGTGATAGGCACAATATTGGCGACATCAATCGCGCTAAAAGATGCGTATAAATTATAGTTGTTGGCTTGGGTGGAATTATTCTTTGCTACCAAAGGAAAAACGGCCTTAGCTGAAGCCACTTTAACCGTACGTAAAGCTTGGCCTAAGTTATCTACAACACCTACACCCAAACCCGACTGATCCGCGTTATACAAATCACTGCTGCTCGATACGACCGTTAAGGCCGTGATTTGGTTACGAATCGGGTCCGAGACTAAGTTTGAAGCAATCGAGGTTGCGACCACATCAACATTGATATGACTGACACTGCTGTTACACCCTGTAGAAGCCGATACCCCAACCTGAATTTGTTTTACCGCTGCGCTTGAAATCGAACCTGTATCGACTTTACCGTCACCATTGGTATCTGTTAGTAAAGTTTTTCCATCTTGGGTGTAAAAATTAACTTTGGCACAACTCGGTAGATTGCTTGAGCTATAACTTAAGTTATAAACATCCGTAGTATTGCCGACGTTCCAAACATAGTTATTAAAAAAAACTTCTTGCCCTGGAGTCAAGCTGGCTTGAATAACCAAGTTATCGGGACTGCTGTTAGGGTTCCCCACGTTGGTTGCTGAACTAGATTTATTATTTAAAACCACACCATAAACAGCAGCCAAATTATAGATCACGGTATTGGAGAAACTGCTTAGTTTTACCGTCGTGTTATCCGTATCATATTGAACAAAACCTGCCGTGTTTGGAATTTTATTGGCGGCACCTTGCTTCACCTTGGCTTTAAAACTCAAGGTTCCTGAGCTTAGAGGGGCAACAGCAGCAATACTGGCTTCCAGACTCTTACCATCAGGTTTGAGCTGATAAGTAATTCCTGTATTCGCTGAGGCTTCCGTATCATTGGCATCAGTGAGTGCTGTAGTATTTTGATTCCAGATGGCTGAGCCCGAAACATACTCTAGAGAATCATCCAATACATCTTGCAATACGACGCGACGTGTTGCCGTTCCTGTATTTCGATAAGTCAAGGTATAGGTAATCTGATCACCGATAATTCCCTCACTTGCACTTTGCGCCTTGATCAGGGAAATCACCGCATCATCTACAACGCGAATCGTGTCTGTAACCTGCGCAGAAAGCGTAGCATTTTGCTGGCTTACAGCTTTGAGGTCTAAACTGCTCAGCTGATTAAAAGCCACCGTGGTAGGAATACTCCCCACAATCACCACGGCTAAAGATTGCCCTGCATTCAGCTCAATTGAACCGAGCAACAAATCTTCAGTATTGTCAGGTAAACCATTTTGATCGCGGTCTGCATAAACCTTAACATTGCTTAAATCAAAATTATCATTGCTACTTTGTACCAAAGACAATGTATATCGATCTGTAGTATTACCTGTGTTGGTGAGGACATGTGGAAGATTCACTGTCCCACCGATAGCCCCATATTGATTTTGATTTTGTAAGAGTGTTAAGGAATATGTTTTTTGTACCTCCAATGCCACAGGATTGGAATTAACCAACAAGACATTCCCCATCTCATCGGTATAATCCCCAGACGCAACGTTGGAAATATAGCTTCCTGGTTGAGGAAAAGCGTGACAAACACCGACCAATAATAGTGATGCTCCCCCCAATAACGCACGATGTATTCTTGTTGTCATCCCCTGCATAAAGCAAACACTCACAAAATTTACAATAAACGATAAATAAGTCACAATATTATACATAAATGTATCATTTGTTGATTATTTTGCACACGCTTTTCGATAGTTTTTATGATTATTTTGATGACAAAGCACCCACTTGCTCAGCTTTAGCCTCACATCTCAAAACATTGAATGGATACTTCAGTCGATTAGGCGTAGAAGTACATATAAGATGCTGAATACACCCATAAGGAATAGAAATAAATAATTTTTATCAACAACTAACTTAAAAACAATTTCAGAAAACCAAACATTTCGTCCAATATTAACTGCAAAAATCAAGCAAATTTATTTTCACTTTTACAAATTAAAAAATCCTGAATTGAAATAAACCATTCATATTAAAGAAATAAAAATATTTCAACGGTCACTCAAGGTGCTTGGTTAAATATTCTATGATTTCAGTTTGATTAATTAAACGCGAACAATGCTTAGGACATTTTAAACATTTAATTTGACCGACAACAAAAATACGCTGTTCATTTAACAAATGACAAAATGCTTCAACATACCAATGCTGCTTTTCTTGATATACTCGAATAACATCAATATCCCGAATGGTCATTTGACCTTTTTGATTTTGATAAAGAATTTCTAGCGTTTTACAGGGTGTACAAACACATTCAGGCTCTAAAGAAACTTGATCTTGTTCTAATGTGCTCAGTGGGCATGGTCTGTCATTCACATCACAAGGTTGCTTCCGTATTTTCTTATTTATCAACATGAAACCACCAAAGAAGATAGTCGCCAGTACAGCGCCCGCAATTTCCATCTTCAAACCACACCTCGTTATCTCTTTTAAATTCTTTATCTATTTTAAACAACCGCAAAGACGAGCCAATTGTAGCAAATCCATATCATTTTATTGATTCAATTTTCGCATTAATTTTGAATTGATTTAAAAGATAGATTTATAAATAAAGATAAATTCTATAGATTTTACATATAATTACTTATTTATATTATGTCCATAAAATTATTATTAAAGTAAATTTCACTTTTTTCGAATAAAAAAATTTTAAACAGATGTTGTCCTTTTAAACACAGCTTTTAAAGTTAAATACTCCTCTAAAGTATCTGATTTAAAATATAAATACCTCATAACCTATAGTTTACTCATTAACCGATGTAATTTAATTAAATAAAGAACCATTAAATTTGAACAACCATAAATTCAAGTGCTTATTTTTATAATTTTTTTATTTATACACTACTTTTTAAGCCTAACAACCCCATCTCTCCATCTCAGCCCTTACACAACCTTCCCCATCAAATAGGTCGTATTCTTTTTCTATTGGTTTCACTTTTTCAACTTAGAAAGCTATTAGAAGCTTAATTGTTCTAACCATGAGATTCCATAATGAGTACCCAAACCAAATTCAGGTATTCATTCGAGTACTCATTTTCCGAAGTGATCACTTAAAATTTGACTTATTTAACCTTAAAGATGAAATGCAGAATTTCATGCAAGCATTTATTTTTATGCAATAAAAAGCCCCCAAGTCTTAATATGCTTGAGGGCTTTTAATATATGGTCCCGAGGGTCGGACTCGAACCGACACGTCATCTCTGACAGCGGATTTTGAGTCCGCCGCGTCTACCAATTTCACCACCTCGGGTAGGTGTTGATGCGTATATTAACCTGTTTAAAAAACTTGTCAACGTAAGATTAGCACATTTGGTTACTTTTAAAACAGAATGGTTTTTTTAGATTCTTATTTAACCAATTTCGACTAAAAAATGAAAAAAAGAATATACTACAGCCAGTTTTTTTAGCGAAATGTGTCATGCAACTTTCTGACTTCAATTTTGATCTTCCTGATGAGCTTATTGCTCGATATCCATTAGACACCCGCAGTTCATCACGCTTGCTCCATTTAGATGCGCAAGGTCAATATCATGATCATCAGTTTACCGATATTCTGGATTTACTGAATGACGGCGATCTCTTGATTTTAAACGATACTAAAGTGATGAAAGCCCGTTTAAAAGGTAAACGTGCAACAGGCGGTGCAGTTGAAGTTTTAGTCGAACGTTTGCAAGATGCGCACATCGCACATTGCCACATTAAAGCGAGTAACTCACCTAAAGCGGGTGCAGAACTATTTATTGGTACTGAAGAAATTAAAGTCACCGTCCAAGGTCGCCACGAGAATTTATTTATTGTTGAATTTTCACAACCGATTCTGGATGTTTTAGACCGTTGCGGTCAGTTACCCATTCCACCCTACTTCAACCGTGAAGCAGAGGCGATAGATACTGAACGCTACCAAACTGTATTCAATGATCCAAGCAAATTAGCCAGTGTTGCCGCACCCACTGCAAGTTTACACTTCGATCAAGCTTTACTGGAGAAACTCGAAGCTAAAGGAATTCACAAAGCTTTCGTGACCTTACATGTAGGTGCTGGAACATTTCTACCTGTTCGTACCGATGATATTGCCAATCATGTCATGCACAGCGAATGGTGCGATGTACCAGCACATACTGTTGAATTAATTCGTGAAACCAAAGCACGAGGGAATAAAGTCATTGCGGTTGGCACAACAGCAACACGTGCGGTGGAAAGTGCTGCCCAAGCACATAACAGTGTACTCGATGCTTGGGTCGGTGATACCCAGATTTTCATTTACCCTGGCTATGATTTTAAAGTGGTAGATCGTTTAATTACCAATTTCCATTTGCCCGAATCTACGCTGTTGATGTTGGTTTCTGCATTATCGAATCGTGACAATATTCTCAATGCCTACCAACATGCTGTAGCTACGCAATATCGTTTCTTTAGTTATGGCGATGCCATGCTAATTGATCGTTTTACAGGATAACTGTTTTACCAGATAACAATAACAAGGAACTTCCGCCCTTATGCCGATTGATACTGTGCGACATTCGATTCATATTCGTCGTAAAAAGAATCAGGTGGTCTTCCACAATATTGCTCGGCTTTGGGACATTGGGCGTCAGGCGCAAAGCCATCAACAAATTTTAGATGGCCTGCATCCTTGGAATGCTCCTGTCACCTTGAAGTTTGAAAATACCCTACCGTGGTTGCTTGCAATTACAGGCAGTCTTTTTATGCTTGCGATTTTGATTCAACCCAGTAGTATTTGGGCTCAAACTAGCCTGTTTTGTGGCGGGTTGATGGTATTTTGGGCTTATATTTCTTATGAAGATGATGACCCCATTGAAGAGGTGATTGATTATCTCGAACAACAAACCATTGCACAAAAATATCAGTTGGCTTACCACCGCCAACCACAACATATTTCCGTTCCACTCAATCCAGTTTTATTTATTGCCCACTTAAAACGCCTGTTTCCAGTATTTGAGCAAGGCTCTGTTTCCAATGATTTTCCATTATATGCAAGCACTGTTTGGACAGATGAAGAAAACAAGGACCATCAAGTACTGGTATTTCAATATCACTTTGTGAATGAAGTACGCATGACTGATAAAGATGGCAATCAGGTCAAGGTTCAAGAAATACATCGCGATTTGTGGGGCGTATTTGTTTTTGGTCTAGACATGCCAGGCTTAGCAATCAGTACTGCGAGCAAATCCTTTGGTCACCCTTATTCTTTTGCATGGCATACCAGTGATATTCAGACCAATCAGCGACTCAAATTCTATGGTAGCGATGAAATGCAGATGGCGAAAACGCTAACACCTGCTATGGTACTTCGGCTATCCGACTTTTTTGAATACCGTTCAGGGGATTTGTTGTTTCATCCCGAGAGTGATGTCTTGTGTTATCTAGGACCACATGATTTATTCAAAATTTCGAGCAAGGCTCAGAATATCCAAGATATTTCGAGTTTACGTGGACACTTACGTACATTTAAACTACCTTATCTAGAACATTTAAAGTCTGATTTATTGAAACTTTTAAAATAACAGCGACTAGAATGTACAACCATTAAACAGGGGGCAACATGGGACTTTTTATTTTATTATTGCTCATTATTATTGGCATTGTAGCCATTATTTTCATTCGTAATAATATTGTGCGCCATCATAATGCCACTATTCGCGCTTGGTCAGATGTGACCAGCTACGAACGTCAAAAAATTAAAATTTTAGATGCGCTTGCACCCTTGGTAGAGCAATATTCAAGTTTTGAAAAAGGCACTTTAGAAAAAGTGACCGAATTGCGTCAGAATATTTTAAATTTGAATGCAAACACTGCCGATGTATCACAGTTACAACGGATTGAGAGCTTAAACAAAGAACTCATGCACAGTTTAAATGTCGTAGTTGAAAACTACCCTGAGCTTAAAGCCAATGAAATTTATCTAAAAATGATGAATGAAATTGAAGAACAAAACGAAAATGTAGGGGCTGCGATTACGATTTTTAATCGCAATGTTGAACTGTTTAACAACCAAATACAGATTTTTCCCAACAATGTCATCAATACCATGACCATTGGCAAAAAAGCCATTCGACCATTTCGTGATACGGCAGCTATGCAAAATTTTGATTATCGTCCGAATTTTTAATGATTTAGCACAAAAGACAGCATTGTGAATAAATTTCACAATGCTGCTAATTCCGATTAAGACAGAAAACGAACCTGATTCCGCCCTTCAGCTTTTGCTTGATAGAGCAATTGGTCTGCCGACTGTAAAAAACTAGACACGTTTAAATAGTTTTGCCCTGCGCCATGCGTATTTACCCCAATGCTGACCGTAATATCAGCATGCTGACTTGCCATCAGATTCGGGATGGTCAAATGAGCCACTGCCTTACGGAAGCGCTCAGCAGATGAAACTGCATCTTCAAGTGTGGTTTCAGGCAAAATCACCACAAACTCTTCCCCACCAAAGCGCGCCACAAAATCATAGGCTCGACTAAACTGATTTTTTAATAACTGCGCCACGGCAATCAAACACTGATCACCCTGCAAATGTCCAAAATCGTCGTTGTATTTTTTAAAATGATCAATATCAATAAACAATATCGACAATGGTCGTTTATTGCGCTCTGCTCGCTTAAACTCGAATTCAATCCGTTCATTCAAAGCTTTGCGATTTGCCACCTGCGTCAACGGATCTTGCAGCAATAATGCTTGATTCTTTTTATTCAACTCCTCAAGTTCCAATTCCATACTTTTACGTTCTGAAATGTCAAACATGAAGCCAATAATGGCAATGGTTTTATCATTTTCACGAATCACATGCACAACATCACGGATCCAGACATACCCTCCATCTTGGGTTAAGGCACGATAATCAGCCTCATGATCCGTACCATCATCAGAGAGTTGGATACACATACCGACCGTTTTATCTCGATCATCAGGATGTATACGATCAATCCAGTCTTGTGCAGATTTCCAACTGTCTTGCGGCCACCCCAATAAACTCTCAATTTGTGGTCCAATATAACTAAATTCTTTGGTATCCCAATTAATTTGCCATGGAATGGCATTTGTAGTTTCCAATAATGTTTTATAAAATTCCCATTCTTTTAACTCACTCATTACCCCACCCCAAGAATGCACTGTTCACATGAAGAACTAGTAAATACCAATTCTCTTTACAATTTAATCACCATTTTCAGGTAAAATAGAAACAAATCATTACATAAGTAAAAATAATGCAAACTTCTGGCCAAACTTGCTTTTCACTTTCATTTTGAAATGACTGGATCAGAATTAACAGTTCAATACATCACAAAACTGGCGTTTAAGCGCAGAATCGAGGAAAATAGCTCTCTTTTTAGCTCGAACAATCAGCGAACTGTTTTTTCGCCTTGATTTGGAATTTGTATGAAGTTTGAAAAACTTGCGCAATCAGGGCGTGCTCGCCGTGGTCGCTTAACACTTGAACATGGTGTGGTTGAAACCCCAGTATTTATGCCTGTGGGTACTTATGGCACCGTTAAAGGCATGTTGCCACGTGATGTTGAAGATATTCAAGCACAAATTATCTTAGGCAATACCTTTCACCTGTACTTACGCCCAGGCCTAGATGTCATTGAAGCGCACGGTGGCTTACACGAGTTCATGAAGTGGGACAAACCTATTTTAACCGACTCAGGCGGCTTCCAAGTCTTCAGTCTTGGCGCTATGCGTAAAATTAAGGAAGAAGGCGTAACCTTCCGCTCTCCGATTGATGGCTCTAAAGTTTTCTTGTCGCCTGAAATTTCGATGGAAATTCAAAAAACTTTAAATTCTGACATCGTCATGATTTTTGATGAATGTACGCCATATCCAGCGACACATGAAGAAGCACAAAAGTCATTGCAACTTTCATTACGTTGGGCCAAGCGTTGTAAAACTCATCACCACGATGAATTAAACAATAAAAATGCTTTATTTGGCATCATTCAAGGCGGTATGTATGAAGACCTTCGTGAAGAATCATTAAAAGGTTTACTCGAAATTGGTTTTGATGGTTATGCCATTGGTGGTCTTTCTGTCGGTGAACCGAAAGAAGAAATGATCAAGGTGTTGGATTATCTTCCAGTTAAAATGCCTGCCGATAAACCACGTTATTTAATGGGTGTCGGCAAGCCAGAAGACATTGTTGAAGGTATTCGTCGTGGCGTAGATATGTTTGACTGCGTTATGCCAACCCGAAATGCACGAAATGGTCATTACTTTGTGACGGATGGTTTAGTTCGTATCCGCAACAGTAAATACCGTCATGATCAACAACCACTTGATCCACACTGCGATTGCTACACCTGTACCAACTTTACCCGCGCATATCTATTCCATTTAGAAAAATGTGGCGAAATGTTGGGTTCAATGTTAGGTACCATCCACAACTTACGTTACTACCAGCGCTTCACCCAAGACATTCGTGATGCACTCGATAACGGGACGTTTGATGCTTTTGTTGAAGACTTTTATCAACGTCGTGGTTTAGAAGTACCTCCTTGTCCGCAAGATTAATTCTTTCAGCATTTGCGCTGAAGAAAAAGACAAGGTAAATTGCAGAACAAGTCTATTTATTATCAAATTGATACCAGTTTATTGTTTAGGAAATTGAAATGAGCCTTTTTATTTCTACTGCTCACGCAGCAGGTGAAGCTGCACAGCAACCAAGCCTCGTAACGAACTTACTTATGATTGCGGTTTTTGTCGCAATTTTCTACTTCTTGATTTGGCGCCCTCAATCTAAACGTGCTAAAGAACACCGCTCTTTGGTCGAAAGCTTAGGTGTTGGCAGTGAAGTTGTTTTTGCTGGTGGTTTGATGGGTAAAATTACTAAAATTGAAGGTGATTTTGCAGTGGTTGAATTAAACCGTGGTGTAGAAGTAAAAATTCAACGCGCAAGTGTGATTTCAGTTCTTCCTGAAGGCACATTAAATAACCTTTAATCAAAAATAGTCGTGCACCCGCACGACTTTTTCATTTTAAGAAGAAAACAAATGCGTTACCCAGCATGGAAATATCTACTGATTCTCGTGGTTCTCGTAGTCAGTACATTATATGCCCTGCCAAGTTTGTATCCTGATGAACCTGCTGTTCAAATTTCAGGTGCCAAAGCTGGTACTCAAATTGACCAAAGCATCATACAAAAAGCAGAGCAAATTTTAAAAAGCGAAAATATTGCAACGCATGACAATAGCTTTACCAATAACGCTGCATTACTCCGTCTAGATTCATCTGAGGCTCAGTTAAAAGCCAAAGATGCTTTGCGTCGTGGTCTTGGAGATAACTACGTTGTTGCGCTGAACCTTGCACCAACTACACCTGAATGGTTGCAAAAAATTGGTGCAAAACCAATGAAGCTCGGTTTGGACTTACGTGGCGGTGTTCACTTCTTGCTTGAAGTGGATATGGACAAAGCCATCAGCCAACGTATGGAAACCTCTGCAACCGATTTACGTCGTCAATTGCGTGACAATAAATTGAAATTCAATAGTCTTTCATTGAATAACAATACCATTACTTTGCAATTTGCGAACAATACAGATCGTGATGCAGTGATGGATTTCTTGCGCAGCAACAACAAAGAATATGCTCAACAAGCGATTGCATCAGATTCAGGCTCTAGCTTACGTTTAACCTATACCGATGTACGTAAGCAAGAAATTCAATCTTATGCGGTCAACCAAAACTTAACCACCCTGCGTAACCGTATTAATGAGTTAGGGGTTGCAGAAGCACTAGTACAAACCCAAGGTAGCAACCGTATTGTGGTTGAATTACCAGGTGTACAAGATACCGCTGAAGCAAAGCGTGTTTTGGGCCGTACTGCGAACTTAGAGTTCCGTCTGGTTTCAGACCAGAATGATCAATATATTGATCCATATACGGGTAAATATAATGGTCAGCCATTACCTCCAGGCACGGAAGTATTTGCTTATCAGTCACTTGATAGTGGCCGTGAATTATTACTTAGCCGTAATCGTATTCTTACAGGTGAGCGTGTTCAAAATGCCTCTTCTGGCTTTAGTCAGGACACTGGCGGTGCTGAAGTAAATATTACCCTCGATAGCGCGGGTGGTAAGCTCATGGCTGATGCGACACGGAATTCTGTGGGTAAACGTATGGCGGTGTTGTTTATCGAAAATAAACAAAAAATCAGCTATGTCACAGACCCGAAAACTGGTGCACAAACTGAAGTCCGTACACCGTATGCAGAATCTGTGGTTATTAATGCCGCCACGATTCAAGCCGTACTCGGCTCACAATTCCGTATTACAGGTTTAGACTCACCACAAGAAGCAGCCGAACTGGCACTGATGTTGCGTGCAGGTGCATTAGCCGCTCCAATGTATTTTGTTGAAGAACGTGTGGTTGGTCCTAGCCTCGGTCAAGAAAACATTGATAAAGGTGTCTTATCCACCCAAATCGGTTTCTTACTGGTTGCAATCTGGATGGTGGTGTTCTTCCGTCTATTTGGTTTAATTGCCAATTTAGCCTTAGTGATCAATATTGCCATGATCCTGACCGTAATGTCTTGGATTGGCGCCTCACTATCGCTTCCAGGTATTGCAGGTATCATCATTACCATTGGTATGGCGGTCGATGCCAACGTCCTCATCTGTGAACGAATACGGGAGGAAATGAAATGGGGAGCTTCTCCTAAACAAGCCATTATTGCGGGTTATGATCGAGCTTATAACACCATTTTAGACTCGAACTTAACCACCTTTATTGTCGCGTTCATTTTATTTGCAATCGGTTCAGGTCCAATCAAAAGCTTTGCAGTCACCCACATGATTGGTATTGTCTGCTCGATGTTTACCTCTATTACGGTGACGCGTGCAGTCGTACAATTGATTTATGGCAAAAAGCGTGACTTGAAGAAGTTGAGCATTTAAGGAGATCGATGATGACTGACATGACTCAACCCAAATCAAAACAATATGGTCGCCCTGACAATGAGCGTGTAATTGGCTTTATGAAGATCAGCAAACCTGCTGCTTTCGCGTCAATTTTAATTACCATTGCCAGTATCTTCTTCATTGCCGTGAATGGTCTTAACTTAGGTTTGGACTTTACTGGGGGTATTTCTGCGGAAGTCACCTATGCAAAACCGGTTGACCAAGATCAAATTGTTAAATCTCTTGAAGCTACAGGCTTTGAACATGCAGTAGTCCAAACGCTAGGCAGTAACACAGACGTACTCATTCGTATGCCTGTGCAAAAAGCCAGTGTTGAAGATTTGAATAACACCTTGGCTCAAGCAGTACAAGTACCGAATAACACAGCTACATTACATAAAGTCGATGCTGTCGGTGGTCAAGTTGGAAATGAACTCTATGTTCGTTCTGCAGGTGCCGTTGCACTTGCATTGATCTTGATGTTGATCTACGTAACCATTCGCTTTGAATTCAAATTGGCTGTGGGCGCAATCCTCTCCCTCTTTCACGATATTTTAGTGATTTTAGGGGTATTTGCATTCATGCAATGGCCATTTGACCTGACCACTTTGGCCGCAGTGCTTGCCGTGATTGGTTTCTCGCTCAACGATAACATCGTAGTATCAGACCGTATCCGTGAGAACTTCCGTAAAATTCGAGGTGCATCCCCTCGTGAAGTGATCGATATTGCCCTCACTGAAACTTTACGCCGAACTGTCCACACCTCCATGACCTTGTTATTGGTTGTGGTGGCGATGCTCATTATGGGCGGTGAAGGTCTACGCTGGTTCTCGGTGGCAATGTTTATCGGTGTCTTTGCAGGAACATATTCTTCAATTTATATTGCAACTGCTTATGCCCTATGGCGTGGTTTAAACCGTCAAGACTTTATTGTTCAGATTAAACCTGAGTTTGATGAGGAAGAAATTCCTTAATCCCTAAACAACAGGCTCACACTGAAGCTCATCCTCGGATGGGCTTTTTTAATGCTGAATGATTTGAATTAGTGGCCACTGGAAACCCTGACATGATGGCTCTGCCTGCCAAGCCACCGTTAACATTATTTGACCCAAATGATAATTCTGATACGCAAAGCTACCAATTTCAGGATGCTGACACATCCCCCCATGATTGATAGCATGTACATGCGTATTTAACTCTTTTAAGCTTAAACGAATACCTAAACCAGATGCTTTTAATACCGCTTCTTTGGTGGTCCAAACCTTAAACCAATATTCAGATGAATATTCTGCTTCTGCCCAACCATGCAATTCTTCAGGATGAAAAGCATGTTGTGCCAATGTCTCAAAACGCACTTGTCGGTCTAAATCTTCGACATCAATACCCAACTGCCTCACTGTATGGCTAAGTGCTAAGGCGTAATGTTTATGACTATGACTATGATTGAATGCAACCTGAGGGAATTCAGTCAAATAGGGTTTGCCATATTCGGTCTTAGAAAGATCTGCGTTTTGGATCTCACGTTGCATATGTTGTGAGAGCAACTGATTCCGAAATTGGTAGATGGCCTGTTTTTGTTGTTGTATCTTGGCTTTACGCTCCAAATCCGCAGGCAACTGAATCATCTGCTCTAAGCGGCTGACTTCGATATGAATCAATTTCGTCACGCCTATCTCCTTTTTTATTTACACGCTTATTCTAGAAGAAACCGAATGCAAAAGAAAAAGCCCAAAGTCATCTTTGGGCTTTTTCATCGTTTAAATGAACTGAAAATTAACGTTTGAATTTCTTCTCAGCTTTTTTGAACTTCTGAACATAACGACGTTTACGTGCCGCAGTACGTTCATCCACTTGTGACTTACGCCCTTCAAATGGATTTTCTGAAGTTTTAAATTCAATTTTCACTGGTGTACCTTCAAGTTTGTACACACGACGGAAAACATTTTCAAGGTAACGACGGTAATCTGCTGGGGTTTTATCAACTTTGTTACCATGAATCACAATCGTTGGTGGATTTTGCCCGCCCATATGCGCATAACGCATTTTAATACGACGACCACCCACCATTGGTGGTTGATGTGCATCCACGGCATCACTCAAAATTTGCGTGATTTTGGCAGGTGAAACTTTCAAATGTGAAGATTCATAGGCACGGTGGATCGATGGATACATATCACCTACACCCGTACCATGCAGTGCAGAAATTAAGTGGATTTTTGCCCAAGGAATAAAATCAAAACGACGTTCAACATCTAGCTTACATTGCTTACGATCATACTCAGACATATTGTCCCATTTATTGATCGCAATCACCATGGCACGCCCTGCTTCTAAGGCATAACCAATCAAGTGTAAGTCTTGCTCTACAATGCCTTCACGAGCATCCACCACCACGACAACCACATGCGCATCTTTCATGGCTTGCAAGGTTTTTACAATCGAGAATTTCTCGATCATTTCATCGACCTTACCTTTACGACGCACACCCGCAGTATCAATCAGCGTATATTGACGACCATCACGCTCGAAAGGGATATAAATAGAGTCACGGGTTGTACCTGGCTGGTCAAATGCCACCACACGTTCTTCACCTAACAAACGGTTGACTAGTGTTGATTTACCTACGTTCGGACGGCCAATAATCGCTAAACGCAAGCCTGTGTTTTTGTCATGCTCTTCTGGGTTCTCGTCTTCAGGCACATCCTGTAACACGTCTTCCAACATTTGCTGTACGCCACGACCATGACTTGCCGCTACTTGCAGTGGCTCACCCATACCAAGTTTATAAAATTCGACGAGTGCGGCTTCCGCGTGTACACCATCCACCTTATTTGCGACAAGATAAACTTTTTTACCTAAAGTACGGAGTTCACGTGCAATTTGTTCATCAGAAGCCAATAGACCTGCACGCGCATCTACCACAAATACAATGATATCAGCCTCATGAATCGCAGTTTTAGACTGCTCTGCCATGTAAGAGTCAATACCACCTTCATTTTCACCAATACCACCTGTATCGACTACAATGAAAGATTTATTTTGATAAACAGCATCACCATATTTACGGTCGCGTGTCAGACCCGCAAAGTCAGCCACCAAAGCATCACGACTTTTAGTTATCTGGTTAAATAGAGTTGATTTTCCGACGTTCGGACGACCAATGAGCGCAATTACGGGTTTCATAGTTTAACCTTTATTCAAGATCAGCCAGTGAGACTGGTCTGAACATCAGAAAAATGGAAGATATTTAAGAATAATACTAAATAAAACACGGGGCATTGAAATTTCTCAAATACCCCGTGTTTAAAAATACGGATTTGGCTTAGTTTAACATAAGGCAGACGAAAATTAACGATTCTGCCAAACGCTAAATGTACCCTTACGTGTCGCGACTGCGAGTTGACCTTCGATAACACGCAATGTACGTACAGCACCACTGGTTTTGGCACGACCGATTAACTGACCTGAATTTGGGTCAATCAGATGTAATACGCCATCTAAATCCCCTACTACAAGGTCTTGACCAAACAGTACTGGATTACTGAGTTCACGGTTTAAAAGTTGCTCATTTTGCCACAATTGTTGACCTGTCGCCAGATCATAAGCCGTCAACTTACCATCTGCTTGTGCTACAAAAACTTTATTGTCTGCAACTTCAGGACGTTTGGTACTGCTAGCATCTTCACTCCAAATCACTTGTTGTGAAGCCAAGTCTGTTGCAGTCACTTGCCCTTGGAAACTGGTGGTCACTAAAAGCTGACCTGCTACCACTGGATCACCATCAACATCATTTAAACGCTGAATGTCAGAACGACCATCACTCACTGCCACACGACGTTGCATACGAGGTACGCCACTGAGTACATCTAAAGCATAGACATAAGCATTTGCAGAAGACACCAATACCGTACGTGCATCGAGAGCTACAGGCGTTGAAGTCCCACGCAAGCTAAATTGTACGCTTGGTAAATCATAGCTCCAAACTTGCTGCCCAGATTCTAAATCATGCGCATAAACAGTTCCATCATTACTGACGGTCACCACACGACCAGATTGTACCAACGAAGGTGCTAGAATTGCTCCTGTTAATTGAGCAGTCCATTTTTGTTCACCTGTGGCTTGATCTAGAGCAAACAATTGACCTTTATGATTTCCAACAATCACTAGACCATCTTTAGCTTCCACACCTGAGCTTAGACCTTGTTTAGAGACTTTTTTGCTCCAAACTTTATCTTTACCACGATAGGCGGTGACTTCACCTTTAGGGCTAGCAATGAAAATTACGCCATTATCGATGTCCAATTGCAAACGTAATGGATCTGCTTCTGAGGTCGAAGAAACACTTTCAGAAAAAACTGGCGCTAAACTTTTCGATTGTTCAAGTTTAGGTAATGGACTTGGTTTGGCATCTTCAACTTTAATTTTATTACTTGAACAGCCAACTAAAGCCAGCGTCAAAATTGTTAGTGCAAACGGTATTTTATATTTTCTATCCATTAAGACTCATCCACGTGTGTTTCTAAAATTGGGCGTTCAATTTCAGGATCATCTACTAAAACGCCAACACTTTCGAGTTTAATTTGTAAAATTTGGCGCTCTTGTTTACGCTCAATTAATGCATCCCATGCACTTTGATAAGCTTTTTTCGCATTTTCTACATCATTCTTAGCAACATATACATCACCACGCGCTTCATCAGCCGTTGCTTTGAACGCAGGGTTGGTCACTAAAGCTAAAGATTTCAATGCATCATCATATTTGTTTTGTGCAAGCTGTGCATAAGCCAAACGTAATTTTACGATTTGTGTTAAACCCTCATCTTTAACTTTAGAGTTTTCCACCTTTTTCAAAGCTTTTTCTGCACCAGCATAGTCACCCTTGTCATAAGCCAACTTTGCCATCACAAATTGAGTTTGAATGGCCTGCGCAGAATCAGGGGCATCCTTCACAATTTTATCTGCAGCTTCTGTCAACTCAGTCATTGCATTTGGATTGCCTTGTACATTACGCGCATCATCCATCAATTGTTGGACTTTTGCAGTTTGCATTTGCGATTCTGCAAGGTTTTTCTTTTGCCAATATTCCCAACCGAAAAAGGCAATCAACGCAATTAAAATCCCACTAATCATGGCCGAACCATACTTTTTAGTGAAAGACTTTAAACTCTCAAGTTGTTGTTCTTCACTCAATGATGCGCTCATTTGATTACCCTTTTCCTAAATGTTATTTAACTCTTATTTTGAAGAAAATTTTTCGATGAAGAATGGTACGACATCAGCAATTGCGACTTCGCACTGTTCCGCTGTCGCCAAAGTTTTGACCAATAGCTGCTGTGCTTCCCACTCGCGCTCACCCAAAATCAAGGCATACAATGCCCCTGACTGGTCGGCCTTTTTCATTTGGCTTTTCATTGAACCTTGTGAACCAACTTTTAAACGTAATGAACTTTGCGCTGCGTCTAACTGGTTGCGGAGTTGTTCTGCCAATACCAAAGCCTTACCTTGAGAAGCAGGATCTGCCACCAAGAAAATTTCGCAATCACGAATTGGAGTCGCATCTTCAACTTGTTCAAGTAAAAGTAATAAACGCTCCATCCCCATAGCAAAACCAACCGCAGGTACAGACTGATCTGCCTTTCCTTTAAGCTGTCCAACCAAACCATCATAGCGACCACCTGCACACACTGTACCTTGTGAGCCTAAATGTGTAGTCGTCCATTCAAATACAGTTTTGTTGTAATAATCTAAACCACGAACCAGTTTCTGATTAATCACAAACTCAACGCCTGCATCGCTTAAATACTGCTGCAAAATCGCAAAGTGCTGTAAAGTCTCTTCACCCATAAAGTCATGCAATTTCGGTGCATTTTCTAAAATAGCTTGAGTTTTTGCATCTTTAGAATCAAGGATACGTAGCGGATTGGTGGTTAAACGGCGCTGTGAGTCTTCATCCAAATCACTTTTATGCGATTCCAAGAACTCAACCAAAGCCGCACGATAAGCCGCACGCTCATCAGACTCTCCGAGAGTATTCAACTCTAACTGAACTTTGTCCGCCACACCCATGCGTTTCCATAGACGCGCCGTCATCAAAATGAGCTCAGCATCCATATCAGGAGTTGCCACACCAAAGGTTTCTACACCAAACTGGTGGAACTGACGGTAACGCCCTTTTTGTGGTTTTTCATAACGGAACATTGGTCCGACATACCACACACGCGGTGTTGCGCCACGGAGTAAATTATGCTCAAGCATGGCACGTACACAACCTGCCGTTCCTTCAGGACGCAGTGTCAAAGACTCAGGCGGATTGCCTTTATCTAAGAACGTATACATTTCTTTTTCAACGATATCCGTCGCATCACCAATCGAACGTTTGAACAAATTAGTTTGTTCAACAATAGGCAAACGGATTTGTTGATAGCCATAGGCATCCATTAACGATGCTAAATGTTGCTCTAGACGTCTCCATGCAGGTGTTTGCGTTGGAAGAATGTCATTAAAACCTTTGATTGCGACAATTGAACTCATGATGAACTACGAATGATCTCTTTAGATTTAGCTTCTTCAAGCTCTTGAACACGCTGACGAACCATTGTTTCGATTTCATCAACTAACTGGTTGGTATCAATCAGATGGCTTTTCTCGCCATTACGATACACAAGCGAACGTGGACTTGCCCCCACCACGCCAATATCAGCCTCTTTGGCTTCGCCTGGACCATTCACCTTACAACCAATGACCGATACGTCCATTGGGGTACGAATGTCTTCCAAACGCTCTTCTAAAGCTTGCATCACTGAAATCACGTTAAATTCTTGTCGTGAACAGCTTGGGCAAGCAATAAAGTTAATGCCATTTGAACGAAGGCTGAGTGATTTTAAAATATCAAAACCAATTTTAACTTCTTCTTCGGGTTCGGCTGCCAATGAAATACGCATGGTGTCACCAATGCCTTCCATGAGCAAACCACCCAATGCAATGGCTGATTTTACTGAACCCGTACGATAAATCCCAGCTTCTGTAACACCTAAATGTAATGGGTTATCAATTTGTTGAGACAGCAAACGGTAGGCATCCATGGTCAAAAACACATTCGATGCTTTCACAGAAACTTTAAACTCATGGAAATTTAAACGGTCTAAGATATCAATATGGCGCATTGCTGACTGAAGCAAAGCTTGGCCTGTCGGCTCCCCATATTTCTTTTGAATGTCTTTTTCCAATGAACCCGCATTCACGCCAATACGCATAGAAATATCATGATGACGTGCCGCAGCAACAACTTCACGAATTTTCGCTTCCGAGCCAATATTACCCGGATTAATACGCAAACAATCCGCGCCCATATCTGCCACTTTCAATGCGATTTTATAATCGAAGTGAATATCTGCTACTAAAGGCACTTGTACGCGTTTACGAATTTCACCGAAAGCTTCGGCAGCTTCCATCGAAGGCACAGAAACACGCATAATGTCAGCACCCGCATCTGCACAGCGTTGAATCTGGGCAACAGTTGCTTCGACATCACACGTTTCAGTATTGGTCATGCTTTGAATGCTGATCGGAGCATCACCTCCGACGTAAACAGAACCCACACGAATTTTGCGGGTAGTACGGCGTTGAATCGGGTTTACAATCATGATTATTTACTCTGGCACCATTAACGAGATAAACGGAATTCTGCTTTCCCATTTACCGTATATGGTGACAATGAAATCTGCTCATTGTTCAAACTTAATGACACTGCGGCTGCATCATCCAAACGGATTTGGAATGGCGCCTCACCACTTAAAGTTAAAGTACTGGCTTGACGGCCTGTGGCTAAAACTTTACCCGTCGAATCCACAATATGAACTGAGGTCGGACGATTAAAATTCAAGACCAATTGATCGCCTGAAACTGCGGTCGCACCGCCCACTGACAACACTTCAACTTCAGATTTATTTGCATCTGCCGCACTGCTTTCTGTATTCGAACCCGATGAGCCCCAGTTTTGAATCGTGCCAACAATTGCAGCCAAGATCACCAAGATAATGATGATAATGACAGATCGCTTTAACCACTTACGGTTACGCTCACTGTTTGAGCCTGGCAACTTGCCCATGATCTTGATTGGTGAATTATCCAAGGCATGATTAGGCACCATACCTGTATCATTGGCATAGATTTCATCAAAACGCTGAATCAGTGAGGTTGCATCAACATTTAAATATTTTGCATAAGTGCGATAGTAACCTTTAATGAAGGTCGCTTCTGGCAAAGACTTATATTCATCTTGCTCTAATGCAGTTAAAGTTTTTACAGGAATTTTTAAATCTGCAGCAACTTGACTTAATTCACGTTTTTGAGCAATACGTTTTTGGCGTAAGTATTCTCCAGGACGCTGGACGTTTCCTAATGCATTAGGTACTACGCTTGAACCATTCGATTGCGGTGAATTAGGATTTACTTCCATACGGCCTCAGTACTGTACTGTAATTGCAAATAACGTGTGTATTCTTGGCTATCGGGGAACAATGCACGCATTTGATTAACTAACACTTGCATCCCCATCTGATCGCCATTGGCTCGTGCAATACGAATACCAATCCATAATGCACGCGCACTCTGATTTTTCTGCCCAACCAAACGAACAAATTGTTCATATAGCTGTGTAGCAGCAGGAATTTGTTGTCTTAAATAAAATATTTCTGACAACTCTAACATTGAAACATAAGAATTTGGATTTACTTGCAATGCTTGCTTGAATGATTTTTCAGCATTTGCTGTATCATCCAATTTTAAGTAAATACGTCCTAAATTTTCCAATGCCTTGAATCGCTGATCATAACCCAAGGTCGAACCAGCAATTGCTAATTGTTCAATCGCCTCATTATAACGTTCTACGACGTATAAATACGTACCATAGTTGTTACGAGCTTGCGCATTATTTGGATCGGCAGAAATTGCACGTTTAAAGTGTGTCTCCGCTTTTTCCATATTGGCAGGGCTACCTTCTTGCTGTAGCAACACGCCCATCATCATATTCGCCGTGGAATCTCGTGGTTCCATTTCTAATGCTTGATCAAGTGCGCGTTTTGCCGCATCTAGGTCGCCCTTACGAATATATTCCGCTGCCAATTGAGTCCGCACTTCTACTGCTTTCTCGGGGTCTTTTTTAAACCCCGGTGCCGATGAGGTGGTTGTGGTAATACAACCCACCAACGACATAGAAAGACAAAACATTGTTATACATGCAAATTTGTAGGTGGGTTTACTCAATTGACAGCCCCTTTATTATCCTTTTGAGCGCAAAATCTCATTCCGCTCAGCCACTTTTTTCTTCCACTGCTCTGCACGACGTGTACGGTCGGCCACCTGACCAACCAACTGTCCACATGCAGCATCAATATCATCACCACGTGTCTGACGAATCGTACACACAAATCCAGCGTCAGACAAAGTTTTTTGGAAAGAAATAATACGGTTACGACTTGAGCGCCCGTATGGTGCGTGTGGAAATGGATTAAAGGGAATTAAATTAATTTTACTTGGTAAATTCTTTAACAATTTCAATAGCTGTTGTGCATGTTCAGGTTGATCATTCACCCCATCCAGCATCACATATTCAATGGTGACATGACGGCGTGCACTTTCATTACCATCTTTCGCCAAATAGCGCTGACATGCTGCAATTAATTGATCCAACGGATATTTTTTATTAATTGGTACCAATTCATTACGCAATTCATCATTTGGGGCATGTAATGAAATAGCCAATGCCACATCAATGTCTTGTGCCAATTGGTCAATTTTCGGCACGACACCTGAAGTTGATAGGGTCACGCGACGTTTCGACATGCCATAAGCAAAATCGTCGAGCATTAGCTGCATCGAACTTAATACCGCGTCGTAGTTAAGTAATGGTTCACCCATTCCCATCATTACAACGTTAGTCACTGTACGCTCGCGTTCTGCAACTGGAACTTCCTCCATGTAAGAGTAGTTTGCCATCCACAATTGACCAATAATTTCCGCAGGTGTTAAATCACGCTGGAAACCTTGCTTACCTGTAGAACAAAATGAGCAATCCAGCGCACAGCCGACTTGTGAAGAAATACACAAAGTTTTACGTGCACCTGTTTTATCTTCTGCAGGAATAAGTACGGTTTCAACCAATGAGCCAGCACCATCACCTACACGGAACACCCATTTACGTGTGCCATCTTTAGAATAATTACGGTGTACAACTTCAGGCGCTTTAATTTCACATACGCGCTCTAATTCTTCACGCAACTTGCCTGAAATGTTGGTCATTTCAGCAAAATCGGTCACGAAATATTGGTGGATCCACTTCATTACCTGTCCTGCACGGAATTTCTTTTCGCCCATCGCTTCAAAGAATTGTTCCAGCTCAGCACGTGACATGCCCAGTAAATTCACTTTTTCCACAGAAGGTTGCTGTGTTGGAGTGGACAAAGGTTGTTGCGATTCATCAGAAGTTGCAGATGAAACGACCACTTCAGTACTCATGTGTAATTACCTAAACCATGTCGAAGATAGAAGGAGATTGCTCAATATTCAAGCAAATAAATTTAAAGGGAATAAAAAAACCAGATAAGCAGTATAACACTTATCTGGTTTGAAGTGTCTCGATTAACGAGTGCGCGGGCAAACTTCAGTTTGAGCGAAGAAGTAGTTTACTTCGCGATCAGCAGATGCAACTGAGTCAGAACCGTGAGCAGCGTTTTCGTCGATGCTTACAGCGAAGTCAGCACGGATTGTACCTGGAGCAGCTTCTTTAGGGTTAGTAGCGCCTAAGATTTCACGGTGAGCAAGAACTGCATTTTCACCTTCAAGAACAGATACAACAACTGGACCAGAAGTCATGAACGCAACTAAGTCAGCAAAGAAACCACGTTCTTTGTGTTCTGCGTAGAAACCTTCAGCTTCAGCTTGAGAAAGGTGTTTCATTTTAGTCGCAACGATTTTAAGACCAGCTTTTTCGAAACGAGCAAAGATGTCACCAATGTGGTTTTTAGCTACTGCATCTGGTTTAACGATAGATAAAGTACGTTCAATAGCCATGATCGGCTCCTTAAGTCAAATTAGACGTGAAAATTTTGCCGCATTATACCGAATAATGTGCAATTATCAGCTTTTGTAATGTAAAAAAACTGGATTTTTTCGATATGCTGATGGAAAAGCGTGGATTAGCTGGCTTCGTCAATCCAAGCCATTTGAATTGCTTCGAGCAAACCTTCTGTAGATTTATTCGGATCGTCTTCAAAATCAGGTAAAGCACATACCCACGCGTGTAAATCGGTAAAACGAATCCATTGCGGGTCAACATCTGGATGTGCTTCATATAATTCAATCGCGATATCCATGGTATCGGTCCAACGTAACCCCATGACTGTTCCTAATTTATGCTATGACAGTGCTACTTTAACAAAATTTAGGATTTCTGAGAAACAACTCAATCGATCCAATCTACAACAACACGTTAAACATCGGTGCACAAGCAATAACAACTGCTGCCACACTTGCTCCAATAATGGCACCAACTGCGACATCACTTGGATAATGCAACCCCAATACCATACGCGACAATGCCACTAACACGGTGAATGGCAGCATCAACACCAATAAGATGGGCTGAACCGAACCAATTACCACACTTCCCATCACCGCATGTAAGGTATGCCCTGACGGAAAGCTAAAATGATCTAAAGGACGTTCACACAAACGAATCACTTGATGAACTTGATAAGGTCGTGGACGCACTGTTTTAGTTTTGAGAACTTTATAAATAGCTGTACCCAATAAAGAACCCACAATCAGATACACCATTTGTAAGCTGTAAGACAAACCTTGCAACATCCATAGGCTCATCAACATAATGTACCAAAAAACACCATCACCTAATCGGCTAATTAATTTAAAAAAATGTGCCACTCGGTCTGAATGGGAAAAATGGTTCAGATATAAACAGCCTTTTAAGTCGAGATCGAGTATTTTTATTTTTGCATTCTTAAAATTCATAATTTCTCTCCTCAAGCTTTTGTTTTGCTTATGCGATCATTCGTGTTTCCTTTGCCACTTGATATAAAGCCTGCTCCAATTGCATGACAGGTAGGTGCCAGCCCATTTCCATCACTTTAATTCGAGCACGCTGTCCCATGCTGTTGAGTATGTTTGGACGGGGTAAGCGCTGCATTTGTGATGAAAAACTATTTACATCACCCAGCGTGCTTAACCATCCTGTATTGCCATGCTCGATGTGAGCATGTGCACATGCATAATTATAAGCCACCACAGGCAAACCACTAGCCATCGCTTCCAAAACAACGTTACCAAAGGTTTCGACTTGGCTGGCAAATACAAAAACATCTGCACTTGCATAAACACTTGCAAGATTCTTACCAGTTAAGCTTCCTGTAAAAATCACACCATGTGCTTTACCTAAATTTTCCAAGCGTTGACGGTCAGGTCCATCGCCAGTAATGATCAATTTATAATGCTTTTCACCACGTTGCAGCATACATATATAGTTACGAATCAGTACGTCAATTTCTTTCTCTGGCGATAACCGTCCCACGTAAAGCATGACAGTTGTATTACTATCCGCACCCCAAGTGCACCGATATGCTTCAGAGCGGGAAAGAGGAGAAAATTGCTGAGTATCCACCCCGCGTCCGACTACAACCAATGGACACTTGATACCAAATTGCTTTAATGCTTTTTCAGTATCTTTGCTCGGAACACAAGTCAGTTGGGTATTGTTATGAAACCAACGTAGATAATGCTGTATCGGTTTCACTAAAAAAGCCAAATCAAAGAAGCGACTAAAATCTTGAAAAGGCGAGTGAAAACCACTTGATACTGGAATATCTCGGCTTTTGGCAGCATGAAGGGCTGTAAGCCCCAATGGTCCTTCAGTCACAACATGCACCACATTGGGCACGAACTCATCCAGAGCATTGGCAACCTTCAAAAATTGTGGCCAACCAAATTGCAAACTAGGATATTTAGGAATACTTTGGGCTGTAACCAAACATTCTTTGTTCGGCATAAAGTCCGCACATGATTGAGTCTGGCTGGGGCGAATCAGTAAGATTTTATGCCCTTGCTTTTGCAACCCTTTACAAAGCTGCATCAGAGATAAAGCCACCCCATTCACTTCGGGTGGCCATGTTTCTGTGACGATGGCAATTTTTAACCGTGGACGAACCAGATCTTTTAAAACACTTATTTCTTCTACGCTGTTTTTGTTTTTTTGTAATTTAAAATAAAACTTAAAGCTGTCCGGAAAATCTTGTTGTTTTAGCAGGCCCACAGTGGATATGTAAGACATATAACACCTATTGCTTGATTTTCTTCTAGCTTAGATGTCTTTGTTTACAGTTTGATGATTGTTGTTTGACATTCCTATGAAATACAAAAGGGAGATAACATTTACCTCCCTTTTGTTGATCATTTACAAAACCTAAAGGCTTTACAACGAAATTAAAAATCCACATTGACATAGATTCGGTCACGATAAACTCCTGCAGGAACGCTATATAAAGGATTCTCTTCGAGTTGAGCTGAAATTATATACTTCTGATTAGTTCCTGCTTTTTGTCTCATTTGAACCCCCCATAGATTTTCACTCGCACCTCGAATATTCATTTGGGTTTTGACTTTATAGGGTCCATTCGATACATAACTTGACCCACTCGCATTTAATAAGTTCTGACTTCGGAATGAAATCGAATAACTGCGATCACAAGAAACGTTAAAAGATGTGGCAGTCTGACTATGATAGTAGTTTGCTAATTTCATTTCAGGGGCAGAAAAACCGCTGACCGAACATCCTGCCGCATAAACCGCACTACAACTCATAGAAATTAAGCAAGCTAAAAAAATTGGTTTCATACCAACCTCCTATTACTTACAAACTAAATTGATGACTTGTGCATCATTGCTATTATCAATTTGAGTCTGCGAAATACTGAAAGATGTATTACAAGTTTTTCCCTCCTGCATTGCTAGTTTTAGATCATATTTTACTGGTTTTGAAAGATACAAATAAACTAAACCATTACTATCAATAAAGTAACTTTCATCCTCATTACCATTAAGCTTTACAACTGTCCCAACAGGAAAATTCTTATTATTTGAATCTTTTAAATTAACTACAAATTTCTTAGTTTTTGCAACTTTGAAATCTAGAATATACCCCCTTTGATTTAATGCACTTAATTTCTGTACTGGCTGTTCAAAAGTATAATCCAAAGGCAACTGATTTTGATCATAAGAAATGTCATAATTAATATAAGGAATAATATCATGTACAAAAAGATATCCTTTGTCATTGGTTTTACCAACAACTGATAATGACCTTAATACATCTACATCTTTCATACCATCAATATTAACCAAGGCAAAAGCATTATCCACATATTTTGTTGCTGACAACTTATTACCTAAAAGAACTGTTGCTCCACGATATTGAGCTTGAGTTACTTTATTATTTGTATATTCATCATAAGATGCTCTAAAATCACCAATATTAGTTTTATACAAACCATAACCATGATAATTAAATTCACTATCAATATTTGAAACAGCAACTGAGTAATCCAGACCATTTTGCAACAAGCTATTTTTAGAATAACTTAATACCGTCTCACCATTATCTGTACTATGTTCTAAATCAATATTCCCTCGAGTATCCCAATTATAACTAAAAACTATGTTAAAACTATCATCACCATCTTCAAAGTTTTTAAAATAATTCAAACTTGTGTATAAATTTTTAGTCAATATTTTTTGAACACCTACGTTTATAATTTTACTGTCTACAGACTCAAAGCCCTCAACTTTATAGTTTTTATTGTCAACATAACTTAAATTAAAACCATCAACAAATCCGAGATTAGAGAAATTTATATATGCAAGGTTAGATATCTTGGTATTAAAATCATACTCATCAAAACCTAGCTGTTGAAACTTTTCAGTGTAATAACGAGTGTTTAAACCAAAAGACCACGTTCCAAAATTTCTACTCACAGAGGCTGAAGCAGCATGTCCAATGTCTCCATTATAATCACTCACTGCATATGCAGTATCAAGTAAAGCAAACTTACTTACACCTTGAGTCCACATAAAGCTGATATTGCTTACATCTTTTGAGTAGGTTGCATCAAATCCTAAGGTTGTACTTGCAGCAACCCCGCGACGGAAAAATACTTTTGAAAAAAAATCACGATAATCACTATCATCCTCATCGTAGTTATATCTTAGCTTACCTAAAGAAACATCATATTCATTTAAACCCACACGCAATAATTGACTACTAATATAAATAGGAAAACTCTGTACCGTTTGATTTCCCAAAATATCTTGTACAACAACTCTCGCTTCACCAGCTTGATCAATTGTCGCTCCTGTTTGTAAAGAATAATTACCTGGGGTTATCGACTGTTTATACAAGTTTACGCCATTAATATATAAATCTACTGTTGAGGGTAATGCAGCACTTCCTTGTAAAGTTGGCATATTCCAATATACAAAATCTGGACGATCTGTATAGTTTGTACCAAAACTGATCCCTCCATATCGGAATGAGTTTGTTAATGAGTTATAAACACTTGTGTTATCACCGATTCTTAATTTTAAATATTTTTCAGGAAACTCTAGTTCAAACAATGAACTGACACGTAAAAACTGCTTTTGCCCCTCATCTGGAGAGTCTTTATACAAAATTGCATTATTCAATAACCAGTAGTCTTTAAAAATACCAATTTCTGAATAGGCATTAAAGTCATTTGAAAAATCATCTTTAGAATAAAAGAAATCATAATTAATGAACCCCCCAAAATTTGCTCTTGCTGGGGTAACAACTACGCTCTCATAATTATTATCTTTAAAATAAGATGCAGGTAAGTCAATTTTAATTGCCTGAAGTGCATCATCTTTTTGAAATTTTATATCGGAACCACGCATTAAACAGAAACCATCTTGATCATGGTTCTTTACAAATTTGGAAGGATCAACACCTAATTCATTTAATGTTTTACATTCTATATATTCACCATCCTTAGTGACTAATAGTACTGTTTCAATATTTCTATCTACACCATTTAACCAAACATTTACAATTAGTGCCCCTGCATCCGTTTCTGCTAATGAATCAACATTTGCTTGCGCAATCCCAACTGCACTAAAAAAAACAAGAACAACTCTAAAACATTTCATAGAATCACCCTCAGAGATTTAATATTCCAATAAATCTCCATCTTTATCAGTTTTAATTTTCACTTTTATTTTATCATTTGGTTTCTTTGATAATTCACCTAAATCAAATGTATATTTTTGCCCAACAAGCAAATATCGATTAAAACTTTTCTGTAATAATTCCTTATTCTGACTATCTACCAATCGAATATCTGTAATTTGTACATGTGATTTTGCAATATTTTGAATATCGACCATCATATTATTATTTATCGTTTTAAGTTTTACATCCAGATTAGTTTTATCTTGTTTACCTACAAATAAAGGTAATGAAAAGTTAAACTGAAAATTTATCGCCTCATCATCTGCGACAGGAGTAACTTCATTAAAAATAACACGCCAGGTTTTTTCACGGTCTAGTTCAGTAGCTGTAAATGGTTGACTAAAGCCAACACGAACAATTTGTTTACTTTCTGGCTTTAACTCAAAAATCTTAGGATTGAATAAAATGTTTTTTTCTTCTTCAAGGACATCCTCTCCTTTTTCATTTTGACTCCATTTTACCGCAGATAATTCAAAAATTTTAGAACGATCAAAATCAGAACTTTCCACAATTACTGTGGTACTTCTCTGTTGCTTATTTTTATCACCTAAATAAAGTTGTACTGGTGTAAACTTAATGCCCGCAAATAAAAAATTACTTAAGCTACTTAAAATTAAGAATAAAATTATTTTTCTCATATTTATTCCCTTTTAAAATTATTATAGTGGTGCATGTTATGCACATACACCACTATTCCCTATTTTTATTTAGAATGCAACAGCTACTTTATAAGTCCCTTTATAGGTACCCCAATGTGCCATGTCAGACACTGCACTTACAGTTTCAGCTTTTACTGTAAATGTTCTAGTTGATGAGGTATAAGGAAGTACTGCCCCAGTGTAATTGAATAAACCAAGTTTAGTATCAACATTCACTGGAATTTTTTGTGAAGCATCTATTTCATTATCCAAAGTAGATGGTTTAGTGATGTTGAGGCTGTATGGTGCATTTGCACGGACATCGAAACCAGATTGTCCACTCCATTTACCACCTACAAGATTTTTTTGCATTACGATTTTTGATTTATCGATGTCTAAGTCGCAGTGTTTTTCAACAAATAATTCTATATCAATTTTACCATCACATTTGGTACCACATCCGTCACGACCTGGATGATGATATCCACCATCACCACCTTTTGCACCCTCCTCTCCATCTGCTAAAACTACTGTCGAACACATACCTAAAATTAATGCTGCCAATGCAGTTTGCACTTGTAATTTCATGGCCCTATCTCCCAGTTCCTTTTTCTTTAGGAAAGATTATAAATTATTTAAAAATAGCAACTTACATAGGATCACTTGTTATTCTTGAGCCTTTTCCGTAAGTGCATAGTTATCATATTCAATTTCAAAAGGAGCAACTTATATCGTGTCAGTTCACGTGAATATTATTATTTTTGGTCTAATTCAGAATACAAATTAACATGGCTGTTTTTCAGTTAAATATAAAAAAATGGTGATATTAATTTTTCTTATTATCTAAAATATTTAAAGTAAACTTTTATAATATAAAAAAACAAGTTATTGATTAATAAAAATTTTATATAATTTTACAATTTACACAATATTACAAAAACCAACAATATACTTACAAAATAATTCATTTTTATGAATCAAATCACATTTTTTATAATAAACAATAATTAAGATGCAAAATATACCAATAAAAAGATAAATTACACAAATTCCAATATTTATGATAACAAAGCAAAATCACCAATTATTTAATTAATGTTACAAATCAAATTATTAGCTTTAACATTGAATTTACACATAATATGTTCGATATTTTTACCAATATCAGATAAAAAACTAAACATCACCTTAAAGATGCAATTTGCTTACCTATCACTTGTAATTTTCATTATTTAAGAGCTTGTATAGTTCTTCTGGTTTAAATTATTAGAATGAATTTAATTCAGCTAAGCATTCAGATAAAAAAGCCTGCCAAAATACGGGTTATATTACCTATCGATCAGTCGATAGCAGAACATTAGCTTTTTATTTTTTACGTTTTTTCTATTTAAATTTGTGATAAAAAAGAGAAAAGCACTGCATTAACCGAACTACAAGGTAAACAACAACTACTCCCAACAAAAAACCCTTGTAAAAACAAGGGTTTTTTTAAAAGATTAAACTAAATCTTAGTTTTTCTCTTTATCAACAATCTTGTTCGCTTGAATCCAAGGCATCATCGCACGCAACTTAGCACCTGTTACCTCGATACCGTGTGCAGCATTTTGACGACGACGTGCAGTCATTGATGGGTAGTTCAATGCACCTTCATTAATGAACATCTTCGCGTATTCGCCAGATTGGATACGTTTAAGTGCATTACGCATTGCTTCACGAGACTGTTCGTTAATAACTTCAACGCCAGTTACATATTCGCCATATTCAGCGTTGTTAGACACTGAATAGTTCATATCCGCGATACCGCCTTCAAACATTAAGTCAACGATTAACTTAAGTTCATGCAAGCACTCGAAGTAAGCCATTTCTGGAGCATAACCTGCTTCAACCAAAGTTTCGAAGCCCATTTTAACCAATTCAACTGCACCACCACAAAGAACTGCTTGCTCACCGAATAAGTCAGTTTCAGTTTCTTCACGGAATGAAGTTTCGATAATACCTGTACGGCCACCACCTACGCCTGAAGCGTAAGAAAGCGCTACATTACGTGCGTTACCAGAAGCATCTTGATGAATCGCGATAAGATCTGGAACACCTGAACCACGTTGGTATTCTGAACGTACAGTGTGACCAGGTGCTTTTGGAGCAACCATGATTACATCTAAGTCAGCACGTGGAACAACTTGGTTATAAAGCACAGAGAAACCATGAGCAAATGCTAAAGTTGCACCTTGTTTGATGTTTGGCTCAATCACGTCACGATAAAGTTGAGATTGGAACTCATCTGGAGTCAAAATCATCACAACATCAGCTTGTGCTACGGCAGCAGGAACTTCAGCAACTTTAAGACCTGAATTTTCAGCTTTTTTCCAAGAAGTAGAACCTGCACGTAAACCTACAGTTACGTCTACGCCAGAATCTTTAAGGTTAAGCGCATGCGCGTGACCTTGTGAACCGTAACCAATGATTGCTACTTTCTTAGATTGGATGATAGATAAGTCGCAGTCTTTATCGTAAAAAATTTGCATTGCTGTCTCCGCTAAAATGCTTGATATTCTGTAATTCCATCAAGAGATTTGTTTTTGATGAAATCCTCCTCTTTTCTCAAAAGGAGGTTGAATCGTGTTAAATAATTAAATGGTTAAAACTTTTTCGCCACGCGCGATGCCTGAAACACCTGAGCGTACAACTTCAAGAATGGTGTTCTCAGCTAGAGCATCAATAAAACCATCAATTTTTTCAGTTGTACCCGCGATTTGAATGGTATAAGTCGTTGGGGTGACATCAACGATTTGCGCACGGAAAATATCCGCAGTTCGTTTGATTTCAGCACGCGCAGAACCGAGTGACTTGACTTTAATCAACATCAACTCACGTTCAATATGAGCACCTTCAGACAGATCAACCACTTTCACCACTTCAACCAATTTGTTGAGCTGCTTGGTGATTTGTTCAATTTTATGGTCATCACCATAAGTCGTTAATGTCAAACGCGATAAAGTCGGATCTTCAGTTGGTGCAACATTTAAGGTCTCAATGTTATAACCACGTTGAGAGAATAAACCCACCAAACGAGAAAGCGCACCAGCTTCATTTTCTACGAGTACAGAGATAATATGTCTCATGACGTGCGCTCCCCTTTACCTAACCACATATCTTTCATCGACTGACCTGCAATAAGCATTGGATAAACATGCTCGGTACGGTCAACCATGACATTAATGAATACACATTTGTCGTTAATCGCCATCGCTTCTGCAAGCTTGGATTCAAGCTCATCTGCGTGGTCAATTTGAATGCCAACGTGACCGTAAGCTTCCATAAGTTTGGCAAAGTCAGGCAATGACTCTACATAAGAACTTGAGTGACGGCCTTCATAGTTCATGTCTTGCCATTGTTTTACCATACCTAAAGCACGGTTATTCAAGCAGAGAATTTTTACATTTAAGCCATATTGCTTACAGGTAGAAAGTTCTTGAATACACATCTGAATTGATGCTTCACCCGTAATACACACCACTTGTTGGTCTGGGAAGGCAAGCTTCGCTGCCATTGCATATGGCAAGCCTACGCCCATGGTGCCTAAACCACCCGAATTAATCCATTGACGTGGACGGGTGTATTTATAATAAAGCGCACCAAACATTTGATGCTGACCAACGTCTGAAGTAATGATTGCCTGACTATTGGTAATTTTATCTAAAGCTTCAACCACTTGTTGTGGCTTCATTGAACCGTCAGTTGGTTTGTCGTAATTCAAACCATGTACTTTGCGCCACTCATTGATTTGCGACCACCAAGCTGCAATTGCTTCAGGGTTTGGCTTAGACACATGCATTTGTTTAAGCTGTGCCAACATTTCCTGCAGGACTGGTTCTACCGCACCCACAATTGGAATATGCGCAATAATGGTTTTTGAAATCGTCGCAGGATCGATATCAATATGAATGACTTTGGCATTCGGACAGAATTTTGCAGGGTTATTGGTTACGCGGTCATCAAAGCGCGCACCAACACACAAAATCACATCTGCATTGTGCATGGTCATATTGGCTTCATATGTACCATGCATGCCCAACATTCCAATGAACTGCTCATCATTCCCAGGGAAAGCACCTAAGCCCATAAGGGTATTGGTCACTGGATAGCCCAATAAATGTGCTAATTCAGTTAATAAAGCAGAAGCATTACCTTGAACAACACCACCACCTGTATAAATGACAGGACGTTTTGCATTGATCAGCTCATCAATCGCTTTACGAATTTGACCAGAGTGACCACGATGCGGTGGTTGATAAGAACGCATCTTCACTTTTTCTGGGTATTCGTAGGCAAACTTTTCTGCTGGGTTGGTTGCATCTTTCGGAATATCAACGACAACTGGGCCTGGACGACCAGAAGCTGCGATATAGAATGCTTTTTTAATAATTGCGGGAATTTCACTCGCATGACGCACTTGGAAACTATGTTTCACGATTGGACGCGAAATACCGACCATGTCTGTTTCTTGAAATGCATCTTCCCCAATTAAATGCGAAGCCACCTGACCAGACAAAATCACCATTGGGATTGAGTCCATATAAGCAGTTGCAATTGGAGTGACTGTGTTCGTTGCGCCTGGACCAGAAGTAACCAGCACTACACCTGTTTTACCTGTAACGCGTGAGTAAGCATCTGCCATATGACCAGCAGCTTGTTCATGGCGCACGAGATAATGATTGATTTTGTCTTGTTGAAAAAGCGCATCGTAAATGTGTAAAACTGCGCCGCCTGGGTATCCAAAAACATGTTCAACGCCTTCGTCCGCTAATGCGCGAACAAGCATTTCACCACCAGATAAAAGTTCCAACGTGATTCACCCTAATCTTTTATCACCGCTTGATGGGAGACATCAGCAGTGTTCATTCATTAATTGTCTGCACTGTTATAGCACACATATTTCATAGTTTTCATGGCAATAGGAAAAAAATCCGATCCGTTTGCTGTTTAAGCAATATGGGATCTAAAACATGTTGGGATAAACATATTTTTATTTGCTTTGTTCACCATCTCGGCTAGAAATGACGCCCACTGCATGACATGACACTTCTTCGAAGGGTGATCGAGAGAAGGCATATAAAACTAAAGACAGCATTTTTCTTGTTTAACTCTTTATTGTCAAGTTGAAAAATCAGCTTTTTTTTGATTATTTACAGACCGTGTGTTTTTTAGACAAAAAAAGCTTTTTTGTGCGCTCAATCAAGCATTCAAGAAATTATGTAAAATCTTTATTAAATCTCATCTATCTCTATAATTTTTCGAGATTAAATGAGGACATTTTTAAACTATTTAGTGCTGGAGACGCTTGTTCAAATGAAAAATCGACCTATACTATTTTGAACACTTCATATTCTGTTCTAGAATCTATAAATTGACTTTTTTGTGGCAATTTCATAGAGAGAACTTTTCGCAGAAAAATCAAACAGGACGAAATCTTATGTCATTTCCATTTCATTTGATCAGCGGTGTAGCGCTCTCTTGTGCCTTGTTATATTCGAGTACATCCCTTTGGGCTAAAGATTATTACAAATGGGTGGATGCAAATGGTTCGACCCATTACACCACCACTCCTCCACCGAAAAATGCACAAAAAAAAGGGAAAATTCAGACTTATGGCTGGAACAATTCCACTCCTACAGCTAGCCGCAACAATAATCTTCCTTTAGAAGCACAGCAAAATAACTCGACGATGCCTGCAGCTACTGCAACTGCATCCAAACCTGTACCAAACGTGAATGATGATGCTACCAGAGCACCTGTTTCTGCTGCGCCAGCTCCTAGTGAAATAAAAGCAATTCCTGCACCTAGACCAAATGGAAAAAAATACCCAGCTGAATAAAATCAGCTTTTACGAAATAGTTTAATTTTTCTTACGGTTCAGCCTGCGCAAAATTCACATTTAGGTGCATTTTGCGCTATGCTGTGCAGCAAACTTTTAACCGTTGTTCTTTAATACGTTTATGACTACTCATATTGACCCTGAATATCAAGCTAGTGCGATTGAACCCACCGTCCAACAAGACTGGGAAAATCGTAAAGTTTTTAAAGTTGCCGACACTGTAGAAGGTCCACGTCGTTACATTCTGTCGATGTTCCCTTACCCAAGTGGCAAGCTGCATATGGGTCATGTGCGTAACTATACCATTGGCGACGTCATTAGCCGTTTCCACCGTTTAAAAGGTGAAACTGTATTACAACCTATGGGTTGGGATGCATTCGGTTTACCTGCGGAAAACGCAGCAATTGCCCATAAAGTTGCTCCGGCAAAATGGACATTTGAAAACATCGCTTACATGCGTGACCAATTAAAAAAATTAGGTCTATCTGTAGACTGGGATCGCGAATTCGCGACTTGTACACCAGAGTACTATCACTGGGAACAATGGTTGTTCGTGCAACTTTATAAAAAAGGTTTGATCTACCGTAAACTTTCAACAGTGAACTGGGATCCGGTTGACCAAACTGTTTTAGCAAACGAGCAAGTTGAAAATGGTCGTGGCTGGCGCTCAGGTGCATTGGTTGAAAAACGCGATATTCCAATGTACTACTTCCGTATTACGGACTATGCACAAGAATTATTAGACGACCTAGACACTTTACAAGACGGCTGGCCTCAACAAGTGTTGACCATGCAGCGTAACTGGATTGGTCGCTCTACAGGCATGGAAATTACTTTCCCATCTGCCAATACCGAAATTTATGCTGATGGCTTAACTGTTTATACAACACGTGCTGACACGCTAATGGGCGTGACATATGTTGCCGTTGCAGCAGAACACCCTCTTGCGCTTAAAGCTGCTGCCCTCCAATCAGAAGCAGGCAACCCTGAATTGGCTGCATTTATTGAAGAATGCCGTATGGGTTCAGTTGCAGAAGCGGACTTGGCAACAGCCGAGAAAAAAGGCATGGCAACAGGCTTGTTTGTAAAACACCCTGTAACTGGTGAACAGCTTCCTGTCTGGATCGCAAACTACGTATTAATGTCTTATGGTTCTGGTGCAGTAATGGCTGTACCAGCGCATGACGAACGTGATTTTGAATTTGCGAACAAGTTTAACTTGTCAATCAAGCAAGTGATTGATGCTAAAGGCGCTGACGATGCAGACTACTCTGCAACTGAGTGGCAAGAATGGTACGGTTCTAAAGAAGGTAAACTTGTTAACTCTGGTGAGTTTGACGGTTTAGAATTCCAAGCTGCGTTTGACGCATTCCTTGCCAAATTAGAACCACAAGGTTTAGCAAACTCTAAAGTTCAATTCCGTTTACGTGACTGGGGTGTTTCTCGTCAACGTTACTGGGGTTGTCCAATTCCAATGATTAACTGTGATACTTGTGGTCAAGTCACAGTTCCAGAAGATCAACTTCCAGTTGTATTACCAACAGACGTTGTTCCAGATGGTTCAGGTAACCCGCTTAATAAAATGCCAGAGTTCTATGAAACGAAATGTCCTTGCTGTGGTGGCGATGCACGCCGTGAAACAGATACTTTAGATACTTTCGTAGAGTCATCTTGGTACTATGCACGCTATGCTTCTCCAGACTTTACTGGTGGTATGGTTAAACCTGAAGCAGCTCAAAACTGGCTTCCTGTAAACCAATACATTGGTGGTGTTGAACACGCGATTCTTCACTTACTTTATGCACGTTTCTTCCACAAATTAATGCGTGACGAAGGCGTTGTACAAGGTAATGAGCCATTTACCAACTTGTTAACTCAAGGCATGGTACTTGCAGATACGTTCTATCGTGAAGCAGAAAATGGCAAGAAAACTTGGTTCAACCCAGCTGATATTGAACTAGAACGTGATGAGAAAGGTCGTATTCTTTCTGCAAAATATTCAGGTGACGGCCAAGAAGTTGTAATCGGCGGACAAGAAAAAATGTCTAAGTCGAAAAATAACGGTATTGACCCACAAGCAATTATTGACCAATACGGCGCAGATACAGCTCGTGTATTCATGATGTTTGCTGCTCCACCAGATCAATCTTTAGAATGGTCTGATGCAGGTGTTGAAGGTGCAAACCGTTTCTTGAAACGTGTATGGCGCCTTGTAGCTGGCTTCCTTGAAAAAGGAAACGCTGCAACTGCAATCGATACAGCAAACTTATCTAAAGACGCTCAAGACTTACGTCGTAAAACTCACGAAACTATTCAAAAAGTAAGTGATGATATTGAACGTCGTCATGCATTTAATACTGCCATTGCTGCTTTAATGGAGTTATTAAATGCGAGCAACAAGTTTGAAGCAAAAGATGACAATGACATTGCTGTAGAACGTGAAGCAATCACAACACTGTTAACTTTACTCGAACCGTTTGCACCGCATTTAAGCCAAACTTTATTGGCTCAATTTGGTACAGATGTTACGGCAGCAACATTCCCTGTAGTTGATGCTTCTGCGTTAACACGTAATACGCAAACGATTGTTGTACAGGTGAATGGTAAACTTCGCGGTAAACTTGAAGTTTCTGTTGATATTTCTAAAGATGAATTATTGGCATTGGCAAAAGCTCTACCAGAAGTTCAACAATTCTTAACTGGTCCAACCAAGAAAGAAATTGTAGTTCCAAATAAATTAGTAAATTTAGTGGTTTAAAGCCTTAAAGCCTCCCTTTTATAAAGGGAGGTTTGGAGGGATTTTATTAGAAAATCTCCCCTAACCCCTCTTTCAAAAAGAGGGGGAAACGAAAAGGAATAAACAAAGCCCGTTGCCAGTCAACGGGCTTTGCACATACAATCACGTCATATTATTTTTTCTTTTTCTTAAAAAGAGTAAACAGAGGAAAACCCATGCATTTAGGCAAACGTTTCGCAACTCTTATTTTAACTTGCGGTCTAGGTGCAGGTTTGGTGGGCTGTGGTTTTCATTTAAAAGGAACTCAACCTTCTGCGAATCCAGTAGCATATGCACAGATGAGTTTATCTTTGCCTAAAGATACAGAGGAATTAGAAGAAAAATTATCAATTTATTTAGGGGCTGCCAATGTTCAGCTCAGTAATAGCCCCAATGCTTACCGTTTACATGTGTACAGTTATACACCTGTGCGCCAAGAGCTTCGCGGTAAACTGATCGAAACCCTACTGCGTTTAAATGTCACCTTCCGTATTGAAGATGCTCAAGGCAATCCTGTGACTGAAATGCGTACCGTCACGGCATCACGTAGTTACCAATATAACTTGGAAACGGTCAATACCGATGATCAAGAAGAAAAATTCTTAAAAGATGTCCTTGTTGATGACGTTGCACAACAAATTGTGCGCCAAATTTCATCGAATCGTTTACCTAAAGTTACTAGCACAACAACACAACCTTAATTGTTATGAAACTCGACTATTTGCAGGCCCTTAAACGCATCCCAGAAGCACGTGGTGCATGGGTGCTGCATGGTCAAGAACCCCTCCTCGAACAGAATCTACTCGATGCTTTTCGTAAAAGTTGGCAAGAACAAAATATTGAACGTCAACGTTATGACATGTCAAATGTGAGTGACTGGAAAACGGTCTTCAATGCCTTGAACAGTTTGTCTTTATTTTCGACACAACTCGCGATTGAGGTACATGGCAATATCAAACCCGATGCCAATGGCATTAAATTATTGACCCAATATCTACAACATAATGAACAAAATTTGTTGTTGATTGTGATGCCAAAGCAGGACAGCAGCAGCTTAAAATCTGGCTTTTTTAAAGTGATTGATGCTAATGGCGTGAACGTCAGCTTGACTGCTCAT
Organism: Acinetobacter tandoii DSM 14970 = CIP 107469; assembly: GCF_000400735.1. GTDB lineage: Bacteria > Pseudomonadota > Gammaproteobacteria > Pseudomonadales > Moraxellaceae > Acinetobacter > Acinetobacter tandoii. The sequence continues at coordinate 152,449 of NZ_KE007362.1, forward strand.
TATCCACAAGATCGACAACGAATTTTGGCTGTTGAAGCTGAAAAACTCGGTATTCAATTGGTCAGCAATGCATGGCAATGGCTTGAACAGCATCACGAGCATAATTTACTGGCGGCAAAGAACAGTCTAATGCGGGTACGAGATACCTTTCCTGATTTAGCGCAAATTGGTATCGAACAACTGCTTGCCTGCCTACAAGATCAGTCACGTTATACGACCTTTGACTTAAGTGATGCATTACTTGAAGGTAATTTTGCTCAAGCCGTGAAGATTTACCAATATCTGTTGGCTTCAGGCGAGCCAATGAGCTTGTTGCTGTGGAGTATCAGTAAGGAAATGCGTCTTTTGATGCAGCTTTTTGAGCAACCACAAAATGCACTACAACTCGGGATTTGGAAAACCAAAGTGAGCCTTTATCAACAAGCCTTACGCCGACTCAATCCGAAACAGTTTCTCACTTGGCCTACACTTTTATTAAGAATAGATGCATCAATTAAAGGTTTGAGTCAGGAAAACCCTGAACAACTCACTCTACAAGCAATTGCGCTGCTTTGCGGACGTCAGCTATTTCATTGATCTTGCTTTTTTGAGTGCGTTAACCTGTAGCAATTACGTCAGAAAATTAGAATGTTTTGCAGCATACTGATGAGTATGTTGACGAATTTTGATTTTAAAAATTACAAAAGAATAATTATCATTTACAAATTGATAGAAAATCCACGATTTATCCGCATTTCACTTTTATACTATGCATGATTATTTTTTACTCCGTCACTCCTATGCCAAAAATAAAATTTTTTAGAATTATTATCGCCCTGCTCTGTATCGCTTTACTCGCGTATTTGGCTTGGAGTTATTTCAAACCGAAACAAGAACAACCGCAATATATTACCGAAAGCGTGACACGCGGTGATCTTGAAAATACGGTATTGGCAACAGGCACTTTAGATGCCACCAAATTGGTGAGTGTCGGTGCACAGGTGTCAGGTCAAGTACAAAAAATGTATGTACAGCTAGGTGATGAAGTCAAACAAGGGCAGTTGATTGCGCAAATTGATTCCACCACACAAGAAAATAGCTTTAAAACAGCCGAAGCCAACATCAAAAATTTAGAAGCTCAACGCTTGCAACAAGAAGCCAATCTCAATGAGGCGCAACTAGCTTATAAACGTCAACAACAAATGTTTGCACAGGATGCAACGTCTAAAGCGGAACTCGAATCTGCGGAAGCGAGCTTTAAAACTGCACAAGCGCAAATTAAAGCCATTAATGCACAAATTGAATCTGCAAAAGTCACCAAGTCTACGGCACAGACCAATATCGGTTATACCCGTATTGTGGCGCCGACTGACGGAACGGTGGTTGCGATTGTGACTGAAGAAGGTCAAACGGTGAATGCAAATCAAAGTGCACCAACCATTGTCAAAATTGCAAAATTACAAAATATGACCATTAAAGCGCAGGTCAGTGAAGCGGACATTATGAAAGTCGAAAAAGGACAACAAGTCTATTTCACGACTTTGGGTGATGACAGCAAACGTTATGCCACCCTACGTCAGATTGAACCTGCACCCGATTCAATTAGTAGCGAGAGCAGTACCAGCACTTCAAGTTCATCAAGTACCGCAATCTATTACAACGCTTTATTTGATGTACCCAATAATGATGGCAAACTACGTATCGATATGACGGCACAAGTCTATATAGTGCTCGATTCTGCACAGAATGCACTGCTACTTCCTTCTTCAGCAATCTCCAATCGCCCTGTAAATAGTAAGCAAAATAGCGCTACAAAAGCACAAGCGGTATCGAGTGCTCAAAGTAGCTCAAAGACTGATCGTCCACAAAGTCCTCGACTTGAACGCCTCAATTTAACTGCTGCCCAACAACAACTAATTAAAGAAGGTAAAGCAAGCTTAAGTGTGGTCCGCGTATTACAGGCAGATGGTTCAGCCCAACCTAAACAAGTACTGATTGGGATTAATAACCGTGTGAATGCACAAGTTTTGGCGGGATTAAAAGAAGGTGATCAAGTCGTGATTGCAGACAGTTCAGATACCTCAGCAGCCACAGCCAACAGCAGCAATAAACGTCGTAATGGTCCACCAATGGGAATGTAAGCATGACAAAAAAAGCCTTGCTTGAAGTCAGCAATTTGGTGCGAGAGTTTCCTGCTGGTGAAAGTACTGTTCAAATTCTCAAAGGGATTGATCTGACCATTTACGAAGGCGAACTGGTTGCGATTGTTGGTCAATCTGGTTCGGGTAAATCTACCTTGATGAATATTCTCGGTTGTCTAGATCGTCCTACCTCAGGCAGCTATTTAGTCAAAGGCAGAGAAACTGGACAACTCGAACCCGATCAACTGGCTGAATTACGTCGAGAGTATTTCGGATTCATTTTCCAGCGTTACCATTTATTGGGTGATTTAACGGCTGAAGGGAATGTTGAAGTTCCTGCCATTTATGCAGGCACTACACCCTATGCGCGCAAGCAACGAGCAACGGCCTTACTCACGGAACTCGGACTGGGCAATAAAACCCAGAACCGACCAAGTCAACTTTCGGGCGGACAGCAACAGCGGGTGTCTATTGCACGCGCGCTGATGAATGGTGGTGATGTCATTCTTGCCGACGAACCGACAGGTGCTTTGGACTCACACAGTGGTGTTGAAGTCATGCGAATTTTGCGTGAATTAAATGCTGCTGGACATACCATTATTCTGGTGACACATGACATGCAGGTGGCTAAAAATGCCAGCCGCATTATTGAAATCAGTGATGGACAAATTATTGCAGATCGTGTCAATCAGCCAGAACATGATTCTGAGCTACATACTGACCCTGATGCAGAAACTGCCATTTCGGCACATCAAGAAAAAAATAAAAGTGTTTCTGCATGGCGCTCCCTATTTGATCGCCTAGGTGAAGCATTCCGTATGGCCATTTTGTCCATGAATGCGCATCGTATGCGAACCTTTTTGACTATGCTCGGGATTATTATCGGGATTGCCTCGGTTGTGACTGTAGTCGCATTAGGCAATGGCTCTCAAAAGCAGATCCTGAGTAATATTAGCAGCTTAGGAACAAACACCATTACCGTCTTCCAAGGGCGTGGCTTCGGTGACAACTCCAAAACGGCCAACTTTAAAACACTGGTTCCTGCTGATGCGGAAGCGCTTGCCACCCAACCGTATGTCAGTGCCGTCAGTCCAATGGTGAGTTCATCGAAAACCATTCGCTACCAACAAAATGAAGCCAATGCCACCATTAACGGTGTCGGGGGTGATTATTTCACTGTTAAAGGCCTTACTTTCAAAAATGGACAAACCTTTGATCAACGTAGTATCCGTGATCGTACTCAAGATGTCGTCATTGACACCAATACCCAAAAGCAATTTTTTAGTGATGGTACTAGTCCGATAGGACAAGTCATTTTACTCGGCAGTGTACCTGGACGGATTATTGGTGTCGTAGAGCCCCAAACCAGTGCAATGGGTTCCGATGACACCCTAAACGTATATATGCCTTACACCACTGTCATGAGCCGTATGCTAGGTCAGACAAATGTGCGTAATATCATTGTGCAAATCAATGATCAATACTCCACCAGTGCGGCTGAAAATGCAATTGTGAACTTATTGACCTTGCGCCATGGTCAACAAGATATCTTTACCATGAACAGTGACAGTATTCGTCAAACCATTGAAAAGACCACCAGTACCATGACCTTGTTGGTCTCTGCAATTGCCGTGATTTCCTTGGTTGTTGGCGGAATTGGGGTGATGAATATCATGTTGGTTTCGGTCACCGAACGGACGCAAGAAATTGGCGTACGCATGGCGGTGGGTGCTCGGCAAAGTGATATTTTGCAACAATTCTTGATTGAAGCCATTTTGGTCTGCCTGATTGGCGGAGTTTTGGGCGTGTTGCTGTCTCTTGGTCTAGGACAAATCATTCAAAAATTTGCAGGTGGTAATTTTGGGGTTGCCTATTCCACCACCTCGATTATTGCCGCATTTGTGTGCTCGACGTTAATTGGTGTGGTGTTTGGTTTCTTACCTGCAAAAAATGCCGCCAAACTCGACCCTGTTGCAGCGCTTGCTAGAGAATAAGGACAAATTATGCAGTTTTCATTTACACGTCTGTGTACGGCAATGCTACTTGGTAGTACTTTAGTGGGCTGTGCGGCTGTGGTTAAAACACCTTATCAAGCACCCAGTGTACAAACACCTGCTCAGTTCCAATATGGTCATGCAACTACACAACAACGACAGCAAGCCATCTATGCTGATCAATGGTGGACCTTATTTGGTGATGCACAACTGAATCAATTAATTGATGAGGTGTTAGCAAAAAATACCGACTTGGCTGTTGCGGGTATCACCTTAAAACAAGCACGCTTACAAGCAGACTTAAGCGCGAATCAGCAAAAACCTCGCGTAAATTCTACGGTATCTACTGGACATCAATTCGACTTAAATTCAGGCGATGACAGCTCCAAAGGATTATCGTTAGGTGCAGGGTTGAGTTATGAATTAGATTTATTTGGCAAATTGGCACGTCAAACCGAAGCTAAAAAATGGGAAGCTCTGGCAACTGAACAGGATTTGCAAGCCACAGCACAAAGCCTGATTGGCACCACAGCCAAACTGTATTGGCAATTGGCTTATTATCATGAAAGTCTCAGCACCGCACAGCAAAGTCTTGCGACGTCGCAAAAGCTGTATGATTTAGTCAAAGTACAATATCAAGCGGGTTCTGTTTCTGGCTTGGAATTGACCCAAGCTGAACAATCAGTACAAAGTCAGAAAGCCAGTCTCAGTCAAATTCAGCAAAGCTTAGTCGAAACTCGTACTGCGCTTGCGGTACTGCTGCATATGCCTATCCAACAATTGAATATTCAAGAACCACAACGTTTGCCACAACTGGCTTTGCCAACTATTGCAGCAGGCTTACCTGCCGATATTTTGTCACGTCGTCCAGATTTAAAAGCGGCTGAGCTGCGTTTACGTGAGAGTCTGGCAACCAAGGATGCCACCACAGCAAGCTATTATCCTTCTATTAGTTTAACGGGAAATCTTGGCTCAAGCAGTACCTCTTTGACTCAACTACTCCGTAATCCTGCCCTGACCTTGGGTGCCAGTTTAAGCCTGCCATTTTTGCAATATAACGATATGAAAAAAGATATTGCGATTAGCCAATTAGACTATGAAAAAGCCATCGTGCAATATCGTCAGAGCTTATATCAAGCCTTTGGCGATGTTGAAAATGCCTTGTCTGCACGTAGTGAATTAGATCAGCAAGTCAAGCTACAACAGCGTAATCTAGAACTGGCTGAAAAAGCCGAACGCTTAACCGATGTGCGTTATCGTTATGGTGCAGTCGCCTTAAAGAATTTGCTGGATCAACAAGAAACTACGCGTAGCGCGCGTTTGACGTTGGTTAATACCAAACAAAGTCAATACAACGCTTATGTCACGCTGATGCAGGCTTTAGGTGGGAGTCCTATTCAACAATTACCTAAATAAATGAAATTTAAAGACGTAAAAAAACGGCACTTCAAGTGCCGTTTTTTTATCGCCGAAGCAATCAGTCATCACCCATCATATCTGGGCTCATACCGACAGTATTGAAACCAGCATCAACGTACATGATTTCACCCGTAATACCATTTGCCCAAGGTGAGCAAAGGAACAATGCAGCATTACCAACATCTTCAATGGTCACATTGCGTTTGAGTGGTGAAATTTTTTCATTCGCGTCTAACATCTTACGGAATGATTTAATGCCTGAAGCCGCTAAAGTACGGATTGGACCCGCTGAAATTGCGTTAACGCGAATACCTTCAGCACCCAAGCTAGACGCCAAGTAGCGTACGCCCGCTTCTAAAGATGCTTTTGCCATCCCCATCACGTTGTAGTTCGGCATAACACGCTCAGAACCTTGGTAAGTCAAAGTCAATAAACAACCTTGACGAGCCAATAACAATGGTTTTGCTGCACGCGCCATTGCAATAAAGCTATACGCACTAATGTCATGCGCAACACGGAAACCTTCACGATCTGTAACATCAGTAAAGTCACCATCTAAAGTATGCGCTGGCGCAAAACCGATAGAGTGAACTACACCATCTAGACCATCCCAGTGTTTTGCTAATTCAACGAATGCTTGGTCAATTTCTGCATCCACAGCAACATCACAAGGAAACACCAATGTTGAGCCAAATTGCGCTGCAAATTCATCAACACGTTTTTTGAGTTTCTCATTTGGATAGGTAAATGCCAATTCTGCACCTTCACGATGCAATGCTTGAGCAATACCAAATGCAATCGACAACTTACTTGCAATACCCGCAATCAGAAAGCGTTTTCCCGCTAGTAGTCCTTGTGACATGTGAATCTCACTTAAAATAATTTAGGATGAATAATGCCAAGTCTGGCATCAGAACAAAATTGCAAAATGCGCCTTTTTTCAGTAAATCACAGATTCATAACAATTCACCCTGCCAAAGCAGGGTGAATATGAATTGAACTGCAAATCTGTTTAAAAAAATCAATCAGTCATCGCCTTGAATCAGGCTCAATAAACGCATGAATGAGTAATACATCCACACCAAAGTGGCCAATAGGGCAATTGCAGATAACCATTCCATTGACTTTGGTGCATGTTGGGCTGCACTACTTTCAATCAGATCAAAATCCAGAATTAGGTTTAAAGATGCAATCACGGCAACAAAAGCAGCGAAACCAATACCTAGCCAGTTACTTTCAAAAATATACGGCACACTTGAACCAAACGCTAAACGCATGATCAGTTGCACCACAAACACGATGGCAATGGCAATGCTGGCAGAAAGAACAACCGATTTAAATTTTTCTGTAGCGCGTACAATCTGCAAACGATATAAGGTAAACATCACCAAAGTTGTCACAAAGGTTGCTAATAATGCCTGTAACGGTACACCAGGAAATTTCAATTGGAAAATAACCGAGACGCCACCTAAAAAGGCACCTTCAAAAAATGCATAAGGAATGGCGAGAATTTTCGCGGTATCTGGTTTAAAAGTCGTAATGAGCGCCAAAATAAATCCACCAATAGCCCCCACAATTGCAGCGCTATAGGCAATAGAAATATTTAAGGTCATAAAACTGTAAAAGAAAATGCCTAAACCAAGTACTGCGGCAATTAAAGTCAACAATACGGACTTTTGAATCGTGCCTTGAACGGTCATTGGTTGACTGTAATCTGCGTAAACTTCTACGCGATTAAGTATTGGATTATTACTTTGCATATTTAAACTCTTTTTATAATTTAAAATGAATAAAAACAAAAAATTGTACTTAACTTTAGATCAACTTAAAGCCGTACACCCTCTAGCTTGATGTAGAAAATATAACCTAAAAATATGACAGACTAAAATAAAAATGGGGTTTAACACCCCATTTTCAGCCAATATTGATTTAGTCTTTATTCATAATAAAGAAGTATTCACGGTAATATTTCAATTCTGCAATCGAATCACGAATATCATCCATGGCCAAATGCGAGGCATTTTTCTTCAACCCACTCATAATTTCTGGACGCCAGCGTTTCGCTAATTCTTTCACTGAAGATACATCCAAGTTACGATAATGGAAATACTGTTCCAATTCAGGCATTAAACGATGCAAGAAACGGCGGTCCTGACAAATTGAGTTTCCGCACATCGGTGAACTCTTTGGGTTAACCCATTTTTTTAAGAATTCAATGGTTTGTTGCTCAGCATCTTGTGCCGTTAATTTACTACGACGCACGCGTTCAATTAGACCAGATTGGCCATGTTGACGGGTATTCCACTCATCCATAGCATTCAGGATTAAATCCGACTGATGTACAGCCAACACTGGACCTTCTGCCAAAATATTTAAATGGTCATCTGTCACAATCGTTGCAACTTCAATAATTTGGTCATTATCGGTATCTAGACCTGTCATTTCAAGGTCAATCCAAATGAGGCGAGTATCAGGCGTGCTGCTCATAAATGTGCAATCTTATTGGCTGTAAAAACATTTATAGTAGCAAATTAATACCCTGAATGCTGTAATTCATCCCCCGCTTCATGCTATTTTTGCCATCTTGAATTCATGGTTTTTTAGGATATGAATGGCTTTAATTCGTAAACGTCGCTTAACTGAACAGCAGCAGCGTCGTATTCAGAAACAGCAGAAAACACGTCAAGAAGAAATTGACACCTCAAATGATCTAGAAGGGTTGGTGGTTCAACACTACGGACGTCAGCTTGAGGTACAAGCCTTGTCGGTGCCAGACACGCATCCTGAAAAACCAAATGTGCTAGATGGTGAGCCTGAACCGTTTTGGAAACCGATTGAATTGGACAGTATTTGGCGTTGCCATACCCGTACCAATCTTGAGTTGCTGGTGACGGGTGATCGGGTTAAATGGCAAGCTGACCCGAATACGGGACTTGGGATTATTACGGCTATTCATCCACGTCGATCATTACTGACTCGTCCTGACCGCTACCATAAAGTGAAACCAGTGGCGGCCAATATCAGTTTAATTGTGATTGTGTTTTCACCTTTACCAGAACCTGCACCCACATTAATTGACCGTTATTTGGTGGCTTGTGCCGATGCCGATATTCCTGCCCTACTGGTATTGAATAAAACCGACTTACTCAAAGAAAATGACCCTATTCTAGACATGCTCAAAGAATATGAGAATTTGGGTTATGAAGTGATGCAATGTCAATCGATAGGTGATCTGAGTGCATTGGCCCAACGGCTTGAAGGTGAAACGGTGGCATTTGTAGGACAGTCTGGGGTAGGAAAAAGCTCCTTGATTAATGCTATTGTTCCTGATGCAGCACAGAAGACCAACATTATTTCTGAAAACTCGGCTTTAGGTCAGCATACCACGACATCTACTCGTCTGATTCCTTTTGGTCAAAATGCATCGCTGATCGATTCACCTGGAATTCGTGAATTTGGCTTATGGCATCTCACCACAGAAAAAGTGCAACAAGGCTTCCCTGAAATTCAAAATCAGTTGGGTTATTGTCAGTTCCGTAACTGTACCCATAAACATGAAAAACAGTGTGCGTTGCGTTTAGCTGCAAGTAACGGTGAAATTTTACCCCGTCGTTTAGACAGTTTTTTACGTTTAATGGATGAAATTGCTGAAGCTCAGCAAAAAAATTAGACTTTCTGTCTGTCCTCCCCTTGAAGCGGTGATTTTGATCACCATATTTATGAGCTATACTCTAGACAATTTTGAATTGTAATTAGGTGATTTGTGGAACGTTGGTTGGAATTTATGGGGAATCACCCCTTCTTATTTGGAACACTTGGGGCATTAGTGGTGTTGTTCTTCGTTTTAGAAGGTCAGCGCAACGGTCGCAAAATCTCTCCACAATCTTTAGGTATTTTAGTGAAAGCAAAAAATGCCATGTTGATTGATTTACGTGATGCAAAAGACTTCCGTGAAGGTCATATCAGTGGCAGCCGTAACATTCCCTACAGCCAAATTGCAAGCCATGTTGAAGAGTTAAAAGCTGCGGAACGTCCATTGGTGTTTATTTGCAACCTTGGTCAAGTCGCAGGTACCGCTTTGCAACAAGTCGGTCATGCTGATAGCTATCGTTTAGATGGCGGCATTAGCAACTGGAAAGCGCAAGGCTTACCTTTGGTAAAAGCAAAATAATTGCTTAAGGAGACTCTAATGGCTGAAGTAACGATTTATTCTACAACTGTATGTCCTTACTGCGTTCGTGCGAAACAACTTCTTGAGCGTAAAGGCGTTGAATATAAAGAAATTAATTTATCTAATGAAGCGCCTGAAGTACGTGTAGAACTCATGCAACGCACGAATCACCGTACTGTTCCACAAATTTTTATTGGTGACCAATTTATTGGTGGGTTTGACCAGCTTTATGCTTTAGAGCGTGATGGGAAACTTGACGGATTATTGGCTTAACCATAAAGCATAGTTCAAATTTATATTAAGGATTTAAGAATGAGCGAAGAACAACAAGTTCAACCACAATTGGCACTCGAACGTATTTATACTAAAGACATTTCTTTTGAAGTTCCTGGTGCACAAGTTTTCACTAAAGAATGGCAGCCTGAACTCAATATCAACCTTTCTTCTTCTGCAGAAAAGATTGATCCGACCCATTTCGAAGTGTCTTTAAAAGTTGTTGTTCAAGCAAATAATGCGGGCGATACTGCATTTATCGTTGATGTTACTCAAGCAGGGATCTTCCTGATTGATGCAGTTGAAGAAGAGCGTCTACCTTACATTTTAGGTGCATATTGCCCGAACATTTTGTTCCCATTCTTACGTGAAGCGGTGAACGATATGGTTACCAAAGGTAGCTTCCCTCAATTGCTATTAACACCAATCAACTTTGATGCTGAATTCGAAGCAAATATGCAACGTGCTCAAGCAGCTATGGCTGAAGGTCAAGCATAATTCCAGACTTTGCATAGCAAAATCATGACATTATGAAAGGCTGAATATTCTATTCAGCTTTTTTTATTGCGCTTCATTCATCATTCTGAAGGTTAGATTTACCCTTACATCAAGCACCTTCTTGGTCGGAGGTAACCGATGCAACCAATAACTTTGGGTTTCATCTTTCATGACCAATAAACTGCCATGTGCCAGCACCAACTCGACCTTTTCTTGAGTATGTTTATGCTTAAAAGCAAACTTTCGCTCGGCACCGAAACTTAAAGAAGCAATTGCAGCATGCTGTTTTAGTTCCCGTTCGGCATCGCTATGCCATGCCATCCCTTCTTCACCTGAATGATATAAGTTTAATAAACAGGCATTAAACTTCTCCCCCGTTTTCGCTTCGACCAACGCTTTCAATGCCAACAGCTCAGGCGTCCACGGCAACGCTTGTTTGGTGGTTTTGGAGTAGGTATAGGAAAAAGCCTGATCGGCATACCACGCGACTTTGCGTTTGGTCACAATGGTCTTGCCAAAAATCACCGCCAGATCATTTTGCCAAGCAATGCATTCTAATAGTCGATGTAAATACTGGTCTGCCAAAACAGTATTCATAATTTGACCGTAGTAATGTACACAACCCTGATAGGGTAGTAAATTTTGGCTAGCATCAAATTCAACTGGAAATAATGACATTTAAAACTCTTCTGAATGGGCATGAATTTGGGCACTTTCCCAACCAATCATCGCCATCTTGCGGGTTGCTCCCCAATGATAATTGCCGAGCACACCTGATGCTTGAATGACCCGATGACACGGAATTAGAAAAGCCACAGGATTATGTGCCACGGCACTCCCCACCGCACGTGCTGCTTTGGGTTGGTCAATTTTTGCTGCCACATCACGGTAACTCGCCAATTGTCCCGCAGGAATTTTGAGCAAACTTTCCCAGACCTTTAATTGAAAGGCGGAGCCTTTTAAATGCAGTTTTACATGCTGTATCGAGTTTGGCTGCGCTGTCAACAAAGCCACTGCACGCTGCTGCATTTCATCCGTCTGCTCAATATATTCAGCATGAGGAAACTTGGCTTTTAATTCTTTGAGGGCTTGCTCATTCTGTTCCACAAAAGCCAGTGCACAAACTCCTTTTTGTGTGGAGGCCACCAAAACGCGTCCGAATAATGTTTCTGCAAAACTATAAGAAATTTTTAATCCAGCCCCACCTTGTTTATATTCAGCGGGGGTCATCCCTTCAATTTGAATAAATAAATCATGTAAGCGACTGCTACTGGATAATCCTATGTCATAGGTCGCATCTAAAAGTGAGTGCGATGGTGTCGTGGTTAAAATCGATTTTGCATGTTCCACGCTGATATATTGCAAAAATTTCTTCGGACTGGTACCTGCCCATTCGCTAAATAACCGTTGAAAATATGCAGGACTTAAATGCACATGTGCTGCCACATCCTCCAGCGTCGGTTGATGCTGAAAATTTTGCTGAATATACTCAATCGCTTGAGCCACCCGCTGATAATGCTGTTGTGAAGACATATTCATTCATCCTTGCAGATTTCCTTTTCACTTTAGCAATTCTTCCTGTAGCTGAAAATCCGAATCATGCTCAATTCCAATTGCGACCCTAATGTATCAGACATAAAAAAACTGCACCGATGAAGGTACAGTTTTAACAGCGAATAAACATGCTGATTCTAAATCAACATCAGTGGTGCATATAAGCCTTATGTCCTTGATCACGTAACTCGCCAATTTTTTTCCCTTGCTTTTTCGCTTCGTCTAATTTTCCTGCTTGCGCGAGTGCTTTTGATTTATCAATTTCGACAATAATCTGGTCGAACAAAGCGCTTGAACTTGGCACTTTTTCAGCGGTATGTGCGGTCAATTTATATTGCTTAGCATGTACAGCAGCACCACGCATATTGTTTAAAGCAGCTGTCGCAGCTTGTGGGGTTGAGGCTTGGTTGAAGGCTTTATAATTTTTTCCAAGGGTTTTCATATCATCTTCTAAACCTGCTGCCATGACGGTATTGCTTAATAGCAAAGATGACAACATTACAACGGTGGCTAAAGTTTTTTTAATCATGATGATGTCCTATCAAAAACTGTGGCTATGGTTTATTTATCAGGGGTAAATATACAAAATGTTTATTTAAACACGCTGCTTTATTCTACTAAAGTAGCATACATAAAAAATGCAACGGATTCGTTGCATTTTGATAAAAATTTCACAGATCTATTTGGCTTTATGATGCTGTAATGCATCATGCATGGCTTCTACCAACTGTTGTGCGATCTCTTGTTTTGAGGCTTTTTCTAAATCACGTTTGTCCATGTCATATTGATTGGCAAAAAACACGGTCATGGCATTTTCATCCGACGCAAAACCGATATCAGCACGTGACACATCATTACAGGCAATCATATCCAGCTTTTTAGCGACCAGCTTGCCTGCTGCATATTCTTCCACGTTACGTGTTTCTGCGGCAAAGCCGACCATAAACGGACGCTTTTGTTGCTGTGCAATAGTCGCCACAATGTCTGGGTTTTTCACTAAAGCGACATTGAGCTCATCGCCCGATTTTTTAATTTTATGTTCAGCGACTTCAGCAACACGATAATCAGCGACTGCTGCTGTGGCTATGAAAATATCACAGCCTTCTTCCAACATTTGCATGCTGGTATTCAACATTTGAATCGCAGATGACACGTTCACACGGCGTACCCCATTTGGAGTATCTAAACTGACAGGACCTGCAATTAAAGTCACTTTTGCCCCAGCCGCATAACAGGCAGCTGCCAACGCAAAACCCATTTTGCCTGTACTGTGATTAGAAATATAACGCACAGGGTCTATTGCTTCACGGGTTGGACCTGCGGTAATCACCACATGTTTACTCGCCAATAGACCAAATTTTTCGGCAATGGCACGTTGTGCTTTATGGAAATACTCCGTGACTTGATAAGCCAAATCTTCTGGCTCAGGCATACGGCCTAAACCCACATCACCACATGCTTGTGAACCGGCTTCTGGCATAATCACATGCACGCCATCCTCAATCAACGTATTTAAATTACGCTGCGTGGCTTTGGCTGCCCACATCTGCTGATTCATGGCAGGCGCAACCCAAACTGGCGCTTTAGTCGCAAGATATAAAGTACTGAGTAAATCATCTGCCAAACCTGCGGCAAACTTGGCCAAGGTATCGCAACTGGCTGGTGCCACCAACAATAAATCTGCCCAACGCGCTAACTCAATATGTCCCATGCCTGCTTCAGCTTCTGGATCGAGTAATTCGGTATGTACAGGATTGCCAGACAAGGCTTGAAACGTCAGTGGTGTAATAAAGGCCTGCGCACCATGCGTCATCACGACACGAACATTAAATCCCTGATCTTTAAGTCGACGAACTAGGATGGCACTTTTATAGGCTGCAATTCCGCCTGTAACAGCCAAAATGATGTTTTTATTTGGAATTACACTTAAGTCAAAGCTCACAAACAGTATACCTTTCTGTTGCAGTGGCGCTCACAATAGCATTAAATATCCGCATACCCAAGTGATTGACTGGGGTAAAACTTGATAATAAACATGAAAAAGCTCAACAAAAATGAATCTATCGATCAAACATTGGCCTGAACAGGAGCGTCCTCGTGAACGCTTATTACAACAAGGGGCGAATAGCCTTTCAGATGCAGAACTATTAGCCATTTTCCTACGTTCTGGTTCTCAACAACACTCAGCCGTAGAATTAGCTCGACTGTTGATACAGCATTTTGGTGGGTTAGCCCCAATTCTAAATGCTGAACTTCCCCAACTCAGTCAATTTCATGGGATTGGTGCCAGTAAATATTCACAACTCATGGCAGTCAAAGAATTGGGACGGCGTTATGTGGCACAACAATTACAACAACACAGTTTAGAAATTCAAAACTCTTCACAATTACTTGACTACCTACGCTTTGAACTCTTGGGAGAAACACAGGAAGTATTTGCCGTTCTGTGCCTAGACAGTCAACTGCGCAAACTACATTTTAAAAAACTCTTCTTTGGCTCACTGAATAGTTGCACGGTCTCTCTAAATCAATTACTGCGTTATGCCTTGCAACAGCAAGCCAGCTCTATTGTCATTGCACATAATCACCCTTTGGGACATGCCCAGCCTTCAGCAGCGGATATTGCCTTAACCCAACAAATTACACAGGCCTGTAAACTGCTTGAAATACAATTGTTGGATCATTGTGTGATTGCTGCGACAGGCAGTTTTTCATTTGCTGAACAGGGCTTAATCAAGTCCACTTAAAGCCTTTCAGCAAATATTGACAAAAGCCAAACGACAGATGAAGATCAAGCAAAAATAAATGATGAATCCCACCCCATGATCGTGCGAGAACAACCCGACGTCTTTAAACTATTATTTTCATGGCGCGGAACAATCCTCCCAAAAGTTTTACCTCCTTTAGGCGTGGTTATGCTGATTTCCACCATTGTGGGTGGTGTATCGCACATGGGATATTTTCATTTTCCAGAACTGCCCTTGGTTGGCTTCACCTTAATTGGTGTTGTACTGTCTATTTTCCTTGGGTTTAAAAATACCGCTTGTTATGACCGCTGGTGGGAAGCGCGTAAACTTTGGGGCATGTTGATTGCCAATGCACGCCACTTTGACCGTAACTGTCGTATTCTTACACAGGCACGGCGCGAGCGAGTCATTCAGCATGTCATTGTCTTTGCCAACGTATTGCGTGACCGACTGCGCCATCAGACTGAGAACCCAACCGAACTGACTGAAACTACAGGCTTAAGCCCGCAAGCGTTGGCTCAACTGTATCAACAGGTCAACGCTCCGCAGTACACGCTCAGTCTGATTCAATGGGAACTGATGCAGGCCTTAAAAGAAGGTGAAATCTCAGACATTATTTATGCACAAATGAATGAACATGTGGCGGAAATGAGCTTGGTACAAACAGGCTGTGACCGAATTGCCACAACGCCATTACCTTTTGCTTATTCTGTATTGCTAAATCGTACCGTGTATTTTTTCTGTTTCATGCTCCCGTTTAGTTTAGGTGCAACTTTAGGACTGGCTACGCCATTACTGGTCGGTATCTTAGCCTATACCTTTTTGGGCTTAGATGCCTTAAGTTCAGAAATTGAAGAACCGTTTGGCACACAAAGTAATGATTTACCCCTAGATGCAATGGTACGTACCATTGAAATTGAATTACTTGGCACCTTAGGTAAGCCAACTCCACCGCCAATCCAAGCACAGGATAACAATCTCTTATAAAACCAACCATTCAAAATCAACTGTCCTCTTTGTAGAACAAGAAAGACGAAATTAAACAAATATTTAAAAATCAAAAAACAGGAGTCAGGCTGTGATTAAAATTTTAGGGTGAACAGATTCCATCAATGTCAGAAAAGTCCTCCGGTTATGTGATGAGCTACATTTACATTACCAACGTGAAGATTGGGGCCGTGGCTTTCGTTCCCCGAAAGAACAGGAATTTATACACTTAAATCCAAATGCCACGATTCCTGTACTCATCGATGAGGAGCTGACGCTATGGCAATCTAATTCGATTATTCGTTATTTGGCCAATGCTTATGATGGCTCAGCACTTTATCCGACAGAGCCGAAAACACGTGCACTTATTGATCAATGGATTGACTGGCAAGGGATTGAGCTTAATAACAGTTGGGTCTATGCCCTGATGCACATTATTCGGAACTCTCCTGAACATCAAGATCAGAAGGAAGTTGAAAAAAGTATTCAAGCGTGGAATAGCATGATGCTGATTTTAGAAAACCAACTCGCAAACACTCAGGCGTATGTCGCGGGTCAGCAGTTTTCATTGGCAGATATTCCAATTGGGCTTTCTGTACAGCGTTGGTATCTAACACCATTTGAGAAACCTGACTGTCCACATGTAAAACGCTACTACGACCTTCTTAGTCAAAGAGAGCCTTACTTAAAATGGGGCAATAATGGTCAAAACTAGGACAGCATTTTTTCCTTGGTTATTAAAATACCGAGGTTATTGAAACTGTTCCCAAATCCCCACTTGCCCTGCTTTCATGACAGGAACACGTCCTAGTTGAATCCACGGCATATTTTCACCATGAAAATCACTGCCAACCGATACTTTTAAACCCTGTTCCGCAATCATACGATCCACCATTTGACGCGTCGCAGGTGGATCAATTTGCGGTGGTAATTCCACAGCATCCCCACCAGACTGCGCAAACAATTCAATTAAATAACGAACATTGGTTGCCGATAAATCATATCGGGTTGGATGTGCCAAAACTGCAAAACCACCACTGGCATGAATCGCTTGAATGGTTTCTTCAAGTCCCAATCCATCAAACTTTACATAAGCCTTCTTGCCTTCTTTAATATATTTATCAAAAGCTTGTTGTACACGACTGACGATTCCCTTTTCTACCAAGGTTTTGGCAATATGTGTACGCGTGATACGATCTGCTTCACCATCAACTTTACTGAGTATATCGGCATAAATATCTTGACCAATCAGCGGTGTAAGCAAACGGCAAATCTGCTCTGCACGCTCGGCTCGAATCTGTTTTTGCTGTTGCAAGACCGCCAATAAGGGCTCAGGATGCTGCATGTTCAGTGCAACAATATGTACGCTATAACTTTTTTTGGTGGCTGGACGCGACCACTGACTGGAAATTTCAACGCCAGAGATTAACTTCATGTCATAGCCATTTGCAATTTGTGCTGCCAAAGCTAGACCATCCATCGTATCGTGATCGGTCAATGCCAGCGTGTGGATGCCTTTTTCATGCGCGGCATGCACCAGTTGTTCTGGTGACAAAGTTCCATCAGAAATATTACTATGTGTATGTAAATCTACGCCAAGCATCACTTATACTAAGCCACTTTATTAAACAGATTCAGATACTCTAACATGAAAGCACTTTTAGACTTTGTGCCACTCATTATTTTCTTTTATTTATATAAGACGGTAGATCCGAAAGATACCCAGCATCCGTTACTCCAATTAATCGGTTCCGCAGGTGGTATAGACAATAATAATATTTTAGTGGCAACAACGGGCTTAATTCTTTCCATGCTGGTGGTGTATGGCGCATTGTTTATCATGCAAAAATTCCGTTTAGACAAACAACAGTGGATTGTCTTGTTTATGACAGTGATTTTTGGTGGCATTACCTTGATGCTCAGTGATGACTTCTATATCCGCCTAAAAGCAGCCATTCTAAATATGGTCTTTGCTGGTGCTTTCTTGTTATCTCCGTATTTTAGTAAAGACCGTAGTCCGCTCATCAAACGCCTATTTGCCCCTATTTTCAATTTAGGTGAACTGGGCTGGAAAAGACTCAATTACGCTTGGGCAGGCATGTTTGCCGTCATGTCTGGCTTACATGTCTTTTTTGCTTTCTTATTTATGAACGGAAAATATTGGGGAGAATTTACCGCTTTTGGTGACATGCTGGTGATGTTTTCCTTTATCATTATCCAGTTTATTGTATTACGTAAACACTTCAAATCTTCTGAAGATTAATATTCGTTTCGCGCGCAGAGAATCATCATGCCATTATTTGTTGTGACTTGTACCGATCAAGACGGTACTGTAGAAAAACGCCTTGCAGTACGCCCTCAACATCTCGCACGTTTAGAGCAATTAGATGCTGAAGGCCGCTTAATTGTTGCAGGTGCGATGCCTAAAGATCCGAGCAATCCACAAGCAGGTTTTTATGGCAGCACCATTATTGTCGATTTTGACAGTCGTGAAGCACTCGATACTTGGCTACAAGACGAACCTTTCTTAAAAGAAGGCGTCTATGCTCAAATTGAGGTTAAACCTTTTAACAAAGCGTTTCCTAAAGGATAAAATTCATGCGCGCTGTTGTTCCTAGTTTACTAGGTCTTTCTTTATTGTGTTCTACAGCTTGGGCGGTAGAACCTGCACCAACTTCTCCAGCTCCTGCTGTAGCCTCTGCTGCTCCTACTGCACCAGCACCGACAACGCCACCGCAAACCCTTCCTGCGAACAAACCGCGCGTGATTCCCGCAGTAGCAACTGTGAATCCAAATGGACAACCGCAAGAGGTTCAACCCCTTACAGCAGAACAACTTGCCAAAAATAAAGCCTTGCAAGATTTAAAAATCAAAGCTTTAGTCAAAGACCAATCCGTACGCCTGCAACAATTGGAAAAAGCCAATTTAGAAGCATTGGCTCAAAACCAAGAATTACAACTCAAAAATGATAGTTTAGGTGTTCAAGTTCAAGTACTACAAAGTGAACGTAGTGCGCAAATGTTTATTTACGGTGCGGTCACACTTGCTGTTGGCGTACTCTTGGGTTTTTTAATTGCCAGTTATGCGCAATCCAAACGTCGCCGCCAATGGTAATTTTCTGCGCTTCAATATAAAGGTTTCTACTTTTGTCACATGCAATACAAACGGCTGAGCTCGATTGGCATCTTGTCGATGGTATCGAGGTGCCTGTCTCTAAACAATTTGGCGATGTTTATTTTTCTAAAGACAATGGTTTATTAGAAACTCGACATGTCTTTTTACATGGCAATGATCTCAGCCTGCGTTTGGCAAATTTAAGCGACTATGAATACTTTTCTATCGGCGAAACAGGTTTTGGTACAGGCTTAAATATTCTGGCACTATGGCAAATGTGGCAACAATATCGTCCCGATAACCAGAGTCATTTACATGCCATCAGTGTGGAAAAGTTTCCACTATCCAAGCTAGACTTAATTCGTGCTTTAAATGCCTGGCCTGAACTCAAACCTTTAGCCGATCAACTGATTCAACAATATCCTTTACCTCTTGCCGGTTGTCATCGCCTGAATTTCCCTGAGGAGCGTTTTAGTCTTGACCTGTGGTTAGGCGATGCGCATGAGGTTTTCCCACAAATGGAAAAACTTCATCCTGTCAATGCATGGTTTTTAGATGGATTTGCACCTTCTTGCAATCCAGATATGTGGCAAGAACAAGTGTTGAATCATATCGTGCGACTGTCCGACTACGGAACAACTTTTGCCTCATTCAGCGTGGCTGGCGTGTTAAAACAAGGGCTGAAACAGCATGGTATTCAGATTACTCGCCCACGTGGCTTTGGGCATAAACGGGAAATGCTGAAAGCCAGTTGGATAAAGCCAGAGCTGGATAGCGACAATGATACTATAACGCATCAAATAACGACTGAGGCATCTAAGTCCATCAGCACCAAGCAACGTCAAATTGCCATTATTGGTGCAGGTATTGCAGGTTTAAGTTGTGCTTGGGCTTTTGCCCAACGCGGGCATTTAGTCACCCTATATGATCAAAGCGCACCACTGTCGGGTGGTTCGGGCAATCCCTTGGCTTTACTCAATCCTAAACTGTGTCCGATTGAACAAAGCCATGAACACTTGATGACTTTGGCATGGCAGCACGCACTGCGCCACTATGCTCAATTTCAGGCTTTTCGCCCGATTCAAGTCAACCAAATGGCTTTGAAAAATGTCGATGATTTATTGGGTTTAGCTACCGAATATCCTGAACAAGTACTCAATACCTCCACAGCAGAAGACTGCGCAATTCCAACAGCGTTTCCGAGCTTAAATCTGCTGCAAGCAGGAGTAGTTTCTCCACATTCATTACGCGATCAGATTCTGCAACATCCTCTCATTCAGTTTCAGCAAGCCACGATCAAGAGCTTTATTTCAAAACAAACTGTAGAAATTATGAATACTCAAGATCAGTGTCTGGGTGACTTTGATCATGTGATTGTGTGCTGCGCGCGCGAAAGCCAAACTTTTTTTGAACATTATCCGCTACTCAAACCGATTCGTGGTCAGGTCAGTTGGGTTAATAATCAGGCTCAACCTTTAGCTGCCGACCAAGCCTATAGCTATGGTGGCTATTGTATGCAACTCGATGCTGAACATTTAATTTTGGGTGCATCTTTCTATCCGAATCGGGATGATTGTGAAGTTCTCACAGAAGACCATGTGCATAACTTCAATCTTATCCACAGTGTGTTTCCAAGTTATGCACAATCTCTGCCTCCAACCTCAACTTGGCAAGGTCGTGCTTCGGTGCGTGCACAAACCAGCGATTATTTCCCTATCTTAGGTCGCTTGGATCATTCGACTGAAATATATAGCCTAGCGGGATTGGGATCTAAAGGCTTTTTATTCGCGCCATTGTGTAGTGAAATTTTGGCTGCAAAAATTCTTTCAGAAGCTTGCCCTGTTCCAAGTTCACTTTTGAAAAAGTTGGATATTCAACGTTTTGTAAAAAAAACTAAACCGAAGAAACCTTATTTTAAGGCTCATCCACATACGCAGACTGGAAATTAATTCTTTTTTATATCTCTGTTGTTTTTCTTCTTCATTTACGAAAAAAGCGCCATAAGGCGCTTTTTTTGAATCAGGTTCCTTGTTCTAAAGGTAAACCCGCGTCACGAGCCGCTCGTGTACCCCCCATCAGGACTACATACTCACGTGAATGATCTAAACTATCGAGAAGTTCAGCCGCACGTGGCGCCTTACTTCCACCACCACACAGAATGTAAATGGTCTGATCCGCAGACACCTGAGTCAAACAATCTGCTGACAAGTCTGCAATTGGCTGATTTACCGCACCTTTAACATGGGCTTCAGCATAAGCACTTGCGTCACGGACATCCCAGATGATGGCATCGTCTGGGAACTCAAATGTTGTAATTTCTTGTTTACGGATCATTGTGCACTCCTTTGATGTAAACAACACTTGGCAAATGAAGAAAACATCCCTAGCATCTCAGATATTCTTTCCCTTTGTAAAGGTCTATTCTATGCCATCGTTCGATATTGTTTCAGAATTAGAGATTTTTGAAGTAAATCATGCAGTTCAAAACACGCAAAAAGAAATTGCAACGCGTTTTGACTTCCGCGGACAAGATGTTTCTATTGAACTCAATGAAAAGTCTAAAGAAATTAAAATTAGTACTGAAAGTGATTTCCAATGCGAGCAAGTGTATAACATGTTGGAAAACCATTTTTATAAGCGCAAAGTCGATGTTCAAGCTTTAGATCCGCAAAAAGCCACAGCTTCAGGTAAAAATGTGATTCAAGTGATCAAACTGAAAGATGGTCTTGACTCTGATACTGCAAAAAAAATTAATAAAGCCATTAAAGAAAGTGGCATTAAAGTGCAATCTTCAATTCAAGGCGACAAGATTCGTGTGACTGATAAAAAGCGCGATACTTTACAGCAAGTCATGAATTTCTTGCGTGAACAACAATTCGGACTTCCATTGCAATTTAATAACTTTAAAGACTAATGTGAGGCCACCCCTAAACATCTAGAGGTATGATATGACTCAAAGCAATCGTTTATCCAAACTGGTCAAAGCCACATCGAAATTCCCGCAAGGGATTCGAACTACCCTTTGGAGCAAAGCCTTTGGTCGTATTGTACCGATGGTCGGTACAGCCAATATTCGTTATCTGGAAGTTGACCAGCATCATGTGGTCGTACGCATTGAAAATCAACGTAATATGCAAAACCACATTAAAGGCGTGCATGCAGCAGCAATGGCGTTATTGGCTGAAACTGCAACAGGTTTTTTAACAGGCTTACATGTTCCAGATCATCGCATTTTACTGATTAAAAGCCTACATGTTGATTATTTGAAGGTTGCGCAAGGTGGACTCACTGCGACAGCAAGCTTAAGTTCAGAACAGCAAACGTTTATTGCAGAGCAGGAAAAAGGTGAATTGCTGATTCCTGTAACTGTAATTGATGATGCAGGCAATGAACCAATTCAATGCCAAATGCTTTGGGCGTGGTTACCTAAGCGCAAGTCGGCTTAAAATAGAGGCATAAAAAAACCAGCAGATTGCTGGTTTTTTTATTGAAGCTTAAGCAGATGGAGTGTTCATAAACTTCTGCTTCACTTCTTCAGGAATTTGACGTTTGTTGCCTTTCACATCCACAGCCACAAAAGTGAATACACCTTCTGTGACGCGTTTTGCCTCACGCGAGCTGTCATGGCTATCCCAGACTTCAATTTGCATTTGAATTGAAGTATTGCCGACTTTTAAAATTTTGGTATAACAACTAATCACATCCCCAACTTTTACTGGCACTAGAAAAGTCATCTGATTAATTGAAATTGTTGCACAACGCCCTTTACTAAAGCGTTCTGCGTGGATTGCTCCAGCCAAGTCCATTTGTGACACAATCCAGCCACCAAATACATCGCCACTCCAGTTGGTATCCGCTGGCATCGCGATGGTTTGAAGAGATAACGTCCCTTCTGGTTTTACATGAATATCTGACACGATTTCTCCAAGCCTATTGTGCTTTGACTAGGCATTAGACATTTAAATGTTGATCTAGCCACTGTTGTAGTTCACTCGATCTAAGCGCACCGCTTATTCTAGCAATTTCATTGGTTTTATTCATCAACACGAGGGTTGGAATACTCCGCACATGAAAAGCGCTGCTTAAACGAGGAGACTCCTCCGTATTAATCTTGGCAAAAATCACACGAGGGTTCTGTTTTGCCACGGCTGCGAAATGAGGAGCCATCATTTTACACGGTCCACACCAGTCTGCCCATAAATCAATCAAAATAGGTAAATCACTGTGCGTGATGAACTGACTAAAATTTTGCTCATTCAAGTCAATGGGAGCTAGTGGAATCAAAGGTTGGTGGCACTGACCACAGCTGGGCTGGGCTTCAATTTTTTCTTCAGGCACGCGATTCTTCGCCAAACAGGATGGGCATACAATAATCATGAGCTGACTCCAATATGTTGATGTAAGAATTCTAATTGGGTCGAAATGGCTTTTTCAAACCACGGATGATGATAAATATCGAAATGTTTCATCTCCCATTCATAATATTGCACATAAGGTGCGATATTAGTAGCAGCCTCACGACTCGAAGCGATTGGCATTAAACTGTCTTCTTTGGCTGCAATAAATAGCACTGGAATACTAATTTTACGAACTTCCTGGATAGGACGATAACGAATCAGATTAAAGAATACCCGTGCTGGAATTTCACCACTCCAAAAATAGTCTGGGTGAACAATCGACATATAACCTGAATAACTGTCCTCTGTCGGCATAAAACTAAGATCATCACGACTTACAACAGGTAAGGTTTTACAGGCCATCCCGACTTTACCCCCCATATAATCTTGACTGGAAATTTTTAGTGCTTTGGATAACTGAGGAATCGGGTAAAGTTTGCCCAGCTCACTACCATCAACCATCGGCACTTGCACCATCACCGCTTGAATATTTTTCAATTCACTGGCTAACGTCAAGACATAACCACCGCTCAGTGCTGTTCCCCACAAAATAATCCGTCGTGAATCAATCGACTTGCGTTCCTGAAGATGAGCAATCATCGTTCGCCAGTCGTCTAACTGCGAGCTAATAGAGACCAACTCACGTGGTCGCCCTGTACTGCCACCCCAATAGCGATAATCAAACAACACCACAGCGTAACCGGCTTGTGCAAATTGTTTCGCGTATTGCACCAGTTTAAACTGACGTAAGCCAGCCAAGCCATGTGCCATCAATATAACTGCTGGTTTATGTTCCGTTTTGGGCCGATAAAAATCTGCCGCAAGTACTTCCTGACCACTTTTGACATATAAAGGCTCGACCGTGTAAGCGTGCATACGCGCTCCAGTACGTTATTTTATGGTTGTAATCATTTATAAAAATTTCAACAGATTCAACAGTAGAATCTGCTTAATGCTATCATAAAGCATATATTGTTTAATTGGATGATGGAGTGACATAATGAGCGAAAATGTAGGCTTCGCAGGTCAAATCGGCCCTGAGCATGTAGAACAAGTTGTCGAAAAAGGATTCAAGTCTATTATCAACAACCGCCCAGATATGGAAGGTGGACCAGAGCAACCCACAAGTGCTCAAATTGAAGAAGCAGCACGTGTTGCAGGACTCGACTATGTCTATCAACCAGTCGTAGCAGGTCAAATTACCGAGCTTGATGTACGTACTTTTGCCAATCATTTTAATGAACTTCCAAAACCCGTTTTAATGTTTTGCCGTACAGGCAATCGTTCAAACAATTTATATCAACTGGCAAAACAAATGGATTTGCTGGATGATTAAGCAACTCTTGACTACATGCATTTTGTGTAGTGTTTTGCTGAATAGTACATCCCTTTTCGCTCAGAAAACTCAAATGCTTCAAGCACTGAGCGAAAACCTTACCGTTTCTGGTCAGCTTGATAACAAAACGTTTCAACTACTGTTAAAACAGGGATTTAAGTCTGTAATTGTGAATCGGCCCGATCAGGAAATGGGAAATAATGTTTCTGTCAGTCAGTTACGCAATATTGCGGAGCAATCTCACGTAAGTGTCATTTACCAACCTATTGAAAACGGTAAAATTACGCAAACAGATATCATTGAATTTTCAAAGTACTATAACGAACTTCCTAAACCCATTTTAATGATTTGTAAAAGTGGTCAACGCTCAAGCGAATTATTTAATGAAGCACGCAAGCAAGGTTTATTACATGAATAAATTATTGATCGTTGTACTCTGTACTTCCATCCTATCTGCTTGTACATCTATGGATGTACGTCCTACGGTTGGTGTGAGTGTTGGAACATCAATTTAAATTTTCGCTCAAAAAAAAACAGCGCCGAAGCGCTGTTTTTTAATGTACTTAATTTAGTGTGATAATTCTGGTTGTTATTTTATTTGGAGCATTGATAGTAATTTTGACGTCATCACCGACTACACATTTTTGTAATCGTGCCGTATATTTAACTCCTTCATTTGAATCTAATGTAAAAGTTGAAGGTGTTAACATTGCAACAACACTTGGTACTTTGACATCACCTGACAAGATATCTGCTTCACAGTCCAAATTATTATCAGTATTGTCTTTCACTGTAACAGCTACTGTTGTCCCTGATGGCATTGGTACCGTTTTAGCGCTATTTCCATAAACTTGGAAAGTAAAAATATTAGATGTAATATCAGTCATAATAGTATTTACACCTGATACGCCATAAAAAGTAGGCGTATCACTTGCAAATGCAAAAATAAGTTGTTGACGAATTACAGCATCTAAATTTGTGTCACATGTTCCAGCAATATTCGGCTCCGTCATTAAGGACGCACCACAAGTTCCCTTTGCACCACGCTTATAAATGAATTCACCTAAGTTTGCATTATATGTATTGTCTTCATTATCATCACGGAAAAAATCACCAATATTCGTGCTATTTCCAAGTTTATCTTCTAGCTTATCAACAGCAGCGTTATAGACATTGTCTCCATCAACATCAATAAATGATTTATCACCCTCAACATAAGCTAAAACGGTTACGCGATTATCCACAGGACGAGGATTCTGTGTTGCTAATGTCACTGAACATGCACCTTCGGTTGATGCACAATTAGGAGTAATACTTCCACCTTCGGCAAGGAAACTGATCACAGTACCATCTGGGACAGGGTTACCCACACGATCAACCATACGAGCGGTGACTATCGCAGTATCACCATCTTTATCATTCTGCAATGAATTCTTAGAGACAGATATACTTAAGCCATTTTGTGTTACACGTCCAGTTGAGATAGCAACGTTTTTAGATAAGGCATAAACATTGGAATTGGAAGCTAATGTCGCTTTAATTTCAACAGGACCTGGTTTATTACCTGGGTACAGATTAACTACAATTTTACCAGTTGAATCACTTTTTAACGTTTTCGCTGTTTTGTTGCCAAACGTGACAAAGCTAAGCCCTTCTGGACCGCGTACTAATTCAATATTAACATCTTTATTAGAGGCAGGGACACCATTTGCATATACTGTAAACTCAATTTGACCACTTGATGCTGAACCACTACTTTGAATACCCAAATTAACAGCATCTGATGTATAAACTAAGGAATTAGCTTCAATTGAGGCAATATTTACGCTGATTGTTTTAGAAATAGCACCATTACTTCCACTTACTGTAATCGTTTGTGTACCTTCACAAAGTTTACCATTGGCATCAATCGCTTTATAAGTTGAAGTTACATCGCCCTGATTTGAGGAAACTACAGAAGAATTATCAAAAGTACCACAGCTAGTTGTGAAGTTCACAGTCACATTATTTTGATTTTCACCAGTGCTCGCATCTTGGGTTTTCAAATTAATATTTGTCGATGCCCCTGATTCAAGAGTTGGATTCACAGCTGCAAGATTTGCAAAAAGAATATTCGCTGCTTGAAGCGTAAAGTAATATGGTTTTGATGTGGCTGTTTTTCCATCATATTCAGCTGTTGCCGAAAGTTGATAACTTCCTGTATCTGTAATATTGGTTGGTTTAATTGCAATGCTAGCAACACCCTCTGCATTTGTTAATACAGCACCATTAGAAGTACCAAACTCTACACCGCCACCCGTAAATTTGACTAAAGCGCCGCTAATACCCTTGCCAGATGAATCGGTTACTTTAACAGATGCTGTAGCTCCAGCAATAGTTACAGCAGTTGTAGCTTTATTATTAACATCAAAAAGTGAAATTGTCCCAATATTTACTGCAGAAGTTGAGGAACCACCACCAGTTGAAACACCTCCAGAATTATTATTTTCAAAATATCCACCACTTCCCCCTCCACCACAACTTGCTAATAAAACACAAAGTGCAATAGTCGACAGTTTTAAACCAATCTGTTTATTATTCATCAAAATTCCCCGAACATTATTTTGTTCAAAAGTCGTCATTAAAATTGTTAATTTGCAGTATGAAACCATAGAAGTAGCTTTATGTAAACAAAGCCAAATCAAATGTTTTACTATGTTAGTCTGAAGAACATTTATTCAAATAATATCTATTATGTACGACATCATTATTATTGGTGCTGGAACAGCTGGACAGGCTGCATATAAAGAAGCAATCAAACACACATCAAATATTTTAATTGTAAATCATGGCCCTTGGGATACGACCTGTGCACGTGTAGGTTGTATGCCAAGCAAAGTACTCATTTCTGTAGCAAATCAACTGCATGATGCTCAATCATTAGATCAAATTGGTGTAACAACATATCTACATCCTGATTCCCAAAAAATCATGCATCATGTACAGAACTTAAGAAATCAATTTACACAAGCAGCTTTAAAAGATGTCGAACGCTGGGAAACAAGCCATAAAATAACTGGTCAAGCTCACTTTATTAATGCCTCGACAATTGAAATTAATCAAAAGCACTATCAAGCTCGGAGTTTTATTCTAGCTGTAGGATCAACGCCTAGTTTTGATCTTGAATGGAAAAAAGAATTAGGATCTAAACTCATTACTTCTGATGAAATCTTTGAACTGGAGCAACTGCCAGAATCTATCGCTGTGATTGGAAGTGGTGTTATTGCTCTTGAACTTGCGCAAGCATTACAGCGTTTAGGTGTTAAAACTACGATATTTGCACGTAGTCAAAAAGTCGGAACATTAACCAGCCCTTTACTACAAAAAATGGCACAAGAGCTTTTAAGTCAAGAAATTGAAATTAAATTCGAAGTGTTACCTACGCACATTCATAATTCCAAAGATGGTGTACAAATCACCTATCAGGAATTTGACCAAGAACACCATCTAATCGCAGATTATTTATTGGTTGCCACAGGACGTCGTACATTATTAGATAATTTAAAATTAGAAAATATAAATGTTGAATTTACAGATTTGAAAAACTTACCTATTCATACAGTAACCAAACAGCTTGCACACTATCCTATTTTTGTTGTTGGTGACGCTCATACCAACACACCTATTCAGCATGAAGCTGCACATGAAGGTCGCAATGCTGTTTTAAATTGCTTAAATTTAAATAAGATCAAAAGCATTCGAAATTTAACTCCACTAGGAATTGTATTCTGTGAACCAGAAATGGCTATTGTGGGTCAAAGTTTTAAGCAAATTGAAAGCAGTAAAGTTCCTTATGTAACAGGGTATGTTTCTTATGCCCGACAAGGACGAGCACAAGTCTTAAGGAAAAACTATGGTGCCTTAGAAGTCTATGTCCATACAGAGAGTCGTAAAATTCTAGGTGCAGAACTACTAATGACTTCCGCTGAACATTTAGCGCACTTACTCAGCTGGATGATTTCTGAAGACTGCACACTTGATCAGCTACTGGAAAAACCATTTTATCATCCAACTTTAGAAGAAGGCCTTAGAACTGCATTAAAGCATGCTCGACGCCAATTAAATGCTATTCAATAGTATCTTGTTGTTGCAACAATACTGCAACTCTTTGTGTATGGGCGATGAGATGTACAATCCAACGTTGTGCAGCCAATAAATCCAAGGTCTGAGAAGCTGTAAGTTGATGGTTTACCGAGGCATGCATAATCTTCTGACGAAGGAATTCTTGCTGTTCGTTGCTCGCTTGCTCTAACTGAATTAAATCATTCACAAAATCTGTTGGAAATTTTGGAAATGGTGTTGTTTGTAAATATTCAATTTGTCTTTCCAAATGCTTAACCAATGCTAAAGGAAGTTCTTGTAATATTTGCTGCTTCTTAAGCAATTCAACTTGCGCAACATCTTGTAAATCATTTCTCAAAACTCTGATATATACCACTAATCTGAGCAAGAGAATTAGACGCTGCTGATCGCTGAGAGACTGTGGAACAGACATGCGCTCTAAGTAGGATTCTACAGTTTTTATGGTTGCATCCATCTCATTGGTATTAACCATTGTAGTAATAATTTCACTACGAATAAATTTAATCAGTAAAGAATAGATATCAGTTAATGTTTGCAGCAAAACACGTTCTGTTGCAGCTATAGCCAGTGCAGGTACACTGTATAAACTATCATCCAAGTAGCGTGTTAATGAATTTTCTTGCTCAGGTAATAACCTTAATAGGACTTGTTCAAATCGACCAATAAACGGCATAAAAATTAAGGCACCGAGCAAGCTAAAGCACGTATGAAACGCAGCAACGATAAGAATGGGATCCAAATGATGGATAAAGGCTATATACTGATAAGCCCATAAGAATCCAGGTAATAACAATAAAAAAGCAAATATTGCAGTCACAACATTAAAAATGACATGTACGGCAGCAGTTCGTTTTGCACTGGTAGTCGCCCCTACTGCGGCCAAAACTGCAGTAACAACAGTCCCAACGTTTTGACCTATTACCAAAGCTAAGGTTTGCTCCAAGTTAATCGCTTGGCTCGCCAAAGCCGCTAAAGTTGCTGTAATTGCTGCACTCGATGAGTGCAACAAAATCGTCATCACAAAATCAATCAGTACTAAAAGTAATTTACTTAAAAGACTTTCTGTTGGCCAACGACTTAAATCAACTGAAGCAGCAACCCCTGCCATAGCTTGCTGTAAAACATCTATTCCAAAAAATAATAAACCGAACCCAGCAATAGTCATTCCCATTAAAGCCAGACGTTCTTTAGCAAGTAGTTTTAAGATTGCTCCAATAGCAACCAAAGGTAAGGCTATTTTTGAGATTGAAAATTTTAAACCAAGTAATGCAACCATCCAACCTGTACTGGTGGTACCGATATTGGCACCAATAATTACACCAATTGCATTACTAAACGTCAGAATACCAGCACTAACAAATCCAATAGTTGCTAAAGTCCTTGCTGTAGATGATTGCACAGCAATCGTGATGATAATACCCGAAAACATTGCTTTTAAGGGAGAGTCCATGAAGCGCACTAGCCATTGTCTCAATGCTTCCCCAGCAATAGCTTTAAGGCTATCGGTCATTAAACTCATTCCTAATAGAAATAAGCCAATACCCCCACACAACTGTAATAAAATATTCAGCACAATCATTCTCGATTTATAGTTCTTATCATTTCACAGGTTTATCATAGAATATGAGAGAAATAAAATTTGATCTTATAATATAACTCTGTGTATTTCAGATTTTTAATACTTAAGCCTTAGAGTTAGAATCAGCGACTTTAAGGTTATTTATAATAATCTTCACATATTACCTTTCATTCATGCACTTTAAACTTGTTATTAACTTAATAATTTTCTACTAGACGATAAAAAGCCCCCTAACCATTGAGTTAGGGGGCTTTAGAATAATGAGCTGGCGATGACTTACTCTCACATGGGTAACCCCACACTACCATCAGCGCTAAGAGGTTTCACTTCTGAGTTCGGGAAGGGATCAGGTGGTTCACTCTTGCTATTGTCGCCAGCACAACTGTTTATGGACTTGTTCAGGTTTTATGCTCAGATCATTTGATCTTGTTGCTACCCTACTTGGTACCAAATGAGTTATTAACGGATTAGTTAACTGAGTCGAATTTTATGTTCTAGCTTTCACTAAATCAAGTTTTTTGTTTCAGATCAGGGTTAACTGATCTTTTATGAATCGATTATAAGCTTTAAATACAACTGCTTGGGTGTTGTATAGTCAAGCCTCACGAGCAATTAGTATTGGTCAGCTTCACATATCACTATGCTTCCACATCCAACCTATCAACGTCGTAGTCTTCAACGGCTCTTTAGAGGACATAAAGTCCTAGGGAAATCTTATCTTGAGGTAGGCTTCCCGCTTAGATGCTTTCAGCGGTTATCCCTTCCGAACATAGCTACCCGGCGATGCGACTGGCGTCACAACCGGTACACCAGAGGTTCGTCCACTCTGGTCCTCTCGTACTAGGAGCAGATCCTCTCAAATTTCCAGCGCCCACGGTAGATAGGGACCGAACTGTCTCACGACGTTCTAAACCCAGCTCGCGTACCTCTTTAAATGGCGAACAGCCATACCCTTGGGACCTGCTTCAGCCCCAGGATGAGATGAGCCGACATCGAGGTGCCAAACACCGCCGTCGATATGAACTCTTGGGCGGTATCAGCCTGTTATCCCCAGAGTACCTTTTATCCGTTGAGCGATGGCCCTTCCATACAGAACCACCGGATCACTAAGACCTACTTTCGTACCTGCTCGACTTGTGGGTCTCGCAGTTAAGCGCGCTTTTGCCTTTATACTCTACGCGTGATTTCCGACCACGCTGAGCGCACCTTCGTACTCCTCCGTTACTCTTTAGGAGGAGACCGCCCCAGTCAAACTACCCACCAGACATGGTCCTCGTCCCGGATAACGGGACAGAGTTAGAACCTCAACATTACCAGGGTGGTATTTCAAGGACGGCTCCATTGGAACTGGCGTTCCAACTTCAAAGCCTCCCACCTATCCTACACAAGTAAGGTCAAAGTTCAATGTCAAGCTGCAGTAAAGGTTCACGGGGTCTTTCCGTCTAGCCGCGGGTACACTGCATCTTCACAGCGATTTCGATTTCACTGAGCCTCTGCTGGAGACAGCGCCGCCATCATTATGCCATTCGTGCAGGTCGGAACTTACCCGACAAGGAATTTCGCTACCTTAGGACCGTTATAGTTACGGCCGCCGTTTACTGGGGCTTCGATCAAGAGCTTCGCTTACGCTAACCCCATCAATTAACCTTCCAGCACCGGGCAGGCATCACACCCTATACGTCCACTTTCGTGTTTGCAGAGTGCTATGTTTTTAATAAACAGTTGCAGCGGCCTGGTTTCTGTGGCTGCCAATAGCTCAGGGAGCAAGTCCCATCACCGTCAGCAGCGTACCTTCTCCCGAAGTTACGGTACCATTTTGCCTAGTTCCTTCAGCAGAGTTCTCTCAAGCGCTTTGGTCTACTCGACCTGACCACCTGTGTCGGTTTCGGGTACGATTCCTGTGTAACTGAAGCTTAGAGACTTTTCCTGGAAGCATGGTATCAGCCACTTCACTGTACAAGTACAGCTTGCTATCAGTTCTCAGCATAGAGTACCCCGGATTTGCCTAAGATACATGCCTACAACCTTCCACCTGGACAACCAACGCCAGGCTGACTTAACCTTCTCCGTCCTCTCATCGCATTACACAGAAGTATTGGAATATTAACCAATTTCCCATCGACTACGCCTCTCGGCCTCGCCTTAGGGGTCGACTCACCCAGCCCCGATTAACGTTGGACTGGAACCCTTGGTCTTTCAGCGAACGGGTTTTTCACCCGTTTTGTCGTTACTCACGTCAGCATTCGCACTTCTGATACCTCCAGCATACTTCTCAATACACCTTCATCGGCTTACAGAACGCTCCCCTACCACTTGACTAATGTCAAATCCGCAGCTTCGGCACATAGTTTTAGCCCCGTTACATCTTCCGCGCAGGCCGACTCGACTAGTGAGCTATTACGCTTTCTTTAAAGGGTGGCTGCTTCTAAGCCAACCTCCTAGCTGTCTATGCCTTCCCACATCGTTTCCCACTTAACTATGATTTTGGGGCCTTAGCTGGCGGTCTGGATTGTTTTCCTCTTGACTACGGACGTTAGCACCCGCAGTCTGTCTCCCGGATAGTACTCATAGGTATTCGGAGTTTGCATCGGTTTGGTAAGTCGGGATGACCCCCTAGCCGAAACAGTGCTCTACCCCCTATGGTATTCGTCCGAGGCGCTACCTAAATAGCTTTCGGGGAGAACCAGCTATCACCAGGCTTGATTAGCCTTTCACCCCTATCCACAAGTCATCCCCTGGCTTTTCAACGACAGTGGGTTCGGTCCTCCAGTTAGTGTTACCCAACCTTCAACCTGCTCATGGATAGATCGCCTGGTTTCGGGTCTACACCCAGCAACTAAACGCCCTATTAAGACTCGATTTCTCTACGGCTCCCCTATACGGTTAACCTTGCTACTGAATATAAGTCGCTGACCCATTATACAAAAGGTACGCAGTCACCGAACAAGTCGGCTCCCACTGCTTGTATGCATGCGGTTTCAGGATCTATTTCACTCCCCTCACAGGGGTTCTTTTCGCCTTTCCCTCACGGTACTGGTTCACTATCGGTCAGTCAGGAGTATTTAGCCTTGGAGGATGGTCCCCCCATATTCAGACAAGGTTTCACGTGCCTCGCCCTACTCGACATCATCATATCAGCCCTTTCGTGTACAGGACTATCACCCACTATGGTTGCACTTCCCAGAGCATTCCACTAAAACTGATATGACTTAATGGGCTTTTCCCCGTTCGCTCGCCGCTACTGAGGGAATCTCAATTGATTTCTTTTCCTAAGGGTACTGAGATGTTTCACTTCCCCTCGTTCGCCTTGCAACACTATGTATTCATGTTGCAATACCTACCTTATAGTAGGTGGGTTCCCCCATTCAGAAATCTCCGGATCAAAGGATATTTGCCGCCTCCCCGGAGCTTATCGCAGGCTATTACGTCTTTCATCGCCTCTGACTGCCAAGGCATCCACCACATGCACTTAATTACTTGACTATACAACCCCAAACAGTCGTTATTACCTACAAG
>NZ_KE007363.1 GCF_000400735.1 Acinetobacter tandoii DSM 14970 = CIP 107469
AGGAAGATATGCGGTGCATGTGGAGGGAATAAGTGTCACTGGTGCATCGTAGCGATAGTGAAAGCTGAGAAGCAGGAGCTGAACCGTTACAGGGGAATCCCACAAAAGCGGAGCGTTGAGAGTAGTTGTATAGGTTGGTTAAGTTGCATGTTGGAGCAATCCTCGCAGAGATACCACCATACTTCGACAGGGAGCGCGTGGGGAGAGGTGCAGTACCTTTAGTCCTTGTCTGCCATGTATGTGAAGCATGGTGCGGATACGACCGATGCGTGGCTCCGTCAGCCTAATCAGGTTAAATCGGCAATACTTAGGGGATGTGTTATTTTTTGAATGACAGCCCTTAGGGAGAGTATTGCCGAAACTCTCTCAACGTTCACCATCAGCCCGAGCAAAGCGAGGGATGTGGGGACGTTGAAAGAGAGTTGAGAGCATTTTGTTTTACAAGATTTATGCCAGTTCTTATTAGGGTTTATATACTGTATCATTTGATTAAATTTTAGTATAAATAATTCTTTCCCTTTTTAAATAAGCAAGGATACACAGTTACCCCTATTTCACTTCGTTTAATAGTGCTAAGCTGTGACCTTGATCAGGGGCTTCACCCCCGATACCCCCGAAAAGCTTTAAACAGAAAAATCAAAGATTTTCCTCTAAACCGGTTAGACCAAGAATGGGATTGTTCAAGTGGAAATAGATTCAGTAACTAAACAGAAAGTAGTACGGGAACGGACGTTTAAAGTCAGACTTTCAGAATCAGAATATCAATTGCTCGATGCCAATAATCCTTTTGGTTCAATCGCAAAGTTGCTACGTCAGTCAGCAGTAGATAAAGCAACAAAGATTTATAATTCCAAAGCAGATGATGACCAAAAAATTAAAGCAACAAAGGTTGTTGAATCTTCGTATAGCAAGACAGAGCGAGTGTTAATTTTAGAACTTGGTCGAATTGGTAATAACGTGAATCAGATTGCCAAAGCGATTAATACGGATATTGCAGGGACAGGTACTTTTGACAAAGTGAAGTTACTTCATTTGTTGATTTCCATAGATCAACAACTTCGGGAGTTACGACCAGATGATCGTTGATTTTTTTAGACATGGTTCAGGATTATCTAAAGGTTGTCTAGATTATTTGCTTGGTGAAGATAGAGAGCGAGAACATGCACAGGTTTTAAGTGGTGATGTTGACTTGACCGCTCAACTGATTGATAGCAGTCCTTTTGCCAAGAAATATACCAGTGGTTGTTTATCCTTTTACGAGCATGCTTTATCTGACCAGGATAAACAGAAAATCATGCAAAATTTTGAGGAATGCCTTTTCCCTGGTCTCGATAAAGATCAGTACCAAATTTTATGGGTACAGCACCAAGATAAGGTGAATCAAGATACTGGAGAGACACGGCTTGAGCTGAATTTTGTGATTCCAAACGTTGAGCTTTCGACAGGCAAACGGCTACAGCCATTTTATGCGCCAGTGGATTTAGATCGAGTGGATCTGTTTAAGCAGATTACCAATGCAGAACATCAACTATATGATCCCGATGATCCGAACAATCAGCAGCTTTTAATCAATAAGAAGAACTTACCCAAGGATGTGAAGGATTTTAAAGATCAGTTACACCAAAGGATTTACCAAGCTGTAGTCGATGGCAAAGTTGCCGATCGGCAAAAATTGGTTGAATGGCTTGAATCGAATGAAATCAAAGTCACCCGACAAACCCAAAAATCAATATCAATCGAAAATCCATACGAGGGCGCAACACGTCCTATCCGTTTAAGTGGAGAGGTTTATGAGCAAGGCTTTAGCGCTACTGGCGAATATCGACAAGAAGTACAACAGCGAATTGCAACGTACCGAGGAACAACTTCTGAGCGGTATCGAGCAAACGTCACAGATTATCAAAGACAGCTTGAGCACAAGAGCCAATATCACAGCGACCGCTATCCAGCAGTCAGACGAGAAATTAGCGCAGAACCTACAGAACAGCTCACAGCAGATCGAGAAGCAGCTCGACCAGTACCAAGCCTTGCTACAGTCCAAATTGAGCCGTTTAAAGCAAATGAACGAGCAGATACAGACAAAAGAACAGCAAGTTCAGAACAAAAGCCTACTGAAACAGCTTACCACTTTGAATATGGCAATGATTTTGGGAGCTGCTATTTTAATTATTCTCATTATTGCGCTCGGTTTTATGGGCAAAAGCAAGTACAACGAGATACGGACACTCAATATGACCATCAACGAGAAACAAATGCGAGTGGATCACCTGAACCGATCGGGGGGCAGTTTGACGTTCAGCACATGCAGACAGCAAAACAGCAAAGCCCAACGTCTATGTATTCAGATCAACAAGGACGCAGGGGATTGGCAGAACAACTTCATGGTGCCGATGGGGTATTAAGTGATGACCGAATTAGAAACACAATTATTGAGAATCATCGAAGAACAACAGCAGCAATTACAGCAACAACAAACTCAGTTGCAGCAGCAACAGCAGAGTTTAGACGTGATGCAAAAGAAAATTATCCAAGCCTTATCAGCACAATCAAAGGCAATGGAGAGCGTACAGACAGACTTAGTGCAAACACAAAAGTCATTATCGACAATACAGACACAATTTCACGAATTGGAAAAAAATACAGCGACCTATACCGAGCAGATCAATGGCAAAGTCCGAGAGATGAGCCAGATTACAGCGAACAACGAAGAAGTTCTGGAGAGAATCTCAACCATACAGCATTCAGTCTCGTCAGAAGTAGCCAAAGCTCAGCAGAATTTGCTCGAAACGTCCGAACTATTGAAGCGAATATCGTCCAAATGAAGGAACGGAAAAAGGAAATGGAGCAGCCCCAACCTAAGCGAGATCGGGGCATGAATTTTGGCATGTAGGGTTTATGCTCGATTCCGACTGTTGCTAATCAAAAATATGGAACAATGATTAAATATTAGGCGTGAAACGTGAAGAATCAATAAAAAAGCCCGACTTAGACAAGTTAGGCTTTTTTATTGATTGTAAATTATTGAAATAATTAAACTAATTTTGTATTTATGTGCACTAATGTGTGCACATAAAAGCGGAGACTTTAATTTGGTAGGGTTCTTTAAGCCCAGTCATTTCATCCTAATCATTTGGTCGAGTGACAATTGGAAAAGTTGAGTCTGGACGTTTAAACATTGCAAAGAATTTTCCAATTTCCAATGGATTGCCTTTGACTTTACTTTCGTTAGAAAGCAGGACTTTTACCCCTTTTATTTGACCTGTAATCATTTTTAGATATAAGGGCTTGGTTACGGTTAATGTTGGGCAATCCGATGCCAAATCTTTACTGTCATCATGACGCTTAAACTGCATGATTGAGTTTTCAACCCATAATGAAAAATTCTCTTGGGTATCCGACAAAACCAGATTGATACACTGGTTTTCATTTTTTAAATTTTCCACATCTAAATTTGTCGCCATGGCTTCAAGAAATCTTTCAGTTGGCGTGTGAATCAATAAATCACTCGGATCAGATGTATTTTGTAGGGGTACATTATTTTGTAGCTCTTGAGCACCCACCAAAAAGAAATTACGCCAAGTTGAAGCCTCAGCAGCATAGCCCAATTGACGATACGTATTTGCCAATAAGTCTTTTGCTTGTTGGTTTTGAGGGTTATTCAACACAATATGTTTTAAAATCTCGGCAGCCCATCTATAGTCAGCTTGAGCATAGGCATCCCGCGCATTTTTTAATGCATTATTCTCCCCACCTGCCAACTCAATATATTTTTTTGCAACAGCTTTAGGCGGTAATGGATCTAAATTGGAAGGATGAGCATCGAACCATCCCATATAGTATTGGTATATCGCTTTTACATTATGCTTTAAGGTTCCATAATAGCCATGCGCATATAGCTTTTGATCAAGTGCCGCTGGAAGCTGAATTTTCTCGGCAATTTCAGCACCATTAAAACCAGAGTTCATATATCTCACCGTCTGATCATGTGTGAACTTATAAACATCTCGCTGGGTTTTAATAAAATCTTGAATATTGTCATTGCCCCAGACAGGCCAATGATGTTGTGCAATCAATACATCGGATGCTTTGGCATGCTGCATTGCTTGGTCTAAATAGCCTACCCATTTTAAGGCATCACGGACTTTGGCACCGCGGAGGGTATAAAGATTATGCATGGTATGCGAAAGAATTTCTGCGCCATTATAAAGTTTCAGTGATGGGATAGAGAAGGTTAACTCTGCTGGCGCTTCTGAACCCGGCACGTTATAAAACACAAAATCCAAACCATCAATGGTCATTTTCTGTTCTGCTTGGGTGATCAGTTGTGTAGGCTCAAGGATTCCCATTTTCCCAACAGCAACAGCCTTACCTAAACCTGTATCCACCAATCCTTCAGCATTCTTTGGTAAAAAGGTTCCATACATATAGGTCGCACGACGTATCATGGCTGAACCTGCCATCAAATTTTCACTGGTCGCTTCTTCCATAAAGCCTTGTGGCGCAATAATTGGGGTTTTTCTAGCGTTAATTTCTTCTGTAGAAAGAACGCCTAATGCACCACCAAAATGATCGATATGGCTATGGGTAAAGATAATGGCTGAAATTTTTTGCTCACCTAAATGCTGCCTAGCAAATTTAAGTGCTGCTTCAGCCGTTTCTTTAGAGGTTAATGTATCCACAATAATCCAGCCAGTATCACCCTGAATAATGGTCATATTTGCCAAATCAAAACCACGAATTTGCCAAACTCGATCTGTCACTTTAAATAGACCAACATTATTGTTGAGCTTTGCTTGTCGCCATAGTGCAGGATTAACAGTATTTGGTGCTGGATCATTTAAAAAATTAAACGCATCAAAATCCCAGATCACATTGCCTTTTTCACTTTTAATTTGACCTGTTGGCTTGGCAATAAAGCCTTTTTGCGCATAATTAAACTCTGTCATATCGTCTAAATTATATTTCGTTTTATACGCATTATTTGATTCAATGACCGCTTTTTCGACTTGTCCATTTGCTGCAAAAACAGAAAATGGCAAAATAAACATCAATGAAACCGTTAAAAATTTAACTTTCATTGTCTTTCCTTCTTCAAAATATCCATAAATGTTGATTTCCTTGTCTATACTATTTTTGATATGTGTTGAATTAATAGAAGCTTTTCAATTCAAACATTATAATAACAGCCATCATTTTTTATGATGGAATCATAAAATAATATTTTACAAGAATATACCTGTTTTTATTAAAACTACGCAGTCCTTATTGGGCATGAGTTAGTAGGAGAGAAAAATAAAAATTTTGTTAAAACCTAAAGAAAAACCCCTCTGAGTCTTGCAACTTAGAGGGGTTTTGTCTTAAATTTGGTGGTACGCAGTTATTTGATGTTCGAGCATCAAGTAACGAAGATCATAAGGTTTGACGACCGTTATGATTTCACCTTTCGGCTTGTACCGCTTTTCAAATTCTATCAAATTGATAAAAAATGGCAAGCATTGTATCAGTAAAAAGTCTTTCGTTACCTGACTCTCGTTCATCCAATAAGCAATACATAGACAGTATTCGAGCCTTATCAGCTTCTGTGCATCCTTTTTAAGGAAGATATGCGGTGCATGTGGAGGGAATAAGTGTCACTGGTGCATCGTAGCGATAGT
>NZ_KE007364.1 GCF_000400735.1 Acinetobacter tandoii DSM 14970 = CIP 107469
CTGTAGTAATGGGACAAGATCATTACGATAGCTTAATGGAAACGTTATATCTCCTTTCATCTCCAAATAATGCAAGTCGTTTAAATGAATCAATTGCTCAATTACGTGCAGGGAAAACAAAACACAGAGAGTTGATTGAGGATGACGAATCGTAACGTCGAATGGACTGATAATGCCTGGGATGAATATATCTATTGGCAGACACAGGATAAAAAGATACTTAAGCGTATTAATACCTTAATCAAAGAATGTCAGCGAACACCTTTTGAAGGAACAGGAAAACCAGAACCTTTAAAAGCTAATCTTTCAGGATTTTGGAGTCGTAGGATTGATGAAAAGCATAGATTAGTTTATGAAGTGACAGATGAACGAATCTCTATAATTCAATGTCGATTCCATTACTAACAAGATCCCCTATTTTTAGGGGATTGTTTTTTTATTTAATACAAAATCTCATATGCGAAATTTAGGTGTTATTCCATATAACGCCATTAAAAAGATCTTTATCTTTCTGCCTATTTTCTTCAGTCTTACTTTCCGTGCTTAAAAACTTTTCAAAATCGGTTAGTTGACCCTTAAAAGATTCATCATTTTTCAGTTTGTTTAGAACCCAAGCCCCCAGTAGAATTTTACGTCTAGTATCATCTTTTCTTTGTCGATCAGAATTTTTCTTTTTTTCACGAGCAGCAATAGCTTGTTTTTGTGCTTTTAGTTGTCTTAATCGTTCTTCTTGCTTTGCAATTTTTTGCTCTAAAGTTTCAACACTCATACCATCACCATCTCAAGGAATCCCCCTCAAGCATAGGTCTGTTTGAATTGAAATTCAAGACAGCCCATGCTATCGTGGTTTTCCCGAAGGGCGCACTTAGCCATTGGATTTCATCCAATGGTGCGACAAGGGGTAAATCCCCTTTGTAATCCCCTGACCAACATATACATGTTGGTAATTTCGATAAATCGAAATAAAGAGCAAAAGCAAAATGGCGATATATCATTTTTCAGTTAAAACGATTAGTAGAGGTAATGGACGATCGGCCGTTGCTTGTGCTGCATATCGTTCAAGTGAAAAATTGGTATGCGATTTTTATGGAAAAGAACAAGACTACACAAGAAAAACTGGTGTCGAATTTACAAAAATCTATGCACCTGAAAATACAAATACTGAGTTACTCAAGCGCCAAACACTTTGGAATGAAGTCGAAAAGGTTGAACGTAGAAAAGATGCATTACTTGCAAGAGAGTTTGAGATTGCATTTCCCAGTGAGTTAAACGCTGAACAGCGTGAAAATATGCTCAATGAACTTTGCCGAAACCTCGTTAAAAAATACGGTGTCATCGTTGATGCTGCTATTCATGCACCTCATACAGACAGTGGAAGTGATGAACGCAACTACCATGCACACATCATGTTCACAACCCGAAGTATTAATGAGCAGGGTGGCTTTTCAGCAAAAAAATATAGGGACTTCAGTCGTGACAATGGCACAGAAACTGTAAGCCACTGGAGAGAATCATTT
>NZ_KE007365.1:0-55352 GCF_000400735.1 Acinetobacter tandoii DSM 14970 = CIP 107469
TGCTTTATTCTAAACACCAAATCTGGCTCATCAATTTTCTGACATTAATTTCTCAAATAAACTTCGAGTAATTTCT
The DNA here is from genome assembly GCF_000400735.1 of Acinetobacter tandoii DSM 14970 = CIP 107469. Classification (GTDB taxonomy): domain Bacteria; phylum Pseudomonadota; class Gammaproteobacteria; order Pseudomonadales; family Moraxellaceae; genus Acinetobacter; species Acinetobacter tandoii. Next base: position 77 of record NZ_KE007365.1, read on the forward strand.
ACCATCAATCAATGAAAATAATTTCGATCAATCAATCAGTAAAAATCCACACAAGTTGTTCTTCATAATCTCTTAATGATCTATCTAATACCTCGTCAGTATTAGATGCTGGACTCAATAAACTCAACAACTCAGTGCTTCGCACTTCGTTCATTTCCATCTATCTCGTCGGTATGGGGTGCATTCTATACGGTTTTATTTTCAGTGCAAGCCTATTTTATAAATAATTATAGAATATGCCATTAAGCGATCAATATTTATCCCAATTGAGCATTTATAGCACTAAATTTAAAGTCTGAGTACACTTTTTATAGGTTTTGATACACAAAAAACTTAGTCCATAATACGTGTACTAAGTTTTTTGTGTTGCGGTGTGATCTAGTTTGCTTGTGTAGCGAGCCAACTCATAAATTTTTGACGTTCTGTTTTATCCGCTTTCTTCCATAACTCAATTAATTGTTGATCTACAGCTATAGCATTTGATTTTGTATTTGTAGCAATTTGTTGAGTCGAAGATTGTGGGTTTGTCACAGTTTGTGTATATACGGCTGGTGGCTGATTAGCAGGCGTAGCATTTTTTTGTGTTAAATCTAAAGCCCCTCCAAACATGCTTCGACTTAACCATGGTTTTTGTTCTGTATTCGCACCAGTTTGCTGAACTAATACTTGCTGTTTTTTGTCAAAAAGTGCAATTGTCGGTTGCTGCGCATATTTTTTTGCATCTTCAAACGTTTTTGGAGCATTGATTAAAGCTAATTTATAGGTTTCATTATCTTGAAGGCTTGGTGTTTTCAAAGTAACAACACCTGATTTTACGATATCGTGCTCACCAGACATATGTTCAAAGTATTGAATGTAACGAACACTAATGTCTGAGCTGCCTGCATCTAATTTATAGACGTTATTTTCTGAACGAAATAAACCTGTATTCACTTCTTGATCGTTTACCGCAAGGATCTTAATTTCTTCTGGTGCTGTAATTGTAACCGCTGAAAATACTGAACTACTTACTATTAATGCCGCTGTAGCAAATGTTAAACGTAAAGCCATTTTGCCTTCTCTTGATTCATTGTTAAATTTTAGTTGCACTATGCAAGTTATAAATGACAATTTTATGACAAAGTCATTTTTGAAATGCAATCGTTTTCTTGAACTTATTTTTATATGCTTTACACAATAGAAGATATTGGCATTTGGTCGAGAGAACGTTTATTTCACTAAATTTCTGTATACGTGATTATTGTTATTGGAACATTTTGTGATACCGCAACCATCAATATAGATAGTTGCGGCTAAGACATTTAGTTAAATGTTTTAAAACGAATATTATCTTCTAGATATGTTTTTTCGCCAGCAGGAGCTTCGATTGAACCTAATACTAATTGGGCGCGTAGTTTCCAATTGCTTGGAATGTCAAAAGTTGCCGCAACTTCAGCATCAACCACTGGGTTATAGTGTTGTAAAGATGCCCCAATGTTATGTTCAGCCAATATTGTCCAAACTGCATATTGGGCGATTGCTGATGAATGCTCCGACCATACTGGAAAGTTATCTGCATAGAGAGCAAATTGCTCTTGCAAGGATTTAACGACATCTTGGTCTTCATAAAAAAGAACCGTAGCATAACCTGCTGAGAAGCTATCTATTTTTTTACTCGTATTCTCAAAAGCTTCCGCTGGAACCATTTTACGCAAAGTTTCACGTACAATTTCCCAGAAATTATAATGTGATTGACCAAATAAGCTAACAACACGTGAGGTTTGAGAGTTAAATGCAGAAGGACTTTCACGTACAGCATCTTTAATAAGCTGTTCAACTTCAGTTTGTTGCAGATTTACATTTTTTCCGATTGCATAAATTGTACGGCGTTTTTTCATATGCTCTAAGAATGCCATTATTATTTCCTCATTCATTGGTTCGTTAAATAGAGATTTATATCTCAATTGACTTAGGAATATCATAAGTCCTTTGTAAATTATATAAAGACCTATGGCTGTGACAGTCTGTCTTATATTTAGAACGTTCAAAGCATAACAAAATTTGCTTCATTAAAGCCTAAACGGAATTGTCACTCTTTATTTAAAAACTAAAAATTCTGCTTCTTTATTCATAGCTTTTACATGCTCAGCTTCTTGTTCAACAGAACCAAATACCAATTGGGTTTGAAGTTTCCATTTTGTACTTATTTTTAAGTATTGTGCGACTTTGTAATCAATTGATGGGTTGTAATAATTAAAGTTTGCTCCTATTCCTATTTCTGCCAAAGCCATCCAAACCGCATACTGCGCCATTCCTGAACTCTGTTGTGACCACAATGGCACTTCTGCCGAGTTTAAAGGGGAGTTCTTTTTCAAGTTTTCAATGACTGTTTGATCTTCAAAAAATAAAACCGTCCCATACGCCGAGCTACATTTTTGAATTTTGGTTGCCGTTGCAGAGAATAAATGTTCAGGTATTTGAGTTTTTTGAATCTCTTGCACTAAATGCCAGAAATCCTTATGTGCTTTGGAAAATAAAATAACGATACGTGTAGTTTTCATATTCAATGCAGATGGACAATTTAGAACCGTCGCCTGAATTAAATCGGTTAAGTATGCTTGATCATGTACTACGCGCTTGCCTAATTGTTGTATACAGCGACGTTGTTGTAATTGTAGTAGATAACTAGACTCTCTTGAATCCGTTTCATTTTTTCTATTAAAAATTAAGTCTGTTGTAATTTCAGTCGTTAGCATTTGGCTAAGTTTATCTAATAGTGCCATTGATTACCCCATAAAACCGAATATACATATTTTTTGTAAGGATTTTATTTTAACGCTAAATTTTCGGGAAAAACCTATTTATCGCAAATAAACTGTTCTCTTTTAAATCAAATAGATACCCTAAAAAAGACAAACTCCGCATTTTGCGGAGTTTGTGTGAAATACACTACTTTTTATTTTTCTGTTTCAAACAATGCAGCTACAAATGATTTTGCAGAGAATGGTCGTAAATCATCAATTTTTTCACCGACACCAATAAAGCGAATTGGAACATGTGTACGACTTGCAATATTAAATAGAACTCCGCCTTTTGCTGTTCCATCTAATTTAGTGATCGTAATACCTGTAAGACCAACAGCCTCATCAAACAACTCGACTTGGTTAATCGCATTCTGGCCCGTGCCAGCATCGACCACTAACATAATTTCATGTGGCGCTGTAGCATCAATTTTTTGCATAACACGTTTAACTTTCGTCAACTCTTGCATTAAATGACTTTTGTTATGTAAACGCCCAGCCGTATCAGCAATTAAAACATCTACACCTTTTGCACGTGCACTTTCAAAAGCATCAAAAATAACAGAGGCACTATCTGCTCCATGACCTTGGGCAACGACAGCGATGTTGTTACGCTCCCCCCAAATTTGTAATTGCTCTGTTGCTGCTGCACGGAAAGTATCCCCTGCTGCAAGCATGACTTTCTTACCCTCACCTTGCAAACGCTTAGCCAATTTACCAATAGTGGTGGTTTTACCTACACCATTTACGCCCACAACCAAAATTACAAATGGATTTTTATTTGGATCAATATGTAAGGGCTTAACACGTGGAGCCAACAAACTTACCAATTCTTCCTGTAATGCTTTATACAAAGAATGTGAGTAAATTAAATCACCACGCGCAGTACGCTCTGTTAAATTCGCGATAATTGTTTTGGTCGCATCTACACCAATATCTGCAACTAAAAGCTGCTCTTCAACTTCTTCGAGTAGTTCGTCATCAATTTCTTTACCGCCGATCAAAATATTGACCATACCATCAGCAAAGTTTTTACGGGTTTTGGTTAACCCTTCTTTCATTCGGCTAAAAAAGCCGCCTGTTGGCTTTTCGGTAGTTTGCTCATCAGAATCTTTTTGAACTGGTGTAACAATTTCTTCAGCTTTTGGCGTCTCAATAATAGGCACATTTACCGCAGGTAAACTTGGTAAAGTTACATCATCATCCCCAATATCAGCATCAATCAAGAATTTATTTTGCCCAGTAGATTGTTGTTGCATGCCGAATCCTTTGAAAAGCAGCGTGTTAAAAGTTAATAATTTTAGCATAAAAGATAAGGATTTTCTTTATCTTGCCGTAGCCTGTAAATCAGCTACAAAAAGCTACACCCTTGTCTTGCTTTTATACGTAATTTTCTTAAAAATGAATGTAAATACCAAGGCCTGTGAGTTCCTTAAGTGTTTGGCAAAAATAATAATAAGCACCTAGAAAAACCTTCTATATTCGCAGGTATATTACTTTTTATTTGTCCAATTTATTATTCTCCCGTTTACGCAAAACCCGAAAACAATCTGACTCATTCAATCTCAAAATATACTTTAGACAATGGCCTGAAAGTAATAATTCGTGAAGACCATCGTTCACCTATGGTCATGACACAAATTTGGTATGCCGTTGGCAGTAGTGATGAATCAGGAAATCAGCTTGGTATTTCACACGCTTTAGAACATATGATGTTTAAAGGCACAACCCGAGTACCTAATGATGAATTTACCCGCCTAAGCCGTCTCTACGGTGGCAGCGTGAACGCAGCAACTTTTACCAACTACACCAATTATTATCAGCTCTACCAAAAAGATTTTTTAGCTTTAGCATTGGAAGTAGAAGCTGATCGGATGAGTAATTTACTGCTCAGACAACAAGATTTTGATACTGAAATTAAAGTCGTCATGGAAGAGCGACGTCAAAGAACCGATGATAATCCACGTGCCCTTGCATCGGAACGGTTTAGATGGATTTCTTATCCAACCAGTCATTATAGACAGCCTGTAATTGGCTATATGAAAAATCTCAACACTTTACAATTAAATGATCTCAAAAAATGGTATGAAGACTGGTACGCTCCCAATAATGCTATTTTAGTTATTGTTGGTGATATAGATACAAAACAAACGCTTCATCAAGTAAAACAATACTTTTCTTCAATTCCAGCAAAGACACTCCCCCAAAGAAATGATGTTCAAGAACATACAAATATTGGCTATCGCTACATGGAGGTTAAACTTCCCGTACAAGTGCCAAATCTCTTTTTCGCTTGGAATGTTCACTCCTTAGCCACTGCGCAAAATCCACAAGATGTCTATGCGTTGGTGATGATCAAAAATATATTGGATAGCGGAATAACTACACGTCTACAAAATAATTTAGTCCGTAAACAGAAGTTAGCAACATCGGTTAGTGTATCTTATGATCCATATAATCGTGGCGATAGTCTGTTTAGTGTTACAGCTCTACCTGTTGAAGGAATTTCACTTGAGGAGATTGAAAAAGCCTTATTGGCTGAAATTGAAAATCTTAAAAACACCCCAGTCTCTAATGATGAACTGAATCGTGTAGTGACACGATATATTGCCGATTTTATTTATAGTCAAGATGATATAGCTGGACAAGCCCGAATGATTGGAACATTGGAGGTGAATGGATTGAGCTATCAATTAATCGATCAATTACAACAACACTATGAATCAGTTACCCCCGAAGATATTCAACGCGTAGCGAATACTTATTTCAACCAAAACAATCTAAGCAACATGCATATTCTCCCTGATCAGAAAAAATAACCAATGGAGAAGAAAATGTGGAAATTTCATTTATGTATTATCAGCTCTTTTTTATGTTTACCTGCTAGTTTTGCCGAGGCTCTACCAAACACGCAATCAACAAATGAGTTCAAATCAATGACTCAGCTACAAAGCCTCAAAAATATTCAGGAAAATCCACATCAAACCGCACCTTTCGTACATGAACTGAATAATCGCTTTCATGTTCGATCACTGTTTGTAGAATCTCCAACTCTACCCATGGTGGATATTCAACTGACATTTAATGCAGGTTCAGCACGTGACTCGGAAATAGGATCTAATCTTTATGGTTTGTCCAACATGGTGGCACAGCTAATAGATGAAGGAACCAGCAACTATACGGCGGAAGAAATTATTTCTACTTTCGAAAGTGTTGGAGCAAAATTCAGCGTAGCGTCATATCGAGATATGTTTATTATCAAATTAAGAACCTTATCTGACCCTGAAAAGTTACAACCCGCAGTGGCAATGATGCTTGACATGTTGAATCATTCAACCTTTCAAACGCCAAGTATTGATTTGATGCTCAGTAATAGAGCAGTGGGGCAAAAACAATTAAAAGAAAACCCAGAGCGTATGAAAAATATTGTTTTTTATCGCACTTTATATGGGAAACACCCTTATGCCGAACCGATTACAGGAACTCAAGCCAGCATTAAACGCATTACGCCTGAAAATTTGATCGAGTTCCGCAAGCGTTTTTTAGTACGTAATAATTTGAACATTGCAATTACTGGACAATTAAATCCGAAGGAAGCATTAAAACTGTCTGAAAAAATAGCCAAGCAATTACCCGCAGGAAACGAGGCCGATCCCCTTCCAGCCCCCAATATTCGTACAGATTTTAACATTCGGCATATCCCTTATGCTTCAAGCCAAGCACATATTATTATGGGTGCAATTGGAACGACTCGTGATGATCCTGATTATTTAGCGCTACTACTTGCCAATCGTATATTCGGCACAGGTGGATTCAATTCTATATTAAGCCAAGAACTACGTGTAAAACGCGGACTAACCTATGGTGCTTATAGTAATTTTAGTTTTATGCAAGTCGCTGGTCCTTTTAGCTTAGGCTATTCTACCGAGCAAGATCATTTGTTAGAAAGCATTCAAATTGCACATCAAGCCTTAGTCAATTTCATCCATACTCCGATTGATAAACAACAGCTTGAACAAGCAAAATTGGGCATGATACGAGCTTTTCCAAATCACTATAGTAGCAATGCCGCGATTAATGCTCAGTTAGGTGCTATTGGTTTTTATCATTTACCTGCGAATTATTTAGACTACTACACTGAAGAATTAAGTAAAGTTACCGCTACTCAAGTACAAAGTGCTATTCAAAAGCATTTACATCCAGATCGATTAACGATCATTATTTTTAGCAAAAAATTAGATAAATCTGCCTTAGAGCAAATTCTACAAAATAATCTAAATACCAATGAAAAACTCATTCCAAACGAAGCAGCACGACCAAAATTCAACGAAGCGTCTCATCCGCCAAAGGAGGAAGCTCCTGCGCCCGATTTTTCTCCGCATGATACGCCCGCATCAGTTTTAGATAATGACCTATGGTGATCTGATGCTTATACAAAAGCTGATCTGCCATATCTTGAGTAGAAGGATAATATGCTTGCCGAGATAACTGCTTGATTTGATGATATTGCTCTGGTGTAACAGGTCTAAATAATGCAAAAGTGGCCAAAAAAAGAATTGCCCCAATAATCAGCAAGACCAAGAAATAATATAAATTCTCTAATTTGAATTGATTAAAAAAATGAATAATTTTTTGCTTTGCACTATGCATACACTACCTCGAATGAGTAGGTAGTGTAGGTTGACAACAATAGAATCTCAAGTTTATTTGCCCAGTCTTAACCTCAACTGGCTAAAAATGGGCAAATTCTGTCTTAAGCACTGGTAATATTACGGACTACAGCAAAATAAAGGATAAAAGCAATTAACGCTAATGCCAGTACAATGGTAAATACGCCTACACCATGTTCTGCATCTGCAGGATGTAAGTCCTCATCATCAGCAATTCTACGCAGCTCCCCATCATACATTTTATAAAATTCAACTCGCTGTTGCGGCTCTAATGTTCGTGTAAAATCATAAACACGTTTACGTTGAGCTAAACAATATTCCCCCAAATGAATCTCATTATGAAAAACAGCTTCATCTAACTGTTGACGATGATAATGAGCCAATTCAATAATTTTTTCCGCATTGAGTGGCAAATCAAAAGTAAAACCATCTATTGTATTTGTCATATTATTCTCCTTTTAATTACAGTATCCTGTAGTTCCATCTTAATAAAAAAACTTTTTGACTATTGTTTAATCATGTAACTTGAATTTATTTAGACTACCCCCATATCTTATTTGACTTTTCACTTAATCTGTAATATTAGTTTAATAATACTTAGTTAAATTAGTATGAAGACTATAAAAGTCGAGCTGTGCAATCATAATTACAATAAGGAGTTATCTATGATTCAACAAATTTCTCATCATGAGTTAGAACATGTGTATGCTAATGCGGTAAACACAATTCAATCGCAAATGAACTTTTCAGAAGCAGTTTTACAGTTGGAAGATGCTGCCCGTGCAGGTCATGGTAAAGCAGCAATGTTTTTAGCTGAACTTTATTACCAAGGTTTTCGTGTAGAACGTGATTCTCTTAAAGCTCAGTACTGGCAGAAAATGGCCACAATGCAAGCATAATGAAACGTCACTTAGGTGGCGTTTTTTTTGGGCTTTATTTAAAAAAATATTTACTTACGATTTTTCGCAAAGCTTACACTGAAATTTAACATGATATTTTTACAATAACCCATGACTTCACAAAGTTTGTCCAATATGAAACAAATTAGTCAATTACAACCGATCGCGAAAGACTTATTTTTTAAAATTACTGTTCTTAAATCCATGATGTACTGCGGTGTGTTGTGGGGTTTATATAATGAAGGCTGGGCAATCATGTCCGACCAAGATGATTTTATTTTTCCATTCTGGATGAATAGCGCTCAAGCATATAAATACGCAGAGGTACATTGGCCGAGCTATACACCTCGCAAGATTACCCCTACCGATTTTCAAAAATCGTTGCTTCCAACTTTAACTCGACTCAAAGTCATTCCTGCGCTATGTAATTCTTCTAGTCAAAAATTTAAACTCACCACTCAGCAAATGCGACATTTTTTCTTTGCTGATGTGCAATTACAGCCCGCTTAAAGCAAATTAAATTAGGTGTTTACACTTAACACCTAATTTTTTTAATTTTATGCAATTTATGACTGCTTAGGTATTTGCATTTTGCATATTTCAAGTTAAGTTAAAAGTCAAACAATAAACAACATCAGAGATGAATAATATGACTAAAGTTGTACAAGTCCTTCAAGATAAATCCGAACAGTCAGTTTTTACAATTCGTCCAGATTCAACCGTATTTGAAGCCATTACACTTATGGCAGACAAAGGTATTGGTGCTTTAGTGGTAACACAGGACGAAAAAGTCGTTGGTATTATTTCCGAACGTGATTACACGCGTAAAGTTGCATTAATGGAACGCACTTCATTTACAACCAATGTCAGTGAAATTATGACGGCCACTGTATTGACCGTAACAACCAGCACCAGTATAGAAGACTGCCTGGAGTTAATGACTGTTCGCCACCTACGCCACTTGCCTGTGGTCGAGAATGAACGACTGATTGGCTTAATTTCAATTGGTGACTTGGTAAAAGCAGCGATGGCAGATCAGAAAAACTTGATTGAGCAATTGCAGCAATATATCTCTGGTTAATCAAATATCAGCCCATATAGAAAAAAGGTCAGCGCTTGCTGACCTTTTTAAGTGTACGTTTTAATTGAGACCAAGTTTGTCTGCAACATAATCAGAATCTTTATCACCACGACCTGATAAATTCACCACAATTTTCACATCTTTAGGTAATTTAGGTGCTTCTCGTAATGCCCATGCGACTGCATGTGAGCTTTCTAGTGCAGGTACAATCCCTTCAACACGCGACAAAGTCATAAACGCATCTAAACACTCTTGATCGGTTGCTGTTGTATATTCAACACGCCCTAAATCTTTAAGAAAGCTGTGTTGTGGTCCTACACCAGGATAGTCCAAACCAGAAGCAATTGAATGTACAGGTAAAGGCTCACCTTGTTCATCTTCCAGCACATAACATGCCATACCATGAATTTGACTTGGTTTACCTAAAGTTAAAGTTGCAGAATGCATTGCTGTATCTAATCCATGACCAGCAGGCTCAACACCCACTAATTTCACCTCAGGATCATTTAAGAATGCAGTAAATGCACCAATTGCATTGGAGCCACCACCTACACAAGCCACAACATAATCAGGACTTTGCCCAAATCGGTCTTGGGCTTGCACTTTAATTTCTTTACCAATAATACTTTGAAAATCACGCACCATTTTCGGAAATGGATGCGGACCAACAACCGAACCAATCGCATAAATATAATTTTTTGGATCGTTTAGATATTCTTCAAAAGCACTGTCTACTGCATCTTTAAGGGTCGCGGTCCCACGTGTGACCGAAACTAGTTTCGCCCCGAGAATCTTCATTTTCACAACATTTGGATGTTCTTTCTCAATATCCACCTGTCCCATATGAATTTCACAAGGAATTCCAACTAAAGCACAGGCTGTCGCCAAAGCCACGCCATGTTGCCCCGCGCCTGTTTCCGCGATGACTTTAGTCTTTCCCATGTACTTAGCAAGTAATGCTTCACCAAGACAATGGTTAATTTTATGAGCACCCGTATGGTTCAAATCTTCACGCTTTAAATAAATTTGCGCGCCACCCAATTGCTCAGACAAACGTTTCGCGTGAAATAAAGGGCTAGGACGACCTACATAGTTTGCAAATAAGTCCGCCAGCTCATTTTGAAATTCTGACGTATGACGAATTTCTTCATATGCCAAGTTAATTTCATCCATTGCTTCTTTAAGATGCGGAGGAATAAACTGACCACCATAAGGCCCAAAGAAACCTTCGGCATTTGGTAAATCTACCCCATTAATTTGATGATTCATCGCTTATCCCCCCCTTTATCACATTTATTTATCAAATATTTAATACTTACTTAGAAACATAAAATATTTAACGTGCTAAGTATTTGGTTAAATCCTCTACCCCTTTTAAGGTCATCGGATACATATGCTGCTCAAAAATCTGTTTGATTGCACCAATGGTCTGCGTGTAATGCCAATAATTTTCCTCTTCAGGATTTAGCCAAGCCGTTTTATCAAAATGCTGACGTAACCGATGTAGCCACACCTGCCCCGACTCATCATTCATATATTCGACCGAGCCTCCAACCGAATTAAGCTCATAAGGTGCCATACTTGCATCACCAACGACAATTACACGATAGTCTCGCCCATAAGTATTGAATAAATCCCATGTGTTCATGCGTGTATTTGAGCGACGTACATTATCTTTCCAGACATAGTCATACAAACAATTATGGAAATAGAAATACTCGAGTGTTTTAAATTCTGTTTTGGCTGCACTAAATAATTTCTCACATTGCGCAATATGAGAATCCATTGAGCCACCCACATCAAACAACATCAAGACTTTAACGCGGTTACGACGTTCAGGCACCAATTGAACATCTAAAATACCCTGCTTTGCCGTTTCTTTGATAGTGCCATCAATGTCCAACTCCTCGGCTGCACCTTGGCGAGCAAACTTACGCAAACGGCGTAATGCCAATTGCATTTGACGTGTCCCCAAAATCTGCTCATCATCCAAATTACGGTATTTGCGCTGTTCCCAAACCTTTACCGCAGACCGCTTCCGACTTGGACCACCAATACGCACACCTTCAGGATGGTCTCCATAAGCACCAAAAGGAGATGTTCCTCCCGTACCAATCATTCGATTGCCACCTTGATGCTTTTTATGTTGTTCGCGTAATCGCTCTTCCAACATTTTCATCAATTCTTCGAGAGAACCTGCTTTTTTAAGTTCTTCACGCTGCTCTGGCGTAAGGTGTTTTTCTAATAATTCTAAATCGAACCAATCTTTGGGTAACTGCTGAACTTGATTGAGTAACTCATCCAAGTCAAATGTTGAAATACCGTCGAAATAGTCCTTCATACCCCGATCAAATTTATCGAAGAAACGCTCATCCTTCACCATAATGGTTTTTGCAAGCTGATAAAACTCTTCTTGATCGGCAAATACTAAGCCTGATGCAACCGCCTCATTCAGATCAATGAGCTCTCGTGTAGACACAGGCACACCATATTTACGTAAAGTATAAAACAAGCGCACAAACATGCGTGTTTCTCCATTAGCGACGCGACATAAAGGCTAAACGCTCAAGTAACTGCACATCTTGCTCGTTTTTAATTAATGCACCATAAAGTGGTGGAATGGCTTTAGTTTTATCATGGTTACGCAGTACATCTTCAGGCATGTCATCTGCCATTAACAGGCTTAACCAATCAATCAATTCAGAGGTTGAAGGCGGTTTTTTTAGCCCAGGAACCTGACGTAATTTAAAGAAAACTTGAAGTGCTTCATTTACTAATGCTGTTGAAACCTGCGGGAAATGCACATCAATAATTTCACGCATGGTTGCTTCATCTGGAAACTCAATATAATGGAAGAAACAACGACGCAAGAAAGCGTCAGGCAATTCTTTTTCATTATTTGAGGTGATGATGACAATTGGGCGTTGAGTCGCGGTAATGGTTTCGCCTGTTTCATACACAAAGAAAGACATTTTATCGAGTTCATGCAACAAATCATTAGGAAACTCGATATCCGCCTTGTCAATCTCATCAATCAACAACACGCAGCGTTCTTTACTCGTAAATGCTTCCCACAACTTACCAGGTTTAATATAGTTCTTAATGTCGTAGACACGGTCATCACCCAACTGGCTATCACGCAAACGCGAAACCGCATCATATTCATACAAACCTTGCTGTGCTTTGGTTGTCGACTTGATGTGCCATGTAATGAGTTTTAAACCTAAGCTATCTGCAACTTGCTCTGCCAATAAAGTCTTGCCTGTTCCTGGCTCTCCTTTAACCAATAATGGCTTTTGCAATGCACGCGCAGCTTTCACTGCTAGCTTTAAACTATCAGTCGCGATGTACTGACTTGTACCCGTAAATTGTTGAGTATCAACAGACATAAGATAACCTTATTTTTTATTTAAAGTGGTGAACTTTTCTTGTTAACTACAGAAATTCCGCGTTTATCACTGTACTTAGACCAGCAATATCCAACGATCAAACCCAAACCCAGAACACATAAAATTGCAGATAAATTAAACCAGATGAGCGGGTTTTCTTTAGTCAATATGCCAAACATCAAACCAAAAAATGCAGGCGCAATCGAAGCATTTGTCCCTTCAGAAACCGTTGGCGTTAGCATCAAGGCAAAAATAACCATCCAGCTAATACCGCCAAACGGTTTTGGCAAGCGTTTCGCTATTGCATACCAGCACCATAAAATAATGATGCTACCTAACAAATACACACTCACTGCAATCGTATCTTCAGGAATTGTGTCTAAAATTGAAAGTAAATTATCCATAGTACAACTCCTGAATGAAATTAAGCGCCACGCAAGCCTTCTGGGGCTACAGCATTCGGATTAATTAACCCTTCTGGTGGCATTTGAATGAAGAAACCGTTGGTTTGTATCGAATCCATTACATGCAATACATTTACACGTGCCAATTTGCGTGTCTCAGATAACTCAATATGCATCACGAATGTAGCACGACCAAAAGCAACTCGCAGCGCTTCAGGAACAACGTCTAATGGATTAGATGCTTCTGCATCATTTTCAGAAGGACGAGCAACATAAAGATACATCTCGTCTTTTTTGCTCGATTTATAGATTGAACAATGCATGTTTAGAACATTACTTAACTTAGAAAATACAGCGCCAAGCATACAACAAAAAATAATCTGATTCAGTAGTGATTATTAACGCAGCAGTCGTCAATTTGTCTAAGTGTCAATTCTTTAAACAAATCTGAGTGACTATTGGGCGACTTGCATTTGTGTCGATAAATATTGCTGATCGTCGTGTAATACTTGAATGAGCGGCCTAGTCAAAAGCTCATAACGCCATCCAAGTAAATAGTTTGGTAAATCCTGCTCATCATGACCCGAGACGACATGCTGATACACAGCATTGAGCCACTTTTTGCGCAATAAGACTTCCTTCGGAACTGCTGTTTCATTGACCACTTTTTGAATGACAGCATCGACCTTATTGCCAATTTCTTTAGATGAATGGCGGATTGGGCGTGCCATACGCAATGGCCATTCTTCTTGAGCAGGTAAAAATTTCAATAAGTCTAAAATGGTTTTCCCATGTTCACGTAGAATGTTTTGACGAATATCTTTGACATTACACAATTGAAAATGATTTTTCTCGACCAAATCAATCATGGTCGAATTTTTAAGAATAAAGCTACGCGGCTGATTGAGTGCCTTAACCATTTGCTCACGCCAAACAGCCAATTGCTGTAATTGCATCAGCTCACGGCGTGAATGACGATAATTTCCAATATCTTGATAAAGCAAAGCCAATGGCGTTTCTTGACCAATTTCATAGGTTAGATTTCGACAATCTTCCTGAGCAAAATCTAATAAATACTTTTCTTGTAATTCTGATCTGACTTTTTGTGCCAAAGCCATGATGTACAGTACATCATTCGCAGCATAATTGAGTTGTTCTGGAGACAATGGACGCGCCAACCAATCTGAACGGGTCTGATCTTTATCAATATCCACATTCAACATTTGTTTCAACGCATTTTGATAACTGACTTGCAAGCCATGACCTAAAAATGACATCCCAATTTGGGTATCAAAAACATTACTGAGTGACTTGTCTTTTGCGTAATGATAAATTAAATCAATATCTTCGCCGCAAGCATGAAACACATTCAATTGCGCAGTAAAGATTTTTTTCCAGAATAATGTGAGATCTAAAGTCGTCCCATCTAATAAATAGACTTGATTAGCAACGTTAATTTGGAACACACCAAGCTTTGGCCACAAGGTATCCACTTTAATAAACTCTGTATCAAGCCCATAAATGGAATTTTGATCCATGATGGACAAAAAGTTATTGAAATCTGTTTGGTGCTGAATAAACTGAAACATACTGCCGAGTCTAGGAATAGATTCTCTAAAAAGATATCTTACCTCATATATAACAATTATCTATAAAAATTTTAAATTTCTGTTAAATAATTATTTTAAATTTTAGTACATAAGCTCTATTTATCTGTTTATTGATACTTTTTTTATATTATTAATTTCCTAAAAATATACCGATCGTTAAAATATCTTTCAAAATTTAAAGGACTATTCCTCTAAAATGAACATGAAACAAGTATTTACTTATTTCATGCGCATACGGTTGTGTACAGCCTGACTCAAAGTATGACTATCCACATATTCCAGCTCACCACCTTGTGGTACGCCTTGTGCAATTCTTGTCATATGGACAGGTAAATGCTTACAAGCTTCAACCAAATAATGTGCAGTTGCTTGACCTTCAACGGTTGCGTTGGTTGCAAGAATCACTTCTGTAATCTTGCCATCAGTTAAGCGCTGTACTAAATGAGGAATGCCTATTTCGTCTGGTCCAATACCATCGAGTGGTGACAAATGCCCACCTAAAACATGATATTTGCCTCGGAAACTTCCGCTTTGCTCAATGGCCATCACATCCGCAGGAGACTCTACCACACACAATAGCTGGTCATCACGCTCGTTAGAAAGGCAGATATCACAGACTTCTTCTTCTGTAAGTGAATGGCACACACAACATTCATGAATATGATTGGTTGCTTCGGTCAAAGCATAAGCTAAACCTACTGCACCTTCCCGATTTTTCATAATCAGATGCAATGCCATACGTTGTGCAGACTTTGGCCCCACACTCGGTAAAATTCTTAAAGCTTGAACTAATTGTTCAAATCGATCACTAAACACGATTATTCCTATATAAAAATACCTCCCTAAAAAGGGAGGTAAGAAACCACTTAGGATTAGAACATCCCTGCAAGACCTGGTGGTAGACCCATGCCTGAACTTGCACCTTTTAGACGCTCTTCAGAGATTGCTTCTGCCTGACGTGCCGCATCATTCATTGCAGCAGCAATCAAGTCTTCAATCATATCTGGATCGTCTTGTAACAATTCAGGGTTAATCTCAATACGTTTCACCACATTACGGCAAGTCATTGTCACTTTAACCAAGCCACCACCTGCTTCCGCATGAACTTCGGTTTGTGCAAGCTCTTCTTTGGCTTTTTTAAGATTGCCTTCCATTTCTTTTTGCATGCGTTGAGCTTGCTGCATCAACATATTAATGTTCATAAAAGTCTCCGAACAATATTTAAAAACTAACGCTCAATTTAAATCAGATTTAAACCACGGTTTAAATCGCGAATAATATCATCAATGTCTTCTAAACCGACTGAAACACGGATTAAACTTTCACGAATACCCGCAGCTTCTTTTGCTTCAGGCGAAAGCTTACCATGAGTCGTGGTTGCGGGATGGGTAATTGTTGACTTCACATCACCCAAGTTACCTGTTATTGAAATAAATTGGGTATTGTCGATGACTTTCCAAGCCTCTTCACGTCCACCTTTTACTTCAAAAGATACAATACCACCAAAGCCAGTTTGTTGTTTTGCTGCAAGCTCATGCCCTACATGTTCAGGCAAACCTGCATAATAAACTTTTTCAACTTTATCGTGCTGTTTAAGATATTCAGCTAACTTTTGCGCACCTTCAGAGTGTGCCTTCATGCGCAAACTTAAAGTTTCCAAACCTTTGAGGAATACCCACGCATTGAAAGGACTCATTGATGGGCCTGTTGTACGCACATAACCAAAAACTTCCTCAAGAAGTTTATGACTCCCCACGACAGCACCACCCAAGGCACGACCTTGCCCATCTAAATACTTTGTTGCTGAATAAACAATTAAGTCGGCACCAAACTGAATTGGGCGCTGTAATACAGGCGTACAGAAGCTATTATCAATCGCAAGCAATGCATTATTTGCATGTGCAATATCTGCCAAGGCCTGAATATCTGCCACTTCGGCCAAAGGATTTGATGGAGACTCTACAAATAAAAGTTTAGTGGTCGGTTTAACCGCATTTTTCCAAGCTGACAAATCCGTTAAATCTACAAAATCGACTGCAACACTAAATTTAGCCACATACTTTTCAAATAATGAAACTGTAGAACCAAAAACAGCGCGGGAACAAATCACGTGATCCCCTGCTTTTAAAAACGACATTGCCACTGCCATAATTGCAGCCATACCCGAACTGGTTGCAACTGCACGCTCAGCACCTTCCAAAGCAGCTAAACGTTTTTCAAACATCGATACAGTTGGATTGGTAAAGCGCGAGTAAATATTTCCTGGTTCTTGTCCAGAAAATTTGGCCGCAGCTTCAGCCGCATTTTCATAAACAAATGATGAGGTTAAAAAAATTGGCTCGCCGTGCTCACCCTCAAAACTACGCGTATGACCAGTACGAATCGCTAATGTATCGAGTTGATATTCAATGTCGTCTTGTTGGCTCATTTCTACGATTCAGTTCTCAGAACTGCCTTTGTGAATAATTGCCAACATTTTGAGCGTCTACGGCATTTCAGGTCAAGGTAAAATATAAAATTATCGTTTAGACTTCGAGCAAATCTTCAGGTAGGTCAATTAAAATGTCCACGTTGACAAAACTAAAACAGCGGATCGCCAGTCAGAAAGTCCAACTCAAAAACTTATCTACGCGCGTCTTCAAACAACATTCGCTTATTCTGTCTGAAAGTACGCCCTACGAAATTATCGCAAGCAATGATTATGCTAAAGTACGTTACTACCCAGCCGTCTCAAAACGTTATCTCGAACCCTTAGTTTTTGTAGCACCTTTTGCCATTAATATGGCCATTTACGATTTGTTTCCTTATCGCTCTTTAGTGAAGTATTTTCAAAATCAAGGTTTTGATGTGTATTTAGTGGAATGGAAGCACTTTCGTTTTCGTGATCGACATATTCACTTTCTCACGATCGTTGATTATACACTCCCAGACTGCATTCATAAAATACGCCAACATGCTCAGTCTGAACAAATTTCACTGCATGGCTGGAGTATGGCAGGCATTTTTGTTTTACTTTATAGCGCCCTACAGCACCCTAATTTTGTCAAAAACTTAATTGTTCTGGGTAGCCCTATTGATAGTTATGCTTCTGGATTCATTGGTAAAGTGAATCAAAATATGTATCGACTTGTTCAAAAAAATACAACGCTCAATCAATTCTTGTTTTCGACCAATATTCCAAAAAAATTTACCCATACATCGGGTCGTTTAAATTCAATTGGTTTTAAAATTCTAGATCCTAAAGGCTGGTATGCAAGCTATAAAACCCTTTTGAACAACTTAGATGATTTGGAAACCATCAGTGAAAATGCCACGATTAGCCAGTTTCTCAATAATATGATTGATTATCCTGGTGGCATCAACCAAGACATGATTTTTAAAATTTGGCTAAAAAATGAACTCAAACATGGTGTTATTCAGCTTGAAGATAAACAAATCAAATTAAATTCCATCACCTCATCCTTGTTTATTGGCGCTGGTCAGACCGACCAACTTGTTACTGAAGACTCAATAAAGCCATTATGTGAATTGACAAACAGCCAAGATGTCACGTTTACTCTTATCCCCGGAGGACATTTGGGTTTAATGTCAAATAAGGCAAGCGCTGAACAATTTTGGCCCAAACTCACCTCTTGGCTAGAACAAAGATCGACAAAGATATAAAGGAAAAATCATGATTCATTCAGTTGCTTTTATCGGTTTAGGTGCTATGGGTTATCGTATGGCGGCCCATCTCCCTAAACATTTTGAAACCGTGTTTGTTTGGAATCGTAATTTTTCCAAAGCCGAACAACATGCAGCTGAATATGGAACCCTTGCTGTCTCTTTACAAGATGCAGTTCAAGCAGACATCATTTTTTCTTGCCTTCCAACGAGCCAAGATGTTGAAGCGCTTATTTCTGGATTGGAATTAAAAGCAGGCAGTATCTGGATTGATTGCACAAGTGGTGTACCAGAGTCTGCTAAAAATCTGGCAGAAGCTTTACAAACACAACAAGTGAATTTCTTAGATGCTCCTGTAAGTGGTCAAACGATTGGCGCTGAAAATGCCACACTAACCGTCATGGTAGGTGGTGATGCAGAAGCGTTCGAAAAAGCACTTCCTGCCTTGCAAGCGATTGGAAAACTCATTAAGCATGTGGGTAACTCAGGTGCAGGTTTCGCTGTGAAAGCGGTGAACAACATGCTTCTTGCGGTCAATCTTTGCTCAGTAGCCGAAGGCTTTACCACTTTAAAAGCACATGGTGTAAATTTGGGTGAAGCACTAGATTGCATTAATGCCTCTAGTGGTAAAAGTGGAGTGACGGAGACCGTATTACCGCAACGTGTTTTAAACCGTAGTTTCCCTCTTACCTTTGCTTTACCGTTATTGGCAAAGGATACTGGAATAGCATTAGATTTAGTCCGTGATGCTAAACTTTCAGCACCTGTAATTGCATTGACACAAAGTCTCATACAAGCAGCAAGTGATCTTTCGCCTGCAGAAAGTGATTTTTCTAGTGCAGTAAAATTATATGAATCTTGGAGCAAAATTACGTTGGAATGATTTGTTTTTTTATAATCAAAAGTTTATTTCAAATTTAATAAAAAAAACCCTACTTAATATAGTGGGGGTTTTTTATTTTAATAATTTTAACAAAATCAGACATAACCCAATTGGCGAATACCGCAATCTTTTAATCAAATAATTTTGACCAATTGGTCGCCAGATACTGTTCATTCTTTTCTACCACAACTCCAGAGGTTGTAATTCTCATATTTTCAGCCGTGATAATCAATTCTGGTACAGTTTTGTTAAATTCAAAAACAAATTGATACTTATCATTTCCTAGATCTTTAACTTCGTAATCAATTATGTAAAATTGCCCGCAACTTAAATCATTCGTAATACTGAATTTATCAATCGAAGCATTTTCAAAAGTCACCAAAGCTTTCTCAAGCGAATATTGTTCCAATTCACAATCAAAATCAGAAAAGATATGGACATATAAAATAACATCGAATTTCCATAATTCTGGATTCCAATCAAGTAAGAATCCATACAATCTGGCATCATGTAAAGCCCCAAGATATTTATAAAAATTTTCAATCATGTCATTCCCCATAACAAATTCAAAAAAGTCCAACATAACGTTGAACTAGAGACAATAACAATTAAAGTTAAATGAGTTAAATTTTTATTATCAATTTAACTTTATAAAATTATTGATATATATAACTTTTGCCTATCATGTTGAGCAAAAGTACGTTAGAGTAATTTATTGCCATTGAAGATGACAAATTAAACCCAATATTGTAATAAGGTATTAAACATATACTGTTACAAACCGTGAGGAAACTCTTATGAGTAAGTTGCTTATTGCTTGTCTTGCTGGTCTATCTACCCTTATTGGTGCAAATACTTTGGCTGCTACGCCAGAGCAAGAGTGTCAAAAACTCAAGAATGATCATGATGTCATCTATGCATCTAAAGGTTTCTGTTTTAAAGACCCTGAAGCAAAAGCAAAGTTTGGTAATGACAATTGCTATACTACCAAACCTAAATTTTCAGACAAAGAGCAGCAACGTCTTGACGAAATCAAAGCTCGTCAGAAAGAATTAAATTGTAAATAACCACCAAGCTTCTCCTTAAATGGAGACTGTTAAAGGAATAATTATGGCTTACGATGATCAAAATATTTTTGCAAGAATCCTTCGTGGAGAACTTCCTGCAATTAAAGTCTATGAAGATGATCAGGTTCTTGCTTTTATGGATATCATGCCGCAAGCTGAAGGCCACACCCTAGTCATTCCTAAAACTCCAGCTATAAGCTTACTTGATCTTCCTGCCGAAGCTGCCGCCTATACCATTCAGGTCACACAAAAAATTGCACGTGCAATAGAAAAAGCACTGGGTGTAGATGGCATTATCTTAATGCAATTAAGTGGAGTACCTGCTGGACAAACTGTTCCACATGTCCATTTCCATCTCATTCCGACCAACGTGCATCATTTAGGTAAGCACGCTGCACAAATGGGTGATCAAGAAAAGATTAAAGCTCAAGCTGAAAAAATTAAAGCTGCTTTAGAATCTTAAGTTGATAAGCTACAGATTAAATGGAGCCCGTTGGCTCCATTTTTCATTTAAGGTAAAAAATAAAATAAAAACTGAGCGTTATCCAATCACATCGCGTCATCAAACTGTCATTTAGTTTTCACTTTGCTGTCACAAAGTTTACAGATACTGCATAGCAAGTTGGTGAGCTATGTAACGAATTGTACAGAAGCGAGCTGAAAATAAGAGTTTGTAGGCACTTGCCATAAAAATCGTGTTTTGGAGAAATCTCAATGAAAAAATTGCTACTTGCTGCAGCAGTGACAACTTTAAGCTTAAACGCAGCACAGGCAGCGCCAACATTGTACGGTAAACTAAACGTATCGATCGACAATGTTGATAACAAAAATTTTGATGGCAAGAGTGATGTAACTGAAATCAACTCTAATGCTTCTCGCTTTGGTATTAAAGGTGAAGAAAAGCTAACAGAAAAATTATCTGCAATCTATTTAGCTGAATGGGCAATCGCAACTGATGGTTCTGGTTCAGACACAGACCTTAGCGCACGTAACCGTTTTATTGGTTTAAAAAGTGATGGTATTGGCGCATTAAAAGTAGGTAAATTTGACTCTTACTTCAAGACTGCGGCTGGTAACAATCAAGATATCTTCAACGACCACACAATTTTAGATATCACCAATACCATGTATGGTGAAGAGCGTTCAAACAATGTCGTTGGTTTTGAATCTGACCCTAAATTACTTGCAGGCTTATCATTCAACGTAATGTTCCAACAAGGTGAAAGTTCTTCTAGCGTAGTAGCGGGAACAACTGGCAATAATGATAAACGTGATGGTTTTGGTGATGCTGTTTCAGCTTCATTAAACTACGAAAATAAAGATTTAGGTCTAGCCCTAGCAGTTGCTGGTAACTCTGGCATTCAAGGTAAATACAATGCATATAGCTTAAAAGATATTTACTCTGATGCTTACCGTGTAACAGGTTCTTATGACTTCGCTTCAATTGGTGTGAAAGGTTTGGTACTTGGCGGTTTGTGGCAACATGCTGAACCAAAAGACGACTTAACTGCTTATGACACTGGTAAAAAAGATACAAACGGTCAAGCGATTCTAGCTAACTACAAAGGTCTAGAAGAAGATTCGTGGATTGCTGCTGTTACTTACAAAATTGGTAACACTCCTTTTGCTGTGAAAGGACAATACCAATCAGCAAAAACTGCACGTGATGGTCATGATGATCGCACTATTGACCAGTATGGCATCGGTTTAGACTACAAAATTAACAAGCAAGCACGATTTTACGGCATCGTAGCACAACAAAAACGTGATTGGTTAAGTGATGACGACAAGCGCACTGTGATTGGTACAGGTATGGAATACAATTTCTAATCCTCACCAATTTTATAAAAAACACGCTTAGGCGTGTTTTTTATTTAGGATTAAACCAATTCACCCAAGAACTTGTGCCGCGTAATTCTATAGGCACTGTGTCAATTAAGCGTTCTTTTAATATCGCTATTTGGTTAGTCTGCTCTGCCAAACGCGCTTTAACCGAGTGAATACATTCGCGATCTCCAAATTCACACCGGTCCAAAGTAGTTCCACCACAAGGACCATTCGCTAAGCCTTTTGGACAAGTTTCAGGGCAAATATATAAGGTGTCCGCTAGACGACATTGACCGCAACTTTCACAACCGACTACCCCATGTTTAGACAAGTATTCAGACTTTATAAGTAATTTATTAGCAAAATACCCCGACCAAAGCTTAGGATTAAAAAGTTTGCGTCCTACGTTCCTCGCAATCTTGGAATCAAACATTGAATCATGCATAAACTGCATACTTTTATATTTGAGCATTTGCTCTGAAGACACTTTCTTTTGAAATACATCAGATTTAGGCTTAAGCTCATCACCCGATTTCAATTGATGCAGTTCACTCCAAATCTGCATGCACTGCTCAAAACTAAAATCCTGAAAACGCTCAAGCGCCTGTTCTAATTTTTTTTGCTCTTCGGCCTTATGACAGGCAGATAAATGCACTCCAGCAAATCCCCAAAAACGACAAATTAAAATCTGCAAAGCACAACGTGCATAAACATTTTGTTCTGCAATGACAGCATCTACACTCTGCTCGTGTTTAAGCAA
Organism: Acinetobacter tandoii DSM 14970 = CIP 107469; assembly: GCF_000400735.1. GTDB lineage: Bacteria > Pseudomonadota > Gammaproteobacteria > Pseudomonadales > Moraxellaceae > Acinetobacter > Acinetobacter tandoii. Next base: position 23,110 of record NZ_KE007365.1, read on the forward strand.
CTGTAAAAGATGCGGAGTTAAAACAATACCTGCAACTTTATGCTTAACCATAAATTCTGCTCGCGCCACTGTTAATGGCATGACGCAGGCAAATAAATCCAAACATGAAGGCAGTTTATTTAAATATTGCTTGGCTTCTTTTAACGCGTCCAAATCAAAGCCTAACTGCGTGACAACGTAGTCTGCCCCAGCCTGTACTTTCTTATCTAATTTAAAATATTGAGCATCGTGCTCAGCTTTTGCATATTTAAATGGATTCAGCGCCACCCCAACTTTTATTTGAGGCGCAAGCTTTTTGGCCTGCATTACAGCATTTACAGATTCTAAATAACGCGTCCGTGGCAAATTTACATCTTGACCATCTTGATGATGCTTTAACTTATCACCTGTCAGTAACAATACATTAGAATATCCTTGCTCCTGTATCGCCCGAATAAATTCATTAAAATCTGCTATGTCTCGCCCTTTACCCGAAAAATGTAAAATTTTTGGAATCTCAGCAGCATAATTTTGAGCAATTGCTAATGGCTCAGGATCATCATCACTACGTACACGATCAGCAATCGTCATGGTCACTGGGTAGCCAGCTATGCACGATGGCACAAGTTGTGCGTGCTTAGTCGGCAAGTATTCAAGAAAAATAGAAAAAGGCTGATTTTGCAAGGAATCAGTAAGTAAAGGCATCATATCAGGAAGATGTGTGACAAATGTCAAAAAAGAAAGCAGCTTATTATAAAAGATGAAAATGCTCATTGGCAAAATAAATAATGAGCTTGTACAAACTTAAAAAAGTACAAACTCATTTTTATAATTATTCCCTAAACGGAAAAATTACCAGCGAAATTTATTCCAGTTCTCAGGATTCGCCCAGTATTTAGAGTTAAACCAATCTGGGACATGTTTGTAGTTTAAAATGTTGAATTGCCAGATTGCCAAATCATTACCCTGTGCTGACTTTTCAATAAGTTGGGTAAAACCAAGCGAGCGCATTAATTTATTATCTTGCTCTGTCGCGACCACAACCAACTTTTTCGCCATTAAATCACGTAGCTTCACTAAAAATTGTGCCTTGGTCACATCTGATAAGCTGCTCATCTCTAAGTTATCTAATACAACAAAACCCAAATCATACCGCTGAGTAAAAGGCAGACTTAGCAACTCAGTTACGTTAAAATAAGCCCAACGAATTGATTGATTCTGGTCATATTGTTCTAAATTTTGGCCAATACACAATGCAGTTTGAATAGGCTGTTCCTGAGATAAATCGTCTAACATAAAAGTGATGACATTCTGTTCAGCCATAACTGCATCCTTAATATTGAGTGAGCTTTTCATGGAACTACAAGGCATTTGTCATAAAATGCAAGCAGGTCTCAAAGACCTTAGTGTAACTGATCAACAGACTCGCAAGGCAAATGTTGAATATAAATTTATCTTAGATCGCGCAGAAATTGAGCTTCCATTCAGTTTAGGTCAAGAAATCGAGTTGGAGTGGACTGGAAATATTTACTGTGTTTCTTGTGGCAGTAAAACACCGAAGTCTTATTCTCAAGGGCATTGTTTTAAATGTTTTAAAACCAAAGCATCTTGCGACATGTGTATTATGAAACCAGAAACCTGCCACTATCATCTAGGTACATGCCGTGAAGATAGTTTCGCGCATGAAGTATGTTTTCAACCGCATATCGTTTATTTGGCTAATTCCAGTGCATTGAAAGTCGGAATTACCCGTCTTGGACAAATGCCTACACGTTGGTTAGACCAAGGTGCTACTCAGGCTCTTCCAATTATGAAAGTGAGTTCTCGTCGCTTATCGGGTCAACTCGAAATCATGTTTGGGACTCAAGTTGCTGATAAAACTGACTGGCGCAAACTTCTTAAAGGTCAAGCTGAACCTATCAACTTACTTGAAGTACGTGAACAACTGATAGAAGAATTTGCACCTAAAATTCAAACCATTCGTGATGAATTTAGCCAAAATCTTGAATTTAACGAAAGCGTTGAACTTCTGGAAAATGAACAACCTCGTGAGTTCATTTATCCTGTCGAACATTACCCTGAAAAGATTAAGTCACACAATCTAGATAAGACTCCGATCATCCGAGGGAAATTACAGGGTATTAAAGGTCAATACTTACTGCTCGATACAGGTGTGATTAACATTCGTAAATATACAGGCTATGAAATTATTCTTCGGGCTGAATAATCTTATAAGCATAAAAAAACCAGCCTAGGCTGGTTTTTTTTATTACTGTCGTCTATTTAATTTTCGCTTGGCTCTTTAAATATTGAGTATAGTCATCAAGTTCTTGCTGACCACGAAGTTGTTGATAAAGCTTCGTCAATTCTGCCAACTGTTCTGGTGTCAGAGCATTTGCAGCAGTTTTGTTCACATTAGAAATTGCAACCACAACAAACTCATTTGGTAATGACGCTGTTGTTACTGACCACATGCCTGCTTTAGGTGCTGGAACACTGAATGCCGCACGTTCAATCTGGCGTTTTAAACCTTGTGAGCGCGTAAACACACCTGCATCTTCAAAACTTAATTGATTTTTAGCAATTACTGTTGCAGCTGGTTGAGTTTTAAATTCATCCAATGCTTTTTGAATTTTTGCTTTAGCCGCAGCCGTAGCTTTCAACTCAATCAATTTTGCTTTCACGCGCGCGCTTGCTTCAGCTAGTGTTTGTTCACCAGCTGCATGATAATCACGTACTTTTACCCAAACAACATCGCCATTCGCTAATTGGATGTTACTTGAAGCATTACGGTCACCACTTTTCACATCATCATTAAATAGTTTAGCTTTTACATTTGCTTCGCTTAAAACTGGATGCTGCATGCCTAAAGTTAAACCTTTGATTGATTGAACCTGCACACCTTTAACTTCTTGAGCTACGGTATCGAGTGCATCACTACCCACTACCATTTCATTCAAGTTATTTACGGTATCAGAGAATGCATTTGCCATTTTCGCTTTTTGTACTTCAGCAATTAAACGTGGTTTTTCAGCTTCAAAAGATGGCAACTTAATTGCTGGCGCTTCAGCAGAAATAATGTGATAACCGTATTGGGTTTTCACTGGCGCTGAAACCTGACCTGATTTTAAAGACGCAACAGCTTTATCAAATGCATCGCCAAAGACACCCTTCTCATAGGCAGCAAGAACCCCACCTTTTGATTTTGAGTCAGTGTCATCAGAATACTTTTGAGCAGCATCTGCAAAACTCATACCTGCTTTAATTTGTGTAGCCACACTATCAGCTAATTTCTTCGCATCAGCATCTGAGCGCGAATCAGCCGTAATAAGAATATGCTTCACTGAAGGCTTAACTGTAGACTTTTGAGATTCAACAAATTTTGCATAAGCTTGTTGCAATTCTGCATCCGTAACCTGAGCATTTACCGCAGGTAAGTTCGTTGGGCTAAGCAACACAAAATCGACGTCGACACTTGCAACTTGTCTAAATGCATTTTTATGCTTGTTATAATAATCAGAAACTTCTTGCTGACTAACTTGAATGCCTTTTTTATAATCATCAAGTTTGATACTTGCCAAATGAATAGTACGTTGCTCAGTTTGCAAATTCGCAATTTGCTGAATATCAACCTTACTCACCAAGGCATAATCCATCACCATTGACGACATCATCTTCAAAGCATGATCTTGACGTAAATTTTCAATCAATGCCTGGCTTGTTAAACCCACTGATTTTAAATAATTCGCATAAAGCGCTTCAGAAAACTTGCCGTTTTCTTGCAAGCTTGGTTGTTGTGCAATCATTTGCTCAATTTGAGCATCGCTCAATGAAATGCCTAATTTTTCTGCTTGTTGTAATAATAAGTTACGTGCAATCAATGATTCTAAAGCTTTATCTTTAATAAAAGACTGATTCAACAATGTTTCATCACCATTTACATAAGATAAGTACTGCTGACTATACGACTTCGTCGCGTTTTCCAGCTCTTTATTGCTAATTTCTTGCCCATTCACTGTTTTTGCAGTGTCCTTAGAACTACCACTACTAAAATATCCTTCAATACCTACAAGTGCTAAAGGGGTCAAAAACAAAATGAGCAAAACTTTGCCCAACCAGCCCTTAATAACTTTACGAAAAGATTCCATAAGTATTCCAATATTTTATTTGTGCCGCATTTTACCCGAAAACCTGATATGAATGAATGCGTTTAGACATCAAATCAGCATTATTAATAAAAAACGCGCCAAGGAGGCGCGTTTGGTAAATCGTTAAAAGATTAAGCTACAGAATCTTTTAAACCTTTACCTGCTTTAAAGCTAGGAACTTTGCTAGCTTTAATTTCAAGAGTCGCACCAGTTTGTGGGTTACGACCAGTACGAGCAGCACGTTCTTTCACATTGAAAGTACCGAAGCCAACAAGCGTAACTGTATCACCAGATTTAAGTGCTTCTGTGATTGAAGCAATTGTCGCGTCTAAGGCTTTACCTGCGTCAGTCTTAGACAATCCCCCTTTTTCTGCAATTGCATCAATTAATTCTGATTTATTCATGAAGATGAAGTCCTCTAATATCGTTTATTTAAGGTTCAAGGATATAGTTTAAATTACCATAACGCCTTTATAGCAATGCTTTAGGGGAGAACGCAATACTCCTCTTGAGCTTTTCTACAAATTTAATCGCAAATTTACTTGGAAAAAATAGCAAACTTCCGAAATCTGTCATTTTTTATCAATTTTTGCTTTCAGTTGTTCATTTTCTATAATCAAAGCATCAACCTTACTATGTAATTGTAAAATCAAACTTTCCAAATGCTGAATATCTTTTGCTGTAACCAGACCGATCCGATTTAAAGAATGATGCACACTGTGATCAATCAGTTTCTCCACTTTGTCTTTAGTATCAACGACTGACTCTTTAGCTTTCTCTGAAACTTTTTCGACCGTTTGGTCAGCAATTTCCGTTGTTTTAGACTCAAGCTCTTCACCCACTTTAACCAAAGAGTCAAATAACTTATTCCCTTCTTCTTCAGCTCTTGAAAAAGCTCCCAAACCTGCCAGCCAAATCTGTTTGGTATATTTTCTAAAATCCAGCCCAGCTTTTGATCGATGACGGATACGCTCTCTTTGCATATCATCCAATGCCGAAACTCCATCTTCATTATTCTCTGTTTTTGTCGTTTTATTCATTCGAGCTACTCCAGCTTATTTTCTGTCCCATTCACACAACAACCGTATAAATAAACTCATAATAGCAAACTTAACACTTGATCGATTTGCAAAACTGTTCTACAAAGCAGGTTTAATATGCAATTAATTTCAGTCCTCAAATATATACAATGAGATAGGACAATTTGTTTACCCGCAAGGATTAGGTTTTATGAGCGATTCGCAACAAAGACAAAATCAACCACATTTGTTGCTGACAACATCCATGATTGTTTTAGAAACGATTTTTACTTTTATTGTTAAACGCGATCCTGTTGTTGCATTACAAGCTAAAAAATTTATTGAACAGAAAGTTGCGATCAAAATTAATAGCTATGTTCCCTATTTCGACTTTTATGTGCAATTTAATGAGCATGGCATCCTATTTGATACTAAAGCACCTGAGAAACCTGTGGATCTTGACGTCAGAACCACACTTATGGATCTCGTCAAAATTTTTGTGTTTGCAAATCGACGCAGTATTAAAACGATGCGTATAGATGGTGATATTGTACTAAAAGATGAGTTTCGTGATTTAGTATTGCTTTTTAGCGCCCCTAAAGTACTTGCTGACTGGAAACAGTGGTTCCTACAACCCGCTGATGATGAAAAGAATATTACCTCCTCCAATAAACGTGTCGCGCCACTTTTAGAGAAAATTGACCAGCAACGCTCTAAAATAAATTCACTTCAAGTCGAGGTAAAACAATATAAAAATCGCATCCGCCGCCTAGAACAAAAGCAAAAGCGTATTAATGCTGCCTTTTTTGTAACCACAGTACTTCTTATTACTTTATTTGTGTATAATGTTTGGCTTTCATAAATTACTATTTTTACTATTAATTAAAACAAAATAAATGGTCTTAAAAAAACTTGACTATTTTAGTCAGGATTCATAGAATCTACACATCTAGTCTAAACATGTGTATCGAATCATGCGCTTAACAACTCGCGGTCGCTACGCGGTGACTGCTCTACTTGATCTAGCTTTGCAGCCTACTGAACAAACGATCACTCTAGCCGAAATTGCAGCTCGCCAAACTATTTCCGTTGCGTATCTTGAACAACTTTTTGCCAAGCTAAAACGTCATGGATTAGTTTCTAGCGTTCGTGGTGCGAATGGTGGATATCACCTTGCTCGTAGCGCTGAAGACATCACTGTGTTAGAAATTATTGAAGCTGTAAATGAAACTGTAGATGCAACACGTTGTGACCATAAAGGCAACTGTCAAAATGGTGCAATGTGTTTAACACATGATTTATGGCAAGAACTCTCTCACCACATTGCCGATTATCTCGCTAAAATCACACTTGCTGATCTTGTAGCCCGCGACAACGTACAAACCGTTGCCATTCGTCAAAATACAGCATCATTTGATTCAGCCCTTTTATCGGTTACAGGTAGTATTTGAAATGAAACGTCCGATTTATCTTGATTATGCAGCAACCACTCCTGTAGACCCTCAAGTTGCAGAACGCATGATGGAATGTTTAACTTTCGAAGGTACTTTTGGCAACCCAGCTTCTCGCTCACATGCATATGGTTGGCAAGCTGAAGAGAAAGTTGAATACGCACGCGAACAAGTTGCGAATTTAATTAAAGCAGACCCACGTGAAATCGTGTGGACTTCTGGTGCAACTGAGTCTGACAACCTAGCATTAAAAGGTGTAGCTCAATTTTATGCTTCTAAAGGTAAGCATATTATTACCAGTAAAATCGAACATAAAGCAATTTTAGATACTTGCCGCGAATTAGAGTCGGAAGGTTTTGAAATTACTTACCTTGAGCCTTTACCACAAACAGGTTTAATTACCCCTGAAATGGTTCAAGCTGCAATTCGTCCAGATACTATTCTTGTTTCCCTCATGATGGTAAACAACGAAATTGGTACTGTGACTGATGTTGCTGCAATCGGTGAAATTACTCGCGCCAACAAAATTTTCTTCCATGTTGATGCTGCGCAAGCTGCGGGTAAAGTTGAAATTGATCTTTCTACTTTAAAAGTAGACTTAATGAGTTTCTCTGCTCACAAAATTTATGGTCCTAAAGGCATTGGCGCATTGTTTGTTCGTCGTAGCCCTCGTGTACGCTTAAAAGCACAAATGCATGGTGGTGGTCATGAGCGTGGTATGCGTTCTGGTACTTTACCAACACACCAAATCGTAGGCATGGGTGAAGCATTTGAACTCGCAGGCAAAAACTTGACTGCTGAACAAACTCGCTTACGCGCACTACGTGACAAACTTTGGAATGGTTTACAAGATCTTGAGCAGGTATTCCTTAATGGTCACCCAACTCAAAACGTTGCAAACTACCTCAATGTCAGCTTCAACTTTGTTGAAGGTGAATCATTAATGATGTCCCTCAAAGATGCTGCCGTTTCTTCTGGTTCGGCATGTACATCTGCAACTTTAGAACCATCTTATGTACTTCGTGCATTAGGTCTTTCTGATGAGTTGGCTCACAGTTCAATTCGCTTCAGCTTTGGTAAATACACTACCGAAGAAGACATTGATCATGTGTTAAGCGTGACCCGAGCTGCTGTTGATAAGTTACGTGAACTTTCTCCGCTTTGGGATATGTATAAAGAAGGTATTGACCTTTCTACAGTCGAATGGGCTGAACACTAATTCTCTGCTTTCAATGAGATCATTTCGTATGATCTCATTGATTAAACCGAATTTAACCCCATATTAATATTAACGCTGACCCCGAGGTTTGGAGAAGCATCATGGCATATAGTGAAAAAGTAATTGATCATTACGAAAACCCTCGTAATGTAGGTGTTTTAGACAAAAACGCTGAAAATGTTGGTACTGGTATGGTTGGCGCGCCAGCTTGTGGTGACGTTATGCGTCTTCAAATCCAAGTTAACGACGAAGGTGTAATTGAAGAAGCTCGCTTTAAAACTTATGGTTGCGGCTCTGCAATTGCATCAAGTTCGTTAGTGACTGAGTGGTTAAAAGGCAAAACCTTAGACCAAGCACAAGCTATTAAAAACATTGATATCGCAACTGAGCTTGCACTTCCACCAGTGAAAGTTCACTGCTCTGTACTTGCAGAAGATGCAATTAAAGCTGCTGTTGAAGACTATCGCAACAAGCAGACTAAAGCTTAATTGTTTCAAAATCAGTGAAAGAATAACGGAGTTTTCATGATCAATTTAACTGAAAATGCTGCAACTCATATCAGCAATTACTTAAAGAATCGCGGTAAGGGTGAAGGTATTCGCGTTGGCGTGAAAACTTCTGGCTGTTCAGGCTTAGCATATGTACTCGAATTCGTTGACGAAGTTGATGCACATGATGAAATGTTTGTACAGTTCGGTGTTAAAGTCTTTGTAGATCCAAAAAGCTTAGTCTATCTCGATGGTATGGAAATGGACTATGTGAAAAATGGTCTGAACGAAGGCTTCGAGTTTAACAACCCGAATAAAAAAGGTGAATGTGGTTGCGGTGAATCTTTCACTGTTTAATAGCCCTACCGCCTTTCTTTTTTAAAACAGTGTCTTTACACTGTTTTAATTCTATTTATTTACATGAAATTATTGCGGATCCCATCTTCCATGAATCATTTTGAGTTGTTTAACCTTCCAGTAGCGCTCGATATTGATTTAGCAAGTTTAAAAAGCGAATTTTTAAAACTGCAGCAACAATATCACCCTGATAAAGCTGAAGATAAAGATCAAGCCTTGATTAAATCAAGCGAAATCAATCAAGCATTCAAAGTTTTATCTCATGTCGATAGCCGTGCTGGTTATTTGTTAGCTCTCAAAAAACAAGATCATCATTTAGATCAATCAATTAATGATTTTGAATTCCTTCAATCTGCGCTAGAAATACGCGAACAGCTTGATGAAGCATCTTCGACCGAAGATCTTATCTCGCTAAAAAAAGAGGTTTCGCAATGGATTGACGGTTTAGTTCGTGAATTCAAAATCGATTATACCGATGAAGATTGGGCTGAAGCACGTGACACAGTCAGAAAATTACGCTTCTTTCAAAAAGTCATGCTCGATATCGACAAAGCTGAAGATCGTTTCTTGGATGATGATAGTTTCGATCTTGATGATGATTTCTAATTTTTTAAATTTTACTGCTCAAAGGATGTAACGCATGGCACTCTTGCAAATTGCAGAACCGGGGCAATCAAGTGCACCTCATGAACACCGTATCGCGATTGGAATTGATTTAGGCACAACCCACTCTTTAGTCGCAACTGTGCTTTCAGGAAAAGCCAAAGTTCTTAACGATGAACAAGGTCGAGTGTTACTTCCTTCAATCGTTCATTACGCTCCACATCAAGCCCATTATGGTGACGATGCAAAACCTTTTATTACCACAGATCCTAAAAATACTATAGTTTCTGTTAAACGGTTTATGGGACGTTCTAAAGCTGACATTAAATTTCAACACCCCTACACACTTGTGGGTGAAGATCATCAAATGCCTGCATTTGAAACTGCACAAGGTCGCAAAACACCTGTTGAAATTTCTGCAGAAATTTTAAAACAACTGAAAGACCGTGCTGAAGAAAGTCTTAAAAATCCAGTTAATGGTGCTGTTATCACAGTTCCTGCTTATTTTGATGAAGCTCAACGCCAAGCAACACGTGATGCTGCTCAACTTGCAGGCTTAAATGTTCTTCGTTTATTGAATGAACCAACAGCTGCGGCCGTTGCTTACGGTTTGGATCAAGAAACCAATTTAGCAACAGATCGTAACTATGTGATCTATGATCTAGGTGGTGGCACATTTGACGTTTCTATCCTTCGTTTTTCGCAAGGCGTATTCGAAGTTTTAGCAACAGGTGGACACACAGCATTAGGTGGCGATGATCTTGATCGTCTGATTGTGAAATGGGCAAAAAAACAATTAAACATCGAACTTCTTGATGATGCTGAATATGCACATTTCGTTGTCGCTGCTCGCAAGGCAAAAGAAGCGTTATCTGATGTTAATGAAGTTGAACTCAAACTTCTTGATCAGTCACTACAGCTTGATCGCCCTACTTTTGAATCAATTATTCAAATTGCACTTGATAAAACCATCAGTGTCTGTAAACGCGTCATGCGCGATGCTAAATTAGAACTTGATGACATTCAAAATGTAGTTTTAGTGGGTGGCTCTACACGTTCTTACGCTGTACAAAAAGCGGTTCAAACAGTATTCAACCAAGAACCGCTATGTACCATCAACCCAGATGAAGTAGTCGCAATTGGTGCATCTATTACTGCCAATCAATTAATTGGCAATTCGACTGATGGCTCATTGCTTTTAGACGTTACCCCTCTTTCTCTTGGCTTAGAAACCATGGGGGGCTTAGTTGAACGCCTAATTTCTCGAAATACCGCTATTCCTGTTGCACGTCGTCAAGAATTCACTACATATCAAGATGGTCAAACAGCCATGTTAATTCATGTAGTACAAGGCGAACGCGATCTAGTTGAACATTGTCGTAGCTTAGGTCGTTTTGTGCTACACGGCATCCCACCGATGACCGCTGGACAAGCTCGCATTGAAGTGACCTTCCAAGTCGATGCAGATGGTTTACTCACAGTGGCTGCAAAAGAAACCACGTCTGGTGTACATGCGCAAATTGACATCAAACCATCTTATGGTTTATCTGAAGCAGATACCGAACGACTATTACTTGATGGTTTTAAATATGCTGAAGAAGACAAAAATCTTCGTCATCTTCAAGAAACCAAAGTTGAAGCACAGCGTGAACTTGAAGCATTAGCGCAAGCCCTAAAAGTTGATACCCATCTTTTAAGCACTGAACAGCTTGACCAGCTAAATACTGCTAAGACTCAACTAGAGACTCAGCTAAAAAGTGATGATATCAAAGCTATTGAACAATCAATCGAACAGCTTAAAATACACAGTGATAATTTTGCCGCATTACGTATGAATCAACATATTGATGCTGCATTAAAAGGCACTAAACTCGAAGACTGGTCAAACTCAAACTAATTAAGGTAAAGATTATGCCACGTATTAAAGTACTTCCACATGCGCAATTCTGCCCAGAAGGTGCTGAGTTTGAAGTAGAGCAAAATGCAAACTTATGTGAAAGCCTATTAAAAAACAACATCAAAATTGAGCATGCATGTGACATGTCTTGTGCATGTACGACTTGTCATGTGATTGTACGCAAAGGTTTTGATAGTCTTGAAGAAATGAATGATGTTGAAGCAGATTTGTTAGATCGTGCTTGGGGATTAGAACCTGATTCACGTCTTTCATGCCAAGTTGAAGTTGTAGATGAAGATCTTGAAATTGAGATTCCAAAATACACTATCAACCATGCATCAGAAAATCATTAATCTATGCCTGTGTAAAAAACCACGCTAATGCGTGGTTTTTTGTTGTTCAATTTCTTACTTCTTATAGAAAGTCACATCACTTTAGGATTAACTTAATTTAATGAATATGCGTATTTTCAATAGGCTGGATGACTTCATCTTCAAGTTTTAACTTCACAATACCTTGGGAGTTGGTTAATTTTTGCTGAGTTTGAATGCGCTTAATCATTTTATCTAACACTGTGATCAACTCTGGATACTCAAAGTTTTGCACTTCATCTAAGTTCAGCAATAAGTGAAAACCTTTATATTCATAATCAAACCAACGCTGATAATCTGTTTTTTGAGAAGTATACTTTTCCATCACCTGCCAAGTACGAACAGGCCCCTGAATTCCCTTCAAGTAAATTGGTGATTTGGGCGCACATAAATAGTCATTTTTAATCAGATTATAAGTATCATCCGAAATTAAGATTTCATCGACCGCTGCTGCACTTTGTAAGCGAGCTGCCAAGTTCGCATCACGCCCCACAATTGTATAAGCCATACGATGTGCAGCACCATAATTCCCAACGTGGCAATATCCTGTACTAATTCCCATGCGGATATGCAATGGCGGATAACCCATTTTAATCCAACGCTCACGAAGCAACTTCATTTGCTGGCGCATGACCATCGCCATTTCTACACAGGTTTTCGCATCTTGCTCAACACCTTGCGTATTAGGATCACCAAAGAAAATTAAAATAGCATCGCCCATAAATTTATCAACAGTACCTTCATATTGCTTAGCAATTTCGGTCATGTGACTTAAATAATCATTGAGTAAGTAGGCAAGATCATCTGGAATTAATGTTTCAGACAGCTCGGTAAAACCTTGAATATCGGAAAAAAAAACTGTCATTTTTTTACGTTTATATTCAATTTTGGCTTCCGACTCTCCTTTCATAATCGATTGCCAAAGCTGTAGTGGTGCATAACGACTGAGTTGGTTTGCGAACTCCATATAGCGGTTCATCTGATTATAATAATATTCACGCTTGGTATGGATATAGCGAATGCGACGGCTTTGATAAATAATCCCAACACCAAAGTAGGTGATTAAACATAAAAATGAAAGAACTGTCAGTTCTGACGATGTATGTTCAAAATACTCACCAAAACCGAAAATAAAAATATTACTAAAGTAAAAAACAGCTACACCAAACACACATGTGAGCATGGCAGAGAAAAAAGAGACTTTTGTATTTATAGATGAAAATAAAATTGCAAAAATTGCAGTAAAAGTCAGCACCAAACTTAAATGTACTGCCGACAACATAATTGCTATGACTACAACATCAATCGCAAATAATGTATTTCGTTTGGTATGGTAACCAAACTTAAATTCCAACCAATTCGAAAGTTTAGGAAGAATTAATGCCACAACTCCAAGCAGGATTGGGACATAAATTTGATACTTGGTTTCTGGGGATGTGTAGTGATAAACAACTAAAAGTAGAGATAGCATTGCATATCCCATCACACGATGAAGATATTCAAAATGCTTAGGGTCTCTATCTATCCAATTGCTTAATGATAGCACTACCTACTCCAGAACCCGAATCTAATCACAATTCATCCATAAACAAATGATTTCTGGGATCAATCCATGCGCCAGTCAAATGGCATATCGCCTTGACCACGTAGAGCAAGCATTAATGTTTGACGCATGTGCGCAAGAACTTCATTGGTATATGGAACTGCTGTTGTGCCCCAAACTGGTTTAGGCCAAGCCACGTCATTTTGATAACGAACAACATGATGGAAATGTAACTGAGGAACCATGTTACCCAATGCTGCAACATTCATTTTATCAGCACGGAATACACGTGAAAGTTGACTAGATAACCAACTTGATTCCCGCAAGAACTGCTCTTGATCTGCTTGACTTAATTCATAAAGCTCAGTTACTCCAGGTACACGTGGAATAAGAATAAGCCAAGGAAACTGCATATCATTCATTAAACGACATGTAGAAAGCGGAAAATCGCCTACAAAAAACGTATCTTGAGCAAGTTGTGGATGCAAACTAAACATATCTTTATAAATGATGGAAAATTAGAATGATGGTTAATACTATCACATCAAACTAGAGCTGAGTATTCTATAAAAGGTGTTTCATTACAAATAAATTGCTATTTTATATGATATTGATCACATTTAACACTTTAATAATTTTTCCAAATAAATCAATTGTTTCTTTGGCTATCGTTCTAATCTTACTTTTAGAAAGTCAAGCCAAAGAAGTGTTGCCTATCAACTAATTTAACTCTTTAAGTAAACTCTCAAGTAACTCATTAATAAATTGGATTCTTTTTTGAAAATCTTCCAACATCACCATGACTTTTAAGCGCTGACCGCCTTCCATACGGAAGAAGGTTGGATGTTTTTGCATCATACTAATGATAGTCATCGCTTGGACGGGGGTATCTTGTGAAAACTCGATATAGCCACCATTAGTATTGATATCAATTTTAGTAATCCCTAAATGTTCAGCCTTAAGACGCAGTTGATGTACAGCAAAAAGCTGCTTTACAGGTTGCGGTGGAATACCAAAACGATCAATCAATTCCATACGAATATTATCGAGTTTTTCTTGTTGATCTGTATTACTAATACGCTTATAAAACAGAAGTCGTTGATGTACATCTCCCAAATAATCATCTGGAATTAATGCAGGCATATGCAAATTGATCTCAGCCGTTAACGACAATGGTGCATCAAAGTTTGGTGTCTTACCTTTCTGAATTGCTTTCGTCGCCTTTTCAAGCATTTCCATATACAAACTATAACCAATTGCTTGCATAGAGCCACTTTGCTGCTCGCCAAGGAGTTCACCCGCACCGCGAATTTCAAGGTCTTCAGTTGCCAACATGAAACCAGCACCTAATGTTGCAGCACGCTGAATGGCATCGAGTCGTTTTTCTGCATCACCTTTAAGTCCTTTAATAGAAGGCACTAACAAATAGGCATAGGCTTGGTGATGCGAACGCCCTACTCGTCCACGCAATTGATGTAACTGCGCTAAGCCCAATTTATCGGCTCGTTCAATTAAAATTGTATTGGCATTTGGGACATCAATCCCTGTTTCAATAATGGTTGAACAAACCAATACATTGTATTCTTTATGGTAGAACTGCTGCATGACTTGCTCAAGTTCGCGCTCTCGCATTTGTCCATGTGCAACCGCAACCCGTGCCTCTGGCACAAGCTCACGGATACTTTCTGCTGCTCTTTCGATGGTTTCCACTTCATTATGCAAGAAATAAACTTGCCCACCACGAAGCAGTTCACGCAGAATCGCTTCTTTTACCGATTCTGATGTATGTTCTTGTACAAAGGTTTTCACAGCTAAACGACGTGCGGGAGGTGTCGCAATAATCGATAAATCACGCATTCCGCTAAATGCCATATTCAAAGTCCGCGGAATTGGCGTTGCTGTAAGTGTCAGCATGTCCACATCGGCACGCATCGCTTTGATTCGCTCTTTGTCACGTACACCAAAACGATGTTCTTCATCTACAATCATTAAACCGAGATTCTTAAATTGGACATTCTCTTGCAGAATCTTATGGGTGCCCACCACAATATCAACTTTACCTTCGGCTAGGTCTTCAATAATTTTGAGGTGAGTTTTGCTAGAACCAAAACGCGACAATACTTCTATACGAATTGGCCAATCTGCAAAACGATCTTTAAATGATTCATAATGCTGTTGCGCCAATAAGGTGGTTGGCACCAATACAGCAACCTGTTTATTGTTTTGAACTGCTAAAAAAGCCGCGCGCATAGCAACTTCAGTTTTACCAAACCCAACATCACCACAGACCAAACGATCCATCGGCTTGGCCAATTGCATATCATGCAGCGTTGCTTCAATGGCATTGGCTTGATCTAAAGTTTCTTCATATGCAAATCCGCTGGCAAATTGCATATATAAGCTCTGATCTAACTCAAAACTGATGCCTGGTTTAGATTGTCGACGCGCCTGTATATGCAATAACTCCGCTGCCACATCATGAATTTGCTCTAAAGCTTTTCGTTTTGCTTTATTCCAAGCATCTGTACCCAGTTTATGTAATGGGGCTAAATCAGGATCCCCACCACTATATCTGCTGATTAAATGTAAATTCGTGACAGGAACATAAACTTTGGCTGCATCGGCATAATCAAGTTGCAAAAACTCATGCTCTTGATCATCAATACTTAGTGTGACTAAACCTGCATAACGCCCAACCCCGTAATCAATATGCACTACTGGCGCACCAATACTCAGTTCAGTCAGACTTTTAATCAGAAACTCTTCGGAAACTTCCTGCTGACGCTTACGGCGGCGCTGTACTACGCGATGCTCATAAAGTTGATTTTCTGAAATTACACTCAACTGCCCTCGAACGACCAACCCTCGATCAAGTGGTGCACTGGTAATTGCAATTGCTTGTAAAGATTGCTGGAAATCAGCAAAGCTTTCGACACTTGGAATATCACCTAAAAAAGGTCGTAAAGCATCTTTTAAAGTTTCGCGTCGACCTGCACTTTCCGCAACGAGTAATACTGGATGATTAACTGCATCTAAATATTGCTTTACAGCTGCAAAAGGCTTTTCTTGTTTAGGATCAACCGCTAAACGTGGTGGAGCTTCCGTATCTAAATTGATTGCTCCAGCGCGCTCTTCTACGGCTTCAGTTGATGCAATAACACGAGCAAATTTATTTAATTGTTCTAAAACAACGTTAGGTGAGAGAAATAACTCTTCTGGTGGCAAGATCGGATGATCAATATTATGACGACGGTCTTCATAACGGCGTAAAACTTCTTTCCAGAAGCTCGATATCCCATCATCCAATCCATTATCTGTAATGACAATGCCATTCTGTGGTAAATACGCCATAAGCGTACTTTGACCTTGCATCAAAGACTTATCGAAAAAAAGTGGTAAATAAAACTCTATGCCTGGCGAAGCAATTCCTTCAAGTACATCTTGATAAATTGGATTTTTTTTCGGATTTGCTGTTGGAAAACTTTCAGCATAACGGTCTCTAAATAAAGAACGTGCTTCTTTTAATGGAAATTCTTTTGCAGGGAGTACACTAAATTTTTCTAGATTTTGCGTGGTACGTTGGGTTTCAGGATCAAAAAATTTTAAACTTTCGATTTCATCATCAAAAAGATCGATACGTATCGGTGAATTTTGCCCAGATGCAAAAATATCCATAATACTGCCGCGCACAGCAAATTCACCATGGTCATATACTGTATCAACCAGATGATAGCCTGCCTGAATCAATCGTAACTTTTGCTTTTCAATATCAAATTTTTGTCCAACTTGAATATCGAAATGTTCTCCCAATACCCAAGAGGTCGGTGCAACGCGCTGTGCCAAAGTCGAGGCAGAAACCAATAACACCCCTTGTTGTGGCATATTAGATAAAATAGCCAAACGTTCCGAAACAATATCTTGATGAGGAGATAAACGGTCGTAAGGTAAGATTTCCCAATCAGGGAAAATGGTTGGCTTTAGTCCATAAAACTCAAGTTCACTTTCTAACTGAGCTAAATGCTGACTATTTCGTGCAACGAGGATAAAAAGTTGCTGATGTTGTTTTGAGATTTCTTTAAATAATAGTGCAGCAGCTGAACCTTGTAGTTGTCCGATCCAGCGTTTGTCACCTGCTTTCAACTTAGAGAGATTGAGTTGAGCAATTTCTTGTTGGAACATGTAGATCGCTTTTTAGAGATAAGTCACTTGGTTACAATCTTATCACGCAGCTAAAACTACATAAAATTTTTATACAGTTATATAGTGACTGAATCTTATTCATCAAGCACGTCATTGTGAGATTAGGTTAATAAATGACATGCCCGATATAGATATTTTTTACTTTTAGGCTCTAATTTTATTTCTCTCGAATAAAATTACGATAGTAATCGTTCAGTTTTTTCACAATGCTTTTAAATTGGAGTAAGTTTTCTTCCGTATTGCCTAAACGCGCGACAAATTTCTGTTGCGTAATTTCCAAATCAATTTTTTCATTAATTAACATAGCCGCATAGTAAAGTGCTTTCAAATCATCAAACTTATTTAAGCGACGATTGGAAAAATACTCTAAGCGCTCTGATAGAGCTTGATTTAGAACAATACCATCTACAATATACCCCTGTTGTGGATTGAACTGAATCGCATGTTCATGCAGATAAGCCTCTTCCTCTTTTACTCTAGAACTTTTAAATACATCTTTCAGCTTATTTAGCATCTCAGCACATCTCTCCAACATTTTGAATGACTATTATATAGTGCAAATACCTCTTATCTCTTGCCCAACAGGACATTTGATATTCACTTTTATAAATTGACACCAGCAACTCTAAAAAAGTGCCATACAAATATTGCGTTCAAACTAGGTTTTTATTTCTATAAATGAAAACTAGATAGATAATTTTCTTCATCGTTTTCTTTGTGACATTAAAGCCAAGTGATCACAAAAATTTAATAAAATAATTATACAAATGTAGAATATAGAAGATTAGAATCCAACCTTGCAGAATTTAATTGAAAAATATAGCAATATCTAAAATGCTCTAAAAATTCTAATTTTCAAATTTCATGACTTCATTGCGCTAAAAGCAAGAGTCAATTAAAGCTATCTAACTAATATTTCTCACAAATAAAGCATAATCTGATTGTTATTTTATGTAACAAAATCATTATTTTGATGAAATTCCATCTTTATAGGTTAAATTATCATCAAATATAGTGAATAATCATCTTTTTAACGCATCCATTCTTTTAAAAAGACCATTTTACATATGCTTAGTACAATTTTTTGTCATTTTTAGTTTTGTAACCAAAATTACATTTCGCTACACAAAATGACTATAAACACCCTAGAAATGTAACAGTAAGTAATTTTGCTTTTATGATTGAATCACCTCCTCGCTATTGCAGCTCAAAAAATCATCTTGGATTGATGGTTTTAGGACAAAGGATGGGCATATGAGTCAAGTGAACCCTACATTAATCACCTTTATTTTTTACATTATCGCAATGGTCGGTATTGGCCTATATGCCTATAAGGCAACTTCAGATTTCTCTGACTACATTTTGGGTGGACGTAGTCTTGGAAGCGTTGTAACTGCACTTTCAGCAGGTGCATCGGACATGAGTGGCTGGTTACTCATGGGTTTACCAGGAGCAATTTATCTTTCTGGTCTCTCTGAAGCGTGGATTGCTATTGGTTTAATTATCGGTGCATGGCTAAACTGGCTTTTAGTCGCTGGACGTTTACGTGTTCACACTGAATTTCAAAATAATGCGCTTACATTACCAGATTATTTCACTGGTCGTTTTGGCGACAAAAAACGTGTGTTACGTATTATTTCCGCTTTCGTAATTTTAATCTTCTTTGCTATTTACTGTGCCTCAGGTATGGTTGCTGGCGCACGCTTATTCGAAAGTTTATTTGGATGGGACTACTCTACTGCCCTGTGGATTGGTGCACTCGCAACAATTTCATATGTATGTATTGGTGGGTTCCTTGCTGTAAGTTGGACTGACACATTCCAAGCAGGCTTAATGATTTTTGCCTTACTGTTAATGCCAGTGATTACTTACCTTGCAATTGATGATCATAGTCAACAATTCGGTGTACTGCTCGAAACTGCTCGTCCACAAGCAATGAATATGCTTGAAGGTTTAAGTACTGTTGCTATTTTATCTTCAATGGCATGGGGCTTAGGCTATTTCGGTCAACCCCACATTTTAGTCCGCTTTATGGCGGCTGATTCTGCAAAAACTATCCCTGCTGCTCGTCGCATTGGTATGGCATGGATGATTTTATGCTTAGGTGGCGCAGTTGGTGCTGGTTTTGTTGGTATTGCTTACTTCCAGCAACACCCTGAATTTGCAGCAGCAGTAACACAAAACCCTGAAACTGTTTTCATGGAATTAAATAAAATCTTATTTAACCCATGGGTAGCAGGGATCATTCTTGCTGCAATTCTTTCAGCAGTGATGAGTACTTTAAGCTGTCAGCTTTTGGTATGTTCTAGTACTTTAACAGAAGATTTATACAAAGCGTTCATCCGTAAAAATGCTTCTCAAAACGAGTTGGTTTGGATTGGTCGTTTAATGGTAATCAGCATTTCAATCCTTGCGATTGTGCTTGCTCAAAATCCTGATAGTAAAGTTTTAGGCTTAGTAGCTTATGCTTGGGCTGGTTTTGGTGCTGCGTTTGGTCCATTAATCATCTTGTCATTGTTCTGGAAACGCATGACACTCAACGGTGCAATCATAGGTATTCTTGTAGGTGCAGTAACCGTAATCGTATGGAAAAATACGATGGGCGACACTGGTATTTATGAAATCATCCCTGGCTTCATCTTGTCATTCGTCAGTATTGTCGTGGTGAGCTTACTTGGTAAAGAACCTGAGAAAGATGTTGTAGAACGTTTTGAACAAGCGGATGCATTCTATAAACGCGAAATGGCTGAATTGAAGAATAAATAATTCTTCGTACAGTTAAAAAATAAAGGGGCTAAATGCCCCTTTATTTTTATCTACTCTTTTTAACTTTCAGGTTCAACTTCGCACTTTCTTTAATAACTTCCATAACAGGATAACTTCGAGTTTCTTTAATTCCTGGCAGTTGCCACAGCACCTGACCTGAAATTTTACGAAACTCTTCCATACTGGCGCAGCGAATCTTCACAACAAAATCAAATCCACCACTAGTCATATGACATTCAACAATTTCTGGATACTGCATGACTGCCTCACAGAACTCATCTAATACATTCGGTGTAGTTTTATCGAGTAAAATCTCTACAAAGACCACAAAATTTGAATTCAACATCGCAGCATTTAACTTGGCTTCATAGCCAAGAATAAATCCATCTTTACTGAGCTTCTGTACCCTTGCAAGCACAGCCGTAGGAGATAGATTCACCTCTTCAGCCAATTTAATATTCGATATTCGTCCATCGTTTTGCAGAATATCTAAAATTTTAATATCCGTTCGATCAAGCGATAAAATTTGGCTAGACATCTGAATTAATCTCTAAAAATAAGGGAAACAATAGTGAGTTATTCGGGTTTATTTCTGTGATCATTAATTATATACGGCAATTTGCTTAACTCAATCTTTTCAGTCACAGGAAGTTGGCATGAATACGATCATCTCCCCAATTGATGGAACCAAACCTCATCAAGACTATATTACGCTTTTCAAAGAAAAGACCGCTTACGAAACAGAAATTAACACTGCTTGGCGCCGTGCCGAATCTGAATGTGTTGAAAATCTACTTGAGCATAGCAAAATTTCAGATGAATTGAACACACGTATTCAAGACTTAGCTTTTAACCTTGCACACACTTTACGTGAGCGTAAAAGTTCTGCAGGTAAAGCTGGTATCGTGCAAGGTTTATTACAAGAGTTCTCTTTATCTTCGCAAGAAGGTATTGCACTTATGTGTCTTGCTGAAGCGTTATTACGTATTCCTGATACTGCCACACGTGATTTATTAATCCGTGACAAAATTAATCAAGGTAACTGGAAAGACCACGTTGGTCAAAGCAACCTGATGTTCGTTAATGCCGCTGCGTGGGGCTTAATGTTAACAGGTATGCTCATGGAAACACCTAAGCAAGCTAGCCTTTCTAGTATGCTTACAGGCTTAATTGCACGTAGTGGTCGTGGCATCATTCGTAAGGCTGTTGACGTTGCTATGCGTATGATGGGTGAACAGTTCGTTACTGGCGAAACCATCAAAGAAGCATTAAGCAATGCTGAACGTCTTGAAGATAAAGGTTTCCGTTATTCATACGATATGTTAGGTGAAGCAGCGTTAACTGATCACGATGCTGAGCGTTATTATGATGACTACACCAATGCGATTCATGCGATTGGTCAAGCATCTAAAGACAAAGATGTTTATAGCGGTCCTGGTATCTCTATCAAGCTTTCTGCATTACACCCGCGTTACCAACGTTCTCAAACTGAACGTGTACACAAAGAACTTTATAGCAAAGTTCTTGAACTCGCGCGTTTGGCAAAAGGCTATAACATTGGCTTAAACATCGATGCTGAAGAATCTGAGCGTTTAGAGCTTTCTCTAGAGCTATTAGAGCGTCTTTGCTTTGAGCCTGAATTGGCAGATTGGAAAGGTATTGGCTTTGTTATTCAAGCGTACCAAAAACGTTGCTTCTACGTTGTAGATTATATTGTTGACCTTGCTAAACGTAGCAACAAGCGCCTCATGATCCGTTTGGTGAAAGGTGCGTACTGGGATAGCGAAATCAAGAAAGCACAAATTGAAGGTATGACGGACTACCCTGTATTTACCCGTAAAGTACATACAGACTTGTCTTATATCGCATGTGCAAGAAAATTATTGGCTGCACCAGAGCAAATTTACCCTCAGTTTGCGACGCATAATGCTCAAACTGTAGCGACAATTTACCAATTGGCAGATCCTGCGAAATATTACGTTGGTCAATACGAATTCCAATGCTTACACGGCATGGGTGAACCTTTATACGAACAAGTAGTTGGTCCAAAATCTGAAAATAAACTGGACATTCCTTGCCGTATTTATGCCCCAGTAGGTACGCATGAAACTTTATTGGCATACTTAGTACGTCGTTTACTTGAAAATGGTGCAAACACCTCATTTGTAAACCGTATTGCTGATAAGAGCTTGGAGATTCAAGACCTGATCGAAAATCCGCGTGAATCGATCTTAACTTCTGCGAAACAAGAAAAGGCGATTGGTTTAAAACACCCTGCTATTCCATTACCACAGAATTTATATGGTGCATTACGTCAAAACTCTTCAGGCGTAGACTTAGCCAATGACAGCGAATTGTTAAGCTTGGACAAAACAGTTCAAAGCCTGATGTCACAGCAATGGGCCGCTGAATCAATGGGTCCTGGTTTAGCTGAAATTGCTGCTGCAGCCGAAGTTGCTGTAATCAACCCTGCGGTACATAGCGACAAAGTTGGTTCTGTTAAAGAAGCTTCTGCTGAACACGTAAACCTAGCATTGACGAATGCTGCAAATGCACAAGCAGCTTGGGTAAATACACCGAAAAATGAACGTGCTGCATGTTTAAACCGTGCTGCCGACCTTATGGAAAGCCGTATCCAAGAGTTGATGGTGTTGTTATGCCGTGAAAGTGGTAAAACCTATGCCAATGCCATTGCTGAAGTTCGTGAAGCAGTAGATTTCCTTCGTTATTACGCTGCACAATGCACAAACTTGGCTACAAATGCTCAAATTGCGTCATTAGGTACAGTATTGTGTATTAGCCCATGGAACTTCCCATTGGCAATCTTCAGTGGTCAGATTTCTGCAGCACTTGTTGCGGGTAACACGGTTATTGCAAAACCAGCTGAACAGACACCACTTATTGCATCTTTAGCTATCCAAATGCTTTGGGAAGCTGGCGTACCTCAAGCTGTTGTGCAGTTAATTCCTGGTCGTGGTGAAACTGTTGGTGCGCAATTAAGTGCTGACCCACGTATCCAAGGCATCATGTTCACAGGTTCTACTGAAGTTGCGAAAATTCTTCAGAAAACTGTTGCAAAACGCTTAGGTACAAATGGTCAACCGATTCCGTTAATTGCGGAAACTGGTGGTCAAAATGCTATGATCGTGGATTCATCAGCATTAACTGAACAAGTGATTCTAGATGTTGTGAACTCGGCTTATGACAGTGCTGGTCAACGCTGTTCTGCACTTCGCATCCTTTGCGTACAAGAAGACAATGCTGAAAGCGTGATTCGCATGTTGAAAGGTGCAATGCAACAACTCAATGTAGGTAACCCTGCATTATTAAAAACTGACATCGGTCCAGTTATTGATGCTGAAGCACAAACCAATATCCAAAACCACATTCAAAAAATGCGTGGTAAAGGCTATGCCGTGCACCAGTTCATGCGTAACGATGCTGCTGATACAAGCTTGAATCAAGGTACATTCATCCCACCAACGTTAATTGAATTACCAAACTTAAACGACCTTGAGCGCGAAGTGTTTGGTCCAGTATTACACATCATCCGTTACTCACAAGGTAATGTGAAGTCTGTAGTGGATCAGATCAATGCGAAGGGCTACGGCTTAACTATGGGTCTACATACACGTATTGATGAAACCATCAACACTGTGATTAGCACATCTGAAGTGGGTAACTTATACATCAACCGCAACATCGTTGGCGCTGTTGTTGGCGTGCAACCTTTCGGTGGTGAAGGCTTGTCTGGTACTGGTCCTAAAGCAGGTGGTCCACTTTACTTGTACCGTTTAATGCAAGAATGCAGCGCGAAACAGTTAAGCACCCCATTTGCTGTAGGTAAAGTATTACAAGCTGCACCGAAGAATGAAGTGTACGAACAATTCAGCGCTTGGGTGAAAAAGCAGTTCCCACAAGTGAAATTGCCTCAAGTTTCTGCGCTTGCTTCTGGTCAAGTGTATGAATTAAATGGTCCTACAGGTGAAAGCAACCAATATACAATTGTTGCACGTCACTGCGTATTGTCTCTTGCTGAGCAAGAACAAGACCAATTGGTTCAATTGAACGCAATTTTTGCTGTAGGTAGCAAAGCGGCTGTACTTGCTGACAATGTATTCGCATTGAAGCACATGTCAACGATGCCTAAAATTGTGGCTGAACAATTCAAAGTCATCCAAAGCATTGCAACAGGTGATTTTGATGCAGTTCTACACCATGGTACAACGACTCAAGTACTTGAATTGCAAACTGCAATCGCACAGCGTTCAGGTGCTATTGTGGGTATTACCCATTTACAGCCTACGGAACAAAACATTCCTGTTGAACGTCTTGTGATTGAACGTGCAATCAGTATTAATACTGCCGCTGCTGGTGGTAATGCAAGCTTAATGACCTTGAACTAAGGTTTAAAAGCATCCTGTTCAAGGGCTATCTTTCCCTTACCAAGCCATTACTGGTCTAATGGCTTGGTTTCTTTTTATTTAAGAAAAGCATATTTTCTCTGTATCGATCCAACTGTAGCCCAGTTCTTTAGATTTTCATTCGAAGTTGCTGAATTCGCTTAGTCTTCTTCAGTAAACTTTGTTACCATCCCTGTTTTCTACGTTTTATAATTTTTGACTGCATATGACTTCATCTTATCAGCAACAACTTGATGCCAAAGTTGAACGTATTTCTGCACAATTTGCCGAATTCAATTCCCCATCTCTTGCGGTGTTCGCATCTCCAGAACAACATTTTCGTATGCGTGCAGAATTTCGTATTTGGCATACTGATGACGATATGTTCTATGCCATGTTTGAACGCGATGAACAACAACAAAAACAAGTGATTCGTATTGATGAATTCCCAATTGCCGATGCCAGCATAAATCAACTCATGCCTGTGCTCTTGGCAGAGCTGAAAAGTGATGAAGCTTTATCAAAACGCTTATTTGAAGTTCACTTTTTAGCGACTTTAAAAGGCGAAATCCTCGTTTCCCTAATTTATCGTTGCCCACTAAACGAACAATGGCAAGCCTTAGCAAAACAGCTTGCAGATAAATTAAATATTAAAATTATTGGCCGTAGTCGCGGTCAGAAGGTTGTGCTGTCTGATGAGTTTGTGGTTGAAGAACTGCAAGTTTTTGAGCAAAAATATCAGTACAAACAAATTGAAAGTAGCTTCACCCAGCCAAATGCTCAAGTCTGTCAAAAGATGTTGGAATGGGCATGTAATGCTGCAGGTCAATCGAACAAAGACCTCTTAGAGCTATATTGTGGCAATGGTAACTTTACCCTACCGTTATCTACGCGATTTAATCGTGTGTTGGCTACCGAATTAGCCAAATCGTCGGTATACGCTGCACAATGGAATATTGAACAAAATAATATTGATAATATTCAAGTAGCGCGACTTTCTGCTGAAGAGTTTACCCAAGCCTACAATGGTGAACGTGAATTTAGACGCTTACAAGAAGCACAAATTGAGATCAGCAGTTATGATTTTGACACCGTATTTGTCGATCCACCGCGTGCGGGTATTGATGATGAAACACTGAAACTGTTACAGCGTTTTGAACGTATCATTTATATTTCTTGTAACCCAGATACCTTACATGACAATTTAAAGCTACTTACGCAAACGCACAAAGTTACACGTTTTGCTTTATTCGATCAGTTCCCGTATACCCACCATGTTGAATCTGGTGTGTTACTGGAAAAATTGTAAGAATTATTTAATCATCTCCTTTACGTCCTCAAGTTATTTAAAACAATAACTTGAGGATTTTTATTTGAAATAAAGTAGTTAATTTCACCGTACATTTTGGCCTGTCATAAAACCGTTAAATCTTGCCATTATGATTGAAATTTTGCGTGTTCAACTGCTGCTTTTATCACTTAGATCATCTTGCATTATTTATAGAATTGGCTATATTTCGTTCTATGTTATTCATGAATGAAGGCTCTATGAGTTTTTGGCAAAAATTGTTTGCTGCACCGCAGCAGTTGAATGAGCATAAAAATCAAATCGCGTGTGTCGAGAACGATTGCTCATGCAAAACAGATGAACAACTGTTAAAGGCTCTTGCTCAAGCCACAGATGACGATGTCATCATTGGTATTAAACGTGTTTTAGCCTCTCGAGGTTATAGCCGCAAAGAGCTAAACGAAATCACCCGTTCACCATTACAGTGATGCCGATTTCGTCATTAAAAAGCATTGGAACAACCAATGCTTTTTTATTGCCTTTTTGTTTCTACTCACAGTCCTGATCTTCAATATACGCCAACATCGGTCCAAACGGACTACTCTGAATCTTGATATCCTTCTCAGCCAGATACATCGCTGAAATGGAGCCATCTAGATATAAAGCTTGCTCTAACTTGAGCTCATTTTGCATAAAGCTCGCTAGAGCATAAAAATTTACAGCTTGCTCAGTCAGCACAAAATATAGCACTTGATCTTTTATCCCCACGGCGTTACGTATTTTCAGAGATGAACTTTCTGCTATGAAAATTGGATTGATTCGTCGATTAGACACCAGCATCGGCCCTGACTGCGTTGCATAATCCGCTTTAAATTTACCTTTCACATATTGAGAAGTGCTTAAAATAACAGCCTGTTTACTGTTCCAAGCCAAAATACCATTCGGCTGTAAATAGAAATTTCCCCATCCAAGGTGCTGGTTCAGTGGAAATAGCTTTTTCTTATTTTCAATATATAAACCTACAGGATGGAACGTGTAATGAAACATGCCCGCATTCATTGCAAATAGCATTTTCTCACATGTGTTTAATTGTGTCGGGATTTGGCTAAAGTAATTTACTGGTGTTTGATCGTTCTGTTTATTTAACAATAAACGAAGCTTGGATAAATCATGGACTTCAACTACAGTATAGTTGAGATCATTATATTGCCTCGTATAGCTAGTCACTTGAGCAAATTGAGACATAGACATTAGGCTACTGATCAGCATAGTGATCAATTGCAGAACCTGTCTCAATGTTATTGTCATGTGAACTATTACACTTTCATCACTTCTCTTCTATTTTATTGCTTTTTGTAGCATTCATATGCAACTATTCACTTATCTTCATTATTCCAAGTAAACTACATGCTAATATAATGCTTAAGTTTATTCGTTTAGTGTAGCGATGCATCAACAGAAAAAACCGTTTCATATTGGGGCACATTTGGTGGTAAAACACTTCGCCTACTCTCATCATGGGATTTATATTGGGCGTGGACGTGTTATCCATTATTCAGGTTTTGCCCATTTCTTCAAAAAAAGACCGATTGAAACCACCACTCTGGCAGAATTCTGTCATGGTAAAAAAATTGATGTCGTGCATTACCAACATTCTAAATATTCGGGTCGCAAAGTCGTACGCCGTATGCGCTCACGTATGAAAGAAAACCACTATCACCTGATTATGAACAATTGTGAACATCTTTGCACTTGGGCAATTACAGGTGTGGAAAGCAGTCCACAAGTGGTTCGTATGATGAATCGTTTAACGACTATCGGTTATGTAAGCTCAATTATGAGCTATATGAATGGTATGTTGCTCACTATTACCACCACTTGCTTTGCACTTGCGCTATATATTAAAAAGAAACTGCGTGATAAAGCGAAAATGCAAAGACAGACTTATTTATTCTTCAAAGATCAAGAACATAAAAATCGTTAAGTTGATGTTTAAAAGTACCATTTTCTCCTTTTAAGCGATCCATCATATTTAACTCACTTTGCAATCTCTATTTCAAAAAACATTAGACATTAAAAAAGCCCCTCAACTCACGGTTCAGGGGCTTTCACATTTCAAATCAGGTTTTATTTACCTGGTTTAAAACTGTCTTTTAAATCTAAAATACGGTTAAACACTGGCTTTTCAGCTGAATGGTCATAACGATCTGCTACAAAATAACCTTCACGTTCAAATTGGAAACGTTGTTCAGGCTCTGCTTGTGCCAAAGCGGGTTCAATCACAGCTTGTACCACTTGCAATGATTCTGGGTTTAGATTCGCCAAGAAATCATCGGTTGCATCTGGTGCAGATTCGGTGAATAAACGGTCATAAATACGTACTTCAGCAGGAACACCTTTGCTTGCAGATACCCAGTGAATTACACCTTTCACTTTACGACCTTCAGGATTTTTCCCTAAAGTTTCAGGATCAATTGAACATTTTAGTTCAACCACTTCACCGTTTTCATCCTTAATGATTTCATCACATTTAATGACATAAGCATGACGTAAACGCACTTCACCTTCAGGGACTAAACGCTTGAAGCCTTTTGGTGGAATTTCTTCAAAATCTTTACGATCAATATAGATTTCAGAAGTCAAAGGAATAACACGCTCGCCCATATCTACGTTTGGATGACGTGCATGCACCAAGTCCAAAGCTTCAGGTAAGTTGGTTAACGTGACTTTTAGTGGATTCAAAACTGCCATACCACGACCAGCCGCATTTTCTAGCGATTGACGGATACAGAATTCAAGCATTGCCACATCAACAATACCATCAGTCTTAGACACGCCCACACGCTTACAGAAATCACGTAAACCTTCAGGTGTAAAACCACGACGGCGCATACCGACAACTGTTGGCATACGTGGATCATCCCATCCATTTACATAACCACCTTCAACCAATTTACGCAATTTACGCTTTGAGGTAATGGTGTAGTCAATGTTTAAACGGCTAGATTCGTACTGACGAGGCACTGCTGCTGAATGAACTTTCTCAATGACCCAGTCATAGAATGGACGGTGGTCTTGGAATTCCAAAGTACATAAAGAGTGCGTAATGCCTTCAATTGCATCAGACAATGGATGAGCATAGTCATACATTGGATACATTTTCCATTTGTCACCCGTTTGATGGTGCTCGGAATGCAATACGCGGTAAAGAATTGGATCACGCATGTGTACATTTGGAGATGCCATGTCAATTTTGGCACGTAATACCGCTTCGCCTTCTTTCATTTCACCAGTACGCATTTTTTCAAAGCGTTCTAGGTTCTCCGCAACTGTTGCATCACGGTAAGGTGAATTCTTTCCAGGCTCAACAAAGTTACCACGGTTTAATTTAATTTCTTCAGGTGATTGCAAATCCACATAAGCATCACCTTGTTCAATCAATTGCACTGCCCATGCATATAATTGATCAAAATAACCCGACGCATAACGTGGTTCATCTTTCCATTCAAAACCTAACCATTTTACATCATTGGCAATACCATCAACATATTCTTGTTCTTCGGCATCAGGGTTTGTATCGTCAAAACGAAGATTACAATAACCATTAAATTCTTGTGCAATACCAAAATTTAGGCAAATCGCTTTTACATGGCCAATATGCAAATAGCCATTTGGCTCTGGTGGGAAACGCGTTACAACGGTTTGTGTACGCCCAGAAGATAAATCGTCAGTAATGACCTGACGTACAAAATCCAAGCCAGGCTGTTGTTCTTGCTGCGCAGCATCGACAGAGGCATGATTACTTGGTGTCGGGTTATTTGGCAGAGATGCAACAACATCATTTGGCTTCATAGTAGATAGATCACTTCTAAAAATAAAAAACAGGATATTTTAAACGCAATTTCAGTATTTTTAACAAAGAAATGTACGTTTTTACTTGCCTTGTAGTTTACAGTTTGCTTATGCTTC
This sequence comes from Acinetobacter tandoii DSM 14970 = CIP 107469, assembly GCF_000400735.1. GTDB lineage: Bacteria > Pseudomonadota > Gammaproteobacteria > Pseudomonadales > Moraxellaceae > Acinetobacter > Acinetobacter tandoii. The sequence goes on from NZ_KE007365.1 coordinate 52,811, forward strand.
TCTCAACCAAAAACCCATGGCTTTTATGTCCATGTTAAGGAGATTACACAATGAGTTTTCCTCAAGTCGAATTAAACACCAATAAAGGTCGTATTGTTCTTGAGCTTAACGCTGAAAAAGCACCTAAAACAGTTGCTAACTTTTTAGAATATGTTCGTGACGGTTTCTATGACGGCGTAATTTTCCACCGTGTGATTGATGGTTTCATGATCCAAGGTGGCGGCATGGATGAAAACTTCAAAGAAAAAGCAACTCGTGATTCAATTGAGAACGAAGCAGACAACGGTTTGAGCAATGACGTCGGTACTATCGCAATGGCGCGTACCCAAGCTCCTCACTCTGCATCTGCACAGTTCTTTATTAACGTGAAAAACAACTCTTTCCTTAACCACACTGGTAAAACAGCGCAAGGTTGGGGCTATGCAGTATTTGGTAAAGTTACTGACGGTATGGATGTAGTAGAAGCAATCAAAGGCGTTCGTACTGGCAACCGTGGTTACCACGCAGATGTTCCTTTAGAAAACGTTGTCATCGAATCTGCAAAAATCATTTCTGAGTAATTAATCTCCCTAAATCCCTCTTTAAAAAGAGGGACTTCCTCCCTGAGTAAAGGGAGGTTAGGAGGGATTATTTAAAGGATAAAAGCGTGACCCATCTGTTTATATCAGATTTACATTTGTCACCCGATCACCCTCGACTTGTTCGAGGGTTTTTCGCTTTGCTTAAAGAATATCAATCTAAGCAAACTCAGCTCTATATTTTAGGTGATTGGTTCAATGCTTGGATTGGCGATGACTATACTGCACCATGGTTAGATGAACTCGTTGCTGCATTACAACAGTTTAATGCCGCAGGTAATCAGATTTATTTCCAAGTGGGTAATCGTGATTTCGCCTTAGGTCAAAAATTTCTGGATCAGTTTAATGGCATTTTATTGCCTGACGACTATGTCCTAAACATCAATCAACACAAGTTCCGCCTAGAACATGGTGATGCGCTTTGTACCGATGATGTCGGTTATCAACGCTTTAAAAAAGTGATTCGCAATCCTCTTGTATTGGGCTTTCTACGAAAAATGCCACTCAGCTTCCGCACCAAACTTGCCAACGGTTTCCGTAAAAAAAGTTACGCTGCGCAGCAGTTTAAAAGTTATGAAGTGATGGATGTCAATCAACAAGCCGTTACCCAAGCTTTAGCGGATGTAGATATTCTCATTCATGGACACACCCATCGTGCAGCCATTCATGAGCTACAAGGCAAAAAGCGTATTGTCTTGGGTGATTGGAAAGAAGATTCAGCACAAATTTTGGTTGTTGATCCAAAACAACAGGACTTAATATTAAAATTAAGTACGTTTAATTACTAAGTATTTAAAACTCTTATTTTTCGCTGGCTTACCTGTTCAGGGTTAATAACCACCTTCTATTCGCTTTTCCTCACTGCCCTTTTTATACTTCGCCAACAATGTTCTTAATCCATTCATCAAGACACTGGTATCTACGCCTACAGCGACAAACTCTGTTCCTAATTCTATGTATTTCTGCGTGACTTCATCTGTGGTGGATAAGATGCCTGCGGCTTTTCCTGCGGCACGAATCTTTTGAATGGCTGCTATGACAGCTTTCTGTACGTCAGGATGGTTCGGATCACCTTGATAGCCCATCGTCGCAGATAAATCGACTGCCCCAATGAATACTCCATCAATCCCTTCAATTTTAAGAATTTCATCTAAATGATTTAAGCCTTGCACTGACTCAATTTGAATCAATAAACAAATTTGTTCATGCGCGTGTGCATAATAATCAGGAATACTGTTCCAACGCGTTGCACGCGCCAATGCTGCACCGACACCACGAATCCCTTCTGGTGGATAACGTACCGCTTTTACCATAAGCTCTGCCTGCTCAACCGTTTCTACCATTGGAATCAATAAGGTTTGTACCCCAATATCCAATAACTGTTTAATTAATTGAACACTTCCAATGGGTGGACGTACCACCGCTTGTGAAGGATATGCTGCCATGCTTTGCAGTTGTGATAATGTCGTTCTTAAATCACTCGGGGCATGTTCACCATCAATCAGTAACCAGTCATAGCCCGCATTTGCAATCAGTTCAGTTGCATACGCATCTGCCAAACCAACCCAAAGCCCTATTTGTTGTAGCTTTTTTAAATTTTGCTTAAAGTAATTAATCGTGTCAGTCATCATGTTCAACGGTCATAAACGCACTTACTAAAAACAGTAAAGCCTTCTTCACACCTAAATACCAATATTGATTTTCTATTTGATCATTGCATTCACCACTTAATCTTGCAGAATCCCCTCCAATCTCATAATTGAACAATCTTTGATAGATCATTCGTATACGCTGCTTGAATGTATAACTCTAAACGATTAATGTGATCCTAGCCAAAATAATGGACAGCACGTCCCTCTAAAGATAACGTAACTTTAATCTTTGGAGATTCAAGAAATGGCTAAACGTTTTAGTCCTGAATTTAAACAGCAAGCGATTGATTATGCACTTTCAAACTCCCACGA
>NZ_KE007365.1:56177-205042 GCF_000400735.1 Acinetobacter tandoii DSM 14970 = CIP 107469
GAAAGCTTCTTTCATACATTGAAAGGTCATGTGGTCCATGGCAGTGTGTTTGCCACTCGAAAAGAAGCGAATACAGTCTTGTTTGACTATATTGAGATTTATTACAATCGGGTCAGAAGGCATTCCGCAAACGGCTGGTTAAGCCCAGAAGCCTTTGAACAGAAATATTTTAAGAATTTAGAGGGATTTGTTGTCCACGATACTGTCTAGGATCAATGTGAATTTTCAGCTAATGACAGCATCCATTTGACCTCGGAGAAATTTTCATGGATCTTTTGAACATTTCAAAAACTCGTTATACCACTAAGGCTTACGACCCTTCCAAGAAAATTCCACAAGAGCAATTTGAACGCCTACTGGAAATTTTACGCCTAACACCTTCTTCAATTAATATTCAGCCTTGGCATTTCTTTATTGCAGATAACCATACAGCCAAAGAACGCATTGCCAAGGCTTTGGTGGGAAAATATGCCTACAATGCACCAAAAGTATTAGATTCATCACATACCATTTTATTTTGCACTAAAGCAGATATTACTGAAGAACATTTAGAAAATTTATTGGCGCAAGATGATGTCAGTGGTCGCTTCAAAGACGCTACTGCAAAACAAGGTCAAAAAGATAGTCGTACAGGTTATGTCGATTATTACCGTAATGAAAAAGGTGATATTCAACGTTGGGCTGAAAATCAAACCTTTATCGCGTTGGGACAAATCCTGCTTGCAGCAGGAATCGAGAATGTTGATGCCACCCCTATTGGTGGTTTTGATGAGGATTTATTAACTGAAGAATTACAACTCACAGAAAAAGGCTTAATTCCCTCTGTGCTACTAACACTGGGCTATCGCAGTGAGACAGATTTTAACGCCAAGCTACCAAAGTCTCGCCTAAAGAAAGAAGAAGTATTCACTAAGCTGTAAAATTTACTTGTAATAATCAGGGACAATTCATTTGTCCCTTTTTTCTCTAAAGGAACAAATCTTGCTTAATTAAAATACATATTCTACCTAAGCAGAGGTTATTGATGTCTTTATTTATTCAACTTCCAATTAAATTTGAATGTAAACATTGTCAAGTTACCTATTTTCATCTCTGTACACAGTCTATGCTGCATGAACCACACTGCCCTCAGTGTCATCATACTGGCTTCCTTATGGGGGCTGCGGAGAAAAAAGACTTACTTCTCTACTCAATAACGTCTGCTGTTAAATTTATCAAACAATCATGGCATAGGCTAAACAAAGTACACTCATAATTCCTAAGCCCAATCCTAGACTGGTGCTGGTTTTAAGTTTTTCCTTAAAGAAAATAAGTCCACTCAAAACACCCAATAACACCACCAAAATATTCATCCCTGCAAATACAATTGCGGGGCTATCTTTAAGTAACATGTGTGCTTTAACGTATAGTGCGATATTGGCAAAATTAACTACCCCCAAACATAATCCCCAAAAAATGTTTGTAGATGAACCAATCTGCTTTGTAGTTAATACAACATATAAAAGTGAAAAGATAAAGGCACATATAAACATTAAGTTTAAAGCCACAGAGAACTGCACCCCCAAACCTGTCGTGTATTTCAGCAAGATATCCACCAAGGCATACCCCACCCAAACACTTACTAAATAGAACATACCTGAGGAACCAGAACTCGCTTGAGTATGACTGCTGCGATGTGAATAAATAATACATAACACTGCTGCAATACCTAAACCAATCCCAATAAGTTTGAGTGAGCTAAAGTGCTCATTAAAAATGAAATAAGCTGCACCCAACGACAAAACCACTGATAAACGCTGTGCGACTTCAGTTTTGACGATGCCCGCAGTTTGTAATGACTTAGATAAAGATAAAAACACACTTGGTAATAACATGCCTAGGCTGAGAATAAGCCACCATGGTGTATTGCTTGGAGAAACATGGCTCAAATCAGGTTTAAACCAATAGAAACACAAAAGACTTGCAATCGCATAATTCCAGCAAATCATCTGCATAGGATTTAAGCCTTTAGCCTTAGAAGCTTTAAGCAGTATTGAGACTAAAACGCTGCAAAGTGCTGCTGCAAGGATCAGTTCCATTAAACATCTACCCCATATGTTCGTCAGTCATATAAAAAGCCCACATAAATTATGTGGGCTTCTATTTATAAATAATTTGTGGAGCGATTATTTATAACGTTCAACCATTTTCTCTAAAGAAATTGGACGAATCTTGTCAGCATTGCCCGCAGTACCAAATGCTTCATAACGGTCGATACAAATTTGTTTCATTGCATCAACAGTTTTTGCGAAGAATTTACGAGGATCGAATTCGCTTGGTTGTTCAGCCATCATACGGCGCATTGCACCCGTAGATGCTAAACGTAAATCTGTATCGATGTTGATTTTACGTACACCATGCTTGATTGCTTCAACCAATTGCTCAACAGGAACACCATAAGTTTCTTTGATGTCGCCGCCATACTGGTTAATTACAGCCAACCATTCTTGTGGCACAGAGCTTGAACCATGCATTACAAGATGCGTATTTGGAAGTGCCGCATGAATTTCTTTAATGCGGTCAATTGCCAAAATATCGCCTGTAGGTGGACGCGTAAATTTGTACGCACCATGTGAAGTACCAACTGCAATTGCAAGTGCATCGACATTGGTATCTGCAACAAACTGACGTGCTTCTTCAACTGAAGTTAAAAGTTGAGAATGATCGAGAACACCTTCAGCGCCCACACCATCTTCTTCACCCGCCATACCTGTTTCAAGGCTACCTAAACAACCGATTTCACCTTCAACAGAAACACCGCACGCATGCGCCATTTGTACTGTGCGACGTGTTACATCAACGTTATATTCATAAGTAGTTGGTGTTTTACCGTCTGCACCCAATGAACCATCCATCATTACTGATGAGAAGCCCAATTGAATTGAACGTTGGCAAACGTCTGGATCTGTACCATGATCTTGATGCATCACCACTGGAATATGTGGCCATTCTTCAATTGCAGCCAAAATAAGGTGACGTAAGAATGGAGCACCTGCATATTTACGCGCACCCGCTGATGCTTGTACGATAACAGGTGAGTTTGTCGCATCTGCTGCAAGCATGATTGCACGCATTTGTTCTAAGTTGTTTACGTTGAATGCTGGTACGCCGTAAGCATGTTCGCCGGCGTGATCCAAGAGCTGGCGCAATGAAATAAGAGCCATAATGTCCTCCCAGGTAATGCGACATATTCTACATGCTGAAAGGTTTCAATTCAGCAATAAATAACACTATTTAAAAAAAATCCCTGCAATTGCAGGGACCTTCTAAGAAAATACGATAATTTATTGAGCAGCAGCCTGTGAAGCTTCTGCTTCTGTAGCAGGAGTCGCCGCATCGGCATCGGCATTGGCGACTTCAGCAGGAACATCTGTATTCTTTTCGTCCATAACTGGCTTATCTAATGAATCGATTGCAGCTTGTTGCTCTGGAGTAACTTTTTCTTCTACTGCTGCATCTGTTTTCGGTGCTTCATCTTTTTTTGCACAAGCCGTTAGAGCCAATGGTGCGATTAATAAAGCAGCAAGTGTTAATTTTAGGTTCATCACATTATTCCTACAACAGGTGATTTAATAGGCGTGATTTTATTGCAGAGATATGACAGTTTGATGACCTAAAGATGAATGCAATAAAAAAGGCTGACCAAAGTCAACCTTTTCATTTATTTCATCTGATTCGATGCATTATTTTTTTTCAAGCACGTTCTAGAAGAACAGCGACTGCTGGAAGTGTTTTACCTTCAACAAATTCAAGGAATGCACCACCACCCGTTGAGATATAACCAATTTTGTCAGCGACATTATATTTATCAATTGCAGCTAAAGTGTCACCACCACCTGCAATAGAGAAACCTTCAGACTCTGCAATCGCTAAAGAAAGCGTTTTAGTGCCTTCACCGAATTGATCAACTTCAAATACGCCTACTGGACCGTTCCAAAGAATAGTTTTTGAAGTTTTTAAAATTTCTGCAAACGCTTGCGCTGTTTCTGGACCAACATCCAAAATCATATCGTTATCAGCCACATCTTCAACTTTTTTCACAACAGCTTTTGCAGCAGCCAATGAACCCAAGAAATCATCAAAATTGATTTCGCTAGCATCTGCAACCACAACATCTGTTGGAAGTGGTACAGATACTTTTGCAGCAATCGCTTTGGCAGTGTCGATTAAATCATTTTCACACAATGATTTACCTACGTTATAACCTGCTGCCGCCAAGAATGTATTGGCAATACCACCACCCACGATCAATTGATCACAGATATCTGACAATGAAGTTAAAACATCAAGTTTAGTCGATACCTTAGAACCTGCAACAATAGCAACCATTGGTTTTTCAGGGGTTTGTAGTGCGCGACCCAATGCATCAAGTTCAGCGGCAAGAAGCGGTCCCGCTGCTGCAACAGGTGCTAAACGTGCAACACCTTCTGTTGATGCTTCTGCACGGTGCGCAGTACCAAATGCATCCATCACGAATACATCACAAAGTGCAGCATATTTTTGTGCAAGTTCTGGGTTGTTTTTCTTTTCACCGTGGTTAAAACGGCAGTTTTCTAAAAGCACCACTTGACCCGCTTGAACGTCAACACCATCAAGGTAGTCAGTCACTAACTGAACGTCTTGGCCTAGAGCTTCGGTTAAGTATGCTGCAACTGGAGCTAATGATTGTTCAGCTTTTGGCTCCCCTTCTACAGGACGACCAAGATGTGAATACACCATGACTGCTGCGCCTTTATCTAATGCAGCTTTGATTGTCGGTAATGCAGCACGTAAACGTGCATCACTGGTAATCACACCATTTTTAACAGGAACGTTTAAGTCTTCACGAATAAGAACTCGTTTACCTGCTAAATCAAGGTCAGTCATACGCTGAAAATTCATGTATAGCTCTCTGAATATATAAAATCGGCACGATTTTAAATGATTATGCAGAAAAAGGTTAGCTTCTTTTGTATAAAAGCTGCCGAAAGCGTTAGTTTTGATTATGATATTGAAAAGCCACAAATTGATTCACTGCTATGTCATTTCATCCTGATCCTAAAATTAACCGCTTAAATGTATTTGGCGAACCCTTAGCCAGTTGTTGTTTTGACCCGATTACGGGTTATTTCCGCAATGGATTTTGCCATACTGCAACGACCGATTTAGGGCAGCACACCCTGTGTGCGCAAATGACTTCTGAGTTTCTAAATTTTTCACAGAAAGTTGGCAATGACTTAATCACCCCTTTACCTGAAGTTGGTTTTCCTGGTTTACAACCAGGCGATTTTTGGTGTATTTGTGTGACACGTTGGGTGGAAGCTTATCAGGCAGGTCAAGCTCCTCCTGTTAAAATCCATGCCTGCCATCAAGCCGTTCTTTCTTATGTTCCACTGAATGTATTAATGGATTATGCCATCTGATGAATACCCAAATCATTCTGGCTTCAAGCAGTCAGACACGCAAAGATTTAATGGATCGCTTAAAGATTCAATATGATTGTGTTGTACCAGAGATTGATGAATCACCACGTGGTGAATTACATGCAGATGATTTGGCTCATCGTTTAGCCTTTGAAAAAGCCAATACCATTGCACAAAAATTTCCAGAAGCCATTGTGATTGGTTCAGACCAAGTGGCTTGGCGTGAAGGTGCTCCTGATATTTTTATTGGTAAACCACTCTCGGAAGATAAAGCCATTCGTCAGTTACAGGCTAACTCTGACAAAATTGTCTATTTTAGTACCGCGCTGAGTGTGCAACAGCAGTCAACTGGCTTTGAGCAAACTCTTGTAGAACACTATAAAGTAAAATTTAGAAAACTGAGTTTGGCAGAGATTGAACGTTATGTCGCGATAGACCAACCGCTACATTGTGCGGGTAGCTTCAAATGTGAGAGTTTGGGCATTAGTTTATTCGAACAAATGATTGGCCACGACCAAACGACTCTCATGGGGTTGCCAATGATTCAATTGTGTCAAATTCTTCGTCAATTAAATATTTTAGTTCCTTAATTTAGGCTGTAATTTATGTCCCAACCTTTAGACATTTTAGGCGGCATCACCGCTGAACAGTTTCTTCGCGAATACTGGCAAAAGAAACCTTTACTTGTACGTAATGCTTTACCTGAAATCATCAACATCTTAGAACCCAATGATGTGATGGAACTGGCTTTAGAAGAGCATGTGACAGCGCGTTTAATTAAGCAAAAAGATAAAGACCCGAATCAGTGGACAGTAAAATCTTCACCTTTAATCAAGGGTGATTTCCAAAAAATGCCAAAACTTTGGACCTTACTGGTTCAAGCCGTCGATCATTACTCTTTTGATTTGGCTGAATTGTGGAAAAAGTTTCCATTTATTCCGCAATGGCGCCGCGATGACATCATGGTGTCCTATGCGCCTAAAGGCGGTTCAGTTGGAAAACATTTTGACTTTTACGATGTATTCCTTGTGCAAGGTTATGGGCATCGTCGTTGGCAGCTTGGGCAAATGTGTGATGCCAATACCGAATTTGTTGCAGGTCAACCATTAAAATTATTACCTGAAATGCAGGTTGATTTTGATGAAGTACTTGCGCCTGGGGATTTGCTCTATGTCCCACCGGGATTATCACATTACGGTGTCGCGGAAGATGACTGTCTCACCTTCTCATTTGGTTTCCGTATGCCAAATATGGCAGATTTGATGGATCGTGTTAGTGACAAGTTTGCTGATAACACTTTTTTAAAAAATCCATTGCTTGATATTGAAAGACAACAAGCCAATCCTATTGGGCAAATCACCAAATCAGAATTAGATTATTTAAAAACCTTGTTACTCGAACGATTACAGAATTCATCTGAACTGGATAATGCCATTATCAGTTTAATGTCAGAGCCAAAATATCCTGACAATATTCCTGAACCTGATGAAATCGAAGCAAATGACTTGCGTGAAATTTTAGATACTGGTTATGAGATTTTGCTTGAACCTGCGTCACGTTTATTGTACGCCGAACAAGACCAAGCATTATTGTTCTGGGCAAATGGCGAGCAAATTTGTATTTCTGAAGATTCTAGCAATCTGTTAAAACAAATTGCAGATGGGCAAGTATTGGCCTTTGATCAACACTTTAATCATGACGACATTTTAGAAGATTTCGCTCAACTGATGAATGATTCAATTCTGATGCTACTTCCACCAGCTGAGGAATAAGTTAAAATGACAAAGGCATTCAATTTCGTTTTGAATGCCTTTTCTAATTATTTGTCTTCTCTAATTTCTAATAGTGCTTGAACCACCGTTCTACCTTTTTCAGAGCTGACCTGTAACTCTGCTCCGACACGTTCTAAACGCATTTTCATACTTCGAATTCCAATGCTCATCCCATTTTGAAAATTACTTTTCACATCAAAACCAACGCCATCATCCTCAATGGTTAAAATTAGTTGGCGTTCATACGGGAATATCATAGAAACAAAGACATGTTTCGCCTGACTATGTTTCACAATGTTGGTTAGACTTTCTTCCAAAACCCGAATCAGAGTTAAACACTGTAAAGCATTCGGCACATAGCCCCAATTTTGTGGAAAAGACCATTTAGACTCGATGTCCAATTCATCCATGAGCTGACTGAAACGATGACGAACTGGTGCCACCCATAATACTGGATTCCCAGGGACGCGTGATTCAAGACTTGACCCACTATCAATGATTTGTCTTAAATCATCCCGCAACAACTTTAAAATAGATAAAAATTGTTGATTCGTCATATTGTGTTCCGCCTGATCGACAATAATCATGGAACGTACCAAAGATGAACCTAACCCATCATGTAAATCATGCGAAAGCTGAATTCGTTCTTGTAAACGAACATTTTCCAATTCCAACTTATGTTTTTCATTCACACTGGCATATAAATCTTGACTGACCTGATGTACTTTTTCTTCTAGTCTTTGATTAAATTTTTCTACACGGCGTGTATTTCTGGCTAATTTCACCCCTAAAATGAGCACGACAAAGACCGTAATAATTGGTGAGGTATAAGGAGAAAGTGGTTTGATATTTTTATGCAAATTTGAACCTAAAAGTAAGCTATCAAATAAGGCACAAATTAAAATACCAGTAAGACATAGCAATAAAAATATATACTCTCTTTTCTTAGCTTTAATTGTAATATAAGCCAAATAAAAATAAGTCGATAAAAATAATAAAAGATAAAGGATAAAAATCTTAATAAAAACTGGTGTGATCCATTGTAGTGGTGTAAAGAAAATAATAATTAATACAATAAACGTGAGACCCCAAATACAGCGCTCTAAGCGTGGAAACTCAATACGAATAAATCGAAGCAGATACGTACAAAAACACACCATATAAAGAATAAAAAAACTGAGATTGGCTTGTGCAGAAATCACGTTATTCGGAAATGGTTTTGTTTCTGTCATTAAAATGTTTGAAATAAATAAAACCCAAAGTATGCAACTTAGTGCAAACCATGCAAAGGTTGTTTCTGAACGCCTAAAAATCCATATCGAAAAACATAAAAGACCTAATACCAATGAAATGATGATATTGATTTCAAATAATGTTCGCCTATTCCAAATCTGCTGCTGATATTGAGCATCAGCAGCTTGTACATTGTGGAAAGAAATCGCTCCTAATCCTGCTTTTTGAAAGGCATAACCATTTGCATAAATTAAAAACTCATTCTCTCCTGCTTTAATACTGGATGGTGTTAATACCCAATACCTTGGCATATTCCAGCTTTTGGATAAGGGTTCAATTAAATTTTTATCACGCCAAAGTACGTTACGATTAAAATAAACCGTACCCGCAGAATTAATATATTCAATTGAAAATGCAAAAGATTCACTAATTGTTCTCGATGAACAATCTGGTTTCCAAAGTATTTTATACCAAGCACCACCATTATAATTTGGTTCATGGATAGCCCAGTTATCAGGCAACTCTACTTCTTTCCAACCCGATGTAGGAATATGATGAATCGAATTTGTTTTTACAAATTGAATAGGTTGTACTTGAATCGTACAATATGGGTCTATGGAATAATAAGTTGATGCTGCGTAAGTCTGCATATGAATGCAAACCAATGCAAACATACCAAAAATCCGCAGAATCAGTCTGGTCATATAATCCCTAAAGTTCTTGCTGCACTTACAGCTTTCGTCCTTTTTGAAACGGAAAGTTTCCGATAAATATGCTTAATATGACTTTCTACCGTATAGCGCGAAACAAATAATTGCTCAGAGATTTCCCGATTACTTAAACCTTGTGCCACCAAATCCAAAATTTCCTTTTCACGATTGGTCAATGCTTCCATATCGGATGGTAACGCTTCCCGATGTTCACTTTTATCTTGTGAATTTTCTTGTGCCGCAATTTGACTTAAAATCTCACGTGCAATAAAAGGATCAATAGGTGCACCGCCACGCAAAATACTACGGATCGCTAACAAAACTTCAGAATCATCACGCTCTTTTAAAACATAGCCTGTCGCCCCAGCTTTAATTGCAGAAAACAAACTCGACTGTGTACTCCAAGCAGAAATCACCAGAATTAAGGCACTTGAATCTCTTTCACGTAATTTTTCAATAAACTCCACGCCATTCCCATCAGGTAAACCCAAGTCAACCAACGCCAATGAAATTGGAATTTCCTCTATTTTTTCAAATGCTTCCTTAAGATTAAAGACAAAGTGTAATGTCTCATTTTCATATCCCAGATCAGTTAGAATTCTTCTTAGACGGTTTTGTATAATTGGTTCATCTTCCAGAATAATGACTGGCACTGGCAATATTGTTTCATCATTGCTCATGTAACACCCCATTTTTGGTATGCACTATACTCAGATTTTTAAGATGACTCATATCCCTATAATTTGGGTAAATTGAAGTTTTCTCCTTAGATTTAATCCTTATTCTTCTAAGATACACTCATCGTTTACTTTTTACACAAAAAAACTGCCCAGTCGCATAAATTAAATGAAAATAAACATGATTGTTATGTAAACCACTCGACTTTTTAAATGATTTATTGAAGGCCCCCCTAACACAAATCGTTACTTGTACTCATCTGCAAATCTTGGCATTGTGAAATCAAATCAACATCAGGCACAAGGATGAATTATAACTATGCCGAATCCTGCACAAATTGTACGCCATAAATTACTGAACACTTTTTTCTCGCGTCATTCTGTTTGGTTCACTTTTATTTTTATCGCACTTAGCATCACTTGGTTTAGACTCAATTATGCTCCTCATTATATTTATTATTTTCTCTCCGATACGACCCTCAACATATTGTGGTTGGTGAGTACTGTCCTAAGCATTGTCGGCTTATATGATTTATTACAAAATCGACACTCAATTTTAAAAAACTACCCGATTATGGGACATTTCCGCTTCTTATTTGAAGAGTTCCGACCAGAAATTCGACAATACTTCATTGAATCCGATGAAGATGCTTTACCTTTTTCAAGAATGCAACGCAGCTTAGTCTATCAACGCGCTAAGAATGAAAACTCAGATAAACCTTTTGGTTCCATCATCGATGTGTATCAGCAAGACTATCGCTTTATGACGCACTCCATTCAACCCTGTCCTCCTGCCGACCCATCTACATTCCGCATTCAAATCGGGAGTTCACAATGTATTCAACCCTATAATGCCTCTATCATGAATATTTCTGCCATGAGTTTTGGTAGTTTAAGCGCTAATGCCATTCGTGCATTAAACAAAGGAGCACAATTGGGCAACTTTTACCACGATACTGGTGAAGGTAGTCTCAGTCCTTATCACTTAGAATATGGTGGTGATATTGTCTGGGAACTGGGTAGTGGATACTTTGGTTGTCGTATGGAAGATGGCACTTTCGATCCAGTAAAGTTCGCACAGCAGGCTATTCTTCCCCAAATTAAAATGATTGAGATTAAGCTGTCACAAGGTGCTAAACCAGGGCACGGTGGCATTCTTCCTAAAGATAAAATCTCTGCGGAAATTGCGCAAATCCGTGGTATTCCACGTGATCGTGATTGTATTTCACCTTCTAAACACTCGGCCTTCAATACCCCTATTGAAATGCTACAGTTTATTCAAAAATTGCGCGAACTCTCTGGTGGCAAACCTGTCGGTTTCAAACTATGTATCGGTCAACCTTGGCAGTTTATGGGGATAGTCAAAGCAATGCTGCATACGCAAATACTCCCTGACTTTATAGTAGTCGATGGTTCCGAAGGTGGTACTGGTGCTGCACCGATTGAATTGATCAATCATATGGGAACGCCGCTCCGTGAAGGCGTACTATTTGTACACAATACCTTAGTTGGTGCTGGATTAAGAAAGCAGATCAAAATTGGCGCTAGTGGGAAAATCATCAGTGCTTTTGATATTGCAAGCACAATGGCAATTGGTGCCGATTGGGTTAACTCAGCACGTGGTTTTATGTTCGCAATTGGCTGTATTCAAGCACAGAGCTGTCATACCAACCAGTGCCCCGTCGGTGTTGCAACCCAAGATCAAGACCGCCAAAAGGCAATACATGTGCCTACAAAAGCCGAACGTGTTTTCCATTTCCACAAAAATACTCTACATGCCCTATCCGAAATGATTGCTGCGGCAGGTCTACGCCACCCTTCAGATATTAAGGCCCACCATTTAGCACAACGTATTAATGATCGTGAAATTAAAAACTATGCTCAACTACATTTTTGGTTAAAAGAGGGTGAACTTCTAAACTGCGAAAATAAAGATCAGGAAAACTTTTATTTCCGTATGTGGAATATGGCAAAAAAAGAATATTTCTAATGATAAATGGACTCGGCTAAGCTTTTAACCGAGTCCATTTTAAACATGAATTTTAATAATACTCGCCTGTACTATGCGCATGTAAAAAAGCAGGGATTAGACCTGTTAAAGCGGCACGAATATCAGCTCGTTCATTAATTAATTGATGAGAACCTTCTTCCAACATCAACAAAGTCTGTAGTCGAAATTTTTGACGAATAAACTCAATGTTGTAGCGCCAGTCGACGGTTTGATCGAGTGCGCCTTGAGCCAACCAAACTGGGATACGACAAGAAGGTCGCTCTTCCATTTGCTGCATCCACTTCGACATAGCCAAAATCCAGTCCATACCCATCATACGAGGTTGCAAAGGATCTTTTAAACGAACAAAGCGTAAAAACTCAGGATTATGATTATTACGACGGAAATGTCTCGGAACTTGACGCTTAATCCGACGAATAATACCCAAGCCGACAGAGTTGTGCCACCAAGCCGATTTTGCAGGACGAATTAAAGGTGACAATAGTAACACACGCTCTACATAGGGATTTTCACGGCGCTCGGCAAACTCAAGTAAATGATGCATCAGAATTGCACCACCTGTACTTTGTCCAATTCCCAACCAAGGTTTAGGAAGTTGCGAAGCATTTTTCACATATTGATATACCGCATGTAGCACACGCTGATAATGATCAAAATCTTGAATACTTGCGGGTGAACCATCGCTTAATCCATGACCTGGAAGATCATACGTAAGCACACTAAAACCTTGTTCAAGCAGTTCACGAATAATTGGTTGATAAATTCCACTGTGCTCTAAATAGCCATGTAAAAGGAACACGGTTCCTTTTATTACAACCTTTCCTTCCGCATTCGCTTTAGGTTGAAACACTTGCACATGCAACTTAAACAAAGGCATTTGCACAAAACCTTGCCAATGCTCACAATCCAGCAGATGTAACCCATACAACTTACGATATGCTTGTAATTCTACAGATGGTGAAAAAGCATGATTCAAATTTAATGGACTTAAAACCTGTGGTGTCGTATCCCGATTAGGTACAGGTAAATCTAATTGTTTCAGAATATTCGGATTTAAGAATGGAATTTCAGGCATTAAGGTACCTCTCGGCAATCACTAGAGCCGAATAACATGTCGCGAATAGTCGCTAACATTTCATAATTTGCACGGCGGCTATGATCATAGTTTTGTTGGCTAGGCTGCCAAGCTGTTAATTGCGTCGGCATAGGTGCTTCAATAGGTACAGTTTCAATGCCATTTAAAGCAAATAAACGGCGTGTTCTAGGCATATGATATTGATCTGTAATTAGAATCACGGTCGGTGCTCCCCCTTTCTTTTGTAATAATAGCGAGCTAAAGCGTGAATTCTCACACGTATTCATACTTCTATTTTCTAACAGCTTGGCATCTACACCGCGCTCTTTTAACCAAGTCTGCATAAAAGGTGCTTCTACACCACTAAGCACAATGGGTAAGTTATACTGCTTCTCGACTTCTAAAGTTTTCTCCAGTCTTAATTTTGTATAGTCATTCACGACAATATCTTTTCTATTTTTGTCCAAGGTTAAACCGCCACCTAACACCACAATCGCATAGGGTTGTGACAAAGCCCCTTTAGGTGTTTCATTTTGTTCTTTAATTTGGGCAATATCTTTTTGAATTTGCTGTGCGTCAACACTTTCAACTACAGGCTCGATTTTATGTGTCTGTAGAAAATCCAGATATTTTTCCATCAAGACTTTATTTTCTTTGCTATCCAATTCTAATAAGTCTTTTACATTTTGTGTTGGATCTTCAGGCGTAGACGCTGTTTGCTCTGGATCTGCCAAAAGCGGAACTTGAGGACGTTCTTCCTCTTCATTCTGTTCTTGCTGCTCTTTATTAATTAAATCTTGCAAGGCTTTATAACGTGCTTGAATTTGCGGTAAATTTTCAGAATTATTTTGCTGAATTTCTTGTTCCATCAATTTAAGATACGCTTGACGTGCAATCCATAAATTAGAGCCTGGTTCAAGATTCTCAGCTTCACTCAGCGCTGCCATTTTTTGACTTTTCGCCGCAACTTCATTCACCTCTACAGGAACAAAGGTATTTAATGCTTTGACCACCAATTTTGAATAAAATGGCGAATAGATAAAAATCACCAGACAGCCCAAAAGTACAAAAAGCAGAGCTGCGATTTGCACAATACGAACCATCCAATGTGTTTTAGCCATTAATTATTCCACGTGTGATTGAATTAAACCAACTGCATTAAAAAGAACAGGTTCTGGCTCTAGACGAATATTGAATTTATTTAGCACATCTTGTTGAACTGCACGATAGGTTGCCTGAACATCCAATAAAGTAGCATCTTCATAATTCACCAAAACCAACGCCTGTTTTGCAAACATACCAACCATGCCCAAACGCTTACCTTTCCAACCCGCCTGATCAATTAACCAGCCTGCAGCAATTTTAATCTGACCGTTTGCTTGAGGGTAATGGGGCAATTGAGGGAATTTCGTATTTATTTGGTCAAAAGATTGTGCAGAGATCACAGGATTTTTAAAGAAACTGCCCGCGTTCGGATATTCTTTTGGGTCTGGTAATTTACTTTGACGAATTTGAATAACCTGATTTTGTAGATTTTCTGCACTTAAATCTTCGCCCACGGCTTGTTTTAAATCACCGTAGCTTAGCTTTAAATTTGCATGTTTAAGAAGCTGAAAAATCACTTGAGTGATGACATAACGCTCAGGTTGATCTTTAAAAATACTGTGTCGATAAGCAAATTGACAATCTGATGCAAGAATTTCAGTAAATTGCTGTGTTACGCGGTCATAAACCCGCACAGCCTGAATAAACTCACCAACTTCTACACCGTAAGCACCAATGTTTTGTACAGGTGATGCCCCGACTAAACCAGGAATTAAAGCTAAATTTTGCAGACCATATAAATGCTGTTCAGTCGTCCATAACACAAAATCATGCCAAACTTGACCCGCACCAACCGCGAGCGTC
The DNA here is from genome assembly GCF_000400735.1 of Acinetobacter tandoii DSM 14970 = CIP 107469. GTDB lineage: Bacteria > Pseudomonadota > Gammaproteobacteria > Pseudomonadales > Moraxellaceae > Acinetobacter > Acinetobacter tandoii. Next base: position 71,005 of record NZ_KE007365.1, read on the forward strand.
TTGGTCTGAGCATCTTCATTTAAAGTTTCAATCCCTTGAATATCCATATGGATAACCAAAGCATGAATATGTTCAGGCAAAAGCATATTGCTCCCACCAGATAGAATTAACACATTGAGCTGCTGCTGTTCTGCATAAGACAAGGCTTCCAACAACATGTGTTCAGTTTCAATTTTTATATAGTGTGATGCAACCGAACCCAAATTTAAGGTGTTAAAAGGCTGAAGTTGAACGTTATTTTGAATATGCATGCTAAAACCCGAACTAGCCTTTCAGCTGTTGTTGAAGTACCTGAACCCAAGCCAAACTACTTGATTCACATTGATCAAGTACACGCTCAAACCCATCATCGCCACCATAATAAGGGTCTGGCACCGCTTGTTGAAGGAATTTTTGATCATGCTGACTCATCAGGGCAATCTTTGCGCGAAGCATCCGCTGCCCGAGAACTGATTGAGCCTGTTGCATTAAAACTTGGATATCATCTAAGTTCTCATAATCCATTGCCAAAATCAGATCAAACTCAACAAAGTCTTGAATCTTGAGCTGACGCGCACGCAATGCGGATAAATCATACCCTCGTTTTCTGGCATGTTTTTGGCTTCTTAAATCAGGTGCCTTATTCGGATGATAATTGCTGGTTCCAGCAGAATCGACCTCAATATTTAGTTGATGTGCATCACAGTAATGTCTAAATACCACTTCTGCTGTGGGTGAACGGCAGATATTTCCAAGACAGACACATAACACCTTGTAGGGCGTTTGCGATGACATAAGCACCTCAATAGAACGTTTATTTTGCAATGTCTTATGTTAAGTTATTTGGAGGATGAATCCCACTAAAACTGTATAACAAAAACACGTAAATATTGATAAAGCATGAAGGAATTGCCAATGTATGACTTTCAGTTTCAAACTGTTTCCCGAATTATTTCAGGCCTCGGCTCAATTCAAGAACTCACAACGGTCTTGACTGAGCAAAGTAGTAAAAAAGTGTTGTTGGTGACAGATAACGGTATGCTACAACAGCAGTTACATCACCCTATTTTAGAAATTTTAGAACATCTGTCATTAGCACATGTGATTTATGCCGATGTCATTGCTGATCCGCCCGAACACGTTGTAAATTCAGCTGTAGAATTTGCAAAACAAGAAAAAATTGATACGGTGATTGGCTTTGGTGGAGGTAGCTCTTTAGATGTTGCGAAACTGATTGCAATTTTAGCCCATCCAAACCAGTCGCAAAAATTAGCTGAACTCTATGGGATTAACAATGCAAAATCTCCTCGATTACCCTTAATTCTCATTCCGACGACTGCGGGTACAGGCTCTGAGGTAACGCCAATATCTATTGTGACTACAGGTGAAACCACGAAAATGGGCATTGTCTCACCTGTACTGTATGCTGATGTAGCCATTTTAGATGCAACTTTTACCCAAAATTTACCCGCGCATATTACGGCAGCAACAGGTATTGATGCCATGGTTCATGCCATCGAAGCATATACTTCAAAAATTAAAAAAAATCTGTATGCCGATATGTTAGCCAAACAAGCATTAAGACTACTCAATCAAAATTTAAAGCTGGTATTAGAAGATGGTTCGAATCTTCAAGCACGGCAAAATATGCTGAATGGTTCGATGTTTGCAGGTCAGGCGTTTGCCAATGCCCCTGTAGGTGCAGTACATGCATTGGCCTATCCTTTGGGTGGACATTTTCACATTTCGCATGGCCACAGTAATGCCTTGGTTTTAACTGAAGTCTTGAAGTTTAATGCACCGAATGCCAAGCATTTATATGCAGAACTAATGACATGGATAGATCCTTATAGCAAAGGTTGCACTGATGGATTATGTGATTTATTTATTGATCATATGCAAAATCATTTAGACCGAAGTGGTTTGACTTTAAAGCTCAATGCACTGAATGTACCAAAGACTGCCCTTTCAACACTGGCACAGGATGCCATGTTACAAACCAGACTATTACAAAATAACCCGCGCGATCTAAACTTGAATGATGCTGAACAAATTTATCATGCAATTTACGCTTAATTCATCACTTAGCAAAGGACATGCAAAAAATGAAACCCCAAGCCAAACTTAGAGAAAACTATCCTTTTATTTTTCCCATACAAACACGTTGGTCAGACAATGATATTTACGGACATGTAAATAATGTCAATTATTATAGTTTCTTTGATAGCGCAGCGAATGCGCTGCTGATTAAAAAAGCTCATTTTGATATTCACCGCTCAACAATTATTGGCTTAGTGGTGAGTTCATCTTGTCAATTTTTACAAGAGCTTTGTTACCCCGAAGTGATTGAAGTCGGTGTGGCAATCAAACGTATGGGCAATAGTTCTTTAGAATATGACTTGGCCATCTTTAAAGCCAATCAAAATACAGCTGCGGCACAGGGACAGTTTATTCATGTTTTTGTAGATCGAGAGCAGCGCAAAAGTACACCGATTCCCATGAACATGCGTCAGGCTCTACAAGCTTTTATGCAAGTCGAGCCTGAACCTAAGCTCATCTAAGAGTTATTTCAATTGAATGTTATGTAATTCAGCATCAAAACTTTGGATTAAATCACGTACTACGGGTTCAGTTTGTAACAATTCCTCTGCCCGCTGATAAGCTTGCTCTTTGCGTTGATGCTGCAAAATATAAGGTGTAGTGTCTGTCACTGCACCATATTCAATTTTAAACTGAGTATTGGGCCACTGGTTTTTTAGCGCTTGCTCTAGTGAGTGTTGGGATTGACCCAATAATTGCTGATATTGTTCTGGGATATGAAAAACAGATTCTGCATCAATTTGCCCCGTCATTACACCATGTTGTGCCAACTCTTGTACAGCTGGTGATAATTCACTATGTCTGAACCAGAACTCCCACTTACCGAGCGTCCACTCACCTTCCAAAACTTGTTCTTGTACACGCAAAATATCTTGCGGCATAAGCTTTGCAGTTTCTGTATTCGATACAGTTGGGGCTGGCTGAGATTTAATTTCAGGCTCAGGTTGCTCAATAAGCGGCTGAACCGCTGAATGAGTTTCAACTTCATCAGCCGCTAAACTAAAGAGTGAGTCTTGCTCTGTGTCTACACTGGTAAAACTTGCATCGGCTGCTAATGACTCATTTTCATCAGATGGTTCGACTGGACGTTCTACTTTTTCTTCTACGGCAATTGGTGCAATTTCCTCAAATAAGAAGTCATCACTACTTGCTTCAGATGGAGCTTCGTATGATGTATCAGTGTCTTCATCAAGGTCGAATAAAACATCTTCACTCACAGGGTCAAACACGATTTGATCTGAATGACTCGCTAAATTGGCCGTTTCTTCAACCTGCTCTGGAATTTCTGGTAATGCAGACTCATCTTGTAGATTTGTCTCAACAGCAAAGTTTTCTACAAGTGGTGTAACTTCCGCTATCGCTTGGATTTGATCTTGCGGAGCTGCAACTACAGTATTGATATTTGTAACGACTTGTTCAGTAGCCAACACTGGTGCCGACTGAATTTGTGTAGCAGGAGTTGAAACCAAGACTTCATTTGGTTGCAAAGGTCTAAAGGCCAACAAACGCAATACGCACATTTCAAAACCTTGCTCTTGCGTCACTGCAAGTTGCAAATCTGCACGTCCTTTACATGCAATCTGATAATAAAGTTGTAAATCTTGATCTGCGATGAGCTGAGAAAGCTGGGAAATCTTTTGATTAATTTCCGCACTATATTTCAGGCTTAGATCTGGCAAATATTGCAGCAATGCTAATTCATGCAAAGTTGAAATCAACTGATCTAAAACTAAAGAAACATCTAAAGCTTGCTGTCTAAATTGCAGCAACAATTGACTCACACGCGCTTTCTGATTTTGATGAATCGCCATCAATAAATCATAAATGATCGTACGATCAATCAAGCCTAACATCTCTTTTACATCTTGATGCTGAATCGCACCTTGACCATAGGCAATCGCTTGGTCAGTTAAAGAGAGTGCATCACGCAGTGAACCTTGTGCAGACTCAGCAATTTGCCAGATTGCATCTTGCTGAGCTGAAATCTGTTCTTTTTCCAAAATTTTTGTCAAATGCTCAGTAATTTCATCGACTGCTAGAGGACGCAAGGTAAATTGTAAGCAACGCGAAATCACCGTAATTGGGAGCTTGTGCGGATCGGTCGTTGCAAATAGAAATTTCACATGCTCAGGTGGTTCTTCTAATGTTTTGAGCAAGGCATTAAATGAGTGTGTAGAGAGCATGTGTACTTCATCAATCAAGTACACTTTATAGCGTCCCTGAGTTGGAGCATACGGTACGTTATCTAAAAGTTCTCGCGTATCTTCTACTTTGGTTCGTGACGCCGCATCAATTTCAATCAAGTCGATAAAACGACCTTCATTCACCGCTTTACACGTGGCACAGACTTCACACGGCGTCGCTGTTACACCTGTTTCGCAGTTTAAGCATTTCGCCAAAATACGCGCAATTGTGGTTTTACCCACGCCACGCGTACCTGTAAATAAATACGCATGGTGTAAACGCCCACGTTCTAATGCACTGCTGAGTGCACGCGAGACATGGTTTTGCCCCACTAATTCATTAAAATTACGGGGACGATATTTACGCGCAAGTACTTGATACATGTATGCTCCTTTTCACAGGTCTAAGCATACTGTTTTTTCGCACAAGAGTGAATGAACAATCTCAAAGCGAGTTAATGATTGTGGAAATTAAACACGCTGTTGATACCTTAATCTTAAATTCAGTCAATGTGCACTTTAAATCAATCAGCAATTTGATCGTGTTCACTCTCATCTTTCAGATAATTTAAACAACATTTTCTTTAAGCAGCTTGAGTAGATTTTCCATATTTGACCACCTTCAAATATGCTTACACCAAAGACAATGTCCATCGCACCTATCATTTGTTAAGTATTTGAAGTCTCTATTATCCAATCTAAAAATCTTAAAACCAGCCTTTATGTCCTGTTAGAATTTTATCAGCACAGCGCAAAGTTTCTTGCGTTAAGCCCCACAAACGATAATCCCCAGTAATGGATGCCGTTGCAAAATTATGTGTGTAAGCAAAACTTAATTGGCGCGCTGGGTCACACCAAGCACCTGAGCCATTAAAACCCAAGTGTCCGAAACCTTGTGGGACATGTTTGCCTAAAGTCAGGACACGGTGATACCCCAAACGCCAATGCATAGGAATAGGCATAATTCGGTCACGATGCTGATATTGAATTTGCGACATGCGTTGAAATACTTCAGGTTTAGTCAACTGTTGCTGTTGCCATATCCCCCCTTGTGCCAACATGGCATAAATTTTTGCCAAACTTTCAGCAGAGAAAACACCATTGGCAGCTGGAATTACAGCTTGTAGACCTTGTTCACTAAAAAAACTAAAGTTCTTCATACCTTTAGGAATCATAGCATCTTGGAAATCTTGCGGATTTTGACCAGACCATGCCGTAACACGATCCTTTAAAGTCATTTTCTTGGCTGTATTTTTTCTTTTTGAAGAATCAGAACTTGAGCTTTTAGAGTTCGCTGTGAGGAATGGTCGTGCAACCCGATCAAGTTCTGATGTTGGCACACCAAAATAAGCATCTTGTATCTGAAGAGGTTGAAGCAAATATTGCTGCATTAAATGAGATAAACTTTGCCCTGTGGCTTTTTCCAGAACACCGCCCACTAACCAGCCAAAAGTTAAAGGCTGATACGCTGCATCCTCACCTAGAGCAAACCTTGGTTTGGCCTCAGCAATCCGATTTAACATAAGTTCCCAATCGGCCATTTGCGTTGCGTCTTGAACCAAATTGCGAATATCAAATAAGCCACTTTGGTGGCTTAAAATGTCTGCCAAGCAAATATTAGATTTACCATTTTGTGCAAATTCAGGCCAATACTTTGCAATTGGTTGATCATAATCAAGTAACCCGCGACTCACTAAAATATGAGCCAAGGTTGCCAAAACACCTTTGCCTGTTGAATAACAGACCGACAAGGTGTTCTTTTCCCATTGTTCTGTCGCTGATTTTTTTCCAATAAAAATATCAACAACCTTTTGTCCTTGAAAATACACGCAAAGTGCAGCCCCACCTTGATGCATTCGCGGATGCTGTAAACGACTGAACTGTTTCGCCAAATCTTCAAAATTTTCAGCGACATCACCATGATATTGATTTGGACTCGCTGATAAATATGCTTTTAATTCTTTCATCTTACATCCTTATAATTTTTTAATTATTGATACATACATAAGTAAAAAAGCCCAAATCCTTAAAATTTGGGCTTTTATTCAGCGCTATTAGCGTGCGGTAATATGACCTGTCACATGTGGTTTTTTATTCTTACTATTTTGTATCATAAAATCGATATCCTTACCTACCTGCGTAGTGAGGAACTCAACGTTAGAAGGCAAATACATAGGCAATTTAAACCAAACATCAGCCTCATAGCTGTCGGGTAAAGTTAAATTGGCTAAGGCTTTTGCTTTGCTCCACATACCATGTGCAATCGCTTGTTTGAAACCAAATGCTTTTGCGGTAATAGCATGAATATGAATTAAGTTAAAATCACCCGAAGTTAAGGCATAACGACGACCCGTATTTTCTGAAACTGCCCACTCTGCCTGAAGCGTATAATTTGGGCGAGTTTCTTCTTTTTTTGCTTTAGTAGCCGCTTTAGTCTCAGTTTTTTGACGTACAAGATAAGTCGTCACCCCTTGCATCACGACTTCATTGCCCACTTTTGCGGTAGTAATAAAATCAAACTGCACGCCTTTATCATGCGGCTTTAATTCACCAAACTGGCAAGATAGGCTTAAGCTTTCATTTACACCAATTTTACGACTTTGAGAAACTTGGTTACGAATATGTACCAAACCTAAAATTGCAAAAGGAAATGCCTCTTGCGTCATCATATGCATTTGTAAACTTTGCGACAAAACAGCTAAATAAATCGCTGGAATATAACCATTATTTTTAAATCCACACACAGCGTTATAGGCTTTCAAATGCTTTGGATCAACCTTAAAAGAATCCACAACATATTCAACTTGCGGTAGAACTTTTTCGCCTTTAGGCTTTTTAAAGATGAGTCCCTGCACGACTTTCGGATAAGCCAAATAAGGTTTCGGAAGTTGAGAAAAATGGCGCGTATTCATGTTGAACCTATGTGAAGTTTTTATTTCAATATTTTTTGAAAGCTTCTTCTCCTTCAGGGAGAAGGTTAGGATGAAGGAAGAATTCCATTCCCTTTATTGGCTTTCCCTCTTCTTAAAGAAGAGGGAAAATTCTAAACTTTTATAATTAAGCACCTAATAAACTTTGTCCGCAAACACGAACAACGTTACCATTTAAGCCCGTCGAAGCCGTTGAAGCAAATAAAGCAATGGTTTCTGCAACATCAACAGGTAAACCACCTTGACTCATCGAGTTCATACGACGGCCAGCTTCACGGATAGCAAAAGGAATTGCTGCTGTCATTTGTGTTTCAATAAAACCTGGTGCAACTGCATTAATGGTTATACCATTTTTTAAGATCGGTGCAGTAAATTTCACCACCCCAATTACACCCGCTTTAGATGCAGCGTAGTTGGTTTGACCTAAGTTCCCTGCAATACCCGAAATTGAAGATACACATATAATACGGCCATTGGCATTCAAACCATCATGTTCAAGTAAATAATCATTGACACGTTCAATCGCAGACAAATTGATGTTGATGACCAAGTCCCAAAGTTCTGGTTTCATATTGGCCAAAGTCTTGTCACGGGTAATACCTGCATTGTGCACAATAATATCAACACCACCCTGTGCTACAGCAGCTTCTTTAATTTTCTGACCTGCATCTGCTGCGGTAATATCAATCGCTAAAGTCGAACCACCAATTTCACTCGCAACACGGTCCAAGTCAGCTTGCTGTTGCGGTACATCCAAACAAATGACATGTGCGCCATCGCGTGATAATACATGTGCAATTGCCTCACCAATACCACGGCTCGCACCTGTCACGACTGCAGTTTTGCCTGCAAGCGGTTTCACCCAATCTACATCAATCACATCAGCTTTAGATACTCGAATGACTTGTCCTGAAACATAAGCTGAACGTGGCGATAAAGCAAAACGTAACGTAGACTCTAAATTGGCTTCTGCACCTTCATCTACATAGACCAATTGTGCAGCAATACCTTTTTTGAATTCTTTGCCTACAGATTTAACAAAACCTTCTAAAGCGCGTTGAGCAATGGCTTGCTTTACTGTTTTAGCCGTTTCAGGTGTTGTACCAACGACAATGACACGACCCGAAGCCAAAATCTGGCGTGCGACAGGGTTGAAGAAATTATAAAGCTCTTTGAGCTGTTCAGAATTTTGAATACCAGACGCATCAAAAACGACGGCTTTGAACTTCGACTCACGATCACCATCGTTAAATGCATTCAGTTTTAAACCTTGGGTTGCAGCAACTTGTTGTAATTCTGCATTGTTGCCTGCATAACTGTTGGCATGAATATTAGCCAAAACCTGAGAAATTGCACCAGATAATATGCCTGCTGGTGCAGCACCAACCAAAACTGCACCTTTAATTACAGGCGTCGCAGAGTCAAAACGATCTAAAAAAGTGGGTGCTGGCAAACCTAAATTTTTAATGACAAATTTACCAATTGGAGATTTTGCAAATGCTTGGTATTGGTCAGTCATGTTTATTATCTCTCAAAACGAATTAAATTTATTTGATGGCTTTTAAACTACTGTTTAACTTCAATATCATGTCAAAGACGTAGATTTCAATAGACCCATCAGTTTCCGTTGAATCATACTTGAGTTAATCTAGTGATGACTTGACCTGAATGTATTCTGCAATGTCATTGTAGTCAATTCGAGCTATGCTGTATTGTGTTAATGTACACCTCAAGAATACTGTAACATGCTTGGAAAAGCCTTATGAGCAAAACAACTCAAGATAATCCAGCAGTCGATCATTCTGTGGCAGAAACTGTGTCAAATACATCAAAAGCACGTACTCGTACACGCAAAACAACTGACACAGCTTCTACGTCTGCAACCCCAACGACTAAAACAACACGTACACGTGCAACTTCTTCGCCTCGCAAAAAAGCAGCACCTAGTACAACTAAAACTGAATCTACAACTCAAACTTCTGTCCAACAGGAAAAAATTATGAGTCAAAATACTCCTCGCCGCGTTGCAATTATTGGTGGTAACCGTATTCCATTCGCTCGTTCGAATGGTGCTTATTTCACAGCATCAAACATGGATATGTTTACTGCAGCATTAAATGGTCTTGTTGAACGTTATAATCTTCAAGGTCAGCGCCTAGGTGAAGTAGTCGCAGGCGCAGTGTTAAAACATAGTCGTGACTTCAATATGACTCGTGAGTGTGTGCTAGATACTGCTTTAGCACCTGAAACTCCTGCTTATGATTTGCAACAAGCATGTGGAACAGGCTTACAAGCAGCTTTCCAAGTTGCGAATAAAATTGCCTTGGGACAAATTGAAGTGGGTATCGCTGGTGGCGTAGATACCACTTCAGATGCGCCAATTGCTTTTGGTGATGGTTTACGTAAGGCATTGCTTGAGCTCAATATCGCAAAAACAGGGAAAGACCGTTTAAAAGCCTTAACCAAAATTAACCTAAAAGATTTGATGGATGCCCCTAAAAATGGTGAACCACGTACTGGTCTATCAATGGGCGATCATCAGGCGATTACAGCATTGGAATGGGGTATTTCGCGTGAAGCACAGGATGAACTTGCAGCCTCTTCACATCAAAAAATGGCGAAGGCTTATGAAGAAGGTTTCTTTGATGACCTGATCACACCATTTTTAGGTTTAGAACGTGACAACAACTTACGTGCTGATTCTACAGTTGAGAAACTGGCTAAACTTAAACCTGCTTTTGGTAAAGGCGATGCGCGTACCATGACTGCGGGTAACTCTACCCCATTAACCGATGGCGCATCTTGTGTGTTACTTGCCTCTGAAGAATGGGCAAAAGCCAACGGTCATGAAGTACTGGCTTATTTAACCTTTACTGAAACTGCTGCAGTAGACTTCATTGGCAAGAATGGACCAAAAGAAGGCTTATTAATGGCCCCTGCTTACGCAGTTCCTCGCATGCTTGAACGTGCTGGTATTACTCTGCAAGATTTTGACTATTACGAAATTCATGAAGCCTTTGCTTCACAAGTGCTTTCAACTTTAAAAGCATGGGAAGATCCACAATTCTGTAAAGATCGCTTAGGCTTAGCTGCACCTTTAGGTTCAATTGACCGTAACAAACTCAATGTTAAAGGTTCTTCTTTGGCAGCAGGTCACCCATTTGCGGCAACAGGTGGACGCATTTTAGCAACGGCTGCAAAACTTCTTAACCAAAAAGGCTCTGGTCGCGTACTCATCTCGATTTGTGCGGCGGGTGGTCAAGGTGTAACAGCAATTGTTGAAAAATAATTGACTTACCCCCTCTAAAAAAGCACTTCTACGGAGGTGCTTTTTTTCCCTCTGAGACTTCAATTAACTCTCAACTTCATGATCTATTTGTAGCAAACTCAATGATCTTTAGATTGTTTAAGGAATGAAACCATCCAAAAGAGAAAACGAACCAATAAGATACAGGTAATCACTGCGACAATGATCAAGGCTGAATATTCGTCATGTTGGACTAGCGCTTGCCAGAACAGATGCAACCAATGCGAGACTTGCAAACCAACACTTACAATAACAAATGCCCAAATAAAACAAGCCAATAGATTGATTGCCATATAACGCAAAACTGGGTATTGCTTAATCCCAATGATCATAGGAAGAACTGTTCTTAAGCCCCAAGCAAAACGCATCAATAAAATACTTAAGGTTGGATAGTTTTCAATTAATACACTGGCTTTTTGAAATCTCAGTTTTAATTTTGGATGCTGGTCAATAAAGTCATATCCATATCGTTTCCCAATTTGGTAATACAACTGATCACCAATAAAACCCCCAATCATTGCAGAAACAATCAACAGCCAAAAATTGAGAACATGCTGATGTACGGCATAAGCACCGAGCATGAGTATCGTTTCACCTTCGAAAAAAGAACCAATGACGACGGTAAAATAACCGTAATGTTGCAATAAGTAAGTCCAATCCATCTGCATACTCTTTTATCATTATTTTGGATTTCTTTATTTAAAAATCAAAGCTGAGATACCACTCGACCTTTTAAAGATTATAGGATAGATCATTTAAAAGACTAAAATCGCATTTGAAATATGATTACCAAGCTATTTAATCTAGCTGAGATCCAACTTTAGATGCATCAATTATTTATCCATCGTCAAACGATCAAAATAATGCAATATTTTTATTTTTGTAATGAGTTTGCTGTTAAGAGATTCAGAGTCCATACATAAAAAAGCCACTTATTTGTGGCTTTTTTACTTCTTAGGACTGCTGAATAGGAGAATACCCTAATCGCATTTCAATATGGTCATAACACCATTGAAAAATAAAGGTATATACCAAAATACACATGGTCAAACTCAGATCCAATAATATGGCTTGCCAGATGGTTATGTCCATTGCATACGCCACCATTGGAATAGTGGCTAACATTAAACCACCTTCAAATCCAATCGCATGCATAATACGAACGCCAACAGTACGTTGCAATTTACGGCGTTGCTCAAACTTTTCAAAAAAATGATTAAAAATCATGTTCCAAAATACGGAAGTGATTGCCATAGCTATTCCTAGGCTTCCCGTCACTTCCATGGGCATGTTAAAAATAAAACTTAATGCGATGGCAATGATGACCAACAGGATGATCTCATAGCTTAACGCATGAACAATCCTTCTCTTGGAAATCAACATTTAAAAATACTCTTTGTCTTAGATGTTTGATATTTTATGTTTATGATATTGATTAATCGAGTTAGATTCTTTCAATATTTTTGAAAGGTTCACCATGAAGCTTTTTTTAGTAACTTAAGCAAAATACACGCCAATGAATATAAACCAAGATCAACTGCTTATTTTTCAAACCGTCATTGAAACTGGTTCTTTTTCAGCAGCCGCAAGAAAGCTGGGTAAAGTTCCCTCTGCGATTAGCATGTCTATTGCGAATCTTGAAATTGATCTAGATCTTACGCTTTTCAGCCGTCAAGGTCGTGAACCAATTGCAACTGCACAAGCCATGACTTTATATGAGAAGACTCAACAGCTTCTCATTGAAATGAATCAATGGAAACAACATGCCTTTGCCTTAGCTGGTGGCCTAGAATCGAATTTAAACATTGTGGTGGTTTCTGAATTACTCCATACGCATTGGACGGACTATATTTTGCTACTCGAGCAACGTTTTCCTGAACTTCAAATCAACATTTTTTCGGCACCTCAAGAAGATGCATTGCAAATGCTGCTCGATCAATCTGCACAATTAGCATTAATGTTTGAGCGTGAACAATTACAAAGTGGTGAACAATTTGTAGAGCTCAAACGAGAAACGCTTATTGCAGTCGCATCGAAACAACATCCTCTCGCTCAACATGAAAAAATAAGCTATGAACAATTATTACAAAGTCGGCAAATTGTTGTGGCCAGTCGTGACCGAAGTTTAAAGCCTGAATTACTTTTTTCTAAAAATTATTGGCGTACAGATAATCATCACTCCTCATGTGCCATGATTTTGCAAAATTTAGGCTGGGGTGTACTCCCGTATGAAATGCTCAATGAAAATCCAGCATTACAACAACAATTAAAAATCCTGAATTTCCAAGATTTCTCACCCAAATTTGAATATTCGGTTGATTTAGTCTGGAGCCGTGAAAGTCAGCTTGGTGCGGCAGCTCGGTTTTTGATTGAACATATTCGAAACAACAAAAAAAATACGAATTAAATGTACTCGAAGCCCTGATTTTGCTTGGGCTAAGTAAAGTTTGTGGTATAACTTAATGACGGGTATAACTTTTAAGAAATAGATTTCAATGACACAAAATGCGTTAAACCAATTAAAAAAGATGACAACCATCGTTGCTGATAGTAGTGACTTAGCGGCAATTCAAAAATTTCGTCCGCTCGATGCAACGACCAATCCTTCTTTAATCACAGCAGCAGCCAATCAACCAGAAAATAAAGTTTTAATTGAAGCTGCGTATGATCAAGCAAAGCAAGAAGGCTATACTTCTGATGAATTGATTGAACGTACCATTGATATTCTGACTGTAAAATTTGGGGTAGAAATTCTTAAACTGATTGAAGGCCGTGTTTCAACCGAAGTGGATGCTTCATTATCTTATGACACCGAAGCAACCATCGCCAAAGCCAAAGCGCTTTTAGCACTTTATAAAGCTTATGGTATTGATCAAAACAGAATTCTGATCAAAATCGCATCTACTTGGGAAGGTATTCAAGCAGCTCGTGTGCTTGAAGCTGAAGGTATTCATTGTAACCTCACCTTATTGTTTGGTTTACATCAAGCTCAAGCTTGCGCTGATGCTAAAGTGACTTTAATTTCTCCATTTGTAGGTCGTATTTTGGATTGGTACAAAAAAGCCGAGAATGTACAAAACTATCCTATAGAAAAAGACCCTGGCGTACTCTCTGTAAAACAAATTTACCAGTATTACAAACAACACAACATTCAAACTGAAATTATGGGGGCAAGTTTCCGTAGCATCGATCAAGTCCTTGGTTTAGCAGGTTGTGATTTGTTAACTGTATCTCCTGGATTATTGGCTGAATTAGAACTTGATACCCGTGAAGTACAACTTCAGCTCGACCCAAACCAAATTACAAGCAGTTCTGAACAAGCAGTCATTCTTGATAAAGCTATGTTTAAAGACCATTTAGAACATGATCTAATGGCCTTCCAATTGCTGCAAGGCGGCATTGATGGCTTTATTAAAGCACGTGAACAATTGAGTACTTTATTACGTCAATCATTCGGTTTGGATGCTGAAATTCAAGCTTAAAAATTCTGCACCATAAGTGCGCAAACTTTAAGCTCATTTGGTTATAATAGCAAAATGAGCTTTTTATAATGAGTATATTGTGTTTGGCATTACGGATCTCAGTACCTATATTATTGGAACAATTTTAATTGTTATTCTTCCAGGTCCAAATTCGTTATATGTCATGTCCATTGCATCGCGTTTTGGAACACGGATAGGCTATCTTGCTGCTTTAGGCGTTTTTACTGGCGATCTCATTCTGATACTTTGCACCATCTTCGGTGCTGCTTCTTTATTACATAGTTTCCCATGGCTATTTATCATTTTAAAAGTGGTTGGCGCAGCGTATTTATCCTATTTGGGTAGCCGACTTATCATTGCAAGTATACGAACTTGGAAAGGAACTACTGCTCAGGCTTTAGAGGGTTCCAATACTCAGCTCACCTATAAAGAGGCTCAGCCCTATCGTACCGCTTTGACCATTAGTATTCTGAATCCTAAAGCGATTTTGTTTTATCTGTCTTTCTTCGTTCAATTTGTCGATCCGAACTATGCATACCCAGCGATTAGCTTTACCCTGATGTCTGTTATTTTACAGATCATTAGTATGCTTTATTTAAGTATTCTGATTTTCTCTGGCGTACGTTTTGCAGCATTTTTCAACCAGCGTTATCGCCTCACTTCAGTTGCTGTAGCAATCGTTGGATTTGCTTTTTTAGGCTTTGGCATGAAATTGGCATTTTCAACACTGTAGTTGAAGAAATTTCAATAATGATCTTTAAAACGTGAAATATCGTATAATTTTAAGATATTTACTTTTCCCCAATATAGCTTAAGCGTATGATGCAAGACCTATATTTAAACTTTTGGTCAAAATAGAATAAGTACGGATACATGCAAAAACTCATTCAAGATTTTTCTATTCCCGCAGTCTTCGCTGGTTTCATTACATTTTTAATTGGGATCAGTGTATCTGCGGTGTTGATCATTCAAGCAGCTCAAATTTTAGGTGCAAGTACCGAACATATTACCTCATGGTTTTGGGCTTTAGGGCTTGGTATTGGTCTGGTGGGCATGTTTCTATCATGGAAACTAAAATACCCAGTGTCGACTGCGTGGTCTACCGCTGGTCTAGCGCTCATCATTGCCACAGGCAGTGGTTATAGCTTAAATGAAGCCATCGGTGCTTTTCTGGTTTGTGGTTTAATTACTGCGGTTTTAGGTTATTTAGGCATTTTTGAAAAAATTCTAACGCTTATTCCACAAAGTCTAACCAGCGCAATGTTGGCCGGCGTACTGTTAAAATTCGGCATCGAACTTTTTGCCAGCCTTAAAACTGATTGGGAATTTATTCTATCCTTATTAGCCGTTTATATCGTTGCAAAAAAACTTACACCTCGCTATAGCATCGTATTAACAGTGATCGCGGCGATTGCCTTGTGCCCCGTGTTTTTGGACTTCCATCCCCCTACTGTTACATGGAGTATGGCTCAACCTGTCTGGATGACACCTGACTTTACTTGGTCTGCGATTTTAGGTCTTGCACTTCCACTATTTGTCATTAACATGGCTTCGCAATATTTACCCGGCATTGCCATGATTAAAAGTTATGGCTATCAACCTCATGTCAATCAATTAATTGGTGGCACAGGACTCATTCAAACGCTACTGGCACCTTTTGGTTGTTATAGTGTCAATATTGCAGCCATTAGTGCAGCAGTGAGCTTAGACGATCAAGTACATCCAGACCCAAGTAAGCGCTATATTGCGGGTATTAGTTGTGGATTTTTTTATGTTTTGATGGGGCTATTTGCTGCAACCCTCACTAGCCTTTTAATGTCTTTTCCACATATTTTTATTGTGGCCTTAGCTGGAATTGCACTATTTGGAACCATTAGCCACAACATAGCACTGGCTTTTCATGATGTTTCTGATCGTGAAGCTGCATTGATGACTTTTTTATTTAGTGCTTCAGGCGTTCAGTTTTTTGGCATTGGTTCTGCATTTTGGGGGCTACTATTTGGTTTTGCCGTTGCATTTATTATGAAATTGAACATCAAAAAATAAGCTCTGTCTAATAAAAAAAGCATACATATTTTGTATGCTTTTTTTATATTATTTCGTATCAATGCCCAATTGAGTTTGAGAAAACATTCATAACAATTACTCCACCCACAATCATGCCGATTCCAATTAAAGCAGGTAAATCCAAAGTTTGTTTAAATACAAAAAAACCGACTAAAGCCGTCAATACAATACCAACACCACCCCAAATTGCGTAAGCAATTCCCAAAGGAATAGTTTTGATTACTTGCGATAACAAATAAAAAGAAACGACATAAAACACGACGACCAATAAACTAGGTCCTAATTTTGTAAAACCCTCAGATTTCACTAAAAATGCCGAACCCGTGACTTCAGAAACAATTGCCAAAGCCAACATGGCATAAGCTAACAGTAGGACATTCATGCTTGTGTTACTTCACCAAATTTTCTGGATGCAGATTAACAGTTCATAGATACGGATTATAGAGTTTTTCTACGATGAGGCATCCAAATTACTGAATTGTTCTATAAAAGAAATGGTTTGATCAAAAGTTTGCTGACTGGCTTTTAACCCCATAAAAAATTGATACTCATGAACTAATGGCTCTTTACTTTCAGGATAAAACACAGCAGTTACAGGTATTTCATGCTGCTTTAATGCAGCAACGAAAGGAACAGATTGAGTCTCTGTTAAAAAGTCCTTATGACCTCCACTAATAAATACTGGAGGATAATTTGCAGTTAGATGCTTTATTGGCGATATTTCATTTAAGAAAGCGCCATCGTCCTTACGCTCCCCTGTGTATGCCTTAACGAGGCTATAAATACCCCATTCTATAATTTTATGCTCATCAGGTGCTGTCGTCACAAAAGATGCTATATCGTAAATACCGCAATGTAGAATTAATCCTTTCAACTGTTGCGGTTGGATTGCAGGTACAAAATTTGATTCTCGGGCAAATTGAGGATTTGTAAGCAACGCTGCGTAGTGACTTGCTAAATTAGCACCTGCTGAATCACCTGCCATATAAAGTTGATTGGCATCAATATGATAGCCCTCAGCATGCTTACTAATAAACTTAAGTGCCCGATTTATTTGCAATAACTGATTAGGATAAATCACTTGAGGGGCAAATTGGTACTCGACTGATACAATATTAAAACCTTGTGCAGCAAGCAACTTAAAGTATCCACGAGCATTTTCTTTTGAACCAGAAATCCATCCCCCACCATGAATCCAGATAATTGTCGGTCTTAAACCCAGTTCTTCAATATTTTCAGGTTGATATAGATCGAGTCCTAATTTTGGATCTTTTAGATACTCAATATTTGAATAGATCAACACATTTTTAGGTGCATGTTTATCCAACATTCTTTTCTGTATTTCTGTGGCCGTATTAAAACTTCGTGCAATAACTTTGCTACTTTTTTGAGTATTTTGGCATGCCGTTAACAACACCAAAATACAGCTTAAAATGATAAAAATTGTCTTTTTATACATGAGCAATTCCACAGTTTTTAAATATTTTCATAATGATGTGTTTTAAAGAATCTTTTTCAGCAAGCGTATTTTAGCGAAAAAATAATACTCGATCATAAAAAATGAAAAAAACCATTCCATTTTGATTAAGCCTTTCCTGATAAATCTGATAAAAACACTCAACTTACTAGCTTTTAGAAAGCCTTGAGAAAGATTAAAAATCTCTAATTAATTGAATGAATTTACGCTGTTTTTTCATTTTATAAATTGATCACAATCCGACTATGTGCTATCTATAAATAAGTAGCAATAATGATAAACAACAGGAGTAAATCCGATGTCTTACCAACATATTTTAGTTCCAGTAGACGGCTCTGCAATTTCATTTTCCGCAGTTAAACAAGCCGCGATTATTGCGAAAGCATTTGGCAGCGAATTGACTTTGATTAGTCTTGTTGCAGAAGATCCTTTTACAGAAGTCGACTTTTATTATTCTTCTGCCATTATGAAAGAATACTTTGTACAAGCTTATGCCAATGCTGAAAAAGCCCTAAAAGAAGCCATTGTTTTTGCTCAAGCAGAAGGTGTTGAGCCAACAACACAAATCATTAAAGGACAAGTTTCTGCTGAAGGTGTAGTGCAAGCTGCTGAAGAGAAAAAATCTGATTTAATTGTGATGGGTTCACATGGTCGTAAAGGCTTCCAAAAGTTTTTACTTGGTAGTTTTGCACAAGATGTACTTCGTGGTACGCATCTGCCTGTTTTAATTGTAAAAGAATAAGCCAATAAATCGAGCACCTACTTTTAGGTGGGTGCTTATAGAAGTATCTTTTAAGGATACTTTTAAATTTTACAAATGCAGAAAGCTAAGTTTTTTATAATCATAATCGAAGGTGTGCCCCATGACTTATCAACATATTTTAGTACCTGTCGATGAATCTCCAATCTCATATACGGCTGTTGAGCAAGCACTTTCTTTAGCAAAACTCCTGAATTGTCGCGTAACGGTCATGTGTGTCGTGGCTGTCGACCCCTTTGTCGGCGTCGACTTTTACAAAGTTGCTCCAGCAATTACCGATTATTTCATGCAAGCAGAAGAAAATGCCCAAAAGCGTTTGGCAGACATTAAACAATCCTTCATTCGAGATGAAATAGAGGTCGACACTAAAGTAATTCGTGGCGTTTCCGCCGCAGAAGGCATTATCCAAATTGCAGATGAAGTTAGTGCTGACTTAATTATTATGGGCTCACATGGTCGTACTGGTTTCAAAAAGATGATGCTAGGTAGTGTTGCACAAGCCGTACTTACTCAATCCCCTATTCCAGTTCTTGTTGTAAAAGTCTAAAGTTAAAAAATCCCTCTGCATCGAGGGATTTTTTAAATGATTTAAATAAATGCAATAAAAAGGCTATTTTCCATTGCTGAAAAATAGCCTGAACCAGCTTAAACACTAGAATTTTTTATCAGATGCTCAGCATACTGTTTAAAGTTTCCACCACATTTTTAGATTTCACTTGTGGCTTTAAGGCTTCTAAAGATGCCAGTACATCTGAACGTTGAGGTTCGGCTAAAGTATACCAACGAGATAAAACCTGTAATAAACGTGAACCTAAAATTGGATTTTTTTCGTCTAAATACTTAGCTAAATCTACAAAATGGTCAACACCAAAGCTCCAAGTATTTACAGGGTTGCTATTTAACCCACCACTCACAGCACGAATTCGGTTTGGTACTCCCAAATCATAATCTGGATGATTAATCAAAGTTTGAATACTTTCCGCAGTTGCATTCGGATTTGATGCTTGCACTGTAAACCACTGATCAAGAGAAAGTGCTTCATCTTTGAAGCGCGTATAAAAGTCTTGGAGCGCAGTTGAAGCTTGTGGTGCATCATTCCAGACTAAAACACGTAAAGCCCCTAAACGCTCAGACATATTGGTCGTACTGGTATATTGACGGTAAGCCAAATCAAATACTTCCGTATCACCTTGTCGTGCCAACATCATCAACATGATGTTTTTCAATGCACGCACACCCATTGCTTGTGAAAAATCTTTTTGCAAGTCAGGGTCTAAAGCCAAATATGTTTCTTTACAAAATTGACCTAATTCACGTGCCAAGGTATTTAACAATGCATTACGCTTTTCTTGAATTACCTCAGGATTATAGTTTTCATCAATACGACTGCCCAAGTAACCTTCGCTTGGTACATCAAACAAACGAGAAGCCAGTAAAGGATCTTTTTCGACAAGTGCTGGCAACGTATTTTTAATGGCTTGAACATAAATTGCTACATCGTGATCATTCAATAAAACACGCTCTAACAAAGTTTGTGTTGCCTGCCATTGGTTAAAGCCATTGGTTTCATACTGAATCAGGAACGCCAATTCTTCATCTGAATAGTTAAATTCAAGATTGACTGGTGCAGAGAAATTACGTAGTAAAGACACAACAGGTTTCGCTGTTACATTTGTAAAGATAATGCTCGCTTGTTCTTGATCGAATAAATACACACCATCTTTCACGCTATTCTCAAATAATGCATCAGATTGTAGCGTGTATTGTTCACCTGTTTCCGCATTAAATAATGCCAGTGCCACAGGAATCGGAACTGCTTTTAAGTTCGGGTATTTCGCATGGGCTTTAAGGCTTTGCTTAAAACTCAAACGATAGGTTTGTGCCGCAGCATCATACTCACCTGTCGCTTCAAGTTTTGGCGTACCTGGTTGATTGTACCAAGTCAGGAAATTTGACAAATCAACACCTGAACCCGCAGTTAAAGCAGCAACCCAATCTTCAACTGTTACAGCTTGACCATCGTGACGGCAGAAATATTCATCTGTGCCTTTACGGAATTTTTCTTTTCCTAATAAGGTCGCCATCATGCGGTTAATTTCAGCCCCTTTCTCATATACAGTGGCTGTGTAAAAGTTATTAATTTCTACAAAATGGTCAGGACGCGGTGGATGAGACAATGGGCCCGAATCTTCTGGAAATTGATGTGCTTTGAGTACCGCCACATCATCAATCCGTTGCACAGCTGCCGATTGCAAATCTTCCGAAAAAGATTGATCACGAAAAACTGTTAAGCCTTCTTTTAGACATAATTGGAACCAGTCACGGCAAGTAATACGGTTACCTGTCCAGTTATGGAAATATTCATGTGCAATCACCGATTGCACACGCATAATTGCAGCGTCTGTTGTGTATTCTTCATCAGCCAGTACACATGAAGTATTAAAGATGTTTAAACCTTTATTTTCCATTGCGCCCATGTTGAAAGCACTGGTGGCAACAATCATGTAATTGTCTAGATCATATGGACGACCATAGTGTTCTTCATCCCAACGCATCGAATGTTTTAAAGCTTCCATCGCAATATGGCATTTTGGAATATCTTTTTCTTCAGCATAAATTTCCAAAGCGACATCACGTCCTTCAAAGGTGGTGTATCGATCTTTTAAAACAGCTAAATCACCAATCACACAAGCAAAAAGATAGCTTGGTTTTTTGGTTGGATCTTGCCAAATCGCAAAATGGCGGTCTTCACCAACTGAACCTGTTTCGAGCAAATTACCATTGGCTAGAAGCACTGGATATTTTTTATCGGCCTCTACACGCGTCGTAAATACACCTAAAACATCAGGACGGTCTGGATAGAATGTAATTTTACGGAAACCTTCTGGCTCATTTTGCGTTACATACAAATCTGATGCTGCTTGGTATAAACCTTCAAGCTGCGTATTAGATTCGGGATGAATGATCACTGATGTTTCTAAGATGACTTCATTTGGGGCATTATGGATAACAAGCTGCTCACTATCTAAAGTGTAATCGCTCGCATTTAAAACCTGACCATTTAAGCTTATAGACTTCAGCTCTAAATCACGCCCCAATAAGACCAAATCACCGTCAGTCTGGCGTTTCATGACCAAATTGGCATCCACTTGAGTGTGTTCTGCATACACCTGAATATCTAAATTGATCGAATCAACCAGAAATACAGGTTTTTGATAGTCTTTTAAATATACAGTTTGATCTGCTTCTACCACTGGGTTTGCCGCAATGTTCATATCATTTCCTATTTGTCTTTTTAGCATTGACTTTTGCATTGCGTAAAATCATTCATCACAGTACAAGTATCTTTGCCCTTGTTTATCATTCAATATGGGTGTTTATTTTCAGCATTTCAATCACGATTGCGCATAATTTTAAGGAGATGTATTTTATTTATACGCTTTATTCCTCCTCTACGAGTATGTCGGCTAAAAATGAAAATACAACACCTGATTTACGGCATCATCTTGTCAAGTTTTGCATCCATTGCAATTGCCGCGCCAACTCTTCAATACATGGAATGTCTTGCAGCGGATCAACAACATCATTTTGTTTTGGTTGCCCCAGCCCAAAATGGGCAAACAATAAAACTGATGTATTTTCCTTATTTAAAGCTCATTTCTTTGCATTATATAAAAACTGAAAATATTGAAATGGCAGAAGACCGTCCCTATGAACAACACCTTTTTTTTAACGAACGTAATTACGGACGCAATACAGGGCAATATGAAATTATTCTGCAAGGTGCACGCATTTATGCAGTGATTTATAGTGCGAAGCAGTCTGGTGCTATAACAACTTATCAAAATTATCTAGCCGATGAACAAAAACAGAAAGTGAATCAGACACTCATAGCCCATAAATTACAGTGTATTTAGCGCATACCTCTCTATTTCAGTTACACACCGTTTCGTATCACTTGTGCGAGTGACATTTTGATGAATTATCTTTCAAACTGACTACAATTTGTGCACGTTTTTTGCTTGTAAATAGATGTGCAAAGCGCACTATAAAATGAGCAAAATAAAAACGAGGTGCAAAATGTATATCAAAGAACATTTGATTCGTACGGAAAATATCAAAATCATGCAAACCTTGCACGCGGCAGGGATTGATCACAAAGTAATTGCGACATTTATGTGTTGTGAAGGTATTGCAATACAAGCCCAAGAGGTTAGCACCGTTTTAAATCAATATGATGCTTTAGGAAGCAAAAAAATTCCTTCCAAAAAAGTGAAAGCTTTAATTTATGCCAAACAACTCGGAGAAGATGACGAAACACTGCCTTGCCCTGCAGCCTATTAAATTCTTTCTAACTGCTACCGAATAAAGAGCTACTCGAAGCAGTAGCTCTTTTTATTTGCAAAACATCAGCAAAGCTTTGCACAAATGCTTAACAGTTCAACTCTGAACAACACCTAAACGGTGTATAATCTTAAGCACTGATTCAATTATTCGATGACTAACCATGCTGCTCCAAATTCTGCAAAAACAACTGGATGAAAGCACAACTTGTCCGCTTTGTCAGGCAGCAATGTATTGGGTAGAAGCCGAACAATATGATCAAGATGTACAATTTCATGAATGCAGCCACTGTCTGCATCGGGTATTTCAGTCAGATAAATTCACTTGCCACTGTGACAGTTGTGCTTCAAAACGTAAAAAATTACTTCAAGAAACGCGACTGCAAGAACAACGAAAACTCAAGAAGAAAGAGATTGTAGAGCTAGAACTGCGCCAACTTAGCTTTCTACACAAACTGTTTTTACTCAGTATTCTGGATAATCAGATTCAGGAATATTCAGCACATGACGAATTTATTCACTGGGAAAAAATTAAATATCAACCCATTACCCCCAATTATTATTTTCAAAGTACCTTGCTCAAGCAACTGTTAAAAGACCAAATTTTAATTGCCAAAGATTTCGCAGAAGAAGTGCATGAATATTATGTCAATGTTCGTTTAGAAGGTTATACAGAACCAAGCTTGTTCAGTATTACCCAACAACTCAGACATTGGTTTTACGAAAATTTAAAACTCGGCATCCCATTTAAAGATGCTGAAGAAGTTAAAAACACCCTGTATTTGATCTTATATCAAGAAATCGTTCAGTTCATGCAATATTACTGCAAATCTTGGGGAGTTCAAATTGCAGGAAATCAGAGCTTTCAAGCCTTTTGTTATCGTTTAATGGATACCCTCGCGGTAGGTCAGATTTATTATCTCATCCAAACTGCTTTGGAATATCTATATGAACAAAAAGCACTAAAGCCACGCAATGAGAACTTCATCAATACCAACTTACTCAAAAAAACTGTTCAGCAGTATCGGGAACGATCTCTCACAGAAAAATGGGAAACATCTACACTTCCTCGTTTACCCACTATGCCGCTCAGTAAAATGAGTGAAATCCTATTTTTTAAATTTCTCGGTTATGATGAACGGATTTTCTTTCAACCTGTCTGGCGTTCGTGGAAGAAAATTGAACCGCGTTTAAATTTCTATTCAGTCAAACGCTGTATGTATTGTGGTTCCAACGACTTAGCCGTTGACTATGATGCCGAAGAATACGTATCTTTATTTTGTCGACATTGTAAGCATCAGGACCACTATTTCACACGGTGAATGGTGAACATCATGTCTACACTTTCAAACCAGCCAATATTTGACCTTCAGGATAATCTAGTGGATCAAACTGCACCATTACTACAGAAAATTGTTGAAGCGCATACCCAACTCCGTGCAAATCAACCTCTAGTGCAATGTATTACCAATAGTGTCGCTGCCAATTATGTAGCCAACGTACTACTTGCCTGTGGTGCTTCGCCCGCTATGATTGATAACCCATTCGAAGCAGAAAATTTCACTCGGATTAGTAGCGCACTCAGTATTAATTTAGGTACACCAACAACGGAACAAATGCAAGCAATGCAAATTTCTGCCAATACAGCACAGCAAGCTTCCGTTCCTTGGGTACTTGACCCTGTGGGTTATGGCAATATTTTATCTTGGCGCTCAGAAATGACCAATGAGCTGTTGCAATATCAACCCTCTGTAATCCGAGGGAATGCTTCGGAAATGAGTGGATTAGCAGGCAATCAAGTGACAGGTAAAGGGGTAGATAGCACACTAGATAGTGCAGAAGTTTATATACAAGCTTGGACTTTGTTAGACCATGCTGAGTGTATTGCAATTTCAGGTGAATCTGACTTTATTCTCTCTAAAGAATTAAACAGCGTCATTCAAGTCAATGGCGGTTGCTTTCTACAACCAAGGGTGACTGCAACAGGTTGTGCGCTTGGTGCTTTAATTGCAGCTTATTGTGCTGTAACCGATGTTACAATTGCCACTTTGTCCGCACATGTACATTTTGCTGTCGCAGGACAATTAGCATACCAAACAGCACAAACTGTAGGTTCATTTAATGTGGCTTTCTTAGATGCACTTGATAGCCTTACAGCTGATCAAATCAGTGAGTATGCAAATTTCAGCATCATTCACAGGTAAAAAACAGATGTGAGCATAAGTAGAATATGCTCACATCTATTAACTCGCTGCGCGTTCTATCGCATTTAAAATTGCGGCTTCGGTTAACATTTTAGTATTCAATTTACTGACACACATCATCCCCATCCCATCAAAAAAATCTGGTGTGTGCTGCATGAAGAAATCAATATGCTGATTCGCCTGATCATGCATATGAATCGACTCATCTAAAGTCGTTTCTGGAATTACTCTTGGATGCACATAAATATCTTCACGACGTTTTTGTACATCTGGTTTACGTACCGCAACCAATTTAAGTACGTCCAGATAATCCTGTGGCGTATCTACATCTGTTCTCGGGTAAAAATTTTGTGCACACGATGCAAGCAAGGCATAGGCTTTCGGCTGCATCATCGTCACGACAAACCATAATGGAATCAGCGGATGTTTAATGCTGTGCTGTACAGCGACTTTAATCACTGAATTCACAGTTTTATTGCCACGTTGATAATTCGGTAAGAATGACCCACGTGAATTCACCACAAAAATATTCTTATCTCGAATAGTCAGTTTTAATATCAGAATACTGTTATACCCAATTAAACGAACACCATCAAAATACTCTACAACTTGTACAGATATCGCATCTGAATCATGCATAAAATCATGCAATTCTTGCTTACAGGTATCTGGAAAAATAATACGGTCAAATGCTAAAAGTTGTTCTAGATATTGGTTCTGATGTTCAGGTAATAGCTTCTTATAATCTGTTATTGTTTCGGAAATATTCATAACTCCGTCCGAGTTGAATAGACCTGATCATTCTAATACGAGATGATTCTGTCCGACATCCCCTAAACTAGGTACTTAAGGCTCATATGCTTTATTAAAGGGTGATTATTCATATTTTAAATCAATAGATTACAGAATTGTGTATTCAGCAAAATCAATAAGATGCAAGTAAAATACAACTTTAACCCAATGAGTCTAAATCTTTTAAATTTTAATAAAATAACCCATAAAAAATTTAAGCATTTTTATCAATCATTTTTTAGTTTTAGATCATTTTCACTGATTGTTTGAATATCTGATGACATCGTAAGTTATAAAAACGAACCATTAGCACCTTTAAGTCACCCTTCCCTAAAGGTGCTAATGGTTCAATTATCACCTTTAACCCATTCAGTGATAATTTATATCTCTAGTCTAATCATTAACTTGCACAAATGTTTACTGTATTTGAAGGAATTTATTTAAATTTCAGCATAAGAATGAAGTATATTTATATTTTAAAGAAGATTCTTCTGTGGAGTAAGTTTTGAGCAGCACAGAATACATGCTAGATAAAATTGATCGAAAGATTTTATCTGCTTTAAGACAAAATGGCAGATTGACCGTCGCACAACTGGCAGACGAAGTCGGACTTTCCTCCTCTCCGTGTTGGACACGCTTAAAACGTTTAGAGAATCTAAAAATTATTGATGGCTATACAGCCAACATCAATCCGAAGGCAATTGGCATTAATGAATTATTTTTCATCGAAATCACCTTAGAACGACATGATGATGAAATTTTGGAGCAATTCAGCCAAACCTTAGCAGATATTCCTGAAGTGATTGAAGCGCATTTAGTGACGGGTGATTATGATTATTTAGTCAAAGTAGCAGTGAAAAATGCTGAACACTATGAACGGTTTTTAAGAAAAAAACTCTATTCAATTAAAGGTATACGTCATACGCGCTCTACTTTTGCCTTACGCCCGCTTAAGTCTGCCACCACATCTGATTTAATGTTGATTGAATAATCGAAAACTCGTTTACTGCAATTTATGTAGATCTATGTTTTAATAGGCGTAGTATGAGATGAGCCTTATATGAGTATAGAAATATCTATACGACTAGCCCTGCGAAAGCAGGGCTTTTTATTGTCTATTTGAAACGATAAATTCATAGTAAATGTATATAACAACTATAAAGAAAAAATGAATTGAGCAGCATCATGGTGTTATTGACGTCAAAGACTGATTAGGCAAAATTAAAATCAATCTTTTATTGGGAATATGTTACTCACACTAGACTTCAACATAATCAATGTTCATTATTTATTCACATAATAACTATATTTTTGGAGTGTGCTTCAATGGGGTTTAAACTCATACCAACCATAATTTCAGTATCACTTACCCTTATTATTTGGTTTTTCATCCCAGTCCCACACGATGTCTCTGCAAATGCTTGGCTTCTATTTGCCATGTTCATCGGGGTGATTGCTGCCATTATTGGCAAAGCCATGCCAATTGGGGCAATTTCGATTATTGCTATTGCACTTGTTGCGATTACCCGAGTAACCAACGATAACCCAAGTGATGCCATCAAGGACGCATTAAGTGGTTTTGCCAATCCACTGATCTGGTTAATTGGTATCTCCATCATGATCTCAAAAGGATTACAAAAAACAGGCTTAGGTGCTCGACTTGGATATTACTTTATTGCAGTTTGGGGCAAAAGAACCATCGGTATTGGCTACAGTCTCGCGTTATCTGAACTCATCCTTGCCCCAGTGACCCCAAGTAATACTGCTCGTGGTGGCGGAATTATCCATCCCATTGTACGCTCTATTGCAACGAGTTTTGACTCCGACCCTGAAAAAGGTACAGAAGGAAAAATTGGTAAATATTTGGCTTTGGTGAATTACCACTCAAACCCCATCACTTCGGCGATGTTTATTACCGCTACCGCACCGAATCCATTAGTTGTTGAGCTTGTAGCAAAAGCCACCAATAGCCAGATTCAGCTGAGTTGGACGACATGGGCATTAGCCATGGTGTTACCCGGTATTGTGGCTTTGGCGTTAATGCCAATTGCACTTTACTTTATGTACCCGCCTGAAATTAAAAAAACACCCAATGCCGCTCAGTTTGCCAAAGAGCGTTTAAAGGAAATGGGCCCCGTTACCTTACACGAAATGATCATGCTTGCTGTGTTTGGAATTTTACTCTTACTCTGGGCGGGTATTCCCGCAATGCTGTTGGGTGATATGTGGACATTAGACCCCACCACAACCGCATTTATTGGTTTATCTCTTTTATTACTTAGTGGTGTTTTAACTTGGGATGATGTCTTAACTCAAAAAAGTGCATGGGATACCGTAACATGGTTCGCTGCACTGGTGATGATGGCCACCTTTTTAAATAAGCTCGGCTTAATCGCTTGGTTTTCTGATGTTTTACAAACGAGCATTGGGCAGCTTGGCTTAACCTGGGTTCCAGCTTCCATGCTTTTACTATTTGCTTATATGTACGCCCACTATATTTTTGCCAGTACTACTGCACATATTACCGCTATGTTTTCAGCATTCTACATTGCAGGTATCGCATTAGGTGCTCCTCCAATGTTCTTTGCACTGATTATGGCAGCAGCATCAAGCATTATGATGACACTGACCCATTATGCGACGGGTACATCCCCTATTATTTATGGTTCGGGTTATACAACACTTGGTGAATGGTGGAAAGCAGGTTTTGCCATGAGCATTATTAATATGGTTATTTTTATAGTCTTAGGTGGAATTTGGTGGAAGATGTTGGGTTATTGGTAAGATAATTCAGTATTAAAAAGCCCCATCAAGGGGCTTTTTAACGTCTGTATTTTCAATAGACTAAGCTACAACTCTATTTATTGGATTTACACTAATCAGGTTCATTAATCAGGCTTAATATCATAAACCCAATTTCGCGCCTGTTTGTCTGTGGCCGTTTCACAGACATAGTAGTCATGATCCCATGAGTCTTGGTGGAAAATTTCCATTTTTCGGTAAGTGACTTGTTTGCCATTTTCGACACATACAAAGCTGTCACCTTGGTCTTTTACGGCAGAACCGTTAAGAAATCCACCAATACAGAGGAAGCGGGATTGTTTAGGCATTTGCTTAGATCTACTTTTAATCTTACTAAATAATGAGGTAATTAAACGATTTATTAGCTAAACTGTATATATTTTTATTGCATTCTCTTTATCTAAAAAAACAACTTACCTAATATCAATATTACTTCGATTCTAGTCGTAGGCTACGGTTTCTTAATGACTGTATCACTCACATTCTGGTATTTGAAAGTCATTTTTAGATGCAATTTCTTTGAAAATCTTGAAGGTTTCAACAGGATTTTGTCTACATGCCGACTTAAACCATTTTAATGACTCAGCTTGGTTCTTTTCAACACCTAACCCACCATAATAGAGTGAAGCTAAGCCAATTTTAGACTTATAATCCCCTCTACCTGCCGCCTTTAAAAACCAATTATATGCTTTAACATAATCAGGGTTTTGAATATTGCTTTTAAGATATATCATTGCAATCCTTGATTGATATTTCAATACTCCTTTTTCTGCTAGCAATAGTGTTGGTTGCTCAGCCAAAATCATATTATCTAAATCGATATAATAATAGTCTGCTAAACTCTCGATATCTTTTTGTTGCCCTTTTTCAGCTAAATCTATGAGAATTTCTTCAACTTTTTTTTCATTTCTTGGTACTTCTTTTAAATAATACATTCTCAACAAATTACGCTGAGAGTCTTCAACTTTTCGGTCAGCTGCAATCGAAAACCATTTGGCAGCCTCAGGATAATTAACAGCAACACCTTCACCTTTATAATAGATTAGTCCTAAATTATGATTTGCAGAACGATGCCCTAATGCCGATGCCCGTTTATATAATTCAATAGCTCCCTTTAAATCTTTTTCAACTCCATACATACCATTTTGCTTTAGTACAGCCAAATCATAGAGCCCTTGCTTGTTATTGTTTTTTGCCTTTTCTAACGTACCAGCCAGATCAAAAGATATTTGTTCTTCCGCATGTATAACTGTTATAAAGCTAATAACCATCATAGCAATGCTAAGTATATTTTTCACAGACTTCATTTTTCTTCATTTAAAAATTAGGTAGAGTAGACCGATTAGCCTCAATATATAAGTGACTATATAAAATAATGACTGATTCTAAATAAAATTACTTAGTATTTATTTTAAAAAATAAGGGCTGATTAATCAGCCCTTATTTTTAACTCATTAAAACTTAATTATCAATTAATTAAGTTAACTGAGCAGCAGCAATTTTCTTAGTATCTACCTTATCCGCAGCATTTGTATATTCGCCCATTTGGTCGAAATTCAAATATTTGTAGATGTCAGCAGACATACTGTCAATTTGAGCTGCATATTGTTGGTATTCTTCTGGAGTTGGTAATTTACCAAGTACAGCAGCAACAGATGCAAGCTCAGCAGACGCCAAGTAAACGTTAGAACCTTGACCTAAACGGTTAGGGAAGTTACGTGTAGAAGTCGATACAACCGTTGTGTTCGGCGCAACACGTGCTTGGTTACCCATACATAATGAACAACCAGGCATTTCAGTACGTGCACCAGCACGGCCATAAGTGTTATAGAAGCCTTCTTCCATTAACTGGTGTTCGTCCATACGTGTTGGTGGAGCCAACCATAAACGAGTTGTTAATGAACCGCTTGGTACTTTCTCAAGTAACTGACCAGCAGCACGGAAGTGACCAATGTTCGTCATACAAGAACCGATGAATACTTCATCAATTTTGTCGCCTTGAACGTCAGAAAGAAGTTTTGCATCATCTGGATCGTTCGGGCAGCAAAGGATAGGTTCTTTGATGTCAGCAAGGTCGATTTCATACACTTTCGTGTATTCAGCATCAGCATCAGCTTTAAGAAGTGATGGGTTAGCCAACCATTTTTCCATGTTTTCAACACGGCGAGCCATCGTACGCGCATCGCCATAGCCTTGTGAAATCATCCACTTAAGCATTGTGATGTTAGAACGTAGGTACTCAGCAACTTTCTCTTCAGAAAGTGTGATTGCACAACCAGCAGCAGAACGTTCAGCAGAAGCGTCAGAAAGTTCGAATGCTTGTTCAACAGTCAAATCAGTTTCCATTTCTGACAAGTCGATTTCTAAGATACGACCAGAGAAGATATTTTTCTTACCTTTTTTCTCAACAGTAAGATCGCCTTCCTTGATTGCATAGTAAGGAATTGCATGTACAAGGTCACGTAAAGTGATACCAGGCTGCATTTTACCTTTGAACTTCACAAGAACTGACTCTGGCATGTCAAGTGGCATAACACCAGTTGCTGCAGCGAACGCTACAAGACCAGAACCCGCTGGGAATGAAATACCAATTGGGAAACGAGTATGCGAGTCACCACCAGTACCTACTGTATCTGGAAGTAACATACGGTTTAACCAAGAGTGGATAATACCGTCACCTGGACGTAAAGAAACACCACCACGGTTCATGATGAAGTCAGGAAGCGTATGTTGCATTTGTACGTCAACTGGCTTTGGATAAGCAGCAGTGTGACAGAAAGATTGCATAACTAAGTCAGCAGAGAAGCCCAAGCAAGCTAAGTCTTTTAACTCGTCACGAGTCATAGGACCAGTTGTATCTTGAGAACCCACTGTAGTCATCTTAGGTTCACAGTAAGTACCAGGAATTACACCTTGACCTTCTGGAAGACCACATGCACGACCAACCATCTTCTGAGCTAAAGTGAAACCTTTACCAGTTGCAGCAGGTTGTACTGGAGTACGGAATAACGTAGATGGAGCAAGACCTAAAGCTTCACGCGCTTTAGCAGTCAAACCACGACCCACGATCAAGTTAATACGGCCGCCAGCACGTACTTCGTCTAGAAGAACTGGAGTTTTAAGTTCAGATTCAGCAATTTTTTCGCCGTTTTTGAACGCAGTTACTTTAGCCGCTGAGTGATCAATCTTAAGAACGATTTCGTCACCCATGTTCATGTTTGCAACGTCAATCTCTACAGGTAACGCACCAGCGTCTTCCATAGTGTTGAAGAAAATCGGAGCGATTTTAGAACCTAAGCAGTAACCACCGTCTTTTTTGTTCGGAATGTGCGCGATTTCGTCACCGAAGAACCAAAGTACAGAGTTAGTTGCAGACTTACGAGAAGAACCTGTACCAACAACGTCACCCACGTAAGCAACTTGGTTGCCTTTCGCGATGAGTTCTTTAATTTGGTTAAGTGGGCCAACTTCACCTGCAACTTCTGGGTTGATACCATCACGTACGTTTTTCAACATCGCATTCGCGTGTAATGGGATATCTGGACGGCTCCAAGCGTCTTGAGCTGGAGACAAGTCATCAGTGTTTGTTTCACCAGTTACTTTGAATACTGTAAGTTTGATTTCTTCAGGAACATCTTTACGGCTAGTGAACCATTCAGCATCAGCCCAAGATTGAAGAACTGCTTTCGCATTTTCGTTACCCGCTTTCGCTTTGTCAGCAACGTCATGGAATGCATCAAATACAAGAAGAGTTTTCTTTAATGCTTCAGCAGCTAAGCTAGCCAATTCTGCATTGTCTAAAAGCTCAACTAGAGGTGCTACGTTATAACCACCAAGCATAGTACCTAGTAAGTAAACCGCACGTTCTTTAGAAACTAATGGAGAAGTCGCTTCGCCCTTAGCCAAAGCAGCTAAGAAAGCAGCTTTAACGTATGCAGCTTGGTCAACACCCGCTGGAACACGGTTTTCTAGTAAATCAACTAAAAATGCTTCTTCGCCAGCTGGTGGGTTTTTTAATAATTCAACTAATTCAGCTGTTTGAGCATCATCAAGTGGCTTCGGTGGGACTCCGAGTGCGGCACGTTCTGCAACGTGTTGGCGGTAAGCTTCTAGCACGGTGTTATTCCTCTTTTTTAAAAAATTATTTACGCATTCCTGCTTTAAACAAAGCTACGCAAATAATATGGACTGCTTGATTTTACTAAAATTCCAGTTAAAAGTTAATGCGCTACAAGTGTTTCTTCGTGATGCCCATTATTTTCTAACTAAATGATGCTCATATCGATTGCATATAAAAACAGCAATATAGTCAGATCATTTGGGCTTTTTTCACATTAACTTTGAACTGCCATTCAAAAACAAAAAAGGCAACCTATGTTGCCTTTTTTTACTACAGATAAATATTCAACCTTAGTGGACAGTCGTGTCCTTTAAATATTCAGCTAATCCTGATTCATCACCTTCAAATTTGATCTTAATCTCATCTTCATGCAACATCATGTGTTGTGCACTGGCAAAAGAGATTTTTACAGCATAGAGCTTCAGATCTGTATCAATTGAGTGTTGTATGTAAACTCTATCACCAAGACTCAGCACATAATGACTCCCTGATATGATCATACAATGTGTTTCGTCCTGTAAAAGAAAATCAGCTTGATTTAAATATCCAGCTACTTCCATATCTCACTCCTTCTGCTTGTTATTATTCTGTCTTTATTATTGTTTAAAAATGGACTGTTTTCTATATCTACAACCCTATCAAATCATATATTTAAAATATGCTTAGGCTATTTCAATGACCTTAAATATCAAATCATTCCACTTAAAAATCTAGTAAATAAAAGCCTTATGTATCTTTCCACAAGGCTTTTATTTAAATTTTAACCGTAATGAGCAAGTTAGAACTGCTTATACTCTGGCAATTTATCGTGTGGGGTGACCAAACATTTCTCAGTAATTTGCGTCTTAATTTGCTCACGTGCCGCATCTTTATCTTGTTTAATTTGCGCTTCAGGCATTGCGTACACTTGTTCAATAATGTCCAGAATGAATTTTTTGGTAAATTCATCATCAATTTTGTTGGCGTGCTCAATCGCCTTATTTTTTTCAATAGCACTTTGGCGATCAAGCATAATTGAACGCGCAGCATTCCCCATACTGGTACAGTAGCCGTGCCATTGTTCTTCAGGAGTTAATGGCTTCTTTTCAGAACATCCTGCTAATGCTGCCACAATAGCTAAAAAATAAATTCTTTTCATGCATACTCTCCAATTTTGCGCACTATGATAGTCAAACTTTTTGAAATGATGAACCATTACTGGCTTTGAATATTAAAAAAGC
Source organism: Acinetobacter tandoii DSM 14970 = CIP 107469 (assembly GCF_000400735.1). Lineage (GTDB taxonomy): Bacteria > Pseudomonadota > Gammaproteobacteria > Pseudomonadales > Moraxellaceae > Acinetobacter > Acinetobacter tandoii. Next base: position 104,771 of record NZ_KE007365.1, read on the forward strand.
CCTAATTAGGGCTTTTTTACTCGATCAATTAACCGCAATTTGCTTGAACTACTTTATTATCTTTAGGATTAATAGTTACAGTTACCCGGTCCTCGCGATAATCCATCGTCACAGGTTGACCTGGCTGAACTAAGCGCACAGTTTGAGCATTGGTTTTTTGTTTAATTTGTGCCTCAGTTAAGCCACTTTGCCCAACTAAAGTTGCTGCTTGTTTTGGTACACATTTTGCCTGATTCTGACGGAAAAATTGCCATTCCTCTACAATCTGCCCATTCGGTAAATGACAATACCCAACCTCACCATTAGCTTCTTTTCTAATTTCCAATTTACCATCTTGTTCAACACAAAAAGTACTTGCTGGATTTGCCATTCCAATGTTCGTTTTTTCAGTTTCTGTCTTTTGCACTGTACTACAACCCGACAGAATCACCATGATCAACCCAAACATCATATTTTTTTTCATAAAGGATATTTCTTTAAATAAAAGATTAACATAGCAAAGATATTGAAAATAAACTGTGCGAGTTTTGCAAAATATCAATTAAAAAAAGCCCATCAATCGAAGGACTTTTTACTTAAGACTTATTTTATATGTTAACTTTAATTCACTGAATGAATATCAAGTTCTTCATTTTTCGCTAAAACTACTGAAGCTAAAATTGGCACACCCAAAATAAAAGGTACCGCAAAAATCCAAAAAATCACGGTATAGTGCGGATTAAAGAGAAATTTAATAGCTATTGCCGCCAAGATTAAAACTGAAAATAAAATCGCTGCAAAACGCAGTACAAATTTGATTGGCATGGTGATTATCGCTCAAAATTAGCAAGTCCAATTACTATACACCTACTTTTCATATGGTTTAATTGGTTTTAGGTATCTAGTGGCTGTTATCTATAGGTTTTCTTGATCTAGACAAATTACCTCAAGTACGATGGAAATACTTTTTCGAAGCTCATTAAAATATAAAGATGGTAGTGGAAGCTATATTTTTAAAAATAATACTTTAAAGATACTCTTTCGAGGTTCAGTTCTTAAATTTAACGCATTAAGCCAATTAGATAAATCTGAATTTGGAGATCCTGAGCTCTAAAATGATCCACATAGCAAATGAAACAGCCTATAAAGCAATAAACCTAGGATTTAATATATTCAAAAATTAAAAATTATGTGGAAATATAAGAAAGGCATACATAAAATGCCCACGTAATCTTTTCATCAACATCATTATGCAATTTTTTCCAATTGATGCCTTATATCTTTTTCTAGTCCTAGTTTTGTGTATCGGGCTTGCCGCTATTCTCTTAAAAAGAGCTCAATTTTTACCGAGTGAAATCATTCAGCGTGCTTCTCCACTGGACGGTTTACGTGGGATTCTTGCTCTTTCTGTACTTGCTCATCATTTCTACATCACTTATGTATGGAAAACTGTGGGTGAATGGAAAAAACCTGAATTTATTTTAATCAATAATTTCGGAGGAACTGCCGTTTCGCTCTTCTTCCTCATTACTGGTTATCTTTTTATTAATAAAATGATGCAAGTGGATATCAATTGGAAGCAACTTTATCTATCTCGAATAAAGCGGATCTACCCTCTTTATATAGCAGCTTTCATCTTCATTTTTGTTATTACTTTACTTAATGTTGAGATCAATAGTGCTAATTTTGGGGCTTTATTGAAATGGGTCAGTGACTGGCTTCTTTTCAAGGGTGGAAGCTTTGAAGGATTTGAAAGTGGTCTCATCATAGCAGGCGTAAGTTGGACATTGGCGTATGAATGGAAGTTTTACTTTAGTCTTCCAATTATTTATTGTATTTATCACAAAAAAATTCCCTTAACTTTATCCATTATCATTATTGCAGCCTTATTTTTCTATATTTTTAAGGAAAAGTCTCACTATTATTATGCCCTATTTGTTCTTTCTATCCCCGCAATTAAACTGAAGCAACAATTTAAAAAATTTATGTGTGAGTATCCTCATACAACCAATGTAATTGTAATAACATTAAGTTTGTTTTCTTTATTCTTTACAGAGCCTTATACATTTTCACAAATGATTCCTCTAGCAATCATTTTTGGATTTATTGCAAATGGTTATAATTTCTTTGGTGTACTCTATCACAATGGTTTACGGATACTTGGAGAAGTTAGCTATAGTATCTATCTTATTCATGGTGCCGTTTTGTACTTTTTCTTTTCTATTCTAAATGTTATAGACTTCAATAATATTTCTTTGCACTCCTATTATCTTTTCTTTCCAATTATCTTCAGTATTGTTGTGTTGTTATCAATTTTTACATACAAATTTATTGAGAGTCCCTTCCTAAGAAAAAAAGCAACACAATCTAAAGTTGATCATTCATTAGTTATAAATAGATAGATAACAATGGTCACTTTTCGAGTGATCATTTTATTGAGAAATAATTTTGATAGACTCCATTCAAACATACTTTTATTATCATAATTCAGCGAAGTTATAATATATTTTTTGCATAAATCATAAGTTACCAAAATCGCATATAAGATATTTTCACATCATAGATTCCAATACTGAACTAAAAGTATCTATAATCTTTTGAAAATAGATAACTAGTCCCCTCATTTTAATACTATATTAAAATGGGAAATTTTTTTAATAATAAATCTACTCTACATAAAAAAGCTCGATCCTAAATCGAGCATTATTTTATCTATAAGATTTAAAAATTTTTCCCACGTAACTTTCTTAACAATGATTTGAAAAAGAAAGGGAGGATAGATGTTTTTTTTGCTTGGCTGAATAAATCTAAAAACGATTTCTGATCTAACAGCATTTGCTTTACAAGCTCATACTTATTCATTCTGTCTTCAATAAGTTTAATAATGCTTGGATCTACCTGCGCTGTTTTACTATCTATAAGTCTTTGGGATAATACTGGAAGCATAATGTTCACTTCTCTTATCTGCATTTTTTTACGAAGTTCAGAATCGGCTTTAGCTTTATTATCATACTTTCCAGACTCGGATATACCCACACCTAAACGATATTTCACAAGGGGTTTATTTACATAAACCAGTCCTTTCAGTATTGAACTACGATATGCAAGCACTAAATCTTCATAAGCTTTAAGCTCGGTAATCTCACCAAATTTTTCAAATAAGCTTTTATGCCAAGCATGTGAAGCACCACAAATTAAAGCTGAACTAACAGCACATTTTTCTACAGTTCTACCATGCTTTTCTACTGGTGGAAGACTAACCTTGCCAAGTTCACCAGAGGGTGACATTTCCAGAACATCTGAGTAAATCGATGTAGGCTGATTCGTTGACTTGCAATAAGCAGTGACAATTTCAGTAACCCTATTCGGCTCAGAAATATCATCTCCTGCTGCTGCAACCAATAACTCTCCAGCAGCTAATTTGTTCGCTAGGTTAATGTGCGGAATTAATCCAATGTTATGCTCATTTTTATTAAGTTTTACCTTATGCGGCCCCGAATATTGCTCTGCAACTTCAGTCATTACCTTAAAAGTATCATCACTTGAACAATCATCAGAAAAAATAATTTCTAATGGTGAATAGTCTTGCGCTAGGATGCTTTCACAAGCTTGTTTAATATATTCGGCTTGATTATAAGCAAATAAAAAAACTGTTACCGAGGGTGCTTCTCTCACAAACTCTTGATTAGTGCTATTCATGAGAACCCTTTTAATACATCAATAATATAAGAAACTGATTCCTCACTTAGATGAGGACCAATTGGCAAGCTCAATATTTCATTAGAAACGTTTTCAGTTAGTAGAAGCTTACCCTTCAAATGTGATAATTCAGTCACATAAGCACACTGAGCATGTGGTGGGATAGGGTAATGAATCAGACTTTGAATACCATGCGCTTGTAAATAGTCTTGTAACTTGTCTCTCTGTTTAGATCTAATTACAAATAAGTGCCACGCAGAATTTGCCTCTGGGATAATCTCAGGAAGTATAAAATTTGTACCTGAAAGTCCTAAAAAATACATTTCGGCAATTTTTTGTCGACGCGCATTCCATTGATTCAAATGTTTTAATTTCACACCTAAAATAGCCGCTTGAATTGGATCTAGGCGACTGTTATACCCTTTCTCAATATTTATATATTTTTGTGCAGAGCCATAATTTCGAAGAGTACGTAATTGGTCAGCAAGAACTTTATCATTAGTTGTAATTGCACCACCATCACCTAAAGCACCCAAATTCTTACCTGGATAAAAACTCCATGCTACAGCATGACCATGACCACCAATTTTTTTCCCCTTATAGGTAGAACCATGTGCTTGAGCAGCATCTTCTAAAACTTTTAAACCATATTTTTCAGCAATTTCTAAAATTGGATCTAAATCAACAGGCTGCCCATATAAGTGTACAGGAATAATGACTTTTGTTTTATCTGTAATTGCTGATTCAATTAATTCAGGATTAATGTTGTAAGTTAACTCGTTGAATTCTACTGGAACTGGTATAGCACCACACTGACTAACTGCTAATAAAGTTGCAATATAAGTGTTAGATGGAACAATTACCTCATCCCCCTGAGTTACACCCATTGCTCTTAATGAGAGCGTCAATGCATCAAGGCCATTAGCGACACCAATACAATAGTTTGCTCCACAATATTCTGCAAAATCTTTCTCAAACTGCTCGACTTCAGGGCCTAAAACATAATAGCCACTATTTGTCACTCTTAAAATTGCTTCATCAATTTCTGCTTTTAATTCTAAATATGCAGCTTTTAAATCTAAAAATGGAATATTCATGTTTCGTCACTAGGCTTTGAAATTTTAAGAATTTTTGCAGGATTTCCTACAACAGTAGCATATTCAGGCACATCTTTAGTTACGACAGCGCCTGCCCCAACAACGGCATAAGCTCCTATTACAATTCCTGGCAAAATTGTGGCACCACCACCAATTGAGACATTATTGTGAACTAGTGTATCTAACTGCTCATAATGTTTATTACCGCTAATTGGATATCTATCATTTGTAAAAGTCACATTAGGACCAATAAAAACGTCATTACCAATCGTTAGACCATCCCATAATTGAACGCCCGATTTTACTGTAACGTTATCGCCAATTACCACTCGATTTTCAATTAAACAATGAGAGCAAATATTACAATTTCGACCAATTATGGCTTGCGGTAGTATTACAGCAAATTGCCAAATTCTTGTCCCGTCACCAATTGCTTTACTCTGAACATCAGATAAAGGATGAATAAAGTAGTTCACTATTGGCACTCTTTTATAAAGTCTTCATAATTACGAATATAATCACTTTCATCGTAGAGCTCACTTGCCAGCACCATAAGCACGCAGTTTTCTGAAAAAGCGAACATTTCACGCCAAATTAAGCCTTCCAAATATAAACCTTGATTGGGTGAGTCTAATAATACGGTGGTTTTTTCTTTCCCATTGTCGATTAAAATTTGACACGATCCATTCACACAAACTAAAACTTGTTTTAAGTTTCTATGAGCATGAAATCCTCTTTTAACATCCGTCTTCGTGTCAAAAATGTAATAGACTCGTTGAATATCAAAAGGGATGCTTATATTTCTTTCAAGTGAAATCAATGACCCTCTATCATCTCCTTTCACATTAAAATCAATGAGCTGAACGGCTCGAGAAAAATTTTTCATATATAATTCATAATTAAATAATGTAGCCAATTATACAATTTACCTGTTTACTGTCTAATAAAACATACTCTAAATAGTTCAAAATTTTAGCATTAATTCAAATTTAAGGCATAAATTAATTTTCAACTAGTTATCACCTAGCACTAGCTTTGTGTTATACATAACCTTTTTCCCATTTGGGCTTTTTATGAAAACTTCTTCTTCTAACGACACCGAATCAACCGTATTAGGTTGGAAATTTATTGTTATTGTTGGAATTATCACAACCATCTTTTTTTCTTTTTTATATTTAGCGATGTCAAGCGATCCAGACTATATGCCTAACCGCGAACCAAAAGTCGCCCAAAAACCAACAAACACCGCAGAACATTCAACAACTGGATCTCAACATCCAACTCATAACGGCGGAGATAGCTCCCAATAAATAAGATAACAATAGACCTGTTCAGTGTCATTTCAGACTAAATCTACAAGTTAAACCTTTGTATTTTTAATCTGAAATCACTCAACAGTCTACACAACTATTTAAAATTTAGCTTAAATTAAATAATAAGCATTTAAAAACAATATACTAAAAAATATGATTCCCGTGACTTAGAAACGCCAGTTATAGAAGAAATCTACAGCGCGATCAACAGACTGACTTGCTTCCAAATACAATTTTTGATTGATTTGATAACGTAAAGTTAACTTGTTAACAGGCGTAAACACTCCAACTCCATAACGAATATACAAATCTGGCGTAATATATCCCGTTACACTCACTTGAGTATCATCCCCTGTGCCTTGAGCATCTAGTGCCAGTCCACTTAAACCAAAGGATTGCCCCAATTGATTGGTAAAGGCGCGTGTACCCCCTAAGCCCATACTAATTCCAGCTGCAGCGATGGTGTTATTTACATCAGACTTAAATGTTTCAGTCTGATTAATATTATTCGCCCCCTCATTAATACGCCCTGTAATCAATGCATTCATGGCTTCTTGTTCAGTCAAACTGCCATCATTGTAAACTTGAATATTTGGATTACTCGCGGTACCCGTAACACGTACTCCAACGATGGTTCCTTGTATGATTTTATTGGTATCGACATCCAAGGTTGGATTTGACAAAGGACCATTGAAACGTGCAATTGCACGATTTAAATCGAGACTTTGTCCATAGGCTTCGATTTTAACTTTCTGACTTACGCCTATCGCACCATTCGCACGCATTGCTGTTTCAAGGCCGCGTTGTGATAAATATAAGCGCCCAACCAATGGAATCCGACTATTAAAACCTTGGAATACAACTTGTTTGCCTAAATTAATCATCACATCTGCTTTAATATCCCAAGGACGTGCTGACTTTAAGATTGCCAACTGATCTTGACCTTCTTGTACAATTCGAACATCGGAAGAGACATCTACCACTGGGGCAGAAGATTCAGGCATTGAAATTAAAGCACGTGGTACGTCAACCTCACCTTTTAATACTAATTTTTTCTGAAAAGGCATAACATCCAGACTAAAATCAGGCGTAACAAGTGCAGTGATCAATGGAGCCTGGCGAATTAATAGATTATCTCCTTTTAAATGTAATTGAATACGTGGCTCATTTTTCCAGTCCACATTTCCTGTAAGTAAACCCACTCCCTGACCACTGTTAAAGGCTCCATTAATAATGGCATGATCATTACGAATAGAAGAATAAACTTGTACATTAGTCAAATTAATAGGTAGCGAAATCATACTGATTACGCCATCTTTCAAACGCATTTCACCCGTTAAGCGCGGTGCCATAAGCTCACCACCCACTTTCCCTGCAAAAGAAAGCGTTCCACTTAATGTACGTATATCTTTTATAAATGGCTTGAAGACTTTCAATTGCACTTCATTAAATGCAATCTCACCTTGTAGAGGCTTATTTGGTTTGAAAGGATCAATAATTACATTGGTATAACCCGTACCAATTTCTGGAGCCTTTACATCTAAACGGAGCTGCAAGCCTTGCGTAACACTTTTTGCATTTACTGAAATCTCATCATATCTCAATGAAGATGCTGTATCTTGAGGATCCTCAGCAGCAATCCCAATAATGCCTTGACGCGATACCATTCGCGCATCGATTTTAGGTTTGCTACCTTGTGCCCAAGCTGCTTTGGCATAACCATTGGCCTTTCCTGTAATTGCTAAACCTTCTGGCATAAATGCAGCAAAGTCATTTAAGTCAAGGTTCTTAGTCAGAAAAGAAATATTGCCTTTAACTTTACTGATTCGAATCGGTTGATCGAAACACAACTCACTTTGCTGACTCGCCCAACAATGTGCTCCCACAAATAATTCTGTCGTATTTTGATTAAACACTACCGAAGCATTCTGACGTTGCACCAAACGCACGCGAACCGAGTCAAAGTCACCCTTTTGGATCTGACCTAACCATGAGTTATTACCATTGAACCCACCAGCAAGCTGTACATAAAAATTACTAAATCGGTTGTTACCTTGGACCTTTAATACATGTGCTTTTCTTGTACCAGCAAGTGAAACCACACCATGTTGGATTTCTCTATTGCCACTTCGTAAATTTGTCATTTCAGCTTTAAGCAATGTTGGTGTAATTTCAGAAGTTGGTAACTGACCTTGTACGCGCAATTTTTGCATACTCAGAATATTACCCACTCTAAAATCATCAACTGCAAGATTTGCCGTTGCCTGTAAACGCGGTTGCGACTGTATATTAAGATAACCGTAAGCTCGACCTCTTAAGCCACCATACAGTTCGTATAATGCAGGTGCATTAATTTTAAGTCTTAAATTTTGCGCATTACCTGTAGCTTGAATTTGGTTATTTGCATAAGACATATACAAATTATTGGCTTCAAACTGCTGTGGTAAAAAACCTTTTTGGGTGTTATTTAAAACCAAAGCCAAATTACCCGTACCACGTAAAGGCTTATTATTAATATAGCCTGCTACATTCAACTTCTGAATATTGATACGTTTGAGTGCATCAGACCAAAAACCTTCCGTTTGTACGATACCTGATATTTCACCACGAACCGTAGAGACGAAATACTGCGGTTTAAAGCGAACCAGTGAAGCATTAATATTCCATCCTATACCCTTGCTTAAATCGACTTTACCTTGTGCAAGAATTTTACCAGCAACACCATCATGTTGAAGTTGATCGATTTTAAGCAGCTGAGGTGTACCAGAAATTTTAACTTTTAACAGTCCGCTACTTTCTTGGATTTTGCTCGATTTTAATGCACCATCGTAATTTACCGCAAAGCTTTTAAAGCCACCACCCGCTTTAGTATCATGGAAAAGAACCGCTACAGTACTTTTTCCTGTGAGCTGTACCGTTTCTTGTTGAGCCTGTTGTGGTAAATGCCCAATCAGGTTAATTGCTTTAATCTCAATAATATGTTGATTCGGTTTTGCATATCCGCTCGCCTGTATTTGACCATTAACTAAATCGACTGGTGCAGCGGCAACAACAGTTTGTGGATTGAAATCTTGAGCCTTAAGCTTAGCATCCCATTTTAATTGCGTTTTATCTGTAGGTAAAATAACATTCGCCTGCCCAGTCAAACTCCCTTTATTGGCAATATAACTAAAACTTGGCACTTTCAATATATTTTGCTTAATATTGAGTTGCGCCTTATATTGACCTGCTGGAAGTAAGGCCGATTCATGCTGACCTATCACCGAAGAAACCACTACATTTTGCTGACCTTCGATTAAGCGAAGTTGAACATCACCTGAATCACTTTTTAGCCAGCCAATATAAGGCATGGCACGATCAATATTTCTCCATGCAACGTCAAGCAACATTGGTTGAGGTTGTTTCGGTTTCGCCTCATTCTGATCTAGTTTTAAATTCCAAGTTTCATATTGATCAAAATCAACCAAACCTGTCAGATGTAACCCTTTTTCTAAACGACCAGTCGAAGCAATTTTTGCATCAAGGCTTGGCGGTAAGAAATCTTTAACTACTTGCGGAATCAACTTATCTTTTGGGTTAATTTTATTTAAACGTCCCTGTACATCCCAATGTACATGCTTTTCCCAACTGACCAGACCCTTGGCATCAACTGTTCCATTCATCACTTGACCATTAAACTGGTCAATGTTCAATTGATGTACCAAGTCCGTGTGCATAGCAGCAGTATATTTACCTTTTGGAAGATTTTGTCCTGTTAAATCAGTTGATAATCCGAGATTGAGGCGTTGTATATCCCCTTGATAACGAAGAACACCTGCTTGGGTAAATAATTTTTGATCGGTCAGTAATGGCCAGTGATAATTTTCGAACTTTAATTGTCCAAACATAGGAACATGACTACGAACGGGATGTACAACCCCCCAACCAGACAGCAAATCAGGTGTGTTAGTCGCAAATCCAGCTGTAACCGTATCCAAACTTCCTTTCGCAACAACCTGAATATCACGAACATTTAGACTATGATTTAACGCTGGAATATTCACTATTGCTTTTGCATATAATGGATATTTACCCTGAAAATCCATATTTCCAGTCGCATTTTTAATGGCTACATAGCCCATATCCGCACTAGAGTCTTCAAACTCTAATTTGGTGTTAGACCATAATGCATCATTTAATTGAATATCCTTAAAGTTCACTGATGCTGCATGTGTTTTAATCAATAAATGATCAACATCTGCATGATCTAAACGAAGGGTAAATGGCAATTTAATTTCTTTAAACTGAAAAGGCTCATTACTGGGTGCCGTTTTGGTGATGACCTGCAAATTACGGACATCGGCACTATATAAATGAACTTCTTTATGAACCAAAGCCCTCCACCCCAAAGTCACTTCGGCACGATCAATCTTCACATCTACCGCAGACAAGGTCACTAAGATATTTTTTAAAATAATACCTTTTAAAAGATTACCACCTTCATATTCATAATGAATAATATGTTGACGTTCCAACACACGATTCAGAAGAAACTTACTTCCTTTGTCGGTCGAAAACATGATGGCAAAAGCAGATACAAGCAAAATTACCAAAAGGAGTAGTGTTAAAAGGACACTCCTCATAACACGGCGCTTTTTAGGCAGTGGTGATTCGGGCAATTCTTGTTTTTGCTGTTCTACTTCAGCCATAACCTTCTCAAGTATAAAATTAAGTTTAAATTTTAAAGTGGTGAACCAATAAAGAAATGCACGCGAATTGGATGATCTTCATCCGAAATCCCCGATGCAACATCTATGCGTAAAGGCCCAATAGGAGATGCCCAGCGAATGCCTAGACCAACGCTATATTCTGTATCATTACTAAAGTTTTTATCATACGAATTACCAAAGTCACTAAATAATGCTGCACGCCATCCGTCTTTAAATTGATAGTTATATTCGAGTGAACCAACTGCTAAAGCTTGCCCCCCAATTTTATAACCATCCACTTCGGGCGTTAAACTCTTATAGTCAAAACCACGAATAGATTGATCTCCACCTGCAAAATACCGAAGATTATAAGGAATTTTATTAAAGTCTTCAGTCACGATATAGCCCAAGTCACTACGGCCTATAAACTGGTGGTCATTATTTTCACCCAAGGAATAAATGAATCGCCAGCCTGCATTTAATATCGCCATATTTGCATCAGATAAAAGTGCTTCACTTCCCACTTCTACTTTATAAATTTGTCGAAAGCCCTTGGTTGGATTTACACGCTTATCTGAATCTACGCGTGAAGCTTCATAACCGACCAGCAACGATTGTTGTTCAGTATCCGAACTTGCTAAAAATGCATCAGGAATATCACTTTCATCGACTACCCCATTTTGGCTTAGACGGTCTAATCGATAACGCAAACCAAATGTATGCTGCCAATTGCCCACAGAACGCTTAATAATACGGTCTGCCCCGACAACAGCAGATTCGATGGTTAAACTATTCCCCTGAGCAACACCATCTCGCTCTTCACGCTCATATCCCCCGACTAAACTAATATAATCATTTAATGGATGGTTATATGGAATGTTATAGCGAGTATCCACCGCTTGTCGAATCTGCGATAACTCTAAGTTCGCATCAAAGGAGTGACCTCTTGAGTTCACAATAGCTCGACGATAAGTCGTTCTTAATCTTGCACCTGTGTCTGAACCCCAGCCTAAACCAACTTCAGCATTATTTAAGCGATCAGTATTTAAAGTGACAATTACTGGAACCTTTTTCTCATCACGTGCTTGTATTTTCAGTCGCTCATCTTCTTCTAAACGAGATTCTTGAGCAGCTCTCTGCTGTTTAATATCAGGATCAAGTTCCTTCTCATTTGCACCAGCAAACTGATCTTCGTTGACCACAGATTGCGTTACTTCCTTCGCAGAATTTACGTCGTTTTGGTCTTGAACTTGCAAATCGCTACTTGCGATTTTTTCTTGGTCAACCAAGGTTTGCAAATCTGGTGGAAGCTCTAAAGGCAACTCAACGGGATCAGGACGTACCGCATCAACCAAAGTATAGTTAAAATAGCGTGAATTGGTTAAGTTGTTTGCTAAAGTATTCACACGCCATAATGCATAATCCGCACCATCTTCCCATGGCACCATCATCTTTAAGATATCCATATCCAGCGGGAATGGTTTAGCAGGATCACTCATACGAAACTCTACGTCAGCAAGCTTATAACGTTCACCCGTTTCAAATCGCAAATTAATATCCGCCAAATCTTGTGGCTGAGCAACTTTCACATCATGCAAGCGCCAATAAGCATCGAAATAACCGTTATTTGTAGAAGCATCGACAATCCGTTTTTTGGTATTTTCATACTGCCCATGATTGAACACATCCCCTATATCTAAGTCTGGTAACACGCTAATGACTTGGAACTGCGGACTATTTGCACCGACACCACTAAATTCAATATTTTGACTATTAACCAAGACGGGCATATTCGGTTTAATGCTAACTTTGACACGGCTTTCGCTGGTTTTCTGAAACTGAAATTCAGCATGATAAAAACCTACGGCCTGAGCAGCTAAATTGGCTAAACTTCTTAACTGGGGTAAGGCTGCATTAAAATCACCATAGGATTCTTGCGTAAAGCTAGACAGTTTCGCACCCACGTTATTTTTTAAGTTTAAAAGTGCTTGTTGATATTCCTTGTCTGGCAAATCTGCATTGGTATTTTGTGCATCCACTATCACGATTTCTGCCTTTATACGCGGCACTTTAGTAGAAGTTAACTCATTTTTAGATGGTCTAAATTTATAATACCAACGTTTTAAGAAGCTTTTTTCTTCTTCTACCGCTGGTTCAGTAGCTAAGCCTAACTCTGGTAATGTTTTACCCGACTCATTGGCCTCTACGACAATTTGGCTATCCGCCTGAATACGATTCATTAATTGATCGACATTCACTGGCGCCTGATTAATTTCGGTCAGTTCCTGCGGAGTCGGATTGCGTATTACGACTTCTTGAGTCTGACCTGCACGATATCTTTCTGCCTCAGCTTTTGCTTCGTTCGCTACTGTATAAATTTCATTAGCCATACCCTGATCGACTGGTGTTTCAGGCAGCTCTTCTAAATCTTCAAAGGCAATTGGCTTAAAAGCATCGATTTGACCATTATGTTGGATTTGATCTTGGAGCATTACATAACTATCAAGTACTGAAACCTTATTTTGATAGTTTTCAACTTTTTCTAGTTGCTCCGTTCGGCTTAAATTCTGCTTCTGTGCTTCTGCTTGAATTTGTGCATTCAGCTCATCTTTAGCCACCTGCTCAATATGGGATATGGCTGTATTTTCAGGTTGTACCACACTCATCTCTTGAGCGAAGCCATGTTGGGGAAAAAACATTAAAAAAGCACTCAAACACAAACTTTTATTGGTATGATTCAACTCCAAGATAGAGTTCATACTTAGGGTTAAAGTCGACTTTTTAAAATTGGTTTTTACAAGCATAGAATACTCTAAACTCATGATGGGTCTAATCAACAGCCCTTCGTATTTGTAATGAAAAGTTTAAAATTTATACTGGCTAAAGAACTCAATTTTATTGATTTTTTCACCACAGCATAGGACTAAAATATCATACATGATTTTCATGGCTATTTTACCAGATGCTCACATTTCTTAATAAAACTTTATGAAGTTCACATTGTCATGGAAAAAAAAGAACATCTTTTAAGCACTCGTCGTTTTTTACCGATGTTTATGACTCAGTTTTTAGGCGCATTAAACGACAATGTTTATAAACAAGCCTTGCTGTTGGTGATTACTTACGGATGGATTAATCAGCAAAGTGCCAGTGTAAGTACACTCAATAACCTTGCAGCACTATTGTTTATTCTCCCGTACTTCATTTTTTCAGCAACAGCGGGACAAATTGCTGACAAATATGAACGTGCGCGCTTGGTGCGTGGTATTAAAATTCTTGAAATCATTATTATGTTGATTGGTAGTGCAGGTTTTTTACTTGGACATTTATGGCTATTGCTACTCGCGCTGTTCCTGATGGGCACACACTCAACCTTTTTTGGCCCTATTAAATATGCAATCTTGCCCGAAATATTAAAACCAAATGAATTGATGTCGGGCAATGCCTTATTCCAATCGGGCACTTCAATGGCTATCTTAATTGGTATGATTTTGGGTGGTGCTGTTATTTCTGCTTCAGATGGCAATTTACTCTGGATTAGCTTGACGATCGTTACGATTGCAATTTTGGGTTATTTCTCTAGCCGTTTTATTCTTAAGCAGAACATCAGCACACCTGATTTAGAAATTGATTGGAACTTTTTCAGAACCAGTTTTAAAACATTAAAGTATGCAAAGAGCATTCCGCTCATTTATCTGGTGCTATTAGGGAACTCTTGGTATTGGTTTTATGGAGCAACCTATTTAACCCAAATCCCACAACTAACGCAGCAAAATTTACATGCATCTGAAAATGTCGTCAGTCTTCTATTGACCTTTTTCTCTGTAGGAATCGGTATCGGCTCATTATTATGTCGCAGAATTGGTGGCACAGAAGTTAATTTAAAAATGGTTCCAATTGGCGCCATTGGCTTAACGGTATTTGCCTTATATTTGGCTGCCAGTCTCGCTTTTGTTCCCGTACGCACAGGGGAACTCCTACATCTTGCCGATGTATTCCAGCAAGGTTGGAGTTATTACCATGTCATGTTGGCGGTTACTCTACTTGGAATTAGTGGCGGTTTTTACATTGTTCCACTGTATGCCATGATGCAAGCGTATTCACCTCGATCACATCGTGCACGTGTTGTTGCTGCAAACAACATATTAAATGCAGTGTTTATGGTTAGCTCGGCTATTTTTTCTATTATCATTTTAAGTATTTTAAAAATTGATATTAAAATACTGTTCTGTATTACCGCTGTACTTAGTGCAATATTTAGCGTTTGGCTATTGGTTCGTTTAAAACCACTAGTCAACGCAGCTCAAGTCTCTTTAGAGGATTAACCCTATGCGTCACTATACGGGCATTGATAAGCTCATTAACTCTTTTGACCAAGCACTTCGGAGTCTCGTGCCAGGGACGACAGCAGCTCAGCGAGAAAATCCTGCTGTTCCAGAAGAAACGCAATTGGCTGTAAGTGAAGCACGTCATGTAGCAGGACTCATGCGTGTCAACCATAGTGGTGAAGTATGTGCTCAAGCGTTATATCATGGGCAAGCTCTCACGGCTAAACTGCCGAATGTCCGCCTTGAAATGGAAAAAGCGGCTCTTGAAGAGCAAGATCATTTAGCATGGTGTGAAGACCGCTTAAAAGAACTCGATAGCCACACCAGTTTACTCAATCCTATCTGGTATAGCTTGTCTTTTGGTATGGGGGCACTCGCTGGTATTGCAGGTGACAAATACAGTCTAGGTTTTGTGGCTGAAACTGAACGCCAAGTCAGTCTGCATTTACAACATCATATTAGTCAACTGCCTGCTCAAGATAACCGTTCACGTAAAATTTTAGAACAAATGAATGAAGATGAGCTGCATCATCGTGATACAGCGATCAATGCTGGTGGTGTAGATTTGCCTATGCCTGTTCGCATGACCATGACCGCTATTTCGAAACTCATGACTAAAACCAGTTATTTTATTTAACTAACTCAATATATTTTGCAGTAAAAAGCAGTGCCAAATGACACTGCTTTTTACATTTTCAAATTTCGTTATTGAATTAGAACCCTGTTTCCACTTTGTTGCAAGTTACCTGTATATTTAGGTTCTAGTGAAGGGTTACCTGGATAACTTCGACCATTAAATTTTAGAATGACTTGTCCCGAACCACGTGAATAAACCGACAAATCTGACCAACCTTGCGTCTTACTATTTAAAACCACAATGGGTACATCAGCTACAGTCATTTTACTGTGGGGCTGAAATTTATCACGACTCATGCCCTGATAAACCAATACTGTACATCCGCCTGAGCCACACCAATTTGTACCTTTCAACATCACAATCGCATCTTGAATACTATCTTGATTCAAATCATAGAATGCATACTGATATAAAGGCTGTTCCTGAAGAGACAAATAGACAGCTTGTTTGAGCGCATGCAGCATCGTTTCATCACCAGCCAAATTTGTTGTAGAAATCGGTGGTGATCGTGTTTCTGTATTTTCCATGGGAGCATTTGAACTACATCCCACAACTAGACCACTCAGCAGTGTACATAGAAAAAGATGAATTTTCATAACAGCAAATCTCTTACAGCTGATTCAATGTTCATTTTAAAATAGTCAATGAAACTGCCTCGTTTTTATGTATTAATAACTTCTAGACATTTAATTGTAGGGAACTCATGTTTTGAATCCTCAAAACTTGGATGTGACCAAACATCCACCATCGGAATTTTCACATCGAGTGCTAAAGGCATTTTTTTAGGGTTAAATTGCATCTGCTCTAATGACATTCCCCATGCAATCAAATCAACATCCAATGAGATTTGATGAGATGGTCGAACACGACCTGTATCCGCTTCCCATTGCTTTAATTGTGCAATAATTTGCTCAGGGTTTAATTTTGAATGTAATAGGCAAGCTGCATTCCAATAGTCTGCCCCTACACCATCACGGCATGGAATCACATAAATTTTAGAAAACTCAACCACACCAAGCCCACATATCTGATGATAGGCATAACGAAAATTGTGTTGGGAATTAAGATTACTCGCCAGTGCTAAGGCGTAAATCGTTTCGGTGGCGTTCAATACGAATTCCTACAGAATTGGCTTCTGCAATAATGGCAGGCTTACGAATCGTAATTTTAATCGATTCTATCGCAGGATAGGTAGAAAAAAGCGCATTAAGTACCAATTTTGCAGCATGTTCAATTAATTTAGGCTGAGCTTTTTGGATCACTTCTGCAGAAATGCTACAAATTTCTGCATAATTTAATGTATCTTCAAGTTCATCTGAACTGGCTGCTACCTCTAAATTGGTATGAATCATCAAATCTAACATTAAAGGTTGAATGATCTGTCGCTCCCAATCAAAGCAACCTACCACCGTATTCACCTTTAAGCCTTCAATGACTATCGCATCCATAAAATATGACCCTTAAATTCCAAACTATTCATGGCTTAGTGGCTCTGCCTTTTAGCCATGAATAGATAATCGAAATTTGAATATTAATTTTTCAACATCAAACTTGGATCGATAGTTTGCACCATTTGCAAACGTTGGTCTGCATAAATATCGGTATATGGTGCAAGAACGCGCATAAATCGATCAAAATACAGCATTTGTTTGAACAATAAGGCAAAATCACGCGGGAAACGGATACCATGACGCTCACCAACAGCAACCATGTCCATCATAATGTCATTTAAGTCCGCTGGGTTAGAACTCAAAACTTCTTGAGGATCAGCCAACAAAACACCACTAAAGAGTCGTTCCAAATCTGCAGCTAAGACCTGAGTATCAATAGCGACATCAGTCATCCCCATTTTGAGCATGTTCTCTGCCATGAGCTTATAGTCTGTCCGTTGCAATGCATCCATAAATGCCATACAAGCGGTCCAAACTTCAGGTTTCAATTGCCCCACAATACCAAAGTCAATAAAACCAATCCGTCCATCTTCAAGCAGCATTAAATTACCAGCATGCAAATCTGCATGGAAGCTATTACACATCATGAGACTACCAAACCAAGTATTCATTGCTGTAATGAGTACTTGCGATGGATCTTTAGAGTATTTTTTTACCACTTCAAAATCAGTCAAAGGTACGCCGAATAAACGTTGCATCGTCAACACACGGCGGGTTGAAAACTGATGATAAACTTTGGGTGCAGTTGCAGCTTTATTATTTGTCACATTCAAATAATTGACAAAATCATCAATATTTTGGGCTTCTTCAATAAAATCAACTTCACGAACCATACGGGTTTTAATTTCATCGACAATGTCTGCCAATGATGCAAATTTAACTTTGGGTACTGCTTTTTCCAAAATTTTGGTAGCCCAGTGCAAGACATTCAAATCGGTATAGAGAATTGTTTCTACACCTGGTTTTTGAACTTTGAGTACAACATCTTCACCTGTGACCAACTTGGCAGCATATACTTGTGCAATCGAAGCAGATGCTAGCGGCTTTTCTTCAATTGAAGCAAAGATTTCATCTAAATTTCGACCAGCAAATTCAGAGGCTAAAACCTGTTGAACATAGCTAAACGGTAAAGATGGCGTCTGGTCTAAGCAACCTTGAAATTCCTCTACAAACTCACGCGGAAATAACGATGGTGTACTTGCAATAAATTGCCCAAGCTTAATATAGGTCGAACCTAAATCTTCAAAAGTTTCACGCATTAATTTGGCATTACTTGGCTTTTCAGTTGCATATTTAAAGCCAGCCTTTGCCGCAACAACTGCGGTTTCCCCCATACGGGCAACGGAACGCAGTCCATCGAGCCAGATATTATTTTTCATCATATTTAAATGTGGTTAAAAATTCATAGTCGTGAGTTTAACAAAAAATTAAGACTCTAAGGTCGATCTTGCCTGACAGTCTGAACAATTTTGGTCTCTCTCAAATGCCAAGATTCGCTGTTTCATAGTTAAACCATCCCAAAGCAACAGTTTCTGAAGTAATGGCATACGGTTTAAACCTAAGTACAATAAAGCATGATGCGCTTGCAAACTGGCCATCACATTCGGCGTGGTCGAAAGTACACCCGAATCGGCACAGCGTAGGCTTTCATTGTTATGCTGTTCTTTAGGGAATAAACAGTTATAACAGGCAGAGTCCCCTTCAACCATGAATAATTGCCCTTGAAAACCAATTGCTGACGCACTAATCAAGGCAACATTCAGTTGTTTACAAATTTGGTTAACCAAATAACGCGTGGTGAAATTATCGCAACCATCAAGCACTAAATCTTGCTCGCTAACCAATGATATGGCATTGGTTTCATCGAGTTTGGCGACATGATGTTCAACCCGAATATGTGGATTTATTTGAACTAAGCGCTTTGCCAGAATCTCTGATTTATAAAAACCAATGTCCGATTGAGTAAATGCAATTTGTCGCTGTAAATTACTGATCTCAATATGATCTGCATCAATTAGGGTTATTTTACCTACCCCTGCACGTGCCAATAACTCTGCAACTGTACAGCCAATTCCCCCACATCCTACAATCAGAACATTCGCTAATTTTAGTTTTTCTTGTGCGTCTAAATCCCAACCTTCTAACAAAATTTGTCGGCTATACAAATGCATTTCTTCGTCTGTTAATTCCAGATCATTCTCAGGTACTAAATTCACTGTTCTTCCGTTGAAGGGGTTGTGACTACTGGCTAATTATAATGGATAACTTGGCGTTGCCGACTAAATTTTATTACACTTAATAAGTGACTTAGTGCACTAATTCAGCATTATTAAGTTAAAATATGAACAGTTACCGCGTCTAATTTCGGACGAAGTTATTTATTTCAGGTATGCTGAAATAAAACGTATAAATGTAAAAAACTCGCACGTTATGAAATTATATTATTCTGCTTTCTTCGTCTGTACTCTAGCAGCAGCATCTGTTTATATTTATGCTGCGCAACAAGACTCAACTTCATTTAATGTCAGCATCACCATTAAAGAGATGTGTAATGTCACAACAGGAAATGGAACAGACTTAGATTTTGGTACAGTCAGTCGTGCATCGAATCCCAATATGAAAAGTACTCACCTTGCTGTAACTTGTACACAAGGTACCCCTTATAATATCGCTCTACAAAGTCAACGAAAGATGACTTCCACTGAAGTCAATAATGTCAGTATTCCCTACAACCTCTATCAAGATGCCAATAGAACTACTCTTTGGGGAGCTGAAGTTCAAAATGCTTATCGCAATATAGGTACAGGTAGAACACAAACCCTGCCAGTGTGGGGCACAATAAATCACTCCGATACAGATGTGCCCGCTGGGGTTTATAGTGATAAAGTCACTGCTGTGATTACCTATTAATAAGTTAATGTGACCGTGATGGTATCTTGATATTCTCCTGGCGGAACACTCAAGGCACTAGGTGGAACTTTGCCATAAATTTGAATCGTTTGCGTCCCATTCGTCCCTGTCCCCTGTGAAGTATTCATATTATTCCAAGACTCCTTATAACTCACATCTTGGTAAAGATCATAAGCAATGTAGTCTGCACCATTTCGCATACGGCGAGTTTTACCATCATAATTCAGCCCTTGATCCAACCCTACCTTCCATGTTGTATTGAGTGGGCAAGATAAACTGACAGTTGTACTACTCATAACCCCTTTAGATAAATCATCAATATGCCCAAAATTTAAGTCTGAGGCTGCCATAAGGTTACAACTATTTTCATAATTGGCAGTTACACTTAGGCTATTTGATGTTTGATTTGAAGATTGCTTCGCCATCACATCTTCTGTAGTTGGCTGTTTTTCTTCACTAAAGCCGTATAATAAGGTGACCGCAATATCATTATTATTCCTAAAACTACCTGCGGTGACATTTTGACCCGAGTATACCAATCCATATAAAGGCAAATCGAACACTTTGGTATTTTGATTGATTGATATCGTTTTATAAACACACTGTAGCGTCGATAAATCGGCTTTAGTATCAATACGTTTCGTTAAAGCAGCATCATAAAACAGGTCATATGATAAGTAACTCTGTGGCCAAGTGGAGTAATTAACCATCAAACGTCTGTTATTAAGTAAACCCAATCCCCCTACTGTTGCATATGGACACAATGCAACATTCACCGTTTGTTTATGTCCATATTGATTACACGTTACTTGCCAGTTGGTGTAATTACTTTTACCTTTACTCGAAACAGAACCAAAATTTAAGGCTGGACCTGACAGCCAACAACTTCCCGTAGCTGCATGTGCAGAAGAACTCAACAAAGTTGTACTAAAAATGATAATGACTGCAAATAGGCTATATAAACTCAACGCTCGAATTATTGTTTTCTGAGAGAAAAGACTTACTGACATTGTACGCTCCCCATATCCAGAAAGCCGTATTGTTGACTAAAATCTGGTAGAACCACATTACATACCTGTCCATCTTGCTCAACATAAAGTTGTTGCGATGATGGATTTTCGAGATAGATCATTCCGTCACGTCCCACAATCGTGTGTTCTGTTGACTCCAAATTCGGCAAAGTATCTTGTACCCAAACACGACTACCCATTTTCATTGGAATACCTTGCGGATCTGTTACGCTCAATTGAATTGCACGCATTTTATAAATTGGAAATTGAATCACCACACCGCTAGCGTTATATGGCACTGCATCTATACGTGTAGTTTCAATTTTATATTCCAATGGCAAGTCTAAGGTATCAATCGAAATATCATTATGTTGATAGGGATTTAATGTATCGATGAGCATTAAACCCTTTCGATTAGTTTTACCAACCACTCGATTTTCTAAGCGAACTGGAATGTCAGAAACCCCTTCGGTCGAAACCACAGCAAAAGAGTTAAGCGATTGTCTCATTGGGAACACTGACTTTTCCATCATCACCAAACTGCCTCGGGTAGAACCGACCACTGTAGTATAGTCTTCCGAATTAATTTTAGCGCTTTGTAAACCGACATCCCATTCACCCGTCTGCGTTTCACGTTGAATCTGCCCTTGTACGCTATAGTTGTTGTTATCACTAAACTCAAGATTTGTTTGCCAACCCCAATCATCTTCGTTCTGTATTGCTGTTTTACGAATATTGGCAGAAAACTTATTTCGGTCTGCATCCTGCTGAGCATTTAAGGTCGCATTGACCTGACGATCTAAAGGTATATTTAAAGAGAGAAAGAAGGTGTCTTCTTTCTCATTTAAATTTCGAGTCATATTTAAAGTTAAATATTTCTTTGAAGGAAAGTAGTAAGACCAGTTAAAAACCAAATATTCATTTTCAGAATTCTGATTTTTTTGTGCCACATAACTTCCACCAAATTGACCATAATCTGTATTTACACCTAAGAAAACATGATCAGACTGCTTAATATAACCATAACCTAGAGCACTAGCTAAATCACCAAAATCATCATCACTTTTTTGATGCTGTAGAGAAAAATTGACATAAGGATTATTCCACTCATAACCTACAGCGTAAGATTGCCCTAAGTTTTGATTGAGATCGCTATAGCTATAAGCCCCATTGATTAAGCCCCATGTATTTGGCAAACGGTGGATGATACCAAATCCTGCCAAAGCAACATCCCGTGAATATTCAGTATGACTCTCAAGAGTCGTATTATTGCTTAAACCATGCCTTAATGTTGCATTTACTACAGGATCATCTGAATAACTAAATGATTTAACTGCATAATCGAGCTTATGGACCCCCAAATTAATTTCCCAATCAGTCAAACCTTTTTGCAACAATTGTGAAGTTCCAAATAATGAGAAATTCACAATACGCTGCTGACCATTTAAATCGGTTATGAGAAGCTGTGCATTACCTGCTCCAGTAATAGAGGGTGATGCCTGTATATCAAATTGCCCAGGAAGCACATCACTGGTACTTTGTTGTATACCATTAATTAATAAATCAACAGTCGAAGGCACAAGTACTGAACCTTTAAAGGACTCCAGTGGCGATGTGACTTGATAAGGTTGTAAACTGAAATTTTTAGCTATTTTGATTCCCGAAATACGTGTTGAACGCGTCCACTCTAAAGCACGGGACTGACTATCACCGACTGTCAAAGTAATTGCTTGATCAGCAAAATCTTTTTGCCAATAGGTATCTAAAATTTGGCTTGAAAGTTCATTGGTCGTTTTGGTTTTTGTATAAGCATGGTTGGCAGAAATACTGAATGTATTCCCTGTCCCTATACCAAATAACCGCAATTCATACCATCCACTTAAAGACCAGACATCTTCTGTAGCTTGAGAATAAAGATCATAATTAAACAATAGACCTGGCTTAATCTGTGCAGGATTGACTTTGGCAGGCGGAATTTGCTCGTAGCCGAAAGTGGTACGTGCTTTTAAAACCTCAACAGGCACGGTGAGTTCAATGTGTTGTTCTGCTGAATTATATTGATAACTAAGCCCTTTAATTTGAGATAAAGCAACAAAACCTGTATAGCCCAAGGCATCAGCAGCGTGAATACTTAACTGTAATTCTTGTAGTGTTTCTCGAGAAATTAATAAATCTTGTGATGTCTGTATAAAATGCCCATAGACTGGACTAGATGCCTGATTCAATACCACACTTAAATACAGTTCTTGCTGATCAACAACATCAGTACTAGGCTGAAGCATCTCATTTGCCAGAGTGACTTGTGCATGTAATGAAGATGTGCATAACAGTGCTCGACATAGAGCACAACGGTAAACAAATTTGTTCATCGCCAATTATGGAATAGGTAATGTCTGAGCTAAACCATCGGTATTTATTCGCGCTTCAAACTTACCTTTAGACTGCATTTGTGCATGAAATGGAATATCCCATTGCATGGTTTGACCATTCAGAACATATCCTACCAACCCCTGAATTAACGGAACTTTTTCACCATTTGGGTTGATATAATTTAATTCACTTAAGCGAATATGGCTTTTACCATTATTCTCAACACTAAGCTTCTGATTATTATAATTAAAGACAACTTGATCAAGTGAGGTTAAGCCACTTTTAGATGGTGTAATTTCTGTCGATTGAACAAATACAGGAATAGAATATTGCAATAAAAGTTGCAAGCCAGTTTGTTGATTATCATGACTCACATTCGGCAATTCATCAATCAATAATCGATAAGTCTGCTCTTGTACTGTATTCTGCACATTCATGCTTAATACACGAATCAATTGACGATCGCCTGCTTTTATTTCAGTAATTGAAGGGCTGGCAACCAAATCTCTTGATGGCTTCAGTTGGTCTTTTCCTGCTTCTTGCGTCCAACTGAGTACTCGTGTTTGTGCACGAATCGGTTGATCACTGGTGTTCATTAACCAAATCTCTTTGGCTTTTTCACCTGTGGAAAATGACACTGAAATAGGTGAAACCTGCAAACTCGCAGCTGAAAGATTGAATGAACAAAGTGAAACAATAGCAGCACAAATAGTTGGAATAAATTTGTTCATATATTGCGTCACTCTGTTTATTGCACTTTAACTTAGTAAGTTACAGTCGCAACCACTGTATCTACATAGTTACCCGCTTCAACGTTCGTATCACCGGCCAATTTAGCATACACAGGAATAGTTTGGTCTTTACCATTACCAGTTTTAGAAAGTAAGTTTGTTGTGTCCCATTCTGTTGTACGTGCTGCATCTTGATATAGCTTATACGGTACTTTGCTTGCTGAAGTACCGTTAGTATTACTCATAGCACCCGTACCTGCTAAAGCAATTTTATAAGGTGTATTTAATGTACATGTCAGATTTAATTGACCTTTTGCTGTACTACCAATCTTTGTTGATCGATCTACAGCGTTAAATTCAACATCATCTTTAGAGGTAAATTTACAAGATTCATTAACAGTAATCTTTACTTGAAACTGAGTTGTATCAGTTCCTGCGGCATGTGCAGCAATAGAAGAAAATGCAAAAGTAGCAATAACTGAAGAAAGAATGATTTTTTTCATAAACAACCCCAAAAAAGTGCCTTATGACACAGTTACACAAGAATGTTTGGCATTATATCGCTCATTTATTGTCTGTAAAGGCTTTTTACAAATTTTAATCACATGAAAAATATTTTTTAAATTCCAAAAACAAATTCCTTGATACAAAAAAACGCCCCGTAGGGCGCAAGAGCAAAATTAATATAGTTTAAAACGTGTTAACACGCTCGCTGTATTTGCTGCAACGCAATCTCTTGTTGTTTTAAAAGATTACGTTGGATTTTACCGCTCGAAGTTTTAGGTAGACTTTTTACAAATTCGATTTCTTTAGGATAAGCATGTTTTGATAAGCGAGAACGAACATATTGCTGTAATTTCTGATTCAAATCTTCACTCGGCTGATATTGTGGTTTCAAGACAACAAATGCTTTCACAATTTCGGTACGCTCTGGATCTGGTTTACCAATCACAGCAGACTCTAGCACTTCCTCACACTCTAATAATGTACTTTCCACATCAAAAGGCCCCACACGATAGCCTGACGTTGTAATGACATCATCATTACGTCCAATAAAATCTATACCGCCAAACTCATTCAGTTGAACCATATCACCCGTCAAATAATAGTTGCCCACAAATGATTTACGATTCTGCCCATCATAGCCCTTAAACCAGAATAAAGCGGATTTAGAACAGTCGATTGCCAAAGTCCCTACCTCTCCCTGTTTGACTTCCTGATGCTGAGCATTCAGGACTGCGAAGCGATGCCCAGGGATAGCAAAGCCCGCAGAACCCACTTTTTTCGGATGTGCTAATGCATGATGATTCGCAATGACCATTCCAAGTTCTGTTTGGCCATATTGATCATAAATATTGACGTTTAAATCATGGTTAAACCAATGAATCACTTCAGGCGTCAGTGGTTCACCAGCACTACTTACCACACGTAAATGTTGTTTAATTGACGTATTAAATTTCTCTTTGAATCCAAAGAACATTCGAAAAGCAGTCGGTGAACCCGTCAAATTAGAAACTTTATGTTTTTGAATCACTTCAATGGCTTGATCTACATTAAATGCGCGCTCATCCATAATAATGCTATGACCTAAACTGAGCGGACCTGTAATGCCATAATACAAACCATAAGCCCAACCTGGATCTGCCAGATTCCAAAAAGAATCTTCTTCACACAAATCTACAGCATGGGTCATATACCCTTTAAAGGCCAAAATTGCACGTAATGGTACTGGAACCGATTTTGCCAAACCTGTCGTACCTGATGTAAACATCATCAAAAAGTCATCATCAAAATCCCGCATTACCGCAGGACACTCTGCATCTTTCGTATTAAGTTCTTGCCAGAAATCTGCATCGGTTTTAAGGCTGTATTTGTCATGATGTACAGTCAAAATTTGAGCAATATGGATATGATTCAGCTTAGACCGTTGTTCAGAATTGGTCACAATCAGTTTTGTTTTAGCAACCTCAATACGATGCTCAATGGCCTTAGACTCAAATGCAGTAAATAAAGGCTGATAAATTGCACCAATACGCCAAGTCGCTAGAACAGTAATCAGTAATTCAGGGGTTCGAGGCAAAAGCCCTGCAATACAATCACCTGCCTGAATTCCAGATTGCAAAAAATAGTTTGCCAATTTACCTGAAGCTTCATTTAACTGCTCAAAGCTCCAACGTTCTGATTCACCCTGTTTACCTTCCCAGATTAAAGCCGTTTTATGTTGTCCTAAATAACGTGCACAACATTCAACATAAGCATTTATGGCTTGTGGAGTTCCGACTAAATGATCTTGAATTGCTTTTTCAAGACTAAATTCTTGATGGGCTTCTACTAACGTCTTCATGACTTGAACCTCTTCCTGATACAAAGCATCTCGCCTTGTTGCTTAGCTTTTATTGTTTTCCACAATCTATTCTAAAATAGGGTGATCTGTACTTAGCTAATCATGCCTTGATGGATGCATCAATTTCCAAATCCATCAATCTGATTGCTGTTTTATGCACATCAAGAACAAGACATCTTTGATGTGCATAATGGCTTAAATATAAGTAATTTCTCGGGCAATCAACAGTCTTTGTATATCGGATGCACCTTCATAAATTTGGCTAACACGCACATCTCGATAAATACGTTCCACTGGAAAATCATTTACATAGCCATAGCCGCCATAAATTTGAATCGCGTCGGAACAGACTCTTTCTGCCATAGTAGATGCAAACAATTTGGCCATTGAGGCTTCTTTTAAACATGGCTGTCCCACATCTTTTAAACTTGCTGCATGCAAAACTAGTTGTCGAGCTGCTTCAATTTGTGTTGCCATGTCGGCTAAACGAAAAGCCACAGCTTGATGCTGTACCAACTCCACTCCAAAGGCCTTACGTTCATTGGCGTATTCAATGGCCGAATCTAAAGCCGCGCGAGCCATGCCAACAGATTGTGCTGCAATACCAATACGCCCTGACTCTAAGTTGGATAATGCAATCTTGTAGCCTTGACCTTCTTCACCCAATATATTTTCCGCAGGAATTCGGCAATTCTCAAACACAATAGTGGCTGTGTCTGAACAATGCTGCCCCATTTTTTCCTCAATTCGCGACACGATATAACCTGGGGTATCCGTTGGCACGAGGAAGCAAGAAATGCCTTTTTTCCCTGCGGAGTTATCCGTCACAGCAAAAACTATTGCTAACTGTGCGTGCTTGCCTGTCGTAATAAACTGCTTTGTTCCATTCAAAACCCATGTATCACCATCACGCTCTGCACGGCATTGCAATGCCCCAGCATCAGAGCCTGCCTGTGGCTCAGTTAAGCAAAAACAGCCTAACCACTCTCCTGTTGCCAATTTTGCTAGGTATTTCTGCTTTTGTTGTTCTGTACCATATTTGTAGGTAATACCACATGGCAATGAATTTTGAACACTGACAATTGTGGAAATTGCACCATCACCTGCTGCAATTTCTTCAAGCGCCAAGACCAGTGATACATAATCCAGACCTGCACCACCCCATTCTGGCGGTATGGTCATACCCAACGCACCGAGTTCACCTAACTGCTTTAACTCTTCGGCAGGAAATTGCCCAGTTCTATCACGTTCAGCCGCAGTGGGTTTCAGTTGTGTCTGCGAAAAATCACGCAACATCTCCTGAACCATTTTTTGTTCATCATTTAAAATCATGTAAATACTCTTATCAATTTTCTATTCTTTCTTTTGCACATCCAAATTGTGCAAACTTATTCTCTATATACGTATTTAGCTTTATTTCGGTGCCATACGAATCGCACCATCTAAACGAATGACTTCACCATTCAAATACGTATTTTCAACAATGTGCCCAACCAGACTTGCAAATTCTTCAGGTTTGGCTAAACGTGGTGGAAACGGCACCATTTGTCCCAAAGCATCTTGTACATTTTGCGGCATGCCTTTAAGCATCGGGGTTTCCATAATACCTGGTGCAATTGTCATTACACGTATCGCATTTCGTGCCAGCTCACGTGCAAGCGGTAGGGTCATAGCCACAATTGCACCTTTTGATGCCGAATAAGCTGCTTGACCAATTTGACCATCATATGCAGCAACGGAGGCTGTATTAATAATCACACCTCGATCTTCTTCATTGTTTTGTAATTCATACTTCGCCATCAATTCCGCAGCAAAACGAATCATATTAAAGCTACCTGTGACATTCACCTCTAGGACTTTTTGAAACATCGCCAAGTCATGTAAACCATCACGCCCTAATACTTTTGCCGACGGCGCAATGCCAGCACAGTTCACCAAGCCATTCAGTTGACCAAAATCTTGCTCTACATTTAAAAAGAAAGATTTCACGGTTTGTTCATTGGTGACATCTAAAGGATAGAACTTTGCATTTTCCCCTAAATGTTGTTTTAAGGCATATCCTAGTTCTTGATTCATATCAACAAAAGCAACACGAGCACCTGCATGAACCAGATATTTAACTGTGGCAGCACCTAAACCTGAAGCACCGCCTGTGACTACAAAAACTTTATTTTGAATTTTCATTTCCCTGTCCTATCTTTTTGAAAGTTCATACTCGACTTTAGCTGCAGAGTAAACACTGTCAAGCTTGAGTACAATTTCCAAATATTGCATTCTTAATGATGGATTTGGACAGTGGAATGTCTGGAGATTTGGATTTTTACATGCGTGAACCACAATTAAATTTCGATAAAGGCAGTATTTCGATGAGTCTAGTACAGGAAGCTGTACTTTCTGCGCATCATCAAGGACACAATATTCAGGAAATCTTACACAGTGCAGGAATTCCCGCAGAATTAATGCAATCCAATAAGGCCCGCGTATCTATTTCACAATATGCACAACTTTGGATTGAACTGGCTAATCGTATGAACGATGAGTTTTTTGGTATGGATCACCATGCTTTAAGGCGTGGCAGTTATCAATTTATTTCTAAAGCTGTTATTCAGAGTGAAACCGTTGAAAAAGCGCTGAAAGATATATTAAAGTTTTTTAATTTAGTGTTGGATGATTTCCAAAGTGAATTAATTCTTGAACAGCATGTTGCACGTATTATTATTCATGATAAAAAGCAGCCAAAGCGCATGTTTAGTTATGCAACCTACCTGATGTTAATTCATACTTTAATGTGTTGGTTAGCCAGTCAACGTATTCCCCTCAACTCAATCCAACTCAAGTGTGAAAAACCTTTAACAGATGAAGATTATCGCATTCGATTCTGTTCCAATATTGCCTATTCTACTCAGCAAAACGTCGTCGAGTTTGATCGAGACTATTTAAATATCAAAATTAAACAAGATAAAAAATCGTGGTATGAGTTTATTTCACAAACGCCACACAATCTCTTGGTCCGCTTTAAAAATCCACATGCACTCAGTACCCAAGTACGTAAATATCTACTTCAAGCCCCACCTGCAGAATGGATTGAACTGAATGTACTGGCACAACAACTTAATATGTCTGAGGCAACCGTACGCCGCCGACTGAATAGTGAAGGTTGTAATTATCAACAATTAAAAAATGATATTCGTCGTGATACAGCAATAGAACTTTTAACTAAAACTGATAAACCCCTGCATGAAATTAGTGATGAACTGAATTTTCATGACCCAAGTGCTTTTCATCGTGCCTTTAAAAAATGGACTGGACTGAGCCCTGGTGCTTATCGTCAATCCAAAGAATAAGCACGCTCACAACGAAATGATAAAGCCATAACTTTTTTATTACTGCTCAGTCATCTAGATTGAATTGCAAATTTCGCCATATTAGTATATTTTTCACTCAATTCTAAAGCATAACTTTATGCTTATTTTCGGCTGTCCTCCTCCTGTTTTATCACCTTAACTTAAAGGTAAACATTATGTTTAAGATGATTGATGTACTAGATCAAAATCTCGTGCAAAATTTTACCCATTCTCTAAACTCCCCAACTGAATTAGATGAATTATTCTGTCAAAGCTTGTTGAATGTTTCTGAAATTGAGCTACAAAATGTGATTGCCCAATTTTTCTCCCAACATGATGCTATGGCAAAAGCAAAGGCACTCGAACTGAGTGATGAAGCTATTCTGCGCTTACGTACAGGTGAGAACCTAACTCAAGGCACAACGCTTACTCATACCTCTAAAATTGTCGCACTCTGTCTGGCAGAAGAAATTGATGCATTATCGAAAGTTGAGATTTCCGAAATTTCATCAGACTATTTCGTTTAATACATTATTTTAGCTATTAGAATGAACTGGAAAAGACGACATTGATGTCGTCTTTTCTTATAAATGATTTCACTGTCTCTTGCACAGCACAGTTTGTCTGTGGAACACTGTTCTTGTTATAGTGATGGTGTAGATCAATGATTGTAAGAGATAAAAATAATAGTTTCAAATTACTTTTCGCATGGTCTGGCACCATACTTCCTAAAGTACTCCCTGCACTATTAATCGTCATATTGATTTCAGCGATTCTGGTCTACCTATCTTCACATCAATACTTCACTATCCCTGCGGTTCCAGCGATTGGCTTTACCATTTT
Organism: Acinetobacter tandoii DSM 14970 = CIP 107469; assembly: GCF_000400735.1. Taxonomy (GTDB): domain Bacteria; phylum Pseudomonadota; class Gammaproteobacteria; order Pseudomonadales; family Moraxellaceae; genus Acinetobacter; species Acinetobacter tandoii. Next base: position 135,515 of record NZ_KE007365.1, read on the forward strand.
CGGTATCATCCTCTCCATCTTTTTAAGCTTCCGTAACAACGCCTGTTATGACCGTTGGTGGGAAGGACGTAAACTCTGGGGTGCATTAATTGCCAATTCACGCCATATCTCTCGTGATTCGCATGTTCTCAGTAATGAACGTCGCAATATCTTGATGTATCGTGTCATGCTATTTACTCACTTATTACGTGATCGTCTTAGAGCTCAACCTCAATCTTTCGAGTTTTATCACGATAAAGTGGATTTCAATTCAACACAGTTGCAACAACTCAGCAAAAAAATTAATGCTGCGCAATATGTGCTTGAAGCTATTCAAAAAGATTTAGTCCTTGCATTACGTAACGCTGAAGTATCGGACATTATTTACAATAGTTTAAATCAGCATATTGTCGATTTAGGCAATATTCAGGCTGGATGCGATCGTATTTTAAGTACCCCTTTACCCTATTCATATTCAGTACTTCTACATCGTACAGTTTATTGTTTTTGTTTTATTTTACCCTTTAGCCTAGAAGCAAGTTTAGGCATCTGGACTCCAATTTTAGTGGGTTTGATTGCTTATTTATTTTTAGGCTTAGATGCACTGAGTTCACAAATTGAAGAGCCTTTTGGATTACAAGACAATGATCTGCCATTAAATTCAATTGTGCGTTTAATCGAACGAGAAATGTCAGAATCACTTGAAATTGAATTACCTCCCGCAATTCAACCAATGAATCATAATTTAACTTAAGTCTTGCACCGTTTAATACTCTGTGGCTTTATTTAAAGCCCTATTCAATCAAATTAAAAAAGCACAACGATTGGGTCGTGCTTTTTTTAATTTTGCAACTATAAAACGCGATAATTACTGCAGTTGCCCCAAAGTCACGCGGTCATTACCACCATAATCTTTAACAGTTCTGACCTCTTTAAAACCTGCAGTTTTAAAGATATTACGTACCGCTTCCCCCTGATCATAGCCATGCTCAAGTACAATCCAACCTTGTGCAGCTAGCCACTTTTTGCCCTGCTGAATAATATGTTCAATATCCGCCAAGCCTTGTTTTTCCGCAACCAAAGCTCGTTCAGGTTCAGCAGCTAAATTCAGCATATGCTCATCTTTTGCATCAATATATGGTGGATTAGATACAATCACATCAAAATATTGACGATTCAACGCAGTAAACCAACTGCCTAAAAAGAACTTCACTTGTGTTAAATCATGCTTTTCGGCATTTTGCAGAGCAACTTCTAATGTCGGTTCATAAATGTCTGTTGCAATGACAGACCAGTTAGGACGTTCGCTCGCCAGAGACAATGCGATTGCCCCCGTACCTGTACCTAAATCCACAACACGTGTGTCTTCGGGTAAATCCAGACGTAAAACGGTTTCTACCAATACTTCAGTATCTGGGCGAGGCACCAAAGTATCCTGAGTCACGGTCAGGTCTAAGGTCCAAAATGGTTGAGAACCCGTGACATAAGCCAAAGGTTCACCTGCTGCAATCCGAGCCAAACCATTTACATAATCTTGCTCTTGCTCTGCGGTAAGTTCTTGTGCAGATTTGAGTGATAAATCAAAAGCATCAATTTTGAGAATATGCTCAAGTAACCAAGCATTCTCTTGACGCTCATAACTTTCAGCCTCGCCACGTAAGGCCAATGCTTGTGCAATATTCATTAGCCACCGTTTTGTTGAGCTAGCATTGCCAATTGATCCGCCTGATATTCACGGTGCAGACTATCAAGCAATTCGTTTAAATCACCTTCCATTACAGCATCTAACTTATATAAAGTTAAGTTGATGCGATGGTCAGTCATACGACCTTGCGGATAGTTATAAGTACGGATTCGCTCAGAACGATCACCCGAACCCACCAAATCACGACGCATTTCAGAAGTTGCAGCATCAGCTGCAGCACGTTTTGCATTTTCTAAACGTGAAGCCAATAAAGCCATCGCTTTGGCTTTGTTTTTATGCTGTGAACGTTCTTCCTGACATTCCACCACAGTACCAGTAGGGATATGGGTAATACGAACAGCCGAATCTGTTTTGTTAATGTGCTGACCACCCGCACCTGAAGCACGGTAGGTATCAATACGTAAGTCTGACGCATTAATTTCAACCGTTGTATCAACATCAATTTCAGGCAAAATCGCAACAGTACACGCTGAAGTATGTACACGACCTTGTGACTCTGTCGCAGGGACACGTTGTACACGGTGAGCGCCACTTTCAAACTTCAAGCGACCATAAACCCCTTCACCATTCACTAAGCAGATGACTTCTTTATAACCACCATGTTCACCTTCATTTTCTGAAAGTACTTCAATACGCCAACCTCTCGATTCAGCATACTTGCTGTACATACGGAATAAATCACCAGAGAAAATAGCGGCTTCATCGCCACCCGTTCCTGCACGGATTTCTAAATAGGCCGAATTCGCATCATTTGGATCCTTAGGAATCATCAAGATATTAAGATCAGCTTCGAGCTGTTCAATAATAGCCTTATTTTCCTTAATTTCTTCTTGAGCCATTTCTTTAAAATCTGGATCAGACAACATAGCATTTGCTGTTTCAATATCAGCTTCTGCTTGTCTATACTTTGCCCAGACTTCCGTAATTTCTGTTAGATCATTATGTTCGCGTGACAATTGACGAAAACGCTTGTTATCCGAAATAACCTCAGCATCAGCCAATAGTGCTGTTAACTCTTCATGACGGTCAGAAAGCTGATCTAATCGCAAACGTAACGATTCTTTCATTGTTTAATCTATCTCAATAGCTCAAGCAGTCTAAATTAGGCTGCATAATTTCAAATTTGCGCATAGTTTACCGATTCTGCCCTTTAATTGACATATCTATTATGCTGATAAATAAGCTTTGGAACCTTTCACATTGCTCATATTTTACTTTTTTCTACCCTTCAAAAAGTTGTTGCTTATTTACCCACACAATGATTAATCAGCCATAAAATGAACGATTTTAATTAAACTCATACAAAGCACTTACCTAACAGTACAACTTAGTGTCTTGCTCTCCACATTTATGACGATGCGTTTTGTTAGATTTGCCACATCAAAAAATTTCGTCCGCATTTTTGGACATGGAGAATACGATGAAATTGAATGCCGTTTTATTAAGCACCGCATTGGCTGCCTCTTCAATGTTTGCAATGAATACTCACGCTGATAGCACAACACGTGTTGCAGCAGCAAGCGCACTAGGTAGTGTTGCGGGTACTGCTGTAGGTAAAAGCATGGGTGGTACTACAGGTGCTACAATTGGTGCTGCACTCGGTGGTGCAGGCGGAGCTGCTGTAGCAAGTGATCGCCGAAACCGTACAGAGTCTGCTATTGGTGGTGCTTTAGGTGGTGGTACAGGTTATACCGTCGGTAAAAGCATGGGTGGTACTAGCGGTGGTTACATTGGTTCTGCACTAGGTGCTGCGGGTGGTGCTGCTTTAGGGAACAAAATTTCTAAAGACAAAGCTGAAGAAAAGGCCAAATCTTCACGTAAATGGAAAAAACGTCACCGTCACTACCGTTAATCGCTTCAGTTCCATCATTCAAGCACCATTAGGTGCTTGTCTTACGTTGGGTTAGAACAGCGAGATCTGAAACTGAAGTATTGGGTTCTAAATTGTGAATTTGTTATGAAGAAACAATACAAAGTAATGACAAAAGCCTCATGCTCAAATACAAAGTCCTTCATTTTAATCCGCTCTACTCTTTTAGATTGGACTTAAGCACATAGCACTTTAAAAATGGAGTTTGCAATGAAACTGAATCATTTAATTTACGCCTCATTAATCGCGACCACAATGATGGGAACTGCATATGCCGATAATGGTACTCGTGTTGCAGCAACATCTGCCTTAGGTAGTGTCGCAGGCACAGCAATCGGCAAACAACTAGGCGGTACTACTGGCGCTACAATTGGCGCTGCACTTGGTGGTGCTGGTGGTGCTGCGGTGGCAAGTGATCGCCGTAACCGCACATCTGCGGCGATTGGTGGAGGTCTTGGTGGTGCTGGTGGTTATACTGTAGGTAAAAATGTTGCTGGAACCAATGGTGGCTATGTTGGTGCCGCTTTAGGTGCCGCAGGTGGTTCAGCGCTAGGACGTAAAGTAGCTGAAGATCGCCGTGATGATGAACGCTATGATAATCGTGGCTATCGCTCAGACCGTAATTATCGCTATAACGATGCACGTTACAATGATCGCTATTACCGTCATGACAACGGACGCCATTTGGGTCACCACAAGAAAAAACGTTGGGATGATTAATCCAACACAATACAAAGCATCTTCGGATGCTTTTATTTTGCGCTCGAGCAATATATCGAAATTAAACGATATACAACAACCCACTTATATCGTATTATTTCGATATATAGTTTTCGAGTCTGGATATGCCTACTCTACAAAATACCCAATTTTCAATTCTGGAACTAGCCCCAGTCCGCGATGATAAAAGTATTGCCTTTTCTCTGCATCACGCCCTTGAACTTGCTCAACACGCTGAAAAATTGGGCTTTGAACGCTTCTGGTTAGCTGAACATCACAATATGGATGGTATTGCCAGTTCTGCTACGTCCGTATTACTGGGCTATATTCTTGCCAACACGCAAACACTTAAAGTCGGGTCAGGTGGAATTATGCTGCCTAATCACGCGCCACTTGTAGTTGCTGAACAATTTGGAACTTTAGCCACACTTTATCCTCACCGCATCGAGCTTGGTTTAGGTCGTGCACCTGGTACAGATCAAGTGACTATGCGTGCTTTACGTCGTGGGCGCCAAGAAACCGAGGATCAATTTCCACAAGATGTCGCTGAAATATTACAGTACTTCAAAGCGCCTGAAGAACATCAAAAAATTGTTGCTACACCAGGTCAATCTACCCATGTGCCTGTTTGGCTTCTAGGTTCTAGTCTTTTTAGTGCCCAATTGGCAGCACGCTTGGGACTTCCCTACTCTTTCGCATCGCACTTTGCACCAAGAATGCTTGGGCAAGCGATTCAACTTTACCGCGATAATTTCCAACCATCAGAATATCTTGATCAACCTTATGTTTCGATGGGCGTGCCCACAGTCGTTGCAGACACTGATGAAGAAGCTCAGTATCTTGCAACCAGTGCCTTCCAACGTGTACTTGCCTTAATGCGAGGAGATAGCCTAAAACTTAAACCACCCGTAGAAAGCATGCAAAATCTATGGTCACCTGTCGAAAAAATGTCAGTGAATAACTTCTTTGCCTTAGCACAAATTGGGTCAGTCCAAACTGTAAAAGAGGGTCTTGAAGATTTACTCAAAACCTATCAAGTAGATGAATTTATTTTCACCTGTGATATCTATGATACTGAAAAGCGTTTAAAAAACTTTAGCCACCTGATCGATATCAAAAATAATATTTGATTAAAACCATTTGAATGCACATCAAGCCTAAGAAGAATCCTTCTTAGGCTTTTAATATTTTTCACAATCGAAATCCTTCAATCCGTCAAAAATGACTCCCGAGTTGCTGAATCAACTTTACGCAGCAGATGAATTAATATTCAATTAGAAAACAAAAATTCTGACAATAAAAAATGATTAAGGGATAATCATGCAACAATTTAGTAAGCTGAATACTTCCAGCTATATTTTTCAACATCAAAAACAAGATTATGAAGTATTTAAAGGACTAATCCGAACATCAGCAGAACTAAGCCTAGATACATGCATCGAGCAAAGAGTTGCAATCATTGGGATCGATCAAAAAATTGCAGCATTGCTTGAGAAAATCCGCAATGTTTCAAGTTCAGTATATGTTTTTCAGATACAACCTGCCTTAATTCTTCCACAGTCAGAGCAACGATATAGCCGTTATGTGCAACATCCATTACTTTTAAAAAACAAGCGCCTCATCAATCCCCGAATCAAAAGCATTTTAGCCCTGCGTTTTTTGGACTCTCAAATTCAGGACAACTGGCTAAAACGACAACTAACACCAAATATTACGCGTGAAAAGAAAGAATTTCTGAAATCTGATGATTATTATCACGCCTTGCAACAAGAAAAATGTCAACTTATTACTTGGCCAGTCAAAAAAATTACAGAAAGCTGCATTGAATGTGTAGATGGCTCTATTTATCCTGTCGACTTAATTATTACAACGAATTTGCATCAATAATTGCAGAGAATTTCAAATGAAGTTTCATATTTATAATTAAAATAAGTACAAAAAACACCCAATCCAATTATTTAAATTGGGTATTAATTCATTCAATTTTTATATGAATAGCGGCGTAATTTAATACTATCCGATTCGACGTTTTAAACCCGTCATTTGTAAGACACGCGTAGAAATTTCTTCAATCGACATTTCAGATACATTCAGATATTTAATCCCTTCTGAGATATAAATACCTTCAATTGCGCGCAACTCCATTTGACATTGGCTAAAGCTTGCATAGCGGCTATTGGCTTTACGCTCTGAGCGAATCGCAACCAAACGCTCAGCATCAATCATGAGTCCAAACAGCTTATGCTTATGCGCTTTCAGCACAGAAGGCAAACGATTGTCATCTAAATCTTCTTCCGTAAGTGGGTAATTTGCTACACGAATTCCAAATTGTAATGACAAATAAATGGATGTTGGTGTCTTCCCTGAACGAGAAACACCAATTAGAATTAAGTCAGCTTTATCATAATGACGAGTACGTGCGCCATCATCATTATCAAGTGCAAAATGTACAGCATCAATACGTGCTTTATAAGACTCCGAATCGGTCACGGCATGCGTTTGTCCGACTAAAGTTGTAGGTGGTGTACCCAACTCTTCAGACAACTTACTAATAAGCCCTTCAAACACATCCAAATTCACAGCATTCGCCGTATTAATAATATCTCGCACATAAGGATCTACTAAGGTATCGAACACCAAAGGCTGCTGTCCATCACGCTCAGCTCTTTGATTTATCTCAGAAACTACATTCATAGCAGCTTCTTCAGACGTAATATAAGGGATAATATGAATGTCAAAATCTACATTTGGAAACTGGGCCAGTAAAGAGTGTCCAAGCGTTTCTGCTGTAATCGCAGTTCCATCAGAAATAAAAAACACACTTCGCTTTATTTGTTTAACTTCTGACATTAAAATTCTCCTCGAATATTTGTCTAAGTGCTATATAATCATTATAGTAAACTGATCTTACATGACTGTCGCTTAGTAAAATTAAAAAGCTAAGCAGATTTGTTTTAAATTCATGCCAAGATAGTGATTAATACTGCAAAAGTGGAGTAACAACTTTGGAAGCGCGCGTAATAGGTCTAGAAAAATTAGGGAAACACGATGTAGAGCTCGTGGGTGGGAAAAACTCATCTCTGGGCGAGATGATTAGCCATCTAGCGAATGCAGGTGTATCAGTACCTGGAGGCTTTGCTACCACTGCTGCCGCTTATCGTGAATTCCTCGAGCAAAGTGGCCTGAACGCTAAAATTAACGCAGAACTTGCAGCATTAAATGTTGATGATGTTGTTGCACTTGCAGAAACTGGTGCAAAAATCCGTCAATGGATTGTCGACACCCCGCTTACGGCAGATCTCGAAAAGGAAGTCCGCGACGCTTTCGCCACCCTTTCAAACGGCAACCCTGATATCGCGGTTGCCGTTCGTTCATCTGCGACAGCAGAAGACTTACCTGATGCGTCTTTTGCAGGTCAGCAGGAAACCTTCTTAAACATCCGTGGTATTGACAACGTTCTTATTGCGATTAAAGAAGTCTTTGCTTCACTTTATAATGACCGTGCTATTGCTTACCGTGTTCACCAAAACTTCGCGCATGACATCGTTGCATTATCTGCGGGTATCCAGCGAATGGTTCGTTCTGAAACTGGTGCAGCGGGTGTAATGTTCACTCTAGATACAGAATCAGGCTTCCGTGATGCTGTATTCATTACTGCTTCATATGGTTTAGGCGAAATGGTTGTACAGGGCGCAGTAAACCCTGATGAATTCTATATTTCTAAACCACTTCTGAAAAATGGCAAACATGCTATTTTACGTCGTAATCTTGGTTCTAAACACCAAAAAATGGTATATGGCGAAGAAGGTGCTGCCGGCAAATCAGTGGTCGTCGTGGATGTTGAAAAAGCAGAACGCCAACAATTTGCATTAAATGATCACGAGCTTCAAGAGCTTGCTAAACAAGCCCTGATCATCGAAGAGCACTATCAAGCACCTATGGATATTGAATGGGCTAAAGATGGTGACGACGGTCAAATCTATATCGTTCAAGCACGTCCAGAAACAGTAAAAAGCCGTGAAAATGTCGGCACCATGGAACGTTACCTACTTAAGCAAAAAGGTACTGTAATTTGCGAAGGTCGCTCAATCGGTCAACGTATTGGTTCTGGTAAAGTACGCATCGTGACGTCTATTAAAGAAATGGACAAAGTACAAGAAGGTGACGTACTTGTTTCAGACATGACTGACCCAGACTGGGAACCAGTAATGAAACGTGCTGCTGCGATTGTTACAAACCGTGGTGGTCGTACTTGTCATGCAGCAATTATTGCTCGTGAACTTGGTGTACCTGCAATCGTAGGTTGTGGTAATGCAACAGAAGTTTTAACCGACGGACAAGAAGTGACTGTTTCATGTGCTGAAGGCGATACAGGCTTTATTTATGAAGGTTCGTTAGATTTCGAAATTCAACGTAACTCAATTAACTCTATGCCAAAACTTCCGTTCAAAATCATGATGAACGTAGGTAACCCTGACCGTGCATTTGACTTTGCTCAAATTCCTAACGAAGGTATTGGTCTTGCACGTTTAGAGTTCATTATTAACCGTATGATCGGTGTACATCCTAAAGCGTTATTGAACATTGACAGCTTGCCACGTGAAACTCGTGCAGCAGTTATGGCTCGTACTGCGGGTTATGCTTCTCCTATCGAATTCTACGTTGAAAAACTTGTAGAAGGTATTTCTACACTTGCTGCCGCATTTGCTGATAAGCCTGTGATTGTTCGTATGTCTGACTTTAAGTCAAACGAATATGCGAACCTAATTGGCGGTAAGCTTTATGAACCAGAAGAAGAAAACCCAATGCTTGGTTTCCGTGGTGCAAGCCGTTATGTATCTGACAACTTCCGTGATTGTTTCGAATTAGAATGTCGTGCATTGAAAAAAGCACGCGATGAAATGGGCTTGACCAATATTCAAATCATGATTCCATTCGTTCGTACTGTACATGAAGCAAAACGCGTCATCGAATTGCTTGCTCAAAATGGTCTTAAACGTGGTGAAAATGGTCTTAAAGTGATCATGATGTGTGAATTACCAACTAACGCACTGTTAGCTGAACAATTCCTTGAACACTTTGATGGTTTCTCTATCGGTTCTAACGACTTGACTCAGCTTACATTGGGTCTGGATCGTGACTCAGGTATTGTTTCTCACCTGTTTGATGAACGTGATGCAGCAGTTAAAGCATTACTTTCTATGGCAATTCATGCATGTCGCAAAGCTGGCAAATATGTTGGTATTTGTGGTCAAGGGCCATCAGATCATCCTGACCTTGCAAAATGGTTGATGGAACAAGGAATCGAGTCTGTTTCTCTTAACCCAGACTCAGTTTTAGACACTTGGTTCTTCCTTGCAGAAGAAAAAGCTCAACAAGCTTAAGAAAACATGTTAAAAAAAGACCCATTAGTTGGGTCTTTTTTTCTCTTTTCATTTTTTGAGATTTTATTTTTATGCAAATTTACTTGGCACGTAATAATCAACAAGCTGGTCCGTACACTTTAGAACAGTTGAATCAGATGCTTGCCAGCCAACAAGTACTCTTAACAGATTTAGCTTGGCATGAAGGTATGACCGAATGGAAAGCTTTAGGTGAATTAACCCAAGGGAAACTTGTATACACACCAACAGGTTATGTTCCTCCAACACACACGCCGTTACATAACCCTACAATCACCCAAACTAAAGTTGAAGGTAACCTATCTAAAACTGAACTTGCTTCAGTCAATATTCGCGCATTGGCAAAAATCATTGATTTATTACTTTGGTTGCCTGCGGCAGCAATTCCTTCTTTCTTTCTGAACGCCAACCAAGTGAATGAGCTTGCTAGCATCCAGCAAAAGATGCAAGCCGCATACACATCCACTCAAGCTGTGCAATTACAACAGCAACTTTTCGCGCTTATTCCAATCGAAGCATGGCAAACCATGTTTGCCTATATCATTATAATGCTGGCTATTCAGGCATTCTTTCTAGCCAAGTCTGGACAAAGTATCGGCAAAAAGTTAACGCGAATTAAAATTGTAGATGCTGATAGCGGTGAAAAAGTTAATTTGACGCGAATCTTCCTGTTACGCAGTATTGTATTTATCATTTTAAATATGCTGTTTATGCCGTTTATTACGATTGCTGATTATTTATTCGCTTTAGGAAAAGATAGACAGACATTGCACGATAAACTAGCGAAAACCATCGTGATAAAACAATAACTGACCATAAAACCAAGGGATGACATATTCATCCCTTTTTTAATTCATTAGATTGATATTTCAATAAAAAAAATAAACCAAGCGCTAATTCCGACCCCCAAAATCAGGTTTTATAACAGTCATTTAAAGCGACTTTATATATAGCTTAGTTGAGCGATATCAGGCATAATGCCCTACAACGTAGCGGTGCCACATGCTTGAGAAGTTTTTTTATTCAAAAATCAAAATTCTCAATCATGCGACACTTTAATCGCTATCCCATATTATTTAGGGAATGGGACTCTTCACCGAGGTTGTAAAATGAGACAAACGATTTTAGCTGTATTGTCTTTATCAACGATTGCTGCACTCTTAACTGGGTGTGGTGGTGATATGGTACTTCTAAACTCTAAAGGTCCAGTTGCACAAGGTCAAAGTGACTTGATGATGACTGCGATCTATTTAATGCTATTGGTCGTAATTCCTTCGATCTTAATGGCATTATGGTTTGGTTGGAAATATCGCTCGTCGAATAAAGATGCAGACTATAAACCTACTTGGGCACACTCAACTGCTATTGAAATTGTAGTTTGGGGTGTTCCAGTTATTATTATTGGTATTCTAGCTTGGTTAACTTGGTGGGGTTCACACAAGTATGACCCGTACCGCCCAATCGATTCTGATAAAGCACCATTAACAGTTCAAGTTATCGCTGAACAGTTTAAGTGGATCTTTATCTATCCTGAGCAAGAAATTGCGACTGTTAACGAAATTCGCTTCCCAGAGAAAACTCCTGTGAACTTGCGTTTGACGTCTAACTTCACAATGAACTCGTTCTTCATTCCTGCACTTTCTGGCCAAATTTATACCATGGCTGGCATGCAAACTCACCTGCATTTGTTAGCAAATGAAACTAGCCCAGCTGAAGGCTACCGCGGTTTCTCTTCTAACTACTCAGGTTATGGCTTCTCGCAAATGCGTTTCCGTGCGCATTCAGTGACTGAAGCTCAGTTTGCTGATTGGGTCGCAGCGGTGAAAGCAGGCAACGGTACTTCAATTAACCCTGCTGCAATTCAGAAAGGTGTTTTAGACCAAGCCGAATTCGCAACCTTGCGTGATGGCAACCGTTCGCATCATCAGATCGAAGTTCTTATCGCTAAAGCGACTACTCCTGAAGAAAAGGCTGCTGCTGAAGCAATGAAGCCTTATCCAACTAAGCCACATCCAGTGACTTACTACTCTTCTGTTGAGAAAGGCTTATTTGAATCAGTGATCAACAAATACATGAGTAACTATCACGGTGCTGATCATTCAGCTACTGCGAGTGCTCACGGGGCTGCTGCTGACGCACATGCCGCAGTTGAACCTGCTTCATCGGCTGTAGGGGAATAAGACATGAGCTTCTTAGGTAAGTTAGGTCCAGACTCGATTCCACACGATCCAATCGTGTTGGTAACTGTCGCATTAATGATTTTAGGTGGTATCGTTGCTGTTGCAGGTATTACTTATTTCAAAAAATGGAACTACTTGTGGAACGAATGGTTCACATCTGTAGACCATAAAAAAATTGGTATCATGTATATCTTGGTATCTGTAGTCATGTTACTTCGTGGCTTCGCAGATGCGATCATGATGCGCTTACAACTTTTCCTCGCTCGTGGTGGCGGTGAAGGTTACTTACACCCAGAACACTATGACCAGATCTTCACCGCTCACGGTGTAATCATGATCTTCTTCGTAGCAATGGGTCTCGTTGTTGGCTTAATGAACATCTCTGTACCTTTACAGATTGGTGCTCGTGACGTTGCCTTCCCATTGTTAAACTCTGTAAGTTTCTGGCTATTCGCTGGTGCTGCTGGCTTAATGATGGTTTCACTTGCTTTAGGTGAATTCGCTGCTACAGGTTGGATGGCTTACCCTCCTCTTTCTGGCATTGAATACTCTCCTGGTGTTGGTGTTGACTACTATATCTGGGCGTTACAGATTTCAGGTTTAGGTACGCTTTTAACTGGTGTTAACTTCTTTGTTACCATCATCAAAATGCGCGCACCTGGCATGAAGCTTATGGATATGCCAATTTTCACTTGGACTGCACTTTGTACAGCAGTTCTGATTATTGCTGCATTCCCAGTCTTAACTGCAACAATTGCAATGTTATCTCTAGATCGTTACTTCGGCTTCCATTTCTTCACAAATGAGCTTGGCGGTAGCCCAATGCTTTATGTGAACTTGATCTGGACATGGGGTCACCCAGAAGTATATATCTTGGTATTACCAGCGTTTGGTATTTACTCAGAAGTTGTATCAACATTTGCTCGCAAAACGTTGTTCGGCTACAAGTCTATGGTGTATGCAACAGTTGCAATTACAGTATTGTCATTTGTTGTATGGCTTCACCACTTCTTTACCATGGGTGCAGGTGCCAACGTTAACGCGTTCTTCGGTATCATGACTATGGTTATTGCGATCCCGACTGGTGTGAAAATCTTCTCTTGGTTATTCACTATGTACAAAGGTCGCATTACGTACACAACTCCAATGCTATGGACACTTGGTTTCCTTGTGACTTTCGGTATCGGTGGTTTGACTGGTGTATTAATGGCTGTTCCACCTGCGGACTTCCTTGTACACAACTCTTTATTCCTTATCGCTCACTTCCATAACGTAATTATTGGTGGTGTTGTGTTCGCAATGTTTGCGGGTATCATTTTCTACTGGCCAAAAATGTTTGGTTGGAAGCTTAATGAAGCTTGGGGTAAAGCAGCATTCTGGTTCTGGTTCTTCGGTTTCTACTTTGCATTCATGCCGCTTTATATCCTTGGCTTCATGGGTATGACTCGTCGTTTGAATACATATGACAACCCTGAATGGGATCCGTACATCACAATCGCATTGTTTGGTGCAGTATTAATCGCAATCGGTATTGCATGTTTCTTAATGCAAATCATTGTTGGTTTCTTACAACGCCATGACAACATGGACGTTACAGGTGATCCATGGGATGGTCGTGTACTTGAATGGTCTACATCTTCACCTGCTCCATTCTATAACTTTGCTCATCTTCCAAAAATCAGCGGTATCGATACATTCTGGAATGACAAAGAGAATGGTGTTGCTTATGCACGTCCAACGTCTTATGAAGATGTACATATGCCAACGAACCGTGCTGCTGGCTTTGTAATCGCAATGTTCATTACTGTTATGGGCTTCGGTTTAATCTGGCACATTTGGTGGTTAGTTGTCGTAACCTTTGTTGCTGCAATCATCAGCTTCATCGTAAGCTCTTTCACTAAGAAAGTTGATTACTATGTTCCTGCTGCTGAAGTTGAGCGCATTGAAAACGAACGCTATGCGATTCTTGAAAAACACTTGAAGAAGGACTAAGACAATGGCTGAAGTACTTCATCACGATAACCACGGACACGATGAACATCATCATCATGATGATACAGACATTACCGTCTTTGGTTTCTGGTCTTACTTGATGAGTGACTTGATCCTATTCGGTACACTCTTCATTGCTTTCGTTGTATTAAGTGGTCATGTTCCACCAGGTACCCCAAGTGCTAAAGAATTATTCGGTGAGTCTTTAGGTTTCGTATTAACTGAAACTTTTGCTCTCTTAATTTCTTCAGTTACATTTGGTTTTGCTGTACTTGCATCGTACAAAAAGAATGTTAGCCAAGTTTTAATTTGGTTAGCAATTACTTGGGTATTTGGTGCATCATTCATTGGCATGGAACTGTATGAGTTTAATCACCTTGTACATGCTGGTCATGGTCCAAGCACAAGTGCGTTCTTATCTGCGTTCTTCACTTTAGTTGGTACGCACGGTATTCACGTAACTTCTGGTTTGGTATGGATGATCGTGTTAATGGTTCAAATCAAAAAGTATGGTTTGACATTACCGAATACACGTCGCCTTGCTTGCTTGAGCTTGTTCTGGCACTTCCTTGACATCGTATGGATCTGTGTATTCAGCGTAGTTTATTTGCGGGGAGTTCTCTAATGGGTCACGATAATCATGCGTCTGATGCAGCTCACGGCACCGTGAAGCAATATACTATTGGTTTTATTGTCTCTGTGGTATTAACCATTGTTCCATTCTATATGGCAATGAACCCAGAAAACTTCGGTCGTGGCGCAACACTTGCAGTAGTTGGTATTACTGCAGTTGCTCAGGTTCTTGTACAGTTGATTTTCTTCTTGCACATGAACTCATCTGCAGAGCAACGTTGGAACGTAATTGCATTTATTTATACAATTCTTACAATTGCCGTTCTTTTGATCGGTTCTGTATGGGTTATGAATTACCTCCACTTCAACATGATGCTCTAAACTGGTTGTCATGTTAAAAAAGTATTTATTCCTGACTAAACCAGGAATTCTCTTTGGTAACTTCGTTACCACTTTGGGCGGCTTTTTCTTAGCCGCCCAAGGTTCTGTAGATTTCCTTTTACTTCTGATTACACTACTAGCTACAACTTTGGTTGTTGCATCAGGATGTGTAGTTAACAATGTCATTGATCAAGACATTGACCAGAAGATGCAACGTACTCAAAACCGTGCACTTGTTAAAAAAACGATTAGTCCTAGTGTGGCACTGATTTTTGCCGCAGCTTTAGGTCTTTTAGGCTTTGGCATGTTATGGTTTTTTGTCAATGCATATTCTTTTGGTTTTGCTGTTCTTGGTTTTGTTGTTTATGTTGGGTTTTATAGTCTTTGGAGCAAACGTACCACCATTCACCAAACAGTGATTGGAAGTATCTCTGGTGCAAGTCCACCTGTGATTGGTTACACGGCTGTCTCTAACGAATTCGATGTAGCTGCTTTGCTTATTTTCTTAGCTTATGCACTTTGGCAAATGCCTCATTCATGGGGAATTGCAATCTATCGTTTCGACGACTATAAAAATGCAGGTATTCCAATTTTACCTGTTGCGCGTTCAATTTTACGTACCAAGGTCGAAAGCCTGATTTACGTTATTTTGTTTGCAGCAGTACTCAATGGTTTATATTGCTTTGGTTATACAAACTTATTCTTCTTAATTACTTTTAATGGTTTATGTGCTTATTGGGTATATTTATCAATTATTGGTTTTAAAGCCGAGAATGATCAAGTTTGGGCTAAACGTTATTTCTTGTATTCTGTGATTCTGATCACAGCATTAAGTTTTAGCTTTAGTTTTAGCTATATAAGCCCTGCCCCGCATTTACCCCTGTTTTAAAAGATAGAGACCTCCTCTCTATCTTTTAAAGCTGGTCTTCATTTCTACACATAATTACTATTTGTAAGTTCATATCTATTCCACACCTAGATAAATCTTCGATATCATCACTACTTTGCGCATAAATTTAATATTGCTTGAATTTTATTGCCAAACCTTCTAAAATTCACCCCTCGCATCTAATGCGACACAACCTTGGTTGTGACTCCTTGCTTCTAACAATTACGTTAGGGGCTGTATAATCCGTAAGGAGCTGACAATGCGTCACTACGAAATCGTACTTCTGGTACACCCAGATCAAAGCGATCAAGTTGTGGGTATGGTAGAACGTTACCTAACTCACATCAAAGAAGCTGAAGGTCAAATCCACCGTCTTGAAGACTGGGGTCGTCGTCAATTGGCTTACCCAATCAACAAGATCCACAAAGCTCACTACATTCTTATGAATGTTGAGTGTGGTCAAACTACTCTTGATGAGTTAGAAGAATTGTTCCGTTACAACGACGCGATCCTTCGTAGCTTAATCATCCGTCGTGAAAACGCAATCACTGAAGAGTCATTATTGGCTAAGAGTGCTGAAGAAAAGCGTGCGCGTAAAGCTCAACGTGAAGAAGCACAACTAGCTGCTCAAGACTCTGCTGAAGCATAAGGAGAACATCAATGGCACGTTTTTACCGTCGTCGCAAGTTCTGCCGCTTTACAGCTGAGAACGTTACGTACATCGACTACAAAGATATCGACACTTTAAAACAGTACATCACTGAAAATGGCAAGATTGTTCCTAGCCGTATTACAGGTACTAAAGCTCGTTACCAACGTCAATTAGCGCTTGCCATTAAACAAGCTCGCTACTTGTCTTTGATCCCTTACACTGACAATCATAAGTGAGGTTGAGCTGTGGATATTATCTTATTACAACGCATTAAAAACCTTGGTAAATTAGGCGACAAAGTATCAGTTAAAGCTGGTTACGGTCGTAACTTCTTGATCCCTCAAGGTAAAGCTGTAGCTGCAACTGAAGCTAACACTGCTGCTTTTGAAGCTCGTCGTGCTGAACTTGAGAAACAAGAAGCTGAAGTATTAGGTGCTGCTACTGCACGTGCTGATCAATTGAACGAAGTTAACATCGTTATCACTGCTAAAGCTGGTGACGAAGGTAAACTTTTCGGTTCTATCGGTACGCGTGACATCGCTGACGCTTTAACTAATGCTGGTCTTGTTGTTGACCGTGCAGAAGTTCGTTTACCAAACGGCGCTCTTCGTCACACTGGCGAATTCAACATCGCAATCCAATTGCATCATGATGTTGTTGCTGAAGTTCTCGTTACTATCGTATCTGAGTAATTTCTTGCAAGAAAAAAGGGCATGCTCAGGCATGCTCTTTTTTTATATAAAAAATTATAAGTAGTTCAAATATTAATCATTAACTTTATAATCATTTATCTAGGACTTAATATGCATAAGAAAAATCGTTTAATTGCTTTAACACTCTCAATGTTTTTAGGATTTTTTGGAATTGATCGCTTCTATCTCGGGAAAAAAGTTAGTGGTTTTTTTAAATTAATTACACTTGGTGGCTTAGGCCTCTGGTGGTTTATTGATTTAGCCTTATTACTAATAGATGCCTTTCTTTATTCTTTAGGTAAGGATAAGGGTTTTATCAAAGATGCGCAGAAAAATGATCTTCGCCATGGTCTCTCTGCTTATCGTTTAAAAAATGGAAAGTTCGAAAAAGACTGGTTCGCAAGTCATTAAACGTAAAACTTAGCATTCTTTTTTTCTAAACAGAAACTATGCTAATTTTGATGTAATAGCAGGAATGCTTACCTATTATGCTATTGCATCACCTAAACAATTTTCCTTGAATTAAATTATCCAGAAAGGCTTCATTTGGATTAAGATAGTCAATCTGTTTTGTTTTGTCTTTTTATTAGGTCTTGTTATGTCTCAGGCGAATGCCACTGCTACACCAAACTCACCCAAAGCAGACAACAAAATAAATGAGTCGAATCAACTCAAAGAATTTCGTACACCACCACATAATTTAGCTATTGAACAGGCTGTACTTGCAGCACTAATGACTGTTGCTGAGTCATTTGAACAAGTAAGTGATGTGCTCAATGAACAAGATTTTTATGCAACACGCCATAAGTACATTTATCGTGCAATTGAAAAACTTGCACAAGAAAATTCTCCTTATGATGCAGTATTGGTGAATGACTGGTTAATTAAGCAAAATTTACTTGATGCGATTGGTGGTGAAGAATATTTAATGCAACTTATGGCAGACTCTCCTTCAAGTTTTTATAACCTTGAAACCTATGCCAATAAAATTAAAGAATTTTCGACTTTACGCAATATGATTAAAGTCAGCTCTGAAATTTTGCAAAATGCCTATGACACCAAAGGTCGTAGTGTGAGCGAAATTTTAGATTTAGCCGAGACCAATATTTTCTCAATTGCCGAACAGCACAATAACAATAAGAAAAATGCAGGTCCTAAAGCCATCAACACCGTTGTTGCAGATGTCTTTGATAAATTAAATGAATTGTCACAACTAGATGGGAATATCACTGGTTTAACAACAGGTTTTGTTGAATTAGACAATAAAACCTCAGGTATGCAAGCGGGAGACATGATTATTGTCGCAGCGCGTCCATCTATGGGGAAAACTACTTTTGCCATGAACTTGGTTGAAAGTGTATTGTTTAACTGTGACTTACCCGCGTTGGTGTTCTCAATGGAAATGCCCGCGGACTCGATTGCTATGCGTTTAATTTCTGCATACGGCAAAGTACATCAAGGGCATTTACGTTCAGGCAAACTCGACGGTGATGAATGGTCTAAAGTCACAGGTACGATTTTACAGTTACAAGAGAAGCATCTATATATTGATGACTCTTCTGCCCTGCCTCCAACTGAATTACGTGCTCGTGCGCGTCGTATCGCCAAACAGCATGGTGGTAAATTGGGCTGTATCATGGTCGACTACTTACAATTAATGAAAGTCCCTGGTATGGGTGATAACCGTGTTGGTGAAATTGGTGAAATTTCTCGTAGCTTAAAAGCTCTTGCAAAAGAAATGCAGTGTCCCGTCATTGCTTTATCACAGCTTAACCGCTCTCTGGAAAACCGTCCTAATAAGCGCCCAGTCATGTCTGACTTGCGTGAATCGGGTGCGATTGAGCAGGATGCCGACTTAATTATGTTTATTTACCGTGACGAAGTTTATAACAAAGAGTCGAAAGAAGCTGGTACGGCTGAAATTATTATTGGTAAACAGCGTAATGGCCCAATTGGTACAGTCCGATTGGCTTTTGAAGGTCAATATACACGTTTTAGTAACTTATCGCCTGAGTACTATAGTCAGTACGATGATGAAGAATAAAAAATGGGCACTCAGCCCATTTTTTATTTACTCATGAATAATGTAAATAGGATCATTTTACAGTCGTCTTTATCGAACAAAACAGATAACTCATAGATTTAAATAGAATAAAGCCATGAAATAAGATGGGTATTTGATTTTTATAGGTCTACAATAACTAACGTATTTTATGGATATTTACCTAAACGGTAATACCCTTCCATATTTCTGATTCGATGACTTGAAATAAAACCCTAGTTTTAATCTTGCCATTCTCTATTCCCAAAGGAGTCATTCGGGTGCGCCAAGCAACAGTTTGTATTGATCAATCAGCACTTCAATATAATTTAAACCGTGTTAAACAACTTGCCCCTAAGGCAAAAATCGTGAGCATGGTCAAAGCCAATGCTTATGGACATGGTATCAAAGACTGTCTTGCAGCCTTGAATAATACCGATGCTTTTGGTGTCGCCTGCTTGCAAGAGGCACTAGAAATTCGTGCCTTAGGCTATGAACAACCGATTACATTAATTGAAGGAATATTTTCAGCGGATGAAATGCAGACCGTCATTGAACAAAAGCTTGAATGTGTCGTGCATCAACAACAACAAGTGAACTGGTTACTTGCCCATCAAGAGCAATACAATGCACTTGGACTTAAAGTCTGGATTAAACTCAATAGCGGCATGAACCGACTTGGTTTTAAAGCAAGTGAAATTATTGCCGTCATTAATACCTTAAAAGCGGCTGGTTTTACCTGTGTATTAACTATGCATTTTGCTAATGCTGATGCCGATCATCCCTTAAATGAACAGCAAATTGCACAATTTCTTGATATAAAACAAAGTTGTGCTCCTATTCTGGCTTCATGCTGTAATTCTGCTGCAATTTACCGTTGGCCAGAACTCCATTTTGATTATGTTCGCCCAGGCATTATGCTGTATGGTGCAACACCATTTGCAGACCAAACAGTAAGAGACTTAGACTTACAACCTGTCATGACTTTTACTGCTGCAGTTATTGCCTTGAATCATATCCAAAAAGGCGAAAAGGTGGGCTATGGTTCAACCTACACTGCAACACAAAATACCGATTTGGCTATTGTTTCTATTGGCTATGGCGATGGTTACCCGCGTGCATATGTCAAACAAAATTATGTAGTAATTGAAGGGAAAAAGCTTCCTGTTGTCGGACGTGTAGCGATGGATATGGTTGCTATTGATGTTACAGGGTTAAAAGTTGCTCTAGGCACACCTGTGGAGCTTTGGGGCAAACAACGTTTGGTCGATGATGTTGCCGATGCAAATGGTACCATTGGGTATGAGATTTTATGCCGTTTGAGCCAACGCCCTCATCGGATAGTGAAATAATAAAATATTGCTTTAGATACTGCTTTCTTCGATGAGTAGTATCTAGGGTTGTATAGCTGAACTGAATAGAATTTATAATTGCTGTTCTGGAATACGATATAACAACTGCAAAAAATGCTGTAATGATTCATATTGCAGTAATAAAGGATTAAATTTGCTAGATCCCAATTGCTCAAAATAATGATGTACCTCTGAATGCCGACCTATATATTTCATACTCCAATCTGAAAAATGCGAATCACTCAGAATGTATTGTTGTGACAATATCGTTAAATCAGAGTGTCGTTGATCTTTTTCTATTTTATTCAACAAGTTTAAAACCGAATCTTGTTCTCCTTCCAAACATTGAAAGAAGCAACCATCTGCATAACACAATACGCCTTTGATCTTCAGCTTTACGTTAAAATCTCGGGCTTCAGATAGAATGTCTCTTAAATCTTGTAGTAGTGTTTCGGGTTGAAATTTAGCCTGACTGGCATAGCAAAGTTGGTACATTTTTTGATTTCCTATCTTATTGTTTTATTCATTGTATAAATAAAAGCATAGCGCGATTTCTCGCGCTATGCTTAAAAAAATAATAATACATCATTATTTAAAATAATCTTCCGACGGCTTTGGTAAATTCTGTAATCCACTCCGTAGTGTATCTGACCATTCCTTACTAATATTTTCGAAGTAAGGGTCTTCTTCTGTAATTCGCTTACCTTCAGGAATATGTAAACTGTTCTTTTTATAGATGAGTGCATCAAGTGGCATACCCACCGATACGTTTGAGCGCAATGTCGAATCAAATGAAATTAGGCTACAACGTAAAGCTTCACTGAGTGGCATATCATAACTTAAGGCACGATCTAAAATTGGCTTACCATATTTGCTTTCTCCAATCTGGAAATATGGTGTATCGCTGGTTGCACAAATAAAATTACCTTGTGGGTAAATATTATAAAGCTGCATTTCTGCTTGACCAATTTGTCCACCTACCAACAAACTACAGTAATAATTACTTTGTTCCTGCGTGTTTTCAGTTACATCTGCAATGACCTTTTGCAAGGTATGACCGACCAATTCAGCTACTTCAAACATGGTATTTACACTATATAAATTTGGTGTTTGTTGTAATTCTAAATGGTTTTTTAGATGTCCAATCACGGCCTGCGTTGTCGCTAAATTACCCGATGTTTGAATCGTGATAAAACGTTCGCCTTCAATTCCAAATGTATAAAGCTTTCGAAATACAGAAATATGATCTACTCCCGCATTCGTTCGCGTGTCACTGATAAAGACGAGACCTTCTTTTAATCTAAGCGCACAACAATAAGTCATCTCTTCCCCTTAACTTACATTCATTAACATGCAAGTACTTGAACAATTGAGTGCATCGTTTCAATTCCCCCTTTTTCGCGCACTCCACGAATTGGGGCAACATCCCAATAATCTCGACCAATTGCCACATAAATATGCTGGTCTGGGCTAAAAATCTGGTTGCTGATATCGAAACAATACCATGTGTTTCCCAAAAATACTTCCGCCCATGCGTGACTGGCAAGGTGTGATGTATTTGGCACAAATAAATAACCTGAAACATAACGCGCTGGCAAGCCCAAAGCTTTGCACATTGCAATAAAAACATGACTGTGGTCTTGGCATACCCCCTGACGATTATGAAACGCTTCAATGGCAGAAGTATTGACTGAAGTATAATTAGGAGTATAGGGAATATGCTGCAAAATGGCTTCAGCTAGTTTGACCAAATTTTCACGCGTAAACTCAGGTACGAAACGATGCGCAAATTCTTTCATTTCCGCATTGCACATGGTCGTTGGCGTTGGTTGTAAGAATTGATAAGGATTTAGATGATCTATTAGACCCATCACCGAAGGCTGCTTATTCAGCTCAACAATGCCCTGCGCCATAATTGTCATTTGCTCATAAGCATAACGTTGTGAACTGGTAATCCAGATGTTATTGAACGCATCTCTCTTCGTACAACGCTCACCTGGCACACTGACATCCCAGTAATGCACATTCTGATGTGCATTATTCAATGGGGTCATTTTAATATACTGAATGCTATTACATGCCTGTTCAGTATATTGATAGTGTGTCTGGTGATTGATCATGAGTTTCATGCATTCACCTCAAATAAATATTGAATTTGATCACTAAAGTTATAAAAATTTATTTGATCAGGTTGAGTTTTAAGCTGTTGCCAAGCCGTATCTAAACTGTCCCAACCCATTTTCTCCAATACTTGTATAAGCGCCGAAATTTGCTCTAAGGTTTGTGTCTGATCTTGCTTTAAGCGAAGTTGTCGATCTAGTTGCTCTAAAGTTTGCCCCAAAGAATAGAACAAGAAAGTTTCTTCCGGCTCACCCTCTAACACTTCACGACAATCTGCAATCACATCACAAATACACGTCGAACTTGCACTCGCATTCCGAATATATTGATTGAGTTCTGCATAGGTTTTTGCAGAAAAAACGCCTCTCAATTCTTGAACATTGTCTTTGGCAAACTGAAACTGTTGAATAAATGAATAAGGTTGTTCTGGGTCTAATACCAATTCATTGAGCGAGCTTGCATCAAATGCAGGTAAACAAAAAGCGTGGGCATAAGACACAGCTTTCTGATCATCCACAAATGGAAATTGCTGACATAAATATTCAATACGCGTTAAATAACGACCTAACCAAAAAATTTGCTGTGCATTCGTGCTGAGTAAGATCATGAAATTGCTCCTTCATTGTTTTGGTTACTTATGAATGTAAATGGTCTACAACCCATGTATCTTTAATGCCACCACCCTGTGAAGAATTCACCACAAGAGAGCCTTCTTGCATTGCCATACGTGTTAACCCCCCCGGTACAATTTCGGTACGATAAGGGGAACTCAGCACAAATGGACGCAAGTCAATATGTCGTTCTGATAACCCTGAATCAGTTAACATCGGACAAACTGACAAATCCAATGTAGGTTGAGCAATGTACAAATGTGGCGTTGCTAAAATTTTATCTTTGAAAGTCGCAATTTGCTGTGCAGAAGCATGTGGTCCGATAAGCATGCCATATCCTCCTGAACCCTGTGCTTCTTTCACAACTAGTTGAGCTAAATTGTCTAATACATATTCAAGGTCTTTGCTTTCACGACATTGATAAGTTGGTACATTTTTAAGGACAGGTTGTTCAGCTAAATAAAACTGAATCATTTTATCGACGTACGGATAAATGGATTTGTCATCTGCAACTCCTGTACCAGGCGCATTTGCAATCACGACATTCTTTTGTAAATAGGCAGACATTAAACCCGCAACACCAAGTGTACTGTCAGGCATAAAACACAATGGATCGAGATAATCATCATCAATACGTCGATAAATTACATCAACTTGCTGTTTACCTCGCACCGTTTTGACATAAACCTTATCGTTTTCGACGTAAAGGTCACGCGATGTTACTAAAGGCACACCCATTTCCCTTGCCAAAAAGGAATGCTCATAATATGCGCTGTTAAAACGACCTGGCGTTAAAATGACAATAAAGGGATTATCGTTAAAGGCATTTTCGGCCAATATTTCTTTCAGTAGTAATGGATAATGCTCTATACCTTGTAAGTTATTTTGCAAACATAATTCAGGCATCAGTTTTTGGCTGATTTTTCGGCTTTCCAACATATAAGACACACCCGATGGCGTTCTTAAATTATCTTCAAGCACATAAAACTCGCCATGACGATCTCGGACAATATCAATGCCACTAATTTGGCTGTAAATTTTGCCTTTTAAGCTCTGATTACACATATGTGGCTGAAAAGCCTCATGCTTGAGAACTTGTAGTTCAGGCACAATACCCGCTTTAAGAATATCTTGCTGATGATAAATATCATGTAAAAATAGATTTAGGGCCTTGACGCGTTGTGCACAGCCAAGCGATATCTTATTCCATTGCTTTTTCGCAATTACTCGCGGGATCACATCATAAGGAATGGTACGCTCTGTGCCTTCTGCTTCTCCATATACCGTAAATGTAATGCCTTCATATAAAAAATGCGCTTTGGCATGCTGATTTAAAGCTTGTAATTCATCTAAATTGTATTGTGAAAGCCAATGTTCAATTTTTGCGCAAGCGGTTTCTGAAACTGCTTGATCATCTAACATTTCATTAAAAAAAACAGAGTTCGTTCGCTCAAAAAGTAACTGTGTCTTCTCCTGCGGTTTTGCTACACCCTCCACTTTTGCTGTCAATTGCTTATTATTCACTTCTAGTGATAAACCATTAATATCTAAAATCTCTTTTTCATTAAGCATATGACCCTCTTTATAGTTATAGCCAAACTCATTTTTTATTAAGCAATAAGAATGCCACTCCTTGCATCTCTTATACTGATTTACTATTAATCCATTCTTTTCACTTCGACTCAATGTCATTTCTGCTTGATCTTGTGTCTAAATTTATTGAACTTTCTTTGCCCGATTCGGTGATAAATACTTGCCAATTCAGTTAGGTTTTCTTATTGTGTTTAACACTGTCTTGTTAATTCCCCACTTATTTATTTTTATTTGAATTATGTCTGCACAAGAAAAAGAAACATCGAATAGCCTTTATCGACAATGGCAAATCCTGTCCCGTCTTTCTACAGGAAAATGGATGGGAACTCGTGAAATACAGGAAATTTTGCAAAGAGAAGGCATCGATATCAGCTTGCGCACCATTCAGCGTGATTTAAATCAGATTTCACAGCGATTTCCAATTGAGAGCAACAAAACCGTTCCACAGGGATGGCGTTGGCGTTCTGATGCGCCGATTCAAAGTTTGCCTCATATGACCAGTTCTCAAGCTGTCACTTTTATGATGGTTGAGGAACACTTAAAACACCTTCTTCCTCCAAGTTTACTGGAAGAAATGAATCCTTGGTTTGATTTGGCTCGTCGTAGTTTATCTACCCAAAATAATGTACGCCAATGGATTAATCGGGTACGTATAGTCCCTGCTAATCAACCTTTAATTCCACCTGTGGTGGATCGTGCTGCGCAGCAAGCCATTTATGAAGGTTTATTACAAGATAAACAATTGGAATGTGTTTATCAAAAGCGTCCTCAAGCTGAAGAAAGCGTTTATACGTTGAACCCTTTGGCATTGGTGCAAAAAGGTGCAACTATTTATTTAATTTGCACTCGCTATGATAAAACCGATATTCAAACTTTTGCTTTGCACCGTTTTAAGTCAGCCAAAGTACTAGATTCTCGTGCACTACATCCTGTCAATTTCGACATTGATGCCTATATTGACTCAGGTGCACTTGGATTTAGAGTCGACTATAACAAACCAACAGATAATGTTGCTTTAAAACTGACCATTCCAGAATGCGAGTCACATTATTTTGAAGAAAGCCAATTAAGTCGAGATCAGGTGATTACCCCACTTGAACATAATCTGGTTCAAATTTCTGCAACTGTTCCTTTTACCTCTCAACTCACGTGGTGGCTACGCAGTTTTGGTAATAAAATTCAGAAAATTGAGCCTGAAGAAGTTGAACGTGTAGTCCGACAACTAGACTGAAATGATTGTGGCAAAAATTTCTAGGTAAAAAAAAGTCCCAACTATTGGGACTTTATAATTTTATTGTATTTATCTGTTTTAATTTATAATCTTGCGTGGTGAAAGTTTTAGACATTATGTTTCTGAACCCCGACTCATATTGTCTACATCGATTGTATTTTTTGCTGCACATGGGATGGTTCAGCAAGCAAGTTCTCCTCGGTTATATCGAATACATTTAGTGGTCATCACTGGTTTCTCCGTGTGGTTTAAGTTCATTCAATATACTGAATCTTCCACTTGACCTGAAATAAGCAATTGTTCCAATCAAATCATATTTTCTGCTTAAATCAATTTATGCAAATAACCTAATAAATGAGATCATCAATAAAACGTCATCTTGTGTTTATTTTATTTAAGAATAAATATTCTGCTGCTTTTCAATCCAAAGTTCTAAACCAGCAAACGTCTTAAAATCATCCACTGCTCTTACATTTAGATGTGGACTACGCTCCAATACCATTTTACTTAAAGCATTGCCTGGCCCAATTTCTAACACAATATCGGGCTGGTTTTCTTGTATAGCGGTTAAACACGAATCCCAATCTATGGCATGGTTCATTTGATCAATCAGCGCTTCGACTGCATCGCAGCTTTTAAAATATTTATGCCCACCTGAACCACTAATGATAGGTACTTCCAAACGATTAAACAGATGCTGTTGTAAAACCTGCCGATAAGGAGCTACAGCACCATTCATTAAAGAGGTATGGGAAGGAATACTGACATTCAGTCGCTTCACCGAATGTGTTCCCACCTGTTTAAGTTGTTGTGTCAATTGTTGTAAGTTCGATGCCAGACCACCGACAATAAAATGGCTATCGCTAATTTTTATTGATAATTCAGTCTCTGTGTTTGCCAAAATGGGGGATAACCCTGCCCAATTCATGCCCTGAATAGCCAACAAACCACTCGGTACATGCACAGCGTTTGACATCAATATGCCCCGCTGTCGGGCTAAATAAAGTCCTTGTGCTAAATCTGTTTGAGTTGAGCAAATCAGTGCACTTAATTCACCAAGTGAGTAACCTGAAAAACTCATCGTTTCTTCTAAGCAATGTTTTAACTTTTGCCAGCGACACCACTGTAGGGCAAAAATAAAGGGTTGAGCAAAATCATTACAATACAAATCTGTCTCAGATAAGTCAGCCTTAAACAACTCAGGCAGATGTTGCGTGAGCTGCAAGTTGACATCTAACTCTATAGCAAGGTCTTTCAATTGCTGAACATGAGCTAAGTTCTGCACCCCTTGCCCACTAAATAATATTGCGAAATTCATGTTCCACCTTCAGCATGAACAAAGTTACCCCCAATAAGTCTGCACTTCCGCCAGGACTAAGATGATGTTGAACAAAGTAATCTTCGATTCTTTTCACTTCTTGCATCCAGTCGACTTGTAGTACCCCACCGCGTACCAAAAACTGCTTCGCCATATCTTGCACAATATATAGCGCCGATAAACCGCCACGCCAAACAATATTGGTATCTTGCAGATGAGACATTAATGCAAGTAAAGCTTGAAGCGATGCACGCTTTTTATCTTCTGTTTTTGCATAAATTTCTAAATAATGTGGAATAGCAATATCTAACACTGTTTTAAAGCCTGAAGCCACTTCCTCAATAGCACCCGTAATACCATATTGACTGCGCATGCGTTGCCCATGACTGTTGGGATTACGCTCTAGATGATGCAGTAATTCCTCTTGCCATGTTTGCTGAATCATACGACTAATCGAAATCGCATTCAGTGCAATATCTTGAGCAAAGCATTTTCCTACTGCTGCGCTGGCAAATCCTAAATTAAAAATAGCCCCTTTGTGGGTGTTAATCTGTGCAGTTGCATCCATCATTTTTTGTTCAGCTTGAATGCCACATTGTCGAATGCTGTCAAAACCGACTTCATGATAGCCATTTAAACATTGTTCTTGAAAATAATAAGTTAGGGATTGGATGCTACGCTCAAACAAGGCGAAATCCATATCTTGATGGCTACCTTGGGTGGTTGGGCAAACCAAACCGGGTTTATGTGCCAAACTCACTTCTTCATAAAGCGCTGTTCGCGCCAGAAGATCTAAGCGCATCGCATGCTGCGAAATATCTAAGAATAGATGGTCATGCTTCTGTACAGTTTGCATCTTCAAGATTCCATTCTAATAGTTGTTCTAATTTCAGCATGTCCACATGCTGCAAAGCTTTGCCGATAATGCTCTGCTTAGCCTCAGGATAAATCATCAGCAATTCATTAAATGAAACATGCCAGTCTGGATGGATTTTGATTTCACCATCTAAACGGACTGCACTTAAAGTTTGTGTTTTTTGAATTAGTTGTAAAATGTCTGCTAATCGTGACATGTCTTGCGGATATAAAACCAAATCTAAATCCGAGCTAACACGTACATAGGCTTCTTGGGTCAGATATTCATAGGCATAGGAGCCATAGACATAAACTTCACAGTTGAGTGTGACTAAAGCTTTAGCAAAATCATGTAGTGCTGCATCCTGAAAGCTCTGCGGTCGTTCGATTAATAAGGTATGTAAGGAAAGTGGTCGGGTAATGAGCTGAATTTCATCCGCTTCGACCAAGCAAGCTACACGATATTTACACCCCTCAACCAAGCAATTGATCGCCAGCTTGACCTGAGCTGCATCGTCATTGTCCTGCCGACAAATAGTCATTGGCACGGACTGTTGCAGCAACTGGTACACTTTTTGTCTAGCAGGTTCAGGTAAGGAACTATCCAAAAAATGTAGATCTGCTACAGGATGCAAATAAGCCAAGTCATGACGATCCATATGCTTCCTCCTTAAGCGTTCACAACTTTCTCGATGACTGAGTTACACAACTGACGACCTTGGCGTTGCTGACCAACTACACGGCGCTGATCTGTCATATAACTTTCGAGATGTTGCTGTTGATTGACTAATGCTTGACTCACCCAATCGGTGTCCAAGTTTTCCCATACGGCGTTGATAGCGCCCATCTTGTAGAAATTTTCGACTCCTGGGGCAAAGATGGCTGAGCTTTGCGACAGTTGTTTCAACTTTTCTACAGGAATTTTGGTGACCCGTGCCATCGCGTTCAGATCCATGACTTTGACCTGAGAATCGCTCAGTGCATACACTTCATTTGCCATTAATCCATAAGAGAGGAAGCCACCACTGACAGCTTGACCGAAAATAATGGCAAGATTGGCATGTCCACTACGGCGTAATAAATCTACACATGAAGCTAAATGTGCAAAAGTACGATTGAGACACAACAATTCATCGGCACGGGAAAGATCTTGTCCTTGCGTATCTACAATAAAAACCACAGGAGTTTGATCACCTTGTTGTACCAATTTTAAAATTTCAGAAGACAACTGAATGGCAATGTCTTGATTAATCGGCGCGGCATTAACCGTACCCAAAATTCGTACTGGGCCAACCGCAGTCTGTGCATCCCCTTTAATGACATAACCCTCAATCTGATAATTCAGTTGATTTGGAAAAAGTTGTTTCAAAACTAATTCTGTATTCATTGCATCATCCTTGCTTTAACATCACGACTTCATGCGCCGAGAGCATTGGAATTTTTTCTGGCTGAGCAATGCCCATTTCATGCCAAATCTGTAAGCCATCGTTTTTACCAAACCAGCGTTGCTGTTGTTGCTCAAGCTGTTGCTGTTGCTGCAATAATTGTTCTAAGTCTAGAGGGGCCGTCTTAACATCTAGCTGCGTTAAAATCGCATCGCGAATATCTGTAATATCATCCTCAACCAAAGCTTGTACATGATTGAGTAAATAACGATGTTTACCACCTGTGACACGCCAAACCAAAGCACGGTCTTTAGAGTCAAATTCTTCCACGCCTTTGACCGTTTCAATCACTTCTGGGCCAGACAGTGCCAAACGCCCTTCTTCTGTCATGATGATGGCACTGCTCAAACATGCACTAATACCCATACCACCAAAAGCACCACAGGTTCCACCAATCACCGTAATAATCGGAATACCTGCATGTCGCACTTGCAACATGGCACGCATGATTTCAGAAATGGCGATGAGACCTGCATTCGCTTCATGCAAACGCACACCACCTGAATCCACAAAGAACACCACGGCTTGTGATTGATCCTGAATGGCTTTATGTAACAGCCCGACAATCTTCGCTCCGTGAATTTCGCCCACGGCACCGCCCATGAACTGTCCTTCTTGGGCAATAATATGGATTGGGGTTTGATTGATCGCTGCTGTACCAATAATCACGCCATCATCAAAACTTCCCGGAATATCCAGAGCCGATAAATGTGGGCTAACTTCGATTTCGGTCGGCTTCAAGATTTCTTTAAAGCTGTTTTCATCGACCACAGCTTGAATACGCGCACGCGCGGTTTTTTCATAAAAACTGTTTTTGAGCATCACTTGATCCATGTTCTATACTCCCTTAAACATAGATATTGCTTGGCTTAAGCGCAGGTTCACCACCGCTGGAGTCGCCCCCATATCATTTAACTGAAATTTAAGCCCTGCTACCGCATGACGTTGTGCAAACTCATTCAGTACAGACTGCCAAACATGTTGAAAACCAACGGCTGATGTGGTGACTTCAATCTGACAAATATCCGCCTGATCATGCTGTGAAACTAAGACTTCTAAATTTCCAGAACCAACCACACCACAAATAACAGCCGCCTGTTCAGCACTCAGCGGTGCTGATTGCAATTCAAATTTTAACTTTTCCATGTCAATCACCAGTTTCTAAAGCGGCTTGGGGGGCTATATAAACCACCCGACCATTTAACTAAATCTTTCACCGATTTTGCTGCGAGCAAATCACGACTCACTTGTGTCGGATCAATGCCTAAATCTTCTGGACGTTGAATAATGCCGCGCTGACGTAATTCTTCAACTTTCGCTGTATCACGCTTCATCCCCACTGGGGTATAACCTGCTACACCACGAATCGCTTGTTCCCGTTCTTCTGGGGTCCGACATAACAGTAAGTTGGCAATGCCTTCTTCCGTCACAATATGGGTCACGTCTTCGCCATAAATCATGATTGGTGGGAGTTCGCTGTCCATTTTGTCTTGTAACTGCCACGCATCTAACTCTTCTACAAAGACAGGATGCATATGTTCACGGTACGTTTCGACCAACTGCACTACCAGTTTGCGACCTTTTATGAGTTTGCCGTCCACCGCTTCACGCCCTGCTTTGGTATAGGCATAACTGGCATGACGACGTCCATGCGGGTCAGAACCCATATTCGGTGCCCCCCCAAAACCAGAAATACGGTCTACCGTCGCGGTTGAGCTGTTGCCTTGCAAATCAATTTGTAATGTTGAACCAATGAACAAATCACACGCATATAAACCCGCAGTTTGACTAAAGGCACGATTCGAGCGCATGCTGCCATCACTACCCGTAAAGAACACATCTGGACGTTCTTTAATATAGTCTTCCATCCCGACTTCAGAACCAAAGCTATGAATTGATTCGACAAAACCACTTTCAATTGCTGGAATTAAAGTTGGGTGTGGATTCAAAGCCCAATTGGTACAGATCTGCCCCTTTAACCCCAATGAAGCCGCATAAGTAGGCAGCAATAATTCAATCGCCGCAGTATCAAAACCAATGCCATGATTTAATCGTTGAATTTGATATGGTGCATAGATACCTTTAATAACCATCATCGCCATTAAAATTTGCACTTCGGTAATTTGTGCAGGATCACGGGTAAATAACGGTTCTATATAGTTGTGCTTGGGACTTTCAATATAAAAATCGACCCAATCTGCTGGCACATCGACACGTGGCAGCTTATCGACAATTTCATTGACCTGTGCAATCACAATGCCGCTTTTAAATGCAGTGGCTTCAATAATTGCTGGCGTATCTTCGGTATTGGCACCCGTATATAAATTTCCTTGACGGTCTGCCGCATGTGCCGTGATTAAACACACATTTGGAGTGAGGTCGATAAAATAACGCCCGTATAACTCTAAATAGGTATGAATTGATCCGATACTAATTCTTTGCTGCTGAACCAATTGAGCCAGACGCAAACTTTGTGGGCCAGCAAAAGAAAAATCAACTTTAGAAGCAATACCCTTTTCAAAGACGTCTATGTGACTCGGTAAAGCCAATACAGACTGAACAATGTGTAAATTATTCACCACATCTGGATTACATTGACTTAAGCTCTTGGAGAGAAAATCTGCCTGTTTCTGGTTATTGCCTTCTAAACACACTCGATCTCCGCAAGCAATGACCGTTTCTAATAGTTCAATGACACGTGCATGTTCAACTTTCTTTTCAAAGCCTTTTTGCTTTGCTTGATTGAGTTTTTCTTGTCTACGGGTTCTCTGCTTATCCCATAAATGCTTCTTAACCATCTGGTTCATAACATCACCTTTATGTCTGAGTTAGCCGAAGATGGCATTGATTGTGAGGAAAAATATTGAGGGTCCGAGTAAGCAACCTAAACCTGTATAGAATGTTGCAACCAAAGCACCATACGGTACTAAACGAACATCTGTACCTGCCAAACCCGCAGCTGTACCGCTAGTTGTCCCCGCCAAACCACCAAAAACCATCGCTGAGCGTGGACTTTTTAAATACATGAATTTTGCGAGTAATGGTGTACCCACCATAAAGAACACTGACTTAATCAGACCAATCGCAATGGATAATGCAATCACTTCTGAGCTTGCACCCACTGCTGTGCCTGTTACTGGGCCCACGATATAGGTCATTGCACCTGCACCAATTGTGGTCATCGAGACAGGATCTCGATAACCCATGAGCCAAGCGACCATAGCGCCAATCACAAAGGGAATCACACAACCCAACAGCAGCGCGATCATGCCGACTTTGCCTGCTTTCTTGACTTCTTTTACATCGACTTCAAATGCGGTAGAAGCAATTGCCAAGTCACGCAACATTGCTCCTCCAAGCAAAGCAAAACCACCAAAAATCGCGATGTCTGAAATGCCTTTTTCACCTTGGGTATATACGCCTGCAAAGTACGCCAAAACCAAGCCCATGGTGATGGCAATCGCTGAACTTTGTAATTTACCCTTGGTCAGATATTTTGAGAGGAGATGCGAGACATACATCATCAACCCCGTTACTGCCAACGCTGTGACTAACGCATTTTTCGTCAATACTGTGACTATTTCTTCCATTACGTTTCTTCCTTGTAACCCAACCAACCGTTTTTATTCTGTATCCATGCCTGACTGGCTGTTAGACCGCTTTTTCTACTGTTTCAACTGACCATTCATAGGTTGCATAATCACCGCTAGATTTGTTCAACCAACGAATGACCAATACAGTACCAATGAGTGAAGCGACAGAAACAATCAGCCCCAACATTCCACCTGAAAGCGCTGCAACTACGTTTTGTCCTGCTGACATGGCAACGACGATTGGAATGTACATCCCTGACCAATACAACACACCGAACTGAGTGACTTGAGGCAGGTGCCCACGTTTAGCCAAAACCTCCTTTGATATAATTAAAAGAATCATGGCAATTGCCACACCACCTACATTGGCTTTTACACCAAGCGCCATACCGAGAATATTTCCTAAATACACACCGAGTAGATGGCAGATTGCCAGTATGGCTGTTCCGTAAATAATCATCGCTGAATCCTCCCTGGATCATGCTTTGCTTCTAATAATCTGACTTATAATTTGCTATAGTTATAGCCTATCTGTATCCAGTGTACAATGTTTTGTACTCAAATAAACATAAATTGTATACAATTTTTTGGTGGTGTATGACTTCTATTGCAGAACTCCCTCTTTCTATTCAAATTAGTAAAAAGTTAGAGGATGATATTATTTATGGTTTCTTCTTACCGGGAACCAAACTTGATGAACAAGAATTGTGTGATCGCTATGGTGCTTCTCGTACCCCAATTCGTGAGGCATTAAAGCTTCTTGCAGCCGAAGGTCTGGTCGAAATTCGCCCACGTCGTGGCGCCATTATTCCGACCATTAACCCATTAACTTTATGTGAAATGTTTGAAGTGATGGCTGAATTAGAAGCCATGTGTGGACGTTTAGCCGCACGTCGTATTCAACCTGAAGAAAAACAAGAATTACAGCGTTTGCATCTATTGTGTCAGGATTATTTAAAGCAAAATGATTCAGAAAACTATTATGAAGCCAACCGCTTATTTCACTTTGCCATTTATCAGGCCAGTCATAATGCTTTTTTAATTGAACAAGCATCCACCTTACATAAACGTTTACATCCCTATCGACGACTACAGCTTCGTGTAAATAATCGAATGAATAATTCTTTTTCGGAACACAATGCCATTTTAGATGCCATTTTTGCAGGTGATGAACAACAAGCTGAAGATTTATTGAAAGCCCATGTGGTCATTCAGGGTCAAAAATTTACAGACTTTATTTCAACAATCGAGAGTATTCAGCCCAAAAGTTAGTCTTTTGTAGAGATTCGAGCACCCAGATAGGTGCTCGTCAGTTCAGCCACTTAAAACAGTTCACGTTGATGAAACCGTCGTGATTTTTGGGTGGTTCAATTCTGCAAAATTTTGAATTTTATCAATGTCTTTTTGAATCGAGCTCGACACCACATTCGGTAGCACCTGATTCACTTTGACAAAGATTTTTTCAGGATATCCCACTTGATAGTACAACTTATCGTTCTGTAAAAATTGATATAGCTCTTCAGCTACAAAAGCAGGGCTGTCCATTTTTACACCCAGCTTTGCATTCATTTCCACTACTACTGGACTGTTCATGGTGGTGGCGGTTGCCCGAGGTGAAAAGTATTTAAACTGAATCGGTGAGTTGGAATATTCACGTGCCAAGGCTTCGGTTGCACCGCGTAAGGCAAATTTACTGGCACAATAACTCACATAACCTGGGTAACCAATACTGCCAAAAGTCGAACCCATGTTAATAATTTGACTTGGTGCAGTTTTCGACATTAATGGAATAATGTGCTGAATCAATTGCAGTGGATAAACCACGTTAATCAGCATCATCTGTTCAATCGCGTCGCTAGATTGATGACTAAACAAAGAAAAATCATTCACCCCTGCATTATTAATATAGTAATTAATGTGAATCTTTTGCTGCGTCAGTGCTTGAATAAATTGTTCACGACTCTCGGCATCGCTCAAATCGCAACGCAGACTTTGTAGCTTTAATTGAGGATATTGTGCTTTAAGCTCTGCCTGCATAACTTGTAATGCTTCAGCATTACGTGCCACAAGTATCACGTTCACATTGTTTTTACATAAATTTTCAACGATAGCTTTACCTATGCCACCTGTTGCCCCAACAATCACTGCAGTTAAATTTGACATAACCCTATTCCTTTTCATTATATTAAGACTAGTGCTTAAGATGTTTCGTTCAATCCTAAACCCATACTGATATAGAGTTTACGCTGCTCAAGAGGGACTAAAATTTCACGTCGACCATGCATAAAACGTTTGTTGTCGATAATCGCAACATCACCATCTTGCCATTCAATTTCCTGCGTATGCTGTTCGCAAAGTTCCGCAAGTTCTGTAATCAGTTCCTGACTTATCTCGCGACCATCCGCAAAAGTAAATTTCGGTTTTTGATAATTGTAGGAGGGTCCCAAAATGGTATTGGCAAATGCAGGCACGCCTTTCAAATTATCATGGCGAATCATGTTCATTTGCAGATGGTATTCCACACCTTGATCGTGAGAGGGAGTGATCGTTTGTCCTGGAATCATCCGAATAAACTTATTTAAATCCTCCCAAGTTACCGAATCCACCTCCGCAATATTGAAAGCAGTCGCCACATATTTCTGCCAAATCTGTTTTGGTAAATAGCGGCTAATGGTCATCGGTGCAGCAAACTTTTGTTTTAACGGCTCGGATAAGTTTTTCCATACTACATGTCCATCACACACAGTGGTCTGTGAACCTTGAGAAGCACTCACTTCACTAAAAAAAGCAATAATATCTGGAGGTAATGGCGTAGAACCATTTTCAATATGCAACCCAACAGCCTGAGTGCCTGCATCCACTTTCTGAGATTGTTGCGTGATATTTTCACGAGCAGGATCATAAGTCAGCTTTTGGCATAAGGCTGTCATCAACTCACTAAAACGGTGCACGTCATAATGTTCATGTCTGAGTAAAATCCAACCTTGCTCACGTAAGGTATTTTTAATTTCTGCATGGCTTGATGGTGAATAGCTGTCGCTATGCTCAAGGTCAAATACGGATTGTTCAATATTCATATCTTTACTCACTATTTAGTGAAATTTTATGCGTGGAAATTAAATCTTCAGGTCTTATTGCGGCTATCGTTTGCTTAGCTGAACGACAGCTCATTGAAGCGATAAATACTGCCCAAATTGCTTTTTAATTTCGTTGCGTCTCAATTTCCCGTTGTCGGTTAACATCTGATTATTCAGTGAAAATGGTTCTGATGATCGATACCATTGCTTAATTTGGGCATAGTCAGGCATGCGGTCATTCGCTTTCTGTATCGCTTGCGCTAACATGCCATCCGATACATTGTCTTTGGCATAAATCACGGCAGAAAGATAAGGCTGTGCTTCCCCAAAGATAGCAATCTGATTAATTTCGGGTTCACTCGAACCATTCGATTCCACCCATTCAGGTGAAATATTGCGCCCAAAACTACTGACAATAATTTGCTTAATACGACCCGTAATAAACAGATAACCGTCTTTATCAAAGAAGCCTGCATCACCTGTGTGAATCAGAGGATCAACTGCAACCTCATTGAGATAACCCTGCATGGCATTGCCGCGTACTACCACCTCACCATTGTCCGCAATTTGCACATCTACATGGGGTAATGGTTTGCCGACACTGCCAATTTTTCTGGCATTCGGCAAATTGAGGCTAACCACTGAAGCGCATTCTGATAGTCCATAACCCTCATAAACAGGCAAATTCAACTGTTGCGACTGCAACAACAAATCAGTCGAAACCTTACCACCACCAACTGCAATAAATTTCAAACTCGCAAAAGCCTGAGCACCAAATTGCTGAATATATTCCACCATTGCCTTGAGCATTTGCGGCAACAAAATCACGCTCTGAATCTGGTATTGCTGTACCGTTGCTGCAAAGTTTTCCACCTTAAACTCATGGTTCGATACCAGTCCAAAATGACTGACATTACCGACTACAATTGAACGTCCCATATTCAAGGCAACATAAATGCCTGCAATGTTTTCCAATAAAGTAGCAAATGGAATCAAACATAAATGTCGTCCCAATTGGCTCGACTGTAATGCTGCACTGAGCGATTCTGTAATCGACTGAATCGTGTCTTCCGCCAGACATACCCCTTTAGGTGTACCTGTGCTGCCTGAGGTGTAAGTAATCTTTGCAGGAACGACAGAATCCATCGTTGTTGGTGCAGTCACATTTAAACGAATAAAAGTGCCAGAAGCCTGTTCAGCATTAAGTAATTGTTGAATACGGCCTTGCTCACTCAAGGTATGCAACCATGTATGATTTTGCGCCACACAATCAAGGTGATACGCTGACAGGGTAAGATTTACATCTGCCATAAAAATCGTATCGACTGCACTGTCTGTTAACAAATGTAAAATCTGCTGAGCACTAAAAAATAGAGGGATCGGAATCACGGTAATCCCTGCTTTTTTAGCAGCTAAATCAATCAACACCCAATCAATACTATTCATGCCCCAGATCGCAAGTTTCTGCGTCTGTAACAGCCCCAGTTCCTTACTGAGGCGTTCCATAGCATGATGAAGTTCTGCATAACTTACTGTACGTACTTCGGTCACAATCGCTTCACGTTTAGGCGTTTGTTTAGCGTACGCTGCAATAACATCGAAAAGTTGATTCATAGACTTCCCCCACTGATTGCAGCATGATTCCCTTTGAAATCATAATGTTGTTGGGTTACAGCCAAAGCATCAGCAACATTAATTGCCAACACCAATGGTTTTTGCTGATAGTAATTTCCCCACTGTTTTTTGGCTTCACCCAACACTTCAGGATTTGCCTTTTCTAATACATGAAAATGCAACCCCATTTGCTGTAGTACATAACGTACGGCTATCGTACCCGTACATACCGCCCACTCGACTTCCGCTACCGTGAGATAGAACACCAAAAATGCCACGATCATTTTGGCGTATTCCATGTTCTGAGAAGCAAGATTGCCTATTTCAATAATCTTTTCTCGAGCCACATCACGTTGAATCATTTTCGTTAACGTTTGTTCAATCGGCTGTACGAGATACTGTTCTAGAAATGCCTGATGGGACTTGAGCGGTTCAATGCCAATCGCCACTTGAGTTTGATGCTGAAACTCCCCAACAAATAAGGTAGAAGAAAAATGTGATAATGTTGCTTTATGCATTTCCTGATACTTGGTACTGATAAAAGCTTCCACCTGTTTGCGCTCAGGTTGACCTTCTTGCACAGCATGAATGTGAAGCATCATCTTTTTTTGATGTGATACGACGCGATAATTTTTTTGATTGTGTAATCCATTCAAATATTCTAGTTTTAATACAGAATTTTCATAAATTTTCTTTGTACACGACAAAAAAAGATAACTCATTGAAATAATGGCATAATACTTGTTTTCTGACGACGAATATGATGACACATTTCAATGAGTTACATCTCATCTTAAACAAATATCTAAAGTGGAACAAGTCACATGCAAAATGTTTTACACTGATTATGCTTGCATTAATTGTAAAACAGACATGTAATCTTTCTTCTGTATCTAAAGCCTTACCCATCAAGTGCTTACCACAATCATTTTATCGACGTATACAACGCTTCTTTGCAGATCAGTATTTCGATTATCGTCAAATTTCTCAGTTAATTTGTATTCGTCGTTAGAAAACAATTATTATGTCATTATTTCAATGAGTTATCTATTTTTGTCGTGTACAGAGATAAATTTTATGATTTTTATAATAATTCAGACCACCAAATGTAGTTGAAAAATTTTTCCCAAAGATGAATGTCGTCATAGTCATCTCGCCATAAATTGATTCATTAAAAAATAAGTTTTTTAGCTTAAAATTTACTTAAATATTTATGACACTTTTATGACAATCATAGCTCTTAATAATTTATTTATTATTATATTCATATGTTTATATTATTTCAGCTTCATTACATAAGATTTAAGATACAAAACAATATATTGTAAATCATGACCCAAAATCTAACTGAAAATTATTACCTTTTACGCTATTCATTATACTCACCGAGTGCTGATGAGATATTTTACAAAGCCTAATTCGGAAAACTAAAATAAATACACACCAAACACTTAAAATAATTATATTTTATTAAAATATATAAAGTATAAAATTACCATCTCCATTTTTTAATTCGCTCCAATGAATTTGATTATAGCTTACAGATAATTTTAGTCTTGCAAAAATACTAAAAAATTCTTCAATAAAACAATATATTGGATAATTTGATCTATAACTACCCATTGCGTCATAGGTCAAATATGGTTTGAGCGTTCTTTCCAATCTTTGCGAATTTTAGTCCATGCCTCTGACTCAAAAACCGCATTGGGTGGAATCAAATGTACATTGGCATAAATTTGTGAGCCGCCACCGACCCCTACGCCATGTAAGATGGTTGTCTTACTGGTAAAGGTAAATTGCATGGTGCCTTTGAATCCTAATTCAGGCATCCATAAATAATTTTTGGTATCTAAATTAGTGGTTGGAAAATCTTGGTCTTCACGGCGTAAGCCTTTCTCCAAAATCAGCACGTTATAGCCTTTTTCACTTAAGCGTAGCGCACTGACCGAACCACCAAAACCAGATCCGATAACAACCTGATCAAAATCAAAATGTTGATCACTCATTCTATTAACTCCTTTAATAGCTTTTTTTATTTTTTTAACATGAGTCAGCTCAGAACTTCAAAAATTATGCTGAAGCTCAACTACCCTATTTAAGTGTTTAAACAGTAAAACTAAGACTTCATACGAATTAAGAAATTCAGCACCCAAGTGGCAAACTTGCCATACGGCGGAGCCAGAAATTTCAAACTCGAAAAACCTGCCTGATAAAATACTGGACGCATTTTTGAGAATGTGAGAAAGCCTTCATAACCATGATAATGCCCCATCCCACTTGCACCTACACCGCCAAAAGGCAAGTCATGTTGTCCAACATGGAACAATGCATCATTTACAGACACACCACCTGACATAACACGGCTGATATAGAACTCTACTAAGCGTTTATTGTGACTAAATGGATAAAATGCCAATGGTCGATCACGCTGTACAATATAGTCCACCACTTGTTCAGGGCTTTGATAAGTTTTCACCATCAGAATTGGACCAAAGGTTTCCCGCATATCAATTTCCATCTCATCAGTGCTGTCGAGCACCAACGTCAGCGGAATTTTTCGTGTTGCAGCATCAGCTTCTTGTTGGTTTAAATTAATCAGCGTTGCCCCTTTGGCTTCAGCGTCAGCTAGACTGTGAACTAAACGCTGGTAAGCACGATGATCAATCACCGAAGTATAATCTTTACTATGAATATCAGGCACATGCTCTTGCACCCAAGCCTTCGCAGTTTCAATAAATTCCTGAAGTTTCGATTCATGCACAAATAAATAATCAACATTGGTACAAATTTGTCCCGCATTAAACTGCTTCACGAACATAATCCGCTCAACCGCTTTGTCGGTAGGATATTCTGGATCGATGAC
The DNA here is from genome assembly GCF_000400735.1 of Acinetobacter tandoii DSM 14970 = CIP 107469. Classification (GTDB taxonomy): domain Bacteria; phylum Pseudomonadota; class Gammaproteobacteria; order Pseudomonadales; family Moraxellaceae; genus Acinetobacter; species Acinetobacter tandoii. Next base: position 176,264 of record NZ_KE007365.1, read on the forward strand.
AGCAGGTGATTTACCACCGAGTTCCAAAGTCACAGGAGTTAAGTTTTCAGCCGCAGCCGCCATTACTTTACGTCCTGTAGTACCAGAACCCGTAAACATCAAGTGATCAAATGGCAGTTTTGAAAATGCGACACCAACTTCGCCTGTTTCATCAAAAATTTGTAATTTTTCTTTGGCAAAATATTTAGGGCTAATCTCAATAAGCAACTCTGCCAAATGACGTGAATTTTCCGACATTTTCACCATAGCGGTATTCCCCGCAGCAAACACGGCGGACAATTGCGAGAACATCAAATTAATTGGAAAATTCCACGGCACAATAACGCCAATCACACCCAGTGGTTGAGGAATTAGGCGATTCTTGGCACCAAAGTACATGCTGTGATCGACTCTACGCTTTTGTACCTTCGTCCATTGGTTCAAATGTTTAATACTGCTATTAATATCGTCAGTAGCCGTAATAATTTCTGCCAGTAAAGTTTCATGACGTGAACGATTGCCATAATCACGATTTAAAGCTTCAATAATCGCTTCCCGATGATTATTGATCATGGCCTTTAAATTCAATAAATGCTGTTTGCGTTGTGAATTGCTTTCAATGCCTTGCTGATGAAAGCTCGTGCGCTGTAATTGGAAACAGTCTTGTAATGTCTGTTCGATAACTGTTTGCTCTAAATGCGACTGAACTGTAAGTTCCATAGTCTTTCCTTTTAACGGCTAACGGTGGTAGACGCGTTCTTATGCCTAAATGGAGAAAATCTCTTACTCTACTCTAACAAAACACTTGAATTGAGCTTGACTTTTTAGGACACTAACTTGATCTTTTAGGACATTCAGGATCATTGTTATGGCAAGTTATATCCGTGCAGCCAGCCTTGGCGGGTTCGAAGAACTTGTTCGTAGTTACGGTGTAAATCCTATAGAAATATTAAAACAAGTCGGTATTTTGCCATCTTTACTACGCGATCCAGATGCTTTCATTCATTATGATCATTATTTAAGTTTATTAGAAAATGCTGCTTTGCACTGCCAAGAAGAATGTTTTGGTTTAAAACTTGGCGCACTACAAAATATTAGCACGATTGGTTTAATTGGCGTGTATATGTCCCGACAAGCGACCATTTTAGATGCATTACGTGTTGCACAGAAATATGTCTATCTGCATGCTGAAGGCGTGGTTTTTCATGTCAGCGAAGTGAGTGAACAACTTTGTAAACTCTCTTTTGTTCGCTTAAGTGAATACAATGTCGAAGTCCCACAAAAGTCACAACTGGCAATCTGCCTCGTGACTAACATTTTAAAAGATTTGATTGGACCCGCATGGCATGCCGAAAAAATTCATCTTAAGCAACATGCTCCCAAACACCCTAAAGTATTTACTGACCATTTCGCTTGCCGAGTTGAGTTCAAAACAGAAGAAGATGCACTGTATTTTCCAGCCAGTTTTTTAACGCATAAACCTTATGCGTTTAATGAAGATCTGGTAGATCAACTGATCGTACAGCGACTGGAAACGCAAAGTAGTACCAAAGGTGATAACTACACTTCTCTAATTGAAAGCTCAGTTCGCATGTTAATGGCAACAGGTGACTGTAGTATTGAAAATATTGCTTTATGTATGGGCATGCATCCGAAAAAGTTACAACGGCTCTTAAAAATGCAAGGCACGACTTATCGAGGCTTGCTCGAAAACGTCCGTAAGAAAGAAGCGCTTCGTATGATTAACGCGGGTAATGTCAGTCTCACAGATCTAGCCTTACAACTCGGTTATGCAGAACTCTCCATTTTCAGTCGTAATTTTAAACATTGGTTTGGCACCAGCCCTTCCGAATGGCGTGATCACAATAAACAAGCGTTTACACATTAAAACCATATTGAGTCTTTGAGTATAATTCGATTAGCTTCAACGCATTCACACATAGAATATACTCTTCATCATGATGAGCAATTGGTAGATGTCGTAATATTGCTATAAAAGTAAAGCTAAGGATGACGCCCATTCTTAGCTTTACTTTTTATCTTCAGTTGTAGATTTATCGTCTTATATCAATCTTGGGATACATCAAGCCAGCACTTTAACCAACATTGAAATAGCGACCACAATCACAGTTATGGCAAAAATCTTTTGAATAACGCTTGATGGCACAAGGTTTGTTGCTTTACGTCCCAATAACATACCCACAATACAAGCAATCACAAAGGTTACTGAAATACTGATGGGATACTGAAAACCATCCAATACATGGATTGAAATACTTACACCACCGATCAAGAAGATAATCATCAGTGAAGTGGCGACAATACTATTCATGTCTAGATCAGTAGCCTTGCGCAACGCAGGCACAATCACGAAGCCACCACCAACACCTAGTAGTCCAGTCAACAACCCTGCAACCACACCAATAAAACCCAATACAGAAGCTGTTTTGAAATTCCAGATGAGTCGTCCAGTCGATTTATTCACTTTACAAGGTGGATTTTCCATATCATTGACTTTATTAAAAAAGACTCGATAAGCCACCACCAACATCACTAAGCTAAAAGCAATACTCAACCAGACTGGAGAAATGATATTAGAAAGCTGTACACCATAACGTGCTGAAGGAATACTAATCAGTGCAATCCAAATCGCAGCACGATAACGTACGATTTTTTTGAAGAAACCCTGAATTGTTCCCACAAAAGCGGATAAGGTAACAGCCAATAAGCCAACTGGGGCTGCCTGAGCTACACTCCATCCCTGACTCGCCATCAGTGCAGGAACTGCGAGTATTCCTCCGCCAGCACCCGTCATGCCAAGCAAACATCCTATTGCCAAGCCTTCTAAAACTAACAACCACATGGTTCTAGACCTCTTTACCTCAAGGTGGACTCTTTTTTAAATAAAAGAGTCCCTAACCCATCTATGAAATGACAGATAGGGACTTGTTTTTTAAGGAGTTAAAAAATAATTAGCGTTTAGGTTTAACCAGCCATTCATGCCCTTTGAGCATGCCATCCCAATACATCGGTGGAAGAATCTGCTCTTTTAACAGCCATGCCAGTCGTGTCGGTTGTTCACCATTAAGCAGCCATTTTGGAAAGCTTGGGAGCAACTTGCCACCATAACCAAACTCGGCCAGTACAATTTTTCCACGCTCTACAGTAAGTGGGCATGAACCATAACCATCGTATTGGGCAAAGTTGGCACCACCTTGTAAATATTCCAGCACATTCACGGCAACAATCGGCGCCTGCTTACGTGCTGCGGCGGCTGTTTTGGCATTTGGTGCATTCATGACATCACCCAAAGCAAAAATATGCGGATATTGGGTATGCTGTAAGGTATGTTGATCGACACTGACCCAACCTGCCTGATCGACTAAATTACTTGCCCGAATAAAGTCTGGAGCTTGCTGTGGTGGCACCACATGAATCATGTCAAAATCGGTTTCAATAATCGGGCCGCTTTCACCATTCAGTTGCTTAAACCAAGCTCGCTTTTGTCGACCATCCACCTTGATGAGTTGATGGTTAAAATGCAAATGAGCGTTATAACGTTTGACATATTCCATCAAGGCAGGCACATAAGCGGGCACGCCAAATAACGCTGCACCTGTGTTATAAAAATCAATCTGGATATCTTTAAGTACGCTCTGCTTTTGCCAATGATCCGCAGATAAATACATGGCTTTCTGCGGTGCACCTGCACACTTAATTGGCATCGGCGGTTGGGTAAAAACTGCCTTACCGCGTTTCATTTCTCGGACTAACTGCCAAGTGTAAGGTGCTAAATCATAACGATAGTTAGAAGTCACACCATTTTTGCCCAAAGTTTCGACCAAGCCCTCAATACCATGCCAATTTAGTTTTAACCCTGGGCAAACAACCAAGACCTCATAATTCAGCGGCTTGCACCCTTCCAACAGCACTTGCTTATTGTCTGGATCAAAAGCTGCCACTGCCGCCTTAATCCATTGCACTTGTTTTGGAATTAAGCTTGCCATAGTTCGCACAGTTTTTTCAGGTTTAAAAATACCACCTCCCACCATGGTCCAACCTGGTTGGTAGTAATGAACTTCTGCGGGATCTATAATGGCGATGTCTAAATTCGGCTGACGTGAAAGTAAGCTTGACGCCACAGAAATACCCGCAGCCCCGCCCCCTACAATGACCACACTCAACTTTGGAATATGTTCTTGTGCATGTGCCGATTGCTTTAAAATACGGGGGATTACACCTTGCAAGTCGTATCCTAAAGTTCTTGCTGTCAATAACATTTGCTCTAAGGTCTGATCAGTTACTTGAGACAACGCCCAAAGGGTAATAGACCGTGTTCCAGATCGGCAATATGCCAATAATGGCTTTTGCGCCTGTAGATACAGGTGTTTGAATTCCTCGGCTTGCTCATCAGTCACTTTACCGCTCACCACAGGCAAATACTGAATTTGAATCCCATAAGGTTGTAAAGCCTGTTCAATTTCAGCCACGTTCGGTTGATCGGGACCTTCACCATCTGGACGGTTACAAAAGATGGTTTTAATGCCACGTGCTGCGATCAATTCAATGTCTTGCGTAGTAATTTGATCGGCAACCCAAAATTCAGTATTGACTTGTTTTAATTGCATCTTCTCTCTCCTTTACTGACCACAAGCTTTATTGGCAGGTAATGCGATATCAATTTTTTTTGGATAAGGAAGATTTAAATTGTTCATAATTTCTACAAATTCAGCTTTACTTTTGCCTGCGCCCAAACGTGAATTGTGCAGACGCTCATGCCCGACTGTCGAAACTAAACGACCTTTATAATCATGACCTGGGTAAACAATAGTCTCGTCTGGCAAAGTAAAGATTTGAGTATGAATGCTGTCATACAAGATTTCGGCATTGCCTTCCTGAAAGTCGGTACGTCCGCAACCATCAATCAGTAAAGCATCCCCTGTAAACACCATACCCTCAGCAACATAACTGGTACATGCATTGGTGTGCCCTGGGGTATAACGTGCTTCAATATTTATTTCACCTATCCGAATCACACTTTGATCGGTGATAAATATATCGCCACAGTTCACACCTGAATTGCGATGCAATACAGTCTTACAGCCAAACTTGTCACGTAATAAATTGGCAGCGGTAACATGATCCGCATGGACATGCGTATCCAAACTATAGACCAGTGTTAAGTTATGCATTTCTAAATACTGGGTATAAATGTCTATTTCAGAAGCAACTGGGTCAATCAATACTGCTTCACGTGTCTGCTCTGAAGCCAATAGATAAGTATAAGTTGAACTTTCTACTTCAAAAAATTGATGAAAGATCATGTTGTAACACCTGAATAAATACGTTTCTTTATTCTTAAATTGCAAACTCAGTGCCAACTTTTAGCTTTTTTAATTATATTCATTAAAAACAATATATTAAAGTTTAAATTATAAATTTAATCGTATCTACCATTTCACCATTGTTTCATTTTATGCTTCAATAAGAAACAACTGAAACACATAGTGAAACATTATGCTAACACTTAGTTTTACCTTACAAACTCAGCTAGAATTATTTTTAGAACAATTACAAAGTCTTATTGATGAAAGTTTGATCTTGATTCAAGAACAGCAGAGTCAAAACTTTATTTACGAATATGGCACATCCGAATTTAATAAAAAAACTATCACGACATTTAAAAATTTAATTCAAAATACACAACTACAAACTAGGCTGATTCATCTGCCTGAAAGCTCTGCACAATATTTATTGACTAGAAAAAAACTCGATGTACTTGATCAACGGTTTGTAGGCGAAATTTTTGTATTACAGCCTGTCTCTTTAAATACGTTAAACCCAAAGCCTGTAACATCTTTATCTCTGCATGAGACTTTTCATAGCCAGTCAAGTTCGATGCAGCATATGTTCTCCATTATTGAGCGGGTTGCGATTACCGAATTTCCTGTACTGGTTCGGGGGGAATCAGGCAGTGGCAAAGAACTTGTGGCACAAGCTATTCATCAATACAGCCAAAGAAAAAAGCATCCGTTTATTGCCATTAACTGTGCTGCATTAAATGCCAGTTTATTAGAAAGTGAATTATTTGGGCATGTTAAAGGGGCTTTTACTGGCGCAATCCGTGAACACAAAGGTGTCTTTGAACGTGTGGCTGGTGGTACTTTATTTCTGGATGAAATTGCCGAAATTCCACTGGAACTACAAGCCAAATTATTACGAGTTCTCGAAACAGGAGAGTTCACGCCTTTAGGTGGTGAAAAATCGTTAAAGTCGAATGTCCGTATTATTGCAGCGACTCATCGTGCACTACGTGAAGAAGTCAAGTCAGGACGCTTCCGTCAAGACTTGCTCTACCGTTTAAGGGTCATCCCGATTTTCGTACCGCCACTGCGTGAACGCAAAGAAGATATCCCTTTGATTGCCGAATTTTTACTGAATGAACATCGGACTTCAGCGCAAGCCCCTCTTCTTTCAGAGGATGCCCTGCAAACTTTAATGGCATATGAATGGCCGGGCAATGTGCGCGAACTCAAGAATACGTTGTTATATGCACTGGCAATGGCGAATGGTCGTTCCGCAATTACGATTTCTGATTTACCTGATGAGATCATTCATGGAGCACAAGATTCTGAATCTACAACTGAAACATATGAGCAACCTATACGAATCAACGCCACAAAACTGGATGCCTATACCTTGCAGCAAACTCTCAAAAAATATCAATATGACTTGGGATTGACAGCACAGGCCCTAGGCATTAGCCGAACCAGTTTGTGGCGCTACCGCAAGAAATTTGGAATATAAACCTCATTTCAAGCGAGCTTTAGTCTTTTGTAGAAAATAGAACCTGTTTTACATTGAGTGTGGATAGGATACTTTTGCCTTACCATCTCAATGCTTTCAATGACTGAAATAAAGTCGAAGCCGTTGCACTAATCCTTGATCGGATTTTTTCATCAAGTTGGCATAATCACGTTGCGCCAGTTCTTTCATTAATCCCAGCCAGATTTGACGTTGCGCTAAACTAGAACCCCGTATAGAACCCAAATAATGTGTCTTTACTGATCCTACACCACAAAATTTTAATGTCGTATTTTTAAGTTGTCGTGTGCTCGGTTCGCCAAAATACCATTTATACGTCCAACCTGCTTGGTCTAAGGTGGTAATGATTCTGGCCGTTTTGCGTTTTAAATGCCCACGAATACGGTTGCTGTTTTCAAAATAACTAAAGGCCTGACTAGGAAGAAATAAACGATCAATAAACCCTTTCGCTACAGCAGGTAAACCACCCCACCACACTGGGAAAATCCAAACCAAATGATCCGCACTCATTATTTTAGACCATGCTGCTTGTAAATCAGGTTCAAGCTCCATTCTTTGTTCATAACCATATTTCAGATTTGGATCAAAATGTAATTTACCAATTTCAATCACTTCAACCTGCAAGTCAGATGGTACAGCTTCAATATAGGCTTGCATTAAAGCTTGATTAAAACTGGTCGATGATGGATGAGCATTGATGACCACTATTTTTCTTTTCAACTGCTTACTCATATTCTTCTCTAGGTTAGAACAGATTTATCTTTTCAGATATCACATGATATCCGAAATAGACCTAGCCAAAATAACGCTTAAAGTTTAAGATATCAAGTGATATTTGAAATTTAAATTAATCTATGAAACCCACAAAAATTTCTCGTGATGAAAAACAAATTCAAACTAGAAATCAGTTAATTGAAGCAGGCTTTCATCTTATATCTGAGCAAGGCTATAGTGCGGTATCTATCCGGAATCTTTCAAAAAAGGCGGGCTATACGCAAGGTGCTTTTTATTCAAATTTTGAGCACAAAGAAGATTTTTTACTGACCTTAATGAAAATTCAATTTGAACAAGAAAATCTGCAATTACAGAAAATTATTACGCAGACACATTTAATGCAGTCTGATTTAATGGCCGCACTCGAACAGTGGTTCATCGATTTTTTCCAGAATGATGAATGGCTGAAAATTTCAATTGAATTGCAATTATATGCGGCACGTGACGAAATATTTTCCAATGAATATCAGCAAGTTTGGCAAACTCATCAGGCGCAAGTTTCAGAAGTTTTACAACAACTCATTCCAAATTTTTCTGCGGCAGAGTCCGCTCAGCATGAATACAAGCTTCTTGAAATTATCTCATTAAGTTACGGTTTAGCACTTCAATATATGATTTTTAAAGATGATGTGCATAAATATGTAAATATTATGATGCAGCAACTCACCCAAATAATGCCAGCTCGTTAAAGTTGGCTCTTTCAATACCTATCCCCTCATCACCCCCCGCATCTAAGCGCTTTAAAATAAAAGCAGCACAGACTGGATAAACATCTGGAAAAAGTGGATAGAGACAACTGCTTAATCACGTTTCAATCAAGCTAAAGCTGATTGACTAAAGGATTGAGCACATGACCTCATCAAATTTACAACAATGGAATGACTTGGTGGATGGATGCATCGATTTCCGCCCTCAAGATGGTGTGTTTCGCGTCGCAAGGGATATGTTTACCCAACCAGAACTGTTCGATCTGGAAATGGAATTCATTTTTGAAAAAGTCTGGATTTATGCCTGCCATGAAAGTGAAATTCCCAACAAACATGACTTTTTGACCGTTCAAATTGGACGTCAGCCCATTATTGTCAGTCGTGATGGCAACGGCGAGTTACATGCCATGGTCAATGCCTGCGAACACCGTGGTGCAACACTTACCCGTGTTGTGAAAGGTAATCAATCGACTTTTACCTGCCCGTTCCATGCATGGTGCTATAAATCGGATGGTCGTCTAGTCAAAGTCAAAGCGCCAAGTGAATACTGTGAAGATTTTGATAAATCAAGCCGTGGACTTAAACAAGGACGCATTGCGAGCTATCGAGGTTTTGTGTTTGTTAGCCTAGACACGCAAGCCACAGATACCTTGGAAGACTTTTTGGGTGATGCCAAAATTTTCCTTGATTTAATGGTGAATCAATCCCCAACAGGAGAACTTGAAGTCCTACAAGGCAAATCAGCCTATACCTTTGCAGGCAACTGGAAACTGCAAAATGAAAATGGCTTAGATGGCTATCATGTCAGTACCGTGCATTATAACTATGTTTCTACTGTGCAACATCGCCAGCAAGTAAATGCTGCCAAAGGGGCCGAACTGGATACGCTTGATTACAGTAAATTAGGTGCAGGTGATGCTGAAACTGACGATGGCTGGTTCAGTTTTAAAAATGGACATAGTGTTTTATTCAGTGATATGCCAAATCCAACGGTACGTCCTGGATATGAAACCGTTATGCCCTATATGGTCGAGAAATATGGTCAAAAATATGCTGAATGGGCAATGCATCGTTTAAGAAATTTAAACCTGTACCCTAGCTTATTCTTTATGGATCAAATTAGCTCGCAACTCCGAATTGTCCGTCCTGTGGCTTGGAACAAAACCGAAGTCATCAGCCAATGTATCGGTGTAAAAGGTGAATCCGTTGAAGCGCGTCGTAACCGTATCCGTCAATTTGAAGATTTCTTTAATGTTTCAGGTTTAGGCACCCCTGATGACTTGGTCGAATTCCGTGAACAGCAAAAAGGGTTTCAAGCCCGACTAGAACGTTGGAGTGACATTTCACGTGGTTATCAAGCTTGGGAATATGGCCCAAGCAAAAACTCAATTGATTTGGGCATTGAACCTGTTATCACAGGGCGTGAATTTACCCATGAGGGTCTCTATGTCAATCAACACGGTCATTGGCAACGCCTAATGCTCGATGGCTTCAAGAAAAAGTCATTAAAAATGTTCGACATCACTTTTCAAAATCAAAACGTAGCGGATGAGGTGTAACCATGTCACAACAACTACAATTTGCAGTTTCTCAATTTTTGTATAAAAAATCAGAGCTTTGCGATAAATATGACTGGGATGCCTATCTTGATCTTTATGATGAGGACAGTGAATATCACATTCCACAGTGGATTGATGACCACAATTATGTGCAAGATCCGAATCAGGGCTTATCCTATATTTACTATGTGGATCGCTCAGGTTTAGAAGACCGTGTATTTCGCATTCGTACAGGTAAAGCTGCATCGGCGAATCCTTTACCTCGTACCTTTCACAGCATTAACAATGTGCAGGTACAAACCCGTGAAGATGGTTTGGTTGAAGCCAAAGTGGCTTGGCATACCCTATATAACCGCCAAGGTTTGGAAGGCTCCTTCTATGGTCATGCGACTTATCTACTCCGTCAAACAGAGCAAAGCTTCAAGATTCGTCGTCAGCACAGCATTTTGCTGAATGACAAAATTGATTCTGTTTTAGACTTCTACCACGTTTAAGGAGCATAGAAATGGGACATTCTGTTGCTTTAAATTTTGCCGATGGTAAAACCTTTTTCATCTCTGTGAACCAAGACGAATTGCTGCTTGATGCAGCGGTTCGACAGGGGATTAATTTACCACTCGATTGCCGTGAAGGCGTGTGTGGAACCTGCCAAGGAAAATGTGAAACGGGTATCTATGCGCAAGATTATGTCGATGAAGATGCTTTAAGTGAACGTGATTTGGCAGAACGAAAAATGTTGGCTTGCCAAACTCGAGTAAAGTCTGATGCCGCGTTTTATTTTGATCATAATTCAAGCATCTGTAATGCGGGTGAAACTTTAAAAATCGCAACAACAGTCACTGCCGTTGAATTGGTTTCAGAGACTACCGCCATTTTACATTTGGACGCTAGTAGCTTTAGCTCTCAACTACAATTCTTAGCTGGGCAATATGCGCGTTTGCAGATTCCAGACACGGATGACTGGCGCTCTTATTCCTTTGCTAACCGACCAAACGCCACAAACCAATTACAATTTTTAATTCGCCTATTACCCGATGGCGTAATGAGCAATTACTTACGCGAGCGCTGTCAAATAGGTCAGACGCTACTGATTGAAGCACCTTTAGGCAGCTTCTATTTACGTGAAGTAGAACGCCCACTGGTCTTTATTGCAGGTGGTACAGGATTATCCGCATTTTTAGGTATGCTCGACAATTTGGTTGAACAACCCAATACCCCACCGATTCAACTTTATTATGGAGTGAATTCAGAGTCAGATTTATGTGAGCAGCAGCGTTTACACAACTATACTGAGCGATTTTCGAACTTTAGTTATCACCCGATTGTGACCAAGGCATCAGATGAGTGGCAAGGCAAAGCGGGTTATATTCATGAACATTTGAATAAAGCACAACTGGCTGAACAAGCATTCGATATGTATTTATGTGGTCCGCCACCAATGATTGAAGCCGTTAAAAGTTGGCTTGATGAACAATCCTTACAAGACTATCGACTGTATAGCGAAAAGTTTTTACAGAGTAATACTGCACGAACCTAATTTTAAAACCTAAATTATGCATTCTTCATGGTAATTTCTAGTAAATAACCCCAAAAGAGCCAAGATTATCCTTGGCTCTTTTTTGTCACATCAAAATACGTATCTGATAAACATATATTCGGGCTTAAACATCAATACAGAGATCAAATAAAACTGATAAATCCGAAGATTTATCAGTACATTTTTGCTTAAGCCACACCAGCAAAGTCACGCAACATGCTAATGAATGCTTCTTTTTCCTGTTGTGGATATTTTTCAAACACTCCATTTTGATGGCTATCGGCGATTTCAAACAGATATTGTGCTGTTTGTTTGCCCTTTTCTGTCAATTGATACAAGTTCTCGTGATCTGAAAGTAGCCCTTCACGTTTTAAAATTTCTGCTGCGCGTTCTACTTCTTGCATCGGCATAGCAATATCCCGTGGTAAATCTTCCTTACTTGAAGCAGTTCCGCTGGCAAGCACTAACAGCAATCGAGATTCACTGGTACGAAAACCCGATGCCAATTGTTTCGGAATATAATCCGTTTGATAGGCTTTAAAGGCACGGCTCATTAAATAACACACGTTGTTATATAAATGCCCTTGTTGTGGAATTTCAGAAAGTGTTGGTTCACTGTGTTTTAGCTTTAAACTTGGATGTGGCATCACGCATGAATATGCACCTTGGTGATAGACCAAAGGACTGCGACCTTGATCATGAAATTTCACAACTTTACCAATCATAATCCAGTGATCGCCCCCTTCAATCACTTGGTGACGTTCACATTCAAATATGGCAGAACAGTTTTCTAATAATAAACTCGCACCTTCACCTTCCTGATAATTGGTTCCTTCAAACTTATCAATATTGCGGCGTGAAAACTTGTTGGACAGTTCAATTTGCGAACCTGACAAAATATTGACAGCAAAATGTGTTGCTTGCTCAAACACAGAAAAACTAGATGATTTTTTATCAATGCTCCATAAAATCAGCGGTGGATCGAGTGACACTGAATTAAAACTATTGGCAGTTACTCCGACTTTTTCACCCTGTTCATTTTGCGCTGTGACAATGGTCACACCCGTTGCAAAATTGCCTAATGCGCGTCGGAATTGCAAAGGATCTATGCTTAACGGTTGTACTTTTTGTATTACATTCATCTTTTTCTCCTTAATTTCCATATCACAAGGAAAAGGCTTAAATATCTAAAACTAAACGGGATGATTTGGAACGAGAGCAGCAGACCAAAATTTGTTCATTACTGGCTTTTTCTTCATCGGTAAAATACACATCGCGATGGTCGGGTTCACCTTCAATTACATCGCACATACAGGTGCCACAAACCCCTTGCTCACAAGACATTTCAATGTTGATGCCTTGTTTGGCTAGAGCCTGTAAAATGGTTTCTCCTGCATCTACCAAAATAATTTTTCCACTCCGTTCAGCGATCACTTCAAATGCATCGCCCGAAGTATCAGTTTCAACTTGGAAATATTCTTTATGAATCTGTGCTTGCGGGAAATTGTGGGTCGTAGCGAGATTGATCACCCAGTCCATAAAACCCACAGGACCACAGGTATAAATATGACTTGTTACATCAATATCCTGAATCGAGGCTTCAAAAAACTGGCGATGGCTCGCTCCTTCAGATTTAAAGTGAAAGGTGGTGAATGGTGCTAGTTCGCCATTTTTAATTTCATTGACAAAGGCACAACGGTCTTCGCTCGCACCACAATAATGCAGCTCGAAAGATGCACCCTCATGCGCTAATTGATAGGCCATGGTGATGAGCGGGGTAATGCCAATACCTCCACCGATCAACACCGTATGTTTCGCTGGGTACAATGGAAATAAATTTTTGGGTGCACTCACCTGAATGTGCATTCCATCTTTTAAATCATCAAAAGCTGAAATCGAACCACCACGTGATTCTGCATCTCTTAAAATGCCTAATCTGAACTTGCCAGCCTGATTTGGATTTTGGCAAAGTGAGTATTGACGAACCATACCATTGGGTAAGTGCACATCAATATGGGCACCTGCTTCAATTTGAGGTAATACTTCGGCATTAGCAGATTCAAATTCCATGACTGCAATATTGCCACCTTCTACATGGCGGTTTTTTACGACAACATCATAAAGTGTAGTCATTTTTGTTTTCTCCTTTTCACTTGCTTGGCACAAGGCTTAGCGCATGAATAAACCACCATTAATATCCCAAGTTGCACCTGTGACAAACCCAGCATTTGGACTTGCCAATAACGCACAGGTTTCTGCAATAAACGACATATTGCCTAATGCTTTAACAGGAATATTCTGGATAAATTGTTCCATTTTTTCGTCTGACACTACGCTATGCACAATGGCTGATTCCATTGGACCAGGAGCAACGGTATTTACTGTCACACCTTTAGCTGCAAATTCTTTAGCAAAAATTTTGGTTAAAGTCACAATGGCACCTTTGCTCGCTGCATAATGTGCGCCTGTTGCCGTACCACCATTTTGCCCTGCCAAAGACGCCATATTAATAATGCGCCCATAGCCTTTTTGCGCCATGTACTGACCAACAATTTGGCAGGACTGGAATGTACCGCGCTGATTAACTTGGGTAACCCAGTCAAAATCAGCAGCCGTAATCTCCAAAACTGGGGTTGCCTTAGTGACCGTCGCGTTATTGATCAACACATCAAGCTTTGCAAATTTTTGTTCAATCCACTGCACCACGGCATGAAAGTCGTTTTCAACTGAAATATCCAGTTTCACTGGAAACATTTGCTCGGGAAACTGACTTTCTACTTTGGCTTTTTCCGCCTTTTCCAAAGTACTGGCAGATAAAATTACCTGATGACCTTGGCTAGCAAAATATTCTGCAATGACATTGCCCAAACCTGAAGCAGCACCTGTCACTAATACAACCTGTTGCATGCCGATGCTCCTATAGAATGTAGCTAATACCTGACAAGGTATCGGTAGAATTAATTAAATTAATGATTTTACGGTTAATTTTTAAACCTGCGTCGGTATCACGGTTTAAATGGTAAGTCACATCTGCGGTGTAGTGTTTGAGGTTCTCTTTACGGAATTCACGCAAGTTTTGCGCACAACGTAAAATGATTTCACCTTCCTCATGTTTTAAAATCCGAACACGTGAAATGCTCCGAACCGTATTTGCCTTGGGTGAAGTTGAAATTGCTTCGCCATTTTCTAAACGCAGAACACGCAATTTACGCATGTGATGATCGTCATAGGCATAGTTCAAATTGTTTTCATAATCGGTAAGTGTCGGATCAATTGGAATGATATACACTCCTTTTTCATTCCAAAGATTTAACCAAGCATCATGCTCAGAGTGATCCAGCATATCGGCTTCTGCCCAAATAAACGCTGTGACTTCATTGAGTAAATTTAAATCAATTTTCATGTTATTCCCCTTAAGCCGTCATCAACTTTTTCCACTGTTGATAGGCAGAGCGCATCCCAGTTTCAGCACTCACATCACTTTTTAAACCATCTTCAGTTTGTACTTCACCAGCTAAACCACGGTTCAACATAATCCAGAGGTTTTCGCCTGCGGCTGCCCCTTTTTGTACACGTTCCCATGCTTCGGCATCATCGGGCGTACCAAAACCAAATGGGCCTTGGAAATGCTCATGCAAACGCAGGCGATATTGATTCGCAATTTGTGGGCCGCCATCCATGGTAATCACGGAGTGATGAATTTCTGTTTTATCGACTGAAATCGGCTGCATGACTCGGAAAAATGCCATTGAACAGGCAATGTTCGGAAACAGGTTTAAGTTAAAACCAGAACCGCCCACAGCGCGCACAATACGACGCACTTCCAATTCCGCATGACCTTCATCACGTAAAGCTTGTGCTAAATCTTCAAAACGTTCCTGAATTGGACGTTCCATTAATTCTTCGTCTAAATCGACCAATTCAGGAATCATCACCATCACACTGTGACCATTGCCTAAATCTTCGACATAACCGGGTTGATTTTCAAAGTTAAATAATTCTTCTGTTTTTTCATCGACTGAACTTAAGAAAGACTTGTGTACCAATGGAAAATGATAAGCATCAGTGGTGTTTTCAAGCTGGATTTTCCAGTTCCCTGGGAAGGTAAAACGATGTTCGCCTAAAACTTTAATTGGATAACCCGCACCTTGTTTCATGAACAAATCAATCCACTTTTTCGCAGGTCCAAGAAATTGTTCTAAAGGCTCTACATCATGATTGAATGACGCGAAAATCATGCCGTTATATTCTTCAACACGCAGGCTGACCAATGGCAATTCTGATTTATCTAAACATTCACCATAACTTTCTGGGGAAGGAACGCCGCGTAAACTGCCATCAAGTGCATAACTCCAACCGTGGTATGGACAAACAAAGCTATTGGTTTTGCCTTTTTTGTGTTCACAGACTGTCGCAGCACGATGACGACAACGGTTAAGCAATACATGCACTTTTTTCTTGCGGTCACGAACTACGACGACGGGTTGTTTGCCAATGTTGATGGTTTTATAGCTACCGCCTTCTGGGATTTCACTGGCATGTGCCACCCACACCCAAGTGCTGTAAAAAATCTTCTGCATTTCCTCATCAAAGATACGCTCATCTTTGTATAAAGACGTATGTGCACGATCACTTTGCACCAATGCTTCATAATCCACACCAATATTCAGTGTTGAGATAATTCCATTCATTTCAATAATCCTTTGATAAATTGGTAATTTAATTCTGGGTCGGGACAGGTAATTCAGCGTCACTGTGCCAATTTGTCACTGGTCGACTAAAAATATTCTGGGTTTGAAAATGCTTGATTTTCCAACTACCATCCGTCTGTTGTGCAAATTTCACCTTCAACTTGGCGCTATTTAAATGACTGCGTCCATCGCGAAAAGTGGAGGTTTGCAACATCAGCCAAGTTGCCGTGGCATATTGTTGCTGCACTTCAATTTGCTCCGAACTAACAAAATGTGCATTCATGACAAAGTGTGATTCTTTTTGGGTATAAGCTTTAAACATGTCGTAAATTGCTTGCCAAGAGTCATAACGCCCAAAAGATTTAGCGTACTTTTCCCCAATGCCTTCCCAAATACACTCAGCATCGAACAAAGCCATTAGCTCGTCCAGATTGGTATCTGGATTCAGGTCATCACAAATTTCCATATAACGATTCAGACAATTACGGATGGCGTTATGTGCTTCCAACTGTTCTAAACGTGAGAGGATTTTTGTCAAATTCACTTTGTCATCCATGTCCTGCACCTTAGCGTTGAATAATCAATTCACGTCCAACACGTGCTTCGACTTTGCAGTATTTCCAAAGTTTGTAAGGACCTTCGCCTACCACCGTGGTTCTGAACAAATTACACGCCGCATGTACAGTTTCAATATCAGGCACATCTGCCAATAAGTAGGTTGTCCATGGCCAGCCCGTACTTGGACCAACCATGCTTTGGTCATCATCGAGATTGCCAAAAACATGTACGCCCGGCAGGTCATGAATTGCGTTCCACATCTCACCAAATGCAGCCCAAACCGCTTTTGCTTCGGCAGGTTCTGCATCAAAAAAATTCTGATTAATACCCATGCAGAACAACACACGTAAAGTTTTTTTAGCGTCCATTTTGATTTCCTTGTCTCAAGTTTAAATTTATAAATATCCTGGGCTTGGCTTTAAGCCAAAACGAATTGAACCCGCATTTTGTAATGTGGCATCCCCCATAAAGGCATGTTGTGTGACGACATTGGTGTCATTCACAAAACGACTAAATGGATTGTTGGTATAAATGGCGGTCATGCCTGCTAACATTTGCATTTTGCGCGTGACTTTGGCGCAAACCCGAGCAGCATGGGTACAGGCTAAACGCATATCGCTAATCTGTTGTGTGGTTGCTGCACGCCCTGCAACGACTTCGTGCCAAACGCTATCCATGGTCTGATAGAACCATGCTTTAGCTGCCTGAAATTCTGCATCTGCTTGAGCAAATTCATATTGTGTCACAGGACGATTCGCAATTTCAGCACCACCTGTAATCGATGCTTTGCCCGGTGCTAAAATTTGAAATTCTTCTAAAGCAGCTGCTGCCACACCAATCCCAACAACGGTTAAAACTTGGGTCGCTAGGGAAAGTGACGGATATTTAAAGAAGGGTTCTGGTAGTTTGGAAGGTTCACCCCGTACAAATGTCCAGTGCTTTTCGACTAGCACATCTTCCACAACCAAATCGTGACTACCTGTGCCTTTTAAACCCACTGTGTCCCATGTCATTTCAATTTTGGCTTTATGCGCAGGCATCACAGCCATGCGCGGTAGGCCCTGCATTTCATTATTTTTTAAAGGTGAAATACCAACGCCTATAATGTCTGCCCCCATGCAACCACTAGAAAACTTCCAACGTCCACTGACTCGAACGCCTTCATCGGTAATTTCCGCAGGTTGTGGTGGGAAAATTCCTCCCGCAAAAACCACATCAGGGCCATCTTTATACAGTTCTTCAAGTGTTGCTTCTGGCAGACTGCCTAAATAGGCCGGGCTCATCCCAAAACTTGCCACCCAACCTACCGAACCATCCGCCTTAGACAAAGTTTCAATCAGTTCGCAAAACTCACGCGGTGAAACTGCATCACCACCAAAGCGTTTTGGCACAAGCGCGCGGTAAACTCCCAATTGCTTGAGTTTTTCAATCATGTCCTGACTAACAAAGGCTTGATTATCAAATTCGCCCGTACAGGCTCTTGCTCGAATTTCTTGACATAAAGCATCTAGATCAACGGCTTTTTCTGATGCTACAAACTCCATTTTAGATAATTCATTCATTATCTAACTCCTTGTAATATATTTGTTTTAGTGCGAAAGATATTTTGCAATCGCGCATAATTTTTCGTCTTGCTGATGCCCAGCAACCAACTGTAGACCTACAGGGAAACCATTTTCGGTCTGTAATGGAATTGAAATGGCAGGATGTCCAGACAAATTAAAAGGACGAACTAAACGGGTTAAATTCAGGAAGGCAACTGTATTTTCAGCATCTTTTACTTTGGGTGGAATTTGTGGCAATGTCGGCAAAACTAAAGCATCATATTGATTTAATAACGTATTTAAAGCTTGGGTGAATTGTAATTTGACCTGTTCTGCCAGTTTCACCTGCTCTAGGCTAGTATCCGCTGCTTTTAATAGACGCAGCTTTACATCAGCACCAATTAAACCTGTTTGAGTTAATTCACCAAAGGCTTGCCAGTTTTCATAATTGATCATCTGCATGCCTGCATCATACGCAGCGTCAAACGAGTCGATGGCTTCATGCGGTAAATCAAGCTGATGCTGTGCAAAGAATTGCTCAATACAACGCCATACTTCATCACTCGCAGCTACATTTAAATAAGCCAACTTGGGCGGCTGTTGCAGTTTTGCAGCAGGCTGAAAACTTGGCTCAATAATCTGCATGGCAACTTCAAGCATTTCGACTGAATTTGCAAAAGGTCCAACACAATCCAAACTGCTTGTTACTGGATGCACTCCTTGACGACTGACACGCCCAAAAGTCGGTTTTAAACCATAAACGCCACAGCATGCAGCGGGCATACGAATAGAACCACCCGTATCGGTTCCTAAAGAAAAATCTGCCAGTTTTGCCGCCACTGCCGCAGCCGAACCACTCGAAGATCCACCTGGAATTAATTCAGGATATTTAGGGTTAACAGGTGTTCCAAAAGCATGATTAATTCCCGTAATGCCAAATGCCAATTCATGTAAATTGGTTTTAGCAGTGATTTGACAATTCCCTTTCAAAATATTGTCGACCACTTCCGCATTGTGCTCTGCAGGTGGAATATTTAAATAAGCTTTACTGCCTGCGACTGTTTTAAAGCCTTGAATATCAATCGTATCCTTGATCATGACTTTGAGTTCGCCATGTCCTCGCGAAAGTGATTGTGCAATAATGTTCATTCACTTTTCCATGTATTTTTATAACTTAATTCAAATATGGGAAATTTAAATGTAATTGTCAAGTAATTTTTACAAGAGTCGTTAAGGCAAGCTGCAAAATTTTGTTTATAATAGCTTTCTCAATTTTTACTAAGTCCTTGCTTAGCCATGCTGAACCATTTAGAACAATTTTTACCTAACAATGAACCAGAAAGTCTTAAAAATTTCCCTTTTTTCTGGATTTCCCAAGTTAATGGAAAATACTCTCAACTTATTGAAAAATCTATTAAAAAATTAGGAATAGACAACACGCGTCGTAAAATTATTCTGAGCACCAACGCTTTGGGTGAAGCCAGTATTACTGATATTGCTAATCTTTCTACACTCAAACTCACTACAGCAACCAAAGCGGTGTATCGCTTAGTGGAAGATGGCATTGTTGAAGTTTTTTCTTCCGCGACAGATGAACGTATTTCTATGGTAAAGCTAACAGATAAAGGCTTAAACCTTGTCGAACAGATTAACCAAATCAGTGCCGTTACTTTAGCAGGCATTTTGAATGCCTTTTCTGAAGATGAACTTCATCATCTGAACCTACAACTAAAAAAACTATTTGAATTGATGCCTTCTAGCTAAGTCTTACTTTTTAATTGTATTCAGCAGTTGATGAGTGAAAACTCATCTGCTGCACTCTTCTTTCCTGCAAACTCCTATCTAAAATTATAAGAATAAATCTTTGATCTAAAATTATTTTTTAGCTTAGTCATGTAAATAAAATACCCATAGGGTATTTTTAAATACTCAAAAAGTAATGGAATTTTACATATAAAAAGAAAATAATCCTTCAATGATCAACATCTCAATCGCTGAATGGCTGACTGAATTTTAATTATTTTACCTAAAAATATGATTGATCAAATACAAAAGTTAAGCCTCTGAATCTAATCCGCACTAAATCCATTCGTTTAGCGCAAGCAAACCTTATTCAGAAATTTCAAACCGAGCAAGCTAAATACAAAAGGACAAATCAATGGATCATGTAGATGTCTACGTAGAAAAAGCGGAGCATAAAAAAACCCATCTGTATTCATGGTATGTGGTCATACTCTGTATGCTGGCCTATATCTTCTCTTTTATTGACAGACAAATCTTAGCGCTCATGATTGAGCCAATTAAAGCCGATTTACATTTAACCGATACTCAATTTAGTTTATTACATGGCCTCGCCTTTTCCTTGTTTTATGCCTTTATGGGATTACCTTTAGCCTATATTGCTGACCGTTTTTCTCGCCCTAAACTCATCTCTATTGGCATTATTATCTGGAGTCTTGCAACAGCAGCCTGTGGCATGAGTAAAAACTTCATTCAATTATTTTTATGCCGTATGGGTGTTGGGATTGGTGAAGCAGCGTTGTCTCCAGCAGCTTACTCCATGTTTAGTGACATGTTTAGCAAGGACAAATTAGGACGTGCTGTAGGAATTTACTCTATTGGCGCATTCTTAGGCGGTGGTATCGCATTTCTCGTGGGTGGGTATGTCATTAAACTACTTAAAGGTGCAACTTTAATTCATGTTCCCTTATTAGGCGCTATGAAGGCTTGGCAAGTTGCCTTTCTGGTGGTGGGTTTACCCGGTATTTTCATTGGTTTACTGTTCATTTTGACCGTACGAGACCCTGAACGTAAAGGTCAGCGATTGAATACCTATGGTCATGTCGAAAAAGGTGAATTTAAGCAATGTTTACAATTTATCCGTAAACATGGCAAAACCATTACTTGTCATTATTTAGGTTTCACCTTTTATGCTATGGCTTTATATAGCCTAACCAGTTGGACTCCCGCTTTTTACATTCGCAACTTTTCGCTTTCACCGACTGAAACTGGCTATATGCTCGGTTCCATTATGTTAATTGCCAATACCTTAGGTGTTTTTTGTGCTGGCTGGCTGAATGACTGGTTCATTAAAAAAGGCCGACAAAATGCACCGATGCTCGCAGGTGTGATTGGTATTATTGGTTTAATTCTCCCGATCTCTCTTTTCACCCAAGTGCAGAACTTACATATTTCGGTAGCATTACTTATTCCAGCTATGTTCTTTGCCTCCTTCCCTTTGGTGATTTCTGCAACCGCTTTACAAATGTTGGCTCCTAATCAATTTCGTGCTCGTCTGTCTGCCATTTTCTTATTGGTCAGTAACCTGATTGGTTTAGGTATTGGTACCACTTTAGTTGCAATTTTGACTGACAAATACTTTGGCAACCCAATCATGGTGGGGTCTTCATTGTCAATTATTGGTGGAGCATCGTGTGTGTTTGCTTTCATTCTCTTGCTTAAAGGCTGCAAATTTTTCAACGACAGTATGCAACGCGAAAAATTACATTAATCCGAACACGAAACTCCTTCATCTCTCTAAAGTCTTTTTCATTAAAGAATGTGAGCAAGGCTTTTTAAAAAACTAACAAAAAGCGAATGCCCGAACCGAACGGGCATTTCATGGAAAGATTATGTCGCATTTACTCCCTTTCAAACTTCAGAAAATAACCCTAGCAACACTATTCATTGTAAATTTTTGTGCCATAACAAGTGCTTATGCAGCCGATGCTGCTACTGCAAACGATGAATGGAAATTCACGCTCAGAAATGCCTATATCGATCGTGATTTTGATAACTCTGGTATCAAAGATACGGGCAGTTGGTCGCAAGCAGCCTCTTTATTCTATAAATCTAAAATGCTAGATACCCCCTTAAATATTGCCGATCAACCCATCACAATTGGTGCTGATGCTTCTGTGCAATATGCTGTGCGTCTAAGTTCGGATAAGCATGTTTCCGATTCCATTCTTCCTTTTGATAAAGCCAACCAGTCACAAGCCTCTGATTTTTTAAAATATGGCGCAACTTTAAAACTTGGTTATGGTAATTCCTTATTAAGAACGGGTGAACTCTGGTTGGATCTGCCTGTGACTTCGGTGGATACCAGTCGCCAGTTGTTAACCTCTTATTGGGGAACCAATCTTCGCTCGCAAATTACCGATCAATTTCAGACTGAAATTGGTCGCATCGAAAAAGTCTCGCCACGTAATGAAGAAGAGTTTCGTAAATTTTCCTATACCTCTAAAGGGGTCACACACTATTCAGATGGGTTGAACTATATTGACCTGCGTTATCAAATTACCCCAACGTTAAAGGGTGAATATTATTTTGGCAATCTGGAAGATTTATATAATACGCACTATGCAAGTTTAGATCACACATGGAAACAAGCGAATTTTTCGCTTAATTCAAAACTGAAATATTTTAATTCTAAAGACCATGAGGATACGTTCACTATTGATGCGCAAAACATTGGTCTGCTGGAAACCTTGAAAGTGAGTAATCATTCTTTTGGCTTGGGCTATCAGCAGATTATTGGCGATTCTGCCTATCCATTATTAGATGGTTATCTACCTGAAACCTATTTTATTAACTGGAACGTCACAGGCTTTGCCAAACAAGATGAAAAATCTTATCACTTAATTTATAGCTATGATTTTAAGGACTTTGTACCAGGGCTCAGCACTGCGGTGAAATGGGTTTATGGTCATGATTTCAAATCATCCACAGGGGAAGATAATCAAGAAACCGAAGCCAATTATGTCCTCAATTACGCTTTTCAACAGCCTTATCTCAAAGGGCTCGGCTTTCAATATATTCACATTGATTATAATGTGAAATATGGCAATGACTTTACTGAAGACCGTATTTTTATGAATTATATGAAGAAGTTTTAAAGTTATTGCTTTCAGTCCAGATGCCTCATCCCGTATGAGGCATCTTTTGGCTTGTAGAATTTTTCAACGAAATCTGACATCTGATCAATTTAAGTTAGTAGAAATATTCTCAGTCCGATAAATTTCTTCAATACATTCTAAAATTTTGGGAATATACGCACTTTGATCCATGTTGCGCATCGACAACGAGACTGGACTATACGCTTCTAAATCTAAAATATCCAAATATTCCACATTCTTCATGCCAATATCGCACGCACTTTCTGGAATTAAGCAAATACCCTCGCCTGAGGCCACCAAACCCAAAGCCATGTGAATTTCACGCACTTCCGTCCACTTGGTCGGAATTAAACCTAACTGGGTAAACATCGCTTGTATGGTGGTTGAAAAATTCGGTTTCGGTGTATTGGGATAAGAAAAAATAGTTTCATTCACAATTTGCGATAAATACACACCTTTTTCCTGGTAGGCATTTAAAGGATGCTTTTTATAAATCGCTAGTTTTAATCTTTCTTTGCGTAGCAACAGTCTTTTAACGGCAGGATCACTGATTGGTAACCGACCAAAACCAATGTCAATTTTACCGAGTTTTAATGCCTCTACCTGATCTTTGGTACTACATTCAATCAACTCGACTTGAATCTCTGGATTTTTTTGGCGAAACAAATAAATAATCTGTGGCAATAACCCATATAACAAAGAACTCACATAGCCAATTTTTACACTGGTATTGACTGAGTTAATTTTCTTGATCATGGTCGTGGCTTGCGCCGCATGCGTTAAAATCTGCACCGCATGCTGATAAAAATATAAACCTGCTTCCGTCGCTTTTAAAGGTCGAGAACCTTTTTCAAAAAGATCAATCCCTAACTCTTCTTCTAATTTTTTAATTTGGCGAGTCAATGGTGGTTGAGCAATAAACAGCTTTTCCGCAGCTTTAGTAATACTTTGCTCTTCAACCACCGTCACAAAATATCGTAAATGTCTTAATTCCATCAACATACCTTTTTAGTATTTTAAAATACCACTTCATATCTATTTTAGGTGATTACATTCTTCTATGGTATACAAACAAGTTCGAAACAGTTGAAACTTCATGTATAAAAGCATAGAAACCATACTCGTGGATATCCCTACAATCCGCCCGCATCAACTGTCTGTGACAACGATGCGTATTCAAACATTGGTACTGGTAAAAATAACAACTACGGATGGTTTTGTCGGTTGGGGCGAAGCCACCACCATTGGTGGGCTGAATTATGGCGAAGAAAGCCCTGAAAGTGTTAAAGCCAATATTGATACTTACTTTGCACCATTACTGACTTCAGTTAAAGCATTAAATGTTGCACAAACCTTAAAACTAATCCGCAAAAATATTAATGGCAACCGCTTTGCCAAGTGTGCCATTCAAACTGCGCTGCTGGATATTCAAGCTAAACGTTTAGGTTTACCTATTAGCGAATTACTGGGTGGACGTTTACGCGAAAGTTTACCTGTGCTGTGGACACTGGCTTCGGGTGATACTGAAAAAGATATTGCCGAAGCAAAACAAATGATTGAGCTGAAACGTCATAACACGTTCAAACTCAAAATTGGTGCACGTCCTTTACAGCAAGATGTTGACCATGTGATTGCAATTAAAAAAGCCTTGGGTGCAGACATCAGTGTTCGTGTAGACGTCAACCGTGCTTGGTCAGAACTGGAATGTATTCGTGGTATTCAGCAACTTCAAGATGGTGGTATCGACCTCATTGAACAACCGTGTGCTATTCAAAATACGGATGCTTTAGCGCGTCTGACTCAGCGTTTTGACGTTGCGATTATGGCAGACGAAGCCCTTACAGGCCCTGACAGTGCTTACCGCATTGCCAAAAGTCATGGCGCAGATGTATTTGCAGTCAAGATTGAACAATCAGGTGGACTACTCGAAGCCTGTGAAGTTGCCAAAATTGCATGTCTTGCAGGCATCGATTTGTACGGTGGCACCATGTTGGAAGGTCCAATTGGCAGTATTGCTTCTGCACATGCCTTCTCAACCTTTGAATCTTTAGCTTTTGGTACAGAATTATTTGGCCCACTACTTTTAACCGAAGAAATTTTAAAAACACCGCTTCGTTATGAAAATTTTGAACTTCATCTGCCTACAGGTGCAGGTTTAGGCATCGAAATTGACGAAGATAAAATTGAACAATTACGCCGTAAGAATAAGGAAGCTGTAAATGTTATTTCACGTACGCATGGATGTGCATATTCCGCTTGATATGCCCGTTGAAAAAGTCAATGAAATAAAAGCCATTGAAAAAGCATATTCGCAGGAATTACAACGTTCTGGAAAATGGCGACATATCTGGCGTATTACAGGCCAGTACTCCAACATTAGTATTTTTGACGTTGCGAGTAATGAAGAGTTACATAACATTTTGCAAGGTTTGCCACTCTATCCATTTATGAATATTGAAGTCATGCCTTTGAACAGGCATCCATCTTCCATCCGTGAGGATGATTCATAGAGTCTGAATCACCATTAACCTGTATTTTAAACATAACAAGGACTGTGGCATTAGAACCAACTAGCTAAATCAATAGCCAATAATAATGCCATCCATAATCTACATACTTCAGGAGTTATAGTATGAACCGTCAACAAATTGATGCACTTGTAAAAAAAATGAATGTCGATACCGCACAAGGACCTGTCGATGAACGCATTCAACAAATTATTGTTCGCTTACTTGGCGATCTGTTCCAAGCCATTGAAGATTTAGATATCCAACCTTCTGAGGTATGGAAAGGCTTGGAATATTTTACCGATGCTGGTCAAGCCAATGAATTGGGCTTATTGGCTGCTGGTTTAGGTTTAGAACATTATCTAGATTTGCGTGCTGACGAAGCGGATGCCAAAGCAGGTATCACTGGTGGTACACCACGTACCATTGAAGGTCCTTTATATGTGGCTGGTGCACCTGAAACAGTTGGTTTTGCACGTATGGATGATGGCAGCGAATCGGACAAAATTGATACCTTAATTATTGAAGGTATTGTCCGTGATGCAGACGGTCAAATCATTGAAAATGCCAAAGTTGAAGTTTGGCATGCGAACAGCTTAGGAAACTACTCATTCTTTGATAAGTCTCAGTCTGAGTTTAACTTACGTCGTACTATTTTAACCGATGCACAGGGTCAATATGTGGCTTTAACCACTATGCCTGTAGGTTATGGCTGCCCTCCTGAAGGCACGACTCAAGCCGTACTGAATAAGTTAGGGCGTCATGGTAACCGTCCGTCACATGTGCATTATTTTGTCTCTGCGCCAGGTTTCCGTAAGCTCACTACACAATTCAACATTGAAGGTGACAAATACCTTTGGGATGACTTTGCTTTTGCAACTCGTGATGGCTTAGTGGCTACAGCAGTTGATGTGACTGACCCTGCTGAAATCCAGCGTCGTGGTCTAGACAAACCTTTTAAGCACATTACCTTCAATATTGAGTTAGTTAAAGAAGCTGCTTCTGCTCCTTCGACTGAAGTTGATCGTCGTCGTGCAGTAGCATAACGCTTTAATCGTTAAACTATGAATGAGCTAAGGAAATACTTAGCTCATTCCATTCAGTTTCTAAATAACGCTACGATTTTTTAATTCTTACTCCCCTTTTCGACATTTGATATTTGCACGAAAGAAGCAGATCCAAAATCAATGTATGGGTGCTTTACATGATCAATAAATCCTCGACTTCAATTCATGAAGTTTTATCCCAGATACAAGACGGCTCAACCATCATGATCGGTGGTTTTGGTACAGCAGGACAACCCGCTGAACTCATTGACGGGCTGATCAAACTTGGACGTAAAGACCTTACCATCGTCAGCAACAATGCAGGCAATGGCGACTATGGTCTGGCGAAACTGTTGAAAGCCGGTGCCGTTAAAAAAGTCATCTGTTCATTCCCACGTCAGTCCGACTCTTGGGTCTTCGATGAACTCTATCGTGCAGGCAAAATCGAATTGGAATTAGTCCCTCAAGGCAATTTGGCCTGCCGTATTCAAGCCGCAGGCATGGGACTCGGTGCAGTCTTCACCCCTACAGGCTTTGGTACTTTATTGGCTGAAGGTAAAGAAACCCGTCACATCGACGGTAAAGATTATGTACTCGAATACCCGATCAAAGCTGACTTCGCTTTGATTAAAGCCCAACAAGGCGACCGTTGGGGCAACTTGGTTTACCGTAAGTCAGCACGTAACTTTGGCCCAATCATGGCCATGGCAGCCAATGTGACCATTGCCCAAGTGTCTGAAGTGGTTGAACTGGGTGAGTTAGACCCTGAGCACATCATCACCCCAGGCATCTTCGTTCAACATGTGGTACAGGTTCAGCCTGAACCTGTGGCTGTGTAATCGGGAGAACATCATGAGCTATCAAAAACTCAACCGCAACCAGATTGCTGAACGTGTGGCCCAAGATATTCCGGATGGGGCTTATGTCAATTTAGGCATTGGCTTACCCACCAAGATTGCCAGCTACTTACCGAATGACAAAGAGATCTTCCTGCATTCTGAAAATGGCTTATTGGCTTTTGGTCCACCGCCAGCCGCAGGTGAAGAAGATCCTGAGCTGATCAATGCAGGTAAAGAATATGTAACCATGTTACAAGGCGGCGCCTTTTTCCATCATGGTGACTCTTTTGCCATGATGCGGGGTGGGCATTTGGATATTGCAGTCCTTGGTGCCTTTCAAGTCGCAGCCAATGGTGACTTGGCCAACTGGCATACTGGTGCACCCGATGCAATTCCATCAGTAGGTGGAGCGATGGATTTGGCGGTAGGCGCCAAAAAAGTGTTTATCACCACCGATCATGTCACCAAGAACGGTGAACCAAAAATTGTGGCTGAGCTGACTTACCCCGCCACAGGACAAAAGTGTGTTGACCGTATTTATACCGATCTGTGTGTGATTGATGTCACTGCGGAAGGGTTAAAAGTGATTGAGAAAGTCGACGGTCTAAGTTTTGCAGAATTGCAGGCCATGACGGGTGCTCCGTTGGTGGATGCGACACAAGGATAATTAATCCCTCCCGACTTCCCTTTAAAAAGGGAAGCGTTTCCCCCTTTTTAAAGGGGGACTAAGGGGGATTCAAAGTCTAACAGCTCGTTCTTGTTACTTTTTTAAAAAATGAGTGACAACGTCACGCAAGAAAAACTTTGTCATCAACAAAACCTGTTCACTATGGGCATCTATCCAATTGGATTGCAAAAACAATCCTGATCAAGATTTGAGTAGGTTGTTGATGACGATAGGCACCAGCAAATGCTGGGAAAAAATTTTAAAACTGTCTTTGCTCACGTGACTGGCGACATGGATGTCGCCTCGTTGCTCAGCACAACAGGGATGTTGTGTCTGAGTAACAAAGGGTTTTGTCACTTTTGCCCTATCAAAAGTGAGGCATTGCCTACGCAAAGGAGAAATGAATCAACCCAGCATTTTTGGCAGTGACAACAACAGATTTCAAAATGGAAACCTAAGAATGAAAAACGCTTATATCATCGATGCCATCCGTACCCCATTCGGTCGTTATGCCGGTGGACTCGCCCCAGTCCGTGCCGATGACTTGGGTGCCGTGCCGATTCAGGCCTTAATGCAACGTAATCCAAGCGTGGACTGGAAACAAGTCGATGATGTGATTTACGGCTGTGCCAACCAAGCGGGTGAAGA
>NZ_KE007365.1:206187-512466 GCF_000400735.1 Acinetobacter tandoii DSM 14970 = CIP 107469
AGATGACACGACACAAGTAAATCCCAATGGTGGTGCGATTGCGATTGGTCATCCGTTAGGTGCATCGGGTGCACGTTTAGTCACCACGGCTTTAAACCAATTGGAACAAACGGGTGGAACCTATGCGCTGTGTTCGATGTGTATTGGTGTCGGTCAAGGTATTGCAATGATTATTCAGCGGGTTTAACAAATCATAACTATTTAAGATATTTCCCCTCCCTTTTTTAAAGGGAGGTCGGGAGGGATTTATGCCAACATTTATTTCAAATGATGCAACCATCAATTACGCAACTTTTGGTGATGCCACCAATCCTGCTTTGGTATTTTCCAATTCTTTGGGTACCAATTATGGCATGTGGCAGCAGCAGTTTAATGCTTTAAAAGAGCAGTTCTTTGTGGTGTGTTATGACACGCGTGGTCATGGTACTTCATCTACCCCGCAAGGTCCTTATAGCTTGCAACAATTAGGTGAGGATGTGATTCATTTGCTGGATCATTTACAGATTTCAAAAGCTGCATTTTGTGGCATCTCCATGGGTGGCTTAACCGGTCAATGGTTGGCGATTCATTATCCTGAGCGTTTTAGCCATGTGGTGGTATGTAATACGGCGGCTAAAATTGGTCAGGAGCAGGCTTGGCTGGATCGGGCGGCTTTGGTCAGATCTCAAGGTTTACAATCCATCGCGGACAGTGCAGCTTCGCGATGGTTTACAGTTCCCTTTATCCAAAGCAACGCGGCAACGGTTGCAACGCTTTCAAACGACTTAGGTGCTGGCAGCCCTGAAGGTTATGCGAGTTGTTGTGAAGCTTTGGCTAAAGCGGATGTTCGGGAACAATTAAAGACAATTACGGTTCCTGTGTTGCTTGTTGCAGGACAGCAAGATCCTGTGACAACGGTGGCGGATGCTGAGTTTATGCAGAGTCAAATTCCCAAGAGTCGGTTGGTAGAAATTGATGCGTCGCATATTTCCAATGTGGAACAGCCAACGGCGTTTAATCAGAACCTTATGAATTTCCTACAAGTGAATGCATGTCTATAAGCATACATTCATTTAAATACATCATATTTCAATAAGATCAGCATCATCCAAGTGATCATAAAATTGACCAGATCACTTGGATTTGCTATAAAATTGTATAGATCTTAAGGACTAAGATCTGAATAAGAACACCAAGCGCATGGAATGGAATCTTCAAGTATATGCTTGTTATTAAACACTTAAAATAAGGATATTTCATCCTTCACTAAAACTTGTTGAAAGCAGCATTTTTTGGCAATTCTGGTCTGTATCTTGCATTGATCTTTATATATTTTGCGCACAACTGAATCATCTAAGTGCAGTATTTACACCTCTTCAAAATTCTTCCGAGCAGCGTTTTCAAAGGTGAAATACAAGCAGGAGTTAGCCAAAGGAATAACGATATGTATCAAGCCAACTCTTCTGAATTAAATGGACGGCATTTCCAGCAGGAATCTATTTTTTCTCCCCATAATTTACTGTTCAACCATCAAGATATAAATGAAACCTGTAAAAATGTAGGGCAAGTTTTTAAGCCTCACCTGTTAAAAATCTCCAAGCCACAGAAAAATTTTAGTGCAACCATGCACCATGTTAAAACAGGTGCCCTGTCCATTAGCCGTTTAGTCTACGGTGCGGATGTAATTATAGAACCCGACCATTTAGACAAATTTTATTTAATCCAAATTCCAACTCATGGTTATGCTGAAATTGAATTTGGACGTCAAAAATTTATGTCCTATTCGCAAGTCGCATCCATCATCTCACCGCAACAATCTTTGCGGATGCGCTGGCATGCCAACTCTCCGCAACTTATTTTAAAAATTTCTAAAGATGATTTTCTGCATCATTGTCGCCAGCATATTCCTGACACTGACAACACTCCGCTTATTTTTGATCCTAAACTCGATTTTACCACCCAAAATGGCAGCTACTTTCTGCAATTGCTCCGCACCTTAATGGATGCACTGGCATGCGACAAACACCCACTGCATCATCCATTGGCTTTTAAACAGTTTGAATCGAATCTATTAAACGCGCTGATTTATGGGCAGCCCAATAATGGCTTAGATAAAATTGATTCTCATAAAGATAAAACGATTTCGCCACATTTTATTAAACGGACTGAAGCCTATATTCAACAACATTTACATGAGCCGTTAAGTGTGGAAACGCTGGCCGAACAAGCGGGTGTAAGTGTACGTACTCTATTTACGGGCTTTAAAAACTATTTGGGCACGACCCCAATGGCATATCTGAGAGAATTACGTTTTGAGCAGGCGCACTTAGAACTCGTACGAAATGAACATTTAACCGTTACGGACGTGGCATTTAAATGGGGATTTACGCATTTAGGTAGATTTTCTCAAGAGTATAAAAGACGCTTTGGAACTTTGCCATCCTCTACCCGTCGATGTAGCTAACCCAATTTAAATACAATCTATAATTCAGCGCTAAAAGAAATAAATCGCCTTTTATCCTGTATGGATAAAAGGCTAGGTTGAATTAGAAATGATGAATATAACGAACTTGCATCCGCGTCCCTTCAGGACGATTTTCTGCATCTTGTTCAAAATAGGCATTGGCAACCACATGGTTATTTGGTGAAAAACTGTACATCGCACCTGGACCAATTGCCCAAACTTTTTCTTTACGTCCTTTTACTTTCTCGCCATCCACTTCGGTATCGGTAATTTGCTTTAACCAATACCCATTCAGCCCTAAGCGAAATTGTGGCGTAACTGCATAATCTGTTGCAAAGTTCGCGTGCAATGCCTGCCCTGCTTGAATCTCATCTGCACCTGAAAATGCATAACTTGGATCATCATTTTTAAAATTATACAGATAATGAATACGTGTCGAAGCTGTCCATTTGGGATTAAACCAGTAGGTTGCCGCCCAATACGGATTCAACGAAACTGCATGATTACTTGGGTTGATATCTTTTTGTGAACTGTAATCCCCTGTTGGCAGGTTCACTTGGAATTCAATCCGATGTACAAATTTGGGACCCGCTGCTCCCATAATTGGATCGAATTGTACAAAAGGACCAATCATGATGTCACCAAAACCACCCTGTGATTTGATTGCCATTTGATTTAATCCATCATCCATATCCATTTTGCTCACAAATGGAATCAGAAAATTCATCCCTAAACTGGCATGATCGCCTAATCTTACATTAGACAAATAACTGATTTGTTCAACCAGTACTTGATAATTCAGATCTGTTTTGGGCAAGCCCAATTTATTTCCCTGAGCATCGACCAATTCATCACTGTCATAGTTTTGAAAATAGGTTTGTGCATACCAACCCGTTCCAGCAGGTAAGCCGCCATCTAAAAAACTGGTCATGCCTAAATTTACAGTTGGCAAATCATAGGCTTGAGCCATGACAGAAATACAACTCAAACTACAGAGCAAAACACTTTTTTGTACTACATGAGACTTCATTGTTTTTTCCTAAATAAAAAAGTCACGATGAAACATCGTGACTAAATCTTTAATTGCTTAGCTCTGGATGAACAGCCGCGACTCGGTATTTCCCTGCATGGAAAACCAATGGCTCTCCCTGCCGTTGTTGATATTGCTCAATCTGACCAATAAAAATAAGGTGATCACCTCCTTCATATTGGGTCACATTTCGACAGACAAGGGTTGCCAGCACATCCTCCAGAATGGGTACACCTACGTCACATTCTCGATGTGCAATTCCAGCGAATTTATCGGCAGAAGCTTTGGCAAAATGCCCAGAAAGCAGATGATGTTCTTGCGCCAACATGTGAATGGCAAAGTGTTCTGCATCAACAAAATCTGACAGACTTGGGGCAGTTTTAGACAAACTCCATAAAATTAATGGCGGGTCGAGTGACAAGGAGGAAAAAGAGTTCGCTGTCATGCCAACTTTTCGTCCCTGCTTACTGCGTGTCGTGATGACCGTTACGCCTGTTGCAAACTGCCCAAGTAAATTCCGTATTTCTCTTGGGTTTTCTACGTTTACTGGCAGTAATACCATATCTTCAATGCTATCAATCATAAGTAAGATCCTTTTTACAAAACCTGATTAGGCAACTTTTTGAGCTGTTTTCATGGCAAGAAAATGCTGAGCTTGTTCCGCATCAAACCACCACGGTGCAAAGTCACGTGGGTCATCAAAGTTATTTGCCATCACTGATGCAATCGCTTGGTTTTGGCTGGCAGCGGCAAGTAATTCCATGACATGCGGTTGTGGTGGCAACAGCAGACTATTGGTCCATGCCACGACTTTTTCGGCGTATGCCCAATAGCGTTCAAAGGTTTGTTGCATCCATGCTTCACTAAAGGCTTGATCATCATTAGACAGAATGGCATCGAAATAGATCTTGCTGCATTTGGCTGCATTATTTGAGCCTTGACCAGTAATTGGATCATTTACAACTAAGGCATCTGCCATACCAAAGACTTTTTTGCCTGAAGGCAGCGTCAAAACAGGTTTACGCACTGTTGGTGGGAATCGACCTGCCAAATAACCGCCTGCATCGGTAAGTTCAACATTGCTGCAACGCTCAAATTCCCATGGCGCATATTTTTTAAGCAGTTCAAGACTGCGCTGTAAATGCTGTTCAGGCGTTTGTACATCTTGCCAACAGTCCATAGGGCCGTTGGGTATGCCTTCAAAAACCATAATGTCGCATGGTCCATTAATGGTCAGTGCTGGGAAAGAGAAGTATTCGCCCACTTCTGGAATGATGTTGAAAGTGACGCGTGAATATGGCGAGACGGGCTTCATGCCTTTGACATAGGTCAGTGCCAAGGCACGTTGCGGTCGATCAAAGGTGCTTCGTTCCGCATCACGTTCAAACTGTTTGACGACCTCACCCTTTCCTGCGGCGAGTAAGACCAACTCATATTCATTGGCCAATTGCTCTAGTTCTTCAATACCAACATCCTGAATGATTAATCGACCACCACGTTTTTCAAATTCCTGCATCCAAAAGGGCATTTTTACGCGCTGATCGACCGATTGTGCATAGCGTTCCAGACGTGCACTCCATTCAAAGGCTTTGCCACCATGTTCAGGATTGACCAAAGCCAAGCCAATTCCTTCGACTGCAGGACATTGCTCTTCCCAAAAGTTCAGCCCTAAGTCCCGTTCCGTTTGTAAAGCCGTATGAAACATACATTGACTCGACATGACTTTGCCCTGACGGATTTCATCGGCAGTACGGTTGGTAATTAAGGTCACATCATAGCCTGTATCTAACAGACCTAATCCAAGTTGCAGACCTGATTGTCCTGCTCCAACAATTGCAATACGGCGCATGTGCTTCTCCAAATTTTTTAATGTTCTAAATAATGAATGTCTGTTTTAACTGGCTAAGCGTGGAATGGCAGGTTGTGCCCCTTCAGGTCCCATGACCGAATATCCACCATCGACGGCATAATCTGCCCCAGTTACAAAACTCGCTGCAGATGACAGTAAAAACTGCACCACATTGGCCACTTCTTCTGGATGTCCTAAACGGCCTAATAAGTGATAATCCGCTGCAACGCCATCTGCTTTTTCACGGTTGTTGCCGCTGACTTCGGCAATCACCCGCGACCATGTCCAACCTGGGGAAATCGAATTGACCCGAATACCATCAGCGGCAAAATCCATGGCCATACTTTGAGTTAATTGGCGAATAGCCGCTTTGGATACGGGATATAACCAGCGTCCTGTTTGCGCATACTTGGCAGAAATCGAAGTAAAATTCACAATCGAACCACGATGCTCTTTTAAGTCTGGATAAAAGGCACGCGTTAACTCCACTACAGACAACACATTGACATCCAATGCCTTTAGCCAGTCCTGACGCGAGGACTGAAAGCCATCATCTAAGTAAGTACATGCCAAGTTCACCAAACAACTGACTTCCCCCAAATGCTGATGAATGTTCTTGACTGCCTGTTGAATCGCCACATCACTGGTCAAATCCACTTGTATGAACATCACGTCATAAGGAAAACTTTCTGCAACTTTCTTTCCGTTGGCATCGATATCTAGAATGGCAACGCGTGCGCCTGCATTCACCAAAGCCTGAACCACGGCCTTTCCAATGAGGGTTGCACCGCCACTGACCACGGCAACCTTGCCTTTTAAATCAATGTTCATAATCACACTCCCTCACCAATGGGTTTACCTTCGCTGCTGTTCCATGACGGCATCAGCGTATTGGAAGGTAAATCTTCATTCAGGAGTTTTTTAGCCGTCTCAACACCGGCCACAGGCAATCCCTCAGGGTTGAGTAAACCAATTTGCACCAGTACCGATGCCTGATCCCAATAAATATGTTCATGACACAGTTTAGAACCGCGAAATTGAATAACACCCAGCATTGGAATTTCGACGTATTTGCCTGTTGGTTTCACCCCTGGCAGTAGCCAATCAATTTCGGTGTCGTGAGTAAAACTCATGATAAATTCATCGACCACCTGTGTTGATCCCACCGTGCGTGATATAGAGGTAATCTTCATGTCTTCAGGGTTTTGATGCACAAAATGGTAGCGATAGAAACGGGCCAACTGACTTTGACCCACACCACCTGTTAGCGTGGGAATGTGATTGACATAAGGTTCTGCCACCATGGTTGCCATGGTCGCTGGGACATCGCGGGTATCAAATTCATGTCGAATATGCTCTTCCCATAACGCCACCAAGTCATAATGCGGTCCAATCATGTCATGCAGTGCAGTCACCGTTCGCTCATGGGCAAATCGGGCTGATGGTTTGTGGTAATGTTCACTTTTTGGTCTAGCAAAGGCATGATCGACATCTTCATAGACATAGGCTTTGACATTGCTATATTGACTCGCGGCTTGCAAAATCGCTTGTCGTGCATCTGGTGGAGTAAATTGATCTAACTCTGCGATATGCAGTACCAAACGTCCTTTTAGGTTAGCTAGCTCATCCAGTACATTTTCTAAACCAACCCCGTAGTAGCCAACGGCGCAAGCAACTTCTGGTAAACGACAGGCAGCTAAATACGCCAGTTTTCCGCCCAAGCAATACCCAACAACACCCAGCCCTGTAGACATATCACATTCAGGTCGTGTTTGCAGATAAGTCAGACTGTCCTGAATATCTTCTACCCCTAAATTTTCATCGTATTGTTGATAAAGTGCATAAGCTTTTTGAAAATCTTCTGGGGTATAGCCCAATTCAATATTGGCCGCACTCCGCCAAAACAAATCAGGAACAAGAACGGTGTATCCCTCTTCGGCAAGAAAGTTTGCCTTTTCCCGCATTGCGGCATTGACCCCAAAGATTTCCTGACACAACACAATGCCTGGACCTTTACCTGAAGATGGGGCGACCAAGTAAGCACTAAATTGTTTACCAGTCTCGGTTTTTATCTGAATCGTTTGACCAGCCATAATCGTCAACTCCTGACTTTGTTATGGCTTTATCTTCTATCCAAATTTTTAGGATGACTGTCCAAAAGCTGCGAGCACTATCCAATCCATGCGCAATTCTAAATAGCGTGTCTAAATATGCATGCTTCTTTTGCTTGCACAGGTGACACAAAATAATCTGTTAAAAAAAACGATCCAGCACGAATGGAAAAAATGGATGAAGTTCAGGAGTTAGTGGATAGTCCTCAAAGTATAAAAATAGTTCAATCAAGATATGTTCATACCTCGCGATAGCGCAACTTTCTCTACCGTTTAAAAAGAGTCTTTCTGCCGATCAGAACAAGGCGATGTCTCTGGTGTAAATCGAACACCTTTCACTCATGCGCGAACATTGCTAACGCAAAATTCATCCATCAATGCCATGAGTAAATTTGTACAAAAAGGGTCAATCCAACCGAGCTAAAACATACATTCAAAGGAAGAATTATGAGAACAATTGAAGTAAATCAGATTATTAATCGGGAGAAGCTCTCCCCCCTACAATGGCTCGTTTTTATATTGGGTTTTTTGGTTTTTTTCTGTGATGGTCTAGATACAGGAATTATTGGCTTTATTGCACCTGCTTAACTGGATGATTGGGGCATTAGCAAACCACAACTGGCACCCGTACTCAGTGCCGCATTGGTTGGTATGTCAATCGGTGCGATTATCTCAGGCCCGCTGTCCGATAAGTTTGGTCGTAAAGGCATTATTGTCACAACCACCCTTTTATTCTCGGTGTTTACCATTCTTTGTGGCTTTGCTAGCTCTACCCAAGAACTGATGATTTACCGTTTTATTACAGGGGTTGGATTAGGTGCAGCCATGCCAAACATCAGTACAATGGTGTCTGAATATATGCCAGTTAAGCGCAAAGCCTTTCTCACAGGACTCGCAGGTTGTGGTTTTATGTTAGGCATTTCTTGTGGCGGAGTCTTGTCCGCTTATTTACTCGAAGGATTTGGTTGGTCGAAAGTCATTATTCTTGGCGGTAGTATTCCTTTACTATTGGTCATTGCATTACTGCTTGCTTTACCTGAATCGACACAATCGCTGATTGCACGCAACCGCCAAGATAAAGCACTCGCCATCTTAGAAAAAATTCAAGGACATCCGTTTAGCGAACCTGTGAAACTGGTGTTACCACAAACCGAAACCACCAATGAAAATCCTGTAAAAATTGTATTGGGCAAATACTTATGGGGTTCAAGTATGCTGTGGTTATGCTGTTTTACTAGCCTCTTGGTGTTTTATCTTTTAACTAGTTGGATGCCAACTATTTTAAAAACAGCGGGCTTTAGTACACAACAATTTAGCTTAATTGCCGCCATCTTCCCTTTTGGTGGTGTAATTGGCGCAACCATCATGGGTTGGTATATGGATAAGGTGAATCCAACCACCGTAATCAAATATGCTTACCTCATCGCGTTCGGCTTATTCCTTGTTGCAGGTGTAGTCAGCTCAAATATTCTATTGCTCGGCATCACCATTTTCTTGATTGGTGCACTGCTTGCAGGAGCACAGTCATCACTCCTACCATTAGCAACTATGTTCTATCCAGCCGTTTGCCGCGCAGTTGGGGTGTCTTGGATGCATGGTATCGGACGGATTGGTGCGATCTTGGGGGCATTCTTTGGTTCACTTATTTTCACCTTTAACCTAAGTTTAGGTGGCATCTTCTTTGTACTGGCTATCCCAACTTTCATTTCATTTATGGCTTTAACCCTAAAAGTCATTTATGAAAAATCTAAAACTAAAGCAATCTATAACTTAGAAAATTCAGTCTAAACCATTTGTATATTGCATTAAAAAACCCCTGATGAAATTTCTCAATCAGGGGTTTCTTATATCTCATCATTTATTCACGTGACTTATTTTTAGTTTCACTCGGCTTTTCACCAAACTCCTCTTTATAGTCTTGGGAAAAACGACTGAGGTGGGTAAAACCCCAATCATAAGCCAGTTTTGAAATCGATAACTTAGCATTCATATTGGCATGACTTAAAATTTTATAAATTTGCTGCAAGCGATATTTGCGCAAAAAGGACATCGGGCTAGTACCATAATATTGCTGAAACTCATCATACAGCTTTGACTTTGAAACACCTGCCAAACGTTGTAAATCATCAGCACGAATATCTTCATGTGCATGCTCAATAATGAAATTTTTAACTTTGCGAATATAGACCGGCTCTTGTTGCTGTGCCTGTACTTTCAATGCCGCAGAATAATTATGCTCTTGAGAAAGCAATAACGCCTTAATCACAAAATTTTCATAATCATCAGACAGCATTTGCAAGCCAAAAAAACCATTATTCTGTGCATTAAACTGCAAGAAATTTTGGATGTTTTTCCACCATGCATGAATTAATTGAGTTGAATCGATATGCATTTCTGGATTAAAAATAATAGGCTGGTCAATGGACTGATTCAATAAATCCGCCAAAACCATATGCATACTTCGCTCAGGAATCACGACCTGTAATTTCTGACAATCACGGTTAATAACTAATTCCTGACAATCATTATTCGAGACAATTAACCCTCTATTCTCATCCGAAACATAATTTTCACCACGAATACTTAGCGCCTGTTTCCCCTGTAAAGGCAAGCTAATACTGTAAGCTTTTAAATTGGAAATATTGATGGCAACATTTGCACCATAACGAATCGTACCAATCGCCATTTTCCGATTGGGCAAACGCATACCATCGTAATGAAAATCTAAGGTATCGCGTGCACTTGTATCTAAACGATGTTCGCCACAAATGCTCGACATTAAATTCTGTGCAAAATCTGCTTGCCGAGAATAGTGGTTCACATTCATCTGTTGGCTGAGTGATGTCATATCCTTTTCACCTAGCTAAGACCCTATTGCTTAAAACAGCAACTTTTATGCCAATCAAAATCCTTCGATTGGTCATTCTTCTATCCTTTCATTAAAACTATATATCAAGACAGAATCTTTTTCTTTTTTTAAATGAAAAATTTAATTTTGTGAAATACCTCTAGAGTATATTTTTATATCAAACTGATTCATCCCGTTTGTTTTTGTTATATTTTTTAGAAGCTTTTCCGACTCCACAATCAGCATTGTACACCCATAAATCCTTTTTCAACGACAAAATATACAGACTTATATTCCAATTGCTTTTTAAAATTCTTATCACTAAATAATGCATCAATAATTCTTAAATGTATGCATAATAAAGAAGCATCTATAGTGAATTTAATTATGTGCATAGCAAAATTAGTCTTCTCATATTTTAGAAACTAACGGGCATATTTTAAATTATCAAAAAACTAATACAGAGATTGCGCAAGCTTTTTAATATTTGCTTGTATTTCATCAGGCGTATGTGCTGCATAACCAAACAGTACGGCGGGTCTTTGGGATGCGACTTGACAATATCTGGATAAAGGCTGTACAGCTAAACCCACTTTTTCACATTCAATAAGAAATTCTTTTTCAGTCCAACCATTCTTAAGCCAACAAACTAAATGAATTCCTGAATCGGTAGGCTGTACAGTTAGTACATCTGAAAGATAGGTTTCAATTGCTACAATTAAAGCCTGTTGACGTTCGTAGCAGGCTTTACGAACTTTACGTACATGTCGTGCATAATGACCATCTTTAATAAATGCCGCCAGTGCCACCTGTTCCAGATAGGAACTACGCGTGTCGGTATAATATTTTGCCAGACTAAAAACTTCAATTAAGGCTTCAGGAACGACCATAAACCCAAGTCGGAATTCAGGAAACATCATCTTAGAAAATGTGCCTGCATAAATCACGCGATGCTGTTCATCTAAACCTTGTAATGCTTGTATAGGATGCGTTCCATAACGAAATTCGCTATTGTAGTCGTCTTCAAAGATCCATTTTTGATATTGGGTAGCCCAGTCCAATAAAGCAAATCGGCGAGCAAGGCTCAGAGTGTCACCAAGTGGAAATTGATGTGAGGGAGCTGTGTAAATGAGTTGGCTTTCAGCATGGTCATGAATAATTTCTTCAACTCTCATCCCCTCCTCATCACTAGTAATAGGGTTTACTATGGCACCAAAACTACGGAATATATTTAAGGCTGCGTCATAACCCGGCTCATCTAAACACACTTGGTCATTTGGCTGTAACAGCGCATATGCAGCCAAATGAATTGCCTGTTGTGTTCCATTCACAATCAGAATTTGTTCTTCCTGACAGTTTAATCCTCGTGTTGACTTAACATAATGACAAATTGCCTGACGTAAAGGCAGATAGCCTCGGGGATCATGGAATTGGCCTAATTGATAATAAGATTGTCGCCATGCACGCCCTAATAATTTACCCCAAAGTTCATGTGGAAATAAGTCGACACAGCCTACACCCACATGAAATATTTTCTTCTCTTGACTTGTTAATGTCTGCTTATTCCAATGAAGCAACAAATTAGTGAAATGTGGATTAATGTTGATGCTTTGCGTAGGTTGAGATTTTGTCTGGGTTATATCGTTTTGAATTTGAATTAATTGGTCTGGAATGACGGCAGCAACATAAGTTCCTGAACTTGGTTTAGTGACTAAATAGCCTTCATCGAGCAAACGTTCTAATCCCGCCAATACAGAATTACGGGAAATGGACATCATCTCTGCCAAATTGCGACTTGAGGGTAGTTTTGTTCCCCCAGATAGACGGCCTTCTAGAATTGCATCTCGTAAAACACAATATAAACCATCTTTTATGGGTTGCCCTTTAGGCAAAATTAAATGTGGAAAATAAGCAGAAGATGACGTTGTCATAGTGAACTGGTACTTCTAAAAACACCCAAACTGTATCTTATGACAATACCATGATTAAAAATACACTCAACGCTTTCATGGTTAAAGTTTTCAGAGGTTGGGGTTATGTCGGTTCGACTCGCAGTTTTTCACCGTTATTCCAAGGATTTACTCCCTCCTATTTTGGCAGGATTAATTTCGGTAATTGTCAATTATGGGAGTACATTCATTTTAATCTTCCAAGCAGCACAAATGGCAGGACTTAGCCCAGAGCTTACAGCTTCATGGGTATGGTCAATTTCTATTGGTGTTGGTATTACTGGAATATTATTAAGTTGGTACACTCGAGAACCCATCATTACGGCATGGTCTACTCCTGCTGCTGCATTTCTCATTACTGCTCTTGCAACTATTCCCTATGCTGAAGCGATTGGCGCATATTTACTTTCTGCCTTAGCCTTCGTAATTTTAGGAGTTACTGGTTATTTTGAAAAACTGATTCGCCTCATTCCTGTAAGTATTGCGTCAGGTTTGTTGGCAGGGATTTTATTACAATTTGGTATAACTGCCTTTACCAACACCATAATCGACCCACTTCTGACCCTGTCATTATTTCTAATTTATCTGGTTGTTAAACGTTTTTCTGCACGATATGCCATCGTCAGTGTTTTGGTTTTTGGTTTTATTTTTTTAATCATTCAGACTCGAATTGATTTTGCAGGATTTGAATTGAAATTAGCCTCACCGATTCTGACTGCTCCTGATTTTTCCATCAATTCCACATTAAGTATTGCCATGCCTTTATTTTTAATCACATTAACAGGGCAATATATGCCAGGTTTACTGGTCTTAAAAAATGATGGATTTAAAACCAATGCCAAACCCATTCTTATTGTCACAGGTTTAGGTTCCTTCATCATGGCACCCTTTGGCGCTCACGCATTTAATCTTGCAGCAATTACCGCTGCAATCTGTACAGGTAAGGAATCTCATGAAGATCCTTCTAAACGCTGGATAGCAGGAATTGCTGCGGGGATATTTTATATTTTGGTTGGGATTTTTGGCGTCACACTGGCTGCAATATTTACAGCATTTCCAATAACTTTTATTAGTACGCTGGCAGGTCTTGCCTTGTTAGGCACTATTACAGGAAGTCTAACCAATGCTATGAGTGATATTGAAAGCCGTGAAGCAGCTTTAATTACCTTTCTTGCCAGTGCTGCCAATATTACATTATTGGGGATTGATTTTAGGCTTAATCGCTTATTGTGTCTTGAATGGAAAATTTAAGCGATTTGTTTCGGATAATTTTATAAAAACGGTGAATGATTAGAAATCTTCAATATGCTGTTAGAAGTATCTTTTCACGGCGTTTGGTATAAAAAACTTAAACTGGTACTGTAAAAAATACAAAAACCGTATCTTAAAACAGTACCATATCAAGATTATGCTTTACCCATCAATTTTTAATCACCAAAAATGATGGGAACATCACTATGCAAAAGCACAATATTCAAGTAACACCAGCGCAGTATCAAGACTATCAACAATGGCTACCGTATTGGCTTGCCTATCAAGAATTTTATAAAGTTAATTTATCTCATGAAGTTACACAAACCACATGGCAACGCTTTTTTGATGATGCTGAACCTGTGTACTGTGCTGTTGCCAAAGAGGGCGACAAAGTTTTAGGCTTTGTCCATTATGTGATTCACCGCTCAACATGGGCAGAAACAGACTATTGTTATTTAGAGGACTTATATGTATCGCCTGAAGCACGTGGGCAACACGTCGGGAAACGTTTAATAGAATATGTCCAAAAACAAGCGCGGACTCAAAAGTGTGATCGTTTATATTGGCATACTCAAGAGACAAACCAGACTGCTCAGAAACTTTATAACTGGATCGCTGAAAAACCAGGAATTATTGAGTATCGTATGCCTTTATAATTAGGTTATGTAGCAAAGCCAAAGTCCACAAGATTTTGGCTTTTATATTTTTCAACTTACAATTCAGTCATGAAAATTTGATGTAATGTTTGAATAATCTTGGTTATTTCAGTTTCATTCAGTGCAGCAAAGCCAAAACGTATGTGAAAATAATCTAAGCTGGTATTTTCTACACGAGAACCAAAGCAATATTCAGAATCGATCTGCAAATGACTTAAAGCTTCAGCATAGTAAGTTTGATAAGCTAGATTAAACCGCACCCATAATGCCATTCCCCCTGCTGGTGCAGTAATTTCAACGTTGTCCTGAAAAAATTGCTGAAAAGTCATCACGGCAAAATCTCGACGGTGTTGATAAATTTTGCGCATCTTCCGTGTGTGCCGCTTGATTTCACCTT
This sequence comes from Acinetobacter tandoii DSM 14970 = CIP 107469, assembly GCF_000400735.1. Lineage (GTDB taxonomy): Bacteria > Pseudomonadota > Gammaproteobacteria > Pseudomonadales > Moraxellaceae > Acinetobacter > Acinetobacter tandoii. The sequence goes on from NZ_KE007365.1 coordinate 220,725, forward strand.
GTTGCATCAACTCTGCAATCGCCAGTTCTGTAATGGCATTGCCCTGCTTATCAATAAGTAAAATATCCTGTTTCATGGCTTGGATAATTTCCAAATCAGCAACCACATAGCCCACCCTTAAACTTGGTGCAAAGACTTTGGACAATGAACCGATATGAATCACTTTTTCAGCCGCAGGTAAACTGATTAAAGGAGGAATTGGACGACTGTCATAGTGGAATTCGTGATCATAATCATCTTCAATAATATAAAAATCAAAAGTTTTAGATAGTTCCAAAAGCTTTAGTCGCCGATCCATCGACATGGAAACAGTCGTTGGATATTGATGATGTGGCGTAGTGTATACTGCTGCAACCGAATGATTTTTCAGTATTTCTGTTAAGTGTTCGGTATCTAGACCATGTTGATCTAATCTGACCCGCACAATTTGAAAATGGTTGGATAGGAAAGTTTCCACTGCTGGTGGATAAGACCACTGCTCCACGACAATGACTTGACCTTGTACTTGTGGCTTGGCAAGCACTCGAGCTGCAAGGAAAATCCCCATTTGGCTTCCGCGAACCACACAAATATGCTGAATTGTGGTCTGAATAAATCGCTCCATTGACAACATATTTAATAAGGCTTGACGTAATTCCAGCGCTCCTTGCGGGTCACCATACCCCATAATTTGCTGCCTCGTCACCTTAATCAAGGCATGACGATAAGCACGCGAAAATAACTCATATGGAATCAGCCGAGTATCAGGAATCCCATCATTTTTAATCGCCGTTTCCTGTGGAGTAGATAATTCAGTAGAAATTTGAGCTGATGTCATTATAGCTAATGCTGAGTCAAGTTTGAGATCGGGTAACTGTTCAGAAATAAACGTCCCTTGTCTTGGCTTTGAGACTAACCAGCCCTGAGCTTCTAAATCTTCATAAACGGATTGTACTGTTTTCCGATTAATTCCCAACTCATCCGCTAAGGTCCGCGAACCTTGCAAACGTGTGCCCTGCTTTAATCGCCCTGACAAGATTTCCTGAATAATCTGGTTTGTCAGTTTAAGAAAAATGGTTTTTTCTTTACGTTCAGCTAGATGTAGTCGCATTTCCCACGATTGTTGCATGATTATCTGGACCATATAAGTTTTAAAAACTGGATATTTTCTACCATCCACAAGTTTCTTATTCTGCCCATGTCCAAATGACAAATCAACCGAATAGGAGGTCTTATGGAAACTGCACTACTTGATAAACAGCAGCTCATGCACAACGCTCAACAAAGTATGCAACAACATTTTCAAGATGAAGACTACACCGATCCACAAAAACTGGCCTTAACTTGCCGTATTTTATTTGATCATGGTCATGATGCTGGACTTGCTGGACAAATCACCAGCCGAACCGATAAAGGGAATACCTTTATTACTCAACGTTTTGGTCTAGGCTTTGATGAAATCACTGCGGCCAACTTATTAGAAGTAGATCAAGACCTGAAACCTTTAAATGGCGAAGGAATGGCAAACCCAGCCAACCGTTTTCATACTTGGATTTATAAAGAACATCCCGAAGTGAATTGTATTATTCACACCCATCCAACGCATGTCGCTGCGTTGTCTATGCTCCGTGTGCCACTCGTTATCTCACATATGGATACCTGTGCTTTGTACGAAGATTGTTCTTTCGTTGGAGATTGGCCTGGTGTTCCTGTTGGCAATGAAGAAGGGATCTTTATTTCTTCAGCATTGGGTGAAAATCGTGCTGTTTTATTGTCTCACCATGGACAGTTGGTCACAGGAAAAACCATCGAGGAAGCTTGTAATCTCGCGATTTTGATTGAACGTGCGGCACGCTTACAACTTTTGGCCATGGCGGCAGGTCAAATTCAACAGATTCCACACGACTTAGCCAAAGAAGCGCACGACTGGGTGTCTACAGATAAACGTAACAAAATCAATTTCGCTTATTACGCTCGTAAAGCTTTGAAAAATCACTCAGATTGCATTAAAGGAGAATAACCATGAAGTTAGAAGGCATTATTGCTTACCTCATTACTCCTTTTAAAGCTGAAACACACGAAGTTGATTTTGATGCGTTGACGATTACGCTAAATGCATTGCTTGAGCATCAATGTGATGCGATTGCACCACTGGGCAGTGCTGGGGAAAGTGCTTATTTATCTTGGCAGGAATGGCAACAAGTCGCTCAAAAAAGTATTGAAGTTGTTAATCATCGTGTCCCTGTCATTTTAGGAATTTCCGAACTCACGACCTCAATGGCAATTCAAAAAGCTCAAAAGGCTGAAGAGTTAGGCGCAGATGTGATTATGGTCATTCCTGTTTCCTATTGGAAACTGACGGATCAAGAAGTTTATGAGTATTATCAACAAATTGCAGCAGCAACTAAACTCCCGATTATGGTCTATAACAACCCTGCAACGAGTGGTTTGGATATGTCGCCTGAATTAATTGTCAAAATGTTTGAAGAGATTGAAAACATTTCTATGGTCAAAGACAGTACGGGGGATATTCAACGTATGCATAAATTCCATGAGCTGACACAAGGGAAATTGCCTTTTTATAATGGCTGTAATCCTTTGGCTCTTGAGGCATTTTGTGCTGGTGCAAGTGGTTGGTGTACCGTTGCCCCAAATCTGTTAGGCAAACTCCCCAATCAACTCTATCAAGCAGTCAAAAATGGAGATCTAACTCAGGCACAAAACCTTTTCTATAAGCAACTTCCTTTATTGCGGTTTATTGTGCAAGGTGGTTTACCCAAAACAGTGAAGGCTGGATTGAATGAACTAGGTTTCTGTGTCGGAGACCCTAGAAAACCTTTACAAAAGGCTAGCTTAGCCGAAACTAACCAGTTACTAGGTTTTATTAAGCAAGCAACGAGTATTTAATTTTATTGGTTTCTTAACGCTGTATTTGACTCTATAAAGTTAAGTACAGCGTGCAGTCAAGTTCTGTAAAGGAAACGATCAATATCAAAGCATGCTCATAACTATTAAACAACAATGTATAAAAAAGTCGGCAATTGAGGGTTCTTGTAATTGCAGTATAATTGCGTTTCAAAATGGCATATAAACACCCAATCACAGATTTAAGGAAAGTTATTTGAACCTCAATTTCTGGCAAACGCTCTTCCGTTTATTGCACGTGTATGCTGGTATTTTTATTGCCCCATTTATTTTTATAGCGGCCTTAACTGGTTTTTTTTATGCTGCTACCCCACAAATTGAAAAAATTATTTATAAAGATATTTTATACATCGAACATAACGATTCAAAAACACAGTCTCTCAGCAAGCAAATTGAGAAAGCTAGACAATTTTTATCTCCTACTGCGCAAATAACTGAAGTACGACCAGCACCAACAGAAAATCAGACCACACGAATTATTTTTTCAGATTCTAAATTCAGACTACAAAATGAAGCGCTCTTCATCGATCCATATACGCTTGAAGTAAAAGGCCAATTAGCTGTTTACGGTACAAGTGGCTTATTACCATTTAGAACTAAGCTGGACCATTTACATCGAGATTTATTGTTAGGGAGCTGGGGTCGATTTTATAGTGAACTCGCAGCAAGTTGGTTAGCCGTATTGATTTTTACTGGTTTTTACCAATGGTATAACCGTCGCAAAGCTTCCAAGAAAAAACAAAACATTCATAATAGATATATCCAAAAACACAGCACAATAGGCTTAGCTCTTTTCCCCCTTCTACTCTTTGTTGCTGTGACTGGCTTAACCTGGTCTGAATATGCTGGTGAAAATATTCGAATATTTCGCCAAGCCCTGAGTTGGCAAACCCCAGTTCTAACCACATCACTCCAAGCTAGAGCTGAATCAGACATGATCATGCATCATGATGATCATTCGATGATTCATATGCAGCATTCACCACAAATCACCCCTCGTGATTTTGACATCGCATTAGATCTCGCTAGAAAGCATGGTATTGATGCCTCACAAATACAGATCAAGCCACCTCTAGATAAAAGCCAAGCATGGAGTATTTCCGAAATTCAACGCAATTGGCCAACTCAAGCAGATAGCATTGCAATTGATGTTTCAAACCACAAAGTAATTGATCAACTCTATTTCCAAGACTATCCATTAATCGCCAAATTGACGCGTTGGGGTGTTGATGCCCATATTGGTATTTTGTTTGGCTGGATAAACCAGTTGATACTCATCATCTACTCTTTTGAATTATGTGCAATGATTTTTTATGCGTATTTGGCTTGGTACAAAAAAACGGACTTCAAACAATCAATCCAACAGTTTTCAGTCCTATTTATAAACACTTGGAAACATGGAAACTCTCTTCAACGAACCACTCTAGTCACTCTATTGACTACTCTAGGGATAGTACTCCCTTTATTGGGTTTCAGTCTAATTATGGCGTTAGTTGCTATCTTTATAGGCAGTATTAAACAGAAAGAAAAAAATTAGTTTCTGATTTAGATCGAAGCTATATAAGTGAAATGTGCCTTTTATGGTTATAAACTTGAATTGATCTTAAAAATTGGTTCATGCCATCCTTATTTATAATCAAATAATACAAGCCGTTTTTCCCTTAATATTTCATAAAATTCGTCGACTCACTTGTAGAACATGAATCGATTTAGATTCAGTGAATAACATAAAAGTACGGACATGAATTATTGTCTAATTTTTTCGAATTTTAACTCACCATGGGCAAATAAAAGGGCTAGTTTTACCAGCCCTTTAGATTATCAATTACCTCGATAGGTCGAGTATCCATAGGGGCTTAATAATAAGGGAATGTGGTAATGACTGACACTGCCATCAACTTTGAAAATAACGGGGACCTCTGGGAAAAAAGTGCTCTGATTATTCTTTTTGAACCAGTCTCCTGTTTTGAACGTAACCTTATAAATTCCTTGTGCTAACGGCTGATTTTCAGGAAAAAGTGCCGTAATACGACCATTCGGCCCTGTAACTTGCTGATTTAGCTTCACCCAGTGATTGCCAGAACTCTTTTCGAGCACTACTTCAACATCAGCAGAAGGCAAACCATTTTCTAGATTTAACACATGCACACTTAATGGGTTATTTTGTGCAAACGTCATTGATGTTAATAAAAGTGTTGAGAGTGGTAAAAACTTCTTAAACATAATGGAATCCTTAACGATTAAAACTAGACTGAATGGCTGCCTCAGCACAATACTGATCATTTTTGGCGCCTCCTGCACCTGCAACCCCAATTGCACCGACCACCTGATTTTCATAACGCACTGGTAAACCACCTCCTAACAACAGCAAATTAGATAAAGTGGTTAAATTTTTTGCATCACTGTTTTCATGGGCATTTTGACTTAACAGCAAGGTCGCTGTTTTGGTCGATAAAGCGGTATAGGCTTTCTTTTCGGCTGCGCCCAAATTATGGGGGCCGACATTTTCATGCCTACTTGCCATCAAGGTATTTCCTCCCCGATCAACCACGACCACAGCAATGTTGTGCTGTATTTTTTGACAAGCAGCCACTGCGGCATCAACAAGGATTTGTGCAGCGTTGGAATCGAGTGAATAAACTTGATTCAATTGAACGGTTTGTGCAAAAGTACTGCTACCCATCAGCATTACTGTTAAAACAAGCCCTTTGAGATTGTTCATCATGATTGCCCCGAATTAAGTTTTACAAAATCTTATACAACCCGAATGATTTGAAGCATGACAATCACATTACAAAGTTGTCATCTTCAAAATGAGTCTGAGCAAAATGTGTATTCTAATTATCGAAGATGAAGTGAAGATCGCCTCATATCTGGTGAAGGGCTTAAATGAATCTGGCTATGCCGCTGAATGTGTTCATTCAGGGCTCGAAGGCTTGGAAAAACTAAAAATGCAACCTTATACCTTGGTCATATTAGATGTGATGCTGCCCGATATTGATGGCTGGGCAGTCTTAAAAGTATTACGTCAGTTTTCCCATATACCCGTGATTTTTCTCACTGCCAAAGATCAAATTATTGATAGGGTCAAAGGTCTGGAACTGGGTGCCGATGACTATCTGGCCAAACCTTTTTCGTATATTGAATTACTCGCACGTATTAAAAGTCTGCTGAGACGGCAACAGTATGTTCAGGAAAATGAGTTATGGATAGGCAATTTAAAAATGGACTTAATCCATCATAAAGTTTGGCGACATGAGCAGTTAATTGAACTCAGTAAAAAGGAGTTTAATTTATTGCACTTTATGCTACGGCACCCAAATGAAATTATTACGCGTAGGCAAATTGCTTCCGAAGTTTGGCATATCAATTTTGATACTGATACGAATTTTATTGATGTCGCGGTACGACGCTTACGCAGTAAAATTGACGAGGGGCATGAGATAAAATTAATTCATACTGTCCGTGGTTTGGGCTATAAAATTTCAGTGGAAGCATAATGTTCAAGCCCATTCGCTCTTTAGAACTCCGATTAACACTCTTGGTTACAGGGTGTGCTGCAATGGTCTTGTGCGCTGTAGCATTTATGACCTATCTGGGTATCAACCAGATTTTAATTGCTCAGCAAGATCGGGCTTTGGTTGAACGAATTGAGCGACTGGAAATTTTGCTACAAGACAGTAGCAATATTGAACAGATTATCGCTCGTCCGAAGCTGTATCAAAATATGTTGGGAAATCAGGATAATTTGTTTTTATTGATTCAAGGCAATCAGATTCTCATCAACATCAATCCTCTTGGCATTCCGCTGCCTGAATTTACCCATCAGCCCCAAATTCAATTCCAAGATTTATCGGTTCATACTTACCCCACCCGTATTGCTTGGAAAACCATTCAAATCAATCAGCAGCCCTATGTGTTAATTGCAGGCAAACAGTGGTCTGAACGTTTAGCCATCATCTCGCCTTTTCAAAAACGTCTTTTTATTTATGTATTTACGGGCATCTTGGCCATTTTCATACTCTGTGCCATTGCTAGCCATCTGGGATTGAACGCATTAAGAACTCTGCGAGAACAGACTCATGCCATTAATATTCACAAACTTGAGCAGCGACTCAATCTGATTCATCCCCCTCAAGAGATTGAACAACTAGCATCCGATATCAACGCCATGCTTGACCGTATTGAAATGGGATATAGCCAACTGAATCGCTTCTCTGAAGACATTGCGCATGAATTTAGGACCCCATTGAATAATTTAATCGGGCAAACCGAAATTTTACTCATGAATGAACGTAGTCCCGCACAGTATCAGGAACTCTTGATTTCCAACTTGGAGGACTATCAACGTTTAAAACGAATGATTGACAGCATGTTATTTCTCGCCCGCGCAGATGCGCACAAAGTTTGCTTAAACAAACAGATAATTCAGCTCCAATCCTTTATAGAACATATGTGCAGTATTTTTGAATATCAAGCCGAAGAACAACACTGCAATTTTGTTTTAAGGCTTGAAGCAACTGAGCTATCGGCAGATCCAGAACTGTTACAACAAGCGCTGTATAATCTGATATCAAATGCGCTCATTCACGGCGGCAATCACCAAACTATTTATGTGCTTAGCTGCCGAAAGAACATTAATAATATGCAGATGATTATATTATCTGTGATCACCAGTGGTTTGGAAGTTGCTCCTGAGCATTTGCCTCATCTCTTTGAGCGTTTTTATCAGTGCAGTTCCAGCAGACAAAGCCCTCATCAAACGGGGGGTTTAGGCCTATCGATTGTGGCATCTATTTTGACGCTTCATCAGGGAATGTATCGGGCAGTCAATAGCGCAGAAGGTATATGTTTTGAACTGCTATTCCCAAAAGAGTGACCCACGTTCGCACTCATTTCATCTCGTGTCTGGAATCACTCTGAATTCTCCCATCCACCAGATTAATGGTTCGATCACAGGTTGCCGATAATCTAGGATCATGAGTCACCAAAAGGACTGCACAGTCATGTTCGCGATGTACTTTACGAAATAATTCAAACATTTCCGCAGCAGTTTGAGTATCAAGATTACCTGTCGGTTCATCGGCCAACAATAGTGCAGGCTGAGTAATCAGTGCACGTGCAATCGCCACGCGCTGCTGCTGCCCTCCAGAAAGCTCATTCGGTTTACGGTCAGCGAACTTATCTAAGCCTACGGCGGCCAATAATTCATGAGCATATTGCAACGCAGATTGATCTGGCTTGCCTTGCTTCAACATTAATGGCATAAGCACATTATTTAAGGCAGTAAAGGCCTGTATAAGATGATGGAATTGAAACACAAAACCTATACTGTTGCCGCGTAATGCTGTCCGAGCCCTATCATCCATACGGCTTGTTGCCTGACCCAACAAGTACAACTCACCACAGCTAGGCTGATCTAATAAGCCAAGAATATTCAGTAAAGTACTTTTGCCTGAACCAGAAGGACCAATTAATGCAGCAAAGTCATTCCGTTGAATACACAGGTCAATTCCATGTAATACCTCCACTTCATTAGGTTGCCCAACATTATAGGACTTTCGCAATGCTTCTAAACGTAGTACTTCCTCAGATGAATCAGACATGACGAATTGCCTCCACAGGATCGAGTGCAGCCGCCCGACGGGAAGGTATTGCAGCAGCCAAAACTCCCGTCAAAGTCGCCAAGAATAATGCTGACAAGATAAGCTTGATTGAAATCGAAATATAAAACAAGCCGGGACCAAACTGATTAAACCCCCAGATTAGACCATAACTGACAACACTACCAAGCATCGAACCAAGCAGACCAAAAATTGCTCCCTGAAATAAGAAAACTCTTAAAATTTGCGCTTGTGTCGCCCCCGTCGCACGCAAAATACCGATTTCCCGAGTCCGTTGCACCACACTCACCGACATCACACTGGCAATACCAAAAGCGACTGAAATTCCCACAAAAACAATAATCATGTTGGTCGAAAGGCTCTGAGCAGTAATCGCATTCATTAATTGAGCATTGGTTTCAATCCAGCTTTCTGCTTTTAATCCAGTCAGGCGTCCAACTTGTGAGGCAACTTGATCCGCCTGAAAAATGTCTTGGATCGTCAGATCAATCACGGTCACACCACCCGGCAAATTAAGTAAAGATTGCGCCTGTTTCAAATCCAGATAGACATAGCGCGTATCCAATTCACGCACGCCAAGTTCAAATATTCCAGAGATGTTCACCACTGCATTTTTCTGTTGCCCAGTATCTAACCTTAATTTGCTCCCGACTTGCACACCTAAATCTTTGGCCAATTGACGCCCAATTAATACATTATCCGCACTGACCCGTAATTCGCCACTCACCATATATTGCTTTAACGGAATAATCTGTTGATAACGTTCAAGATTGATACCAACCAATGCAACCGATTGAATCGCATCTCCGCGCTGTACAAATGCAGGACCAGAGACCACAGGAGAAACCGCAGTCAACACCGGCAACTGATCTAAATTCTCAGTAATCTGCTGCCAATTATTAATAGAACGTAAGCGTTGCGCACGCTTATCTTCTTGTAACAACTGAAGTATTCCTGCTACTGGTGGCACAATGTGATTCACCTCATCTGGTGAGAGCAAACGAATATGCGCCTGTGTCCCTAAAGTCCTTTCTACAATATTCGATTGTAAACCTTGAATTAAGGCGCTAATGAACACAATGACGGCTACCCCCACCGCGACGCCAATGGTAATCATCATCGACTGTGTGCGACCCTCTCGCAAAAAACTGATTGCGATGGTCCACTCTGTCCAAAGTCGCCCAAAAAAGTTTTTCAATCGAATTTCACCGGTAATTCATTTTTGCTATTTGTCTGATCCGTTTGACTCTGCAAGACACGTTTAGTTTGCTCTATTCGGACACGAGTTCCATCTTTAAGCACTGATTCTGCATCGGTAAGGACGTGATCACCTTCTTTTAATCCAGCTACAACTTCAGACATGACCAAACCACGTAAACCCAGTGTGATGGGATGACGTTGAATTTTTCTATCTCTTACTAAAATAACCATAGCCTTGTTGCCACTTATACTGCTTAAAGCATCATTTGGAATGACCAAGGTTCGCTCGCGCTGGTTAGTTTCAACATTTACCGATACCGTCATGTCTTGACGCAAAAAATCTGGGACTGGATCAACTGTTAATCGGACGTCTACTGTGCCACGTTGAGCATCAATACTTGGGGCAATAAAATTAATATGGGCAGGAAAAGGTTGATCTGGATAGGCATCTGCAATCACTGCTGCTTTTTGTTGTAAAGCCAGCAGTGGTAAATTTCGTTCATCAAATGGCACTCGTATTTCAGTCGCACCATCCAGTGCAATAGTGAAGAGAGTCTGACTCGGTTGTACCAGATCCCCTGGCTCAACATTACGGGTTAAAATAATACCTGAAACTTCTGCACGAATTTTAGTCTTGGCAAGTTGTGCTTGTAGTGCAGCGAGTCGCTCACGTAATTTTGTCTCTTCAACTTTATCTGGGGCAAGTGAAGCAACTTTTAATCGAGCTGATTCCAAATTATTACGGGCGAGTCTTTCTGCCTCTATCGATTTCTCCCTTTCCTCTGCTGATAATATTCCTAATTCGGTATTTCGTCTGCGTAACGCCTCTCTTTGAGCCTGTTCTAATTGTACTTTGGCATTCGCTAAATCGACTTCTGCTTGCTGACGTCTAGTGGTTGCGAGTTCCTTTAATTCAGCTTCTGCCTGCCGCACTTGCGCTGAAATTTCATCAGATTTCAGTACTAAAAGAACATCTCCTCGAGAGACCCGATCTCCCTCTTGAACCAAGCGCTCAAGAACAACCCCTGTAATTTCACTACCAATCTGAGTCCGAGATACTTTCTCTACCCGTCCCGAAGCAACAACTGTCTGAATCAATGGACTAGATACGACTTCATAACTAGGTAGCAATGGTCCTTGCCACCAGCGATATGTAGCAAAACTGACGACCAAAACCAGTAGTATGATCATGATCCAAGGCTTATAGCGGATAACAAGCAATTCCATTCTCCAAGCCAGATTAAAGGAAATTTTTTTAAATCAAATCATTAGGGTCTGTTGACATTTCATAATGTTAACCAAATAAATATAAGTATGTTGTATTTCTTTGGAATATTCGCTGTTGTGGATGTTCTTTCTATTTCCTCTCTCAAAGCTTTCGAGTCACATCCCTTATCAGCGCTAAGAACATCGGTATCTGTTAAGTCTATTTTATCAACCAATGTAAGAGCAACTTTCACATCATGAGTTGTGCCATCATGAGTAAGAAATTGAATTGGGTTCCCATTTTAATCTATAGCTAAATGGATTTTAGTACTGTTTCCACCGATGCTCCTTGAAATAGCTTGATCCTTGAGTCCTGTAACATGTTGATGTGCTCGAATATGGCTAGCATCAATAAATACCTATTCTAGATCAGCATGTTTTGAAAATAACTTAAATATTTTTAATAGCTTATTATCTTTAGACCATCGGATGAATCGTTTAAACCATCATATTGGATTTACCAAATGATTCAGTTATATCCCTCCAAGGACATAAGATAAATACCAAAATTATGGACAATAGATTTCAGCTTTAACCAGTGTTGATCAATCAGCATTGGTTGATGCATAGCGAGAAGTCGATTTGGTTTGGCAATTGAATTTTACTTTCTCGCTATTTTTTTGCACAGTAAATATCAACAGGCCCTAATGCTAAATGAGAACGGTTTTCTCTAATGTAGCAAATTTTGTGCCCTAATTTACCCATATCATTTAAAAAAGTTGATATTTATTACTTTTTGAAACTCAAAATTATTGTTCTAAATTTTTCGAAGCTACGACTAATATTTAACGTTCGACATTAAGGGCTTCGATAAAATGCAAAACGCACAAATGTAAATCATTACACTTATGCGTAGCCCTTTAAGATCGAGATAAAAAATATTATTTTTTCGCTTGCTGAGCTTTAAAACGTGATAATGCAGTGACGGCAATTGCAGAAAGAATAATGCCTGGAGCACTTGCCACCAAAATACCCGTTGTACCTAAACCTAAGGCTAAAATTTTACCCGTCAGTAATGGGCCTGTCATTGCACCTAAGCGTCCTAAAGAGATTGCGCTCCCTACACCTGTGACCTTACCCGCGCCTGAATAAAAGATTGGAGAAATTCCGTAGAGAATAGATTGACCACCTGTAGAGAAAATTCCGCCCAACACCCCTGCTATAATTAATACCGCTACTACTTTACTGGTGAACAGTAAAAATATGGCAATAAATAATCCTGAATAGATAATTACCGCCATCTGCCATAATTTCAAACGATCTAGCAAGTAACCAAAACCCAAGGTTCCAATCACTGCACCCACCTGAAAAACCAGCATCACCAGAAATGCTTGCTGCTTTTCTAAGCCTTGTTCCATCAACAAGTTCGGTAACCAGCTAATTAAAATATAGTTCACCATCAAAGTGAAAAAGAAACTTACCCAGAGTGATAAAGTCTGTTTAAATTTTTGCTGCTGAAATAATACTTCAGTCATTGCAGGGACTGGTGCTAGGTCAGCATTTTCGACAAGCGTTGTTTGCTTCGGTTTATCTTTTAAAATAAATGCCATAAATGGAATGAGGACTAATGGGGTAATCCCACCAATCAAGAACAATGTCTGCCATGGAATATCTTTAAAATAAATCGCAAGCCCTGCCACAAAAATGGCACCTACAGGTAAGCCACAATACATTAAACTGTTTAATTTTCCGCGGTTGGCTTCCGTTGCTTCATCACCCACCACTGAAATCATGGTCGGCATCGCAGCACCTAAACCCAGCCCTGTGAAAAAGCGTGCAAGATATAAAACTTCTACATTCGGTGCGATTGCTGTAATACTAAAAAACACCCCAAAGATCGCAATAGACAGCATCAGGACTTTCTTTTGACCTAAATAATCTGCAACGCGTCCGCCAAAGAATGCGCCAAACAGCATACCAAATACACCTAGGCTAAACACATATCCCATTTGTACTTGATCTAATCCAAAGGTTGCTGCGATTCCTTTTGCTGCAATACCAGGTGCTTGTAAATCGAAACCTTCAAAAAAAGCTACCCAAAAACACAAAAATACGATGAGGAATTTCTGCGTTTTTCCCATGTTTGTTTGAGCCATAATTGATCTCCATCAATAGTTTGCAAGTTGGCTAAAACTTGTGGGGCTATTTTGAAAGGTATCACTGGCGAGAAATAGCACGACAATGGTCGGGATTCATTCACTCTCATTTTTAAATGATTCGGTTATTTAGAGCTAAACCCTTATAAAATGATAGCTAAAAGCTCTTATCAAAATATATAACCTATAAAATACAGTATGTTATACAAATGAAAGCTATTAACTATAATTGTATAGTCAATAACTTTCATGAAGTAGAAATCGGCTTTTATTTTTTCCAAAAAAGCCATTTGTTGCGTTTCGGACGCTTTTGCTCAACACGAACAAGTCCACTCAATGCCTCACTATTCATTTGCTCGTACATTTTTAAATACTCAGGATTTAATTGCCCAGCGATGTATTCTGGATAATATGCTGTTGATGGGGTCCTTAGTGACCGCTCATACCACTTTTCTGCAAGATCTAAATCTGGATTAAAATAAAGTCCATTTTCATACATATATCCAATCTTGCATTCCGCATACGAGTCTTTTTGATCGGCCGCTTTCTGAATCCAATACGCCGCTTCCTCTAAATCTTTTTCGGTATAGAAACCATTTAAATACCAATACCCCACTTGATACTGTGAGGAAGCTTCACCTTTTTGAGCATTAAGTAAAAATAGTTTAAAGAATAATTGCTTGGCTTCATCCATATGCAGAAATGAATCAATCTTTCTGATCTGTTCAGAAATTTGCTCAATTGAATAATCACGCGCATTTTTGAGAACGTGTTGAGCCTGTTGCAGTGGGCTATCTTCGGTAAAGGATGCAAACAGTTGCATCGCCTCCGCTTGCATTGTATCTATACCGTCAATGCGTGCCTCTAGTACAACATTTAAATGTTTTCGAGCCAATTCGAAGTCTTGCTCAACACCTCGCCCTTCTACATACATACGCCCCAAACTTAAATCGGCTGCTATCACTCGCCCAGCGACTTGTTGATACAGCTCAATAGCCATATCTAAATCAAGCGGTATACCTAAACCATGCTCATATTTATCAGCTAAATTATTGATTGCAACTGAATTGCCTAAATCAGCCGATTTTTGATACCAATAGACACATTGCTCATAATCACGTTTTGTGCCAATACCATCTTGATACATCCAAGCTAAATGATAATAAGCATTAGCCAAAACAACTTTTTCAGTTTCAGGAGCCTGAGATGCAATTCGGTGATACAGATATAATGCCTGCCCAGGATGAATCACATGGTCGCTCACCACACCATAATTCGGATAAACTGGATTGACTAAAAAACAGGTTAACCAACCAAAACGATAATAGGCAGCCAATCCCAATGTCGCTGCCCAACAACCCTGTTCGGATGATTGCTCCAAGAGCTGCAAACTTTTCTGTAAATCTTGTTCGGTGCCCTGTGCTCGCGCATAACATCCTGCCAACTGATATAGCGCAATACTATCCATTTTGGATGCGGCTTCTCGATACCAGTTAAAGCTTCCTTCCAAACTTTTTTGTAAAATTCCGCCAATAAATAATTGCTGAGCTAACTGACACATCGCAGGACTATATCCCGACTGTGCAGAGTAACGTAGTAAATCAATATAACGTTGAAAGTCACGTGCTTGATAAGCCTGATCTGCCAAATAATATTGATAAATGCCGTGATACTGTTCTGCTTTCTTCTGAATTATTTGATGAATCAGTTCGCCATGTCCTCTTTCATGTTCAGCAAAATAATCAATACGTGCAACCAAGCCCAAACTTTTAGAAACTTGCTGTAAAGGTAAAAACCATCGTGTAATAGTATAAAGCCCCGGAACATCTGACATTTTCATAATTTCACCAGATGATTCAGGATCATTTGGTCGAACCAAAGCTCTCAACATCTGCATAGGAGACTCAGCTTCAGGAGGCATTAAATTTACCCCCACCAACTCCCCATCATTGGTTTTAGCAACATTCCATACTTTCATAATGGCTTGATCAAATTGATAAAATTCACCATTTTGATTTAACCAAATCACAACATCGCCCTCGCGAATCTCTTCACCATTTTTATATTGTAATGACATTACTTAACCTTATTTTTTTATTGTGCTTTATAGCGCGCTGATTTTACCTAAAAAAAAGCCCGCATAAAGCGGACTTTTTTAATCATTTTCAAAGATTAAGCAGATTTCTTGGTTTGTGCATTCTTACGAATCGTGATCATCACCAGTTGAACTGCTGCTGGTGTCACACCAGGAATACGGCTAGCTTGTGCCAAAGTATCTGGACGTACATCTTTAAGCTTTAAGGTAATTTCACGTGAAAGACCTGAAACAACATCGTAATTAAAATCGGCTGGAATTTTAGTTTCTTCCAGACGCTTCATTTGCGCGACATCTTCATGCTGACGGTTAATATAGCCTTCGTATTTCACCGCAATTTCAATCTGGTCACCTACTTGTTGTGACACTTCAGAACCAGTCAATTCCGCAATTTGGGCAAATGAAATATTTGGACGTTTGAGTAAGTCAATCGCGCTACATTCTTTCGACAAGTCAGCGCCTGTCATTTCAACAAACTTTTTACCCATTGGGTTATTTGGCGCAGCCCAAAGGTGTTGTAAACGACCTGTTTCTTTTTCAACAGCTTCCATTTTTTCGCAGTAAGCAGCCCAACGAACGTCATCCACCAAGCCCATTTCACGACCTACTGGCGTTAAACGCTGATCCGCATTATCTTCACGCAACATCAAACGATATTCTGCACGCGAAGTAAACATACGGTACGGTTCTTTCGTACCCAATGTAATCAAGTCATCAACCAACACGCCCATATACGCTTCATCACGTTTTGGCGTCCATTGTTCCTGATCCCAAGCACGACGCGCAGCGTTCAGACCTGCCAACAAACCTTGTGCACCCGCTTCTTCATAACCTGTCGTACCATTAATCTGACCTGCAAAATACAGGTTGTTAATCGCCTTGGTTTCTAAAGTAAATTTAAGCGCTTGCGGGTTGAAATAGTCATATTCAATCGCATAACCTGGACGCAAAATATGCGCATTTTCCATACCACGAATCGAACGTACCAATTCAAACTGCACATCAAATGGTAAAGAGGTCGAAATACCATTTGGATAAAGCTCATGTGTATCTAAACCTTCAGGCTCTAAGAACACTTGATGTGAATCTTTGTCCGAAAAACGGTGAATTTTATCTTCAATCGATGGACAGTAACGCGGACCTACCCCTTCAATCACACCTGTGTACATTGGTGAACGGTCTAAACCGCCACGAATAATGTCATGAGTTTTTTCATTGGTATGCGTGATATAACAATTGACTTGTTCTGGGTGCATAGATGCATCACCCATAAATGACATCACTGGAGATGGAAAATCACCTGGTTGAGGAGTCATCACAGAAAAATCAACAGAACGTGCATCAATACGTGGTGGTGTACCTGTTTTTAAACGGCCTACTGGCAGATTTAACTCACGTAAACGGTGAGCAAGCGAAATTGATGGTGGATCACCTGCACGACCGCCACTCGATTTTTCTAAACCGACATGGATTACACCGCCTAAGAAGGTTCCCGCCGTCAGTACAACCGTTTTCGCATCAAAACGAATTCCCATTTGAGTCACAACACCTTTTACAGTATCGCCATCAACAATAAGGTCATCTGCTGCTTGCTGGAAAATATCTAGATTGGCTTGGTTTTCCAAAGTTTCGCGAATCGCAGCTTTATAACGTACACGGTCAGCCTGTGCACGTGTAGCACGTACTGCTGCACCTTTGCGTGAGTTCAGAATGCGGAACTGGATACCACCTTTATCGGCAGCCAATGCCATTGCACCACCTAAGGCATCAATTTCACGAACTAAGTGCGATTTACCAATACCGCCAATAGCTGGGTTACAGCTCATCTGCCCTAAAGTCTCAATGTTATGAGTCAGGAGTAAAGTCTGTCGACCCATACGCGCCGCAGCAAGCGCTGCTTCCGTACCTGCGTGACCGCCACCGATAACAATGACATCGTAAACTTTAGGATAATGCATAGTGGTATAGAGAGAAATAAAAAGAATGACAGAGTATTATATCAAATTTTGTTGAGTAAGTTGACTAAGGAACTCAATTTTATTTTCAATAACATTTACTATTGAATGTTGCATATCACTACATAAACACTATTGAATCGTATAATAATTAAGCAATTTAACACAATTTTTCAGCACTATTTACCTGATTTACACTGTTTTATTTTGGCTATTTTTTATTCTATTAAGAAGCAACATGACAAATAAAGGAACAAGGTACACATCATGAATAAAAATATTCTATTCTCTGCTGTTCTCTGCGGTTTATGTTTTGCCCCCATTGCTACTCAAGCAAATGATAAAGTTGAAACCACCTACAATGCCCAAAAATACATGCAGGTTTGTAAAGGGAAAACTCAAGGTGCTCCTGTAAGTTTTGCTTACCGTGGAATTATTTGGAACGGTACTTGTGAACCACAATTCTTTAGTACCCATAAAGCAGTGAAGGGAAATGAATCCGAATTAATGACAGCATGCCAAACCGATATGGCAACCAAATCTGTCATGATCAATGGGATGGAAGTGAAAGGAAAATGTGCTTTAGGTTTCACTGCACCTTATCCTAAATAAATATCAAGTCTCTCAGTATTATTTGACTCTAAGTGGTTGAAGTGTTTCATCTTCGACCACTTTTATTATGAAGTAAGCACTCTTGTTTACTCTTAGTTTTTGTTCAAAAAAATACCAAAACACATAATAAGAACCCAAGAGTCACCTATACAGCTACTTTGATAATAAAATGCATTACCATCTTTTAAAACTAACAAATTTCATCTAAAACAACACCCAAGAAACAATACATCAACGGATGAAAATACGTCATAACTCAAACAAATATAAATATATAAAAACAATTACTTATAAAAAAACCACAAAAATTATTGCTTATTTTTAAAAGAAATACGACCAACATTACGTTCATTATTTTAGTTAACTCGAATCGCGGATAAGAAATTGACTTGAAAAATAAAGGAACTAGAGCCATCAGTTGAGTTACCACACCAAACTTAAAGCTCTAGCCCTAATGTTCAATAGTACCGAATTATTCTGCGTAATCGATGATTTCTTTCTTAAATTTGAAGCAACTTACGGGAAATTTCTCAAACAAAGTCGTCACTCTATAAGAATTCGACCAGCCCAATTGAGTCTCTCAGAAATCAATTTTATCGCCATTTGGTATAAATATACTCATATCAACAATTTCAAAGCATTCTTCTTTTCATTAAAGCAACATCAAAGCCAACTCTTTAAATATTTACCGTGTTACCAACGAATAGTTCATCTCATCGGAGCACATCAATTGGCACTGCATGCTTTACATTTCGCCTTGATGAAAGATTGTCAGTACTGCCTTATCGAATGCACATACAGCAGATATTAAAATGGTTGAACAGTTCGTCAAAGGAATGACTGCCAAACTATATGCTGATCGTGGCTATATTAGTCAAGAATTAAAGAGTAGATTAAAAGTGCAAAGTGTTGATTTAATTACTTATCACTGAAAGAACATGAAATCTATACAGTTATTAAAAGCAGATGAACACCATCTGAAATAACGCAATAAAATAGAAACTTTATTTAGTTTATTGAAAGGTCAATAAAATTTAGTGACGAGTAAAGCGCATAGTATTCATGGATTTCTAAATGGGATTTACGCATCGTTATTCGCATATTAATTAACTCAACGAAATGAGCCAAAAATTCAAATTATGGAACCCTTGGCTTAAACAGGATTCGGGTTATATATAATATTTGCATATTTTTAAAATTAACAAACAACTATACATAATAAGTTAAAAAATGAGGGGGAAAATTACTTTCTCTAAAAAGATTCTATAATGATGTGACTCATCAAATAAAAACATTCAAAATACTATTTAAAAAGTCCTCTCAGAGATCATTAAAATAAAATGATCTCTAAGAGTTTTATATCTTCTGAAATTTAACTAGAGTTCATCACCTAAGCCAAACCCACCAAAAATAGGACTATCATCAGACCCACTTTGTGATGAGCCATTAGTACTAGAGTTTTGTGATCCAGTATCAACACTTGATGTTCCTGAATCTTTATCAGGTGGAGCTCCATCCATTGACGATGGATATGGATCTACAACCAACTGTGTACTTAACGTTTCGCACTGATTTCGTTGTACTGAATCTGAATAAAAAGCGGTTGAATATTCTGCATGATAACTTGCCGTCCAAGTCTGCAAAATATTCGGTAAATTAAAAGCATAATAATATGTTCTTTCTTCATTAGGCTGATATACATTTACCGTTTCGTCATTGAGACAATAATCGCTTTGTGTAATTTTTACTGTTTTACTACCACTTAGCTGGAAAGCAGCCTGACAACTATCTATATATTCATAGACTCGTGTTGGTAGTGTATTTTTTACAGTCACTCGTAATTTAAATTTGATTGGTGGTAAGGTTTTGCTATTCACCCCAAACAAATCTTGCCTATCACCCGCAAAAACAGGGGTTTCGTTATAGTGTTCTATAAACTGTATCGTTCTTTCTACTCCATAACAGTTTTGCACTACAGGATCAGGATAAGCAACAGCATATTCTGCATCATCTTCCATTCTATCTGGTTCAACATCTGGTCGAGGATTTGGAGTCGGGTTTGGAGTTCCGATCGGAATTCCGCTACCAGTCCCAGTTCCCCCTCAGACTCACTCCGACACTAACATTACCATTTTCATCTACGCATCCTGATAAAGCTAAAGTACCTATGAGGATAAGGTGGAATCTTAATTGTGATTGCGACATAAAATTAACTCATATTGACTTTAGATTAATCAAAATCCATACAGAACTATAAAACTTTTTTTAGTCTTAACAAATCCGTAAATCGTAAGAAGGAGCTTTCATTTTCAATAATTAGTAATAATTAGAAAAAGCCCTTTACCGTTTATAAAAGATTATCTCAACTAATTTTTCACTTAGCTATAAGTAGAATCAGCATTTAATGGTTCCCTTAACACTTCTTTAGCTTTGTTTAAAAGTTTGATTAAGTAATCTAAATTGTTTTTGACCTTTTTTAATATCTACAATAGTGAACATAGCTCAAGTAATATAAATTGATTACTCTGTTTATTAGTCATCTGTGGCTTTGTTGCACAAACCTATCTCTAAAGGCTTATTCCACAATATAATTTTCAAATGAATAAGCCTACACCCAAAATGTATCGTACAACCAATTGGTCTTCATATAACCGAGCTCTCATTAATCGTGGAAATATTGCCATTTGGTTTGATCCTACTACGCAATGGTATGCCCCATCAAAAGGCAAACAAGGACGAAATCAAACTTACTCCGATGCAGCTATCCAATGCTGCCTAATGATTAAATCTCTCTTTCGATTGTCTTTACGTATGGTCACTGGCTTTGTTCAAAGTCTCATCCATCTTTGTGGGTTAAATGGGGTAGCGCCAGACTACACTACAATTTGTAGGCGACAACAACGTATTGATATTACGATTAGCTATCAAAAAAGTAGTGAGGGACTACATCTACTTGTCGACTCTACTGGTTTAAAGTTTATAGGTGAAGGTGAATGGAAACGAAAGAAACATCAACCTGAATATCGTCGACAATGGCGCAAACTTCATATTGGTATAGATGCTGAAACACTTCAAATACGGGCAGTTCAGCTCACAACCAACAATGTGAGTGATTCACAGGTGCTTGGTCATTTACTTGCTCAGATTCCAGAAGATGAGAGAGTTGACTCCGTCTATACCGATGGAGCTTATGATACCAAACAGTGCCGAAAGGTCATTGTGGATCGGCAAGCACAAGCAGTGATTCCACCAAGAAAAAATGCGAGGCCATGGAAAGATAAAAAGATGGGCTCACTAGAACGCAATGAGTTGCTTCGAACAGTTAAGCGTTTAGGAAGAACTATTTGGAAGAAATGGTCAGGCTATCATCAGCGAAGTTTGGTTGAAACCAAGATGCATTGCATCAAATTATTGGGGGATAAACTCAGTGCGAGAAATTTTCAAAGCCAAGTCAATGGGATTCATGCACGTGTGGCAGTATTAAATAAATTTACAGACTTAGGCAGACCACATACCCGAGTTGTCACTTAAATTAGAGTAGATATGAGAAATCTTAACTTTTAAATCTTTGTGCAACAAAGCCGTAAAAACTATCTTTTTCATAGATGTAATGCTTGGTCAGTTCCTCTGTGGACTCATAAGCAAGCGTATCGCCATCCCATCCATAAATGACGTTCTGCTCTTGACCAGTATGGTGATGCTTACTCCGCTTTTGAATACGGCGGCCTAATGCATCATAGCGATATTCTGCCATATATTGACTATTACGGCTCTTCACCATACGGCCATAGACATCCCACTCAAGGTTTAAATCACCTTGACTCGTTTTTTGTCTTACGAGTTGTCCATAAGCATCATATTGGTATTGTTGACCTAGATATTCTTTAACGACGTTATTAACTAAACGGTTATAACCATAGTCTTTTTCTTCAGCACTTTGTGAATGGCTTTGAGCCTTCTGACTATGATACGAATCTATAATATTACTGGCAGGGTCAAAGTTAAACGTTTCTTTTCCAAGTTTACTGCTCGCTTCAAGTAAACGCCCTACAGGATCGTACTTATAGGCAATATTGTCACGGCGTGTATCTCGAATTGCCGTTAGCTCTCCTGTTTTGTCATATTGATAAAGACGCTGCACCAGTTGACTGGTCTGCTCTAATGCATTGTTGTGCGGCTTATATTGGTTTTGATAGCCATTTTCATGTTCACTCAGCATCATTTGGCTTTTCAAACGACCTGCCAAGTCATATTGCTGCTCTTGACTCACTCCATTCGCATAGTGACGTGCAATTTCTCGGTGTAAATCATCACGCTCAAAGCTAACTAGGTCTTGACCATTTACGATTAAACTTTGTACATGACCGCTACCATAGGTCAACCAGTCAATAATCTGCCCGTCTGGACGAGTTGTTTTGATTCGATCATTAATTTCATCATATTGGTGTTTCCACACCGCGGTTTTATTGATTTTATAATCTTGCTGGTGTTCTTGTACTAAATTGCCAGCCGCATCATAAAACCATTGTAAATTGCTTTAAGCATTTTTAGCTTGAATGATTCGCCCCATATAATCATAGGCAAATTCTTCAGTCTGTTTTTCTTCGAGTTCTAAACCATAGCGACCATAACCCGCAGTACGCTGTTCTAAACGCCCCATACTGTCAAAAATAAATTGTTGAATTCGGTCTTTCGGTGCAGCTCGGTCTTTTAGGTCTTGTCCATAAGCAGATGCGACTTCAATACTGGTTGCCAGTTGGCCCGAATTTTCATCATAGTGGTATACCGTTTCCTTACCATCAAAGTCGACTTCTTTAATTAAACGCCCACCAAGGTCATAAAAAAATTGATAACTTGCACCATTTTCATTAATGAGTCGGGTTAGACGTCCCAATCGATCCCATTTATATTTTAATTTGTGGTTTAAAGCGTCTGTACGAGACAGAATTAAACCCGCCTCATCATATTTGAGTGACTTACTTCCACCTTTAACATCTGTAATGGAAGTGACTAAGCCCATGGCATTGTAAGCATAAGCAGTTTCATGCTTAAGTGGATCAATTTCTTTGATCAGGTTTCCAGAACCATCATATTGCTTAAACCAACGTCCCTGTTCGGCATCAACCATACCAGTGAGTTGATTTTTTTCATCATATTCAAAATAACTTGTCGCACCATCATCTTGAGTTGTAGTCAAAATATTAGAATGTTTCTAAAAAAATAAAAGCCTAGTTAAACTACTAAGCTTTTAAATTAATTAATTTTCATCCAAATATTCGATAAATTTTTTCTTAAAAAAATTAAGCCACTCATGATCTTCTTTTAGATCAGTTTCATAATCTACTGTTAAAAGAAAGACTTTTAACCTTAAAAAAATATAATATTTATCTTCTTTATAATTATAACTATCTATCTCCTTCCAATTACTTTCATTAAGCTCATTAAATATATTTAATATTTCTTTTTTATCAGAAATATTAAACAGTCTTTCACTCATTAAATCTAAAAAACTATTAATATAAATTTCCAAATTTTGATAACAATCTAAAAAATTCAATGCTTCATAGTTACTATAATTACTCGTTAAACCCAATATTTTTAAGGATTTTTCTACTATATCAACATTTCTCATTTAACTGCTCGCTTTGAAATCCTAATAATCGTATTTTACACCAAGATGGTCTAGTGCACCTTGACATGAACGACATGTTTTTTTAGGAGTTCCATGTCCTTTACCTGAATTACCTATATTCACAGCACAACAATGTCCACCTGATATCGAACCATTATTTGTACTATCTTCTAATGCTTGATTCGCACAAGATATTTCGCCACAGTATCCATGCCATTTTTCTCTTTTATTTACAGGAACACTGTCTAAAGCTTCTTGAACTTTTGGATGCATGGTTCCAATATTACCACTAACACCAGTATAGACTTTTCCATTTACTGTTAATTGAGCTGCAGCACCTTGATTTTTACCACTCGCTAAAGCTATATCAGCTGCATCTTTTACATTGTGTGCACCTGATCCTAAGCGTTTATTTAATCCCAAAGGATCAATCCAATTTACTGGATTTGGTGCATATGCATACACATTATCTCCACCCAATAACCCAATAGGATCTTTGGAAATAAAACGCCCTACATATGGTGAATAATAACGATAACGGTTGTAATGAAGCCCTGTTTCTTGGTCGAAATATTGCCCTTGAAAACGGATATTATTACTGATGATCTCAGAGTCTTCAAAGAAGTTAGATTTAGCTTTTTCAGCTTTACACTCACCCCAAGCCTTATATTCGGCTTTCCAAATAATTGCACCTGTATGGTCGGTCATTTCTTGTGGTGTACCCAAATGGTCACAGTGGTAGAACCATACATCATCAAAGCCTTTACTTTGCTTGGTGATTTTCCATAGTGGATCACGATGTACACTATATGGTTTATCTGACCAATCAGGTGTTTGATGTAATTCAATAGGGCTTTGATAGACAGCTTGTAGCATTGGTACAAAGCTGTCTTTTTCGTAAATGTAATGCTTGGTGACTTGTTCTGTCGATTCATAAGCCAATGTGTCACCATCCCATCCATAGATGATGTTATGTTCAGCACCTGTATAGTGGTGCTTACTAAGTTTTTGAATCCGACGACCTAAAGCGTCATAACGATAAACAGTTGTATATTGAGCATTATGGCTATGTACTAATCTCCCTGATGCGTCCCATTCTAAAATTAAATCACCTTGACTTGATTTTTGCCGAGTGAGCTGACCATAAGCATCATACTGATATTGCTGATCAAGATACTCTTGAACCACGTTATTAACAAGTCGATTATAACCATAGCGTTTTTCTTCAACTGTTTGAGAATCGCTTTGGTTTTTATTTTTATTATATTGATCGATAATATTATTTGCTGGGTCAAAATCAAACGTTTCTTTGCCTAATTTACCATTCGCCTCTAGCAATCTGCCTAAAGGATCATACTTATAACTGATACTTCCTCTTCGAGTATCCTTAATATCTGTTAACTGTCCTGTTCTATCATACTTGTATAAACGCTGGACTAGTTTTTGCGAATCTTTAAGTGCATTATTTTGTTGTTTAATCGATGACTGATAGCCAAACTCATGATCACGAATAACTTGCTGCTGAACTAATCGCCCCATTACATCATAATGTTGCTCTTGACTAATCCCATTAGCATAGTGACGGATGCTTTCTCTGTGTAGATCATCTCTTTCAAAACTGACAATGTCTTGACCATTGACAATCAAACTTTGTGCATGAGCGCTTCCATAGGTAAGCCAATCTATATTTTGACCATCGGGACGTATTGTTTGAATCCGATCATTAATTTCGTCGTAGCCATGTTTCCAAACGGCAGTAGTTTTAGCTATAAAATCTTCATGATGTTCAATGTTCAAATTTCCGACAGGGTCATAAAAGAATTTCAGTTGACTTTCAGCGTTCTTCGCTAAAATAAGCCTCCCATGTGAATCATATGCAAACTCTTCAATTAATTGTTGTTCTAATTCATGTTCGATTGATCCAAAACCGATTTTACGTTGCTCTAGTCGTCCATTAATGTCAAATTCGAATAGCTGAACTCTATCTTTACCTGAAACCACTTTTTCTACTGTACTTAGCAACTCACCAGTTGAATAACGATAATTATATTCGGTATTTTTTCCATCAAAATCTATTTCTTTAACTAAACGACCAACTTTGTCATAAAAAAACTCATATTTTGCTCCATTCTCATTAAATAAATTTTTCAACCGACCAAGTAAATCCCATTCATATTTCAATTTATGATTATTAGCATCAATTTTTTCAACAATAAGCCCTGCTTCATTATATTTGTATTGAGTAACTTGATTATTTGAATCTTCAAAAACCAATACACGCCCTTCTGCATCATGTATATATTTTACAACCGTGCCATCTGGAGATTTTATAGTTTCTAATTGACCATTTGCATTGCGTAATAAACTACTATCTTCATGATTTTCGACTGAGTAAAAATATTCAGTTTTATGACCTAAAGCATTTTCACTGCAAACTAATCTTCCATCATTATCATATACCCATTTACTCGACTTACCTGAGCAATCCGTAAATTCCACAAGATTTCCAGCACTATCATACTGTAAGGTTTTAACTCCATTTTTTGCATCAGTAATACTTATTGGCAAACCGGATTCATTGTAGTTGTATTTTATCTCTCGTTTAAGCGGATCAATTTCTTTTATTATGTTTCCTTTTTGATCATATTCTCGGAACCATCGACCACCATTCGCATCAGAAATTGCAACTGGTTGGTTTTTTTCATCGTATGCAATCATGATTATCGAGCCATCTGGTTGAATCTTTTTAACTAAATTTCCAGATTCATCATATTCAAAACAAGTTACTGCACCGTTAGGTTCAAAATGCTTAGTAATTCTTTTTGCATGGTCGCGGTAAAACCACTCCTCTAAGCCTGACGCATATTCAATTGATGTCGTGTATCCATCAATGTCATAATTGTGGACCGTTTCTGCTCCTGTAATATCTTTTACAGTTGTAGATCTAAAACGATTTGACCAAGTTAAAGTAACCTCAAAGCTCCCATCATCTGCCCACTCTCTAAAAGCTCTAGAAAGATACGAAGTACCATCCCAAGCTAAATTCATTCCACGTCCAGTTAAATCTGAATAATAAGTAATTAAATGGTTTGAATATTTATATCGATGAGATGCTCCATATTCATTTATCGCTTCCGTTAAATTTCCATTAATGTCATATTGATATTCAGCTAGTTTTTTAAATAATTGATTATCTTTAATTAACCATAACTTATTTATTAATCCATTTTTACTCAACTCACAAGCAATATGGAATAACTCCTTATCACCTTGCTTAAGCACTATATCTGAGATTAAGGTTTTATCATAACCAGCTTTATTTTTTATTTTATGGTCATAACGTACTCCTAAAGAAAATCCCTTCGGATATTGAATAGCACTTAAACGGAATCTTTTTAAATCCTTTTCAAAATAATAAACTGTTTCATCTCTACGAATTATTACTATAGTATTTTCATCAATCATTTTGATTGAAAAATTTTCAATTTCCAGATGATATTTCTGCCCAATTTTCATATCAGGTAAATTTATAGATCGCGCATTTTCATCAATAAATTGCCACTTCTTTTTATTCTTATGATGTTGAACAATTTGTATAGTCCATGGCAACACCCATCTTGAACCAAACTCGCTTTCATCAAGCTGAACTAAATTTGAAGCATATTTTCGACTAACATTTATGCCTAATATATTGTTTAATCGCGCATCTAAATGCTTAATAGACTCATAACCTAGTGCAAAGTTAATACTAGAACCTGTATCTACAGGTGCAGGACAATTCAAGCATGAATTTGGAGTTGTATCTTCATGTGTTTTTTTCTGCCCTGGAACAACCTCACTAGGGTTTTGCCCGTGTTGATTATGGACTTGCCCCGTTTGATTTGCAGGAACATTCCCACCTTTTCTTTTACTTTTTCTTCCGGCTAAACCAGCTGCAAATACTTCAACATACCACGCAATACTTTCGGCATTTTTAGCGTCCCCCATAAACTTTACTTTGTTTATTAATTCAGTTTTCAATTTATTTAATTTTGGTAATTGTTCACGTAAAATTTGTTTTATGTCTTCTGGTAATGCAATTTGCCATGTTGATTTAAATGTATTAACACTAAAGTTTTTATAATAGCTTCCTAAATATTTAAAAAAATTACGCACTGGCTTTTTAGGTTCATACCAACCAGCTATGTCTTTTTCCATATCTGCATTTATATTTTTTACAAAATCACTTGCTGGTTTATTGGCGATATCATCAATACCTTGTATTAATCCTGAAATTAGCTCATCACCTTTTTTTGCAACTTCATCTAACCATGTCGGTAATTTTACTTTTGCCTCGTTTACAAAGCCTTCTAAACTTCCAGCTGCAAAAAACCAAAGATCATTTTCAATTAGATTAAAAATAATTTCAGGTAAATCAACCTCATTTTTATTTAGGCTACTTTTAGCTAATACTTTTTTTTGCTTTTGAACTGCTTTAGAAACTTTCCCTATAGTGACTCTAAATGGGGCTATTGCAGATCCCATCGCGGGTACGATACCTAAAATAGAAATACATAACAAAACCCAATCTAAATTTTCTACTTCAAAATCTCTTTCAATAAAATCAACCATTACTGATACAGTACTAGCTGCTGCAATAACATTACCAACGACAGGTACAACACTAGCAACTGTTTCAAGTCTGTCTAACGTTATATATCCATCACTAATTTTCCTTAACCAAGCATCGAAATCATTTGCAAGATTTACCCCATCCTCTTCAATAGCTTCAGCAGTTACAACGATTGTTGCTAATTGAACAGGTTCATTATTATTTTCAATATCACTCATGTCTAGCTTATCCTCTAAAATTCATTAAATTCGGTAATGCTAAATTATTGTTGTTTTTAATCTGTGAATTTGATAATTCTTGAAATAATTGAATAGCACTAGTTCCATTTATATTCTTCATTTTTTTAATTTCATTTTTCATTTGAGTAGGATTTTGTAAGAGCTCTTTAAATTGAGTGTTAATAGTCTTTTGTAATCCTTTAGCCACATTATTTAGCCCGTCTGATGCTTTCTTTTTAACATCAAATTTAAGTTGATTATTAAATTCACTAGCAGGATCAAATGGATTTCTTTCATCTTTATCAAAAAGTATCTGTACACGCCCTGTCGCTAAACCTGAAACCAAAGCATACCCTTCTTTATTTAATTTCCCAGTAAATGTCTTACCTAATGAATCTACAACTGTGTAGTTAGACATAACACCCTGAGATAGTTCATATTTATTAAAAAGCTCTAAATTCCCAATTGTTTTTTTAGGTGGTGGCGGCAGATTAGATTTAGCACTAACACTTGCCCCAGATGTAAACACATGCTGCCCCGCCTTTACTTCAAACTTTCCACCCGTTTTGGGGAAAATTCCAGAATTATTCAGTGCAATCTGCGATGAACCACCTGTAATCAATACTTCTTTTGGGCTACTGATTTCAATGCGATCATCCGTCGAAGAAATTGTTATGCCTAGCTTGGCAAATACATCTAAAGCATCTGACTGTGCCTGAATCTCGACTTTACTCTGCGCTGCAATAGCTTTAATGCCACCTTGAGCAGCAAATAAACTGAGTTTGTTTTGTGCGTGTGCAATCAAATTCTTTTGCGTACTCAAGTTGATGCTATCGCCTGCAAACTGGTTAATTTGTCCATCAGCCGAGACATGAATGTCTGCATTTGTACTTAAACCAATCCCATCTGGCGAGTTTAATAAAAGCAAGGCTTTATTAAATTTAGCAATTTTTTGCTCTAACTGTTGTGCAAATTCTTTGAGTTGTTCAACCGATTCAATTTCATCCGTCTTTTGGTTTTTGGCAATATCACTCAAGGCTTTACTGTTAGTCTGACTACCCTCAAGTTGCTTTTTGGCAAGCTCTGAATCAAGGTGATCACCTTTTGCTTGGTCTTGTTTGTAAGTTGAGATGAGTAAGCCTTGTCCTGCACGTACTGCTCCCCATTGGTCAGTACGGAGTTCAAAGCCTTCTCCACGGTCTTCACTTTCTTCGGTGGCTTTGGGATGACTCAGTTTACCTAGGTTGAGTTGGCTTGCTGCATGACTGCTTTGCAACTGGGCACTAATTTGACCTGTGCTGTCATCAAATCGGAGCTGGTTAAAGCCCTCTCCCTGATATTCTTTAGATTTAATGCCTGCCAGTTTTTTGGTATCAGGGAGTTGTCCTGCATTATCAAATTTTGTAGGAGAACGCTGTGCTTCATGAAGACGCCCCACCACGAAAGGACGATCTATGTCTCCTTGAAAGAAGTCAATGACTACAATTTCCCCAATACGCGGCAAGAAACGTGCCCCGTAGCCTTCACCTGCCCATGGGGTCAGTACATCCACCCAAGCAGAGTCCGTATCGTTATCATTGCTGCCCGCGCCGCCATCATGCATATGGTCTTCATTTCTTGTGAATAAAAAGCGGACTTTGATGCGTCCCCATTCATCCACATGGATTTCTTCACCATTCGGTCCAACCACCTGAGCACGTTGCGGGTGGGCAGCTGGGCGATGCTGCTCAGGATGATAAGCGGGGACAGTTTTAATCTGTCGACGTTGTAAGCTCAGCAGATTGCCTTGGCGCTGTTCACTTGCAATGCTGCTTAGTGTAGACGTGAATTGCCAATGACTTTGTTGGAGAAGTTGCTCCAATTGCTGGTTTAAATCTTTAGGTAGGTTATTTTGGCTATAAAAGGTTTTTTCGGTAATGAGAAATTCTTTGTCTGCACCACTGTGTTGATTAATTTCAGGATGATCTTGCAGTTCAAACCAGTAACCCACATGAGCATCTCGCACCGTAGACTGGGCACAGAAATGCTTGGCTTGTGCATTGTAGTAGTCCGATAGCTGCTGGTTAAATTGTTCTAGTTGTGGATTGCCCGATGCTGTTGCACCATCCTCCCCATTCAGGTCTTGCATCCATGCGGGTGAAAAATGCCATGCTTGCTCTAGCCCTAAACTTGCAACATCATACTGCTCACTCTGCTGATGTTTGCTTTGTACACTGCCTGCACCATCATCTTGGGTCAGTGCATCAGCTTGCCAGCGCTGAACATGCACTGCTGTGGGCTGTAACTGGCGTTGTGCCTGCCAATCGATAATGCTATCTACGACTTGAACGGCACTACTCTGATGAAAGCGGATAAAACGTCGTGGCAGGACTTGGTAGTGCTGGTTATCATCAATTAAGCGTAGCTTTTGTGCTTGAATCGGTTGGTGAATTTGGGCAAGCAGTGTTTGTGCTTCATCAATCAGCCAACTCATCCCTTCACTTCTGAGTAGACGTGTCAGAAAGTCATAATCACTTTCATTGCTTTGCATGATGAAAGGTCGAATGTCATACTCTCGGCTCAGCCCTGCTAAATCAAGGCTCAGGCTTGCCGCAAATAGCGGACTTTTTTGTTGCCACTCTTGGAACAGTATGTTGACCACATCCACCACATTTTTATTCATAAACACACGACTGTTACAGCGTTGTTTCCATAATGTGGTCGGGTCTTCAAGTGTGAGGCGATATAAGGTCAGTGCACCATCGCTTGCTCCAGCTTGAGCTTGGGTGATGATACCTGTGATACGGCTCAATTGGCCTGTGTCAGTCACTTGGTCGATAGCAACCTGACAGCCAATAAACTGTTTTAGCGGAATAAATGCATGTGTCGACATGCAAATTAAACTGGCGGTTAGGCCTTGATTTAAGCCATGCGTCCCGTCTATTCGCTGTAAATAGACCTGCTGATTCAGCAACGCATTGGCAAACTGGATATGCAATACACGTTTTTGTGTAGTGAATCCTAGCTGTTCTAAAGCAGCATAAATATGATTCAACATAATGTTTTTAATAAATATAAAGTGGATGTCGTAATTATAAAGTTTGCCGTATAGTATAAAAATTTAGCGTTTTTGACCAGCGCCAAGCTGAATTTTATGGCACTTTATGACATAAATTGCGTACGATTACAGGCTTTATTAAGAACCTAATTAGGTTATGTGGTTTGACTTGGACAGCCCCAGATTACTCTAAACTTTGTATAAGACTAAAACATATTGATATTGCAATTAGCTATCAGAAAAGCAGTGATGGGCTTCATCTACTAGTGGACTCTGCTGGCTTGAGGTTTTTAGGTAAAAGGAATGGAAACGGCTCTGTTGTATAATGCGAGTTGATGTAATTGAATAAGGTGAACCATGCGCTGGTAACAAGGTAAATGCTCAAATAAGTGGTTATTATTGTGCTTTAAGGCGTCAAAGAATGCTTTGAAATTATTGAAATGAGAGCATTTGTACCACACAGTAATGAACACAATTTCAGAAAGGTGGAGTTAGTGCTGGATAATGACCTATAGTGATCTTTTTAAGCGAATTATCTATAGGGCTACAATATCTATATTTAAAACTTTTAACCCCTGTCTTAACTACAAGCCTACCCTCAAACCTGAATATTCACCTACATCAACTTTATCTTTATCGCCTGCTTTCATTTTTTCTATTGCACGCGTAGATAAAGCAACTTTTTTAGTTTCAACCTTTTCCAATATTTCATTTCTCTTTTGTTCATTGACCTGAATTTGCTACCATACGCACCTGAGTCAGTAGAGAACTAACTCGCTCACTCCGCCAAGATCTTTTACATGTTTATAGACGGTCTTTTTTCTACTTATAATGGAGTTTACAAATCATCATTTTTGTAGATTCTAAAATTTAACCCATATTTTATACGATTGAAACTTAAGGATTTCATATACATGAGCTTGCAAGACATCATAGCCAATATTGATTCACATACCCCTATGATGCAACAGTACTTAAAAGTCAAAATGCAGCATCCTCATGCCTTAATGTTTTATCGTATGGGTGATTTCTACGAACTTTTTTTTGACGATGCACATAAAGCAGCCAAACTACTCGGCATTACGCTCACCCATCGAGGCAAAACCAATGGCAATCCAATTCCAATGGCAGGCGTACCCTTTCATGCCGCAGAAGGTTATCTGGCGCGTTTAGTCAAAAAAGGCGAAACCGTTGTAATTTGCGAGCAAGTTGGCGAAGTCACAGGCAAAGGCCCTGTAGATCGTCAGGTGGTTCGTATTCTCACCCCTGGTACACTCACTGATGATGCCTTACTCAATAGTCATCAATCTTCGAATTTGGTTGCACTATGCTTACAGCAAAACCAAATTGGTATTGCCCTCCTTGACTTAAGTGCAGGTATTTTTAAAGTCCAACAACAAGATTTCAAGCTAGAACATCTGAGCATCGAACTGGCACGGCTGATGCCAAGTGAAATTCTGGTCGATGAAGATATTGTTGACCCCAATATTTTAGAACAAGTCAAAAAACAACTCGACTGTCCTGTGACTAAGCGCCCCAATGTAGACTTTAATTTAAATAATGCGCAAAAAACCTTGTGTGATCAGCTTGGGGTTTCAACGCTTTCTGGTTTTGGGATTGATCATTTGCCGTTGGCAAAAGCTGCGGCGGCCGCACTGATTCATTATGCCAAAGAAACACAAAAAACCGCATTGCCCCACATCCGAAGTATTCAGTTAGAACAAAGCAGTGACTTTATTGCACTTGATCCTGTGACACGTCGCAACTTAGAAATTGTGGATCCGTTATTCGAACATGGGACGTCATTATTTCAACTCATTAATGATTGCCAAACTGCTATGGGAAGTCGGTTATTAAGCCGAACCCTCATGCAACCACTACGCGATACAGCTCTACTTGATGCACGTCTTGACGCCATTCAAGCTTTTATTGATGGTTATCATGAAGCTCCTATTCGATTAGTCCTGAAAGAAATTGGGGACATTGAACGCGTGCTTAGCCGCGTTGCTCTAGGAAGCGCGCGTCCACGCGACTTGGTACAACTGCGTCAGGCGAGCGCCCAGCTTCCATTTTTACGCCATGCTTTAAACCCAGTTGTGACCAATCAGCAATCTCGATTGGTTCAACAGTTAAATGAGGAATTGGGTGATTTTAATGGTTTATACCAGCGCCTCCTCGCAGCAATTGTAGAAAATCCACCTGTGCTGTTACGTGATGGCAATGTCATAGCAGAAGGGTTTGACAGTGAACTGGATGAATTACGCAAAATACGTGACCATGCTGGGCAGTTCCTGATCGATTTAGAAATTAAAGAGCGTGAACAATCGGGTATTCCTACCCTGAAAATCGGCTATAACCGTGTCAGTGGCTATTACATAGAGTTAACTCGTGCTCAGGCAGAACAGGCACCCGAACACTATATTCGCCGTCAGACCCTCAAAAATGCCGAACGCTATATCACGCCAGAACTGAAAAGTTTTGAAGATAAAGTGTTATCCAGTGAATCTCGTGCTTTAGCGCGTGAAAAAATGCTATTTGAAATGCTTTTAGATGAGCTACGTCAAGATATTGCAAATTTACAAGTTATGAGCGCAGCCATCGCTCAAATTGATTTGCTCAGTAACTTTGCACATCAAGCCCGTTTAAGAAACTGGTCTCGACCCGAATTTAGCCCAGAAATGGGCATCAAAATTATGGCGGGTCGTCATCCTGTAGTCGAAGCATTAAGTAAAACTGCATTTACGCCGAATGACACCCATTTGGATTATGCACATCGCATGGCAATTATCACTGGTCCTAACATGGGTGGTAAATCGACCTTTATGCGTCAGACCGCATTAATTAGTTTACTGGCTTATTGTGGTAGTTTTGTCCCTGCGCAGTCCGCTACATTAGGTCCGATTGACCGTATTTTTACCCGTATTGGGTCTGCCGATGATTTATCGACAGGCAAATCGACCTTTATGGTGGAAATGACCGAAACTTCGCAAATTCTGCATCATGCCACCAACCAATCCTTGGTGCTCATGGATGAAGTGGGTCGTGGAACCAGTACCTATGACGGCTTGTCCTTGGCTTGGGCTTGTGTTTTAGACCTAAGTAAACGAGTGAAATGCTTATGCTTGTTTGCCACCCATTACTTTGAACTGACTGAACTGAGTAAAGAATCGGGCATTTACAATTATCATGTCAGCGCCAAAGAACTGAATGGTAATTTGATTTTGCTGCATAAAGTACAACAAGGTCCTGCCAGTCAGAGTCATGGCCTACAAGTCGCAAAATTAGCGGGTATTCCTACGAATGTGATTAAAGAAGCGCAAAACCGTTTAAGAATTTTAGAGCGCCAACAGCAACAGCACGTCAATACGGCGGTACAACGTGATTTATTTGCACCTGCCGTGCAAGCGGAGCCTAATATTATTGAACGCGTTGTTGAAGTTGAAAAAGTCTCTCCAGCACTGGAAATTTTAAAAGCGTTAGATGTCGATAACCTAACCCCACGTGAAGCTTTACAGCATTTGTATCAACTGAAAGAACAATTAGAAAGTTAAGCTTTTAAAAAAGGTCGGTTGAATATCACCGACCTTTTCATTTTGAGCATCACTTCACTCATCGAGATTGCTCAAGTTTCCACGTTAAGTTTTGTTGTACGGCAGGCCATTCATTTTTCAAAATACTGTATACATAGGTATCACGTAAAATATCATCCTGCACGATTTGATGGCTTCTTAACACACCATCTAATTTCGCCCCTAAGCGTTCAATTGCAGCACGACTTTTCAAATTAAAAGACGATGTTCTGAACTCAACGGCAATACAGTTTAATATTTCAAATGCATGCTTAAGCAGTAATTGCTTCGCCTCTGTATTCACAGCACTCCGCTGAACAGATTGTCTATACCATGTTGAACCAATTTCCACGCGACGATGTTCAGCAACCACGTTCATATAGCTGGTCATGCCAAGGATCTGACCACTGTGCTGTTCAATCACCACAAAGGGCAACATACTTCCCCTCTGCTGCAACTCAAGTCGTCTTTTTATCTCGCTATGTATAAGTTCAGGTTTAGGAATAAAGGTATACCAAAGTTTCCAGAGTTCACCATCACACACAGCTTCTCTCAGTGCTAACTCATGCTCTAAACTTAAGGGTTCCAATTTAATGTTTTTACCCACCAAAGTGACTGGCTTTAACCACGACATGTTTCATCTTCCTTTAGAGTTAATTTTTGGATGCTGCCACTTGGTACATTGCTTTGCTTATCTCCCGCTGTCCTGTTGTAGATAATGCATGTGCGACACCCACTATATCTCGATGCTCTTTATTCTGCCCCAATTTGGATTTGCCCTGAATTTTGGTAATTTCAATCTCTATCCCCACGATGGCTTTTAACATCGTTTCTATATAATCTTTTGGCGCATCTGACATTTTCCATGGTTCAGCTTGCATGGCTTCATGGGTACGGGTTAAACGTGCCACCACTCCACGTACATAACGCTCATCATCACGTATTTTCAACTTGCCATGCGCATGAACTACTCGATAGTTCCAAGTCGGTACTTGCTGGTGATGCTCTTGTTTACTCGGATACCATTGTGGCGAAATATAGACATCACCTGCTCGAAAGACTACCAGCACTTCATCACCATCTTGAACTTCTTGCCAAACTGGATTTTTCCTTGCTACATGTGCATGCAGTACACCCAATTCAGTCACCTCAGTATCAAGTTCAAAAGGCAGATGATTCGCATCTAAACCACTTTGCCCATGCGTTAGCAAAATTCCCAAAGGATATTGTTGTATGAGTTCATGCAGGATATCTATTTGTGTTTCTTCAAATTCTGCGGGGACGTACATGGTCTATAACTCCTCTTATGTTCCTAATCTCAGTCTGTATTTCCTGTTGTAAATTTTCAGTTTTAATTGGAATATAAAAAAGAACCAGTTTATCTAAATTTTAGTAGACCAGAATTATGGCAAGAATGACCAAAGTAATAGATCTTCCATCCATGACAAAACTGAATAAGGCGAATGGACAGATCAGCACCCAACTCATTCACATTTTTAGAGCAGCCGTTCAACAGGGTGATTTACAATCTGGTGATGCCTTACCCTCTTCCCGTGAGCTAGCACAAACATTAAATGTTGCCCGGGGTACTGTGATTGAAGCTTATGAGCAACTTATCGCAGAAGGTGTATTTGAATCTCATGCCCGAAAAGGGACTTTTGTTTCACAAACTTTAAACCATTCGACTACAGAGACGTTAAAAAGAGAAAAACAAGAAACCGACATCCCGCTTACATCAGCTGCACAAGCATTTGCAGAAATACTCAAAGAATTTAGACCATTACCGCATCGACCTTTTGCCGTTTCTGTGCCCACAGGCCGTACTCAACCGAATGATATGTGGCGGAAATATGGCAATCAATACCGTGCCCGTGGCATTGCAGCTCCGTCAGGTTATGATGATCCGCAAGGCATATTGTCTCTACGCATTGCTATTGCTGATTATGTTCGGCGTTCGCGTTCTGTGCATTGTGACCCTGAACAAATTGTGATTACTAGCGGAATCCAACAAGCACTTTATATTTGCAGTCATATTTTATTCAATGCGAATGATACTGTTTGGGTTGAAGATCCTGCTTATCGTGGAACTACAGCCATACTTGAGCATTCATTACATCATTTAAAAATCATACGTGTACCTGTTGATGAAGAAGGCATTCAAGTCAATATAGGTCGTACACTTGCTGAAAATGCACGTGCTGCATTTGTCACCCCTTCTCATCAATATCCAATCGGTATGCCCATGAGCTTAGCGAGACGAACTGCATTACTCGCATGGGCAAAACAGCAGAACGCTTGGATTATTGAAGATGATTATGACAGCGAACTCCGTTACAGTGGCCAACCGTTTCCTGCACTACAAGGCATGGCATCGGATCAAGTCATATATTTGGGTACGTTTAGCAAAGTCCTGTTTCCATCATTACGTTTAGGTTATGCCATTCTGCCAAAAAAGCTGGTTGCTTCATTTTGTGGGCTAAGAGCATTGATTGACCGTCACCCACCATCAGCAGATCAGCATGTATTGGCAGCCTTTATTCAAGAAGGTCATTTAGAACGACATATTCGGCGTATACGAAAAGTTTATGCAGAAAATCGTCTGCAATTAATTAATATGATAGAACGCCATATTCCAAAACACCTTGGCTTTTTACAGTCAGGCGATCAGGGTATGCATATGTTGCTATGGCTAGCCGATCATTTAGATGACCGCGCTATTGCCCAATCAGCACTTGATTCAGGAATATCCATTAAAGCCGTTTCACCCACTTATTCAAATCAAACGAAACGTTCTGGACTTATACTTGGATTGGGAGACTTTGATATTCAACAAATGGAACGCGCTGTAACTCAGTTGGCAAAAATCATTCAACACCATGACAGATAAAAAAATGAAAGAGACTATTGAAGCTTATCGTGCCTTATTGAATCGGTATTCTTAAATTGAATAGGTACTTTTGTTTGAATGGACCATTTTTTAATGGTATATCGATGACTTTCTAGGCAAAAAATTAAGAATTTAATCCTTCAAGTACTTACTCCAAATTTGAAATTTTTCATTTCCAATATGCTCTGTAATTTTATTACGCCATAATACGAAAACCAAAAAACATCGTAAAATACTGTTTTTTATAATTTATTTTATAAATTAGCAATATTTATTTCATTTTCTCAAATATATTGTTGCTATCAATTATCATTTACTTAAATGTATTTCACGCATTTAAATAACAAATATCAATAAAAGCAATTGTTAGTTATCCCCATTTTTGCCTAAAATACTGCATGAGTAATTAAAACCATATTATTTAGGTAGCTGTCGCCATGACCTTTGTTGTCACTGAAAACTGTATTAAATGTAAATATCAAGACTGTGTAGAAGTTTGCCCTGTTGACTGTTTCTACGAAGGTCCTAACTTCTTGGTGATTAACCCAGATGAATGTATCGACTGTGCATTATGCGAACCAGAATGCCCTGCAAATGCAATTTTCTCTGAAGATGAGTTGCCAGAAGGTCAAGAAGTATTTATCGAACTAAATGCAGAACTTGCACAAAAATGGCCAAACATTACTCAAATTGGTGACCAACCTGCCGACCGTGAAGAATGGAATGGTAAGGCAGACAAGTTACAATATCTTGAAAAATAAGCCATAAAAAAAGATCAGCAATTGCTGATCTTTTTTTATACCAAAAACACACATTTGATTGCAAATTTTCCAAATTTGCTCCCCCCTTTTCGATTAAAATAAGCACCTATATTTCTAAGCATTTGATTTTCATACATGAAGCAATTTTTCAAGGGCGTGCTCAGTTTGAGTATCATCCCTCTGGTTATGATCGGATGTAGTTCATCTCCTCATAAATCTGGGCAAGGCACACCTCATGGAAAACGGATTTTCATTCCTCACGAACGTGTAAGCGTCGAACGCCCAATCCCTCCTAAAATTATTCCATATACCTATAATAGTTGGGTCGCTGCCAGTGATAACTTGCGACGCGTACGTGAATATGAAGTTTTCCTAGAAAAAAATAATGTCGGGAATATTATTCCGACTTTTGAATTATTACGTACCGCGCGCGACTGGCAAAAGTGTGGGCGTTCTCAATATATGATTCCAACTCGTGAGTTGTGGGCAAATCAGATCCCCACACTTAAAGTTTTTAAATATCTTGTCGCATCCAAAGTATTAACAGACTTTGAAGTCACGTCTGTTTACCGTGACTTAACGCTAAACCAATGTGCTGGTGGTGCAAGCTCTTCACGCCACTTGTTTAATTCAGCAATCGACTTCCGTATTGGCCCCGAATATCCACAATCAGAAGATTACACTTTTATTGAAAATACCAAATTTAAGCTGTGTCAGTTCTGGGAACAATATGGTCAAAGTCTCAATATGGGTCTAGGCTTGTATGCTTCTGGACAAATCCATATTGATACTCAAGGCTTTCGTACTTGGGGGCCAGATTTAAGTCGTTCCTCATCCATGTGTAATTATTAACATGTATTCCATGACAGAGGTCTAAACACCTCTGTTTTTTATTTTCAGTGATTAATATTCTGAGAGAATTGAACTCTGTCTAGAAATGTTTAAAATGCACTGATTCGATATTTAGGCGCTAAGATTATGCAAGAAATGTGGTCAGAGATTGATGATTTTATCGATTCACATTTAATTCCTGAAGACCCAATTCTGTTACAAACACTTGAAAATACGGCTCAAAAAGGTTTTCCTGATCATCTAGCTGTTGCTCCTAATCAAGGCATGTTGTTGCAAATGCTTATTCAAATGAATCAATGTAAACGTGTCCTAGAGCTTGGCACATTTGCAGCTTACAGTACTATGTGGCTAGCACGTGCACTGCCTCAAGATGGTTATATCCTTACCATTGAAGGCCGTGATACTCATGCAGCATTAGGTCAAGAAAATATTGACCGCGCGAATTTGCCACAAACCATTGAACTGAAAGTCGGACGCGCTGCTGACGTACTTAAAGCACTTCCAGCAGATTTTGAACCTTTTGATTTTATTTTTATTGATGCAGATAAACAAAGCTATCCCGAATACTTAGAACTCAGCTTAGACTTATCTCACTCAGGCACCATCATTGTGCTCGATAATGTGATTCGTGCTGGTGATATTGTAAATCCAGAAAATCATAAGCCAAGTATAGAAGGTATTCGAGAAACTTTTGTGCGTTTAAAAAACCATCCAAGATTGCTGTCTTGCACAGCGTTACAGACGGTTGGCAGTAAAGGGCATGATGGTTTTGCAATTGCGATTGTAAAATAGCAACCAAAGCACAAAAAACACTCTATTGTATTTTTAATTTAAAATACAAGTATTTACAACTATTGTCCATATAGTTATCCACATATAATGCGGATAACTATAAATTTACGTAATCCATTCTAAATTCTTATTTTGCAACCAAGAGTGGAACTGTTGAATTTCTGAATATTGTGGTGGTAATACTTCCCAAAAAGAATTGGTGAATCTTGCTGTGGCTAAATGCACCCATAACCACTAATTTAATATCATGTTCTCGCTGATATTCCAAGATGTTTTCTGAAACATCGCCATAACGGTATTCAACAACAACATCTAAACCCGCATCTCTTAAGAACTGTGAGGGTTCATTTAAAATTTCAGGATGATCTCCAACATAAAGCAAATGACATTGTAACAAGCGCAATAAATCACTTTGCGCAATTCGATGCATCATCTTGGTACAGGTAGGAGAATATTCATAAGCAAAAATAAAGCGAGTCGGCGGTACAAACTTCTCTCCAACTGTTAGTACAGTACTACTTACACCACGAATAAAGTTTTCAACATTGCCACCAATGGGTTTATTCCGCTCTGCCGAGCGCTCACCCACCCGACCAATCACAGCAATATCATCTTCTTTAAGTACATGAAAACTTTGTTCTAGAAAGTCCCCTTTTTCCTGAATATGTGTCGTATCTAAACCATATTTATCTTTGACCATTTCAGAAATATGATTCAGTAGGTTGTTGCTATAATCGAGTGCGAGTTGGCTTTGTTTCTGCTCAAGTTCTGCCAGCTCTTTGAGTAACATTGCATTACTTTCAAAACCAATGACTCCGCTAATTTCACCTAAATGGTAACTGGCAGGATAGTAATCCAACACTTGTAATAACACGAGTTCGCGTTGTGTTTGTTTTGCAATCCAAGCTGCTGCTTCTGCGACAGCATTGATGCAGGGAGAAGAATCTATACACGCTATTACCCGTTTCATTGTTCGCCTCTCAATTAGTCTCTAGGGACTATAGGTCTAGTTGTTGTATCTAAACTTAGCACATCTAGTGATGAGTTGGCATCTTTTGTGTAACCGAGATTGATGAAAAATATACAATTATTCTATTCACGGTAACGAATAAAGCGGGCTGGATTACCTGCTACAACTTCTCTTTCCCCGATATCTTTGGTGACCATACTTTGCATTCCAACAATTGCATAATCCCCTATCTTGACACCATCTTTTACCCCAACATGTGCACCTAACCAAACATCACGCCCAATTTCAATTCCTTGTGAGCGTACAGGTTGTTGGTAAATAGGTTGGTCTAGTTGCATGCCATGATCAAAAGCATAAAGATGACTGTAAGCAGCTATACGCACCTGATCATGCAATTTAATCCCGACTCGCCCACCATCTAAAATACAGTGATGATTAATCGCAACTTCATTACCAATGTCCAGTGGTCCATGCAAGGTACAATCTGCGGCAATAAAACAATTATCACCAATCTTGATGGTACGTCCACGCTCCGCAAAAATATGGGCCAATGGAGAAATAAAACAGTTCTTGCCAATCTCAACCGTTTCCATTTCTCTCAAATATTGTTGATATTCATTTTGCCATTGTTCCGCCCATGCACGATGTTTCGGCTTTAAAGTCCAGTAAAGCCAAGGCATGTAATTAAGTCGGTGTTTATGCTGTTCACGATATTTCAGTAATGGATCTGGCTCAGTCATGCTGTTCTTCCACTAACTTAAGTTGTTCACGACCACGAGTGACATCCCGAATTTTGTCTGCCAATTCTGGAATTTGGTGAACTTGTAACTGTAGCTCGACAACAACTCCCTCCGCAGTATATTGCTCTTGAAAATCAATTCCCTGATGTTGCATTTCATATTTAAAGATCGACCACTCCGAAAACTGACAACCAAAATATGCCTTTTTCTTCTCGATTAATTCAATTTTCTCTGCTAGAAGTAAACATTGTCCCGCACTACCGCCATAGGCACGTACCAAACCACCTGTGCCCAACTTTATTCCGCCATACCAGCGGTTTACGAGTACTAGCACATTCGTCAGCTCATTGCCTTCTATCGTTGCCAATATAGGGCGTCCCGCTGTACCGGAAGGTTCACCATCATCATTAAAGCGAACCTGATGCCCAATTTTCCATGCCCAACATTGATGAGTCGTCGTGATATCTTTGTTTACTTCAAGAAAAGTTTTTACAGCCTCTTCATTTTCGACAGGAACAGCTATCGCTTGAAAACGGCTTTTCTTTATTTCTTCTTCATAACTGACTTGGGCTGCGATAGTGAATGGCATATTCAAAGATAACTAACAGGAATAGCTCAATTGTAACGTGTTTCAATTCCCAACCTAAACACGAGTTGATAAAAAACCCCCATATATATGGAGGTTTTTCTCTTAAAGATTATTCAGCGTTTAAGCTTAAACCATGAAATCTTCACCCAAGTAAACCTGACGAACGGTTTCATTTTCTAAAATTTCTTGTGGCGTACCTTCCGCAATTACGGAACCTTCACTCACAATATAAGCGCGTTCACAAATTGCCAAAGTCTCACGCACGTTGTGATCGGTAATGAGTACACCAATACCACGATCTTTAAGCGTACGAATAATGTCTTTAATGTCATTTACAGAAATTGGATCGACCCCTGCAAATGGCTCATCTAACAGCATGAATTTAGGATCTGCAGCTAAGGCACGGGCGATTTCAGCACGACGGCGCTCACCACCCGAAACACTCATCCCTAACGAGTCTTTAATGTGGGTAATTTTAAAATCCGCCAATAACTCTGTTAAACGCTGTTGTCGTTGCTGCTTATTTAGATCTTTGCGGGTTTCTAAAATTGCCATAATATTTTCAGAAATCGTTAATTTTCTGAAAATTGAGGCTTCTTGCGGTAAATAACCAATGCCTTTACGTGCACGTTCATGCATGGCAAGGTCAGACATATCCAAATCATCCAGATGGATCTCGCCTTTATCCATACGCACCAGTCCAACCACCATATAGAAACTGGTTGTTTTACCCGCGCCATTCGGACCGAGCAAACCTACAATTTGCCCACTTTGCATACTAAAGGAAACGTCTTTTACAACCCAACGTTTACTATAGTTCTTCGCAAGGTGCTTAATACAAAGGGTTTGTGTTGCAGTCTCAACATGATCCATTAATCACGCGCTCCTGGGAAGGATTTAGTACTTGAAGGCGGAATCACAATTTGTACACGACCAGACGATGAACCTGTGCTATTTGGTGTTCCTGTCGCTTCAATATCACCCTTATTCATGCTGTATTTTAATGTGTTACCACGAATACTCGCACCATCTTGTTCTAATAGCGCACCACCAGACATGGTGATGATACCTGTTTCCGCATTATAAACAATTTTTTGTGCCTGCCCTTTAGCTAAGCCTTTATTGGCATCTAGCTGTTGCTGGAAGCGCGCAGGGCCGCCTGTGGCAGTAATTGAACTTATCTGCTTTTTCTGATTAAGATTGGCAACAATTGAGTTTGCTTGTAAACGCATCGTACCTTGTTCAATAATCACATTGCCAGAGTAAGTCGTTACCCCTGTTTTTTCGTTAAAAGTCGCACGGTCTGCCACCAAAGAAATTGGTTGATTGCGATCCGAAGGAATTGCAAAAGCACTAGATGCCGCAACAATTGCTATACTGAGTACAACTGCTTTTTTAAGGAAAGCTTTATAAGCTTGAAACTTAAGATTTTGGTTCATACTTTCCTCGAATATTAAAAAATTCGTATTGACCATCATTTAAATTGGCTTTCAATCCCTGACTGACAAACTCTGCTTGTGGAGATTGCACGGTCACTTGATGGTTTGTTTCTATAACTCGGGTTTGCGGGAACGCCGTCAGCTCATCAGTTAAAAACTGCATTTTCCCCTGCCCTTGATCTAATAATTTGGTAGCAACGACCTGTTGAGACAAAACAACTTTTTTATTGTCTTCATAACCATTCGCTTGCTTAGCAAAAAATGTCGCATTTACAGCGCCATCTTTATACATTGAAGCATTC
Source organism: Acinetobacter tandoii DSM 14970 = CIP 107469 (assembly GCF_000400735.1). Classification (GTDB taxonomy): domain Bacteria; phylum Pseudomonadota; class Gammaproteobacteria; order Pseudomonadales; family Moraxellaceae; genus Acinetobacter; species Acinetobacter tandoii. The sequence goes on from NZ_KE007365.1 coordinate 264,877, forward strand.
AAGTTCTCGAGCTTAGTGGTTTGTTTTTGCATATCCTGCTCAAGTCGATCAACTTGAGCACGAATATATAAATTTCCTGCATCATCGGTTTGGGTTAAATTAATTTTTTCTGCGGAATACGTCATACTTCGCGCAGATGCAGTTTCTAATTTATTCCCTTTACCACTGTAATAGTAATAACCACCACTTACAGCAGCAATTGCAATCGCCGTGACATATAAAACTTTGGTATCCATAAGTGTGGTTCTTCACTAAAAACAATTATGTACGTATATGAGCATTAATGCGGGATTGTAATAAATTTTTCAAGTAGCTCTTGGTAAGTCCCTTTCGCCATTAACAGCATGTCGCAAACTTCACGTACTGCACCACGACCACCCATCGCTTGTGTGACTAAATCAGCGCGACGACGTACTTCAACATGACCATTCGGCACTGTGACTTTCATCCCTGCGATAGCAAAGGCTGAAAGATCAGGCCAGTCATCACCCATATATAAACAATCATCTGGTGAAAGATTAAGCTGAGCACATGCCTCACGCAAAGCTGCACCTTTATCTTCACGCCCTTGAAAAACTAAGTCGACACCTAAATCTGACATTCGCTTTTCTACAATATTACTTTTACGGCCAGTGATAATAATCACTTTCATACCAGACTTTTGTACCAACTTCATGCCTAAACCATCACGAATATCAAAGGATTTAATTTCATCCCCCGAATTGGTTAAAGTCACAAAACCATCACTTAAAATACCATCGACATCTAATACGAGCGCTTGAATATGACGTGCTTGTTCTAATAAAACATAAGATGCCATGGATTAATTTACCCCTGCTTGAATTAAGTCATGCATGCTAATCACACCAATAACTTTATCGGCATCATCAACAACAACGAATTGATTAATTTTTTTGTCGCGTAATTTTTCTAAAGCTTGAACCGCGCGTGCTTCTTGCGAAATCGTTGCTGGGTTTTGAATCATTACTTCAGACACAGGGAGATTGACATCAAAACCTTGCTGTTTATCAATTAAACGGCGCAAATCACCATCGGTAAAAATACCCAATAATCGATTTTCTGAATCGACAACGGTAGTTAAACCCAAACGTTTATTTGAAATTTCGTATAACACTTTATTCATCGGCGTTTCAGGCGCTACTTTTGGTAGTTCTGCACCTGTGTGCATTAAGTGTTTTACATGTAATAACAAGCGTTTACCTAAAGCACCCGCAGGATGCGAACGTGCAAAATCATCCGCTGTAAAGCCTCGTGCTTCCAATAAAGCTACGGCTAAAGCATCACCCAATGCCAAAGTGGCTGTCGTACTTGATGTTGGCGCAAGACCTAATGGGCAAGCTTCTTGGATGTTGCCTAAAGTGAGTGCCACATCAGCATTTTGCGGCATTGGACCAGTATCCTCACCACTAATGGTAATTAAAGGCACTTCTAAATGTTTGATTAGTGGCATTAACATCATAATTTCATCACTCTTTCCCGAGTTTGAAATTGCAATCAATACATCTCCACGAACCAACATGCCCAAATCGCCATGCCCCGCTTCACCAGGATGCATAAAGAATGAAGGTGTACCTGTTGAAGCAAATGTCGCCGCCATTTTACGACCAATATGCCCTGATTTCCCCATACCTGTTACCACTAAACGCCCTTTGCACTGCAAGATAATTTCACAGGCACGACTGAAACGCTCGTCTATTTGCGTTGCTAATACCCCTAAAGCTTGTTCTTCAATGCGCAAAGTTTCTAATGCGGCTTTCTGAAAATCGATTGGATTCGGCATGGTTTGTAAATTCAACGTTGGCAACCTTAAACTCGATAAGAGCTCATTTCAGGGTATCTCATCATTATGGAAATAATGACTTACCCCAGTCTCAAGCAAAAAATAATTTTCGCAATTTTATCATATCTATGCAAATGCATCGTTTCTAAATGTATAAGTTTTCACTTACTTATAAAAATAACGTATAAAACTTTGTGAATCATGGACCTTACGTTATGATGAGAAATCTTTTTGTTATCGCAATATGTAAGCCCTATGCAACCTTTTGTTCTTTACAATTCAGAGCAACGTAAAAAAGTAGAATTTGTACCGCGTAAAGAAGGTCATATCGACATGTATGTCTGCGGCATGACCGTTTACGACTACTGTCATATTGGACATGCGCGTGTAATGGTTGCATTCGACTATATCATTCGTTTTTTACGTAGTCAGGGTTGGAACGTCAAATACGTTCGTAACATTACCGATATTGACGACAAAATTATCAAACGCGCCAATGAAAATGGTGAAAGCATTACTGCGCTTACCGACCGCTTTATTCAAGCCATGAATGAAGATGCTGAGAATTTGGGCTGTTTACACCCAGATGCAGCACCGCGTGCGACAGAATATATTGACCAGATGCAAAGCATGATTGGTAATTTGGTTAATAAAGGCACTGCCTACCCTGCAAATAATGGTGATGTCTATTTCCAAGTGGAAAAATTTGCAAAATATGGTCGTCTTTCAGGTCGTAAACTTGACGATATGCAAGCAGGCGCATCAGAACGTGTTGATGTGGAAGTTGAGAAAAAACATCCTTTCGACTTCGTACTCTGGAAGCATGCCAAAGAAAATGAGCCTGCTTGGGCTTCGCCTTGGGGCAATGGCCGTCCAGGTTGGCATATTGAATGTTCTGCCATGTCAACATGCTGCTTAGGCAACCATTTTGACATTCATGGTGGTGGTTCGGACCTCATGTTCCCACACCATGAAAACGAAATTGCCCAAAGTGAAGCATCGACAGGCGAACAATATGTAAATTATTGGATGCACGTGGGCTTTATTAACGTGGATGGCGAAAAAATGTCGAAGTCTTTAGGCAACTTCTTCACCATCCGTGATGTAATGGATAAATTCCATCCTGAAGTCATTCGTTACTTTATTGTGTCTTCACACTATCGTAGCCCAGTGAACTTCTCTGATGTGGCTTTAAGAGAAGCAAAAACTACATTAAGCCGTTTCTACCACTCATTCAAAGCCTATCAACAAATATACGGCACCAATGTGGTTGAACAGCTAGATGATGCTTTGGTTGAACGTTTTAATGCTGCAATGCGTGATGACTTTAATACCGCCGAAGCAATTGCTGTGTTGTTTGAAATTAACAAAGAGCTCAATCGTTCAGTCAAAGAAGAAAATGCTGAACAAGCAGCAATTTATTATTCAACGTTGCGTCACCTCACCAACATTCTAGGTCTGGTACAGCATGACGTTGAAGAGTTTTTAAAGTCAGATATTGGGCAAGAAGCTTTAGGCTTGTCTGAAGCTGATATCGAAGATCTTATTCAACAACGTCAAGATGCGAAGAAAGCGAAGGATTTCGCAAAAGCTGACGGCATTCGTCAGTCACTATTGGATCAGGGTGTGGTTTTGGAAGATACACGCCAAGGTACAGTTTGGCGTCGTGCTGATTAATTCAGCAATTGCATTATAGAGAGTTGACAGTCAAATTAAACTCTCTATAATGCACATCCATATTGCGGGAATAGCTCAGTTGGTAGAGCACAACCTTGCCAAGGTTGGGGTCGCGAGTTCGAGTCTCGTTTCCCGCTCCAAAATTTTAAAAGCGCTTATCAAAAGATAAGCGCTTTTTTATTAATTTTATATAAGCTTGTTTTTATAAAAATTTCTTAAACTTAAAATATGACATCACACAATTACTCTTTTAAAAGTCACATCAAAGGAGCATTTTAAATAAGGTCTTTTTCATTACTATTTCAATTCGATGACTTCACATCCTTTCCTTAAAGGACAAGGTTCGCCCCCTAGCAAATTTTCAAGCATATTTTGTATATGTTGCAATTGTCCCATTTTCTCCTGAATCATCACTAATTTTTCTCGCAAAATTAGTTGAAATTGCTCAGCGGGAATCTCGTTTTCTCCCACGATATTAATAATTTGTTTTATTTCAGCAAGTGTAAAGCCTAGATTTTTAGCAGTCTGGATAAGTTTTAGTTGTTGCAGCGTTTGTTCAGGATAATCCTTGTAGCCATTATTGCGTACCAAAGGCTGAATCAATTCCATCTTTTCATAAAAACGGATTGTGTCCCGACTTAAATTAATTTGTTGTGATAGCTCGCCGATTAGCATATTCAGTTTCCTTTTATATTTTTTAAAAAACTCTTGACCGTGGACTATACTCCACAGTTTAGCTTAAGCATTAACAATTAATCGAGTTTAATTTTATGCTTATGTCATCGCAAACTGCACTTGTAGTCGGTGCAACTGGATTTATTGGTAAGTTCCTTGTCGCACAATTACTTAGAAATCATGCAAAAGTGTTTGCTTTATGTCGCAATATCAATGAACAAGAATCTCAATTACGCAGTTGGCTGACACAGCAAAACATCAATGATCAAGAGCTGAGTTTTATTCAAGGCGATATTACTTTACCCAATTTAGGGTTATCGCCTGAAGACTGGAAAACATTGAAAGAGGTGAATTATCTATATAATGCTAGTGCATTATTCAAATGGCATCTGTCTATGCAGCAGGCTAAAGCTGTCAATGTTGATGGACTAACCAATCTGCTTCATAGCGTGAACAAACATTGCCATTTAGAACGTGCAGTACACTTGTCAGGCTTTATGTTGACCCTCGATCAGCATTTAAAAGCAGCGGGCATATTCCGAGAACATATCGAAAAAACTGACTGGCCAAAAATTTATGAGGCATTAGGCGCTTATGAAGCTTCAAAAATTGAAGGGCATTTTAACTGGATTAAACAAGCAAACCTATTAAATATACCTTGGACAGTCATCCACCCTGCCACCGTGATTGGAGATGAAATAACGGGGGAAATTCCAGCATCTCAACCTATTACTGCTCTAATTCAACAGCTTCAACAAAGAAAAATGAGTGCTCTTCCTGGTACACCACAACATTCTCTACCTTTGGTATCAGTTACTATGTTGGTGAATGCTATGGTACATGCTAGTGAAGACCCTGAAACAGTTAAGCAGGAAATTCTAGTGGCGAATCCTCAGCAAATATCGCTTCAAACTTTAGTACAGATTGTTGCTCAGTCATTAGAAATTAATCCTCCACGCCATTTTATTTCTATCTCTTTTCTAACATGGCTTTTAAAGTGGCAATGGTTAGCCAAAAAACTAGATATGTCCCCTGAAATGCTAAACTTTATCAGAACTGAGCAGCTCGATCTGGGAGCATTCAATCGACTAAATCAACAATGGAAAATCCCTCCAACCGAGCTGAAAGAAACCATGCAAAAGACTGTGGAGTGGGTTACTCGCTGATATTAATATCATCGTTTGATATTAAATACATCCTAGTCTTTACGGCATTATCAACTTTATTAAAATCTAGTTCACTGTGCATTTTTTTAAAAAAAATGCACAGCAATACAAATCTGCATATCGCGTCGTACAACAACGCCCATTCACTCGACTAATTCATGACAACAATCCTGTTACAAAATGAATGCCTTCTCCATCAATATAAATAGCAACAGTTTGTGGAATAAGATCCATCTTATTGTGTAAATCCATCTAAAATTGTCAGATGTATATGGATTTCATTCACTAGACGATGAAAACTGCTTGAGCCAAATTTGATTTAATAAGATCGAACTCAAAGCCAATCACCATAGATAAGAACAAGCAAAATATGTCTTTATTCATCTGACAACATTTAATAGCCTTGTCGGAATAGATTTGAACCCCTAGTTTGCTGAATTTTTTGATTGAACACACTATTGAATTACTGAATACGCCTTGAGAAACTGATTGCTATAACAAAATCACCGACACTTAAAAATTAACTTTAAATGCAACTGATGCAAAATCTCGATCATCAATAGTACTGAAATTATTGGAACCAAAAAAGTTTACGTAAGCAAACTCTACATTATATTTTTGCTGATACGTTGCCGAAACAGCCGCAGTCAAACTCATTTGTCCTTCTTGAAAATTTTGGCTAAAGCCATATAGGTCGTGGCGAAACAACACACTTGGTATAATAACCATGGCAGGTAGCACATCTTTATAAGTCAGAGCGCCACGTAAACGGTATCCATATGACCATTGGGTAAAAAAGCCATCTGTGTTACAAAAACGTTTATTTAAATGGTCAATTTCATCATTGGATAGATGCGCTGTACCATAAGGCGTGCATTGATTTTCCTTGGTTTCAGGATTATAAGCACCAGATGACAGTTCACTGCGTCCAAATGCACCGACTCGACCAAAGCGATAGTTACCAATATCACCAATATGATTCATGGCCAATTCAGTAGCCCAATTCAGGGTATTCGCACCCAATACATTGTTCAAGCTATCACTGACACCAAATGAAAACTGTGTTACAGGTGCACGCACATAACCTTGTAAATATTGTCCAAATTCAGCAGAAGTTCCTCTATCCGTCAGTGGCGTATTTTTGTCTAAGACCTGAGCATAAACAATATCTGTACCATTAAACTGCAAAGGCTGATTAGGTTTGTGGCTTAATTCACTAAAAACAGATGTCGTACCGACTTTTGCTGCCAAGCTCAGTCCATACATTTTGATATCTTCTGGATAGATTGAGAAAAATTGCGCTGTATTAAAATTTGTAGGGCCGACTGCAGTTACAGCGGTTCCATCAAAATTAGCATTGCGGCTATGATAATTTGCAAAATACAACCCAAGCTCAGCATTATTGAACTTAGGCAAAGTTTGTTTTAAAGAAAATCCATACTGTCCACTGTCTTTAGCATATCGACTTTCACTCCGCGGAATATAAGATTTGTTCTGTAAAGCGATATCAGACAGTTTATCACCTGGCATGACAGTAATCAGAATTGGTCCACAGTTTTCGGGTACGAAGTCTGAAATAGCAAAGAATGTTCCGCAGCCATCGACCACAGAGGGTCTAAATTTAAACTGATAGAAACCAGCAAACTTTAAATACGGGTTTATGCCTGCTTCAAAAGAAAACATTTCTGTTGGAATCACACGCTCTCTAGTATCACCACCTGGACGATTCATCGCAGCATAATCAAAAGCACTTACACTGTTTAATCCATTTTGGAAGAATTGTGATTTGCCCCACTGCAAAGTCTGCTTGCCTAGTTTCATACTCGCCGTTTGACCCTGATCTAAAGCAAAGTTTTTCCAGATATAAGCATCCCACAAGTCGATACCTTTAAAATTAGCAAGTCGTGGCCACGCAGAATCATCAAAGGCTTTTAAGTCACCTTCTCCAGTTTCATAGGCATGGTCATACCAATACTTTGCACTAACAACAGCACCCTGCTGTTTTCCTGTTAAGCTGAGCTCACTCAAGCCTTTGATCACTTGAGATATTGCATCGCCTTCATTGAAATTCACGCGACCGTCATCACCATTAATATCAATGCTATGACCATCTTTTCCAATGTAGTTCGCATCAGGCTTATAGACCAGTGAACTAGAAGCACCTTGAGTACTCCAATTTGTCCCATAGCTGAGCGACGTTTTGCTTTCAAGCTTCCATTCCCCATTTAAATCGAAACTTGCAGCGAAAACCTCACACATAGCCAAGCTCAGACTTAAACAAAGAACCGTTTTTTTCATCAGTGAAATATGATGATTTTGTCCATTCAAAGAAACAAAATAACTGACCATATCATCTCCATATCGATATGATTTAATTTAAATACTGTGATTAATTTCAATAAGAATGCTGAAAATTCGGCTTACTTTGCCACGACTGACCATGCAGCATTTTTGTTTAAATTCAACATTTTTGCTCCACATCTCTATTTATTCTGTAAAGCCATCCTTTGGCCCGATATTTAAATTGACTGTTTTAAAATGTACGAATTTATCTTTAAGTCATACCAATTAGTCGTTCAGTCATTTACACGAAATCATTTTTAGATATTGGAATTCATCTACAAACTAAGAAACACTTTTAATTTGCAGAGCATCTAGCTGCAAAATCAATTGCTCCGCCAGAGGCCAATACCCAAAACCAGAAGCGGGGTTCAAGTGTCCGACTATTCCTGCATTAACCAATTGACTTCCCCATATCTTCGCCATAGCTTCAACAGCTTGAAATGTTGCTAAATGATCATTGGTACTGGCAACCACAATGCTAGGAAAAGGTAGTTTTTGACTCGGTAATGGACACCAACCTTCTTTTTTAAGCGTCTCTGGACTTGGGTAACTATCAGGCCAGCTTTCAGACAAGTCAGGTGGTGTAACTAGAAGTGCACCCTGAATGTTATATTGATACAAAGCAGCCCAATGTATCGTCATCAATACACCCGCACTATGCGCCACCAAAATAACAGGCCCTTCAATTTTTCTGAGTTCCGCCTCAATCCGTGCCACACGGTTTGCGCAATTTAACTTCTCTGTTTCCACGGGCGGTACTGAATAAACTTTACCTAAACGTGATGCCAGTATGGTTTGCCAATGATCCTCTACATGATCCCGTAACCCTGGAATAATCAAAACTGTCGCGTGTGTGAATATTTTTTCCATAGTTCTACACCCTGAGCTCCTTGCTCTTTCAGGCTAATGGTTATTTTTATTTCTTATTCACAATAAGTTTTCAGTTAAACGCTCGATATACATTTCGCGACAATGCCTTTTCATTTGACGACAATAAGGTGTTAACAATTTTAGAAATTGAGTGGGTTTGGTCTAAGCTATGGTGTAGAAGCAATATCGAATACTTTGCTAAATCTGATATTTTCGTTATAACTAGAAACTAACCAGGATGGTTAAAATACAGAAGGAAAAAGATCGTGGTTCCTCTCGCGCATACAGCTATGCTCAAAAACTATTTAAATGTGAGCCAACAGTTAAACCTCAATCCTTACCATTTATTGTCAAATGTCGGGCTTTATCCTACTCAACTCAATGATCCAAAATTACGAATTTCTGTAGACAAAGCCATTCAGCTTTTAGAACAATCTGCTCAGGAGAGTGGTTGTGAAACTTTTGGCTTACATATGGCAGAACAACGCCAAATTGCAGATTTTGGGGAACTAAGCTTATTGCTCAATTATCAGCTAACCTTGCGTGATGCTTTACAAACAATTGTTCGCTATCGAAACCTCATTAATAATGCTTTAGAAATATATATTGAAGAAGTTGGCCATACAGTCATTATTCACATCGAAGTGATCTCTGCTACCCAGCAATATAGTCGCCAAGCAATTGAACTCGCTCTAGGAATCACACACCGCTTTTGTGCTGCTTTATTATCACAGAAATGGCGCCCACTCAGTATACACTTCACACATGATGCTCCGCAGAATTTAAACATTCATCAACGGGTCTTTGGTTGTTTACTCGAATTTGGTAGTGAGTTCAATGGTATTGTTTGTACATCTTCTGAATTGGATAAAGCAAACCCACAAGCCAATATTGCAATGGCAGATCATGCCCGACGTTATCTCGATATTGATATATTGCAACATGAAAATGAATCTTCAACTGTTTTTGAAGTTCGTAAAAGTATCTATGTTCTTTTACCTATGGGACGTGCGACCATTGAACAAGTTGCTCAAACACACGGCGTGAATGTACGTACACTGCAACGTAAATTAGAAACTGCTGAAACTAGCTTTAGCATTTTAATCAACGATGTACGTCGCACACTAGTGGTTCGTTATTTGAATAACTTAAATTACTCACTGGCTCAAGTTTCCGACATTTTGGGCTATTCTGTACCCAGCTCATTTACTCGTTGGTTTATTAGCCAATTTGGTGTTTCACCAACAATATGGCGTAATCAACAAAACCCTTCTATTAAGTAAAGGATGCTGAGATGAAGTTTCACAGAACAAACATTTGAAACCATGAAACCTCTATCCCTAACCTTGATAAAAGAGATTAGAACAGCCAATGCATTATGGTTAAGACCAGCAAAACAAGGAAAACACTCTCACCTATCATTAAAAGGATCGGCTTAATACCCACCGTTGCGAGTTCTTTCAATTGTGTTTTCATACCCAAAGCACTAATTGAAATAATCAAGCACCAACGAGATAACTCATTAATACCACCTTGCACCATAACTGGAACCCAGCCAGAACTATTAACACAAGCAAGAATTAGGAATCCCACAGCAAACCATGGTAATAAAGGTGGTCGCTTTCCATCTGATGAGACACCTTGCATACGTGTAATCGTGGCAGCACAAACAATAACAGGTAACAACATAGCCACCCGCATAAGCTTAACTACAGTTGCGGTATTACCCGTTTCCGCGGACATACTATAACCTGCACCCACCACTTGAGCGACATCATGAATAGTTGCCCCTAAGAAAATACCTGCTTCTTTTGGAGATAAAGCCAGCCAGTGGGCAATCATTGGATATACAATCATTGCCAAAGTAGACAGTGCAGATACACCAATGACTGTAAATAATGTCGCTTTTTCCTTATTGGGATGATTTGGTAATGCAACAGAAATTGCGAGTGCCGCTGACGCACCACAAATCGCGGTAGCTCCTCCCGTCAACATACCAAATAGTTTCTGAAAACCGATCCATTTCGCAACGAATATAGATACGGAAATCGTCACAATTATGAGTATGATCACCAATGCCACCGGTTGCCAACCTAATGCTGTAATTTGTCCTAATGTAATCCGCATACCAAGCAAAGCAATACCGACCCGCATGACTGTTTTGGCAGTAAATTCTATGCCTGCTTTACACTTTCCTTCCACAGCCAGAAAATTCAATCCCATACCTAACAATAACGCGAACAACATTACAGGTGCGCCATAATGTTCCGAAAGAAAGCTTGCTGCTGCAGCGGCTACTAAACTGACCGTGAACCCTGGTGTGAGTTCTCGGATTTTTTGATGCAGACCAATTTGTTGCATATAATCAAGTTGACTCAAATTACTCACACTATTCTCCAGCATTCAACTTAATAAATACTTGTTCGCCAATGACTTCTACAGGGTATGAGGCAACTTTTAGTTGTGTTGAATTGATCAAACATCCATTTGTTAAATCAAAACGCAAACCATGTGCACAGCACTGAATTACACGCCCGTCTAATTTTCCTCCAAATAATGAAGCTCCTTGATGTGGACATCGATCATCAATGGCATAAAATTGAGCTGCAATGTTAAATAATGCCAATGCCTTATTCCCTATGATTAAAAAGGCTCGTTCACCTAGCTTAGGAATTTTTTCTTGTGGTACTTCAAAACGAACTGTCATACGGCTTGTCCTTGTGTAGCAAGAACCTCAAGCATTGCCTGATAAAGCACATCTGCTGATTGAGCCCCTGCAATCGCAAAACTTTTATCAAATACAAAATATGGCACGCCCTTTCCTCCTGTATTTGCCGACAAAAATGGCGTCGTTGTTGTATTACTTATATTGTTCAATTCTTCTTCAAGGACTCCTAAATAGGCTGCAATCCTCTTTAGAACTGTTACATCCCCAATATCTTCTGAATGCAAGAAATAGGCTGAAAATATTCCTTCTAATAGCCGATTCCGTAACATCAGATCGCCCTTAGTTTCGATATGCTTAATTAACTGATGAGCTTTTCTTGTATTCGGCATACGTTGAATACGATCAAAATTTATCTCTAAGGAAACAGCTTTTGCAGCTTGACGTACTTGATTCTGACGCATTCGAACTGCGGTAATACTCCCTAATCTTTTTAAATAGAAAGCTTGAAAAGGAACACCTTCTTCTGGAATTTCAGTTAATAACTGTACGCCTTTCCATTGCAATTTGACTTCTACATCAGGATCGCTCTGTTGTAGCAATTGAATGGCCGCTTCTAATTGCCGTTTGCCAATCAGACACCAAGGGCAAATAAAATCAAAATACACATCAATATGAATCAAACGAGACATCAGCGATCACCTGTATTAAATAACTGAGTCGGTTCCAATTTGGTTTGTGCTTCAAAACGAGTGATGTCTCGAAGATAGTGACGTTTAGCATAGAAAAAAACGGCTGCCGCAGCGATGCACATTAAAGGCATAAGTTGAAAGGCGCTGTGTAAGCCAATCACATCTGATATCTTTCCAATAACCAAAGGACCTAAAGCCAAACCAAGAAAATTATTGGCTAAAGTTAAGGTTGCAAATGCTGTGCTATGTACAGAATTATGGGTCAGGTTTGCGACCATCGCACTAGAAGGACCATTGGTTCCAAGTGCAATAAACATCCCAATACAGATCATGAGCAGTTGCCCATTTCCAGCAGGCATCCCAAAGGCAATTGACAACAGAACACAACCAATCAAGCAAAATGCGATTGCTAGGCTCACTTTGCGATCAGGTCGATTACGCCCCAAACGATCACACAACATTCCACAAAGAATGGTGCCAATTGCACTACTCAGCACAATCACCGCAGCGATAACACCTGCTCTATCTGTACTCATGCCATAAAATCGATTGAGGTAACTCGGCAACCAAACGATGACTGTGCCCCCAACAAATAACTGCAAACCGCTGCCAATATAGGTTGCAAGCACAGAACGGCTGGAATAAATAGATTTTAGTGGTTGTTTAAATTGATCAGGTTTGGCTTCAGACTTAATCTTACGGGACTGAATTCCTATCTTTTTCTCTTTGACGACCATTGGGTATAAAAGTGCTAAACACAACCCAAACACCGCCATGCCACCAAATGCCCAACGCCAACCATAGTGTTCAGCCATAACACCACCTAAAGCCATGCCCAAGAAGGAACCAAACACTCCACCTGCCATAAATGCACTGGCTAATGTTGCACGCATTTCACGGGGAAAGACGGCTACAACTACCGCAATCCCTACACTGCCATAAGCTGCTTCACCGACACCCACCATAAAACGGGCGATAAACATCTGTTGGTAATTTTCCGCAATTGCACAACCAAGCGTTGCCAAACTCCATAACACAGCCATAAAAGTGAGACTTTTAATTTTGCCGAAACGGTCAGCCAATATAGATAAAGGTAATGTTAACAATCCAACCATTAAAGCGACGATGCCACTTAATAACCCGAGCTGACTATCTGACAAGGCCCATTCATTTTTAATTAAAGGAAAAACCGCATTAAGCACTTGGCGCGACATATAGTCCGAAATAAGCAAACCAAAAGTTAAAGCAAAAACTAACCACGCATACTTACGTGGTATGTCGACTGATGTATCTAAGCCATCTGTAGAACTGGCATACTGATGTGCACCCATACGACCTCCTTGTGTTTCTTATACTTTCTAATTCTCATTCTTCATAAAAATTGTGCCTGATCCGCCGCACAATCAACTTAGTATCTTAGCCAAGCCAACATTCCATTTGACTCGGCTGTTGTTGCGTTCGTTTGATACGTTAACCATTAACCAACTTTACGATTTATGTCATATGACGTTTGGTCAAATATAATTTCACCAGTACGTTGAGGAACCCCTTTTTGACCTACTTTTCGGTTCGGTGCCATACCATTGGCGAGTAAGGTCTCTTCAATACTGTTGTATTGCACGCCTATGCGATAAATCTCACGTGCCTCTTTGCCATTTGCTACTTCACGACCAAGCTCATGCGCAATACGAACAGTTTGTTGAATTTGCTGCACAGAACTAAAACGCTCACCACGATGATCGATAATTGTGTCCTCATTACCTACACGCGCATGCAAACCCATCGCCATAGACATGGTGTTAAATGGCAAAACGTTTTTAAGCAATGATTCTGAGGTCAAAGTACAGCCATCTGGGACACGGTGAATAAAGTTAAAGAAGTTAAATGGATTTGGACCATCAAAACCGCCACCAATACCAATCCATGTCAGATTCAATGGCCCCATGTATAAACCTTTACGCACCATCCGTTCCAAGGTTTCTAAACCATGCATACCAGTTAATTGAAAGTGCGGCTGAATGCCATTTTTACACAAACGCTTTAAGTGCTCAGTTAACCATGCCGGTCCTGCGGGTACAGTCATTTCGGCATATGCTTCTTGAATGGCAGGATGTTCAAGTGATGTACCTTTCAAATATTCAGGATACAGAAGTTCCATAATATTCATTTGCGTAGTGTTCACTGCAACCGTCACCTGATCTGGCTTTGGGGTTAGTTCTGCGAGCATATGGCGCGTATCATCACTAAGCCAAAGGGCAGCTTCACCTTCACTTTCAGGTGCAAATGAAATTGAACCACCGACCTGAATAATCATGTCAGGTACAGCTTCACACACACCTGCAATCAGTTCATTAAACTTAGATAAGCGTTTTGAGCCTTTGCCATCAAGTTCACGCACGTGCAAATGAAGTACCGATGCACCTGCTTCATAACACTCCACCGCTTTTTGGATTTGCTCATCCATGGTTACTGGAATATCTTCTGGAAAATCCTCTGGCATCCACTCTGGGCCGTAAGGTGCAACCGTAATAACCACTTTTTCCATATTTTCTGGGTGCAAAGAATCATCAAAGAATTGCATGTGCATCTCCTCGTATAGTGTTCAAATTGTGAATTGAGTAAAATGTTCTAATTCTTAAACTTAGTAAGTGGCATTACCAATAATGCCCGCGCGTTCCATTTTGCGGTGACATGCGGGATAGTCCATGACAGCATAATGCTGTGTGCTACGATTATCCCAAATGGCAATACTGTTTGGCTTCCAACGCCAGCGAACTTGGTACTCTGGAATATAAGCCTGTGAAATTAAATAACGCATTAGATCAGCAGCACCCGGATTGGCATCTTGTCCAAAACGCACCATATCTTTGGTATGAAAATTACTGAAGTGCGTCGTAAATGCATTCACGTACAGAATTTTTTCGCCTGTTTCTGGATGGGTACGAACCACAGGATGCTCTGCATCTGGAAACTGTTGTTTCAGAGCTAACCGTTTTTCAATCGGCATCGCTGCACCAAAGCTAGCTTCTATACTGTGGTAAGCGCGTAAATTGGCAATTTTGGCCTTAACATCATTTGGTAAATTTTCATACGCCATCACCATATTCGTCCACATGGTGTCGCCACCAACTGGAGGACACTCAATACAACGCAGGACACAACCCATTGGTGGAACTTTGCGCCAACTGGCATCGCTATGCCACGCGTTTTCATAGCGATCAATTGGACTTTCTGGACTTTTATAAATTTGCACCAACCCCGGATGCTCTGGATGACTTCCCACCGCAGGATGGTCTTCCAACTGTCCAAAACGCTCTGCAAATGCCACATGCTCAGCACGAGTTAGATTTTGATCTCTTAAGAACAAAACACGATGTTTTAAAAGAAGAGCGCGAATTTCAGAGAACAGACCATCATCATGAATTGCATCTGCCAGATTTATCCCGCTTAGTTCTGCGCCAATATGGCAGCTTAATTGTTCAATTTGCATATGAAATCCTTTTCAAATTACAAAAATAGAAGAACCTGTGGTTTTACGTGATTCCAAATCACGATGTGCCTGTACTGCGTCTTTCAGTTCATAACGTTGATTAATTTCAATTTTGATTCGACCACTTGCGACATGATCAAACAGTTCATTGGCTAAAGCTTGTTTCTCCACTGGGTCGGCAATGTAGTCTGCAAGTGCTGGACGAGTAATATATAATGAGCCTTTTAGTGCCAGCAAAACTGGGTTGAAGTCTGGAATCGGCCCTGATGCCGTACCAACGCACACCATTAAACCACGACGTTTTAATGAGTCTAAAGACGACATAAAGGTATCTTTACCCACACTGTCAAAAACGACATTAACACCAACACCATTGGTTAACTCACGTACACGCTCTGCAACATTTTCATGGCTATAGTTAATTACATGATCACACCCGTGTGCTTTGGCAATCGCAGCTTTTGCATCCGAAGAGGTTGTGCCAATAACCGTTAAACCGAGTAACTTTGCCCACTGCGCCACAATCAAACCCACACCACCTGCCGCAGCGTGTAATAAAATTGTATCTCCTGCCTTAAAGTCATAAATTCGACGCATTAAATAACTAGCAGTTAAACCGCGCATGGTCATTGCAGCTGCTGTCTCGCAGGAAATTTCTTCTGGTAATTTGATTAAAACATTTGCTGCAATTAAACGTGCCGTACTATATGCACCTAAGGTATTTAAAAACCCTGTGTAAGTTACACGTTCCCCGACTTTAAAGTCGGTCACACCCTCACCCACAGCTTCAATTACACCTGCAGCTTCTACCCCCATACCATTGGCTAAAGGAATTTGATAAGTACCATCACGAAAATAAGTATCAGCATAGTTCAAACCAACAGCTACATGTCGCAGTCTTACTTGCCCAGTATCCGGCTCACCGACTATTATATCCTCGTAACGCATTACTTCAGGGGTTCCTGTTTCATAGAACCTGATTGCTTTATTCATCGTCATTTTACTATCCGTGTCGTATTCTTATTCGGTGCTTAAAGAAGCATGTACTCAAACTACAACATAGCTAGGGTGACAACTTCGCATTAGACGACATTGATTTAGCATTTTACGACATGGCATAAGTAAGGATAGCTGCAGACTACAATTCTGTCGAAATCATAACTTGAAACTCTTATGCGTCCCTAGACGGTATAAAACATGAAAATTATTGAATTAAAGCACGCACAATGATCATGAATTTCAAGAAAATTTGCATAAGAACAAAATAAGCTCAAATTTAACCTGATCATTAACCCAATAACAGAGTAGCGATTAGCTCAAATTTGAGCTAATCGCTATACCGTTTTATATCAATAAACTAAATTTATCTGTGAAATATCAATGCATTTTTAATTGTGGTCTAGCCGACTTAGATAAAACATCCTTTAACATCAGAATGCTGGTTTTAAATAATCCATGCAAAGCGATCTGATGAAATCGATATAGTGACATATACATTAAACGAGCTACAAACCCTTCAATATTGATATTGCCCATAACATGTCCAACACTATTACGGTCACTTAAAGACACGAGTGAGCCTTTATCCTTAAAGACAAATTCTGGAAGTGGTTGACCAGCGATATAAGCCGCTAAGGCTTTTTCCAAAAAAATTGCCTGTTGATTGGCGACTTGAGCACGCGGTGCTAAAGGACGCTCCTTTCCTTTTGGTGTATAACTTGCACAATCCCCCATTGCAAAAATTGAATCATCTCGTGTCGTTTGCAAAGTCGGCTTAACGATGAGCTGATTAATACGATTGGTTTCTAATTCTGCAATGTTATTGAGAAAATCTGGGGCTTTAATTCCTGCAGACCAGACCTTTAAGTCAGCAGCTAATTGCGTTCCATCATCAAAATAAATATGTGTTTCATCAATTTTTTGTACTCGACTTTTGGTTCTGACCTGAATACCCATGTTGACTAATTCTGCTTCAGCCAAACTTGATATTTTAGAGTTCAGCACTGGCAATACTCGATCAGCCGCCTCAATTAAGGTAATACATACATTATCGGGTTGAATACTGTCTAAACCATATTTACAAAATTGATGTGCCGCGAAATGCAATTCCGCTGCCAATTCAACCCCTGTTGCACCTGCACCAATAATCGCAATATTCAGTAAGCTACGCTGCGTATCTTCAATTAGGGTATTGGCTTGAGCTTGGAGATATAGATTTAAAAACTCTTTCTGTAAATAATCTGCCTGAGCACGCGAATCCAGACACACACAATGTTCTTTTGCGCCTTCGGTATTAAAGTCATTTGAAGTTGATCCTACTGAAACAACTAAAATATCGTAAGCAATAGAACGACATGGTGCAATTTTCTCACCTAGATGAGAGCTTAATTCCGCAAGTTGAATCTTTTTTTCGGTGCGATCAATATTAATCATTTTCCCCAAAAAGAACTCAAAATGATTTTTATTGGCATGTGCAAAGTAATTCAATTCATCATCATGCGAATTCAATGTTCCTGAAGCCACTTCATGTAAAAGCGGTTTCCAAATGTGGGTTAAAGTTGCATCGACCAAGATAATTTCGGCTTTATTTTTTTTACCTAAACGGTTCCCTAAACGCGTCGCGAGTTCGAGCCCACCTGCTCCACCACCGACAATTACGATACGTTTCTTACAATTTTTGTTTTCCAGTTGCATTGTTGTTTCTCCAATTGTTTGATGGTTAGGAAACGTTCGATTCATAATCATCAAATAATTGTCTAGCGTTCCATTGCGCTTAGAGTTGTATCAAAATGTATCGCAAAATAATAAAATACAAATAAATGATAGTTAACATTTATTTAATAAATAGTTCTAAGAATTTAACGCAATCAGATGAAATTTTTCACTTCAAATATCAGCAACAAAAAATTTAAATATATTTATTTTTATATATTTTTTAAAAATATATTTTGACTAAATTTTAAAAACTCATATAAATTTTATGAAAACAAAGGAGATAAAGTTCTAATTTTTTAATATACAATTCAACTTTCAAATGTTCTTTTTTTGATCAAAATAAGCAATATTTACAAAACAAAGGAAAAAGTTACCCTGCATTTGGCTTCGCTTATCAGGAGAACTTCTGACATGGATCACTTAGAAAATTATGGTTTTTTAAAACTCAAAATAGCCCAAAATTTTGAATAATTTTTTATATGCTGCGTTTAAAAGTCAGCCATTCATATACAAATCTTGGTGCTTAAATAAGACCATTTTTAATAATGACAGCAAGAAAAAGTCACACCCCTTTTTCAAGAGGTATGACTAAAATTATTAGGTTTATTGCAACTCAAATTAAATCAATTAGGCCAACAATTTGACTTTGGCAAGATTCGAATATTTGGCACGTGCAGCATGTAGTTTTTGATAACTATCAAGTAAACGTTGATGACGATCTAACCCTTCAAGTTTCATACTGGTTGGCGTTAAACCATAGAATCGAACACTACCATCGACTGAACCCACGGCTGCATCCATGTGTTCATCACCAAACATACGGCGGAAATTGACTTCATAATCTTCAAGTTCCATTTCATCATCGAGTTCAACTTCTAACACAACATTTAAACATTGGTAGAATAAACCTCGTTCCACTGTATTGGTGTTGTATTGCAAGAAAGTTTCAACCAAGTCTTTGGCTTCTTCAAATTGCTGTAAAGCCAAATAAATCATCAGCTTGAGTTCAAGTATCGTAAGTTGTCCCCAAACCGTATTGTCATCAAACTCAATCCCAATCAGGGTTTTGATATCGGTGTAGTCATCCAACTCGCTTTCTTCTAAACGTTCAACCAAGGCTTCAAGCTGCTCATCATCTAAACGGTGTAAATTCAGCGTGTCTTCGCGGAACCACAACGCCTTATTGGTATTGTCCCAAATTAAGTCTTCAACCAAATAAACTTCTGAATAGCCAGGCACTAAAATACGGCAGGCTGTAGCACCTAAATGCTCATAAACAGCCATATAAACTTCTTTGCCCATATCTTTGAGGATATCAAACAAGATTTTGGCTTCATCAACATTTTTCGCATGTCCTTCAGCACTAAAATCCCAATCGACAAAATCATAATCCGATTTCGCACTAAAGAAACGCCAAGACACCAAGCCACTTGAATCGATAAAGTGTTCTACAAAGTTGTTCGGTTCTGTGACCGCCTGCGAACTAAAAGTTGGACGTGGTAAATCATTTAGTCCTTCAAAACTACGACCTTGCATTAATTCAGTTAAGCTACGTTCAATCGCCACTTGCATATTTGGATGAGCACCAAACGAAGCAAATACGCCACCAGTCCGTGGATTCATTAAGGTGACACACATCACTGGGTACTTTCCGCCCAATGATGCATCTTTCACCAAAATTGGGAACCCTTGCTCTTCTAAGCCTTTAATCCCTTCAATGATGCTCGGATATTGCGCCAGTACATCCGCAGGTACGTCTGGAAGTGCAATTTCCCCTTCAATGATTTCACGCTTCACTGCACGTTCAAAAATCTCGGATAAACATTGAACTTGCGCTTCTGCAAGCGTGTTACCTGCACTCATCCCATTACTTAAATATAAGTTTTCAATCAAATTGGTTGGGAAGTACACCACTTCACCATCTGACTGACGCACGTAAGGTAATGAACAAATACCACGCTCGATATTGCCTGAGTTGGTATCGTATAAATGCGTGCCTAAAAGTTCATTTTCAGGATCATAAATTGCCTTGCAATATTCATCCAGAATCTCTGGTGGTAATTCACCGTTTGGACCAGGTTGGAACCATTTTTCATCTGGATAATGTACAAATTCGGCATTGGCTATTTCTTCACCCCAGAATTGATCATTGTAGAACAAATTACAGTTCAAACGTTCAATAAACTCGCCCAAGGCTGAAGCTAAAGCACTTTCTTTCGTTGCACCTTTGCCATTAGAGAAACACATTGGAGAATGCGCATCACGAATATGCAACGACCATACATTTGGCACAATATTGCGCCAAGACGCAATTTCAATTTTCATGCCTAAGTTCGCCAATAAGCCTGACATGTTGGCAATGGTTTCCTCTAAAGGTAAGTCCTTGCCTGTGATATGAGTCAAGTGTTCAGACGCCAAATTCGGCATTAAAAGCGCTTGTGCATCTGCATCAATACTTTCAACTTCTTCAATGACAAAATCAGGTCCTGTTTGGATCACTTTCTTTACTGTACAGCGGTCAATCGAACGTAAAATCCCTTGGCGGTCTTTTTCTGAAATATCGGCTGGTAGCTCAACTTGGATTTTAAAAATCTGTTTATATCGGTCTTCAGGATCAACAATATTATTTTGCGATAAGCGAATGTTATCGGTTGGAATGTTACGTGCAAGACAATAGACCTTAACAAAGTAAGCGGCACACATCGCTGAAGATGCTAAGAAATAGTCGAATGGTCCTGGGGCTGAACCATCGCCTTTGTAGCGAATAGGTTGGTCAGCAATTACAGTAAAGTCATCAAATTTAGCTTCGAGTCGAAGGTTATCGAGATAATTGACTTTAATTTCCATGTTGGCACCTAATGATGCTTATATGCCTACACAGACAGATAAGCGTCGAAAATATTGAATTAAAAGCAGAATGCAATGAAGAAATTGGTTTGCAAAAAGAATCAGCCAAAGGCTTGGCGCTGATTAAAAAACGGCTTAACGAATGGGCGTAGATTTTACAGATTTCTGGCTCAAAGTGGAAATGCTATCTTGAGATTTATGCAATTTTTCCCATAAGCCCGTACATTTTAAATATGCCCTATATTCAATTGCTCGGTTTTTCCAAAAAACATATCCAAACAATACACATAGTATTCTTTGAGCAAATGAATCCTGTATTGATGAAACATCGTGATATTCCCCTGAATTCTCAGGGAAATATCAAAAGTCTATCCTTGGGTCAATGCGCACCATGCAAGCTTAACATCACAATTTTGATGACAATATGCTAACTCAATTTCTCTAACTGAAAATCTTCAAATACATCAAATGGTCGCCCCGAATTTGGGTCAATAACTTCCACATAATTTTGCCCCCATACGATGAGGTTACGATCTTTCACACCATAAAGTTGAATCTGGAGCTTTCCATCATCATTGAACGCAAATTTTCCGTTAAAAGTTTCAGACTTCTTGTTGCCGCTATTGGCTGTCCGTATCAATTCAAAGCTTTGATCCTGATTTAATTTCAAGTCAATTGTGGATCCTTCACAGCCATCACAGAACGTAGGACAAGTCACGCATGGCGTAATACCTCGGTATTGCCCCACCCACAGTTGCAATTGCGGATCTACAGCTTTTGTGGATTTTTCAGTTTCACGGGTTGAATGTTCAGCTTGTTTTGACTGGCTACAGCCCAAACATAAACTGGCAAAAACGAATGAACACAGTAATGTTTTTTTCATTTAGAAGGTCCAATTCAAGGTAGCGGTTGCCTTAAGTGGTTCACCAGGTTGAACCCAATTATTGGTATAGCTTGCAACGTAATAATCTTGATCAAACAGGTTATCAATATTAAGTTGCACGCGTAAATCAGGACGAAGTTGTGCATACGCCCCCACATTTACAATCGTAAAATCAGGTAAGCTGGTACCATTATCAATATAGTTTGCACTGCGCTTGCCATAATAATTCACATGACCAATCAAGCCTGCATCATATCCCGCAAAGTTGAATTGGTAATTCGCACTCAAATTTGCCGTATGCTTCGGGATATTCTTTAATCTTGCCCCTTTTGCCTCAACCTCACTCTCAACGATAGATGCATCCGTAAACGTATAATTTGCGTTGAGACGTAGCTGATCGGTCAATTGGTGTTGTAATTCAAATTCAACCCCGTGGCTTTGCACGCGTCCACTATCAACATAACTATCACTGATTCCTTCGGTTAAAAGATGTTGTTTATCGAGATCAAAATAAGTGAGTCCCAACCAGCTTTTTGCTCGAAATTGATATTTTGCACCGACTTCCCAACTTTCAGTTTTCTCAGGATCATACAAGTCATTGTTTTTATTTAATCCAGTATTCAGTTCAAAAGCTTTGCCCCAATTCGTATAGAAAGACAGTTTCTCAGTTGGTTGATAATTGATTCCTGCTCGAGGAGTAAATGGTGTAAACGCTTGTTCAGCAGATTTTCCACTACGATGGTCATCGATTTGCTGTTCTAAACGATTTAAACGCCCACCAACAAGTACATTCCACTGATCATTCAAGAAGATTTGATCTTGCAGATTAAATCCCAGCATTTGCTGCGTTTCTTTGGTATTTTTGGTGGTTCGTGTTAATGGCAAAATATTCTGACCATATACGGGGTGATTAAGATTAATCTGACTTGATGCTCCCGCGGCACTACGGCGTTGTAACTGATCAATCGTATAGTGACCTGCTTCTATGTTCGTGACCAACTCATGTCGAATTGACCCCGTATTCAATTTACCCCGCAAAATCGACTGAAAGTTTGTCGTCTCGGTTTCAAATTGACGTGAACGACGGAAACGGTTTGCGGTCTGTCCATCTGTGGCGATGGAAGAAATTTCAGTCGACGTACCTGCCCGCTCGCCATGACTATAGGTGATTGCCGTGGTATTGTTCCAATCATCATTAAATGCATGATTCACGCGCAGTTGAACCATCTGATCTTGAATTTCAATATCACCGTCGCTAGGTTCGCCCAAAAATGTTTTCTTGTTCAGGTTCAATTGCCCATTAACCATTGGAATACCTCGGTCGAATACCCCTTTCGATTGAGCAAACTCGGTATCCAAATTCAACTGGGTTTGCGCTGAAAGCTTCCAAGCCAGTTGCGGCGCAATATAGTAATGTTGATTATCTACTTGATCTCGAAAGCTCTGATTATTTTCATAAGCCAAACCCAGTCGATAAGCCACGTCCTGATTCATTGCACCTGTGGTATCCAATACAGCTCGATATTCTTCAAGGGTGCTACCACTCACACTTAGGCTATTTTTAGATTCCCATTCGGGCTGTTTGGTGGTGATATTCATAATCCCGCCAATTGCCCCTTGTCCATACATTGCTGCCATCGGGCCTTTCAGGAAATCAATCGCGTGGATATTCACCATGTCTCGTGGTGTATGAATACCACTCACCGAACTTAAACCATTGCGCATGTAGATGGTGCCCATATTCGGGTCTGTGCTAAATCCTCGAAAAGAATAATTATCCCAAAAACCACCACCATAACTGTCTTGATAAACCACACCATTGACCAATGACAAGGCATCACTGATCCGTTGAACATGATGATTTTGAATGTCCTCATTGGAAACATGGGACTTTGTAAATGGAACGTCTAATAAGTCATGATTAAATTGGGTAATCGCCTGAGATGAGGTATGCCGCTCATCCTGCTTTTCAGCCGTTAAAGTAATGGTCGACAATTGGGTTGCTTCTGTTTTTGCTTCAACCTCTGCTGCATGACTGTTTTGAGCATTTAAGCCAGATATCGCACCCAGTATTACACTACATAAAACTTTAAAAATTCGAGGGTTAATCTGTGTTTGAATATGTGGCGAAACCATACCGCCATTTCCTTTAAGGAACGGATTTAACTTGAATTGAGACATTTCAATTCCTTTAATGCGTAAAATTCCCTGAGAACTTTCCATGCTTAGAAAAGCTCTCTGACTAAAATGTTGTGAAATTTAGGCAAATAAAGGTGGGGCTCGCCCTTGAGGAGTAAGAAATAGTCGCTGTAAAACAAAAAAGACATGCTTAAATGCTTTTTGGAATGCAAGCATACGAACTTGCATACGCGTAAAGACTTCTTGGATACCAAGATTTAAATGAGCAACTAAATGCCCATACACCGTACAGAAAATACAGTGATGATCTAAATGATGTTGATGCTGAGATGGCTGATTCTGCATGTTTTGCAAATCATGCATAGATTCAGCATGTGCATGATGGCTAGTCTGTTGAGTTGCTTTCGTCTGGACTGCTAATTCAGCAATAGTGATACACACCTGAGCAATTTGGAGTTTCTCAGGTAATAAGGGCTGCAAAAAAACTGCAACATGTATCCACATCGCTATTAAAGCGAGCACGAAAGATGCTCTCAACCCTATTCCGTCTAAAATGATGAACGCGGAAAACTAACATAGATGTAACACTTGAATCAATTACCCTGCCTAAAATTCGAAATACTGTTAAAAATCATTTCTTGATCAACCATATCCAATGCTGAATCAAAGTTCTATTCAGTTCATTTTTGAAATACCTTGTTCTTTTATCACCATATCAATCATTTTTATACTTAGAGGATGCATGATATTTATGCATTCATAATTCCACATCGACATTTTAAAAATTATATTTCAGGGACAGTTGACGATCATGCGAGTCAATTCTCTATCAGATGATTCAACTTTATTCATACGGCTATATTGAGGCTTTAAATATTCCACATTTGTTCTATGGAAGTAATTTGACTATACACATGCTGATGTTCTGCACGTTTAACAGCACACCAAAGTTCCATAAAACGCTTACCCAAATAGCTCTGTAAAATATGGTTTTCTTTAAACAGTGCTAAAGCATCCAACTGATTTGTCGCTAAAAAAATACGTTCAGCAGGATCACTCATTTGGTTCGTTGCTGTAGGAACGACTAAAGGATGGGTCAAGCCATGTAATGTTCCAATCAAAATCACGGCAATGGTCAAATATGGATTACAGTCTGCACCTGCCACTCGATATTCTAATCGACTATTTTCAGCATCCGAACATGGAATCCGAATTGCGACATTGCGGTTATTCAGTCCCCAATTTGCCTCTAAAGGCACATGGTTGCCTTTCTGAAAGCGTCGAAAAGAATTGATATTAGGTGCAAGTATCGCCATGCTTGGAGGTAAAAGTAGAATCAGCCCGCTAATCACTTTTAATAATTCAGCTGATACCGATTCATTTGGCCGCATACGGAATACATTCCGTTTGGCTCGATCTAAAAGACTCATATGAAAGTGCATACCACTCCCTGCTTTATGAAGATCAGGTTTTGCTAAGAAACTGGCCTTTAATCCATTTTTTAAAGCCACTTGTTTGATCGTGCGCTTTAAAAGCATAATTTGGTCGCATAATTTAAGAATATCGTCCATATGCTGAATATTAATTTCATATTGCCCAGCAGATGATTCAGCCACAATGCCCGTAATGTTTATACCTTGCAAAGCAGCAATATATTCAACTTCATCTAGAACCTGTTGATAGCTATTAGGCGCCTGAACATCAAAACACTGGCTAGATACCATAGTCCCTGCATTTGCATTCTGATCGGATAGGTAAAACTCTAATTCCGCAGCCATACATGGATATAAATGCTGCTTTTCTAGTTGTGCCAATATGTTCTTTAAAATATTTCGTGGTTCATATTCGCAATCAGCGCCCCCTTCTTTCATACTTAATAATAATTGAGCATTCAATTCAGGCTCTAACGGACAAGGCTGCAAACTTCCTAATACTGGTTTGCAAAAATAATCTGGCTCTCCAATTCGTTTTCCCAATCCAGTTTCTTCTATCACCTCCCCATCTAGGCTCATCGCATAAATCGAGAGCGGAAAATAACACCCTTTACTCAGTTTTCTAAGACTGCTTACATCGATTCGTTTACCACGCATGTGGCCATTAATGTCATGCAGACAAATATCAATATGCTTGGTATTGGGATATCGAGTGAAATAGTTTTCTACTTCTTCTAAAAACAATATTTCGTCTAAATCCAAAGTTGAAGGATCAAGGGGGATGTTTATTCTTGAACTGTGTTGTTTATCTTGTATCGTGAGTAAGCTACTCATCATCTCTAGCCCTATTCATTTGAATGGACTCAAGATAAATGAGGCATGCCATGAAGTAACGTAAATGTTGCGTAACTTTTTAAAATAACCATATAAAACAAAATTTTAAAATCTATTTAACCTTTATTTTATTTGTTCAAAGGTGCTCATTTCAGGCTTATGACTGCATAAAATTAAATAAAAAAGCCCGAAATCATCTCGAGCTTTTTAAATCAGACTAAATTTGTTGACTGCTTTAGCCAATTACATCAGTCAAAAATTTACGAAATCAAAAAATCTACATCCCTTATGGGTAGACTCATTTTTATGGGCTTAGACGTTTTTTTAACTTTAAAAACCTGTAGTTTCTACGGGTAAATGAGTACCTAACAAAGAAAAAGTCACGTCCGCAACTTCCAACGGGTCTGAACTGGTCCAAATAATATGATTCCCCTCATGTGTACGTTCAGAACTTAAATGATATTGATTGAGTTGCCGAATTAATTGCGCTGTTACAGCTTCCGAAGGCTCAATAATTTGAATATCACGACCTATAATTTCCTGAATCGTATCTGCGACAAAGGGATAGTGTGTGCAACCTAAAATAATCGTATCGACTTTTTGCTCGACCAATGGCGCCAAAATGTTTTTTAAATAATCCTTAACTTCCGCAGTATGTGCTTTGCCCGTTTCAATTTTTTCAGCCAAACCAATACACGGCACTAAAGACACTTTAATATCTTGCGCATACGTTTCAATTAAACTTTTTAAGTTTTTGCCCTTCACCGTGGTTGCAGTTGCCAAGACTGCAATATGCTTGCTCATGGTCATGGCTACTGCGGGTTTTACCGCTGGTTCTATCGCAATAAGTGGCACATTAATTTGCGCTCTGATTGTTTCAATCGCTACAGCCGTCATGGTGTTACAAGCAACAACAATCGCTTTGCACTTCCCGTCATTTATAAGATTCGAGATTAAGTGAGTGGTTCTTGAAACAATCCAGTCACTTTCTTTGTCCCCATAAGGAACATATTTTGAGTCCGCGAAATAGATAATATCTTCATTCGGAAGGGCCTGCCGAATATGCTTAAATAGTGACAGCCCGCCTAAACCAGAATCAATCATTCCAATCGGGTTGTTATTGTTACTCATAATTTATCCTGTATTTCATATATTTAGAAAAATTCTTTCATGGTTGCCAAATCTTTGAGCAAAACTTTGGGTTGAATGGTTTTTAATTTTTCAGCCGATGTATAACCCCAACCTACCGCAGCAAAATCAATACCTGCTTCATGTGCAGCTTCGCCATCCGTGGTTTGGTCGCCGACATAAATGACCTGCTCTTTACTTAAATTTAAAATGTTGAGAACACGCCTAATTCTTTTTGCCTTACCAAATACAGAAGAGCCACCATCAATATGAGCAAAAAGCTCACAGAGTTCTTTACCCAGAAGATTTTGACAGTTTTCTTTAGAGTTTGAAGTAATAATTGCGAGCGTATACCCTCGATTATGCAGTTGTACTAACTGATCCTGCATACCTTCAAACATATAAATGCCTTGATCTCTTTCTTTCATTAAACGAATGAAATCTTTGGCAATCCATGGCAGTTTCCATCTAGAAACATTGATCTCTTTCATTATTTCTCTAGGCGTGAGTTGTTTGTAGTACTCAACCTCATGAAGGCCTACTGATTTAAAGTTATATTTTGTAGAAAGTTGATTTAAAGCACCTAAAAAGAAGCTAAAAGAATCAACTAAAGTACCATCTAAATCAAAAATAATAGCCTGATATTCTTTTAGGTTTTTTTCCATTTCTAATTTCGAAAATATATTTTTTATTATTATATTATGTTTTTTATAGCCTTTTAACTCAGACCTTAACTGAAGACCTGAGTTAAAATTATATTCTTTAACTTATTGATTAAATAAATATTGATAAACAATATACGCTGCCAGTTTTGCTGTTCTATTGTCTAAATCAAATTTTGGATTGCATTCAGCAATATCTAGAAGTTTAATTTTTCCAGTCTCTTGAATATGCTGAAAAATTGCTTCAAAAGTGGCTAAATCAATTCCTTTTACAGCTGGCGCACTGACTCCAGGTGCAACCGCGGCTGCGAAGACATCTAAATCAATCGTAACGTACAAACAGTCTACTTTTTCAATAAAAGCATCAACCGCCGCGAGCACGTTGTTTAGGTTAAAAATATTAACCTCATGATCGCGTAAATATGAACAATTTAGAGCATCGGCTGTATCAAACAAAACTTTAGTATTGGCATGGTTCGCTACCCCAATACATAAATAATTAAATTGTTTTTGATGCTGCTCTGAAAGTCTTGCTGCTTGTAAAAAAGGTGTTCCAGAAGTTGCATGCTCTGCTTCACGCAAATCGAAATGGGCATCGAAATTAATAATGCCTATTTTTTTATCTGGTGCGTGGGCTTGTACATATTGGAACAGACCGCTAAAGCTACCAAATGCGACTTCATGTCCACCACCAAGTACAATCGGTTTTAAACCATTTTGTAGGCTGGTTGCGACTTGCTCCGCCAACTCGGTTTGTGCTTGCTCTAAATTGTCATATTCACAGGTCACTGTACCCAAATCGACAATACTGACTGGACGATGGATAGGTAAATTGGCAAGCTGATTACGGATTGCATCTGGCGCATCAGCAGCACCGACTCGACCTTTATTACGTTTCACGCCTTCATCAGAGCTAAAACCAATCAACGCAAATTCAGCATGTTGGGTTTTATTCATAATATGGTGAATACGTTGGTGTACTTCACCCTCGCCATCATGGCGACCTTGCCATTTAAATGTGTGATTCATGTGACACCGTTTAAAAAATAACTTCTTGTCCATGCTGAATGACTCGCTTAGGCAAATCGCCGCCAAGCCAGTAAACAATTTCAGATGGATGCTCAATATCCCAAGCCACAAAGTCAGCGACTTTACCCTGCTCCAGACTGCCGTGCGTTTGCTCTAAACCAAGTGCTTGTGCAGCATGAATGGTGACACCAGCTAATGCTTGCTCAGGCGTTAAACGGAAGAACGTGCTGCCCATGTTCAGCATTAAACGTACAGAAAGTGCTGGAGATGTACCCGGATTTAAATCACTCGAAAGCGCAATACGCACGCCATGTTTAATGAGACTTTCAATCGGTGGATATTGTGTTTCACGTAATAAATAAAACGCACCCGGTAATAACACAGCAACCGTACCCGACTCTGCCATGGCTTTGACATCATCTTCGGTCATGTACTCTAAATGGTCAGCCGACAAAGCATGATAACGTGCTGCCAAGCTTGAGCCACCTAATGATGAGAGCTGTTCAGCATGAAGCTTAACGGGTAGACCCAATGATTGTGCTGTTTTAAAAACACGTTCGACCTGAGCAGGTGAAAATGCTAAATGCTCGCAGAATGCATCAACTGCATCGACTAAACCTTCAGCATGCAGTTTAGGCAACATTTCTGTACAGATATGCTCGATATAAGCATCGCTTTGGTCTTTGTACTCTGGCGGTAAAGCATGAGCAGCTAAACAGGTACTTTTGACCGTCATTGGTAAAACTTCACCAATTTGACGGATCACACGCAGCATTTTGCGCTCGTTTTCGTAGTTGAGTCCGTAACCAGACTTAATTTCGATGGTCGTTACACCTTCTTGTTGCATGCAACGAATACGTTTAAGTGCTGAATTTAAGAGTTGTTCTTCGCTTGCTTCACGCGTTGCACGTACTGTACTGGCAATACCGCCACCGCTTGCTGCAATTTCAGCATAACTTACACCTTGTAAGCGTCTTTCAAACTCAACGCTACGGTTGCCACCAAAAACACTATGCGTATGACAGTCGATGAAACCTGGGGTCACCCAAGCACCGTTTAAATCAACTGTTTCGGAATAAGTGTCGGCAGGAAGTTGTTGTTGTTTTCCAATCCAATGGATGAGATGCCCTTCGGTAACAATTGCAGCATCTTCAATGTAGGAGTATTGCCCATTTTGCATGGTCGCAATGTGGCAATTCTGCCAAAGTTTTTTCATGAGCCTTTCCTCAAAACTGCCCAATAGTTAAACCATTGGGCAGTTCATTTGTTAGCTTTCTATCTCAACATTTTGCTGGATAGGATTACTTTCCTTTCCCAAGTTTTGCTGTGGTTTTACCCATATGCGATAAGCAATAGTTAAGAGTGCAAGCCATGTTATTCCGACATAAATTGCAGGACGTGAATCAGGGAAATAACCCATCATCACTAAAATAAACACCATAAAACCAATCGCGAACGCAGGTGCAACTGGCCAACCCCATACAGGGAAATCAAGTGCTTTAATTTCAGCAGTAGATAATTTACGGCGCATTGCAACTTGCGAAAGCAAAATCATGAGCCATACCCAAACCGTTGCAAAAGTCGCAATTGATGCAATGATCATGAATACATTTTCAGGAATCAGATAGTTCAGCACCACACCAATTAACAGCACACCAGCCATAACTACGACAGTCATCCAAGGCACACCATTACGCGATAATTTTTGGAAAATGCGAGGTGCTTGACCACGGTTTGCCATACCATAAAGCATACGGCCAGCGCCAAATACATCACTATTAATTGCCGAAATCGCAGCAGTCACCACCACAATATTTAGAATATTCGCAGCAGATTTAATGCCTAAATTTTCAAAAATTTGTACGAATGGGCTACCTTGGCTACCAATTTGATTCCATGGGAAAATCGACATCAAAACAAAAATGGTCAGTACATAGAAAAGTAAAATACGTACTGGAACAGCATTAATTGCTTTTGGCAAAGTGGTTTTAGGGTCTTGTGATTCGCCAGCAGTTAAACCAATAATTTCGATACCACCGAAAGCAAATACAACCACAGATAAACATGCAACTAAGCCTGCAATGCCATGCGGCATAAAGCCATCATAAATCCATAAGTTTTGAATACCCGGTACCACACTGCTATGGTCAGCGTGGAAGCCATAGAACATTAAGCCTATTCCACCTAAAATCATGGCAACAATGGCACTGACTTTAATGATGGAAAGCCAGAATTCGAGTTCACCAAAGACTTTAACGTGAATCAGGTTAATGGCACCCAAGAACATAATGAGAGATAAAATCCAGATCCACCGTGGTACATCGGGATACCAGAATCCCATATAAATACCAAAAGCGGTGACATCGGCAATCGCGACAATCACCATTTCAAAAACATAAGTCCAGCCTGTCGTAAAACCTGCCAGAGGACTAATGTATTGTGATGCATAGTGACTAAATGAACCGGATACTGGGTTATGGACAGCCATTTCACCCAGTGCGCGCATAACGATATAAATTGCAATCCCTGCAACGATATACGCCAATAATACTGAAGGCCCCGCCATTTTAATGGCGGTAGCCGAACCATAGAAAAGCCCAGTTCCAATTGCTGAGCCCAATGCCAAGAAACGAATATGGCGGGTGTTCAATCCCCGCTGTAGTGTGGAGTTTTGTGACATTATAATCTCCAATCCTTGAGGAAATTTAGTTAGATTCGGCCACTCCATGTGACCGTTTTATCAATCACACTTCAGATAAACTAGGGAGTAGTTTTGGAATAAGTAACTCGTTTAAACAGCCACTCGAAAGTAATTCACTTGCTTGTTCAATATCAGGAGCAAAGAAACGGTCTTCACTGTAGTAAGGAACTTGATCGCGCAAGATTTTACGAGCTTGTTCAAGTTTAGGCGAGCTTTTTAAGCCTTCACGGAAGTCTAGACCCTGACAAGCGCCTAACCATTCGACAGCTAAAATGCCACGGACGTTATCAGCCATATACCAAAGACGTTTACCTGCATTCGGAGCCATTGATACATGGTCTTCCTGATTCGCTGAAGTTGGCAAACTATCAACACTTGCTGGATGCGCAAGTGCTTTGTTATCACTCGCAAGAGCTGCTGCTGTCACTTGAGCAATCATGAAACCTGAGTTCACACCGCCATTTGCAACCAAGAACGGTGGAAGCTGTGACATGTGGCGGTCCATCATCATCGAAATACGACGTTCTGAAAGTGAACCAATTTCTGCGATTGCCAATGCTAAATTATCTGCCGCCATTGCTACAGGTTCTGCATGGAAGTTACCACCAGAAATCACATCACCTTGTTCTGCGAAAACAAGTGGGTTATCAGATACAGCATTTGCTTCAATTTCTAAAACTTCAGCAGCCTGACGGATTTGAGTTAGACATGCACCCATCACCTGTGGTTGGCAACGTAAAGAATACGGATCTTGAACTTTGCTACAGTCTTCGTGTGAATGTGCAATTTCACTCGAATCCGTCAATAAGTCACGATAAGCCGCAGCAACATCAATTTGACCACGTTGACCACGTACTTCATGAATACGTGCATCGAACGGTGAGCGTGAACCCAGCATTGCTTCAACACTTAAGCCACCACAAACTGTCGCAGCAGCAAATAAATCTTCAGCTTCAAACAAGCCACGTAAAGCATAAGCAGTCGAAACTTGTGTACCGTTTAAAAGTGCCAAGCCTTCTTTCGCTGCTAAAGAAATTGGTTCTAAGCCTGCAATTTTTAAAGCTTCAACTGCTGGCAACCATTCACCTTTATAACGCGCTTTACTTTCACCAAGTAAAATCAAAGACATATGTGCAAGTGGTGCTAAGTCACCTGAAGCGCCTACTGAACCTTTAAGAGGAATGTGCGGATAAACTTCAGCATTAATTAAAGCCAACAAAGCATCAATGACTTTACGGCGAATACCTGAGAAGCCACGTGCCAAGCTATTTGCTTTCAATAGAATAATTAAACGAACCATTGCATCATCAAGTGCTTCACCTACACCTGCTGCATGGGAAAGAACCAATGAACGTTGTAACTTTTCTAAATCTTCAGGAGCAATCTTGGTTGAAGCAAGTAAACCAAAACCTGTGTTAATGCCGTAAGCTGTACGCCCTTCATTTACAATCTGTTCTACACAAGCCACGCTTGCATTGATTGCAGCTGAAGCACTTTCATCTAATTTAACTTTAATCGGGTTGAGGTAAGCTTGACGTAAATCAGCTAAGGTTAATTTTCCCGGTTGGATCAGTAATTCCATGTTGGCTTCCTAATTTTTTGCACTATATTCTGCTGAGACAGTGCTTTTCACAATTGCAAAAAGCACCGCCAGTTCTTCCATGTATTTTTATTGCGTGATCATTGGCAAGTTTAAGCCTTGCTCTTTCGCACAGTTAATCGCAATTTCATAACCGGCATCGGCATGACGCATAACACCTGTTGCAGGGTCATTGGTCAGTACACGAGCAATACGTGCAGCAGCTTCATCTGTACCGTCACACACAATCACAACGCCTGAGTGTTGAGAGAAGCCCATACCTACACCACCACCATGGTGTAAAGAAACCCAAGTTGCGCCGCCTGCTGTATTAAGCAAAGCGTTTAATAAAGGCCAGTCTGATACTGCATCTGATCCATCTTGCATTGCTTCAGTTTCACGGTTTGGACTCGCAACTGAACCTGAGTCTAAGTGGTCACGACCAATCACAACTGGAGCTGATAATTCACCGCTACGAACCATTTCGTTAAATGCCAAACCAAGTTTTGCACGTAAGCCTAGACCAACCCAACAAATACGTGCTGGTAAGCCTTGGAAGCTAATGCGTTCACGAGCCATGTCTAACCAGTGATGTAAATGTTCATCATCAGGAATTAATTCTTTAACTTTGGCATCTGTTTTATAAATGTCTTCTGGGTCACCAGAAAGCGCTGCCCAACGGAATGGACCAATGCCGCGGCAGAACAATGGACGGATATATGCAGGTACGAAGCCAGGGAAATCAAAAGCGTTTTCTACGCCTTCTTCTTTCGCCATTTGACGGATGTTATTACCGTAGTCAAATGTTGGAACACCCATTTTTTGGAAATCGAGCATCGCTTGTACGTGTTTCGCCATCGACTGTTTTGCAGCTTTTACAACAGCTTCTGGTTCAGTTTTGGCACGTTCACGGTATTCATCCCAAGTCCAGCCTACTGGTAAGTAGCCATTGAGTGGATCGTGTGCACTTGTTTGGTCGGTTACCATGTCAGGACGTACACCACGGCGAACAAGCTCAGGTAAAATTTCTGCAGCATTGCCATGAAGTGCAATTGAAATGACCTTGCCTTCTTTGGTGTAACGATCAATACGCGCTAAAGCATCATCTAAATCAGTTGCTTGTTCATCTACATAACGAGTACGTAAACGGAAATCGATACTTGCTTGTTGGCATTCAATGTTTAAAGAACACGCACCTGCAAGTGTTGCAGCTAAAGGCTGAGCGCCCCCCATACCGCCTAAACCAGCAGTAAGAACCCAACGGCCTTTTAGATCACCGTTGTAGTGTTGGCGGCCTGCTTCAACGAAAGTTTCGTAAGTCCCTTGTACAATGCCTTGGCTACCAATGTAGATCCATGAACCTGCTGTCATTTGACCATACATGGCCAAACCTTTGGCATCGAGTTCATTAAAGTGTTCCCAATTGGCCCAGTGTGGCACCAAGTTTGAATTGGCAATTAACACACGCGGTGCATCTTTATGGGTTTTAAATACACCTACCGGTTTACCTGATTGCACCAAAAGGGTTTCGTCTTCTTCAAGTTTTTTGAGTGTTTCTACAATTTTATCGAAGCATTCCCAGTCACGCGCTGCACGGCCAATACCCCCATACACAACAAGTTCTTTGGGGTTTTCAGCCACATCAGGGTCAAGGTTATTCATTAACATGCGCAACGGTGCTTCTGTTAACCAGCTTTTTGTATTTAAAGTTGTCCCTCTAGGTGCACGAATTTCAATGTCACGATAACGTGGATTATTTGCTTTCACAAACAGACTCCTTTCCTTTTAAAAATAATGTCCACAAGAATCTTCTTATGGGAAACCACATGTTCATACTTGTATATACATATATATACTATATATTTTTTCATTAATGCAATAATTTTTTTAATTTTCCATCAACCCATTAATTTAAATACAAAAAAAAATGCATAAGAAGACTTATGCATTTCCGAAAAAAATTGAATTTCTAAATTTTAAGCTTAGAACTTGTATGACTTCACGCTGTTCAACCAGCGTTTTTATTGAATACACCAGAGTAGCAACGTTGTGGATCATAGTAGATGAATCTTCAAATTGAAGGATTCATTTTTTTAAATTTGAACTTTTATCTGGTCTCGACAAAGCTGCATACTGAGATATAAACAACTTTAAATACCTATTTCCCTTCATCTGTTGTCTTAGGGATTAAACTTCCCTTTCAAATGATATCGATTGCCCGGATAAATCAAACGCGCACTAGAAATGAGGTTTTTATTTGACCATGTTCTACGTTGAATAAATAAACAAGGTTCTGCCTTATTGATTTTGAGCCATTTACACTCTTGGGCAGATGCCAAAACTGCTTTTACAATATGCTCTCCCTCAGTCATGGGCGAATTTTGCATTAAGTAAGCATTCGGCGTTATTTGCGAAAAATCTTGTTTTAAATAATTCGGCACTAAATATGAATTGACCAATCTATCTTCAATCTGCACAGGAATATCATTTTCATAATGAATAATAATCGAATGATAAAGTAGCTGACCTTCTTGTACCTCCATTTGCAGGCTTTGTAATGCATTTGCCCGAAGACTTTCCAGAACAATAACTTCGGCACGATGCTCATGCTTTCGGGCTTGAATTTCATCAGCAATATTATTGATTTGAAACAACGAAGTTTGTCCTTGTTGCTCTGCGACAAAAGAACCCACCCCTTGAACTCGAACCAATACACCTTCTGCCGTTAGCTCCCGTAGCGCACGATTAATGGTCATACGACTACAACCCAACTGGTTAACCAATTCACTTTCAGAAGGAATTTTTTGATTGGTCGACCATAACCCTTGATTAATTTTGGTGGTAATTAATTGCTTCACGCGCATATAAATCGGGATCGGACTATCTGCATCAATGGTTAGCTCTAGGTCTTGTTTAGGCTCTTTTTTTATTGCCATGTAATTACTCGATACAGATTAACTTAATTCTTCGCAGTTTAACCTGTACCCCTCAAAAGGTATATACAGATATAGTCAAGTTATCTATATGTTCCACAGCCGTAATTCTAGACAGCCGAATTTGATGGGTAAAACTTAAAAACCTTCTTTTACAACTCCATCCATACCCATAAACCTGATTGGCTTTAAGGATTCCTTATGGTTGGTCAAAATATAGTGAACTCAACTTAAGCAAATCAACTTATAAAAAGGTGCTTCAACCTTAAAATAAATAAGGGACATTCGCCATCTGACAAATGTCCCTTAACTAAGCAATTAAGCGGCTAGAAAATATTAAACTAGAAATTCACTGTCCATGAAAATTGTGCTGAACGCGGTGCACCTAAGAATAAGTAATCATCCCCAAAAAAACTCCCTGCATCACGCCAATATTTTTTGTTAAACACGTTATCAATGTTTAAACGGAGCGTATTGTCATACCCATAAGCGCGGAAATTATAAGCTGAACCAATATCAAACACAGTAAAACTTGGAACTTTAACAGTGCCTGCTCTATTCGCATATTTATCACTGCTGTATTGCATACCTGCCAACATTCTCAGCCCATCTACTTGTGGCACTGCATATGAAATATGGCTCGCAAAACGTAATTTCGGTACATTTTGTGTTTGATGCCCAGTATATTCAGCAGCATCAATACCTTTAAGTCGTGAATGAATAAAAGCCATTGTTGATGAAATATCAAGGTTCTGACTTAAACGCCCTTGTACACCCAGTTCAAGACCCAGATTATGCTGTTCACCATCCGTAACATACACATTGTCTAAGTTAGTATATTGATTATCCTGTTTGAGATCGAACAAGGCTGCGGTGAATAAAAATGCCTGCCACTGCTGCTTAATTCCCAGTTCATATTGAGTTGAATGGACAGGCGCTAGAGTCTCATAAGCATTGCCTGCGATACCTTTATCAGGATTACCGAGGGCATACCATGGCGCTTGTCCACCGTCGCTTAAGCCTTTGGTATAAGACGCATAAACATGAGTACGTTCCCACGGTTGATACATCACGGCGAATTGCGGCAAGAAACGATCTAAATTGGTTTCTCGAATATTACTTCCATCTGCGGCATAAGCATTTTCATTTAAATGCAACAGCTTACCGCCCAATAAAACTGACCAAGTAGTATTTAACTGTATCTGGTCCTGTACATTGAGTGCCGTTTGCTGACTGTCTAAAGATTTATAGTGATTACCCAAAATGGTATCAGTCTGTTGGTAGGTTGGGGAATCAACATAAATATTGCCT
Organism: Acinetobacter tandoii DSM 14970 = CIP 107469; assembly: GCF_000400735.1. Taxonomy (GTDB): domain Bacteria; phylum Pseudomonadota; class Gammaproteobacteria; order Pseudomonadales; family Moraxellaceae; genus Acinetobacter; species Acinetobacter tandoii. The sequence continues at coordinate 302,450 of NZ_KE007365.1, forward strand.
GTTCCTACCCAAACCATAGTATTCGTCCCTTCATACTGTGCATGACGTTTGTAGGTTTGTGATAATTCTAAATTTAGATGATGTTGCCATGTACCTGTATTGAACTTCCCGTTTAACCCCGTTTTAAACTGATTGGTCAGGTAACTGTCATTTGGACTGCGAAACTCATAAATATCGTAATTACCATTTTGGTCAAAGGTATTACCTAAACCTGTATATTGACACTCATTGCTATAAGCGCAACCATATGGAAATGCTGAATAATCATCGACTACTACACGACTTTGTGAAGCTGCCAAATTCCCTGTCCAATTGTCATTAAACTGGTAGGTATATTTTAAGCCAGCATTTAAACTTTCAGTGGTAACAGGTTTGCCCCAGCTTTGATAACCTAATAACCGATCCCATTCCCCCCCAGTCGGTACGGTTGTGCCATCAAGTAACTGATAGCCTGGTACTGAACGTTGGCGCTGGCGTTGTGACTCAATATCAAACTCCAATTTTGAACGATCTGATACTTTCCAATCTAAAGCCAAAGAACCGAATACACGCTGACCATCGGCATGATCCACATAAGGGTGGATTTCTTCTTTTGCGAGATTAACACGATAACCAAACTGCTGATTTCCCCCAAATAACCCACCAAGATCGGTTGCTACACGATTACCTCCATGACTATCCCCTTCAACCGTTAAAGAACGGATATTTTCAGGGCGTTTAGTCACATAGTTGACTACACCACCAGGCGTAGACATGCCACTTTGAATGGCGCTAATGCCCTTTAAAATCTCAACTTGTGCTTTATTTTCAAGGGCTACATTTTGTTGGCCACGAAGTAGATTACCATTCAGTAAATAGCTTGACCCTGCATTGAGCATGAAACCGCGCATCATAAAATTTGGGTAGTAACCAATTGGTGTATAACCATCACCGACGGCTGCATCATTTTTAACGACATCAGTCAGTGTTTTGGCATGTTGGTCTGCAATAAGTTGTGCTGTAACTGTCGTCAGTGAAGCAGGTATTTCAGCCTGAGTTTGCTGTGTAAACCCCGTCAAATTCACTTGAGGCTGGTAATACGCAGCCTGCGCTTGCTCAGCAGTTACTGTAATTGTCGCAAGTTGTGCAGTTTCATTTTCATCTGCTGCATAAGCCATTCCTGAGCTTAGTCCTAGACATGAAAATGAACCAACTGTCAGTAATGCTTTTTGTAAATGAGAAAATGAAAATGGATACGTATTCACAGTTATTGCCTAACCCCAAAAGATAATCTTACAACATGAATTTTCGGGCATGAGTATTCACAATTTTTACGCATAGAACAATGCTTTTCTCAGACTTATTTTCTTTTTATACGAAATAATTTTATTAAAAAGTTCAACCGAATAAAAACCCAAAAACATTCATCTGAAGACCTAGTTTTAAAGACTTAAATATCCCAAAAAGCGTCCAATATTTCGAGCAAATAAAGTTAAAAAGCACTGAAGATTAACTGGTTCGTGTCATAATAAAATCAGCCGAATAATGAAGTAAAAAATATGAGTACAGCTATAGAAATCATCGAAGAAGCAATACAAAAAGGCATAAATCATCGCCCTCAAATTGGTGGATTTCCTTATTTAGCCAAAGCTTTAGTCGAAGTAAGCATGACTGTAAATGAATAGATTTTTCCAAGTTGCCAACGACTTTATCAAACCAATCAAGGGGCTTTATTTTTTCCGAACCTCCCATAGATCACAACTGCTACAGGCATCCCTAAATTTCGTCAAAGCTTACTCCACCAGACATTACAAACAAAGCCAGCGAGTTAAACTACATTTCCCAAGTTTTACCGGCAATTCAGTCTACTGTAATAACTCGTCGCTAATTTAAATGCACGTTAAGTCATTTATTACGCTAGTTCTGGTGAATACTACATCGAAGCTGCGGTTATGCCGCCAATTTAAAGGCTGTTTCTAGTCTTTATTTTGCGCAGAAATTTCAAAATTACCTTGTTGAATTTATTAAATCAGAAGGGGCTTTCATTCACGTACAAGTTAAAAACTGATCAGATAATAAATGTCATACTTTTTATAAACCCCGTAAAAGGTCAAATTTAAAAAAATAATTATATGATTTAATTAAATAAAATTTAGTCATCATAATTTCTTTCAATTTGCTTTCTGCTTAAACTTTACAAACCCTTTTTAAATCACTATTTTGACCGAATTAAAGATGGGTATCCAAATTTAGATATCTCCTCCTACAGGTTAGAGCATGACTGTTTCAAGCTTAATTAAACTAGGTTAATTGATGTTTTTATAGGCATTTCTTCTACAATAGTTTAATTCTGTTCAAGAAAAAGTTGCTATAGTCTTCTCACAAGTTCTTTTATAGTGATCTTATACGGAACATATGCATGAATTCAGAACGCCAACAAAATTTTCTTTTGCGTAAAGAAAAAATCTTAGCGATGGCCGAGAAATTATTACTCGATAATAATCAGGACATTACTCTTGAAGAACTTGCTTCTGAATTAGATATTGCCAAAGGCACAATTTACAAGCATTTCGACAGTAAAAATCAACTTTATTTAGAACTTATTATTCTAAACGAAAAACGTTTACTTGATATTTCACATAAATTTAACACAGATATCAATTCGTATGTTTCAGAATACATGCTCTACAACATGTTAAATTCAAACCGTACAATATTGCTGCATGTGATTGAAGAACGTCTGACCAATAACGAACGTAAGTTGAATAACTTATTTGATGAACTCTATAAAATCCGTGAAGCGCGGATTTTAAGTATTAAAGAAATCACTGATAAATATTTAAAAGAAAATAACAGTGCAATGTCCATTCGAGACTATCAATCTTATGTTTGGACTGTCACTTATGGTGCTTGTTTGTTACTCAATTCAACCCATTACCAAAAAGCTATTGGCTCACGCGATCGCTTAATAAAATTGTATATTAATCAGGTATTAATGACACCTGATAAAGTTGTTTAAATAGTATTGAAAGGAGATCTGATGAGGTCTCCTTTTTATTTCTTGAGTCACTTTTTAAAAACCAAACACTGTGACAAAATCGTACAACACTATAAATTTTCGGGAATATTAACATGCCTGTTTTATTACAAATTGATTTTCCCAGCACTGGACCTTTTGCACAAGAAATGACGCAAGCATTTACTTCACTTGCAGAAAGTATTAATCAGGAAACCGGGCTTATTTGGAAAATCTGGACAGAAAATAATGATACCCAAGAAGCAGGTGGAGTCTACTTATTTGATTCGATGGAAAATGCAAAGAGCTATTTAGCCATGCACAGCGCACGTTTAGAAAGTTTCGGTATTACCAATATTCGCAGCAAAATTTTTCAGGTGAATACAGATCTTTCAAAAATCAACCATGCCCCACTTTAAAATGATAAGTCCTGAATTTGTCAGGACTTATCATTACTTAAATGTAATGTTTCAAGTAAAGTTGGCTGCACAGGTGCTTCAGCCTGATTATGAAGATAAACTTGCGCAACTTTAAACACAATCACAACGGCTAAACACGTCGCTATACAAAAAATCCAGAAACCAAATGGACTTCGAATGTTATGTGAGCCGCAATTCGGACACTCTTTAACGTCCGAATCGACCACTAAATCACAGCAAGCACAATGGTATTGATACAGCATAGGTATACTCCTATTTCACTGTAGTGATTGTATTTATTTTCACATTCCCAAATCCATGACAATGTAATCTTTCTTGATGTTATGTGAGTATTTGTAAATGCACAAGCCAAGTCACAAATAAAAGTCGACTGAAGCGTTCAAAATTAATGTGTACTTCACTTATCTACTGTTTTAATTTTTGAATTTATGAAAATTATGACCTTGATGAATATGTACGGAAGTTTAAGTATCTTAAAATTCAACTCCTTCCATAATTCAAGTACTATAGTAGCTCAACTCCAGTTTTCCAGTGTGGATTTTAGCAATGGTACAATTGATTAAAAAAGGTGGTCTACGTGAGCGTGCAAACCGTAGCCGAAAATTTCAAGGCTCAGAAAATACCGAAACCACACTCAAGCCCAATAGCTATGCAGAAACTACAAAAAATGCCACAACTGTAAACTTGGCTTGCACACAGATTCAAGAAACCAATACTCAATCTAAAACATCTGAATAGCGTCGTACCAAAGCCATAGCGCAAACACTAGAAATAAAGCCCCCGAAAGAATATCAATATAGTGTCCTGACCGCTGATACAACGCTTTAATTTTTGGCGTAGACATGATGAACATGAATAAACTAAATACCAAAAACGTTTGTAATGGGATAATAAATGCCAATTGAGTTTTTAAATTGGCATTTGCAGATGAACCCAGTGCTAAGGAGAAGACACTACTGAAATAGATTAAAGTCTTTGGATTAGACAAATTGGTGAATAATCCCAATAAAAAATACTTTTGCTGACCATTTGGAAGAGTTAAAGTCCCTTCAAGTTGGGGTGTTTGTGCAGAAGTAAGTCCCTCCTTCAGCATTCCCCAACCCATACGAGCCAAGAAGAATCCCCCTATGAGCATCAAAATTTGCTGAATCCAAGGGAATTGTTCAACTAATACGGTAAAGCCCAATAAGGTTAACACCACCCAAACGACAATCCCTGCCGATATCCCTAGAATAATTTTTAAGGTATTCAAACGTGTTGTAGAAGCTGAACTTTTTGCAATCAATAAAACATCAGGTCCAGGGGTTAATTGTGCGACAAAATGTAAAGCACAGATAGTAAGTAATAAAGACATATTTTTATAAAATGACCATTTTTTCAATGGGTGAATTATAACGCCTGTTTAAATTTTTATTGCATTAATCACGTATTAAGAATAAAAAAACCGAAGTACTTTTGAAGGACTTCGGTTCAGATATATAGGTAATCAGTTAGATTATTTATTTACATCTTTCATTTCAATTTTCTTGGCTTCAGGGGTTACTTCACGTGCTTCACCATCAATAATGCTTGAATCACGGTATTGACCACCACCCTGCTGATTTTGCATATCTTGCATTTGACGCATTAAATCAGCAAATGGATTCTGCCCTTGAGCACCTGTTGCCCCACCCATATCGCCCATCATGCCACCCATCATTTTGTTCATCATGGCTTGTTGGCGTTTCATCATGGTTTTCATAAATGCCGCTTGTAATGCTTTTTGAACAGCTGGAATTAGCAGTAACACTGCAAATACATCACTAACTAAACCAGGAATCAATAATAGAAAACCAGCAAAGATTTTAGGTAAATTTCCTGTAAATGCTGGGTCTGAACTCACCTGACCTGATTGCATTTGTTGCATTTGCGGCATAATTCCCGCCGAATATTTACGGATAATATTTAATCCAATAAAGAAGGCAGCCACAAACCAGAAAAACACGTACCACATACTACCAACGAGGTCACCCACGCCGATCCAGACGAATACTTCTAGAATTAAGCCAGCAAGTACAATCAGAAATAATTTCATGAAAATTAATCAAATCTCTAAAATAATAAAAATGACCATGTTCAATGACTGTCACACTGTTCAGCATTTTTCTATGGTTAAGAATATCTATAAGGGCAGTTTTTTATTTTTAAAGTCTTTGGTCAAAAAATTGTAGAAACAATTCACATTCAAGAACTCTTTTAGGGTCGTTCTTATAAGGTGATTGTTTAAACGCACCTTAAAAGTGTATGTATCTCAATCAGTTCAAATTAAATTAAGAAAATCATAAGAATTACTCATTTTTGTTATTCATATTTCAGATAGAAATAACTCTAGTATTCTAAGCATAAAAATATAGAATGTTATAACATTACATTAAGTTCATTAATTACTTATGAAACAACCATTTCATCTCTTTTATTCCAGCCTCAGCTTATCTCTCTTTACGCCATTCTGTTGGGCCGAAAGTACACCCGAAGTCCTTAAAACCATCCAATTACAGGCCGAAACGTTAACAGAAAGTTCAAAGCAAACCACAGCATTAACTAAATTTTCACATGATATTTTCGATATCCCTTTTAGTCGCAGCCTACTGTCCAAAGACTTTATCCAGCAACAAGATGTACAACGTATAGACGATGCTCTGGCTCAGGTCAGTGGTGTCTATCATCAAACCAACTATGGAGGTGGCTTTTGGGACAACTATTCATTTCGGGGTTTTAGTACCGACCCCAATATTGGGGCTCAAATCATTAGAAATGGGCTTAGCGTCAATCGTGGACTTAGTGCCCCGCGGGATATGGTCAATATCGAATCACTTGACTTTTTAAAGGGTCCTACGGCTGCACTCTATGGTCGTGGTGAAACAGGTGGACTTTTGAATATCAATACTAAGCAGCCGAAATGGGAACCCCAAAGTGAAATTAACCTACGTGCTAATAGCCTAGAAAAATATCGAGCGAGCTTTGAGCATACAGGTCCTATCAATAACGATATTGCTTATCGATTTGCGATTGCACATGAAGATAATCAAAGTTTCCGTGACCATGTATCCAGTGAACGTTGGTTTTTTTCACCTCAATTGACTTGGAAAATCTCTGATCAAACTCAATTCGATTTTGATAGCGAGTATACGCAACAAAGTGGAACTTTCGACCGTGGAATCAGCAGTTATCAAAAACAATTTATCATGCAACCTGAAACCTTTTCAGGCGAACCCAATGATGGTCAGCATCTTCAAAAGGACAATTTTTACCAGCTTCGTCTCTCACATCAATATAATGATGCTTGGAAAATCAATAATGCCTTGAGCTTTAAAGATGCTCAATTAAGAGGTTTTTCTAGTGAGCCGCGTAAAATTCAAAGTGATGGTCAAACCCTAGAACGACAACGTCGTTATCGTGACAATAAAAGTGATGATGCACTTTTTCAAACGGAATTACTGGGCGTAATTCAACAAGATTGGGCCAGACACGAAGTTCTAGTTAGCGGTGAAATTGGCCATCTGAATTATCGCCAACTTCAATTGCGACGTAATCACAGCACGAGTGTCCCCAATACGATTGATATCTATAACCCCGTATATGGAGAATATCTTCCTGAACCTCCGTTGTTTATTAATACTGAAGAACAACAAAGCTATTTTGCTCTGAATCTTCAAGATCAAGTTTTTCTAAATGATCAATGGAGTGTCTTACTTGGCGCACGTTTTGACCATATCACGCAAGATTTTCAAAATAAACTGATTGATAACTCGAGTAAAAGAGACCTACAACAAACCAGCCCACGATTAGGGGTAAATTATCGGCTAAATGATAATTGGTCATGGTATGCAAATTATGGACATTCTTTCGCACTGAACAGTGGTATAGACCGTCATAACCAAGTTTTTAGCCCAGAAAAAGGTATAAGTTACGAGCTTGGGAGCAAGCACCAGATCAACCCTCAGAGCCTGCTTAGTCTCGCCTTATTTAAAATGAAAAAAGAAAATGTCTTAACCATCGATCCTACAGACGCTAATTATCAAGTCGCGGCAGGTGAAGTCTCTAGTCAAGGCATTGAACTTGATTTAGAAATGCAGCTTAATGATCAACTCTCTGTACGTGCCAATTATAGCTATACCGATGCAAAAGTTGAAAAAGACCAAACCCTTATAAAAGGTTCCAGATTGAGTAATGTGCCAAAGCACAGTGGCTCAATCAATGGAAATTACGAATGGTCACTGGCAAACGCCAGTAAAATGGGCATCGGTGCAACCACAATGTATGTCGGAGACCGTAGTGGGCATAGCAGTGATAATGGGTTTACGCTACCTGCATACACTTTAGTCAATTTACACGCCTATTATGCGCCATCAGAGCAACTCCATTATCAATTCAATATCAATAATTTATTGGACGAAACCTATTATGTTGCAAGTTATAGCGAGCTTTGGATTCAACCCGGCGATCCACTAAATGCTTCGCTTGCATTACAGTGGAAATTTTAACCCGCTTTTATAACCCGTTAATTGTAAAATTTTCGGGTTTTACTTTTGGTGATCATGCTCATTACGACCACTCAAAATCATCACCAACAAATAGGCCTGTGAAAATTTAGCCAGATCGCTCAACAGCACCTTAGTTAAAGCGAAATAACTATTCTTTCACGTCTATAAAATCATATACTTCACAGATCGATTGCAATCTCTGCATCATTTTTTCAAATCTTAACAAGTTTTTACTATGTCATTAATTATTGGGATTGACCCAGGTTCACGCCTTACAGGCTATGGAATTATAGAAAAAGACGGTCAAAAATTACGCTTTGTCGATGCGGGCACCATCCGTACTGAAAGCCAAGACATGCCAGAACGCCTAAAACGTATTTTTGCAGGTGTTGAACGGATTGTGAAATTCCACGGTCCGACTGAAGCAGCAGTTGAACAAGTATTTATGGCTCAAAATCCTGATTCGGCACTAAAATTAGGACAAGCTCGTGGTGCAGCAATTGCTGCGCTTGTAAATCTGGATTTGCAAGTTGCTGAATATACCGCCCGTCAAATTAAACAGTCAGTGGTTGGCTATGGCGCTGCGGATAAAGAACAAGTTCAAATGATGGTGGTCAAACTTCTGAATTTAAGTGTGACTCCACAAGCCGATGCAGCAGATGCACTGGCTGCTGCCATCTGCCATGCACATGCTTCGGGCAGTATGAGTAAATTGGCTGTACTTAATGCTTTAGGCGGCATGGCTCGTGGGCGAAGTCGCTCAAGTAGCCGACGTCGTTAATTATTCAATAATTTTGTTTATTCACGAATAATCTGAAAGTCAGTCACGTCGAGAGCTTGTGATACTTCACAACTTCTCACCTGCTGCACTTTTGCATGAGATGGTCCTAAATAAGCCAGTTCGATCAGATGAGGTAGATTTTCTGCATCAGTGATCACCAAAGCCTCTACTTCCCCTGTAGCTAAATTTTTGACATACCCTTTTAATGCCAAAGCTTGAGCCCGCTGATAAAACCATCGACGATAGCCAACGCCCTGAACCCGTCCTGAAATGATGAGCCGAAATGCTTTTTGCATTTTAACCTCCATTCACAACAGAATAAATTGCTCGTCCCATATCATGTGCCTGTAAACCACGCATCCCTGATTCAGCCAATACATCACCAGCTTGAGCATGTAAACTGACAATTTGATGTAAGGCAATTTGATTATGAAATTGAGCTTTTAAACTCGCCACCATCCCCGCGAGCACATCCCCCATGCCGCCAGTTCCCATGCCAGCATTACCTTGAGTACAAATATACAATTTATCTTCCAAAACCAAACTACCTGAACCTTTGAGTACCCATTGCCCAGCAAAAGTCGCACGTAATCGATGAATCGCGGCAATACGATCTTGTTCTATATCCGCTGCTGTACAACCCAACAACGTTGCTGCTTCTCCCGAATGCGGTGTGGCATAGATATGATCATTCAACTTTTGCTTTTCTTTCGCTAAAAACCAAAGTCCATCTGCATCCAACACGACTTCTAAATGCGTACTTTGATTGAGTAGTTCAAACCATTGCTGAAAAATCTGCTCAGCCCAATCATCACGCCCCAACCCCATACCAAAACAAACAGCATCGACATGGCTTAATAACTGTTGAATTGCCTCAGAATTTAAAGCATTAATATCGCGTAGCATCATATTTGGAGCACGTGCCAAAATTGATGAGTGATGCTTAGCATGACACACCACACTGACTTTACCTGCCCCCGCATGAAAAGCTGCTTCTGCCGCCATGATGACTGCTCCCCCCATATCAGCATGACCACCCACCACCAGTACGTGACCATAACTACCTTTATGTCCGAAGGCTTGTCGTTGCGGTAATGTAAGACTCTTAGGCGATAACTGCGCGATGGGATGTAATTCATCATCTTGAGGAATAAGGCTAACTAAATGTAACTGACTGACAAATTGTTTGCCTTGCCCTGTAAATAAGCCTGCTTTATAGCCAAGTAAAGTAAAGGTTTGATCGGCTTGAATGGCACAAGGTAAAGCCTGACCTGTATTCGCCTGCAAGCCACTCGGAATATCAACGGCTATTTTTAATCCAGTTTGTACATTGAATAAGTGAATAATCCTTTGCCAATCTTGACTCAACTCACGGTTCAGTCCTATTCCAAATAAGGCATCTACATGACATTCAAAATATTCAAATTGTTGTTGTACCTTAGATTCTGAAAATCCTGTTTCTATATCAACAAAAGACACATTCTGCGACTGGGCAAATAAATATGCTCGATGTAAATCTGGTGATGGTCCACGTTCAGTAGTTAATGCAGTGACTTGAAAACCAGCCTGCTTTAAGTAGCCTGCAATAAAATAACCATCCCCAGCATTATTGCCTTGCCCACACCACACCGCTATTTTTTTAATCTGCTTTTGTTCGAATTGTGGTAATAGCTGTTGCACAATTGTCCAAGCGGCTTGCCGCATTAAACCTAATGATGAATTTTGCTGAGCAAACCAACGTTGCTCCCATGCTTGAATTTCGCTGCTATGGTAAACTGAACGTTGCATGATTTCCCCTATTATTGGTTTATGGCTTCGACCTCTTCTTCCTCAAATATCTCACTGCAACAGCTTGATCTTCAAGAGCTAAAAACATGGATCAAAACGCAGGCTTTAGACTTGGGTTTTGCTGATTGTGTCATTGCCAAACCAGATGCTCAAGCAGAATTAGAACGTTTTAAAGAATATTTAAAGCGTGGTTATCATGCAGATATGACTTATCTTGAGGAAAACTTGGACAAGCGTGCTGACCCCACCCTACTGGTTCCAGGCACACGTAGCATTATTTGTGTTCGGATGAACTATTTGGTCGAAACCCCCAAACCACGTTACGTTCCCAATGAGCCGAATGCCGCCATTATTGCGCGTTATGCACGTGGGCGGGATTATCATAAAATTATGCGTGGCCGTCTAAAAACATTGGCAACACGAATTCGGGAACGTGTGGGAGATTTTGAATCCCGTCCTTTTGCAGATTCTGCACCCATTTTTGAAAAGTCTTTGGCAGAAAATGCAGGGATGGGTTGGACAGGCAAACATACTTTACTCATTCATAAAAAATCAGGTTCATTTTTTGTTTTAGGGGAATTGTTTACTTCTCTTGATTTACCTTTTGATGGTCCAACCACAAAACATTGTGGCTCCTGTACCGCTTGTATTGATATCTGCCCGACACAAGCCATTGTAGAACCCTATATGCTTGATGCACGTAAATGTATTGCTTATTTGACCATTGAATATAAAGGCATTATTCCAGAAGAACTCAGACGTGGAATCGGCAATCGGGTTTTTGGTTGTGATGACTGTCAACTGATTTGCCCTTGGAACAGTTTTGCGCAAAAAGCCAGTATTGAAGATTTTAATCCACGCCATGATCTAGATCGGGTCACTTTATTAGATTTATGGCACTGGGATGAAGCAACTTTTTTAAGCAATACCGAAGGCAGCCCAATACGGCGCACAGGCTATCAAAGTTTTATGCGTAATATTGCAATTGGTTTGGGAAATGCACCATTTTCTAGGTTAATTCTACAAACTTTGCATGAAACTCGTCACTTGCATGATGATATTGTGCAAGTCCATATTGATTGGGCCATTCAGGAACAATTGATTAAATCACAATCAGTTTAAAATCATGAATCTGCCGTCAACATAAAACTGTTATATTTACAGTTCTTTGCAAAGTTATTGTTTTATAAAAAGGATAGTCACGTGTTTGGCACAAAATTTATTGGATCAAACAAAAACTTTGCATGGAATACTCACTAAAAATAGCTGACTTTGTGACTAAATCTTCTATCTAATCATTCATTACATCGCCATATTTTAATCGTCAGATACTATAAGTTTTGGTTTTTTTTGCCTTTGGTTTTGGCACGAAATCTGTATGATAAAAGCCAATAAAGAATACAGATGATGGACTTCCTAGAATGACTGTACGTAATGATTGGACGCGTGAAGAAATTCAAGCTTTATACGAACAACCTTTTTTAGACTTGATTTTCCAAGCTCAGAAAGTTCATCGTGAGCATTTCGATGCCAATACCATTCAAGTCAGCACTTTATTATCAATTAAAACAGGCAAATGCCCTGAAGATTGCAAATACTGTTCTCAATCTGCTCGTTATGATTCAAAACTAGAAGCAGAAAAGCGTATTGCAGTAGAAAAGGTTATTAGAGAAGCCAAAGAAGCATTAGAGTCAGGTTCTTCTCGCTTCTGTATGGGTGCTGCATGGCGTAACCCACATGAGCGTGATATGCCTTATGTGCTTGAAATGGTTCGTGAAGTAAAAGCTTTAGGTTTAGAAACTTGCATGACCTTAGGCATGTTAAACCAGTCTCAAGCTGAACGTTTAAAAGATGCAGGTTTAGATTACTATAACCACAACCTTGATACTTCGCGTGAGTATTATTCAAATATCATCAGTACCCGTACTTTCGATGATCGTTTAAACACGCTTGAATATGTACGTGGTGCAGGCATGAAAGTGTGTAGTGGTGGTATTGTGGGTTTGGGGGAAGACACTGCCGATCGTATTGGTCTATTACTTGAACTTGCGACTTTGCCTATTCAGCCAGAATCAGTGCCAATTAACATGCTTGTTCCGATTGAAGGCACGCCATTGGCAGATGTTGAAAAACTTGATGTCACTGAGTGGATTCGTACCATTGCTGTTGCACGTATTATTATGCCAAAAAGCTATATTCGTCTTTCTGCGGGTCGTGAATCCTTGTCTGATTCAGACCAAGCATTGGCATTTATGGCAGGTGCGAACTCACTGTTCTCGGGTGAAAAATTACTGACTACACCAAATGCAGGTGAAGGTCGCGACAAGCAATTATTTAATAAATTAGGCTTAGTTGCTGAAAAAGCAAAACCGACTGTTTCTGAACTTTCAGTAGATGCAATGGCAGGCTAATCAGCCTTCTCAAGTTGTGAAGCTTAATAAAAAAGCCAGTTCTATGAATTGGCTTTTTTATTTGAATTTGATTTAAGATTTTTATATTCCTGAATCAATGATCAGCAGCTTAACCAGCAAAATTATGCGCGGTAATCAGAATGCCGTATTGCGCAGTGAGATAATCCCCTTTTCGAATAATATCGGCGCCATTGGCGTGGAAAACAGTTAACTGTTCGGCTACCGCATCATATTCAAAACGTTCATAACAGTCTTGATGATGGCACAACCATGTCAATGTATCCGCAAGTTGGTCATCTACAATATACGTTTGTTTTTGAAAATCTTTAGACATAGTGAATTAATTAACACAGGATAAAAATATTGTAACGGCTTTAAGGGATGAGAAAATAAATTTATTGAAAAATAAACGGATCAATTTCACGAATGCCAAATGTACAAAATCCGAAATGATTAACTCACTTCGGATTTAGTTAGAACAATTCCAAGACTAGGAGGTTTTGTTATCACCGCATTTTCTACATTCCAGATGCTCACCTATTTCCTGCATTTGTTCATATTCATAAATGTGGAAACAAAGTAACTTTCTGAGTAATTGAAACATTTTAAACTCCTTGTTTAATTTTTTCTGTCTCACGCTTGTTTCAGTCCTGAAACATCGATGCATCCAGATGATTAGATACATTGCATTATAATTATCATATTTTTATCGAATGGCAAATAATTTACTCAGGCTTGAATTGCATTTCGTCGGAAAGTAAACTCATATTGTAGACTTTATTCGTTATGTGACGTTTACATTAAACAATGACCCGATGACACTGGTAATGAGCATAGCGAAGCATCCCCAAAACAGCACTCTTAAAGCCCCTTTCCAAATGGATGAGCCTGCGGTATAGCTTGCTAATGCGCCCAAGCTCACTAAAGCAAAAATAGACACAATCACAATTGCACTGGCTAAATAATGCTGTGGGGCCATAAGCACAGCCAATAATGGAATGGCGGCTCCAATCGAAAATGATAAAGCCGAAGACAAAGCAGCTTGTACTGGTTTTGCTGCAGTCATTTCAATAATACCAATTTCATCGCGGGCATGTGCTGCCAAAGAATCATGTGCTGTTAACTGAATTGCGACCTCATGTGCCAACTTTTCATCTAAACCACGATGAATATAAATTTGGGTTAATTCTCTTAATTCTTGTTCTGGATTATTTTCTAATTCACGTTTCTCTAATGCTAGATCAGCTTCTTCAATATCAGCTTGCGACTTAACCGAAATGTATTCCCCCGCAGCCATAGAAATGGCACCCGAAATCAATCCTGCTAAGCAAGTAATCAGAATGGTTTGTTGCCCTGCACCACTTGCCACAATACCAATTACCAGACTGGTGACTGAAATTATGCCATCATTCGCTCCCAAAACTGCCGCACGTAACCAACCCGTTTTTTCTAAATTATGCTTCTCTAGATGTATAGATCGTCTCATCAATATACTCTCATCTTGGTTTTTTATTGATACTGCACAAGTTCTTATATTAGACCAATATTCTTAATATTCACTTGACTAAGGCATTGGATTTACAAAACTTTTCCATATTTCTTCTAAGCAGCACCATATACAAAGTGAAGAGTATAACCATAAATGAGATATGCTCTCTATTTGCATTAAATTTTTGTCTTAATACCCTTCAGTATTCACACCTTGCTCGTTCACTTGGCGTGCCTTACCCGTTTCAGTATTCAGCACAGTAAATTCAATTCTACGATTTTTAAACTGCCCCTCAGGTGTACTATTTTCAGTAATAGGTTTTTCAGCCCCGATACCCACAGCTTGCAATTTAGCTGGATCAACCCCTTGTTTAATTAAATAATCCATAACAGCTTGCGCACGTTTCACTGACAGCTCTTTATTGTCTTGTGCAGTACCTACGTTATCGGTATGCCCTTCTATCACCAGATTAACTTGCGGTGCACGCCGAATTAATGCAGCCGCTTGATCTAAAATCGATTTATTAATTTCAGGAATTTCACTTGAATCAGGTTCAAAATTGATGATTTGTAAATTCAGTGCCGTCGCCACGTCTAAGGCTCGTACATGCTCCGGATTTAAACTCGCCAATGCTTTTTCAGCATCACTCACGCTACGACCCACCACTTGGTTTACGTCTATAGGTTTCTGCATCACTATTTGCATATTTTTAACTAACGGTCGAATTTTTTGGGCTAGCTCTATTGCGGTTGTATTACTTTCGGTTTGAATCGACAATTGATCACCCAACCAAGTAATTGATACATTTGGCGTTCCTTTGATGATTTTCAAGACACTAGGTATTGCATCCTGATCGATAAAGTTTTCGTGTAATTGATTGTTGTCATCAACACCACATCCAACGGGATGTGCAAATATCTGTTTCACTTCTGCTTGTAAAATATCAATATACGACTTATTTGATGTGAAGATCTGACATGTCACCAACATTCCTTCTTGTCCAGTGGTTAACTGAAATTTTGCTGGTTGACTGGGAACATTCGAACTATCTGCCACAGTCGTAGGCTGTTCAACTCGGCTGCACATTTTAAAAAGTAAAGCACAGATCAAACCCAATGCGACAATAAATAAAACAGGTATCCACCAACGGTTTTGTCTCTTTGCACCAATATATGAAGCATTACTTGGGCTTTGATTTAAAGTTTGACCAACTAGTGTATTCACACCTAGTGCGGCAAGTAGTGGTTTAGCCCACAAAGGTAACGCTACAGCAATGTCCGTATTGTGATTAAGTAAAAAATGCTCTATGGCATGCTGATCATTTGAGCCTGCCTGTGTCTCTAAAACCCCCAAAGTCGGTGCAATCGCATGATTCAATGTTTCTTCAATTTCAGATGGCGGTGCTGTCGCACCAATTGCTTCAATAAATTTTTCCTTAAGTGATTGATGTGTCTTAAAAAGATCACTCAATCTGGGATTAAGATGGTTCTGTAACTCGGTAATATAATCTGGTTTTTCTTTTAATAAACTGAGTAAAATCGGATAAAAATTATCTAGAGCATGCTTTTTTTCCAGCAAATGCTCTGTCTCAGATTGCAGAACTATAGGTGTGACTTGTTGCTGTAGTAATTCAATGATATTGGTCAGCATTTCCTGCCCTCTTATTCTTTTGTTATTTTATTAAGTTAGTTTATATGTTCAATTTTTATACAGTGTAAATTATTGTATTTTATACACCCTTTGATCTATCTCAAATTTTTAGGCATAAAAAAGCCAGCGATTGCTGGCTTTTTATAACACTCAAAAATTAGGCATGAAAAGTTTGCAGTACTTTTCCTGTTAAAGTCTGATTAATTAATGGGGTATTTTTACCTTGTGAAAGAATGCTTTCTTTGGTTAAAGTCCACTGTATTTCTGGGTCAACCAATACCCATCCCGCTTCTTGTTCCCAACGCTCTTGCATATTCGCAACTTTGGCAGGTGCTAGAGTAACTTTCTCTACCCATTCTAAAGGCGTAAATAAACCTTCTTTGACCAATTGCACACCTAACGAAACATAAGTATCAAATGCAGTAAAACCAGGTTCAGTTTCTGCAAATGGTGCCATTTTTGCTGAGCTGCTTAATGGTTCATGATGAGTACAAATTGCATCAATTACACCATCTTTTACACCTTGGCGTAAACGCTCTTGATCTTTATCAGAACGTAATGGTGGGCGCACATGTGCCAATGCATTAAAACCATCAATCAAACGATCCGTTAAGTGTAGTTGATGCATCGCCACATCAGCGGTTACGGGTAAGCCTTTTTCTTTGGCAATCTTGATTAACTCCACCGAAGCACCACATGACAGCAAGCTAAAGTGTGCATTTACACCCGTTGCTTCAATCATGAGTAAATACTTAGCAATCGCTACCGTTTCAGCCAAAGCTGGAATCATTGGCAAACCTTGGCGTGAGGCAATAAAACCTTCGTGCACACAGCCATCTTTGGCAATTTGTGGTTCTTCTGCATAGAACACAACAGTTAAACCAAGACCTGCTGCATATTCCAATGTACGAATGACCACATCATCATTCGCAAAAGGTGCATTGGCATTTGAAACCGCGGTACAACCACCTTTTTTCAAAGCTGCCATGTTCGCAGGTTGTTGACCTTTTAAACCTTGGGTTTGCGCACCAATCACCTGAAGGTAAATACCACCATCTAACATGGCTTTTTCAACCAGACCATGAATCAAAGCACCATTATCTTGCACAATTGGCTTTGAATCTGGTGGCGTAAACACATGCAGAATACCATTCTCACGTGCAGCCTTACCTTCCGACTTGAGCGTACCATGCTGCTGCTGACCTGGTTCACGTAAACGCGCACACAAATCGACCATGGTTGGCATTAACCATTTGCCTTGACCATCTAAGGTAACTTCAACTTCATCTGTAGCGGAAACCAATTTACCCTGTTCTAAATAAACTGTTAGCACCGAGTCGCTTTGCTGAATTGGGTCTAAGACACGGACATTTTCAATTTTTACAATACTCATGACTTTCCCTTATCCCGCAATCGCTTCTAATAGACCTTGTTCTTGTAATTGACCTTGCATTGATAAGGCTAAAACAGCCATACGTACCGCAATACCGTTGGTGACCTGATTTAAGATTACTGATTGCGGGCCATCTGCAATACTTGAATCAATTTCAACACCGCGGTTCATTGGACCAGGATGCATCACGATACAATCAGGTTTCGCCAATGCTAAACGTTCTTTGTTCAAACCAAACATTTTGTAAAATTCAGACTGCGAAGATAATGCGGGTGAATCAATACGTTCATTTTGAATACGCAGGGTAATGATCACATCACAATCCTTCACACCTTCATCCATTTTATTAAATAGACGAACACCTGCACCATATTCTTCAAAGCCATACGGTAATAATGTATTTGGAGCAATCACACGAATATCTTTACAACCTAAAGTCTGTAAAGCAGCAATATCTGAACGCGCCACACGCGAATGTTTAATATCACCAATAATCGCCACACTTAGTTCTTCAAATGGCTTTTTGGTTTCACGGCGAATGGTTAACATGTCTAACATGGCTTGGGTTGGATGCGCATGACGTCCGTCCCCCGCGTTGATAATTGCGACATGCGGACAAACTGTCTGAGCAATGAAATGTGCTGCACCAGAAGATGAATGACGCACCACAAAGATGTCTGCCGCCATCGCTTCTAAATTCCAAAGCGTGTCGCGTAAGGTTTCACCTTTGGACGTACTTGAGCGCGCAATATCAATATTCAATACATTTGCAGATAAACGCTTCGCTGCCGCTTCAAATGTTGTACGAGTACGAGTTGAGTTTTCAAAAAACAGGTTCATCACCGTACGACCTTCAAGCAAGTTGTTAGTAATCAACTGATTTTGGTCATTAAAAAAGGACTGCGCCGTGTCCAATATTTTCGTGAGTGTGGCTTTAGATAGCCCTTCGATGGTCAGGAAATGCTTTAAATTTCCTTCTTTATTGAGTTGAATCTGACTCGGAGTATGCAATTCCGCCAAGTGCATGAGAGATTCCTTATACGTTAAGTTAACGTATTATACAGAGATTCCCCCAATTTGGCAGATGAAGTTTTCGGCACTCAACAGAAAATTTGACGATATTTAAAATGGCTTCTTATTTTCCTATGCATTATTTCAATAAGATAATTTAAACAAAATTTACCACTCAACACTGAGTCTACCAATCACCAGAAATTTGAGTTTTAAGGTGATTGGCTTAAACAAGATGATAAGTAAACCAATCTGCAACAAGATTTAGCGTAATGCACCAATATAGTGATGATGTACCTGTGCACGATAAATTTCTTCCTCGGTCACTTCATTCTCACGATACTGTGTCGGCTCAACTACGGTTTCAGCCACTACCTCTGGTTCAATCACTGTATCCAAATCCATGAAACTTCTTAAGCGTTCAGCCTGACGAGCTAACTCTGTATCTCCTGTTGCCAAAGCCAAATCGACCACATGACGGGCATAATCCTTATTTTCAGCGAGGTACATCGCATCAATGACACGCCCCGACACACGACGCAAACGCGTATAAATTAAAGTTGCAGCGGAAAAAGCCTCAGGATGAGCAACGAATCCATGATTAGACATCTTTTTCAATCCCCCAGTTTTATTGAATTTAATACGAATAATGACTTCACAGCAGATTGCGCAAATAAAGTGAAATTTTAAATGCACATCGCCATTTAATGTACTTAACTTAGCAAAATACATACCAATTTTGAGAACCAAGTCGTTAAAAGTGCATTTTTTTATGATCTGCTTATGCAAACACGCAATTTAAAAAGCTTTCAAAGCCAAAATCAGTTAAACTTTGCCAAGTATTTTTTTAAATCTTGGTCTATCTAATTTATGAATAGCTCTTCCCGTTTAAGCAACTATTGGGTCACATGTGCAGATGGGCTAGAAACCTTACTCCAAGAAGAATTACAAGGTCTAGGCATCGAACAAATTGAACGCTTTCCAGGGCGTTTAGTTTTTAAAGGCACGCTAGAACAAGCCTATCGTATTTGCATGTGGTCACGTTTGGCTTCACGTGTTCTGCTCCCTATTCATACCCATGAACTTGAACGCAGCCATGATGCGCGTGATGTTGCTGAAGAACTGTATGAAGGTGCGATCAGCTTTGACTGGTCACTTATTTTTGCACCACAAAGTACTTTTGCTATCCGTTTGCACGTTGAACGCGAAATTATGGTGAACAGCCAATTCGCGACTTTACGTGTTAAAGATGGTGTAGTGGACTCATTCATGGAAGCTGTTGGTCGTCGACCAAGCATTGATACCAAGCAACCTGAAATTACTCTATACGTCCTTGCAGGTAAAACTGAACATACTTATTGCTTAGACTTATCGGGCGATTCTTTACATAAACGTGGTTATCGTCGTTATATGACGGATGCCCCAATCAAAGAAAACTTGGCGGCTGCAATTTTGCAAAAAGCCAAACTTCAACAATTACGACCAGACATTATCTTGGACCCAATGTGTGGTTCGGGTACTTTCATTATTGAATCTTTAATGTTGTTGACTGACCGTGCCCCTGGTTTAGTGCGTCGTTTTGGTTTTAATGGTTGGAATGGTCATAACCATGAGTTATGGATGTCAATTAAAGCGGAAGCTGCTGAACGTCATCAACAAGGTCTAGCTCAACCTTTACCAAAGTTTTATGCTTTTGATGCAGACTGGGAAGCAGTAAAGGCAACTAAACAAAATATTATTGCTGCGGGTTTTGAGAGCCTGCTCGACCAAATTCAGATTGAAGAACGCACCCTTTCTGACTGGCCAGATTTTGAAGTCGGCAATAAAACAGCCTTTATCGTCACAAACCCTCCTTATGGTGAGCGTTTGGGCGATAAAGCATCGAACCGTGCATTGTATTTAGGTCTATCTGCATTATTACAAAAGAACTTCCCGAATCAAACTGCCGCTGTGATCGCAGCAGCCGTTGAACAAGCGGACGTGATGGCATTTAGTGATCCGCAAACCATGCGTTTGATGAATGGTAAATTGCCAATCTATATCCGCTTAGGCAAGATTAAGCCTGCAACCGTGGTGAAGCCATTCCTTGAAACTTGGCAACCCCTGCAATTTGACCCAATTGAAGGTGCAGAAGACTTTACCAATCGCTTACAGAAAAACATGCAGACCTTGAAAAAATGGGCAGTAAAAGAAGGCATTTTCTGTTTACGTTTATATGATGCCGACTTACCTGATTTTAATGTAGCTGTTGACTTGTATGGCGACCGTCTGCATGTGCAAGAATACGCGCCACCAAAAAGCATTGATCCTGAAAAAGCCAAAAAGCGTTTTAACTTGGCTTTAGCTGCGATTCGTGCCGTAACAGGCCTTGGACGTGATGCGATCTTCATCAAGACCCGTGCGCGTCAAGAAGGTAAAAATCAGTACACCAAGCAAAGTACGGCATCTAAACGTTTTATCGTGCAAGAAGGTCAAGCGAAAATTTTAGTCAACATGACGGATTATCTTGATACAGGCCTGTTCCTCGATCACCGTCAAATTCGTTTGCGTATTGCCAAAGAAGCGCGTGGTAAGCACTTCCTAAACTTGTATAGCTATACCTCAACAGCAAGCTTACATGCTGCTTTAGGCGGTGCTGCAAGTACCACTAGTGTGGATTTGTCGAATACATATCTGAACTGGTCAAAAGAAAACTTCGTCTTAAATGGTTTAACCGTCGATCATGCCGATGAACAGCATCAGTTCTTTGCTAGCGACTGTTTTGAATGGCTCAAAGAAGGTCATGAACAATATGACTTGATTTTCATCGATCCACCAACCTTCTCGAATTCGAAGAAATTCTACGGCACCTTTGATGTACAGCGTGATCACGTGTCTCTACTGAAACGTGCTATGAACCGTTTAACCACTGAAGGAACGCTTTACTTCTCGAACAACTACCGTGGTTTCGAGCTAGATGAAGAAATTGAAGCGATGTTTAATGTGCAAGAAATCACCCAAGAAACCATTGGGCCTGACTTCAAGCGCAATCAAAAAATCCATCGCGCTTGGAAAATTCAGCATCACCCAGTCTAATCTTTCAGTTAAAAAAGACCGCTAAAGCGGTCTTTTTTTAGAAGTAATTTTTTAGTGAGCAGCCAATACTAAAGCTTTTCACTTTGTGGTGCATCTACAACAATCGGGCTTGGAAGTTCTTCCTCATCCAACTTTGTTGTCTTAGCAATAACAGCCGTTGCTACACTATTACCGATAATATTGGTTGCTGTGCGACCCATATCAAGGAAGTGATCAACTGCAAGGATAAGTAATAACCCTGCTTCTGGAAGTTTAAACATAGACAATGTAGCAGCAATAACAACCAGTGAAGCACGAGAAACACCCGCAATACCCTTACTGGTAATCATTAGAGTCAAAAGCATTAACAATTGTTGAGAAAGACTAAGGTCGATATTATATGCATGTGCGATAAATAATACGGCAAATGTCATATAGATCATCGAACCATCAAGGTTGAAAGAATAACCTAATGGTAAAACAAAGCTAGTGATTCGCTTAGGAACTCCAAACTTCTCTAAAGATTCCATCAATTTTGGATATGCAGACTCACTACTCGCTGTAGCAAAACCCAAAACAACAGGTTCACGGATTGTTTTTAACAATCTGAACACATCCTTTTTCAAAAAGATAAATCCAGCCGTGATGATAACTGTCCAGAGAATAAATAAGCTGGCATAAAACTCAGCCATGAACGAGCCATAATCAAGAATAATCTTTGGACCTTTCACAGTAATTGCTCCTGCAACAGCAGCAAAAACAGCAATTGGGGCAAACGTCATTACGTAATCAGTAATCTTAAACATTACCAAGCTTAATTCATCAATCATCTTACCGATGATAGAGCCATCTTTTTGCAGATGATTAACGTAAGCCAACGCTGAACCGAAAAATATAGAGAAGATAAGAATCTGAAGAATCTCATTATTCGCCATCGCTTCAGCAAAGCTTTTTGGAAATATATGAGTAATGAAGGTTTGCAAACTGAGGTTTGTTGCGCTAACCCCTACATCGACTGGAGCAGTCGGAATAGGTAAATTCATTCCAACGCCTGTTTGGAAAAAATTAGCGAGTCCTAAACCCAATAAAAGAGAGATGAATGATGCACCAATAAACCAACTCATTGCCTTTAAGGTGATTTTACCTAAAGCTGAGGATTTACCCATTGAGATAATGCCTGAAACAATCGTTGCAAACACCAATGGAGCGATGATCATTTTAATTAATCTTAAAAATACATCGGTTAAAATTTTGAAATATGACGCAATATTTTCGGCTTGAACAGGTGTTAAATAATAGTGGAAGATGCAACCAATAACGATGCCTAAAACCATGGCAATAAGAATAAACTTCAGCAGTTTTTTCTGATTCATATCAAATGTCCTTTTACAACCTTAAAAACGACAAAGCAAGGTATTGAAAAATATAGCTTTAATCTAATTTCATCAAAATCAAATCCTATTTGATTCAGAAACAATGGATGGAATTTAAACAAATTAAAAGAAAATTAATAATGAAAAAAAGTAGAAACCTATGCAAAAAATGCATAACTAATCCTAGTATTTTAAATAATTTGCCAATGACTTAATTGATTAATAAATCTTAAATATAGACCTTGATTTGTATTAATTATTTCAGTTACAAATAATATTTTACTGATTGGTAAATAATCCGATTTTATTCTTATTATTTCATTGAGAATATTTAAAACTCTATGTAATTGAAAATACGCATGAATACATTATTTAATTACGAACAGGAAGGATAATTAAGAACACATTCTCATTATATTTTCACATTCAAGGGAGAATCCAAAGAATAAATATCAACATTTTTCTCGGTTATTTAAATAGTACACATCCAAAGACTTTATAAGAATTGAATTCCGAAATAGGTAAAACATGCAAATTAAGATTGATAAGAATTTGGCTAATGCTTGGAAAAGTGAATTAAAATTATTACCCCCAATTAATGAATGCCTTTCGACAGCGCTCATTGAACATTGTGCGAAATTAGCACAAAAATATCTAAATTTGAGAGATATTCATCTTAATGAATTAAAAGTAGGAGGTGGATTACTTGAGTTTTGCAATTTACCTATTGATGATCAGCTATGCCAACCTCCATCCAGTGCTGCAAGACCCTATTCTAAAGGGTATATCTCAGAACTCGTGCTACTAGGGGTTACAAAAGCGTGTGGTTTAAATCCTTTTGCTTACAAAGAAGAAAAAAAAGGAGCATTAGTACATGAAATCACACCTAAGGACTTAAAAAATAATACCCACATTTCTCCTGTAAGTATTGCAGAGTTTGACTTTCATACCGAGGGAGCTTATTTGTCTCGAAATATTAGACCACATACTCTGTCATTAATGTGTCTTGTAGATGAACAACGAACTGCTACTAATTTGGTAAAGATTTCGGATGTAATTAAAAAATTAAGTCATAAATCTAGAAGTGTGTTAGCTGAGTCAAGATTCGTCCATACAGCACCAGAAACATTTAAAGTACAGAATAAGCGAATAAAGAGTTCAATTTTTGACTTGGTCGATGGGAACTATGAGATTAAAGCAGCATTACACAACCTTAATGCAACAGATGAAGACAGTGAATCAGCATTATATGAACTGAAATCAATAGTTTCTGAGAATCAAATTCAGAAATCATGGAATGCTGGCGATCTCATCATTTTTAATAACCTCCGTTGTTTACATAGACGTAGTGAAGTTAAAGGTAACCGCTGGTTGCAGGGATGTTATGGCACATACACATTCTCATCAGCAACCGTTTTGGACATTCAATAGTTGGTTATTCAATGATTTTTGAAGTTGTAATCAGAGTTTTCTTGTTAATCACAATCTCAATTATTGGCTGGGGTGTGGGTAAGAAATTTGAATTAGATTCCAAAGATATTTCAACCTTGCTTGTTTATATTATTTCCCCATTCGTAATTTTTTATTCAATTATCGAATCACCAGCAAATTGGACCTATCTCAAATTTTCTTTAGGCGCATTTTTATTGGCATCGTTCATGGCTGTAGCGGGGCTACTCTTTGCAAGATGCTTTTGGAAAGACAGCCGAGTAAATCTCTTTGGCTTCGCAGCAGGTACAGGTAACACAGGGTATTTCGCATTGCCATTGATTCTTGCAATTTTTGATAAAACACAAATAGCCATGGCTATTTTTATTATCATTGGTATTAACCTATATGAATTTACTGTGGGTTATTTGATTACTGCTAAAGGCTCACTGAACATTAAAGAAAGTATTTTAAAAGCCATAAAAATGCCTATTCTTTATGCTGCATTTTTAGGAATGATTTTTAAATATCTCGATATTCAATTTGATGAAGTCTTCCTTTCCTTCTTGGCGAATTTTAAAGGTGCATATAGCGTTTTGGGAATGATGACCATTGGGATTACAATTGCAAAATTTTCAAAAATTGAGATAGATTGGCTTTTCTCAGTATTGGCTTTGGCTTGGAAACATCTTATTTATCCAGTTTTTGGCATTTTAATTTTTATGTTTATCTTTCCTGTAAACAAACAAATACTCCAAATTGTAGCCCTAATGGTTGCTACACCTATGGCTGGTAATGTTGTGGTTATTTCTAATACGTTAGGACTTCATCCTGAAAAAGCAGCTACATCCGTGATGTTGAGTACAATGTTGGCATTGATCACTGTACCAATAGCCCTGTTTTTTGTAATGAAGTTCTAAATCTATTCAACCTTTTCATCTAGCATAGTGGGAAGGCTGATCTTCTCATTGAGATATTATCAATAAACCTACAGGTCTTTAATTCAAGAATTTACTTGCTCAAGAAAACTTGTTGATTAATATCTCTAAGTCTAACTCAATTAAACTCTATCTCACCTAATACGCACGAAGGTAAGATAGAGCTTTAGTTTTAAAATATTTTATAAAATCATTCTGTTAAAAATTTCTTCTCGCCATATTTATATTCCATCGACATTTTCATCACATCACCATCACGTTTTAGCTGTCCTGATTGCTGCATACTGCTGAGCATCGTTTCAATATCTTGATCCGACATCGACAGACCTGCCTTA
Source organism: Acinetobacter tandoii DSM 14970 = CIP 107469 (assembly GCF_000400735.1). Taxonomy (GTDB): domain Bacteria; phylum Pseudomonadota; class Gammaproteobacteria; order Pseudomonadales; family Moraxellaceae; genus Acinetobacter; species Acinetobacter tandoii. The sequence goes on from NZ_KE007365.1 coordinate 328,059, forward strand.
CCCGGAATGCTATTCATGATTGAAGCGACCATGTTCTTATCAAATTGCACATCGGCCTTATATTCAACTAGACTCGGCACCATAGCGACCATGCCTTTTAAGGTCTTTTGATGGCTTGGCATAAAACGACCTGTTAGACTGGCTTTAGCTTCACCTGTCCCAATCTTGATTTGATTATCACTAGAATCGAACTTAAAACCTTCATTAATGACTGCAAGCAAAGCAGGTTCCAAATCTTGTAATAATTTCTCTTGGGCTAAACAGCTATTCTCACTCTTTTCAATAATGTCGAACAACGCTTGGAGTTTGGCACGGTTTACATCCTGTACGTTAAAGTTAAACTTCACATTTTGCATGACAGGTGAAAATGTCATTTTCATTTCACCAACTTGAACTGCCATTTTTGTATTTAAAACGCGATCTGTAAGATCACTTTCTGCTTCAACTCGATAATTTTTTAATTCAGCACTTATTGGGTTATTCAAACCTCGATCTGCCATTTTCAGCAAATCCATTTGAACCGTCGTTTTTCCTGCTTCGAGATAATTACCATTCAACCCTTGATTGGTTTCAATTTTCAAACCGGTCATTTGAAAATGAGTTTCTGCATCCATCACAGTCAAATTAGGAATGTCTAATTTCAAGTCCTGCATTTGCAATTGATCATTCACAGGCTTCGCACGATATTCCAAAGTGACTGGATCTAAACGCGTCTGTATTTTGGCTTCATTTCGCACAATCACGGGGGTGGTCAAGGTAGATTTCATTGTCCCTAACCAATTCACATGTGTGTTAAGCTTTAACGGTTGATTCACTAAAGATTTCAAGGCACTATCTGCTTGTACAACTTTAACATCTGATTGAATTTGGTAACCATTCCAACTACGTTTAATCTGATCGCGCCCTGTAAGTTTAATCACTTCTTTTGGCTTACATGGATCAAGAATCAACTCAGCTGTCCAGTCGGCACTGCCTTGCAAAGCCCCCATCTGGAAGTTTTGATAGTTCAAGCTTAGATTTTTACTTGGTTGTTTCGCTTCTTGCTGATAATAAGTTTGCAAGCTTTTATCTGCATATAAATTTCCACCTACCGCTAATGTAGCAACTGCAACGACGCCACCAACACCCCATTTTATTTTCGACATGAATATATCTCATATTGTGTGTTTCTTATGTTTGCGCAGTATAATCAAAAACACCATATAAAGATAATTATTTTACATATAAGGGACTTATAGGTGATTCTTATCACGCTATTATGCATTTAATTGTCAGTTTATGACCCAAAATATCAAATTAATACAAGTCTTGTGATGTAAAAAAAACCAGCCGAAGCTGGTTTTTTTAGACTTAAAGTTAACTTAATTTCAATTTATCAAATAGCAAATGTTGATGATCTGATTTGACCAAGATAGTATCTCCAGCTTGAAACTCTCCAGCCAGAATTTTCTGAGCCAGTGGATTTTCAATTTGTTGCTGAATGGCACGTTTCAATGGACGTGCACCATAAATTGGATCAAAACCTGCATCAATCAATAAGTCGAAGGCAGTATCTTCAACAGATAAACTCAAGTCACGTTCAGCTAAACGGCTACGTAAACGATCCAATTGAATATCCGCAATGCCTCGAATCTGTGCTTTTTTCAACGAATGGAAAATCACGACTTCATCAATACGGTTAATGAACTCTGGACGGAAGTGTTGAGAAACTGCACTCATCACTACTGCACGCACTTCATCATCCGTAGCCCCCTCACCCAATTCACGTACATCTTGTGAACCAAGGTTAGAAGTCATCACAATCACTGTATTCTTAAAGTCAACCACACGACCTTGCGAATCCGTAAGACGACCATCATCCAACACCTGTAGCAAGATATTGAATACATCAGGATGTGCTTTCTCAACTTCATCAAACAACACTACACTATACGGTTTACGGCGTACAGCTTCAGTCAATACACCACCTTCTTCGTAGCCAACATAACCTGGAGGTGCACCAACTAAACGACTGACCGAGTGTTTTTCCATGAACTCACTCATATCGATACGAATCATCGCATCATCACTGTCAAACAAGAAGTTTGCCAATGCCTTTGTAAGTTCAGTTTTACCCACACCTGTTGGTCCAAGGAACAAAAACGAACCACTTGGACGATTTGGATCAGACAAACCTGCTCTCGAACGACGAACCGCATTCGATACTGCTACAACAGCTTCATTTTGTCCAACTACGCGGTTATGTAAGAACTCTTCCATTTGTAACAGCTTTTCACGTTCACCTTGTAACATTTTAGCGACTGGAATACCTGTTGCAGCACTTACCACTTCAGCAATTTCATTGTCTGTAACTTTGTTACGTAGTAGTTTTGGTGCTTCGTTTTCTTCAGCAACCTCAATACGCTCTAATTGCTTCTGTAGCTCAGGAATCACGCCGTATTGCAGACGACCTGCTTCAGCCAAGTCACCCTCACGCTGTGCCTTTTCTAAAGCAATACGCGCCTGATCCAACTTGATTTGAATATCTTTGTTGCCTTCAACTAAAGCTTTGTCGGCACGCCAGATTTCTTCAAGGTCGTTATATTCTTTCTCTACCGTTGCAATTTGTTCTTCAAGATGCTTAATCTCGCCTTTCGCACCTGCATCTTCATCTTTCTTCACGGCTTCAAGCTGCATTTTTAACTGAATGAGACGACGGTCAAGTTTATCCAGCGCTTCAGGCTTAGAGTCCAGCTCCATTTTGATACGTGATGCAGCTTCATCAATCAAATCAATGGCTTTATCTGGCAATTGACGGTCTGTGATATAACGATGCGACATTTTTGCAGCAGCAATAATGGCAGAGTCCAAAATCTGCACACCGTGATGCGTTGCATATTTCTCTTTTAAACCACGTAAAATTGCAATGGTATCTTCCACACTTGGTTCATCTACCAAAACTTTTTGGAAACGACGTTCTAGTGCAGCATCTTTTTCAATGTATTGGCGATATTCATCTAGTGTAGTCGCACCAACACAACGTAATTCACCACGTGCCAAAGCAGGTTTCAACATATTCCCTGCATCCATTGCCCCATCACCTTTCCCTGCACCTACAAGGGTGTGCAGTTCATCAATAAATAGGATAATGTCACCTTCATGTTTGGCTAAATCTTTAAGAACAGCTTTTAAGCGCTCCTCAAATTCGCCACGATATTTCGCACCCGCAAGTAAAGAACCTAAGTCTAAAGAGAGAACACGTTTACCTTTCAAACTTTCAGGTACTTCACCATTCACTATACGCTGTGCCAAACCTTCAACAATGGCCGTTTTACCCACCCCTGGTTCACCAATCAGTACGGGGTTGTTTTTGGTACGACGAGACAACACCTGAATCGTACGACGAATTTCATCATCACGCCCAATAACAGGATCAAGTTTGCCTGCTAAGGCTCGTTCAGTCAGGTCTATCGTGTATTTATTCAATGAGTCACGTTGATCTTCATGATTATTACTCATGACCTTTTCATCCCCTCGAATTTTATTAACCACTTTACGTAGGCTATCACTAGTTACACCTACGCTATTGAATAAAGACTTGGTTGCGCCAACTTCCGCTAAACCTATTAACACCCAATCAGTAGATAGAAACTCATCTCCAGCTTTTTGGGCGTAACTATCTGCCAAATTCAGCGCTTTAACTGATTCTGGGCTAAGGTTAATTTCACCAGTTGGGTTAGCGAGCGTAGGTGCATCTTTCAATGCTTGTTGCAACTTGGTTTGCAATTCACGTAGATTTGCCCCCGCCTGTTGCAAAATACTGGCATTCGAAGCTTCTTCTAATAAAGTCGATAGCACATGAATGCCGTCAATGGAGGTATGATCTTTCCCCATTGCCAAGGATTGAGCATCAGAAAGGGCTTGCTGTAGGCGGTTTGTAAATTTTTCAAAACGCATTCTTGTTATTCCTCACAACAAATTTTTAACTTGTAAGATATATGGGAACTTATTTTTAGATTTCAAATAAATTTTTATATATTTTTCAATATCTTAAATTGAAAAATATTATAGAGGTTAGTTATAATATTGGTCTGATTATTTTTATTTTCAAGAGTATTGATGTAATTTTTCTCTATCTAAAAAATTGACCCAATTAAAACCAAATTCTAAAAGTGTTTTGTTGCATATTCGAATGCAAGCAGTATATTTAAAGTCAAAAAAAAGCTGATGAATCACCAGCTTTCTCAGGCTTATACAGCTTCTATAATTTCAAAATCATGGGTAATTTCTACACCACCATCAGACAACATTTTACTTGCTGAACAGTACTTTTCTGCAGAGAGTTCGACAGCCTTCGCAACCTGTTTTTCCTTCACCGCAGTACCTGTCACCACGAAGTGTAAATGGATTTTGGTAAACACCGCAGGAATACTATCGGCACGTTTTGCCTTAAGTTGACATACAACATTTGTCACATCTTGACGAGATTTTTTCAAAATGGTCACAATATCGAAGGAAGCACACCCACCAAGTCCCATTAATATAAGCTCCATGGGACGTGGTCCACGGTTTTCACCACCATACTCTGGGGATCCATCCATCACCACACTATGGCCACTTTCTGATTTCGCTTCAAAAGCAACATTCTCTAGCCAATGTACACTTGTTTGCATTGCAACTACCTAAAAAAAGCTATAAATTTACCGTGTACCTGTACACTAACATAATTTGAGTTGATAAGGAATTTCACCTCTTCAGTGTGACAAGTTCATTTTAGGTCTTGTGCGATCTATTATTTATCCATTTTCGGAAACCAAAAGCATGACTTCAAACTTTTCACAGCTGAGCACTGATGCGCTATCGCCAGGTCAATTACCTGAATCAGTCAAAGCATTATTAAAACGAGCATATATTAACCGTTACCCTAAACGTACCACCATTGTTGATGCAGGGACGGAATCAAAATCACTTTATTTGATTTTAAAAGGGTCAGTATCTATTATTTTACGTGAAGATGATGAGCGTGAAATTGTAGTTGCATATTTAAACCCTGGGGACTTCTTTGGGGAAATGGGGCTCTTCGAATCAAATCCACAACGTACTGCAGAAGTGCGTACACGTGATGTTTGTGAAATTGCTGAAATTACCTATGAAAACTTCCATGAGTTAAGTAAACAATACCCTGACTTGAGCTATGCAGTATTTGCTCAATTGGTTCGACGCTTAAAAAACACCACACGTAAAGTAACAGACCTCGCCTTCATTGATGTTTCTGGTCGTATTGCGCGCTGCTTGATTGATCTTTCAGGACAGCCTGAAGCCATGATTTTACCAAATGGTCGCCAAATTCGTATTACACGTCAAGAAATTGGTCGTATTGTAGGTTGTTCGCGCGAAATGGTTGGTCGTGTCCTCAAAACCCTCGAAGATCAAGGCATGATTCAAACTGACGGTAAAGCAATTCTTATTTTTGATGCGTCTTTAGAACAGCCCAACACTGATGATGACTATGAAGATGATGAAGAGTAATTCTTCTGATTATCTTAGAAAAGCAAATCGAATGATTTGCTTTTTTTATGCTAACTAATTCAATTTTTTCACAAAACAACCTACAAGTATTCATTAACAAACTTACCTGTTTACGATAGTCTGAAAAAATTGTTCAGCTCTTATTCAGGATAGTCTTTATGCAATTCAAACCATTAGGCGATAGTAGCATTCTTGTTCCAGAAATTTGTTTGGGTACCATGACTTTTGGTGAACAAAACACACAGCAAGAAGCTTTTCTACAACTGAATTATGCTTTAGAGCATGGGCTCAACTTCTGGGATACCGCAGAAATGTATCCTGTCCCACCAAAACCTGAAACGCAAGGTCGTACGGAAACCATTATTGGGAATTGGCTTGCGCAACATGGTGGTCGTGATCAATTATTTATTGCCTCTAAAATTGCTGGCCCCTCACAAGGGGGAAGCCATATTCGTGACGGACAAACTCGTTTTACTGCGAATGAAATTGCTTCTGCCCTAGACGACTCACTCAAACGCTTACAAACAGACTATATTGATCTTTATCAACTACATTGGCCGCAGCGTAACACTAATTTCTTTGGCAAACTGGGCTATGGTAATGCAGAAGCCTTAGACGAAAAACCAATTACAGCACTTGCCGACACATTGCTCGCACTAGCGAATGAAGTTAAAAAAGGGCGTATTCGCCACATTGGACTCTCTAATGAAACTCCATGGGGAACTATGAAGTTTATCCATTTAGCAGAGCAACTAGGCCTCGAAAAAATCGTGAGTGTGCAAAACCCATATAATTTACTGAATCGTAGTTATGAAGTTGGAATGGCTGAAATAGCAAAATATGAAGGTGTAGGACTACTGGCATATTCCCCACTTGCCTTTGGTTACCTAACGGGTAAATTCCGTCATGGTGCCCGCCCAGCGAATGCACGAATTACCTTATTTTCACGTTTTAGCCGTTATAGCAATCCAGAAAGCGAATGGGCAACGGAACAATATGCACTTCTCGCAGAGCAACACGGTCTAAGTTTGACACAAATGGCACTCGCTTTTGTTAAACAACAGTTTTTTGTGACCAGTACCATTATTGGTGCGACCAACCTAGATCAACTTAAAGAAAATATCGCTGCCTTTGAACTTGATCTGCCTTCCGAAGTAATTCAAGGCATTGAAGCAATTCACCGTCAGCAACCCAATCCTGCACCATAGAGATTTCACTGTCATTCACTCAGTTGAAGCACTGCTTCACCTACCGTAGACTCATCTTCTGTTTAAAATACAGATACTCTCAAATCAAAAAAGGATGCCACAGCATCCTTTTTCCACTCCAACCAAACAATTAGCGCTTGTTATATACCGCTTGCGCTGCTGGTAAATTTTTACGCATTGCATCAATACGTTGACTGTTCGATGGGTGAGTTGACAAGAACGATGAGCCACCTGCACCATCCAGCTTGTTCATTTTTTCCCAAAGCGTAATTGCAGCTTGAGGGTTATAGCCTGCTTTTGCCATGAGCATCAATCCGCCTTGGTCAGCACGGCTTTCTAGGCTACGTGAGTAAGGCAAGCCCACGCCAACTTGTGTCCCCAACTGTGCAGCCGCAGCACCCAATTGGCCTACACTATCACCTGCATAACTCAAGCCAATACCTAGTGCTAGATCTGTTAATGCTTGAGCACCAATTTTGTTTTTTGCATGTTCTTCTAAAGCATGAATCATCTCGTGACCCATCACTGCAGCAATTTCAGCATCAGTCAGGTTGAGTTTGTTTACAATACCAGTGTAGAACACAACCTTACCACCTGGTGCTACATAAGCGTTGACTTGATCAGATTTTAATACTGCTAATTGCCAATCAAATTTAGTCCCTGTTTGGTTCATTTGATCAGCATAAGGTTTCAAGCGCGTAAATACTGAATAAATTCGTTTATACGTCGAAGAGGAGGTATCTAGCGTATTGTTCCCACGAGCTTCCTGAACAGTTTTGTTAAAACCTTGGGTTGCTGCAACATTTAAAGATGCTGTATCTGCACCCGCCATATCAGCAACTGTTGTACAACCAGAAAGTGTGACAGCTCCTACCACACACAAACTCAACATCAGTTTGTTCTTCATTATTTTAATCTCCACCACTCTTGGATCACTTTAATATATGCGCATTATAAGCAATCAATGTGGAGCTTTGAATGAATAACAACTTCATAAACATAGTATTTATGTAATTGACTTAATACATAAACTGGTAACTTAACCAATAAATTAAACACACCACATTCAATACGAGATAAACCTGCCCTACAGGTTTGATTTTTTCTGCTAATTTCTCATCATTACGTTTAAACCATAAATAGGCATTTTGAATCAGAACAATAGGCACCAAAACACAAGCAATAATCACAGACAATCCAATTAAAGCATTATAAATTACATTAGGATCAGTGGTTTGCCCTTCAATAATCATCATGGCAATCGTGGGCGCACCGCCCATAGCAAAAATTAAAGAATATAAAATGGTATTTGAAATATTTTTGTGCATCCTGCCTAAATCCAGATTTACTGTTAAGTTATTGTATCAAGGCTATTTTGAAAAAGTGTACAAGCAAATGCAACTTTAGTCTGGATTTCAAAACCGTAAAATTTTTCAATTTAAATACACAAGAAAAAGCCCCGCATCTGCGAGGCTTTTTAGAATGAACTAGTATCGATTAAGCATCAAATGGATGACGCAATACGATAGTTTCTGCACGATCTGGACCCGTTGAAATAATATCAATTGGGCATTCAATTAACTGCTCAATACGCTTGATGTAGTTAATTGCATTTTGTGGAAGCTGTTCAACGCTGGTTGCACCAACTGTTGATTCTGTCCAACCTGGCATTGTTTCGTAGATTGGTTTTAAGTTTTCATACGCAAGCGCATCAGAAGAACCTACACAACCTGAATCTGTATTTTCATAACCCACACAGATCTTCACTTCTTCTAAACCGTCTAATACATCAAGTTTAGTTAAGCAAATACCTGAAAGTGAGTTTACGTCTACAGAACGACGAAGAATTTCTGCATCGAACCAACCACAACGACGTTGACGACCTGTAGAAGCACCAAACTCATGCCCTACAGTACCTAAGTGACGACCAATTGCATCGCCTGTATCTGTCGCTGCATCGTAATGCAATTCAGTTGGGAATGGACCTGCACCTACACGTGTTGTATACGCTTTAGTGATACCTAAAACATAGTCTAAATGTAATGGACCCAAACCTGAACCAGAGCTTACGCCACCCGCGGTCGTGTTTGAAGAAGTCACAAATGGATATGTACCATGATCAACGTCAAGTAATGAACCTTGAGCGCCTTCAAACATAATGTTGTCACCGTTTTTACGGTAGTTGTGTAATTCTGTAGTTACATCAACCACTAACGGAGCAACAACTTCACACCATTGATCACAAAGTGCAATCACATCTTCCAACTTAACCGCTTCAACACCATAGTATTGAGTTAACTGGAAGTTATGGTAATCCAACACTTCAGCCAATTGTGCTTTTAATGCTTCACCGCCACGTACCAAGTCTGCGACACGTACTGCACGGCGCGCAACTTTATCTTCATACGCTGGACCAATACCGCGACCCGTTGTACCGATTTTTGCATTGCCACGCTTTTTCTCACGTGCTTGGTCAAGTGCAATGTGGTTCGGAAGAATCAATGGACAGTTTGGAGAAATACGTAAACGCTCTTTAACTGGTACGCCTTGCTCTTCAAGAATGGTCATCTCTTTGATTAACGCTTCTGGTGAAAGCACAACACCATTACCAATTAAGCACAATACGTTTTCACGTAAAATACCTGATGGAATGAGGTGTAATACAGTTTTCTTACCACCAACCACGAGAGTATGACCTGCGTTATGTCCGCCTTGATAACGAACTACCGCAGCCGCTTGATCTGTGAGCAGGTCGACGATTTTACCTTTACCTTCGTCGCCCCATTGGGTACCAAGTACCACAACATTTTTGCCCATAATAGCCTCATTACATCATGCTGTTAAAATTAAAACTCCAAGTAGTGACATGAACACTACTCGCAGTGGTTAAATTGGTTTAACTTGCCACTCACCAGCAACATCAACTAGTTGATGTGTTGCATTTGGAATAGAGTTTAAATCATCATTACCCAATAACTGAATTACACTTAAGCCTTGTGCTCTAACCGACGCAATCGCTTGTTGTAAATCAGCATTCATACCTTTAGGCGCAACAACCACAGAGATTGCATTAAACTGCCCTGCACTGAGTGCATATAAGTCACAACTAAAACCTGTTGCAGGACGCGCGCGACCAAAATGTTCACCAATGCCGTCATAACGACCACCTTGTGCCAAAGAAGCAGCTCGGTTTGGTGCATACACGGCATACATCAAACCTGTGTGGTAGTGGTATGAACGTAATTCAACAACATCAACGCCAATCAGTAGATTTGGCCAACGTGCCTGAATTGCAGACTGTGTGGTTTTTAACTCATCCAAAGCATGTTTGAATGCTGTATCTGCTAAAATTTCTGCACTAAGATGAGTCTGTAATGCTTCTAGATCACTTGCATAACGACCCAATGCATAAAAGTCAGCACCGAAGCTCAAATCTTGCGTAAATTCTGCCAGCTCAGGCAATGCTTTACGTTGATAAAGATCTGATAGTTCACGTTCAGTATTTTTGTTTAAACCCGCACGCTTAACCAAGCTACGGAATAAACCCACATGCCCTAAATCCAGATGGATACCATCGACCAGACCTGCTTTTTCAATTAGACCCAGCATTACATCGACCATTTCAACATCAGCATCAATACTGTCAGAACCAAACAATTCTGCACCCAGTTGTAATGGCGCACGTGTGGTATTAAAGCCTTGCGGCTTGGTATGTAGAACAGTACCTGCATAACAATAACGAGCCACACCTTCCACAGGATGAACATGTGCATCTATACGCGCCACTTGTGGCGTCATATCCGCACGCACCCCAAGCAAACGTCCAGATAATTGGTCGATTACTTTAAAAGTTGCAAGGTCTAAATCGTGATTTGATTCGGATAAAGAAGAAAGGGATTCTATGTATTCAATAAACGGCGTGTACACCAACTGATAACCTCGAGATGCGAGGAAATCCAAGGCGTCACGGCGCAAGTTTTCAATTACTTGCGCTTGCTCTGGTAATACATCAGCTACACCATCAGGTAATAACCATGTCTCTGAAATGGGCATGTTGTAAACCTAAATTCTTGTCAGCGCGGAAGTAATCCGCATAAAAAAATCGGGAGCACACCCGATTTCTCCTAGTTTAGCACGATAGTTCACACCATGCACTGAGATTTTTTACATTTAATACCATTCCCTGCACAAATTTCGCATCATTCAATCACACACTAAGTCAACGATTGTTATCAACAAATTGATTTCTTTCTATGCACTTGTAGTTATAGAGGCAGTTCAGTTGTCTGTTTAATACTCTGAAGTGGAATTTCAGTTTTTACGTTCTGAATACCTGTAATTTTATTTAAATGCTGAATTTGGAATTTTCGATAAGCATCTAAATCAGACACCACAATTCTTAAAAAGAAGTCACAATCCCCTGCCATTAATTGGCATTCCACGATTTCAGGAATTTCACGGACTGAATCAATAAAGTGATTGACCGTTTTTGCATCTTGCCCTTTTAACCAAATTCGTGCAAATACAGTTAAGCCTAAATTTACCTTCTGTGGATTCACCAAAGCCACATACTTTTCAATAATCCCAGCATCTTCTAGCTGCTTCACGCGACGCAAGCATGGTGAAGCCGATAAACCAACTCGCTGCGCCAATTCATTATTCGCCAATTTTCCATCTTGCTGTAGCGTCTGCAAGATGCGCCGGTCAATTTTATCCATATCCACCCTTTTAGCATTAAATACTTTATATTTTAAATTTAAAGCAATTTTATGCTCAACCTACCCCAAATACCGCTTATTTTAGCGTCAAATATCATCATAAAGTTTTTAAAATAACCTTCTACTTTGTGAGGTTCCCCCATGTCCACTTTTAAAAGCAGCTCATCGCATTCGTTGATTTTAAACAGTCAAAACCAAGATGAGTTTTTGCGTGGCATTAAAACAACATTGCCCATGTTGCTTGGTTTTGTTCCTTTGGCGTTGGTACTGGGTACTCAAGCGGCACAAAAAGGGTTTTCCATTGTAGAAGTATCCCTGCTTACAGGATTAAATTTTGCAGGTGGGTCAGAATTTGCCATCTTAGAAATGTGGACCAACCCTCCGCAATTCCTACTACTGATGTTCATCACCTTTTTAATCAATAGTCGACATCTCCTTATGGGAGCAAGCCTCGTCCCCTATTTAAGACATTTACCTGACCATCAAGTCTACCCTGCACTCTTTTTCCTTTGCGATGAAAGTTGGGCCTTAGGATTATCCAACGCACAAAAAAGGATTCATCAAGTTGGACTAAGGCATGCATTTAATATGCCCTACTACGCAGGAGTTTGCTTAGCGTTATATGTCATGTGGGTATCAGTCACCACCCTAGGGGCTGTTCTTGGTCCAGTTTTGGGCGATATTCACCCTTATGGTTTTGATATGGCATTCCCAGCCATTATTTTAGTTTTATTGCGCGGAATGTGGACTGGTTTTGCTGCAGCACGACCTTGGTTAGTCAGTTTGGTCGTTGCCGCGATTGCCTATTTATATTTACCCGCAGGTTGGCATGTCCCTTTAGGTGCAATCAGTGGCATCGCATCTGCATTTTTCTTAATAGGAGAAAACGAATGATCCATGCCAGCACTTTGATTGCGATTCTATTCATCGCCCTTACCACGTATTTGACCCGTTTATTGGGCTATGTTTTATTAAAAAATAAAACCTTGTCGGCCAAACATAAAAGGATTTTAGAAGTTGTACCAGGCTGTGTCCTGATTTCAGTCATTGCACCTTATTTTGTCAAAGATAACCCAGCAGACTTAATTGCAATCGTAATTACTTTGTTGGCAGCATCTCGGCTACCGCTACTTTCGACTGTGGTCATTAGTATGTTAAGTGCAGCATTACTACGCCAAATTTTGATTTAAAAAAATTGGCGTAGTTGACTCAGCATTAGCGATTTGTTTGCTCGACTGATTTGCTCAATAAGCTAACTAATTCAGCATTTTGCAATTCCAATTGATGCGTTCTTTTTACAGTTTTATCAATTACTTCTTGTTGTACATGCATTTTTTTAGCAAGGTCTTGCATAATTTCAAGCGTTTTCTTTAAATTTTCTTCAAGATGTACCACTTTCTGCTCAAGATGTTGCTGATACTCTATATCTCCTGTACTTTCACCTTGCTGTTTAAACTGAAACCACACCAGAAAAATAACTGCAACTGCCAATAGCAGGATAAATCCCCAGATTAACATCATCATATGTTTCTCATTGTCATTATGTCTTTCTTTTATAATATGTCAGATGACTCTAATTTTTTATAAAAAGTAAAAGATAAACTCGATATTTTTCAAATATTCACTCCTCATGTATGTCATTTATATCAAGAAAGACAACCAAATCTACATCAATGATATTTTGATACATGTTTTCTGTTCCAGAAATGCACATCAATCGATATATTCAATTCGCTAACAATTATTCAACTTTAGAAAAAAACTGTTTATTGAGATCATCACTATGGAATTACATAGCAATCTTTACTATCACCATCCTGATAGCGTCATCATGGATCAACTCGACCATCTGTTCCAACAACATCAAGACAACCCAGTGACTTTTGTGCAATTGGCTAGCGGAATCAACGCTGAGTATGGTGCCGAACTTGCACAAGAACTTATCGATCAAGTGGATCAAATCGAGTATGACCTTGCACCAGAAACTGTCTATCGACTTGCGGGATTTAGTATTCTGCACTTTGTCCACGGTTCGGCTGGCGATGACATTATGGAAGCCATCCTGTTTTTCTTAAAAGCCTTAGTCCCTGCATTACATGTACAAGCATGGGGTTGTGGTGATGATGACCCGTGGGAGTTCTGGTTTAAATTTGAAGGTGATGAGCTCGTTCGTGAGGACGATGAACCGTTTAATGATCCAGATGAAGATCTCAACATCAAAGCCGAAATCTACACTTGGTGGCATCAAGATATGCCTAAAGAAATTCAAGAAGGCTTTTTGAACGAGACTGAAGAAGAATAATAGCTAAAGCACCTTATTTGCAGAACGAAATAAGGTGCTTGATAACTTATACAAAAGATTCACATAAATCTAGTAAGCGGTTGGCATAACCCCATTCATTATCATACCAAGCAAATACTTTCGCCTGATGCCCCACCACCATAGTCTGACTTAAGTCTACAATCAGTGAATAAGGTGAATGGTTAAAATCACTAGACACTAATGCTTCATCGGTCACTTGCATAATTTCAGCATAATCACTTTCTGCTGCACCAATCAACACTTCGTTCAGTCTGTGTACGGTAACTGGCGATTGCGACACAAAGCTCAAATCAATCGCAGCCACATTAATAGTTGGAACACGAATAGAATAACCATCAATGCGGTTTTCCATTTTCGGCATCACTTGCTTTAATGCCCCTAAAGCCGAAGATGTCGTTGGAATAATATTTTGCCCCGATGCACGGGCGCGACGCAAATCTCGATGAGCATGATCCAAAACCGATTGATCAGCGGTTACAGCATGAATCTCGGTCATTAATGCCGTTTGAATCCCAAAAGCATCATCAATAATTTTAACTAAAGGTACTAATGCCTGCGTGGTACAAGACACACTGGAAATAATTTGATCTGAAGCTTTCACTTCATGATGGTTCACACCATAAACAATCGCTACATCGACCGTATCAAAAGGCGCAGCGCCAATAATCACACGCTTTGCCCCTGCCTGAATATGTCGAGTAGCCGCTTCACGTGAACGGAATAAACCCGTACATTCCAGCACCACATCAATATTTAACTGTTGCCAAGGCAAATGGGCAGGTTCAGCCTCACACAAAACTTGAACTTTTAGACTGGCAAGTCCTGCGTGAATATGCAAATAAATTTGCCCATTTTCATGCTCAAGTTCAACTTTACCCTTGAAGCGACCATGTGTCGTATCGTACTTAAACAAGTGAATTAAGGTTTCAACATCAGCAATATCATTAATTGCTACAATCTCAAAATGGAAATCTTTAGGATTTTCGAACCAAGCCCGTAAAACGTTACGACCAATTCGACCAAATCCATTAATCGCCACTTTTTGCATGACTTTTCCTTTGTATGAAACCTTAATTTAAGCTGCCTTATGTTAATAGATTTTGTACTTTAGCCAAGATGTTTTCTTGCAAATCCAGCATAAAATTAAAAAAATGACCGTCTTGACGAAAAATACCACCCAATTCAACCTAAACAGCCCCTTCTACTGTGTTCACTCAATTTAGAAAATCTTAAAAAGTTTATTTACATAAAATAAATACAGACTAAAGGATGACTTACAATTCCATAGTTTTGTCATTAATTCATAGTAAAGTGATTGTGCATGGGGCTTTTTCCGTTATAATTTGGCGTTTTAAAAAATTAAGCCTGTATTTTATAGAATGTGCTAAAACCACCTATAAACAATACATTTAGCCAAATTCAAGATTTATGGAGTGACTTGGTTGTGAGTACTCGTTTTATGACATCAGCTGAAATTCGCGAAGCTTTTTTAAGCTATTTTGAATCGCAAGGGCATACACGTGTCGCGTCGAGTTCTCTAGTACCCGCCAACGACCCAACATTATTATTTACAAATGCTGGTATGAACCAGTTTAAAGACTGCTTTTTAGGTCTTGAAAAACGTGATTATGTACGTGCGACCTCATCGCAAAAGTGTGTCCGTGCTGGCGGAAAACACAATGACTTAGATAACGTCGGTTATACAGCACGTCACCATACATTCTTTGAAATGTTAGGTAACTTCTCTTTTGGTGATTATTTCAAACGCGATGCCATCAAATTTGCATGGGAATTCCTGACCAGCGATAAATGGTTAGCACTACCAAAAGACAAACTGTATGCCACGGTTTATCACACTGATGATGAGGCATTTGACATCTGGAACAAAGAAATTGGTTTAGATGCTTCTCGCATTATTCGCATCGGTGATAACAAAGGTGGTCAATACGCATCAGATAACTTCTGGGCAATGGGTGATACAGGTCCTTGTGGTCCTTGTTCTGAAATCTTCTTTGACCATGGCGATCATATTTGGGGTGGCTTACCAGGCACACCTGAAGAAGATGGCGACCGTTTCATTGAAATCTGGAACAACGTATTCATGCAGTTTAACCGTACTGCGGATGGCGTGCTTCACCCTCTTCCAGCACCTTCTGTTGATACAGGTATGGGCTTGGAACGTATTTCTGCTGTTTTACAACATGTAAATTCAAACTACGAAATCGATTTATTCCAACACCTATTAAAAGCTGCGGCGGAAATTATTGGTTTAGATACAACAGCCTTAGAAGCTGAAGCAAAAGAAAATGGTACGCCTGTTCAGTACCCTGCTTCACTTAAAGTGGTTGCTGACCATGCTCGTTCTTGCTGCTTCTTGATTGCAGACGGTGTAAACTCTTCAAATGAGGGTCGTGGTTATGTGCTTCGTCGTATCATCCGCCGTGCAGTGCGTCACGGTAACAAATTGGGTGCAACAGGCTCATTCTTCCATAAAATGTTGCAGCCTTTAATTGAAGTAATGGGTGCTGCATATCCAGAACTTGAAGCACAAAAGGCACGTATTGAAGCGCAATTGCTGAAAGAAGAAGAACAATTTGCTAAAACTTTAGAGCAAGGTTTGAAATTGCTTGAAGTTGAATTGGCTCAACTGAAAGGTTCTGTAATCCCAGGTGAAGTGGTCTTCAAACTTTACGACACTTACGGCTTCCCAACTGATTTAACTGCTGACATCGCACGTGAACGTGATTTAACCATTGATGAAGCGGGCTTTGAAGTTGAAATGGCTGCACAGCGCCAACGCGCACGTGATGCTGGTAAATTCGCGATTGACTACAACAGCGTTGTAAAAGTTGAAGGTGAAACACAATTCGACGGATACGATGCAACTGCTGGACAAGGTCAAATTATTGCCTTGTATAAAGATGGTGAGCAAGTTGATGAAGTCGTTGAAGGTGATGAAGCCCTCATCGTGTTGAATCAAACACCTTTCTATGCTGAAAGTGGTGGTCAGATTGGTGATACAGGTATCTTCAAAAATGAAACTGGTATTTTTGAAGTTCAAGATACTAAAAAATCAGGCGGTGCATTTGTCCATCAAGGCATCGTGACTGTTGGTCATCTAAAAGCATCACAAACTGTTGACGCCATCGTAAAAGCAGATATTCGTGCCGCAACTGCGCGTAATCACTCTGCAACTCACCTTTTACATGCTGCATTGCGCCAAATTCTAGGCTCACACGTCCAGCAAAAAGGCTCTTTAGTTGCTAGTGATATTTTACGTTTTGACTTCGCCAACGATCAGCCAGTTTCATTTGAACAACTTCAAGAAATTGAGCGTTTGGTCAACGCTGAGGTGATCGCAAATACTGCTGTTAGCACTGAACTTCTTGACATCGAATCTGCAAAAGCCAAAGGTGCGATGATGTTGTTTGGTGAAAAGTATGGCGATGAGGTTCGTGTTCTTTCAATGGGTTCAATTATTGAAGAGAAGAACTTCTCGATTGAACTATGTGGTGGTATTCACGTACAACGTACTGGCGACATCGGCTTATTTAAAATCACTTCTGAAGGTGGTGTAGCTGCGGGTGTACGTCGTATTGAAGCAGTAACAGGTACTAAAGCTTTAGAAGTTGTACAAAAAGCTGAAGCAGATATTGTGCATATCAATGGTGTATTGAAAGCTCAGAAAGATCAAACTGTAGAAAAAGTTGAAGCAATTGTTGAAACTTCATCTGCATTGCAAAAACAGATTGAACAACTCAATCAGAAATTAGCAAGCTTGCAAGCTGCGGAACTTTTAAGCCAAGTTCAAACACTTGCAGGTCGCACAACGTTAATCACAACCGTTCAAGGTATGGATGCTAAAGCACTTCGCAACCTTCATGACGGTGTGAAATCAAAATTAGAAAATGCAGTAATCGTTCTTGCAGGTGTAGAGGGTGACAAGGTTAGCTTGATCGCATCTGTAGCAAAAGAATTTACTGCTTCTATAAAGGCGGGTGACATCATCAAACACTTGGCAAATGAGCTTGGTGGTAAAGGTGGTGGTAAACCTGACTTGGCACAAGGTGGCGCGCCACTAAACGAGAAGTTTGCAAAAGTGATGGCAGATTTAACTGCTTGGCTTGAAGCAAAATAAAACTTCACCTTTTGTGTAACTGACCCTGATTGGCACTTCGGGGTCATGGCTTATATGGAACAACTATGGCATTAATCGTTCAAAAATATGGCGGTACTTCTATGGGTACCCCCGAGCGCATTTTAAATGTTGCTCGTCGTGTGAAGCGCTGGCATGACCACGGCCACAAGGTAGTGGTTGTAGTATCAGCAATGAGTGGTGAAACAAACCGCTTATTAGCTCTCGCGAAAGCCATTACGGACACCCCTGACCCACGTGAACTTGACCAAATGGTCTCAACGGGTGAACAGGTAACGATTTCCATGTTAGCGATGGCGCTCAATTCAATTGGCGTTGAAGCTAAGTCACTCACTGGTCGCCAAGTTGGTATTAAAACGGACAGCGCGTTTACCAAAGCTCGTATTGAATCGATTGATACTGACGTAATGACTGAGCACTTAGATGCAGGTCGTGTCATTGTCGTTGCTGGTTTCCAAGGTTTTGATGCCGATGGCAACACCACAACTTTAGGTCGCGGTGGTTCAGATACTTCTGGGGTAGCTTTAGCAGCTGCACTAAAAGCAGATGAATGCCAAATCTATACCGATGTGGATGGTGTTTACACCACTGACCCTCGTGTTGCACCGAAAGCGAAAAAAGTTGACCGTATCTCTTTTGAAGAAATGCTAGAAATGGCATCTTTAGGCTCAAAAGTTTTACAAATCCGCTCTGTTGAATTCGCAGGTAAATATCAAGTTCCACTGCGCGTATTATCAAGCTTTGATAATGATGATGACGGTGCATTTGATGAAGATTTCAAACAAAACGTAGGCACACTAATTACGACTGAGGCAGAAGACGATATGGAACAACCAATCATTGCAGGTATTGCATTTAACCGTGACGAAGCAAAACTCACTATTTTGGGTGTTCCTGATGAGCCAGGAATTGCATCTAAAATCTTATCGCCAATCAGCAATGCCAATATCGAAGTGGATATGATTATCCAAAACGTAGAAGAAGATGGTACAACAGACTTTACTTTTACTGTAAATCGTACTGACTTGGCAAAAGCAAAGGCAATTTTAGAGCAAACAGCCAGCAGCATTGAAGGCTGTGAAGTTGTAACTCGTGATGATATCGTTAAAGTTTCAATCGTTGGTGTTGGTATGCGCTCACATGCAGGTGTTGCGAGCAAAATGTTCACAGCATTGGCAGATGAAAGCATTAATATTTTAATGATTTCAACATCAGAAATTAAAATTTCTGTACTTATTGAAGAAAACTATTTAGAGCTTGCTGTTCGTTGTTTACACACCGCATTTGGTCTAGACCGTGAACATGGCGAGTCAAGCGCACGCGCTTAAAAGATAATTGTCTTTTGTAAGACAATTTCTTTAAAATCCTATAAAAATACAGAGCCACTATAGTTTTTTCTATAGTGGCTCTGTTATATTAGCCCAGAGGCGTTTTAGTAAATTTCAACAGAATTCTATAAATACCTACCTATTTGTCTTTATAAGTTCTGTTAAAATTTTCTTTATAACGAAGGTTGTGTTTTTTTAACTTTTTAATCAATGCAGGTTTAGCATTTTGCAAGGAGATAAACATGCTGATTCTGACCCGACGTGTCGGAGAAACATTAATGATTGGGGATCAAGTCAGTGTTACTGTACTTGGCGTTAAAGGCAACCAAGTTCGTATTGGCGTAAATGCTCCAAAAGAAGTATCAGTTCATCGCGAAGAAATCTATCAACGCATTCAACATGAACGTGCGATGCACGAACACCTGCAACATCTCGATCAAGATTATCAGCCTTCTTTTGAAGAAGATAATTACTCCCAGAATAACTTTAATCGTTAAAATTAAACGTTATCTCCTAAAGCGGCTTTTCTAAGCCGCTTTAAATTTTTCTAGCCTAGTCAAATTGTGACAAGGCTTTTTTTTACTGGTGCATAACTGCGGCGATGTTCTGCAATAATACCGTGTATCGCAATAGCTTCAAAATGCGCTTTGGTTGGATAACCTTTGTGCTTGGCAAAACCGTACTGTGGATATTTCTGATCTAAAGCCACCATATCTCGATCACGCGTGACTTTGGCCAAGATACTGGCCGCAGAAATTTCTGCATGCAATGCATCCCCTCCAACTACAGCATCACAACTCATGCTTAAACCTTGTGGAATCTTATTTCCATCCACCAAGACATGCTCTGGTGTGATTTGTAATGCCTCCACTGCACGGCGCATTGCCAACAAGGATGCTTGTAGAATATTGATGTCATCAATTTCTTCATGACTGGCTTCTGCAATTGCCCATGCCAATGCTTTTTCTTGAATCTCTAAAAATAACTTCTCACGCTTTTTCTCTGTGAGTTTCTTAGAATCATTTAACCCTTCAATTGGATTATTCGGATCAAGAATGACAGCTGCAGCCACAACCGAACCAACTAAAGGACCACGCCCTGCTTCATCTACACCCGCTACTCGCATGTCTTACTCTCATAAAAAATGGCTGGAAAATCAGCCATCTTAGAATTAATCATATATTCAATATACTTATTTTAACATTTCAGCTGTGCATGTTGCAGAAGTTTTTGTTGCAGCCAATGTCGAAGAAGCATCTTTTGCCTTCGGATCTATTGCTGCTAAAGCCAATTGCTCTTTAGAGAACATTTTCGGTGCATTGTCACCCACACATTTACATACTTCACGTTTTTTCTTTTGTTTTTGATCTTTAGATAAAAGTTTACTACCTACAATCCAAGTAGGATTACTCTCAATTTCCTTCATACATTTTTGGTTTGACGCTATTCGAATCACAGAAATACCATCTGATTCTGAACCAGATAATGGTGAAGATACGCACGCAGAGAGCATTAATACTCCAGTTAAACACGTTAAAAACTTATATTTTTTCATCATTATTCAACCTTTGTTTTACGTAAATAGATTTATAGGTCATTTATTGTTCTGAACAATATAAAATAAAATATGATAAAGCACAAAAAGTATTGCAATAAAAAAGCTAGGAGATTCCTAGCTTTTTAAATTATTTATTTACCGCTTCACTCACACAACTTTGAATGGTTTTCGTCACAACATTATTGACTATCGTTGCACGTGCTGCAGGGTCTATAGCAGCAGTCGCCAAATCTACAGTCGTCACATTTTGTGGTGCTTTTTCGCTCACACAACCACAAATATCCGTTTGAATATTTTGTTTTTGCTCAGCAGTCATAAGCTGTGTAGACTTTTTCCAAGCAGGAGTATTATTTAATTCTGTCACACATTTTGAATTGATTGCAATTTTGATCGCTGCCATCCCTACTTGCTGGGTTGTCGCTGCCGTAGTTGTTGCTGTTTCTGTTGTAGCACAAGCCGTTAGAACTAAAATAACAGGCGCAAATGCAGCTAATTTTTTTTTCACAATATTACCTTGATGATTGATTTAAAGTAGCGCTATTGTGCCGCAACACCAGTAAATAAAAAGCCCTGATTGACTTAATGATCAATTGGTTGTGCAATTTAGCAACAAACCCCATCAAATAACATCAGCGTTGCAACAAATATACGCATCGTTGCAGAATTTGCATTTTTTTGTAATTTTAACTTCAGTAAGATTATAAAAATTATTCAGCCTATTCACTCATACTTTATGAAAAATACATCCCCCTATTACACGCGTACCGCGCAGGTCTTACACTGGATCATGGCGATTATTTTTATTGTCGCTTGGATCATTGGTTTCTATAGTGGGAACTTTTTAAGCTATGAGACTGATGGAAGCTTCAAAGGTGACGTCATCACCTTACACAAGAACATTGCTACGACCATTATCTTCTTAGTCATGATTCGTATTTTCTGGCGTTATACGCATCCAGCCCCTTCACTGCCAGACAGCATGTCTCCGACAATGAAGGTATTGGCTCATCTTAGGCATTTAGCGCTATACCTGATGTTACTTGCCTTACCAATCACGGGGTGTTTATTCAGTTGGAGCGCAGGTCATCCTGCACCTGTTTTATATATGTTTGAGATTCCTCGCCTTCTAGAAGAAAACTATGATGTACTGGAAATTGTAAAACCGTTACACATCTATCTATCTTGGGCAGCAGGTTTATTGGTTGTAGGGCATATTGGTGCTGCATTAAAACACCACTTTATCGATAAAGATGGTGTGCTCACCAGTATGACCCGCCAACCCAAGTAAAACCTAATCATAAAAAACCGCACAATCTCGTGCGGTTTTTTTATATTAAAAGAATTACAGGCTCTGGATTGCTGTAATCCATTTTTGCTTTTCAGCATCACTAATAAATGATGCTTCAAAAGAGTTCTGAGCCAATTTTTTCAATTCATCATTCGACAAAGATAATGCTTCTGTAATCGCAATGAAATTGTCATTCATATAACCACCAAAATATGATGGATCATCTGAATTCACTGTAACATGCACACCCTGCTGCAATAAACGGCGGATATTATGCTCTGCCATATCATCAACTACACACAGCTTTAAGTTACTGAGTGGACAAACCGTTAACGGCATTTTCTCTGCAATTAAACGTTGCATTAAAGCAGGGTCTTCTTCTGAACGTACCCCATGATCAATACGATTCACTTTAAGTAAGTCTAAAGCTTCCCATACATATTCTGCTGGACCTTCTTCACCCGCATGTGCAACGACCAAGAAACCTGCTTCACGTGCTTTGGCAAAGACGCGTTCAAATTTTGAAGGTGGATGTCCAACTTCACTAGAGTCGAGCCCAACACCAATAATTTGATTTTTAAATGGCATCGCTTGTGTCAATGTGTCAAATGCAGCTTCTTCACTTAAATGGCGCAAGAAACACATGATTAAATGTGAACTAATACCATATTTTGTTTGAGCATCATCACAAGCACGCTGTAAACCATTAATTACGGTTTCAAATGCAACACCACGATCGGTATGTGTTTGCGGATCAAAGAACATTTCTGTATGCATGACACGATCTTCATGACATTTTTCGAAATATGCCCAAGCCAAATCGTAGAAATCCTGCTCATGCACCAGTACGTTTGCACCCGCATAATAAATATCTAGGAAGGATTGCAGGTTATGAAAATTATAGGCTTGCTTGACTTCCTCAACTGATTTATAAGGAATTTCAATCTGATTACGTTGTGCAATTGCAAACATCAGTTCAGGCTCAAAAGTCCCTTCAATATGAACGTGTAATTCTGCTTTTGGTAAAGCACGGATGAGCTCAAGTTGATTCATACCTTATCCTTAAAAAAGAAAAAGGGTGTAAACAAGTTTACACCCTTAACATTGGTGTGGGTATTAACCACCAAAAAATGCAAATTTAATTGCCCAAAGCACTGCAACAATCCAAACCATATAAGGAACAGTTGAAGCCTTGCCAGTACATAATTTAATTAACGCATAGCTAATAAAGCCCATCGCAATACCATCTGCAATTGAGTATGAAAATGGCATAAATACGATCGTTAGGAATGCAGGTACAGCTTCAGTAATATCATCCCATTCAATATGGGTAATCCCCTGAATCATCAACACACCCACAAATAACAATGCAGGAGCTGTTGCAAAACTAGGTACTGACTGCGCCAAAGGTGCTAAAAACAAACACAAGATAAATAAAACACCAACTACAACGGCTGTAAGACCTGTACGACCGCCTGCTGCGACACCTGCTGAAGACTCAATATAAGGCGTGGTTGATGATGTACCTAATGCAGCACCTGCAACAATAGCTGTTGAGTCAGCAAATAATGCTTTTTTCAAACGAGGTAATTTACCGTCTTGCAGTAAGCCAGCACGATGCGCGACCCCTACTAAAGTACCTGTTGAGTCAAATAAGTCTACCAAGAAGAAGACAAAAATGACGCCCACTAAACTCGCGGTAAATAAGCCTTCAAAATCCATCTGTAAGAATGTTGGTGCAATTGAAGGAATTTCGCCTACAACACCTTTGAATTCGCTTAGCCCCATCACAGTAGAAATTGCAGTCAGCACTAAAATACTGATAATAATCGAACCGCGCACTTTAAACTGGTGTAGTACCACAATCATTAAAAATCCAAACAACGTCAACAATACGGTCGGTTGCTTAAGATCACCTAAACCAACCAGTGTTGCTGGATTATCAACAATAATGCCTGAGTTCTTTAACGCAATTAGTGCGAGGAACAAACCAATACCACCGCCAATTGCAAACTTAAGTGACATTGGAATTGCATTGACAATCGCTTCACGGATTTTAAACATGCTAATGGCAATAAAAACCAAACCAGAAACGAATACTGCTGCCAAAGCAGTTTGCCACGGCACCCCCATCCCCATACAAACAGAATAGGTAAAGTAGGCGTTAAGACCCATACCAGGTGCTAAAGCAATTGGATAATTCGCAATAATCCCCATCACTAAACAGCCAATCGCTGCTGCGAGACATGTTGCGACAAAGACTGCTCCATGATCCATCCCTGTTTCGGATAAAATCATTGGATTAACAATAATGATGTAACACATGGTTAAAAAAGTGGTTACACCTGCAAGAACTTCAGTACGAAAAGTCGTCTTGTTTTCGCTTAATTTAAATAAGCGTTCAAGTACGTTTTCTGAAGATGGATTAGGAGTCGTCATGACCTAGCCCCTGTAAAAAAACATTATGCCAAAATTCCGAATTGGACTAAAAATAAACTTTTTGCCATTTGATTCTCGAAATTTAAAGCAATGGGTATGCCAAATATCTAATGCTTTTTTTTAAGCTAAACAAGGAAACTGTCATTGCCAAACATAAGGCTTCCTTTTCAAGTAAACGAAAAAAGCTGCATATATTATGCAGCCCAACACTTATACTTTATAAATCAATAGCTTAAATAAAAAACATAAACATTTCTTTAAATTCGGCGTGGATTATAACATATTGATTTTCACGTTGTTTCTAGAATTTATGCACGGCAGCGACTAAGCCTTAAAAAATGAGATACGAGTAAATTTAAATCTTTAATTACAAAAATAAATTCGTACTGCTATTGATCTTTTTTCCTCAAAATATTTTTTGATTGAGCATCAGCTTCAATTTTTTGGAGTGAGCTATGTGCTTCGTTTATCAAACGATCAATTTCTTGCTTCTGCCTGTTCTCAGATTCGTAATATACGCTCAATCCTAAGATACAGACCATCAATAGAAACACAGGTATAAGGAACTTTTTCATTATAATAAAATAAATTTTTTAATTATTGGTAAAATATACACTATATTTTTTTCTAGTTCACTTTGTTTAAATCAAATAGAGCCGACTCATTTAAAAATTATATTTTTCAATTGTTTATAAATAATATTTCAGTGTGCTACATTCATACAGAATCTATTGCACCAGCAATTTATAACTGCAAAATTATAATCATTAATGAAAACCAATTTATTCATTATTATTCAACAACTTAGAAATAAAATTCTTCAAATAAGTCCTTTCAAATTTTTCTCATAAAAATCTGACGATAGATCTTCATATATTATTCACTAAACACCCACTCAACGAATTGAGTCGCCTCCACCCAAAGAAGAAATTTAATTCACTTAAGCACATTCTGTTTGATTATGTGTCAATTTCGAACTTATCCGAACATAAGCTTATTACCATGTTATTTATGAACCATCCTCCTTCCACCCAAAAAATAGTTAGATCCTTTATAAGGGCAATACACGAGTCGTTATTGTTAAAAATATGAGTTTCTTAAATAGACTCATATTTGAATATATCTAGATGGTCGGGGCGTATTTCTCTGCTTAACCTTGACTTCAGACTTACTCCATAGTTTTTAATCCAATTACTCACTTTAGATTTGGAATATAAATTATGGAACAATATCTTAAAGCAACGTCACTACTCGATTATAACCACCCATTCATTAAAAATTTAATTCAAGAGAAAGAATGGCATAAGTTGAGTGATATTGGAAAAGTGAAGCAAATCTATAACTTTGTAAGAGATGAAATTCAATTTGGTTATAATTTAAAAGACTCAATTCCAGCATCTACTGTTTTGAATGACGGTTATGGTCAATGCAACACCAAAGCGACTTTATTGATGGCTTTATTAAGAGCCGTCAAAATTCCAACCCGGTTGCATGGTTTTACAATCGATAAAAGCTTACAAAAAGGGGCTATTGATGGCATTTGGTACAAGCTGTCTCCACAAAATATTCTGCATAGTTGGGTAGAAGTCTATGTAAATGAAAGTTGGTTTATTTTAGAAGGGGTAATTCTGGATAAAGAATACCTAACGAATCTACAAAAAATGTATAAGAGTCCTTCAAATATTTTCTGCGGATTTGGGGTCTTTACAGAGAATTTTGAAAATCCGCCTATAGACTGGAATTTAAGCAATACTTATATTCAGGATAAAGGAATTAATCAAGATTTTGAAATATTTGATAGCCCTGATGATTTTTATAACCAACATCAACAACAACTTAGCTTTATTCAAGGGATAATGTTCAAAAATATAGTAAGACATTTAATGAATAAAAATGTTGATAATATTAGGAATGCCAAGATTGTCGAGTAGCTGAATTCAGTTAGCATATATGTGTAATTTATTGAAAACATGTATTTTTTAAATTTACTATTATTATCTGTGTGATTCATAGACATTCTTTCAATATGATTGGTGTCTATGAATACAGAAATAAAACCACAATTTGTATGGCTTAAATTATTTTAAAAGATCACCAATGTAGGTCTAGTTTGTCGAAGATGTGCATTTCTAGACCAATGTTACACAAATGATGGGAAAAATATTCTGCGCAAAGATCTTGATGAATTAAATCCCAGCGTGAATATCCATTAAAGTTTCTGAATACGCGAGCCAATGCGGAACTAGAATCCTTAATATTTAAAATGTACGCGGCTAGAAATATTGATACTCTAGGTTTGCAAACAGTGTTGATATGACTGTTTCGAATCTATTGCCCTTAGGGACTATGTATAAAGTGCTATCCATTCATCAAGTCAAACTTATTGAAAAAAACTCTGCCATAAAGTAATTTTCATTTGGTATGAATGCTCACGATCAAGCGATAGGATTTAAATGAATTACAGTATAGCTCTCGATGGCTGCACACGATATTGTCTTTAAGGCTCTATAAACATCGACCACCAGTGAATACTTTCGACTTAACTGTGTGATTAAAGCAATAGTCTGATCAGATGAGGTCTAAATACAATACAACTCATCGAATGAACCCATTCAGTACACCAATTAGAAGAGAGATTTAGAGACCGTCCAACTAAAACAATCTTCATGAACGATATAAATTATTCCGCATAAAACTCTTCATTCGACATAAACCCTAAATAAGTAATACACGTTGCGAATATGTCCATAATTTGCGGATGACCATTATTTTCTAGCCAATCTTTTCCCAGCATTGAAAAATGCTTCACCATAGCTGCATTCATGTTTTCATATTTCTCTTCCATTGGAAGGAACACAACATGGTTTTTAGGGATTGGATTGCTATCTTGTAAAAAATTCAAGTTAACCATGTACCAGTGAAATTTCATAGTTGTCATTTTTATTCTCAAATCATTAGCCAATAACTTTTTATATTATACGACGATCAATCAATTCTTGATCTATTTGCTTGTAACTTCCCTTAAACTTTGCAAATTTTTAAATATCAATAACTGAATGGATCGATGTTTTTACAGACTAATTATGAACATTTCATATAAGAAAGGTTAAACCAACCCAATTATGCTTTTTAGAATTCTTCTTTCAAAAACAATGCTCAGATAATTTTCATCATCTGAGCATTATGGATCATTTAAATAATTAATTTAATTCAGTTTTGAAACATAAATTTCGTAATGTGGATTTGTATCCTTATTTGAAATCACTTCATCTATTACGTATTTTTCAACCATTCCATCGGGCAATGAATGGTGAAGAAAATCTCCCTCTTCAACTAGTATTTCTATGTCTTTACTAGTAATCATGATGTGTGCTGAAAAAACAGGAGGTTTTAACTTGGTAAACTAAACACACTCATCAGGAGTTTACCATGAGCAAGAAACACAAGACTTACACCACAGAATTTAAAGCTGAAGCCATCAAATTAATTGAAGCCAATCAAGGCAATGTCTCGGAAACAGCTAGACAACTTAGCATTTCAATGCAAACTCTTTCAAATTGGAATACCAAAGCAAAGGCTGGAACTTTAGCAGGTACAAAACAGTATTCACCTGATCTAAACGCTCTACTCGAAGAAAATAAAAAACTCAAACAACAGCTCAAAATAGCTGAAATGGAACGTGAATTTTTAAAAAAGGCAGCAGCGTACTTTGCCAAAGAAAGTCAGTAAGGTACGCCTATATGAAACAAAAAAGATATTCTTTTCCAATTACCTTAATGGCTCGATTACTTCATGTTTCAGTTTCATGTTTTTATGATTGGCTCAAGAGAGGCGTGAGCAAAAGAACGATTCAACGAAATCAACAGACGATATTGGTGAAAATAGCCCATGAGGAGACAAGGCAGAGCTATGGTTATATTCGATTAACCAAATACTTACAAGCTCAGGGCATAAAAATGAGTATGTACGCTGTACGTCAGATAAAAGCGCTGAACCACCTGTATTGTAAGCGACACAAGCGTTTTAAAAGGACTACGAATAGTGACCATAATCGAGCGATCTATGAAAACCTGCTGGAGCAACAATTCTCAATGACTAGACCAAATCAAGCATGGTCAAGTGATATTACGTACATATGGACTGTTGAAGGATGGCTGTACTTAGCAGCGGTAAAAGACCTTTACACGAAACAAGTGGTTGGCTATAGCTTAAATGAGCGCATGACAGCACAGCTTGTTTGTAATGCGCTAAATATGGCTATTCACAATCAAAAACCAACCAAAGAACTGATTGTGCATTCAGACAGAGGAAGTCAATATTGCAGCCATGAATATCGAAATATACTTGAGCAATATGGTTTTCAAGGTTCAATGAGCAAGCGCGGAGACTGTTACGATAATGCACCGATTGAAAGCTTTTGGGGAATACTGAAAAATGAGTTAGTGCATCATTACAACTATCAAACCAGAGAAGAAGCCAAAGCAGATATTATAAAATACATTGAATTATTTTATAATCATCGAAGAATTCAAAAGGGTTTGGGTTTTAAGACACCAAATCAAATGGCCGAAGACTTTTATAAGTTGGCTGCCTAGAATCTCCCAAGGGAAAGTCTCCTGATAATTCAGCGTATATCAATGTGACTTTTACTTAGTTTTTGCTTTAAAGTATCCTATATGCTTCATAGTACAAATTCTATTTATTTACTCATCACTTCAAACTTTCAATGATGCTCATGATTTTATAAGTAAATTCTAGAATGGTTACACTCTTTTACTGTAGACCATGATCGATACAGACCAACTACTTCCACACTGCTTAGGCTTAGGTAATTTCATGTGTACTCACCATCTTTGCAAAGTTGTACAAAAATTAATTACCACGTTTTATTCAATGCGTTCCAATCTGTTTTTGCCACAAATCTCGACATAAAATAAACTTTATTAGCAGAATTAAATGCAGCAACTAAAGCAAACGAAAGGTATTAAAAAAGGCTTATAAGCTACTGTTTTCGCTTATAAACCTTTGATAAATAGATGGTAGGCATATCCTCTACCAAACTAAATTATAAGACTATGTTTTCAATACATTTAATGAAAATTAAAAACAAAATGATACACATAATGATACAAAAAACAGCTTACTAGAATCGAAAAATACGAGATTTCTCTCAACTATAGCCTATCAAGTTAACTTTAATTATTATCCAGATTCTCCAACAAAACATCACAAGATGAATAATAATAATTTGCTTGACTAGATTTCATAATAGCGGAGTAGCTGTTTCTAGGCTTGTCATTCTTCTGAAACTGAAACTTAAATTGAATAGAGTGATAAAATTGCTCATCCACATAAAGCTGCATTGGAGGATGTATACCAGCCCTTATTGCACTTTTCGCGGAGCTTTCAATAGCCATAAGTTCAGCAAATGGAATCCCTAAGCTATTTAAACAAATATGATTTTGATTTTTCGATATATGAAGTAAAGGTTCTCCATGATATTCATTACCACCCTGAGTCAGAACTGCATAAATTTTCAGACCTAGAACCTCTTGATAAATACTCTCAAGTTTTTTTATTACATATAGTATTTTCTCAGGCTTATACGAGCATTCTATCCCCTTATCAAAATATCCAACTTCCCAGTTTGCTTTTAGAATCAAGCTATCTGCGAAAGAAATAAAGGAAATATCCTCTTCAGTCTCAGCTAAACTATCTATTTTATTCCTTAATTCGATAAGTTTATCTTTTGTAAGAAAGTTATCTCTAATAGCATTTTTCACATCGATAGCATCAACTAGTGCAAATACAGAATACTCTCGTAAATAAAGATGCTCTAGCCATTCATGGTCCACAAATATATATGGTTTTATACCGTACTCATCACAACCTATGCATTTTTTAACTATATCTTTAGGTATGCTTATTGAGATTTCATGAAATCTTGTATGTGTATTGAGATACCAAGATAGATCCAGAGAATTGCTATTTATGGCTCTAACAGACACTCGGCATACCGAACCAACTACATACGGATTACTTTCTTCTCTACGGAGCATTTTCCCAAGCTCTACATCAAATTCCTCCATATAGATTTCACTCATAAGACAACAATCCCTATTAAGAGGAATATCTTTAAATGGATATTTTTCTATATCACTATCTTTAAACAAGGTTCAATACTCCAAAAGAAATCATGACTAAAGCATCTGGTAGATAATTATAAAATGTAACACAGAGATTTTTAAAACATTTCCAAGAAATTGATATTAAAAAAGATACTGAGTTTGTAGTAATCTATACAAGAAAACCAAGGCAACTTCCATCACCTTGGTCTCTTTAAAACATCAACTATATCGAGCCTGCTTTTGCACTTCCCACCATTCAATCAATTCACTGTGATCAAAATACACAGCAGCTTGTCTGGTCACACCCTCTTTAATAGGGCGAGGAAAACTAGGATCATCATTTACCATTTTATTCAGCTTATCTCGCTGAACTGATAAAAAATGGCAAGTTTCATTCATCGTTAATCTTAACTTTTGCATCTATTCTATACCCCCTTAAAATCGTTATATTGCGTGTTATTGCTACGTTTTCCATTCATACCAATATCCCATAGTCCTTAGCTAAATCACGCTTATATCGCGCTGTAGTAGATGCTGTATAGGCTATTGGCAATGCTCCCTGCTTATAGGTTGCCAAGAATCTTACATACTTCGAAGGTAAGTCCTTTTCAGCTATTGGAGGTGGTAAATTCAATAGTGCATGTTGCTCATCAACGGTTTTCACAACTAAATCATGATCCCAAACATAACCATAATTTAAATTGTTATCACGTAAATGCTGACTATATAAACGTACTTCACATCGAACCATACAATCTGCATAGGCTTGCAATTCTGCTGTGATGCGTTTGATATACGCTGAATTATCAGGAGACTTTCCCTTGGGAGATTCTAGGCAGCCAACTTATAAAAGTCTTCGGCCATTTGATTTGGTGTCTTAAAACCCAAACCCTTTTGAATTCTTCGATGATTATAAAATAATTCAATGTATTTTATAATATCTGCTTTGGCTTCTTCTCTGGTTTGATAGTTGTAATGATGCACTAACTCATTTTTCAGTATTCCCCAAAAGCTTTCAATCGGTGCATTATCGTAACAGTCTCCGCGCTTGCTCATTGAACCTTGAAAACCATATTGCTCAAGTATATTTCGATATTCATGGCTGCAATATTGACTTCCTCTGTCTGAATGCACAATCAGTTCTTTGGTTGGTTTTTGATTGTGAATAGCCATATTTAGCGCATTACAAACAAGCTGTGCTGTCATGCGCTCATTTAAGCTATAGCCAACCACTTGTTTCGTGTAAAGGTCTTTTACCGCTGCTAAGTACAGCCATCCTTCAACAGTCCATATGTACGTAATATCACTTGACCATGCTTGATTTGGTCTAGTCATTGAGAATTGTTGCTCCAGCAGGTTTTCATAGATCGCTCGATTATGGTCACTATTCGTAGTCCTTTTAAAACGCTTGTGTCGCTTACAATACAGGTGGTTCAGCGCTTTTATCTGACGTACAGCGTACATACTCATTTTTATGCCCTGAGCTTGTAAGTATTTGGTTAATCGAATATAACCATAGCTCTGCCTTGTCTCCTCATGGGCTATTTTCACCAATATCGTCTGTTGATTTCGTTGAATCGTTCTTTTGCTCACGCCTCTCTTGAGCCAATCATAAAAACATGAAACTGAAACATGAAGTAATCGAGCCATTAAGGTAATTGGAAAAGAATATCTTTTTTGTTTCATATAGGCGTACCTTACTGACTTTCTTTGGCAAAGTACGCTGCTGCCTTTTTTAAAAATTCACGTTCCATTTCAGCTATTTTGAGCTGTTGTTTGAGTTTTTTATTTTCTTCGAGTAGAGCGTTTAGATCAGGTGAATACTGTTTTGTACCTGCTAAAGTTCCAGCCTTTGCTTTGGTATTCCAATTTGAAAGAGTTTGCATTGAAATGCTAAGTTGTCTAGCTGTTTCCGAGACATTGCCTTGATTGGCTTCAATTAATTTGATGGCTTCAGCTTTAAATTCTGTGGTGTAAGTCTTGTGTTTCTTGCTCATGGTAAACTCCTGATGAGTGTGTTTAGTTTACCAAGTTAAAACCTCCTGTTTTTTCAGCACACATCAACCAAATAGGCGATGTGAAATAAAGCGACTTTTCTTAATATTAATGCATAGTTCTCTTTGCTAAATGACCAACATATCAATAAGAAAAGCAAAATAAGAGAGAATCTATCAAAAATTTTGAATATAAAATCTTCTCTATCAGAAGGTATTTGTAGATATGTGTTTGGGAATAAAAAAGCCAGCACTGTATAAAGAATAAACCCTCCCACCATTAAAGCAGATGGAAGTAAAAATTTCTTATTAAACCTTGCATTAAACTGGATAGTTAACAAATATAGGAGTAAAAATCCTATACCTACCACCCCTCTCAATCGAAAATAGCTGTCTAAAGAAATACAAAAAACAGCCAAATACAACAAAATCTTATTGTTCATCTATGATACAGAATCAGTTTTTTACAATTGATCCGCATTCTACTATAAAACTAAGTAGCAAATATATTTAAATAAATAGTCACAAACATCAGATACAAAGATCAAACAACCTTTAATTATTACATAAACAATTACTTACAGAATCTTAAATAGAACAACCGCTGTATGCGGTTGTTTCTTAGTCACTAACTCAAATCAATATGAATTCCTGCATTAGCCCACAAAGTAGAACTGCTTGCGCTAATTAAGCCTAAAATATCTAAAATGCGGTTTTTAATAACACGCTTTTTAACTATGGAGCTAGTATTCCAGTTGAACACTAACGGGTTTGCAGTATCTCGGCGCTGAATGCGAAGAGTATAGTTGCCCGCAGTTAATGCAGTTGATGTGAAAGTAAACTCGACATCCTGATAAGTCGTTGTGTTAATGCTTGCAACAGCACTTGTTGCTACAACAGCCCCAGAGCTATTAAGAATCTCTGCAAAAGTATTCGCACTTACGCCTGTCATTCGAATACGAGCTTTCGTCACACTTAGACTTCGTTTTAAACCAATTGCTATGTCTATTGTTGCTGCACTTGTTCCAAGTGAATACTCGCCCCAAGCTAGACTAGAGTTTTCATATGTAACTCTTTGCGCTTCATAGCTATTCAAAGCTGAATACATATTCTTTTTAGTCAAACGGACATCTAAACGAGACATTAATGTCATGTCTGAACTTCGGAAATCAGCGTAGCTTTGAACGCTTAAGTTCTCACCATAATCGACAAAAGATGGATAACCACCACTTTGTCCGCTTGCAAGTGTGGTATCACCGGCAATATAAAGTTGGGCTGTTGTGTACCAATTTTCAAGATTCTGAGTAGCGAATGTAGCCAGTAATGAACGTGCATTTCCCAAAGAACACATCATCAATAGCTCGGATTTTCCAAAGTTATAAGGATCAACATATGGGGCGTGAACTTCGCGTGCCATACTTATGTTTGAACCCCAGCCAGAATTTCCCTCCAGATTGAAAGTCTTATTGTATTTCCCATTTACACCAGTACCCATTCGCCAAAAGCAAATTAGTTGATCGTCGTAATAACAGATAGTCGGCTCTGCCGAGCCAGCTGATTCAAACTGAGCTGCTTGAGACACAGCAATATCAGTTGTCAAAGTGTAGTCATAAACTGCGGTTGAACGATAAATACGGCATGAGCCGTCTAAACCGTAACTAGGAACAAGTAGATAACCAGCTGGAGTAATCAGTGTATTACCCCATGTAAAATGGTTGGTTGGTAATGAAATCTTGCGAGTGTTTTCCACTGTGTTGTTTGTGCAGTTATATACCAGTAAATAGGTATCGTATGTGCTTGCACTAGTCTGCATGGCAAATTTTACCAGTAAGCGATTAGCATACTGAGGCATGATTGAGATATTAATATCTCGAATATCTTGACCAACTACACTTGTAAAAAGAACTTGCTTGTTTATCGCGTTGTTCTTGTTTCGATCAATGATATACATAACAAGACTGGACGGAACAGAAGCATTGTAATAGTGGTTTTGACCGCATCGAACAGCTACATATTCTTTACCATTTGCTAATGCAGAGCAGCCAAATCCACTGTAACGGTTACTTGAATCGACGTGCTGACCGAACTCATCTTCTAATGTAATAATTCCATTTCTATTGGATCCCTTGCGATATTCAGATTTCATCACCCGATCATGGTTAATAAATCTTAAATCCCCATTGCCATTAAAATTTGCAGTATCAACATTCGAATTGTCTAAAGAAAATGTCTGACTATCGGGAATTAAAATTTTTAAACTTTTGGCTTTTGCGTATGTATCTGCGGCTGTTATCGCTACTGTGGCATTAATACCTGTCAACGCACCAAAATCAAATACACTCAGATTTTTAGTATCTACACGCTCCCACCCCATGACAACTGTTGCATTATCATCTTCAAGTGCACGTACAGAGTTATATTTAAATAATCCACCACCTACAGAATCACTTGTATGCTGAAGAACTTGCACCAATTGCCCTTCTATACGTGGAACTAACGTTCTTAAAAGGCTTAATGATTCTATTTTTTGAATAGTCAAATCATTAATCTGTTTTTGTGTTTGAGTGCCGTCTTGAACAAACTGGGATGGTAATCCCACAACAGGCTCACCAATGATAGAGCTTGCAATGCCATCAATGTACGCCTTTAAATCCGCTTCTCTTGTTTGAGCTAATTCATCATAAGAAATATCAGCTAAAATTCGCGCCTGTGTCTCAAAATCAACGAGATGCTTCCACTCTTGCAAGATTGCTGTGAGCTTATCCAAAGCACGTTCTAATGCATCAGGGTAAAAGTTGTCGTAGTTTGTAATGTCTAAAAGCTGATCTACAGGGGTTTTGCCTCCTACATAAAAAAATGTTGAAGTGTCTGGCGCTTCAACAAATGTGATATATCCCCCCAAGTTTCCTTCATTCATAGTGACAGCATATAAAGCCTCATCCATGAATTCGAAGTCATCACCAGCTTTTACACGGACTGCTACACCTGTTTCATCTTCCTGATTGAATACTCGAAATGTAAAATCGAATCGTGTATTTACCCCATTACCAACATAGAGCTGACTAAGTCGATCGGTAACTTGAACTGTCATGTTTCCACCAATAAAAAAGGTTGTAATTTCTACAACCAATTCTATGTAAGCTCTTAAACAATAGGGCTGTTCAAGGCCATGGACTGTCAACAGACTTATTCTTCAGGGGCGTGCTTCCCTGTAATTGTCCCACGTGCAGCATCATACATACTCTCAGGTGCTTCCTTCTTCCCTTGTGAAATTGACAACCAATAGCCAGAAGGCTTACCAAGCACAGCAAATGGAATGCCAGTGGTGAGTGTTGCAGTGTTCAGAAAGTCTTTAGCAGCCTTACCTTGATTGACTTCCTTTTCTTCGTCCAAAGCAGTTTTGGCATGCTTAATTAGACCTAAACCGCTTTCACCCATACTGAACACAGGTGATGCTGTGTAGCGGTCATTCATGACATTATCATCCGTGTTGCTGATAGCAGCATTCACCACATTACCTGCGTATGGCACAAATGCTGAAAGCATCTTGAATTGTGATAATGCTAATTTAGCAGACAGATCATCCCATTTTTCACCGTCATCATCACTATCCTCTAAACCACCTGCAAAGATAATACCAAGCAATTCAGAAAGCATTGAAGGGATAGAGATCATCATCAGTGCCACATAAGCTAATCGTGGTGAAGCCTTCACCCAACTACCATTCGTAGCTTCAAGTGCAAGCTTCACTTCTGTATTTGCAGTGTTCCAAACCATGTTGAACCAGTTGTAAAACATCAGGAACATGCGCTTCGCAGGTGAGCCACGCTCAAGGTTGGATACCCCTTCAGGTGACATATCCGTCATGTATTGGCGAATTACCGCATCTGCTGCGTGTACAGCATCATATTGATTCAAACCCATCTCAGTATAGTGATTGAACGCAGCTTGCCATGAAACAACTTCCATTGGTCTTTGAATGGTGGTCTGCAATACATAAGCATGTTTCATCGTAAAATCTTTAACTGTCTGAACCGCATTCTTATTAAAAACCATGTCGTCTACAGCATAGCGATATTCGTCTGCCGCCTGATCCCATCGGGTTTTCATGAAGTCCGACATTTCCATGATTTGCTCTGCCATGTGCTGGCGAGTCACTACAGACTTAAAGTATTCACCTTGGGCTTTGATTAGAAGCTTTGGCGGTACCGCAACAGCTACTTGTGCAAATCCAGTGAACTGCTCAATGGCGTTTTTCAAGTTACCTGCCATGATTGCAATACCTGTATTCCGACGCAAAGCCTTAAATACATTGTCCAATAATCTTGAGTCAGTGCTTTGATCAACAGACTGGTCAGCAATTGCTTTTAGCCAAGGGTTAAAGATTTGCTTTGTCGCAAACGGCAAGACTCGCTCAAGTTCATTACGGAAATCCTTATTCAACAATAAGCGCCCAATTTGGCGAATCTGTAGTTCAAGATGGATATAGCGAAGCTCTTTATCTAAGTGACTAGGTAAGCGCGATAAATCCAGTTCAAGCATGTCGCTGTATCGATCTGCACGTGACTTAGTAAAGTTGGCACCCGTAGTCGCAATATCCAAAGCCTGCAAGTTGTTTTCTGCAAGGTTTTTATCCTGGATACGGTCTTGCTCATTTGAACGTATGCGGTCATAGGATGCAGGCACATAACCACCTTTATATTCACCGAATGGCGTGCTGATTGGTGACGTTGGCAACTCATCAAAATAACGGCCATTAATCTTTTTATGGGTTAATTGAGCCTGTCCTTTATATCGATCAAATAGGTCCCAAAGTTTTTGAGCCGTGTCCATATCATTTTTAGTGATTGTGCCTTCAGCAATCATACGATTAAAGAACTGATCCCATTGACTGAAATCCACAGAACCATCTTCAAGACGACTACCCCAACCATAGCC
This sequence comes from Acinetobacter tandoii DSM 14970 = CIP 107469, assembly GCF_000400735.1. GTDB lineage: Bacteria > Pseudomonadota > Gammaproteobacteria > Pseudomonadales > Moraxellaceae > Acinetobacter > Acinetobacter tandoii. Next base: position 365,645 of record NZ_KE007365.1, read on the forward strand.
AATCACTAAACGCTCTTTGTTGCTCATATTGCCAGTGTGCAAAATGGCATGAATCAAAGCCTGCTTACCCACGAATGTGTAATTATTCAACTCAGGTGCTGCAATCTTTGAATTATCTAACTTTCCAAAGCCCTCAAAAATCTTAACAACATCATCTAGCATCTTAGTTTTTTCAATGCGGTACTTGCTCAATGCATCTTGCATCGGGTTAATCAAATACTCACGGTACTTTCCAGTGACACCACCATCTAACCACGTTACAACCTGATCCACACGTTTAGCCGAAGCACCAAGCTCCATAAACTTAACTTTAAGTTCTGCTGTCTTGTCTTTTCCGAGCATGTCTTGCTGAATCTTCTCAACGCTCTTTTTACCGCTAGACTGTTGAATCAACTCATCACGTACCTGTTCGCGCTCAATCGCTTCATTGGTGGTGTGCCAGACTTTGTTTTCACGTGAACGGTGCCAAAGCGTTTCGACTGCTGCCATAACAGCACTAAACTGCTCTAATGTGAGTTCTTTATAACTTTGGTTTTCAGGCAAAGCACCTATGTTCTGAATCTCTGCATAGGTGGTTGGATCATATTTGCGAATCAAATCCAATTGATGTTCATAGTTGGTGGATTCTCTTCCTAAATCATATTTACCTAAAATTGCACGTGCCGCTGTGACCATATCAAAATCACGGTTTTTGGCTAATTTTTCATTATTGCCAAAGACCTTTTTGACAAGGTTTAAATGGCTTTGCACTTGGTCCTTTGCATCGTAGCTGTATTTGGTCGCAAAGAACTGAACCAACTGATTTCGCTTATGTCTTGCCGCTTCCACAGATTGACCTTTGCGGAATGCATCACTTGCCATCTTTCCTAAACGTGCATCATCCTGAGCACGTAGATGTGGTCGAATATCTTTTAATTTTTGGCGTTGAATCATGTCACGTGCCACAGATTTTGCAGCTTCATTTAAAGCTGATTTTCTGCCTAAAAGACCATTCAAAGCCGCCATTTCAGCCGATAAAACACGTGCACGGATTTCATTATGTAAGGCCGATTCAACCGCTTCAACAATACTTTGCTGATCGTAGAACTCCGAATACTGCACAGCCATACGTTCATCAGTTAATTGCTCAATGCGCTGCTTAGGTGTTGGTGCACTGATTAAGTCTCGCACTAATGCATCACCACTTTCATAGCCAAACATCTCAGCAACCAAATCAGGGTTTTCACCGCCACGCTGTGCAAAACCATAGGCACCTTTAGAGATGCGATTGAAAATTTCACTATCTGGTCCATACTTGGCTTCAATCCAGTCCAGAGATAGTTTCGCTTTAGTTACCAAGCCTTCTGAATAACGCTGCAAGATATCCATGTCTTGTGAGTAATCTAAGAGCTCAGGATCAACCTGATTTGAGTATTGCTTGTTACTAATAAGCTGTTCAGAGAACTTATCTTCAAGCTCACGTGTATCAAATTTGCCGTTATCATCTTTTGTTAAATAACCTTCTTCAACAAGTCGTTCAGACATTGCCTCAATTGATAGGCCTTTAACTTTAGATTTGCTTGAACGCACCACTGGCTGATTTGCCACGCCTGATTTAATTGTGGCTGGTTGATCAATCCCCCAAGTGCTTTCAACTTCGTTGGCATCCAAACCACCAAATTTGGCAATAGCTTCAAAAAGATTATCACGCTCAGGCTCAACTTTTTTCAGGTTGGTTTTAGGCTTTGGATCAGAAGGTTGACGTAGAAAAGCCATGGCTTGATAAACAGGCTCTTGCGCTACATCCTTTGCAATTTCCTCTCGTACCGCTTCACGCTTCTTATTAGCTTCACGTTGCAGTGTGCGCATGTACTTGGTTTTTTGCTTTTGATACCAGGATAAATTCTGGATAGATTTCTGTTCTAAAGTATTAATCGCCAGTTCAGTTGCAGCTTCATGATCCTGACGCATTTCATCATAATCTTTTGGAGAAATACCCAAGCGCATTGAATCATCTTGTTTAATCAGCATCTCAAGGTTATAAGCTGCTTCAGCTTCCTTGATTGAACTTTCTGAGGCAAGCATACGATCCATAACGCCAGTGATATCACTGCTTAATTCAGCACGGTCATTGATGCCTAAGAACTTCTCAATGTTGCGATATACCGCAATCATGAATTGACGGAACCGGTTAAATACCTGCTTTAAATCTGCATTCGGTGCTTTGCCTGTATACACATACTGCTCAAATGTCTCTGCAAACTTCTCATGCACTTCTGTCTTTTCTGCATCAGTGAAGAAATCCCATTCATTCAAGCTTTCAAAATCAGCCTTAGCCCACTTTAGAACGGTCTCCATATCTTCACGGATTTGCACTGGTGCATCTGGACTTAAAGCCAACTGCATATTCATTTCAAGAAAATGGTGCCCCAACTCGTGTACGAATGTTGAGAAGTCGGCATTTTTGCTTAAAACAATCGTTGATCCATCTTGACCGATGTTGAATGTAATTGAGCCACGTGTACCGCCATTGGTTTGATTGTATTTTTTTCCAAATGGAGAACGATACATTGTCTCGCTGATTTCATAATCCTTATTTCTGCCCTTGTTCTCAACAAAGCCATGTCTTTTATAGAAATCAACCAAGCGACTTTTATTCCCCCCAAAATCTGAACTTGGTGTGAGAATCATAGTTTTGTTAGCTGCATCTGCATAATCAAGTATTTCCTTCATGGCTTTAGAGCCAACACCTTTGCTACGTGCAGTTTCTGGAACAATGATTTTATGTAAAGAGATAAAATTACTTTTTGGGTTGCCTTTTAAACCAAGATCAATACCGTATTTTTCTTTCAAGCCAGTAGCAAAGTCATCTAAAGAAATAGTCTGTTGTGACATTTCAGACTGATTAAAGGTTGCACTCTGTTCGGCAGAGTTATTTGATACCTCATTGGTAATGCGAATTGGATAACGATCAAAAGCTTCTTTTGCCGTAATCCCTAGCTTCTCACCTAAGGTTGAATAGAATGCTGAAGTAAGCTCACCTGCTGCACGATTGTATTTGGCATTGAATGTACCCACATCGGCCAATTGACCTTGCACCTCTGTTGCAACTTGTTCGCGTGCATCATCAGCCACTTCAAAAGCAGCTTGTTCATTCAAGAATACATCCGCTTCCGCTTGCATCTGCTCAGTAGTTCTATTGAAAATATCCTGTGCCTCAAGGTATGTCGGCATATCAGGATTAGAACGGATATTCTCCACAAAGCCTGATGGATCCTCTATCGAAGACATAGCAGACACAAATTCATCAATCGGAATCTGCACCGTACTATTGAACTCCTGTGCATCACCTAACTGGTTTTGCAGACTTGGCGCACGTGCAAATAAATCCTCAGGATCAAGGTCTCGATCTCGCAATAACTGGTTGAAGGTCTGACCATCAATGTAGACCTCTCCAACTGCACCATGTTCTTCTACAGCTTGTCGAATGAAGGATTGGCTTGTCTCTTCATCACGTTGTGCTGTCTTAGTTTCCTTATTCTGATTAATCAGATTGGAAAGCACTGAAGCAAAGGTTGTGGACTTAACAGCATTGGCTTGCTGCTCCTGGTACATCTGATCAATTGCCAACTGTGCTGTGTACTGATTCTTGACCTTGCCAGCCGAAACAATGGCAACCTCAGGTGCAGACATTGCCAAGCCCAATACACCTTCTAATGCCATTTCTACAGGATTAGCTTGTTCACCTACTGCATCGGCTGCACCTTGAACAGAATACATGCCTGCAGCTGATTGAATAACTGCTTGCCCTCCTACAGTCCGCATTGGACCACCAAAGCCAACAGGTAACAACAAACCGCCTAAGGCTGAATACTTGGCAGAACCCCATGTCTTAGCCGCTGCATAGTCAATCTGTTCTTCCTTGGTTAAAAACTTCTCGCGTGCCTCTGCCATATTTTGACCGTAAGATGCTACAAAATCAGCCGCACCAGCACCCAATGCACCTTCCATCGAACTTCCTGCAAGTGCTACACCACGAACCACACTACTAGCTCTTTGCATATTCATCAATACTGGTGCATAACGCGCAGTACTTCGTGTCAGTGTCTGCGATAAAACATTTCCAGAACCAGCACCAAGTGCAAAGCCTGCAATGCTTGGTGGTAACTGTTCAGCAGTAAATTCAGCCAACAAACCTAAATCAGCATTTTTCACGAACTCTTGTGCAGCACCCAATACCCCTGCATCGTTGGTCTGTGCTGCAAGCTGCATGTCTGATAATGCCTGTGACATTTCGCCTGATTGCGGAATCTTGTTTTTATACAGTGTGAATCGGTCAAGCATTGATGCATCACCAGTGACAGCAAATTTAGCTGCACCCATCGTCTGCCAAATTGATGCATAGCCTCGCTTTGTTGCATTCACATAACGATTGCCTTGATCCTCAGCATTCACTGGTTCAGCACTTGCTGTATTGTTCGCCCAATACAACTGATTGCTCATGTACTGTTTGAATCTTGCCGCAGCATAAACGCCATGGCTTTTCTTAATCTCATTGAACTGCTGCTCAATGGTCTGTTCTATTGATTGCGGAAATAATGGCTTGTTCAACTCTTGAATGTGCTGATTTGGAACCTTAGGCTGAATTTGTTTGCTCGGGTCTTCATACAATCCAAGATTTTGAAGTGTTTTCTTCTGTTCAGGTGTTGTGCCTTTCTTAAAAATCTCCTGAATGTCGTTGTAGTCCACTGTTTGACGTGGCTCAGTAATCGAAGGTTTTAGCAGTAGAACTGAATCACTGACACGCTTTAAGCCGCCAAAATCATCAAGAGAAATTGCCGCCTGATTTGGATCAAGTGCATATTTCCCCAACACTGGATCACTGGCAACTACATCATTAATGCGCTTTTGTGTATTTACCTCATCTGCTACAGATGCAATCTCTTCGGGTGTCTGTGTGATTTTGGAATAGTCCAGACCTAAAGACTTTGCAGCCTTACGTGCACGCGCTTCAGTATCCGCAATTTGGGTGGGATTTTTACCTTGGTTTAATTCTAATAATTGACCAATTGTAAGATTTGTTTGGTTTTGATCAGACATAATAAAAGCACTTAAGACTACAGACTTAGGTAATCTTAAATGCTCTTAGAATGTAATTAGGTGTTTGCTGTTGACAGGTTAGAACCCACGTCGCATCAAGGAATAATAAGCATTTAAATACTCAGAATCTGTAACCTTGTCTGGATTGCGACCCTGCTTTTTAAATGTGTCGGATATCTTAGCCAACATCTTAGGTGTAATGTCCGCTTTTTTCTTAACCTGCGAATACATTCGGTTGAGTTCAATTTCACTTCCACCAAAGAAGCCAGTAGTTGTGATTTTTACATTTGTATTTAGGTTTTTAAGAACAAGGCGGTCAATTTGAGGCCATGATAAATAACCACCATTCTTTGCTTCTGCTTCACGTAAGGTCTGCATTAAATCTGATTTCACTGCATTGTAGTGCAGTAGCTGGTCCTTATTTTTGGTATCAGTGATGCCAATTGTATTCAAGTAAGGTTTGATAGCAGCAGCAACAGTGGAATCATTCACAAGGAAAACTTTCTCTTTAGGTTCCTTAGACTTATCCAGTTTATTCACATCAATATACATCTTGGTAGCTTCTTTATAGTCAGCAGGTGAAAGCTTATCTGCGTACTGGTGCAACACTGATTGTGGTTTACCTTTGAATAATTCTTCCTTGTTGAGAGCAATCATTGAAAATACAACTGGATCAGTCTTAATGTTCTTCTCAAAAGTTGCCTTACTAATTGCTTTTAAACTGGCAATTTGATTTGGCTTTAATACATCAAAAGCATTTACAGGAATTTGCTCATAAGTAAATTCACCAGTACTAATACCCTTATAAAGATCGTTATAGACCTGATCTTGTTGATCACTTTTAATCTTATCCATTGCAGCAAACTTCTGATTCAGTCGAGTCTGTGCTTTGGTCTTTACTTCTGATGATGCATCACTACCCCAAATAGCCTCATAAGCCTGCTGACGTGACTTTGTAGGTTCATCCGCATACTTGCCAAAATCCTCAGTCAACCACTTATCAACCCGTTGTAAGTAATTCTGTGTTTCAGATGCAGGCGGCTGCTTGCCCTTCAAAACTGCTTCAGCGGCTTTACCGCCACCGTTGTAGTAAGCAGCAATAACCATTGGATCTTTGGTTTTATATTTTTTACTTACCCAATCCACAAACTCTAACGAAGCATCAATCGTATCCATTGGATTATTAATGTCGCGCTTGCCACCTTTGTTGAAATCACCCCAAGTCGCAGGCATAAACTGCATAATTGATTGAGCACCCTTAGGGCTGACTTGGTTGTTGTGCGACTTCTCACCACTTAAGCGAATACCCAAAAGCAAAGGAGCCGCCCACTCCATGCCCTTTTCTTTTGCGGCATGTATTGTGTAGATATCCAAACGCTGATCATTGTATTTGATGTTCTTCATCTGCTCAGGTGTTAGGCTTTTCAATTCACTCACAGCTTGATGTGTGGCTTGTGGCGGTATGTTAAGCGCATAGTTGCTGCCATATTCAACACCTTCTGAAGCACTATCAACCAGAGCTTCAACTTGCTGATCCTCTAATTTTTGATGAATCAGCCTATTTGATTTAAATGAATCATTTAGCGAAATTTCGTCACTATATTTTTGACGATATTGAACAGCGCCACGCAGATCATTGCTCTCAATAAATGCATTGATGTTTGCCACATGCGTTTGAGAAATAATATCTAAATAAGAATTTTCTGCCTCAAGTGCAGACTTCCCTTGCAACTGTGCTGACTTTGCGATAGCTACTTTTAAATTCTCACGATTATCATCAATGATTACAAAATTTGCAGGGTTTTCATTAATATTCATCACAAAACGTTTAGCTGAAGCTGAATAAACACTTTGCTGATATACATCGTTTTCACGTACAAAATAGCTTTGCAACATACCTTTAAAACGCAACTGATCTTCTGATGCAATTTGATTAAACATATTACGTTGGCGATTGTTACTTAAATTACTGGAAATCTCCCCAACACCATCCATATAAGAACGTTGATAGTAATCAACAAAACCTTCCCCATCACCTGAATCAAAACTAACTACATCAACGCCCTTTTTATTGATATATCCATCATTACCATCGTTTTGCAGACGTAGCTTTAATTCTGCTAACTGGTTTTGCGCATCCATTACACGAACACGGTCAGCTTCATCCTGCTGTTTCTGATAAATACTCGCACCAGTACTCACCAAATTAGCAATTCCGTCAATTTGGCTTCCAACCATACCAACAGCTTCACCTGGTGATAATCCACCTTGCACACGAACGTTTGGCGCTTGATCTTGTCCGACTTGTTGGTTGAATTGAGGTACACGCATATTTACGACATCCAGTTCCAGTTATAGTTCTGCCATGAAGGTGTTGATGTACTTTGATACCCCTCAGCACCTGACCAAGTTTTATAGCCATTTGAATCATTCATACCCACAGATGAAACATTGCCGCCAGTTAAAGACTCACCACCCTGCATTGGACTGCCTCCACCGCCACCCATCAAAGATGAGCCGAATTGATCCATAGCCGCAAGCTCAGCATTTAAGCGCGGACGAACAGATTTGGCTTGTGCTGTGAGTGAATTTCGCTGGTTGATGAAGTTGGTTTCCTCAACACGGAATCCCCACGACTTCATAGCAGCGTTATATTTCATGTTCTCTAGATCACTTTGGGCCATCATGTCTGTGCTTGCCAAAATATCGATGGCTGAACCTTGAGTAACATCCAAGCCATTTTCAGCCATAGCATTAATCTGGCTTGATTTGAAGGCACCAATATTTCTTTGGTAATCCTCAACGCCATTCCGACCTGATTCAATTGCACCACGTGCTTGCTGATCAGCAAGGGTCGCATTGGCTTGTGCCATTTTCGCTTGCTGTTCAAGTGCTTGTTTTTGGGCTTTAAGCTTTAAATAAGTTGTTGCCCCCTTAACAGCAGCTTGTGCAATTGCCGCATAGAGGTTACCACCGCCCATGCCACCACCACCTCCACCACCGCCCATCATGGTGTCACCATACCAAATGGATGAAATAACTCACCATTTGCCCCATGTGGTACAGGATCTTTAAGCTCAAAACCCATTCGTTTTAGATAGCGAATGGCAACAGTATTTTTAGTATAAACATGATTTATCAATAACTTATAGTTTTGACGTATTTCATTAACGATTTGCAAAGATTGCTTATAGAACTCTTTTGGAAATTGCGAAATATGCGTAGTTCCTAAAAGCCAAGGGCAACCGACATCACCAAGTAAACTGGTACGACCAACGCCACAGATGAAAAGTAACTTACCATTCACGATGACTGACCAAGCATCACGCGAATACTTCACACTGGTTTTCACAATAAAATCAAAATCATCACTAAAATAAGCTTTTAACTCTTCTTGATCGGCTGGACGTAAATTTGCAACAAGCATACGCATATCACGTTCAGTTGGTTTGCGAATTTCAATATTTGTGCGTGTCATTTGAACTCGACCTCCATCGCCAAAAGTTTCATTGGTAAAGGTTTATCATGTTTTACAGTAATTTGTAGATCACGACTGTAAGGACTGGCAACAGGGATTTGAACAATGCCTGATATAAGACTTAATGGTTGTCCATAACGCTCAAGGCTACGTGGTTTATGTTCGGTGATAGGCATAGGTGTTGGTGTGTCCTGATTCACACCTACAGAAATATTCTGTGTGCCAAGTACACGAAGATAAACTTGTGAGGCTATTTTAGGTTTTACTGGATTTGCATATTGCGCATACAAAGGTAAAGACCCAACTTCCCCTTCATAATTTAAACCAATCCATACATTTGTGAACTTACGGCTAAGCTTGATTTCACCACCTGTAACAACTACGTCAGGTTTATCACCACCATCAGCAAATACAGAGACAGTTTGACCTTCCAACCAATCAAGGCCTGTTAGAGTATCAACTTCCAGACCAGTATATTGATATGAGCTATCAAGCAAACAATGATCATTAAGCTCTAATGGTTGTCTAAGTAAAAGTCGCTCAATCATACGAAAACCATTACGTTCAACAAGCGCATACAGCACCGTCTGATCAGCTTCGGGAATAGCCGCCACCGATAAGAACTTGCCTTGCGTCTCATGTTCAGCCCAAGCCCATACTTGTTGCTGTGGTTCATAAGTAAGCGAAAGCAATTTGCCATCATCACGAACAAAGAAAACCATACTTAATGGATTGCGCACTAAAGCACAGTCAACAATCTTATAACCATCAAATAAGTGAGGACACATGATTGATAAATCCATCACTTGATAATTTGCGTTATAGCCTTGTGAAATTGAGATTTCATGGACATGGCCTGTCTGATCCGATGAAAAGACAGCAGCACCACCAATCTGAACAGGCGTTACATCATTTGCACCGACATAAGATTGAGGGTTTACGCTAACACTTGATGCTGTAACAGCACCATCAGCAGATAACTTCCAGACTGCACCACTGGTAAGAATCATTAAATCGCTGATTGGTACCAGGTGCTTTACCCCATTGCCGTCTCGAGCTGCAAAACGGATTTGAATTGAATCTGTATCCTGTAGTGGAATGTGATAGCCAAAATTATCATCTGTTGCAGTACGCGACATGCGCAGCCATTGTGGAGATTGAAAACCACCGCCATAGACTTTGCGTTGGCCATGGTATGCAACTGCTGTTGGATAATACTCGAATGGGTCTCGAATTAATGGTGGTGTGAGCGCCCCATTAGTTTCAATATAGTCATCAGTAAAACTTAATTCTGTTGTTTCACCAATATAGCTTGCAAGGCCTGAACGTAGTTTAAATACGTTATAGCGCGTTGCACCAGTTACCGCATCCCATGTGATTGTGTTGTAGTTTCCAGATAAAGTTAAATCATTCAGCACCACTGCTGTGCGCGTAGATGCAGCAGATTCATTTTCCTCATTCACTGCTGTAACTTGATAAATATATTCACGCTCAACAAATGCATCATGTTGTGCCCCACCTGTGGCATATTTGTCTTCAATATGAGCTGTAGCTGCTGCATTTAACGGTGCATCAAGCCCATACCCGACAGTCACAAGCTCTGTTGTCCAGTTGGTTGCTCCACGACGAATGATTTTTCGTGGTGGATAATTAGGGTGCGTGATCGTAATCACATCCGCTGATTGCGCATAGCGAAGCTGCATTAAGTGTTCAGCAGCATATGGCAATACAATTTCTAATGGCGTGCCAAGATCATTTAACAGCATTCCACCTTCAGCAAAGAAGTTCACCATACCTTCGCGGATCACCAGCACAACAGCTTGTTCTTCACTGAATACGAATGGAATTAAACGCATGGTACCAAGTGAATAATCATAGTGATGAACATAACGGAAGCCTGCGCGATAAGTCAGCCCACCATATAGTTCAACATAGAAATTTTTACACTTGGCTACCCCTGTTTGATATTTAGCTTGATCAAAACGTCCAAACATCTCAGGGGAAACAATACCGCCATTAAATGAAAATTGCATTTATCTTGCCTCAATCATTGAGCCTGTAAAATCAGGACGGTTTTCAATCCGGTGTTGTTGTAGGTCGTTCGTAACAGCTTCACCATGAGCTAATTGATATAACTGCATCATCGACATTTGCTTTTGCTCATTTTGCGTCAATGGGCCTGCAATCCTTGCAGCAAGTAAATAAGACAAAGCCAATTTGAACTTCATTGGCAATACTGCTAAATCTTTCACATCACGTACATAACGCAGCACTGGTGCCGTGTCATCCGTAAAGAGATGATCACCTTCAATGTAAAAGCGTGAGCCTGATTCAAGTTGGAATGGTCGAATCATGTCACTTGGCAGAACATATGCAGTTTGTGCGGTATAACCAGCATCAACGTTCAACGCCATACGCCCAACGGCAAAAGTCCATTGGTGCGGATCATCTAATAATTCCTGCCTGCAAACCGGGTAATAGGTATTACACAAATTTGCATGCGGTGTTCTTTCATTAAGATCATTAACAACATAGCCCTGTGCAAGATGCGACAGGGCTAGGTTGCAAAGATCAACAATTGATCTCATAAGGGTTTACTCAACGATAGCCCAATCATCAGCTAGCATATCTGTTTGACTTGCCAGCCATCCAACAACCATTGATCCATCAGCAGCCTTCATATCAATATGACTGCAAATAGTTACAGGTGCTTCAAATCCACATTTTTCATAGAAGCTGTTAGGTTCTAAATTCTCAACAACTCGCCCATGTGTAAGAATTAACCACATACCTTTGCCATTCCAGCCGCTACGAGCCACTTTCTTACCTTCCTTTAAAGCTCGAATAGCATCACCAAAATTCAGGCTGCCATTAGGTCGATAGGCGTTATCAAACACCTCTTTTGGCGACATTGTTATATAACCATTATGTCGTTCATCATTAGCTTTTCCGCCATCCGTATATTCAACCAAGTAAACTGGTTCGTTTGGATCTTCATCATCTGGAATTTTCCAACCACGATAGTCGCAATACTCACCGCGTGTCATTGGTGTTGCTAATACTGATTTGGTACCAATGAAAGCCACCATTGATAATTCGATTAATTTTTTACTCATTTCCCAATACCTTTATTCATATTCAATTAGTGAAAAGCCCGTACTGATACGGGCTTTGATTGGCTTATTTTTGTGAATTTTTAGCAGTCAAAAGCTCGACGATTTGAGCATTGGTTTCATTACCAGTTAGCTCAATACCAGCCTTAGCAGCTTCTAAAGTAAGTTCTGCCTTATTCATGCGTGAATAAACTGGCGGTTTATCATCTGGATCAGAATCACCTGAACCTTGTGTGCCACCAGTTGGGGTTGAAGTATCAACAGGAGCTACAGCAACATCATCAAACCAAAGCGCAGTTTCACCCTTAGGCACCAAAAACACTTCATTTTCTTGGATCAATCGGTCTTTATAAAAACCCTTTTGATTCGCACGTACTTCCTTCTGAGTCATTTATTAAGCCCCCGCATAAACTGGGTAAGCAGCATTCACATCACGATGGTCAGAAATGTGAGCAAACACGGTGCCTGCTGTGAATGGACCACTCGCCACAACATAGTTCAAACGCACATAGCGTTTCGTTTTAACTGGAAGCATAACTTCTGCCACTGTGCCAGCAATAAGCTCTGCACCAGTGTAAGCACGCGAAGTTTCAACTGTTTCCCAAGTGCTATTGTCATTGGACTGTTGAAGCTGCACAGTGATGGTTGCCGTAGTTGGTGAAAGGTTTTTACCTCGCACCAACACTGGAAGGCGGTTCACGCTAAATGAAGCTTTCTGCAAATCTAGCGTATCTGTTGATACCGCTGTGGCTGTAATAGCCTGATCAAGCGACATCACTAATAATTTATCGATAAACATAGCAGCTCCTTAAAACACACGAGATTCAGTGTTTAGCAACACATCAACACGACGAATCGGAATGCCGTCAAATTTAGTCACTGTGCGACCACCCTGTTCATCAGTGGTAATGCGTACATTCGCACCTTTAACACTTTGGCGACGTAAGAATGAAGAAATGGTACGGTTTGCATAGATCGCAACACGACCAGAAGTTTTACGTGGCAATAACTCAGCAGCTTGTGCGAGTAAGTCGAATAGATCAGCACCTGCGCTTGCATCTTTGGTCAATGCTGTAACGTCGATATTGGCAATACGAACAATCGCACGCCAGTCACGAACAGTTACGCCAGCATTCCATTCAAAGTGAGTACGAAGTACCTGATGCATTAATCCACCTGATTCTTCTTTGGTTGCTTCACCTAAGTTACGGATTTGCAAACCTGCTTTGGTGCCACGTGGGTAAATACCGTGAACGGTATCTTTGTGCCAAACCACAAACCAAATTGAAGTGTTGTTATTACCAGTACCACCAGCATCTAAAATGTTGCGTTTATTTGCAGGGTTGGTTTGTGCAATGTCATTAAAACGAGGGGAAAAACCAGTGAAAGCCGCAGGTGTATCACGCGAGTTACCATAGAGTAATGTTTCACCCATGGTTTGACCCATACCTTCAACAAATGCTGCATCTTCACTTGCACGCCACTCCTGTGGATTAGCTTCCATCTCATAAAGTTTCTTATCAACTTCAGAGTAAGTTTCTAAAAGACCACAAGTGTCACGAATTGCAGCAGTTGCTGCTTTCTCAGCAGGGACACCGTAGTTCAATAAACGCCAAGCACCCTTAGGTAAGCCTGTGCGAATAGTTGTCTTGTGTCCTGTGCCATCGTTTGCTTCAATCCATACCATATCGTCAAGCATCTCATTGCTTGCGCTTAAGATTTCAATAACCGCACTTTCGGGCGTTTGTCCGTAACGTGCAGCTAGATCCATCAAGGTTGGTTGTAATTGTGCGATTACAGACATATTAAGCCCTCTGTTAGTTATTTATCGCCATACCAAAGTTGTCCAAGACTTGGCGTTGTTGTATTTGATCCTTGACCTGTAGTTATGCTGTCTGGTTGCAACAGTTTGCCTACTTCAGTCATAAAGCCAATTACATCAGGGTGATTACCAAGTCCACTCATGTATAGAATCTTAGAGATTTTGTCGCCACGGGGTAAGCTGAAGGCACGTTGCGCTGTCAACAGGTTAGCCTCTAATTTATCCCCACCGTATTCAGCATCTGCTTTAGCCGCATCCACCCAAGATGCAATTGCTTTTTGCTGCTCTTGAACTTGGCGCTGTTGCATTTGAACACCTAAATCAACAAGCTTTTGAACAGCTTCTTGCGGCATTTTGAACTGTTGACCAAGCTCCTGAAGAACCTTTGAATCATCACCATTCAGCTCAAAACCTTCAGGCATAGTGAAGTCTGCATAAACGATAGGCTGTTCGGCTGGTTGATCTTGACCTAACAATGTTTGTTGCTGTTGCTGCTCAGTTGTTGTCGTTGCTGTAGTTTCAACAGCAGGTGTAGTTGTAGCCTGCGTTTCTACAGTTGTGGTTGCTGGAGTGGTTGTTTCACCAGGTGCAGAAGCTGTTGTTGTGGTCGAAGTATCAGTCGTTGTTTGGTTGGTTGTTTCGCTCATGGCTCACCTTCTCATTTAATGCATTAAGTTTTTTGAAATGTTCACTTTGCATGGCAATCCATGCGTCAGAATTTGCTTGGGTGATTTCACCAATGATGAAAAGCCCCATCTCTCGACGGCCTTCCATAAAAGCGAAATCACTAGGATTGGCTCCACTGGCGTAAGTTGGTTGAAAAATTGCTGCACGATTAATTAAGCGTTGTAAGAAGCGTTTTCCGCTATCCGTCTCAAGTACTGAACGCAGATCATTAAGCTCGTTCTCGCGCTCGTTCTTAATTTCTTTGGCGTTATCACGATTCATTAGACAATGCCTCCTTCAATTGCAAGATTTCCTAATGCCTCTGCATCCGTTTCACCAACTGTTTTTATTGTGTTGGCTTGCTTTTGCTGAGTTTCAGCTTGTGCCTGTGCCAAAGCTTGTTGTTGTGCAATTTGCTGTTGCTGCGCACGTTGAGCGCGACGTTGGTCAATTTGTTTTTGGTTGCGGAAAATCGTAGGAGATGCACCAATAGTGTCTGCGTACTCGTCGATATACTTATCCGAATCAAACTTATCCAATACATCTGGATTGATTTGTGCAACGGTAGAAATCATTTGCAGCATACGTTCAAGATTGGATGCACCAGTAGCACGCTGCGCCATTGCCAAGATAGACACAAAGTCAATTTTTAGGTCTGTACCTTGGATTTGTGGTGGTGCTGAATCACGTAAAAACTGAGTGGTCTCTAAAACTCGACTTACACAAATTTCAACCAGTGGTCGTAATAGTTCATCAATTTGACGTTCTACTACCGGTCCAAGCATCAGCATCTTTTCAGATTTGCGCTCATACACTTCTGTTGCAGTCATTTGCCCCTTGTCGTATTGATCCAGCATCAAGAACAAATCTTTGTACATTGCACGATTAATACGATCTTGGTTTTGCAGGACAATGGTATTCACACCACCTAAATCAAATTGCACATTCAACATAGGCTGAACCTGTGCGACTTGGCTTGTTGGAGTTGGATTGTAGTAAGCAATACCATTTGGCAGAGTTTCTTTCTCTTGGCCTTTCAGGTATGACGGGATCAACATTGGTGGGCTAACTTGATAATCCACCCCCTTAGCAATTTGTTGATGTCCTTTCTGCAATGCGCGTAAATCTCCTAAACAATCGCTTGCAGGTGATTCACCATAAACATCACTGCTTGATACTGTCCAACGACCTACAATGACCTCAAAACTTTCTAGGCCACTTTCACGCAATAATTTTTCTTGCTCTTTTTCTTCAAAATAAACCGAAGCAAAAGGCATGTTTTTAGCACCATAACCCTTCGCATCTTCTCGCGGATAAATCGCATGATGAATGGTGTATTCCTGTTCAGTGTTGTCATTCTCATAAGCTGATTTGATTTGATCTGAAACATTCTCGATCCCAAATTGTTTAACAATATTGGCAACGGTTAGTTTGAACTTGCGATAGACACCGTTAGGCTTGTTAAACTGATCCACTGTGATAGCAAATTCACCAAAGGACATAGGAATCATATCCATGAGCTCAGCATCTGGTGAACGTGGTGCCAATGCTGCACATGTACCAAAAGCACCTTCTTGCAGGTAATTGTTGTGCATGGTGCGATACACGTTGCTTTTGGCAAATGTTGCATAACAAACGTCTTGCAAGTCTTTCAACCACTGCTTGACCTGAATGTCTTTTTTCAACATTGGATCAGACGCTTCTATCACAAACCAAGGTCGGCTTGGTGACATGGTTCCAGATAACATACCTGCTGCAAGAACCTTCAATGCATCCTTGCCCGTGTTATCTACAATCTTGCGCCATGCTGAACGATCATGCTTTTCCTGATTTTTAATTGACTTAATCGCCACAGGTAAAACATGCAATGCAATCTCAGCACAATGATCGTCATAATCATTGACGCGGTTTTGCCATACTGTATCGAAACGCTTTTTAAGCTTCTTGATTGCATCTGCGTTCATATTAGCGCCCTAAAAGAGTTTTTTTGCCTAAACGTAGTTCTTCATCATTTACGCCTGTTGTGTCGGTATAAAGCGTATTAGCGATGCCACCAGACATAGAATTTTGTGCTTGCTGTGCTCGATCAATTACAGCTGAAGAATCTGCTGCTTTACTTTCCTGTTTGGTTGGCTGTGCAGGTGGAGCCACAACCTGTGCTTTCTTAGGCTCCATACCAAATAGTTTTGCAGTTCCATCAAGAACGCTATTACCACCAATTAATAAATCACCAATATTGCTGCTACACATGGTCATATCTCCTCATTTGTGTTTTCACATTCTGACATTGGCACTTCATAGATTTCCTCTTTGCTGTTGACACTACTCATACGGATCATATTCACGACGTGCTCTTGATCCATGAACCATCTGCATGATGTGACGCTTAGGTGTGTCCATTTGCGCCATGATGATTGCAGAGCCACGGTCAGGACTTCGCCCGATACGTTTCACAATGTCTTCACGTGATTCAGCCTTGATGTTTTTGCCCTGCAATGACCAACGTGGTGCAGTCAGGTCGGCAAGTAATTTAGGATCATCAGGAAGTGCAACAATGCTGCCGTATGCAGGGTCTAATGCCTCTCTCATCTGCCACCAAAGCTGTGATCGTAGATTGAAGAAGCTCAACTGCCCTGAACGGTCGAAGGATGTAGCAGATTGGCGTACATCCACTGGTACAACATGAATGCCTGATTGATTGAGGAAGTCATAAGGACTTGCACCAACACCAATCACATCGATATGAATTGGCGCATGGTCACGGGTATTACCAACGGCAAACGAAGCCACACGTGGACCATCAAGTGAATCTGCACCAGCCAATAAATCTGCATCTGCATACCAGTGTTGATAGCGTGCATAACCTATCGTTTCATCACGCCCACCGCGTGCAACGTCCAAGCCGTATGAATCCATTTCAAAGACACCACGATTCAACACACGCATTTCTTCGTATGGCTTCCAACGTGCCTGAGCAGCTTCTACCCATGCTGTCGGAATGATTTGCCATGGATCATCCTCAATACCAGCACCGAAATCACCGTAGAGCATTTGAGACCTCAAAGGTTCAGGCAAGGATTGCAAAGTATTCATGTAGCCTGTTTCCATGTAGTACTTGTTGTCAGTGACACGCGCTGGGATGAAGGTGCGAGATTTAGGCTTGATGATAAATTCAGGCTTGAATTGCTCTGGATCGAACTCATAGCAAGGTTCACCATCAACTAAAACAAACTGCTCTGGTTGCTCAACTTCCTGTTCCTTACCACCGATCATTGCGAAATAACGAAGCTCACCAGGTTGTGCAGGATTTGGATAACCTTTCTGCAACCATGGCGCGAAATAATCCAATACCCAACGGCCCTCTGCTGTTGTTGGTGGGTTGAAGGTCAGAAGGCATTTAGGCTTGATGCTTGGGTCACTGGTACGATTCCACCCCATGATGAAGCGTGCTTGTGATTCACGAATCTCTGTGGCTTCATCCAGTGCCTTGAGATCATGCGCACGACCTTGCCAACGCTTTTCATCCCCGATGTTGTCCAGACCACCAAACTCTAATAATCGGCCATTATCCAAACGCCATGCAGACTTTTGAGAGTTGAATCCGTTCTTATGTCCGACAATCTCTTCAATACGCTGAACAATACCGTCGGTCTGTGCTTTCTCACGACGTACAATCAGCACACGCTTATGGATATTCAGTGCAAGCCCTGCAAGCAAATCCGTTTTACCGCCACCAGCCGCACCACCGTAGCCAATCACATCAGCCGTGGATAAATACGCAGCCATTTGAGGGCCTTCAAGCGGAAACCAAATTGGAGCATTGGCAAGCAGCTTGAGCACTTCTCTGTGCTCGTCTTCATCCAGTGACAGCAAGTACTGCTCGATTTCCTTTTCGGTCATGTCGGCAAGTAGGGAAAGGATTTCATCGTCAGGGTTTTTAGACATGCTCACCCTCTTTGCACACAGGGCATTCAACTAGTTCAGGAGTAACAACCTGATCCTTGTCATCAAATTGAATCGCACCCATTGCAGACCAGTACAACTTACGCAATTCAGGTGTATCTTTCAGGTGAAGGAATGCAAGATCGAATTGGTATGTGCATGAAGTGTTGTGTCCATGTGGGTTACCCTGACAAAGCTCCCAAGCCAATTGCACAGCAGCAATTTTGTATTGACCATCCTCAAAAATAAAAAGTCGCTCTCCATGCTGAAAAATGAGCTTTTGATAACTTGGAGAATTAATAATTGATTGTTCAAATTGCTCACGCATTTTTCTTCTCCTTCGCCTTTTTAAGTTTTGCCAATGCAGCCAGTTTTTTGCTGTTGGATGTGGTTTCGGTTAATGGATTTTCTGGATCGTTGCTATGAACTAACTGATCCTTGAACATGCCGATGTGCTGACCTGCTTTGATCAAAGCTGCTACTTGGTCATGAAATTTGATTTCAATGCCGTGCTGCGTCTCTTTGACACCTGCATACAAGAGCTTTGCTTGATCACTCACGCGAGTTGTATCTTCGATATAGGTGAAGCCGTGTCCTTGTCCTCTGCATTCAGGGCATTTAGGGTTTGGCTCTTTAGTTCGGTCAAAACCAAAGCCACCATCACAATCAGGCGGTGGCAGTTGTCGCGCTTTGGCTTGATAAATTGCATTGTGGTACTCGCCATTGGTCCACTGGTAATAATGATCTTCTCCCCAGCAATAACGGCAATTCACACGCACAAAACGCTGTAACTCATTGGGATCAGCCGTAGCCATTTCCCATAAACGATTTAAAACCTTGTCTTGGGTAATCTTGTTGCGTTCAGCAAGTTCAGCCTCACCCTTTGCAATCGCTTCCTTCACACTAAGTTTTGCTAAGTTCTGTGCTCCAATCTCGTTTGCAGTCTTTGCTGAATATCCAGCACGAATTGCCGCTTGAGTGGCATTACGATCCTTCAAATACTCTTCAACAAATCGTTGCTGTTTCCCACGTAGAGACATCAAATCACCTCCTTGTAGCAATACCTGTTGCAGATTCTTCGGCACATCTCATGGGATATGTCGTATTTGTGCGCCAATTGACGATAGGACAGCCCCGACGAGTGAAGCTGACGGATGTTCTTAATATCGCTCTCAGACACCTTAGGCGTTGAACTACGCTTCACCTTGTCTTTCACATGAAATGGAGTCAGGAACGCGAGTACTGGCATATTTTTAACCCTCCTAAACGCTCATGCCCCAAATCAACATGCCAGCATCACGCTGTTCTTGATTTGTTCGACCTACCCAACCAGTGATCCGATTAAAATCTTCTGAATTGGTTTTAGATTTTGTTGGCTTCACTTCGACAACTGGCAAACCTAAGTGCTGTGCCATCTGCACAAGTAATTTGCCTGTTGCATGGTTTTCACCAACACGTTTTGAAATCTGCTCATTGACCGCAAGTGATTTCTTCGCACCACTTCTGAAATTGGCTTTCTTGTTCAGCCACCCTGCTTCAATCACAACTTTCTTGATCATGTCTTGTTGGTCATGGAAGAGCTCAACCACATCTGCAAACTTGAGATTCTTCAGCTCAAAATGCGATTGCCCCAAAACTGCCACACCCGATTTTTCTAAATCAGGATCGATGCCTATGATGATCTTAGACATGAGCACCCCCAACACGTGCATCAGCCCAATTACACTCCACTACGGTTAAACCATCGTGCTGGAAGCGTGACCATAATCGGTCTCCAAGGTCATCACGTAATTTTTTCAAGGTGAAATTTGAAATCAACATGGTTGGTTTCTTGCAGTCATATCGCTTGGTTAAAACTTTGTGAACGAGTTCTGTACGTTTTTCACGGTCATGCAATCCGTATTCATCAACGATCAACAAATCGTATTGAGCAAACTCATAAATCACAGCTTCCTCAGACTGGTCTTTGGTGTCCTTGTCCCAAGCGTTCATGATCCGCTGCGCAATTTCTTCACTGGTGATGTAACGCGCTTTAAGCCCATTTTTCAAAAGGTTCTTAGCCGTTGCACAAGCAAGATGTGTTTTACCTGTCCCAGTTGATCCAACCATGATGAAATTAGAGTTTTGTTTTTCAGCAATGCGTTTTGCAAAGTTTGCGCATTGGCTCAATGCATTCGCTTGTCCTTGGGTGGTGGTCTTGTAATTCGAGAATGACGAATGTGCATGACGATCTGGAAGCATTGCCCCTGCAATGTGCTTTTCAAACACTGCTCGATTTGTTTCTGATTGGTGTTTAGATCGATCAGCATTCACGTATTCACTTGCACACATAGGGCAAATCAAATTGCCACCTGCTACAAGTTTTTGAACTTTGTGCATGTCACAAACTTCCTGCGACATTGAAAAGCGACTGAATTGAAAATGTGCGTTCATATCATGCCCTCAGGTAGTTGGACTGTTCCGTGAAACGGTTGATCGTCTTTCGGTTGGTTGTTCCAGTCGTCGTTGACGTTCAGGTTTATGGATTGGGATTTATTCCTAGGTTTACCTTGCTGATTGCCAGACGATTGCTTTTTGAATTCACCAATGAGCCATACAGCAAATTTACGGGTTCGCTGGTTTTCAGTGAGATCTGGTCTGTTTTCCCAATGGGCGTTGAAGTTACCAAGGTGAAATTGGTAATCAGACATGCTTAAAATCGATTCAGCATGAGCACCCATGCTTTCACGAATGACGTTCAGCAAGAAATTTGAATCAGGTTTCCAAGAATCGTCTTGTTCTGATTTTTGGTTCGCGCCTTGTGTGTGTTTATTAATATCTATTCTATTTACGTTCTCTTTACTCTCTATTGCGATCCCCTGACTATTCGGGTCGGTATCGCCCCCCGATACGGGTTGCGATCGTGACTCGACCATTTTGGCGATCTTTTTAGTTAACGCTTTGGATTGCGGAGCGATACTTTTTAGTCGGTAAACTGCATCACATAACTGACCTTCTAATTCAGAAGTATCAATCTCAATACTCCAACGTTTAGCATTGCCATGCGCCCCTGATATAGCATTGGCAAGCTTTTCAATCCAAGCCTCCAATGCTTTCTCTGCAACAACGTGGTGATATAAACGACCATCACCGCCATCAACCCAACCACGTAAAACATGATCTTTTACTTTTTTCCACTTGGTTCCCATACCAGATAAATGCGCAAGCATCTTGTCATTGTTAGGAATGCTTGCCGCAGGTACTTGCGACCAGCTTTTTAACCAAAGCGTCATGCTTGCAACTTTTTCTGAATCATCTCCAAGAATCCATGTTTCAGAATTCAAAAGGCGATCAATTTCAATCGGCATATATGGGAAATTTGATACATCACACTCTTTTGGTGTTAGTGGAATATTGGAATTATTCACGCTGCCACCCCCAACCCATTACCAGTAAGGGATATCTGAACTGCTTTAAATTCGCGCTGGCATGCCACGTTCTTGAACGCAGAAAAGCAAGTCACAATGTATGGCTGCTTTACAATTTTGAATCCTGGTCCCGCAACTTCATGGAAGTATTCATCCATTAATTTGTTGGCACCTTTCCAGCGAGTTTTGACACCGCATTCAACGATGTAAATCGGCTCTTGATCATCCTCACAACCATTCAAAAACTGTCCATATGTCATACGTTCAGGTACAGCAATTTCATAATCGAGCTGTATAGATCGGCCATCAGAATGTTCTGCGTAGATGTCACAACTGATATGGAAGCTTTGTTCCTTGTCTATTAAGTCCTTGCGCATAGCAATTACAAGCGTACCCTTGGTCAAAGTTAGCAAATGGGCTAACTCAGGTGCTTGGTCCTCAGATTTACCATTTGTTAATTGCCAAAGGTCGAGAATGCGATTTTCTTCAATCGCTTCACCAATAAGCTGAAACTTGCGTACAGGATTTAAAGCAGGTTTATTTGGGTTGTATTTTTTATTGCGTTTCTTGGTCACGCCACACCCCCTAATCGAATAGCAACTGCACCAATAGCCATGAAAATGAACAGCAAAGTTTTGTGGAGTTCTTTCATAAATCCCCCTTGTTTTTCACATGCTGCGCCCACCCTTTACATGGCTTCATACGCTTCTTGTCTTCACTGGTCGGGCAGTCCAGATTCTCAATATCTTTATGGCAATAAAAAACCGCATCCGATTCCAAAGCATGAGCCAAGTCAGATTGAGTGGTAAGACAATGATTTGCGAGAGTCCCACAGCGATATGCACATGATTCGCATAGCACATCTTGCTTGGGTGCCTTCTGAGCCAAGATCAGCCCATTTAAAGCACCATGGAAACTAGGTGAAATTAGCTTTTCAATCGCATATGGATGCATACCGCCATTCGTTACCATATGCAGGTAAAGAGTCTCGTCACATGATTGAGCGTAATTCACAGCAATATTCAGAACATTACCAAGCAAGCCCAACAGTTCATCCTGAGACTTGTCACCAAAGCTGTTTTTAATAGCCTGTAAGCGTTCTGCTTCAGGCAATTGGATAATGTCAGTTAGAGCGAGAATTGAAGTGTTGTCGATCACGCAGCACCTCGCATCAAAACCAATTGTTTTGCAGTAACGGTACGTGCTGAAATATCAGGACCAAATGACCAACGGAACTTGGCATACACATGCACAATTTCACAGTTATCAATTCGCATAGTTGCAGCCACGCGATAAGCCCAGCCATCTAAACGAACAACTTGACCTGGCTTAAAACGAGAACGGGTTTTAGGGCGACGTAGGTTCATGCTGTCACCCCATTCGCTTTTTGCTTATCTTCGCGCTGTTTGAAAACACACTCAGCATGAATGACACGAAAGCCTTTAGCGTCTTGACGCTTTTCAAAATGCCCTGCACCTTTTGCAACGAACTGCGTGCAGTAATAGCAATAACCACTAAAGCGATTTCTCATGCTGTACCTCCACCACTGCACCACCATGTTCATGTAAGCAAATCTGCACACCGTTTGGGCAAGTACAGTATTTTTTAGAGATTCCGCAATAAGCGATTTCAACCGACTTGTCTTCCCCATCAGCAGCTAAATCCACACCGATGAAATATGCACTATCAGGTGCAACACCTAATTCAAATTCACGTTTTTCAATTTGCTGAATCAAACAGTGATTGCACTGTTCCCCGTTAAACTCTGGACATTTGCCAGCACACTTATGTTCTGTTAAATTAGTCATGTTCTTTAATCTCTCTGGTTGATGAACAACTAAGCCTGATCCACGAAATCAGGCTTTTTCTTTGCTTAAATTCCCGTGAATCCCTTCCAATCCCTCAGGAAAGCTCACTTCAGTAGACAAGTCCCGCACTAAGGCTCCTAATCCTAAGCGCTCAAAAGATTTTGCTTGTAAATTAAGAACATGCCACTCACCCACGATTTCTTTTTCAAGTAAGAAAGCGAGGTATTGAGCAAGGTCTTTACCCTTAATTTCAGCGAGAGTTTTTGCTCGTTCATGGATCTCTGGAGACAAGCGAACATGCGTAGATTTCTTTTCAAGACTCATACTTTCACCTATGCGATTTGCTCTGGTGAGCAATGCTTCACCCACAATTTTTCCAATTTTTTGCCTTTTTCATACCCAAGGCGTTTGCCACATATCCCGTTCTCCAAATTGCTTACGTAGTTTTGAGAACAATCCATTTCTGTGGCGATTTGCGATTGGGTTAGCCCTTTCTCTTTTAGATCAATGATCTTGGATTGCCATTGGTTCATACAAACCTCCTATATTTTCAATAAATATATAGGTTTTCCGATATTTATACAATAGCCAAACCGATTGGAATATGTATCAGAATTCCGATAGTTGTAACGAAAGGACGAAACATGACTACTTTGGGCGAAAACTTAAAATCAATTCGTAAAGCAAAAAAAATGACCCAAAAAGAGTTGGCTCAAAAATCAGGCGTAAAACAGTCTGTGATTTCTGATCTTGAAACAGGCAACGCAAAATCTACAGGATCAATCCTAGAATTAGCCAATGCATTAGGGGTAACTGCTGAGGAATTAAAGAAAGGTGTTGTGGTGAGTGGGTTTGATAATAATGTCACACCTGTAAGCTCAAAATTATTACCTGTTTTATCTTGGGTTCAAGCTGGATCAATGACATCTGTAGAATCAATAAACCCTTCAGAAATTGCTGAATGGCTCCCCCCTTTAAGTTCCGATGACCCTGATGGTTGTTTTTACTTGAAAGTTGTAGGTATTAGTAATTACCCAACCTATCAGGATGGTGATTATATTCTGATAAATCCATCTTTTCAGGTATGTGATTTGCTTTCTGAGGATCTAATTGTTGTACGTCATAATACAGATGCAACTTTCAAAAAACTGGTTATTGAAAGTGACGATCGCAAGTATTTACAAGCACTTAATCCAAATTTCCAGCCAAACATTATTGAATTTGAAGAAGGTATGGAGCTTGTAGGATTAGTTATTGATGCCTTTAGACCATTGGGTGGATCACGTCCTAAGCGCGTAAGAAAAAGTTAAATAGCTGCGAACCCGGCGCAGCCCCTTAGAACAGATCGGGTGCAGATAAATGTGAAAGAAAAATTTTTACAAGCTATACACGATAAACAGAAACTAAAAATTACTTTTTACTCGAAAGAAGATGGGCGGGATATTGAGAGAATATGTGCCCCTATGGACTTTGGCCCAAGCCGAAAAATTAAAGATGGAATCGATAGATTTCACATATGGGACTACTACCCCGACCAAGGTAAAAAGCCTCACCCTATTCCACTTGAGCCAAGATTTGTGAGAAATATGATTGTTCTTGACGAGCACTTTAATCCTAGTGAATTCATCACTTGGAATGTAAAAACTTCTCCTTGGCACTATCAAAGAGATTGGGGTCAATATTCATAATTTTTTCCAGCAACCAGAAGCATTGGTTTTGACTTAATTCAATAGCGTCATCTTCTTCAGGATTAGGCCCATTAAAAGATAGCATCCACGTTGTTCCTTCTGCGCCAATTGATTCAATAACTAATGGCGGAGATAATTTTTTATCAGTCATAATAATTCCCTATAACCCATCCCAGTGATGGGTTTTCTTTTGCCTATTAAAACATAGGAAATCGGAATTTCTATAAAAATATCGGATTACCTATTGACTACCAATATCGGAAATGCGATATTTACCTCACACACCAACCCAATGTGAGTGAATAAAATGTCAAAACCCACTAATGCAAAACAATTCATCGGCGATCTAAGCGGAGGTGTCTTCGCAAACCAGTTAGGTGCTGTTATCAGCATGGTTGCCGAAGGCGTTGTGAAGAACAACAAGAAAGGTCAAATCAAAATCACGCTTGATATTTCCCGTATCGGTGATTCAACACAAGTCGAAATCGCGCACACCCTTGCTTATGTCGAGCCAACCGCTAAGGGCAAACGTACTGAAGACACAACTTCTAAATCTCCAATGCATTTCAATGCTGGCGGTGACGTAACCCTGTTTGCTAATCACACCAGTCAATTATTTGAAGAACACAACCAGCACGAAGACGCATAAGCAGCTTCGCCAGTTTCTTTCTAACAACTTTTTCAATCCAAACCAGTAAGGTACTTAAAAAATGGAAAACTCAGCTAAAGATATCGTTGAACTCTCTAAGCCAGTACAACAACTTGATCGTGGTCAACTTGTAGCAGTTCACGAAAGCTATAAAGTCGCTGATTTAGAACAATTCTTAAATGGTCGCAATCGTGCGCGTGGTGCGTTGACTACTCCTTCTTTTGAAGACTTCAAAAGCTATGTACTTCAACACTCAGAATCAGGGAGCACTCCAACAGTTTGCTCTGCTGATCAACCTTATGTTGCACCGCAAACAGCCCTTGTATTTGTAGACCATAAAAACGTAGCTGCAACTGCAATCTTAAACTTCACTCAAGAAGACTTTGCTCAAGGCCATTGTGACCATAAAGCAACATTGAAGCTTGAACCAACTGTAGTTTGGGAAAAGCTGAACAAAATTAAAGACGGCAAGTTCAACCAAAAAAGCTTTGCAACATTACTTGAAGATTGGGCTGGTGTTTTCGTAGCACTCACACCAAACAACGAAACCATTTCAATTGGAGAAGCATTGAATGCTGTGCGCAACATGAAAATCAGCGCAACGTCTTCAAGTGAAAGCCAAGTCACTAATTTAAGCGAATCACGCTCTGTTTTAGAAAACGTTGAAGCATCTACAACAGTTGGCAAATTACCTGCGTACTTTGAAATTAAAGACACTGCTTACGTTGGATTGGACGAGAAGACAATCAAATTGCGCTTACTCACCAATGATTCAGAAGGTAGCCCTGTGTTTGCTCTTCAGATCGTCAAAGAAGAACTACTTCGCAACGAAATCATTCAAGAGTTCAAAAACAAAGTTATTGCGCTGCTTCCAGACAATGAAGTTCGTATCGGTACATTCACGGCATAACGCATAAACAATAGGCGAAAAAAAGCCCCGAAATTTTGGTCAAGGACGGGGCTTCTTTAGGGGGTATAGCGAAAGCTATAGGAGGGATTATGAACAAGGTTTCTATTAATTTCAAATCAGTTTTGTTGGGTTTAGGTGGTGCATTAGCGATGACAGCAGTTTTTGCATCGGTACAGATGTATCAACCAGCAAAGCTACCAGTTGAAGAACAGCAACAAATTACTGTTTCTTCTGATAGCTATAAAGTGGATGCGCTTGATCTTGGTCCATACAACGACTGCCGTCGTGATTGCCACGCAACGCTCCTAGCAGCAAATGACAGTTTTTTGATTGAAGTGAACTTCGATTATTCAAGTTTTGATGACAGCAATGGATTCAATAAAGCCTTTGGTATCCAAATAGATCGTCTTGAACCTGAGTTTGTTGGTGATGAATCAGGTGAAGAAATTAATGCCTACATTGACCGTTATGAACTCGTAAAAATCAATGAGGCGCTTGAAGACTCTATTGCGGTGAAACTTCAAAAGTTGGGAGGTTCTCATGGGTGAACTTATTGAGATTAAGCATGGTCCTAAGGTTCAGCGAAATGAGCTGCAAGCACTGGTTTACAGAATGCTTTGCCCTGTTGTTCCTAAAGACTATAGCGAAATCAACATTGGTAAATCGACTATTTACGTGTCGTTGGAAGGTTTCCCATGGCAAACCATCAAATCACGTGACCCTTTAAGCAGCTACCACAATGGTGAGAAATGGGGTTGGAACCCACTCAAAGTGAAGGGTTCAGGTCGTTTCGGTGGTGGTTGGGCATTTAAGTTTGGCATTACCTCTAATCAAGATTTTCGTGAATTGATCATTGATGTAGGTATTGGCTCAATTCGTTTGGAAATCATGGGGAAGCGTGGAGGGTTCTTCTTATGAAAATTAAGCAAATCACCTCTCAAACCCGTCGGGATTTCACAGCAATTTATGAATGTGAACACTGCGGAAATACTGAAACACGTGATGGTTACGATGATGAATTTTTCCATCGTTGCGTAATACCAGCAATGATTTGTGTGAACTGTCAGCGTACTGCTGATGATAGCTACCGCCCTTTGGCTCCTAAATATTCTGAAAATCAGGTGGTGTGATATGAATACCCAAGTAAATCACGAAAAATTCTTAGCAGGTCGTAAAAAAGGAATCGGTGGTTCAGACGTTGCTGCAATCCTTGGTTTTAGTCCGTACAAGTCACCATACCAATTGTGGTTAGACAAAACTGGCCGTAGTGAACGCTCAGAGTCTCAAAGTGAATCAGCACACTTTGGTCATCTTCTTGAAGATGTAGTTGCAAAGGAATATTCACGTCGTGCTGGTGTAAAGGTTCAGCGTGTAACTCAGCAATTAAGTTTGCCTGATCATCCTTGGGCGATTGGCAATATTGACCGTGCAATTATCAATCCTGAAATTTCAGGCAACGTGCGATTCAAAGACGGTAAGCTGACTACAGATCAATTGCTCGAATGTAAAACGGCTTCTGAATACCTTGCAAAACTGTTTGGTGAAGAAGGCTCAGACCAAGTTCCAGACTACTACCTTACTCAGTGCCTTTGGTATCTCCTACTTTCAGGTTGCCAATTCATTGACCTTGCGGTGCTGATAGGTGGCAACAAGTTCCGCATGTATCGCATTGAGCGTGATGAGGACTTGATTGATTCAATTTTTCGTCAAGTTAAAGCGTTCTGGTTCAACCATGTGGTTGCTGATGTCCCACCCGATCCGACGTGTTTTGATGATGTATTGCATCGCTGGTCTAAGCACGTTGTTGGTAAACAAGTCGAAGCAGACTTAAAGCACATCAAATTAGCTGAAGAGCTCATCACTGTTCAGAATCGCCAAAAGGCTGACAAGGCGCGTGAAGATGAAATCAAGCTACAGATCGTTACCACCATGCAAGATGCAGAAATGCTGATTAGCCAAGGCATGACTATCTGTACCTACAAAGAACAATCCTCTACTCGTATCGACAGCACGCTGTTGAAAAAAGAAGAACCTGATTTATTTGCGAAATACAGCAAAACATCCAGTACGCGTGTTTTCCGTACTACAAACAAATTTAAAGAAGCAGTTTAAGGAATATTTATCATGAATGCATTAGTTCAAAACACTGGCTTTTTAACTCCTACTAACCTTCAAGAAGCGATGCAAATTGCTGATTTATTGGCGAACTCTGAAATTGTCCCAAAGGACTATCAGAAAAAGCCTGGCAACATTTTAGTTGCTATGCAATGGGGTGCTGAAATTGGATTACAACCACTTCAAGCCATGCAAAACATTGCAGTAATTAATGGTCGTCCTTCGCTTTGGGGTGATGCTGTTCTTGCCTTGGTTCGTAGTTCAGGATTGCTTGAGCAGTTTGAAGAGACTCAAACTGATGACGTTGCAACTTGTATCGTTAAACGTAAAGGCCATAAAGCCGTTACCAAAACATTCAGCAAAGAAGATGCAAAACGTGCAGGTTTACTTTCTAAAGCTGGTCCTTGGTCTCAATATCCACGACGCATGATGCAAATGCGTGCACGTGGATATGCATTACGCGATGAGTTCACGGATATTCTTAAAGGGTTTGGGGTTGCTGAAGAAGAGCGCGATAAAGAAATTGATGTGACTCCTGAGCCATCAAATATCAAGAAGCATCAAGGTGCATCTGGTCTAAAAGCACAGTTAGAACATCGTGAACAACAGGACAAAGCTGTTGATATGGCACCTGAGTTCGACACAGCAGCTCTAATTGCAGAAATTGCTGCAGCAGAGTCACTGGATCAATTAAAACAAATTGGTTCCACTGTGCCAGATGATTTAGGTGAACCAGCTCAAACAGATATTAAAAATGCCTATGCTGCGAAGAAATTCTACCTTCAGTTGGTTGTTGATCTTGAAGATGCAGCCGATGTTGAAGTTATCAATTCAATCATGGGTGAACGTTTTGAACCTAACACTTCATATCTAACTGACGAACAGATCGACAAGATCAATTCAATTTACGAACGCAAAGCCGCTGAATTAACAGCATAACTCTGGCATGTGGTGCCCTCATCGATGAGGGTGCCAATAGTGAGATCAAAGATGAATCCAACTATGGAACAACGACATGCCATTGATATGGCAATTCAAGGACAATCTTGCAAAGTAACTGCCTATGCAGGTGCTGGTAAGACATCAACACTAAAATTAATTGGCAATGCAAAGTACAACCAACACGGTATGTACTTAGCATTTAACAAGGCAATTGCGACTGAGGCGCAGTCTAAATTCAATCACAATGTGAAGTGCAAAACCTTTCACAGTCTTGCATATAACTCTGTGCCACGCTGGTTGACGAACAAATTGAAGAATCGTCGCCTTATGTCCAACCAGTTGGCATACCGCCATAACCTTGAAAATTATCATGTGCCTGTCGCATTGGTAAAACAACGTGGAGAGGACGATAAGAAACGCTTATTCAATTCTAAGCATATGGCTAATGCTATGTTAAATGCAGTTGGATATTTCTGCCGTTCAAACCACAATGAGATCCAACTGGCGCATGTATATGCTGCCCTGCCTGACTGGATGGATGACACCTATCGCGCAGAGCTGGCTAATGTTCTTTTACCAAAGGCATATGACTATTGGGGCGATATTCTCAACCCTACAGGTGTGAACAAATTAGAGCACGATCATTATTTAAAATATTGGGCTTTAAGCAATCCAGTGATTAATTCAGATTTCATCCTGTTCGATGAAGCACAAGATGCCGATCCAATCATGTTGAATGTGTTGAGTAAGCAACAAGCTCAAGTCATTTATGTGGGTGACCGTCACCAGCAAATTTATGCTTTCAGAGGCGCGGTCAATGCCATGCAATCACTAGAAAATGCTGAGACACGTTTAAGCCAGTCATTCCGTTTTGGTGAAAATATTGCTGACCTTGCCAATAAGATTTTATTCAATGTCTTGGATGAAACTATTCCATTACGTGGCTTTGAACAAATCAATTCTAGTGTTGGTGATGTCAGTGACGTGATTGCAGATGCATTCATCTACCGTACCAATGCTGCTGCCCTATCGAACATGGTTGAGTTGGTAAAAATTGGACGAGAGCCACGCTTGGAATTTGATACAACCTCTTTGTTGAAAAATATTGAAGATGCCAAAAAAGTGAAAAATGGTGTCAAGGTTCACGACGGTAGTGTGTTTGAAGGCTTTAGCAATTGGGAAGAAGTCATCGAATATACCGAAGAAGTTTCAGGCAATGATCTTAAACCACTGGTGAGCCTAATTAATACAGTTGGTGAAGCTGCTTTGATTGAAGCATTGATGAAGAGCAACTCAAGTGATTTTGATTGTGTTGTGACTACAGCCCATAAATCGAAAGGTCTGGAATTTAACAAGGTCAAACTTGGTGGTGACTTCTTTTATAAGGAAGCGGCTGCACCTGGTGAGAAAGTTCTATCTGAAGACGAAGCCCGACTTTTATATGTTGCTGCTACACGTGCAAAAAAAGAATTGGATATTTCGGCTTTAAACCCACTGTTCAAAGCTATTGGCTACAGCACTAAAACTCAACCTGAGGGACGAGAATTATGCGTGCAGTAGTCAAACCAAAGAACCTCTTAGGATTCAAAATCTGGTTAGAAAAACTAGGCTATGACGTAAATGCGTTAAACGGTGGTTTTGCAGCAAGAGCTAAAAGCCGTGAAGCACAACGGGCATATAAGAAGTCACATCACTATGTTCGTGTAGGTGCTGACTTATCAGGCAATCCAGCAGCTCATGAACTTGGCAACGAATTTGAACGGCATCTTGCGGCACCTGAACAAACTTGTACAGCAAAAGCAGAAAAGGAAATTCTGCATATAGTCAAAGGTGAATCACATGGAATGGGTGGTTTGGTTGCTTGAAGTGATGTTGGTTATAAACGGCACGGTAATTATTAAATTCAATTTATGGTGGTTGTGATGGATATAGATCAACTAAAGAAATGTGAAGAAGCCTTTGAGTTAGAAGTTTCACAAATGGGCTTTAACTTGGATAAAGTCTGGGGTACTTACGAAAATCCCTACAAAGAGCATGATGCAAAACTTGCTTATGAATTGTTTAAAAAAGGTTGGCAAGCCAAATCCCAAGCGGTGCCTGACGGGTTTGTTTTGGTTCCTCGCGAATTAAGTGCAGATGAAGCTCGCAAGCACGCTGAAGCAATGTTCAATAAAGTTGAGCACATGGCTAGAAATGAACAACGTGATTTAAGTGAATCTGAGTTCGAGTTATTTAAGAATCGTTGGATTGATGCAAGAACCTTAACCATCCAGTTTGACTGGAAAGCCATGATCGAAGCACAGGAGCAAAGTCATGAATAAAAACAAAATGCTTGTGATCAATCATATTGAGCCAGTTGGTTTGATTGCAGAAAACGGCTCTGATTTAGCAAAAGCTTTTTGCAATCTTTATTTTGTTCAAGCTGTAAATGAAATTGCTGATCAAAATGACATTGAAGCGATTCACTTTATGGGTAGTGTTGCAGGTCACGCCTTATGCCAGATGTTCAGCCAGAACATCAAATTCGATCAACTTGACTCTGTATTAGCTCAACTGCGTAGCTATGTAATTCAAACACAAGGGGCTTAGTCATGACTAAGATTGAATTCAACCAAACTGGCGACTTTTCTGCATTTTATGCAGCAACAAATTGGCTTAAAGAGCAAGGATATAGTTACGGCTCAATGTGTATGGATGAACCTATTGGCATCCTAAAAGGTAACTGGTGTATTGCTAAGTGGCGCAACCTAACCATTACTGAACGCAAACAACTAGATGGTCAATTGGTCTCTGATGATTTTCGTGAAGGTCCCGTTGTAATTCAACTTAAGGATCCTGCTACAGATGAAGAAATTAAATCTGGTGACCGCATTAAGCAAGGAGCAAAGTCATGATGATCAATAATTTTCAGTGTCATAACTGTGGACTTAAAGTCGAGATCCGTAGCTGCCCAGTTTGTGAAACCAATGTTCATATATTAGACCTTAACAACCCTATGGATGCTTTTATTGCTAGCGGTGGTTTTGTTAAAGCACTAGCCCAAACTTGCGATTCTTCGCCTGAAAGAGTAGTTAAAAGTTCTAAGGAGATGTCTTGATGGGAGCTTTAAAATATACAATTACAGTTGAATCTGATGTGCCTCCAAAGATTTTTTTAGGGTCCGAAATCGGCGGTGCAACTGTAGTCGGGATGCAACAGGAAAAGGTTGAATTGGTATCTGCTGCGGATATTGCACAGCGACATGGCATTTCAGTTGCAACCGTGCGTAGACGGCTAAGTGTTATCAACCAAGGGACTGAGGGTAAATTTCTCTATGATCCTGTGAAGGCATCCCAGTTATTAAAAGACAGTACATCTAAACGTGGAAGAAAGAGAGCTTGTTAGCTCTCTTTCTTTTTATGAGTTAAACATTTCAACTAGTTCATCTGCATCTGGGTTGTAATAAACATTCACCAGAACTTCAATTTTCTTGTGACCTGTAATTTTCGCTAATACTTCTACAGGTAATTTTCTAATTTTAACCATTCTAGAAATTGCTTCATGGCGTGTGTCATGAAAATGGAAATCTTCAATTCCTGATTCAGCCTTTCTTCGCTCCCACAACTTTCTAAATGCATCCGGGCTTTGTGGAATGATTTGCTCATCCTCATGCGGAATCAAAGCAATCAGCTCTTTAGCGAACTTAGATAAAGGCACATTGCGTTTAGAGCCATTTTTAGTTTTTGGAAGGTGTACATAGCCGTCATAAATTTCTGAGCGCTTCATATTCAGGATCTCGCCCTTGCGCATCGCTGTTTCGATAGCAAATAAAAATCCCCATGCGACATAATGCTGTGGCAATGTTGGTACCTGCCCTATTTCATATTCTAAGAGCTTCAACATCGTATCAATTTCAGCCTGTGAAATTCGACGGTACCGTGATTCAGGTTTGACTGGCTTCGATATTTGCATCCAAACATTTGAATCCAACAAAAACATTTCTTTTTGAGCATATGTGTACATTGCTGAATAGAGTGAAATCTCTTTAAGCACAGTATTTTCTTTTACTTCAGTACAACGCTTATTTCGCCAATTAGTTAAATCGAGTGGTGTAATGTCATGAATATTTTTATGGGCCAACTCACCCATCTTTTTTTCAAAGGTTTTGTACTGTGTCAAAATCCAATCTTTAGACTTTGTATGCTTGCCTACTTTATCCCAATAAACATCAAATAACTGCTTATAGGTGAAAACAGGTTTTTCATTTACTGGAGCATCTTCTTTGGCACCTGCTTTCAACTCAAGTATTTTTATTGCTGCCCACTGCTCACATTCTTTTTCTGTATCTCGGGTTGCTGAGTAACGCTTTCCATCGAACATTAATTCAATTCGATAGGCATCACCTCTTTTTCTGGCTTTGGGTAATTTCATCGTACAGGTCTTGGCGTAATCTTGGCGTAAATTATGGCGTATTTTCACTAAAAAGAGCAACAAATGCACCAATTGCGCCAAATTACAGGCAAAAAAAAGACCTACAAGTTATTGATTCTAACTGTAAGTCTTTGATTTTATTTGGTAGGCATATCCAGACTCGAACTGGAGACCTCTACGATGTCAAAGCCTGAATATAATTATTAAAATCAATATATTACTTCTAAACTGACGTAATTTTGTCGCTGTAAAACACAATGGCTATAAATGATGCAATTATGTACTATCATTCTGACACAATGGCCAGAGTAAAAAACCATGTGGTGCATCAAAAAAAATGGCTTATATTTATCAACCAAAACAATTGTTCACGAAGATGACTATTGGGAGCCTTCTGAGATTACGGCCCAAATGACAACAAATATTGCTTGGGTAGATAACGTTGATTTAGCAGATACGTTTATTGATCGTATGAGAGCAGAAAGCTACTTGGCCATGAAGCGTGGGGAGTTTTGGCGGAATGCAAGGGTTATTGAGGAGTAAAATAATAAAATGCTATTTTTTGAATTTATAAGTAAAAACAGTACTGCGATTGAAGCTATTGTAGCTATTTTAAATTTGATATTGATTGGCTTTCTAACCTTTAGAGGGAATAGGCTTCAGAATGAAGTCCATACTATGGAAGTTTTTTCTAGAATCCAGCAAGAATCGCTGTTTTGTCAGAGCTTAATTACTGACTTTATTATGTTTTTCGAACAAAGAGCTACGACAACCTCGTCTTACTTAAAAACTTTATATGATGTAGGTGCATCTGATCCTGATAATGAAGGATTTGCACGTATAAGCCTTGGAGAGTATCAATCAATTTTAGAAAAACTAAACAACTTAAAATCTTCATTTGAAGAAGCCTATATCTCTTTAACCCTTGATAAAGTAAGTTATAAAACCCTTCAATCAAAATTTATAGAAATTACTCATCTTAAGTCATTTCTCTCTAACCATAGTCCAATAAAAGTATTTAACTCTTGCTCAGATGGACATAGCTCTATTTGGCTAGAAGATGAGCAAAAATATGATTCCGCTTTTAAAGAGACTAATAAGGTTCTAATCGAAATAAATAAAAAAATTGAAGCCCTCAAGTGAGGGCTTTCAAAAACAACATTTTCTCTTTAGCACGACGATTAGCTAAACCACTCACTTTGACTCCATTGTCATAAACCCAACGGTCAAATTGTGAAGTTGCAGCTTTTAACTGACCTTTATTGATTAAAGTAAGCATCGTACTTTTCGAAAAAGCAGTTTCACCAATGTTGTAAACAAAACTGGCCAGAGCATCAAATTGGTTTTGATTAATGTCGACTTTCACATATTTATCCAGGCATGCATCTACCCATTGGCAATCATTCTTGAGCCATAGTTCAGCTTGACCTCGTGTACACGTATCACCCGCTTTAACCTTGGTGCCATTTGGATACTTGATCGTGCCAAAGCCAATGGTCCACACGCCACCAGTGTCTAAATAAGCATTTGCACGAAATCCTTCAAACTCTCGGATGATTTCGAAGCCCTGCTCTGAAATATCACGTAGCCCTGTAACTACTGGCGTGGTCGGCAATGAATAGCCAATGAGCCTTGCAAATTCCGTCAGACCATTGGTTGCAATAATGGCATCACCTGCATTGACCTGATCTTGAGTCAACTTGCCCCCAGACATAGCACGCAACCAAGAATATGCCTGGGCAATTTGTTCTGAATTATTCACCGTCATTTGTATCAACCTCATCATGCAATTCAGGCTGTTTTTTCAAACGTGCAAGCACCATGGCTACACCTACAAAACATCCGACCACTTCTTTCCATTGCTCTGGCATCATGTTTTTAACGTCTTGCGGAATGACGTTCCAAACTCCCATAAATTGATCTGCGAATAAAATCAGGGCATAAAAAATGGCGCTTAATGCGCCAACTTGTACCGATTTCATTTTGTATGCTTGTTTCCAGTTTTCGATTAATTTCATTCCAATTCACCTGCTTTCGCTTTAACGACTTTGCGCAATTGCGCTTCTACAAACTGGCTACCCAACGTGCCAAGAAACGCCCCCAAACCTAAGACACCAAGCATGCTCAAATCTGAAATCCATATAAGAACTGCTCCAGCACCTAAGGTTGTGAAGCCATTCAAAATTGAGCGTCCAATAATGACTCGCCATGTGGTTTTTTCTTCACTTACAAGTATCTTTGCCATAGCAATAGCGATTCCCATAAAAATTAACTGCAATGCCACTTTTTCATGCTCTTGCATGTAACCCCCTTAAACTTGGCAATAAAAAAGCACCTTTTAAGGTGCCGTCATTCGTTCATATTGTTAATAAAGTTTATAAAGCTCTCGATTAACCACATGGTATTGTGTTGCTGAGACTTGAGACTCAACTTGAATCATGTCCTGGTTAGCTTCCAAGTGAATTGAATTCGCCAGGAACTCAGGACATTCAACAAGATTTTCAATTCTGCCAGTCTCTATATCAAACACCGCAAAATAAGCCATCACTTCCTCATTGTCATTGCGTGTATATATCGCTGTGAAACGCTTACATTGCCACCTGAACCTGATTTAAGCTGCAGTTGGAATGTTCCCGCGATACCCGTTGAATCATGCCTTGAAATATTCAATGTCCCCGCGCTGCGAGCACTACCACGAATCGTTACATTGTGACTGTGAATACCATCAAGTCCCATTGATGCACTACCGTTTAAATTTAAATTATGGTTATGTGATCCTCCCGAATTGGTTGATCCGCTATAACTATGGTTATGTGAAGAGTTAGAAACCGTTCCAGCAGAAGAGCTATTGGTACTCCCATTGTAACCATGGCTATGGCTTCCAGCATCACTAGAAGTACCTGAAACAGTCACACTTACACTATGTTGATGTTGGCCACTATTTTCAGAGGTCACACCCACTGAAGCGTAATCAATAAAATGTACTTCCAAATCTTCAAATACGACATTGCCATTTTTCAGGACACGACAAAGCAACCGTTGCTGCGATGTATAAGAGGTAAAACTAAATACAGCACCAAAAGTCAAAATGGTATGTCCCATATCTGATGGCACAGCCAAAGTTTGAATCGTGATGTAATCAGTACTGACCGTTGTTGCTGCTTCTGCAAATGCCGAAACAGGTACAGTCACCGCATTATCTTTGATCTTGAGAGTATCAACGGCAAGATTCGCAATTTTCCCTTCAGTTACCGCTAAATTATCAATTTTTGCGGTTGTCACAGCCAAAGCATCAATCTTGGCTGTTTTGACTGCGAGATCTTCAATATGCGATGTCTTGACTGACTGATAGTCAAACATTGCAGACTTCATGTAAGCAGACACAGGGAAAACCGTTCCAGTCAATGGATCCGTGTAAGGCGTTGTTCTAAATATGAATGGATAGGTCGTCCCTACAGTACCTGCTGGATTGCCTAACGCAAACATATCTGAATTGATGATGAAGTTCGATGTTTTACCATCGTTCATCACGCCCATACCCGCAACATAGCCGTTGCTATCTAGCTTCAGCGTGTATTGCAGGTTGATCCCATTAATTGACTGCTGCTGTGTTTGAATACTTGCCGTATTTTGCCCTACTGTAGTTTGCAAAATCGTCGTAGCAGAGACATTCGCAGCAATTGCACTGGCATTGGCTTGGATTTGGCTTTGATAAATCGCATCATTCGCTGCCATTTGCGCAATCACTGAATCAGTGCGAATTGACTGCGCAATATCCTCTTCAATTCGTGCAGATTGTTCAGACCAAACCCCTGCATAGCCTGCAGTTGATCCGATCAATAGTGAATCATCACCAATCAACGATGGATTGACTTGCGCATAAACTCCATCGATTTTTGTGGTGTTTGCAGTAATCAATTCACCCTGTGCAGCCACTGTTGAAGAAACTTGATTCAATGCACCTGTACTGGCTTTGCCTCCTAGATCTGCCACGACTGTATCAATACGCTGCCCTAATGCCGAATCAGCATTTGTTCGTGCTGTCACCTCCTGTTGAATAGAAGCCAAGTTTTGATCTGACTTGGTAACGACAGTATCAATGCGTTGCCCTAATGCCGAATCGGCATTTGCGCGTGCCGTTGCTTCTTGCTGAATTGCACTCGCATTGTTCCCAGCACTTGCACTTACAGTATCAATCCGTTGTGACAAGTTTTGGTCAGCGGATTGGCGTTCAGTCTTTTCTGTACTGATTGCAGTTGCACGCTTACTGGCTTCATCGACAATAGCATTGGCACGATCAAGAGACTCTTGCGAGATAGCATTTTTATTGATTTCAATCTGGTCAATTTGAGTCTGTAAATCTTGATGTAGCTGTGACTCAGTTATTTTCCCAGACAGAATATCCAGTACGGCCGATGCATCTGCAGACGTGGTGGCATAGGTCCAATTGGACCAATCCCCCACATTACCAATGCGGTCAATCAAACGTCCCCGATAAAACTGGGTTAAATTTGGCTGTAATCCTTGGATCGTATGGGTTGTGGTCGGATATGAAAACAATCCAAGCTGAGCAATATTGCTGATCCCATCAGGTGAAACCTGAATTTCCGTATAAGCAGTATCCAAAGCACCCACCGCAGGAAAGCCCCACTTCAAATGCATACCAAACAAGATGCCTGTCGCAGTAATGAACGCAAGTTTAGGTGGATTACCCAGCTTTCCTTTCAGTGCTGTCAGCGTTGAATAGGTGGCCAGTGAAGCAATATCAAAGGCATTAATTGCAACAACTCGCGCCTGATAGTTGCCCGTGTAAATCCCTTGCACCTCAATAGAGTTATTCCCAGTGATCGGCAACTTTAACCAGGAACCATCATCTTTGCGCCACTCCACTTGATACTTGGTTGCACCTTCAGCTTGTGGCCAAGTAATAATCATCGTCGCAACAGTTAAACCTTGCTGCACCATTTGTTCAGAACTGATCGTCACTGAAGCAACAGGGTTTTGCAATTTCGGATTGATAATCGAAATTGGCCGTTCATCAATAAATGCCCCGTTATCAATCGCATCATATTTCGATGCATTGTATTGCAAAGCATTGATCGTAAATTGGTGGGTATCATCCTGGGTAATTGAAATTACGCGAAATTTCATCGTCGCTAGATCTTGCGCATCCACAACCCAAACATTTTGGGCTGATACAGATTCAAATGCCGATACAACCGTAATCACACGGCCCGTCATCGATTGAACAATACGCGCTTGAGCCTTACCATTTTCACCATTTACTACTAAGCGATCACCTGCACGACAAATCACATCATTCCGATCTAAAGTGATCTTTTTGAGGTCTGCACTGACTGCAGCAATACGACCACCATTGGCTCGACCCGCAAACAATGCATCGGCAACTTCAATGACTTTACCAGGGCGCGGAATAAATCCATCTAGTCCGACTTTAAACGTCACTGTGCGCGTTTCATACTGTTCAGATTTAAGTGCCCAATGCCCTGCCCGTTGCGCCTGTGCTTCACTGGTACAACCATAAGCAGCAATTTCAGCAATACGGATGCCTAGTCGTGCAATGGCTGCTTCATCCCGCACAAATACATATTCAGTTTTATAGCGGTTGTTTGGATTATCCCAAGCCACTTTGGCAACAGTATGCCGATCACGTGCACGTGTGCCTGAATATTCAAAATGCCCATCAATGACATTGGCTGCGGTATAGGTGAAATAAGTATCTTGCGGAATATCCGCATCACAAACGATGGCTTGACCATCCCAATAGATATACGCGCGAAAAGCCCCTGCCATTTTGGAGAGTACAGACCAGGCATCATCTTGGGATTGCTCATAGACATTCAAAGTGAACCGTGGTTCCTGCCCACCCTTTCCATCTGGAACCAATTGATCACAGTATTGACCCAAGCGATAAATTGACCATTTATCAATCATGCTTGAATTAATGCGATTACCCAGTGCATAACGTTTACTGATACACACATCATAAAAATGCCAAGCTGGATTATTACTATAGGCACGTTTAAATGTACCATCCCATAAGCCTGTGTAAACACGTGTAACAGGGTTGTAGTTGCTCGGAAGTAGAATTTCAACTCCTTCGCACTCGGCAGCCATTTTCGCCACATTGGAAAATGTTTCTGCATCATATTGCAAACCCAACAAGGCTGTATTGGGATAACGTAATTTGGCATCAATGACTTCAGTGATTGCCTGTACGTACATCTTGTCACTGACAGTTTCTGAATTTGAATTTGGGGTAATACGACGGACACGAACCTGCCAACCAAAATTGGCTTTTGGTAAATCTATACGATGTGAACGCTCATAATTGGCTGAGGTTTTATCGGAGATTTTAGTATTTAATACTTCGGTCCACGTCCCACCATCGGTTTGTAAATCGATTGCATAGAGAATGGTGATACCACTGACATCTCCATTGTCCATATTTTGTTGGCGTAGTGGCCCCCAACGTAAACGAATACGTAGTGCATCAAGTTCAAGATTGGTAAAGCTTTTGACCCATGCTGCGCTGGATTTGAGTTCAACCCCAATGCCTGTTTCTGACGAAATGTCTGGAAAGCCATCGATATAAGTTTGATCATTGGTGCCCAGGCGTGAATCAACCGTGACATTTTCAAAGTTCCAAATCCCATTGGCATCTTGTAAAGGGGTATCGTCTAGGTAAATTGAACGTATGCCATTCACCAAGCCTTTTATAGGCCCTTCTGATAAACCATAGAGAATTTTAATAAAGGTTTTGGATTGTGCCGAGTCTGTAGCAATGACAGACTTTCTCGCTTCACCGCTGCCCGCTTTTGCACCTTGCACCACTCGATTCATACGCCTACCCAAGCATTAAAAAAGGCGCTTAAAGCGCCCATAAAAATTAAGATGATTAGATTTGATCTTCTGGATATTGCCCTGCTGAAACAATAAAACCGCCAACTTCACGACGACCACGTAACACTGGCACTGGATTACCCTGTGCTACTGTGGTCACTGCACCACCAAAGCCCATATTGGCTTTATTACCGTCCTGATTGCTGTCTTGTGTATTATCAATTTTAGGCATCAACATTTGAGCCACACCGCCAATCATCATGCCTATACCCGCACCGATTAAATTTGCCCCCCAAGGTTGTCCGAAATACATTGCTACAGCACCAGCCACGATTAGGATAGCCCCGATAATGGTTTGCACGATGCCATTCCCACCCGCACCAATCACTTTTGGCACGATCTTGATTACGGTAGCATCTGTACTCATATCAATTTCTTGTTCCGAAATATTATGTTTGTCCTGGTAAACTGCAAAAGTAAGGCCCTGCTCATGTGCATGTAACATGAACTTTTCAAAGCCAGGAACTTGTGCAGATAAAGCACGCATGGCTTCACGGGTATTGGCCACATCCAGTTTAAATTGCTTACCAAATTTCTTCCCTAGAATGCCGTACAACTTAATGGTTTTTAACATCTTGATGCCTCACAATCTTAACCACCCGCTCTTGCCACTGTGCCCCGTAAATTTCCCGTACTGATTTACGTCCATAGGGGTGATGCAGAATGAGTGCCGAACCTATGCAGGGTTCACTTTGTTCTGACTGGAGCTGACCATCATCAGCAAGAAACACAACAGCATGATTAGGGTGTTCAGTACGACCCACGCGACAAATAAGCACATCACCGCGCTGTAAAGTATCCACTTCATAAAAGCCTGCTTTTGTAAAATTGTCTAAATACAGGGATGCATGCGTTGGATCTTCCCACCATCGATCCACACGTTCAAAATCTGGCAATGTGATATTGAGTTCACGTTGGTAGTAATCACGGATCAATGCATAACAGTCCTGCCAGCCATGGTGATAATTACGCCCCACCAACGGTGCCCGATAGCCATTCGGTGCATACACCTGAAATTCAACTTCTGGATAGGCACAAATCACCCACGGCTTTTGGTGCAACTCAATTTGAATTAAATCCAGTTCAGATGCTTGAGCACTGGCATTCGGATGTGAATGCACATAGGCTTCAATTTCGCCCATGTCTTCTGCATTTGCTAAGTCTTCATGATGAATTTCAAATTGATCCACTCCTTGCGCTACATTGCGACAAGGGTGATAACATCCATTGACGATGACACCACAGCATTCTTGCGGATACACCTGTGCTGCATGCTCTATAACGGCATGTTTGATAGTTGTTGATAATTGCATAATTCACCCAATTAAGTTGGCTGCTGGATAACCCCCAATCGGTAAAGGTTTACTGCCGAATCGCAGCTTGCAGGAACTTAAACGCCCCCCGCATTTATCTAATGCAGGGTTATCCGTTGGTTGATCTTTATCAGTGAACATTGCAGCACCTGTATAGCCACATTCTTCACCACGGTAATTGCCCATCACGCA
Source organism: Acinetobacter tandoii DSM 14970 = CIP 107469 (assembly GCF_000400735.1). GTDB lineage: Bacteria > Pseudomonadota > Gammaproteobacteria > Pseudomonadales > Moraxellaceae > Acinetobacter > Acinetobacter tandoii. The sequence continues at coordinate 408,103 of NZ_KE007365.1, forward strand.
CCAGTGGCACATGTTGGTAATTTGACGGACTGGAATTCTTTGACCTTCAAAATCAATTGGATTGGATAGTTCAAATGAGACTTGAGCTGAACTTTCTGAGGTCTTTTGCTCGATATACCAAAGTTGTTCACTGGCCTCATTTGAAGCAGTGCTATTACCAGCACTAAAATTTTCCGCATCTAGGTATTTTGCTAAAGTGCGAATAACTTTAAGTTTGGCTCCAGCAAAGTCATTGAACTGTAAACAATATGCAGAAATGGCATTTTGTACCCCTGCAATATTGTTGGCCATCGCTAGTGATGGTGCTGAAGCTTTACCATCGGAGCGCATCTCTAGCCCTGTCACTTCAAGGGGTAATGGCTCAAATGTTTGACCTTGCCAAATAATATTTCGGTTCCAGACTTTATTGGTGCCCACATCAAAGACTTTACCAATAGAGCCAGTATCTGAACCTATCAATCCTGCTGATCCGATGGATGTGTAGATACGCTCCCAATCTTGATAAGAAATATGCCCATGAAAACGTAAAATGCCAGCTCCTAATTGGCTGGCATCAAGTTCATACAAAGTAATTAATCCATCAACATACAGTTTCTGAAAATCACTGTTCAGTGTCATCAATAGCTTCCTCTAATTGAGGTTCTTCATGTAAACGCAGATCGATACAACGGGTATCAGGAATATCGATAGGATTATCCAAATCTGGCACCACTGCAGCCAGTTCAAAATCAAACTTACGCTTATGGGTTTTTACTGAAATATCGCCATTTTCTAAGATGGTATAGATAACCGCAACAACAGTATTGCCATTAGCATCTTTTGGGACTTCGATATACCAACCTTCCTGGGCAAGACCGAGTGAACCTTTTACCAGGTAATCCCCAATACCCAATTTTTCGAACGTGATTGGCTGTTTCTGAGCATCATCATTCAATTCAATGTGATCATTAAACAATTTGACCACTGGTGATGCTGCTTTGATAAAACCAGAACCATCAACGGTTGTATTGGCTTTAGTTAGAAGTTCAAACCACGAGGAATAAGCTGCACCATAACTTTTACGTCGATAAAACATCTGACTCGTTGAAGTACAAAGAGATAACTGTGCTTCATGCTCAGTCGCATTTTTAATATTAAATCCAAGGATGAACTGAGATGCTTTAGTCGGATAATTTTTTGCTGCAGTTGCAGCAGTACTTTGGTTTTGTAGCCCCACAAAGAAACCTTGCGCTGCCAAAGTATTTAAATCTGCTGCCCCTAATGAAAACCCACCAGCCCCTAAACCATTAGCAACTAATTGCTGATAAACAGCATCATTGGCATCAATTGCTCGCTTCCATGCAGACCAACTGGTTCCTGAATTTGTTGTAATACGTGAATAGGTTTCATTGGTTGTTGCAGTTTTATAAATCTGGATTCTATAACCATTCGACCCAGATATATCCAAAACCTGAAGTGACCCAGTTTGACCTGAAACGGGGAAATTATTACTGACCAAACCCGAAGCAAAAGTATCGTTACCATAGAATCCAGGTTCGATTATTGTATTTAAATCAATATCTACAGCTCTTTCACCCTTCCAAACTCTTAAAGCTCGGCATGCAGTCAAGGCTGTGGTTTGACCTGTACCACCATTTACGATGGGTAATGCTGATGGCAAAGTACCAGATGCACCACCTAATGCAGCATAGAGTTCATTATCATTTGCTTGAAGTTTGGAGGCAGCTGATCGAAACGTATCTCCGCCTGCGCCAGTGGGAGCCGTGCCCAAACTAACTGTTTGCTTAGCCATAATTTGCTCACAAAAAAGCCCTGACTAAGCAGGGCATGAAATTGAATAAATTTTAAGGATAGAAAACTTGCGTAAATGTGGTTGTAAGACGATATAAACCTGAACCACGATTTTCAATCTGGTACTCACCTGCTTTAACTCGAACTTGACCATCCAGTGGAGATTCCCATAAAAAAGAATCCGTTGCTTTATGACTATCAAGAAATTGTTTTATCGCTTGAATAACCGTTTTTGATGCAGTTTTGGTTATTGGCCATGTCCCTTTTCGGTTATTTATACCAACCGAGATATTTTGTTCATAGCCATCACCAAATTTGCTATTCAGCGTATTAAATTGATGTGTTCCAGAGTTCCCCGCTAAATCATTATCCCAAGTGAAAATTAAGTTGCTCATTTAGCCAATAATCCCCCTTGCCGTTGTTCTTGCCGAATCACATTTCTCACCGCATTACCAATCATTTGCCCCAGTTGCTTCTGATCTTGTGTATTTGCACCTGAAGTACTTACACCAGAATCAGTGACATTTACTTGAATAGAAACCGATCCTGTCGAACTAGAATTTTCACGGTTTGCCAAATAACTTGTTAAATCCTGGTTTTGTCGTGGTGAAAGAACACGCTCGCCCTTATCTAGCAAGTAACTGGACTCTTTCGGCACATAATCAGTACCACCATGAAATACCCCTGAAATCGTCTGAGCAGCAATTAAACCTGCATTCGCATAACCCATTGCCAACATGGCTTTTGATGCAGCTATTTTTGCACCAAAGAAGGTAATTGAAGCATCTGCAGCAACTTGAGCTGCTGCCAATTGTGCAGAAATAATTGCTGAGGCAAACGCAAAAGATTGCTGAGCAAGAAAAGCAACTTTATATGAAGTTGATTGTTCCCCTGCACTATCTTTAACAGCTTGAGTAACTTGACTCCAGGTATTCTGTGCCTGAGAAACCAAATTTCCCCAAAGATTCAACTGCTCCTGATGCTGTGACTTCGCCAACTCTTGCTCTTGAAGTGCATACTGCTCTCCAAGTGCTCGCTTACTTTCTAGATACTGGCGATAGACTTCTTCAAGCTTCGCGTATCGTTCCTGCTGAGTTAATAACTCATTATTACGAATGGCTTCATTTGCTTGCCCTAAATACCCACCCAGTTCCGAATATCCATCTTGCTGCTGATTATTCAGTTTCCAACGTGATAATTCGGCTGGCGACATACCCACTTGAGCTTGAGCATTAATTCCAATTTCTGCCAGTTGGCTCATTGGAACATTCATTGCCTGAAAGGATTCCTGACGAGCACGGATAATTTCTTGATTTGCCTCCTGTTCTTCCTTTACCCGACGATCTTCGTATTTAACCCAGTCCTCAATGGCCACAGCATGTCTTTCATTTTCACGCTGGAGCAACATGTCTCGCATGGTTGTATCATTGGCAAAGGCATTACGAATATCTTCAACTTTTTCAGTGTGCGTCTTTTCAAGCTGCTCCCATTTCGTTGCATATTGCTCTCGAATACGATCTTGTTCTTCTAAAGCAGCAGCAACAGACTTTGATTCATCCTGAAGATATTTTTCAAAGTCATTCGATGTAGACCCTCCTGAACCATTCAACCATGCAAGACGAGATTTCGTATTGGACCAATATTCATTATTAATTGGGCCAATCTTTCTATTCTTTTTAACATTAGTAGGTCCAGCATGATAAGCACGTACAGCTTTCTCTAAATCACCATTAAATGTTTTCAACAAGTCTGAAAGATATTTTGCTGCACCTTCTGCAGATTGCTGAACATTGTAACGGTCTGCAACACCATACTGCTTAGCTGTGCCAGACAAGAACTGAAATGCTCCTGTAGCACCAGTCTCTTTGTTATATGCACGCGGATCCCCTTTTGACTCCTGCATCATCACAGCAGACAAAAGTCCATTCACTAATCCATATTCTTTTTCAAGACCCGAAAAGTTGTACTGTTTTGCTGTAGCCAAAACTTTTGAATTAACAGACATTAGCTTCTGCTGTTTTTCTATCTCTTTGGTGCGTTCCTTTTCAGAAGCAGTTATCGACTCTTGTAAGGTTTTTACTGCTTGTTGCTTTTCGTACCATTTATTGAAAACGTCATACTCTTGCGCAGTCAAACTGCGTGTCATAGGAATTTTATTCTCAGAATAAAACTCTGTAACTGCTTGAGACTTTTCAAAACCTTTTTGACCACCACCAAAAACAGCCGTGTTTTTGATTAAGAAATCATTTTTCAGGTTTTTCTGCGCATAACTTTCTTGAAGTGCTTTGGTCTTCTGCAACTCTTGATTCTTTTTACGAATTGCCTCTGCTTCAGCATTTTGTGCTAATACAGCATTTGGAGTTGAATTAACCAAAGCATCACGTTTCTGCTTAACTTCTTCATAAGCTTGTTTACTGTTTTGATTAGCCGTAATCAAACCACGAAGTTTTACAACCTGCTCATCTGAAATGCCGTTTATAGCTTTAATCGAACTATAAAATTCATCTGCAGTTATACGCCCTTTAGAATATTCCTTGTATTGAACCTGAATCTGACGTGCAACTTTTTCAGAAACACGACCAGAATCTTCAATATAACCAATCCAGGCATTCAGATCCGAAGATGCTGTAACATACTTAACACGTAAATCTTCAATACTTTCTTTTAGCTCAAGTGCCAAAGCATCTTTTTGAATTGAATTAAGATCACGCCATTTTTCTTTCAATTCATCTACTGTTTGACCCTGCATGTCCAATGTTGAAGAAACATCAGAAGTATTGTCTTTCAGTAAGAGATACGAAGCTGCTACCGTAGCAACAGTAAGACCTAAACCCACTGGTCCACCAAGGAAACCTATCAAAGACCGACCTACGGTTAAGCCCGAAGCTTGAGCTGCTGTTACACGTGCTTGAGACGCTGCTAAGGCATTATTTGCCAGAACCAATTCTTTTTTAACCTGCGATTCTATAACACTAATTTCAGCCAATCGAGTTTGGGACGCTGCTAAGCCTTGGGCAGAAATCTGTGCTTTTAAACGTTGAATCTCTAAAGCCCGTTCTGCTGCAAGTGCTGATAATGTTGCCTGTGTATTAACAACTTGCGCTTGAGCACGAATCAAATCTTGTGCTGCTGCCTGTTTCTCAAGTTGGATAGCAGCCATTTGAACAATGATTTGATCTTTTAACTGCGTAACCTTTGCATAACCTGCAACGGTAGCTTGACCTAATGCATAAACTAATTGAGTACCAACATAAGCAGCTAATGCAATCGCACCTGCCTGAACTGAATCAGAGTTATCTTTTAACAACTCTAACGTTGGTACAACATTATTGACAATATTTGCTTGAAAGCCCTGCCATTCAAGGTTTACAAGAGCGATATTTTCTTTTGCTTCTTTTAAATCTTTGATCATACTGTCAGAAAGAATTGCACCTGCACGTTGCGCTGCATCCCCCCATTCAGTAAAACCTGCACCGCCATTTTTAAGCATTGGAATAAGCAAACTACCTTCATCTGCAATTTGTTCCATAAACTTAACAACTTCAGCATGTGAAAGGTTCGCCTTTTCTAAGCCGTTGTAATATTTCTGAATAACCTCTGGACCACTTAAACCCTTAAATTGATCAATGGTTACGCCAATTTTTGGCGCAATTTGATCAAAGAAGTCCATCATCTCACCTTGGCCAGCCATCGCATCACCAAGTTTATCTAAAGCATCTTTCCCCAAGTCCGAAAATTTATCGATACCAATACCTGCAGCTTCTGCACCTGCTGCATAGTATTGAAATTGTTGAGTACTAGAACCAACCAAGTCAGCAAACTTCTGAATCTCAGATGCTTTTGAAATGTAGTTACTTGCATAAGCAGTTAAGCTTCCAATCGAAACACCAGCAGCTACCGCACTTAATCCTTTAACAGCTAGAGCTGCAATATCATAAGACTTTGCAACGCTTCTAACTTCCGCCTCATGCTCCGATATTGATTTTGAAAAGTTATCAACTTGATTATGGGTTTTTTTTACTTCTGTGGTTACACCCTGAAATCCAGTTTTAATATTTTTGACAGATTGGTCCGTAATCCTTTCTGCACTAGCCATACCTGCTTCAAATCTGGATGTATCTGCCTGCAACAGAAGTTGAACACGACCTAATAAATCATCTGTCATTTTCTTTACTCGAAAAAAAACCACCCGAAGGTGGCTGATTTAAAAAACTTACTATTTACAAAGCTTATTCCATACTTCTTCAAATTCGCTTTGGTCCATAGTTGACTCTAAAACAATTAAATCTGGTTTTGGTGCAATATAGCGAACATAGCCAGTGTAAGCACCAAAACTATTTTTGGAGTTAACCTCACCGCAAAAACCTCTTTGGTTTCTGAAAACCGCAGAATAAGGGTCTTTTAAAACACTGCTAACTGCAATTTCAGCAGAATTAACCGTCCTAAGATACCTTTTTTCTGCCTTTTCCTCTGGGCTTTCTTCTCTATTTAAAAATACGTGTATACCCCATCCTACCATTGCCAAAATAACAAGACTGACGATATATGAAGCCAACTTCCTAGAATTTAGATTATCAAACTGCTTATTGGGCTGAATGACTGGAGTCTGATCCTTCAAATACTTTGTAACTTTGGAGTATAAATACAGCCAAGCCCTTGCCTTTTCTGCATCACTTAAATTAATCAAATATTTGTCAAAGCTTTTAAAATCAGTTTTAAATTTTTCGATGCTTAATTCTTTAATGTCTAGCTTCAAAAAGTTTGATTTATAAGCGTTAAAATAACTATCAATCTGATCAAAATCAGCTTTTTTTAATGGTGAATTTAATAGTTCCATTCTAACCCCTTATAAATAAGAGATTAGAATATAGGCAAAAATAGAAATTTAATCCAATGACTGTTCAAACTAATCTTGCCATTCTCGTCTTAATGTCATCACATACATCCTCGACTGTTCGTTCAACAGGCTGTCTAAACATCATAAAGTTCTCTAATCCTAGGCCATGATCAGAGACATTCACATCAGCAAATGTTTTGGCAATATTTCCAAACAATAGGTCCTCTCGATAAATACCGATTGGTTCAAGTATGTTGAATGCTTGCCAATAGACAAACTCTTCATAAGTCATGGATGATTCAAGTTCGCCAACCGTTCGCCCTAATCTCAGTGCAAGCTGAAATTTAAATTTTAGCTCTGGTCGGCTTTGGAGTTTTTTAATTCTTCCGATTGCTGTTCTTCACGTAAATCTTTAACAGTTTTCATGCCGTTATGCTTAAAGATTTTCTCAATCAAAGAATCAACAATAGTCGTTGGTAATTCTTTCAAACGTTCAAGCTCAATTTCTTTTAATACAAGACTCCCTGTGTCTGGATCACAGACAGCATTTTGTAATAAACATATGGTTGAATGTTTTTCCGAAGCCACCCATTCATCACGGGCTGCAATACTTAATTTCTTGATGCCGACTTTACCCAAACCTTCGATTTCATGAGTTTCGATTTCACGATTGTCAGCAGCAGCTAAAAATAGAGATGCTAAGTTTGGTAATGCAATTGCATTTGCAGTATTCATATTTTTTCCAAATTAGAGAAATAAAAAACCCGCTATTAAAGCGGGCAATTACTGTTTAAGAATTAAGGTCCTGGGATTTCTGTTTTGGTTACTTTACCATTCACCGCAATAGTCAAACGGAAACGGTTTTTCTTGTTTGCAGCACGGATTGGAGACAATTCAGTAATAGTGCCTGAATAGGTATAAGTTGTTTTGAGCGCATCAGGAAGTTCAACTTTCCAATCCAACATGGTTCCAGCTTCAAGATGACCATCCAATTCAGTTTGCTGCGCGCTCCCTGAAATCATTAAAAGCTCGTATGCCAAATCATCACTACTGATCACACCTGCAGCAGCAGTTTCTTTGTGGGTAGATTTTACTGTCGTAATATCATCTACTTCACGCTTTTTTGTAGGTAAAGGGCTATCAGTAACTTCAAGCACCTCTTCAAATGTAGAAGCAGATGCCTCTTTATATGAAATTTTAATACCTTGTGAATCAATTAAAGCTTTATCAGCCATGCTTTACTCCTTTTCAACTTCTTGCCAAATCAAGAAGTCGACTTGTTGTTGATATACTTGAGTTTCGTCATCTAAGCCTTCATCACGCTCATCGACCACCACACATGATGAATAAGTTTGCTGATCCATTGCCCAAATCACGCGATTTTTAGCTTTTTCACAAACAATAATGTCTGAATGAAAAATATTGATTTGAACCCGTTGTTGACTGTGGCCAGTCCATCCTTTGACGGTATTCAGTGGCACCGCTGAAATACCTTGATAAGTCACATAGGTTTCATTGGTATCAAATCCTTGTGGCAAGGGATGTGGTCCGACACGATCATTGAATAATGGACCCAATACTGAATAGATGATCTCTTTAACCAGCATCTGAATCCCCCTCTTTCAAAGAACTTAATTGCTGTTTTGCAATAACTTTTTGAATGTACTCACGATAGCGTTCAATAAATCGAGCTATCGCTAAATCCTTGTTCTTGTCATACGCAGGACGAATAAAAGGGACAGCCACAATATGAGGTGTTCCCAGTTCAATAAATCGAAAATAAAAGGCTTTATTTTTGATGTAGATGCCTACTGCAACACCGTTATCAACTTTAATACGTTTTCTTGCGACGTTACGTCTTAAAGTACCAGGACGTTTCAACTTGCGTATGTTCTGAGGTTGTCCCGCTAAACGTGCCCTTGAAGAGCCTCTGTAGTATTTGTAATAAGCCTTTTCAGCTTTGGGTGCATTCTGTTTAATTTCTTCAAACATTGGCTGTGATGCGTAAAACAATGCATTCTGAGTGAGCTGTCTTTCTTTTGCTAAACTCACCAATTGCTGCATTTGCTTTTTTGCTTCTTCCCAGCCTTCAACCTCGGCTGAAAAATTCATAAAAGTTTACCTATCATGCATAATAAGGATTGCTTGCCTTTATTGATTGGTAAAACCCCTGAAATTTTATAAATTTCCCCACGATCTACATCCTTAATAATTAAGGCTGCGTTTAATCCAGGATAATCATCTGGGCGCATAACTACACGACAAACCAAAGCAGATCCTTGTAAACCAGATTGAACAAATGTCTGTGTACTAATTGGCTCTACTCCGCCATAAAAACTGCCAATAACGGTCCAAACATCTTTCTTTTGGCCTGCAGTATTTTTTTCAGAAGATTGTTGATAAACCTCAAACAACGTATCTAATTGACCTGATTGCATTGTCGTCCCTCCAGATATGCTTCAAAAGCAATTTGAACAACCAAAAGCCGATATGTGTCCTTATCCTTGAACATCACACTTTCGCCATGAATAAATATCAATCTTTTATAAAAGTCTTGCAGCTTAAACCACGCTTCAAATGCTTCATGCACATCACACCCCCATTTTTCGATATGGAGAAAACAATCGGGTAAATGTTTTGTTATCAAATAAGGATTTATCAAACTGCGTAGATCGGTTGTGATAAAGATCATCGACCACCATTTTTACTGCAGCTTCTAACGGTGCAGGAATATTGTTGCTAGGATCAACTAAAGCTATATTTCCCCATGTTGTAGGGTCATCAAAACGTCGATCAATGCAGTTTTGAACATCTTCAATAGCTACTTGTATGAGTGATTCAATGAATTGGTCATCACGACTATGAACAACACTCAAGTATTGCTTCAGTTTTTCTAATGTAATGTTGTAATCACTCATAAAAATAGCCTTTTTAAAACAGAAAAAGAGGTAAAAAAAAGCAGCCCCGAAGGACTGCTTTGAAAGTTTTTTTTATGGACCAACAATTTGAACTGCTTCAGACACAGCTCCACCCAAGACTGCAAACAACACTGCTTGTTCACCAGTCGCAAGTGGATTTGGAGTAAATTCCCATGCACCCGTACCATCAGCCACAGTTGATGCAGTCGCCACATTATTTTCACGTAAAACAATAATGCTATTCGGTTCAGCAGTACCAGAAAGCTCGGCAGAAGTATTTACCGCCACAACTGGAGTATCCAGTTCATCAATCGCAGGTAACTCCCCTGAAACACACGCATCTGGTAAAACAACACCAAATGCTGCTCGCATTTCTGCACGTAAAGTCACAAGGTTTTTCGTAAAGTTATTGCCATCTTCAGTTGATGCATCGACATGAACTTCTTCACGTACATAGGCTGCGGTACCCATAGTCAAGTTACCTACCCAGTACTTAAATGCTGGCATTGCTGCAGTAAGAATTACAGGCAAATTCCAAAGAACTGGTTGAACTGCTGCGCCTGGTGCACCAAAAACATAATGGCCATCAGTCCCCTTAATACGTTCAATTGCTCCCCATGATTCTGGATTCAACAAAATATATTCAGGTAAGACACCTGCAGCTCCAGCACGGTACTTCGCACGACTTAACACATCTATAGCACTATCATTTGTACCAACAGCCACAGTCAAATGGGTGCCAACTTCAATCAAGCCAATAAATGAGCGTGCACCTGATGTTTTACCGTCACCATTTACAAGTTTGTATTCAAGTTTAAGGCGTACACCATATGCCAAACGACCTTCAATATACGAAGCTAAGGTCGGCATATCAGACATCAACTGGTTTGAAACACGGATCCAGTGGGCAATTGTGCCTACCGCCATTTCAACTACGCCAAATTCAATATCAGATTCAGGTTTATCGTTAGATTCTTCTACTAAATCCGCCATAATGTCATAGGCTGATTCACGGAAAAGTGGGACCAGTTTTTCAGTGATAGGTGTAAAGCTGATTAAATCCAACAAAGCCAGTGCACGTGTCGCTGTGTTGATTGTTCCAGTAGCAAATTGAGTTGTTGCTGGTAAACCATCCAGAGTTACGATATTACGTGCTTGGATGCCATCAATTGAAAACTTGCCACGAGATTTAAGGATTGCAGCAGCTTGATCTGCAATATCTTTATTACGAATCAAAATAGATGCCACACTATCTTGTTCTGGCTTGCTTCGTTCGTGAATATTTTCAATCAGCTTCTGCTGAACTTCTTCAAGATCAGAAGACAACTTTTTAATTTCTTTTGAGCGCGCTTCAAGATCATCTTTTACGTCTTGCGGTAATTCAACTTTTTCTTCAAGTTTTTCTTTATAGCGGGTGATTAAATCGTCAAGCTGCTGTTTACGCGTTTTTAAGTCACCACAGAGCTGTTCAAATTCTTTTGCAGCAGCTGTATCACGTGTGTGCAAACCTAAAAATGGCGAATAGATATTCCCCGCAGCAGCTGATCCAATTGCTAAAGCGACTTGAGTTTTTGATAAAGCATTCATACTATTTTTCCTATGCATAGAAAATGAAAAACCCGCATTAAGCGGGTAATAAATAAATTGTGATTGGCTTAGTAATCGAGCCAACCAAGTGGATCTTTCTGTGACACTGGTTCTTCATGCGGTTTTTGCATTCCAGACAAACGTGCCATCAATTTTTTTGCGTACTCACCAGGAAAGCCCATAGAACGAATAAGCTCTTCAGCATCATTTTCTGTTTCAATGGAATCAATCGCATCATCATTGATGATTCGGGCTGCACTATCGGCTGGCTCATCTACAACACTAATTTCATAAATATCAGCACGCTTGATTTCAACATGCGTACCTTTGTCCTCTATATCCATTGGATTAGGTGGATAAAATGCAACCGAGAAACCATCTACGGTTTCATGTTTGACCATGGCAGCTACTTGCTGCGCCCAATACAAACCAGGTGTAAATTCTAGCTCTAGATAAAGACCAATCTCGTCCTCTCTTAAAACTATATATTTACCAATCCGCAATGCCATCAGCGAATCAACCCAATACATACGCCAGCCATGGTTATAATATGCATGTACTTTTTTATTCCCTGCTGTAAATGCTGCACAAACTTCAGCAAATGCACCACGAATGAATTTTTCACCGTAAAAATTAATTGAATCCCATTTCACAGCATAGCCACTGACCTTTACCGCACCAGTTTTATCATCTTGAATGAAACGTAAATTTTCAGCCCCAATTGGCATACGCCGACATTGAACTTTCGGCAAGTTTGGCAGTGCTTTATTACGCACTAGCAGGTTTTGATTCATCAGCTTTCGCTCCATAATTGCCTTTTTTCATACGTTCGGCTGTTGTCATGTTCACTGGTGCCAGTAAGAAATCTGCATTTTCAATTGGTGCATCACCCTCTTCCACACGCACCTCGTTCATCGTGGCTTGACCACTCAAAATTCGATCTTTGTTGGATTTAATCCGTTCTAGATATGAAGCACGTAACAAGTCCTTGGTCTTAAACTCGAACTCATATTCATCCCATTCATGTCGTTGCAGTAGGTGAATACGGGCACTTTCTTCAATCCGCTCCAAATATGGACGCAAACCAAACTTATGAAAGCCATCAACCAATTGCTCGATACCGCTACCCCATGTCGTACTAGAATCGGTACTGAAAATGAGGATAGGATTTACACCAAAATAACGACATGCCTCTTCAACGGCTAACTTTCGAATTTCAATCAATTCAAGATCTTCAGGCGTTAGGCTGATTTGCTCAAAGGTCATTCCTCCTTCAAGAACTGGCATATCACCATCATCGCCATTCACAAGAATATCCATTTCGTCACGAATTTCGTCACGTTGTTCTTTTTTAAGCCATTTTGGTGTCAAAATAGCACCTGTTGGTTTTGCACCATTTGACATCAAACGCGAGGTCTTATCACTGCCAGCCAAACCAATGCCAATTGACTGAGCACCATAGGCAATAGGTGACATACCGACAAATCCAGTACCAAAAAGCTTGATATGCCAAATTTCTTTATCAGTATATTCGACAGTCTTACTACCAATTTTGCACTTATATAACGGTGTGCCATCCTCTCGAATACTCGGATCGACTGAACCAGAATTGATGACTTGTAAGCTGACTAATTTCTTGCCAATAAAATCCTTTTTTACATAAGCATTTCCCGCGACCAAATTGAGCATGAGCTGTTCAAAAAACTCTACTCGGGTTTGGTATCGGTTGGGCTTGTTGTAAAGCAATCGAATAACATCATGATCTTTAACTTGTACTCTGGTTCCATCAGACTTTAACTGGAACATTTGCAGAGGAAGGGTTGCTACTGACTCTGTCAGAATTTTGACACAGGCAAAAACAGCACTAAGTGTCATGGCACTGTCAAAAGTCACAGGCTTAGCCGTTCTAAAACCAGAACGGGGACGATCAATAATGGTCGTCCCCGTTTTGTCTTGCATTGGTCCCATTCCCCGAACCTTTAGACTATCGCGATTGTTTTTATCACGACTTTTAACTTTATCGCGCTTTTTACTCATCGCTTTTTCACCTTAATCATGTCTTTCAACCAGTCATCAATGTTCCCGTCATCTTCGCCAGGCACCAACTCAAATACAGATTCATTGTCATAATGCATAGCACGTGATGCAGCAATAATGAGACCAACAGCAGCATCAATTTTTTTCCCTGGAGAGTTTTTTCTAGGCAAGATTTGATTGTTTACATCTGGACGTATGACAACATTACACATACACCACTTCAAGACAGGATCACCATCATGGTGCAGCCGATCTTCAGCCAGAAGTTGCTCAATCCAGCGCATTGGTTCTGACATAAACTTGGTAACTTGGGGCACTTCAATAACATTGATCCCTTCATCAAGTAAATTTGCTGTCAATTGCGCGGCATGGTATGGATCGTGACCCATCTCATAAAATGGATTTTCAGTGTGGAAATCTTCAATATCGCGCTGAATTTGCTCAAAATCTGTTGTTTTACCTTCAGTAACAATCAAATATCCCTGATCACGCCAAACAGGGTATTCATCAGGTCTTTTTTCACCATTAATAGCTTCTTTGGTATCTACAACGTGCTCACTAATATAATTACTGGTAAAGATGTACCAATGTACTTTCCCATCTTCAAGCTTTGGACGTAACCGCCCCCAAGAAGCTAAATCTAGGCGACTGGCAAGGTCATAACCACCAAAACAGACTTGCCCATCAAATGATGATTCTGAAATTTCCCGACCTGCATTTTCCCAGATAGATGGTGCAATCCAACCATCAATAGCACCAACCCATTCATTCAGATGTTTTTGCCGAGTAATGCCCTCTTGTTTTGGACTTACTTTGACCTTTTCAAAGACTGAATGCAGGTATTTTTCCGTCACAGAAATACCATAATTAGGATTTGCCTTAGGCCAAACAGTTGGATCTTTCCAATCATCATTTCGATCTAAGCAAAAAACCATGCCAAAGTACTGGTCATGAGTAGCTTTTCCTTTAAGGATATCAACTACAACTTGACGTTCTTGGTAACATTTGCTGGTTGTATCGTCTCCAGCAGTAGTAATGGCAAGAATTAATGGCTCTTCACGAGCTGCTACACCATTGGCCACAATGTCATACATATCTGCAGTTTTATGCGCATGTAATTCATCAATAATTGCCGCATGGACGTTCAAACCGTCTTTTGTGCCGCCCCGATCTTGTGATAACGCTTTAAGCGTGCTGTTTGTTTCTGTCTGGTACACAGAATATTGTGAAAATTCAATACCGAAGGTTGAGCGCATACGTGGAGAGAACTCCACCATTGTTTTTGCATCTTCAAATACGATTTTTGCCTGATCCCGCGAAGTAGCTGCTGTATAAACTTCAGCCCCCATTTCACCATCGATAAAAGCAAGGTATAACGCAACGGCTGCAAGCCAAGTAGATTTTCCATTTTTCTTTGCGACCTCAATATAAACATATAAAAATCGACGTTTGTTATCGCTATCAACCCAACCAAAAATATTCATCATGCAGAATATTTGCCATGGCTCTAAAATCAGGCGATGACGGGAACCATCAGGTTTCATTTTTGCCAACTTGCCTTTCACATGTGGGCAAGCCTCAACAAATCGACAAGCATGGGTGACACGCTCAAGATTTAATTCATAATCAAAATCTATATCTGGCTGAGGTTTAAACTTGAGTTTTTGAAGTAAAGCCTTACTCTCATCATCAACTGATTCAGGATCAAAACCTGACCTTGCTAAATCTGATAAAAACCTTTTAATTGCAAGTTTTTCCAACTGACCTGCAACGCGCACCCCAGAGCGCACGTCATGGCAATACTGGAGCGCGATTTTGAAGTAATCACGCATAATTTTTCACTTAACTTGAACGAATGCCCATACCAGAAAATTCATCTTCTTCAACTGCAGCTGATGCACCAAGTAAATTAAGTTGCTGTGGTTTATTCACTTTCACACTAGAACGTGCTGCGGGTGTCAGACCAAATTCACGGGCAGTTTTAATAATTTGTTCTTGCAATTTATTGCGAATCTGAAGCCAAGCTGCTTGAACTTCAAATCCGTTTGGAGTTTTTGCTACCCACTCAGACACAACAGTTAGTTTTGTCATTGCCTCTTCATAGGCTGCCATGTTGTCACAGTGCAATCCGAAAACATCGCCATCCACCACAGATAACAATCCAGCTTGTACCAAAGTTGGTCCTAATGTATCCCAATGCTTTTTGGCTTTTTTATTCAGCCATACTGGGCATGGTGGCATGCCTAAATCTACTGCTGCATTTGCAACTTGTGCATCATCGTCACGGTCATCTCGAATACGAGCACCAGACAATATTTTTTCTTGCAATGGCTTAGGAGGTCGGCCAGTTTTAGACATACAAACCTCCTGAATTTCCAAAAACTGTTAAATATCGGAGGTATACCCCCCTATGGACTTTTGACCACGTAAAAATTTGACGGGGGGGCGGTCTTTTCTAAGAGGTCGGTTTTGACTTTTGACCCCATATCCCCCTATTTTTCTAAAAATCTATTGATATCACTTACAAGAATATTAACTTCGCTTTCAGGAATTTCATGTGCAGAGGTGCCAAACTCATGCTTGACCAATGCCACCCATTTCCCATAGTCACTTGAGTTTGGCTTTGTGATTTTCTTTACTTGAACAACATCTGAAGCAAGAACAAAAAGATCAGAATTAATTTTTACAAGCATTTGAATAGCTCCCCTCAAGTGATAGCAAAAGCAATTAGATAACCAAATAGCATTCCAACACCGATGCCAGTGAAGTAAAACCAAAGCCAACTAAAGCCGTCTTCAAGTTGTTCGCCATTTGATGACATTACAACTATTGGATCTACAACAATCGTTGGAACTGGTTGATGACATGGCCGAGCTTCTGTTCCATCTTTGCCATCAAATATTTTGCAGCCTTCACACTTTTCACAATTTGTATATTTAAGCATGACTCAATCCTTATGAATAACTCGACACTGAGCATCAACTTCATCCAAGCGAGCAATGCGAAGTCGTTCATATATCTCGACCTTAGAATGCATCTCATCATTCCAAAGGACTTTAAAATTTGTAGGTGATGCATTGGTTACGACACCGATCTCATCCATGCCATGAATATGATCTTTGTAAACAACTGGATCACCTAGCAAGATAACTTCACTCATACTGGCACCGCCTTGAAATGTGAATGATGCAGCCGACCACCGTTGCCTTCGTCATCTTGAACAAACACTGTCTTGTCATGGACTTCAATCACAGTGAATACCGTCTTGTCATCACACATCAACGATTCTTGTGCATACTCAGTGGCAACCAGTAAGCGGTCACTCACCTTGAATTCGTTCTTGCTGTCTAGGTTAGCTTTAACTTGCTTTGCCACTGGAGACCAACTGCCCCGATCCTCGGTAGCCGTTTTTATATTGTGATGTGTCTCACAAAGCGGTTGCCAATTCGTTTCATCCCAAAACAAAACCTTGTCGCCCTTATGTGGGATGATGTGATCCACAACCGTTGCAGGATTGATGTAATCTTTCTTGCTGCACTCAACGCAAAGCGGATGCTGATCTAAGAATGCATCACGTGCTTTTGTCCACTTAGCATCGTAGCCACGCTGATGCGCGGTGCCACGTTCACGATCTTTCTTTTTAATTTTGTCCTGATGGTTATCGCAATAACCTTGGTTCGTTGCATAGTCCTTGCAACTGTTGACCAGACAAGGACGTTTAGCTTTCTGCGGTGCTTTGTTTGTCATGAACTGGAACCACTTGCATTGAAACTGAACTCTTAATTAATTTTTTGGAAAGTGCTTGCGCTACCGCGCCAACTGCACCCAGTGCATAAGCCAGAACAATTTTAGGTTTGGATAACTTGACCTTGACCTGAACAATTTGCGTTGCATGCATAACCAATCTCCAAATTAAAAAGAACTGCATGCCCATGACATTGACATTGAAACTGGACATGCAGCCATAAAAAAAGAGCCTTTTCGGCTCTTCAGAGGATAACTACAACGTTTTGATATAGTTTCTCATTGTGGAGAAATGTAGATTAAAACTGGCTCACCTGTCAATACACCAAATAAACTTTAAGTTGATTTTTTCAATTGGTAGTTAATTTTCTCAGATGCAATCTCAATCTCATTCTTAAGCAGCTCCTTAAAATTATTAATCATATTCCCCATTTTACGCTGGATTTGCATACGACTCACTCCTGCTATCACTGCTCGATTGCGTTCTGAAGGAGTGTAGTTTGCAGGAACCTTAGCCAACTCAACAAGAGCAACAAAGATTGAAAGTTCATGCTCTATAGACATCTCAGCTTGCTTAGTTTGAATTAACTCTGCATGTATCACCTGTGCCGAAAGTTTTACTTGATCAGTTGAATTGCGATTCATAGCACACAGCTCCATCAAATGGCTCTGGACAGTTGTTAGTTTTGCATAGCTCAATGCTACACAGACATCTTGAGCTGTCATAGCTCCATGATTTCCCCCACCGATAGCATCAAAATTTGTGGTTTTTGGATTTAGTAAGCGAATATATTTTTCCATTTTATCAACCTTAGCTCAATTTATAAGCAATGTTACGGGCTACCCCTTGTTTGTTACGGGGTTGTTACGGGTATAGGTATTAAAAAGTTATTTAAAATCAATTGTTGTTACGGGTGTAACAGGTGTTACGGGGTGTTTTCCTCGCGCGGGAAAATATTTAAAGGGTATTAAATTAAATAGAATAAGTAGATGTGAGTTTTTCCCCGCGTGCGCGCGTGTGCATATACCCGTAACACCCGTAACAGGTAGGCTGAAAGTCTTGTGTGGTAAGGCGTAGACAGTGTTACGGGGTGGCGAAAAAGCCCGTAACAGACCCGTAACACCCGTAACATTTTTAGATTTATTATTAGAGTACAGGCGGTACATCGTGATCTCCTTTTAACTTAGCACGGAATTGCTTTACTTGTGAAGATAGCCAATCAGCCTGTTTCTTATCTTTGGGACAATTGGCTGTAAATATCATGCGACGCTGAACGACTTTCCTTTGCTCTTGATAGCCAACACCTGTTACTACATCCTCATAGACGCGCCCATGCCCTTTGGCGACCACACGTTCCGATGCAATCAGGCTTAGAAACTTATTGGCTGGAATAGTCTTTTCCCCGTTTTTGTGGCACCACTGGCGATATGCAATGTACAAATCATCAGACAAACAGCAAACAAAAGGGTTATCCAATACACCTGCACGCCAGTCATCAAGAAATAACTTCCAACCAGGTAAACCGAACTGAATGATTTTATGCTTGGCTTTAGTCATTGGTGGTTCAGTATATGGAGTAAAGTCGGTTAGATCCTGCGACAATAGGTAGGTATAAAACGCACTGATTGCATTGCTATCAGGTTCGAGACAATTCTCAATCAATCGCTTGAGGTCATCACCTAATTTCTGGTTCGGTTCAAGCACAAGGAAACGTCGGTCACGTTCTTCAATGGCTAATGGCTGAACTTCATTGGATAAGAACACGCAGTTGATGTGGTTATTTTGGCTATACCCCGACATAAACTTTTTCTCGATACGGATCTTCTCGCCAGTAATCATGTGCTTGATCAAGCCCATCATGCCGAACTTAGATTTATTGTTAAATATTTCTTCAAACAAGCAGTACAGCTTACGTTCAGCCCAGTCGGTATAAATGGATTCAAGCCCATTCTGCCCTAACGTAACTGAGTACTTTTCGCCATAAATCCGCGTCATGATCTTTTCAAAGAACAAGGATTTACCCGAACCTTGCACAGCACTACACAGCAAAACTGAAGTATTCATTTTTGCTCCCGGGTGCTGGAGAGGATAAGCCAGCCATTTCATCAACCATTCGTATGCATCGTCTTCTTTACCGCATAAGAACTTGACCAAGTTAATGATTGGACTGCACATCTCCAGTGCTTCGGCTTGTGGAACAATCTGATTTTTATCGTCCATAATGGGTGAAATTTCCATACCATCATAGGTATTGATTTGCCCTTCACGAATATGCATGGATGGCACAAAAACCAAATCTTCATGCCAAATCATGCGTTTATCACGTGCTTTTGCCCACATTTCATAGGCACCCGCCCAGTTATCCTTCATAACATCGGTGCTCACCATTTCACGACGAAATGTATCCCAACAGGATTTTTTACCTTCAAGCATGATGAATCGTTCACTCATCTCCTTTGCTTTGATATGGCTTTCACCAGTAGCACGCCCATTGGCATCATCTGAAGAAATGGTTTTACGTTTTGGATGTGAATTCCATGCATCAAAAACTTTTTTACCACCCAACATGGTTTGAAATGCAGCCTTCTTCCAAATCTTTTTGCCATAGTCATCCCATACATTGGTTTCCCCCTCGATTAAACAGAATCGGGCAATCCATTTTTCCATTTGTACTTCTGGAGAGGACTCATCTTGAGCAGTATTTTCTGGTGAAATACCCGCCTCCCCTTTGGATTCAACAACAAGATTTTCTGCAATTTCCGATGTTTGACCCTGCAAATTGTGGGTTGCATTTTTAGGGGGTTCGGGGGAAAACTTAAGGTTAGAAATAGCAGTATGGATCTGCCTTGCTACTTCCTCTAACCCACAAGAAACATGCAAATCATTGAAGTCTGTGAAACTGGTAGAACTCATGCAATAGACTCCTGAATTTGCTTAAATTGTGGTAACACAATGATGCCACCAGTAATATCTAACGCCATCTGCGCATATTTCCTGCCAGTATCATCCTTAGCTGAGTCATCATCAGCACAGTACACAAGTTGTGCATTAGGGTATTTTTGCTTTAAGACATTACCTACTTTAGGTAAGTTATTGGCTACAAATGAAAGTGCTACTGGATAACCTGTTGCCATATGAATCGACATTCCTGTTGCGTAACCTTCAGCAACGCAAATGTTGTGATCATCGTAAAGATCTGGTTGTACTTCACCGATCATGAAGCCCAAGCCTCCCATCCGTCCGCCACCTGTTTCCCATTCGCCCGTTTCGTTGGTATCACCTTTGATGAAGTACTTGGTTCCATCAGGTTCGATGGTTTGTAAATTCCAAATTTTCCCATCAAGTAAATCTACTGCAGGGATCAGAAGGTTCCCATCATGGGTAATCTTGATTTTTGGGTCCTTCTCTACTTTCTTATTTTTCAAATAAAGACTTTCTTCGCCCAGGTATGCATTTCGAAATATACCTTCAGCTTTACGGGCAATTTGCTCTTGGCGTTTACGTTCACGCTCCAGTTGCTCCTTTTTACGTATTTCACGTTCTTTCGCCCAACGTGCACGATCTTCATCGGTTATCGTTGAACTGTCGCTAAGACCTAGTATCGATGCAACTTCTGATACAACTTGAGGAAAAGTAAATCGGGTGCAGGTTTTTTCAATAAGGCTCAAACCATCGCCTGGTCCACATTGCTGACAAAAGTAATCACCATTACCATTTTTGTCGTCATACCAAAAACGGTCACGTCCACCACATGCAGGGCATGGAGTTTTCTTTTTCCATTGAACCTCTATTCCAAAACTGGGGAAAATTAGGTCTGACCATTTACCTTGGGCTGCATGTTTAATGTCATCAGCCTGAATTTTTGCTTGTTTCATTTGCCCTCCTGGTCATGCTCACGCTGCTTTTTTACCATGGCAAAAATGGTCGTAGCGACTCGTACTAAATCTAAAACTTCCTGATAAATTTCAGCCTCTTCTAGTTTTGTAATACGACCATCAGAGACTGCTACTGCAATAGATTGCGCAAGCCCACCTTGTTCTTGTGCAAGTTCACCCAATTTCTTCATGTAATTTGCTTGGTCTAGTTCTTCTGCGACTGGAGGTAACTCGAACCAACCCGCATTGCCATGGATCGCACATACACTGTCCATAATTCTGCTATCTTTGGTTTCTGCCAGTACTGCTTCAAAATGATAGATATTTGCTTTGTGTGTGGTTGTTGTTGGACAAAGGGAATTGCGAAAAGTCGTGACATTCCAGCAATTCTTTTCTGCAATTACTGAAATTAACGACTGATCCCCTTCGCTATACACAGCAGCTCTTAATGCCATTGAAAGGGAAAGCACTTTTTCTTTCTTATTAATCATGATTTTAAACCTTTTCGATAATCGTATTTCTTGGGAGAGAAAAAACCTAAGCTACCTTCAAGTCATATAACCAAGAGATAAATTGATGTTTAGAAAAATCACCCTTAGAAGCCAAAACCAATGCATCGATCATTTCAGGACGTGGAATCTTTTTTTTGTAGATCAAATGCACCTTGATGTAATTTGGAGTAGTACCCGAATCAAGTGCGAAAGTATGCAAACGCTCTTCAGACATTTCACGAATGTAACTAGCAAAATTAAAATCAACTTTAATCACAATAAATCACCTTTAAGGTTATTTCTTTAAACGCATTATTAATTTTTTGAAATTGCTAAGTCAATACTTTTCAGTTGATTTATAAAATTAATGGTTGATTTTTTTTATTTAATTTATGAATGATAATCACCGCATAGAAATAAATACAGTCACTCTAGTGCTTTGTGGCATATGGCGGTGACAGAGGAAACCAACCTCAATATTTGGTTTAAGGTGTGCTTACATGCAAACAGTTTACGAGATCAGGAAAAGTAATTTACTCGAGATATTAGAGCAATTTGGAAGCCGTAAAGCGTTCTGTGAACGCCTTGGCATCGAATATAATCTTTTAAATCAATATCTAGGCAAGAAATCTCAAAAAAACATTGGCGATAAATTTGCAGCAAGAGTTACCGATGCCCTCCATGTACCTACTGGATGGCTAGATCATCCTCACGATAAACTTGCTATTAAAAACATCATCCAGTCTCAAGTGGCGACAGATAGTGTCGTACACTTATCAAATACAACCGATAATGTAGAAAATCACCCTAGCATTGATCAAAGTAATACGCTTAGAATGGTTTCACTTACCAACATTCTAAAAATGTCCAAAGGTGAAAACTTGGAATTAAGCGCCAATACTGAAGAAATAAAAAACATTCATGTTCCAACTGGAATGATCAATCCTATTGCCTACTTAATCAAAGGTACTGGCTTCGCTAAACCGTATCGAAATGGCTATGCTGTTGTATGTGAATACACTGGTCAACCGGTTGCCGGTGAAGAGGTTCTAATCTTCTGTAAAAATGGATCTATCTATGCTGGTGAATATTTATTCGAGCAAGATGGATTAGTAAAAATTGATTCAGTTGAAGGCGCTCTTGAAACACTTCAAAAGGATTCTATCGAGCGAATGTCTCCAGTGAAAATGTTCATTTCACCAAGTCAAATAATATAAATGGATATAAATTTCTAGGTGGCATATGCCACCTTTTTTTTATAAAAATTAACTATTGCCATAAATGTACTTATAAAAATTAACTTTTCATTTATTTTTCTTTATAAAAAAGTAAGTAAGCACTTACTTTTTTTGTCTCCAAGACCACCAAAACTCAACTGTAAATATATTTAATCAACTAAAAGTTGTTGACAAAGTTGATTTGATAAATTAATAATTCACCAAACAAATAACCTGTTAGGTGATTTAACTATGAAAAAATCAACTTTTGATACCATCATCATTAATCGCATCAATGCCGATGACTTCGCTCAACCTCAAAAAAAGCCGTTTCTTCAACGTCTCTGGAGAAAGCTATGTGCAAAGACAGCCTAATGCAGATTAACGCTGCAATCGAAATTTTAGGCAATGCGAAAGTTGGTCCTGAGTTAGTAGCAGCACAAAGCCAAGCTCTCGCATTTATTCAATCAGCTTTCGATGTAGAAGAAATCAACCAAGTCGAAAAGCAAACTTTAGAAAAAAAAGTACGTCGAATTTATAGAAATCAACTTATTGAGGAATCGACATGAAACTCAACTCCCAATTACAAAAGAAAATGGCTAAGAAAAAAGTGTGCTTTTTAGCCATCACAAACATGAAAAGCGCTTTCGAATGTAATGATTATTCAAGCTACCATGAATTTGCATCAGATTTATTCTCACCTAAAAATGGGCGCTTAAAAACGTATTTGAATGAACAGCATTCTTCAATTTCAAAAATGCTTAATGAAAAAAGTTTCTATACGACTGTCAATCAAGATATTAACTGCAAATTTGGTAGCTTTTATTCTCATATTGACCAAATTAGCCGTGATTTCAATTACGTGATTAAAATCGGATTTCTGCATGAAACCCACCATGATCTTAATCGATCAATAGGTATTGGGAATCCATTTAAGTTTCATTTAAATGAACCACGTTGGATTTTTGCTAACGATTTAAACAAAGCTGCACGCGATGCCATCAAGCTTGCAAATGAATACCGCATTGATCTTGAAGCAATTCAAGACTGCGATCTACCGTTTTAGGAGAGTTCTACAAATGATTACTCTCTTTCAAGCCATTGTAATCTCTTTTGCGTTTTTACTTTGTACAGCTCTCATAGCAGGCATGGTCTGGGCATTAATGCAAGCCATTGAAACATATGGCCGACTTACAGAAGAAGCAAAACAGCTTCAATTGCGTTATGAAATTTTGGAGCGTGAAAATGCTCAAATTCGTTGATAACCAAAACCTTGAACACGTTTTTAACTTAGAAAATTTTGTACACCTGCATGTGCGTACATCAGACGAAAAAAACGTGACGCTCGCTATACACATGCTTGGACCACACTTAATTCCAGTGACAGTAAGTAAAGCCACTGCAAAACAAATATTAATAGAATTGGGGAATCAAAATGCGCTCGAATATCGACCATAATGCAATCATCAATCAGGGCAAATCTATTGCCCTTGCCATCCAAGTTGACAACTGGCTGAAGGCTAAGGGCAAATCTGAGCCTACTCAAATTCCTTTTGGCCATTCAGGTTTAAGTCATAAGCCGAAAAGTACTGAATATAAAACTGGCCAACAGTCTATGCGTGAATCAATGGCTCATGCAGTAAGTGCTAAACGACCAGTTTTGCCAAGTTTAGATAAGCCACTAACAGCTGAACAGCAACGCCACAAATTCAACTTTGAAGCGAAAAATAAAGCTATAGCTGCCGATGAAAACACGTTTCAAGGCAAATGTGATTTGCATGGATTGACTGATTTTAAAGTTTATAAATCTGGCAAGTGTCACTGCATCAAATGCCGTGAACGTACTAAACAATTGGGAAAGGAAGCTTAAAAATGACAGCACATTTACCAGGACAATCAGTGTCTATCCATGATGATGAATGGGGAACTTTTTGCTATACCCATCACGATAGAAAAGCTACTCATCGTATTTGTTCAGAAGCAGATAGCTTTGGTGCCGAATATCACAATATGTGTGACGAATGCTGGGATGAGCATCAAGCAGCTATTCAAGCTAAAAAAGAAGATCCTGAACAATGGGAATCTTGTCCTAAATGCAAGCAGCGAGTGCCTTACCTTAGTTCATATCGTGATCCAGATGAAGGGATGTGTGGACCAGTTTATGAAGCATGTTCCGACTGCGTATCAAAGTTTTATAAAAGCTATGAAGAAGAATGCGACATGTTTGATGATGATTATTATTGAAGGTGCAGACAAATGACCTACATTGAAATGCTCCAAGATCCAAAAATTAAGCAACGCTTAGAAAACAAATTAATCGCCCATGTGAACAGTGAATATATGAAAGCGGGTTTAAGTCCACCACTGCCAATTATTCGCAATAACATGACGTACTATGAAGATGCAAAAGTCACTAAATTAGCCAATCGTGTAAGAGTCGGCATTGTGATATTTGCCCAGATGCTTGATGAAATAAAGCAAGAAAATGGAGGAGAAAATGCCTGAATTCGTTGTAACCATTGATGCAGATTCTGCTCCACAAATTGTACTTGGGCAAAAACTATTTGGTGGTACTGTAACTGCGCTCAAACTTGAAAAACGCAAACTGGTCTCTGTTGCTGAATTGGTTGCTAAATACGGTTTCTCTGATGAAACCATACGCACCAAACTGGCAGCAATTAACCAGGGCAGTAATGGCAAACATATGTATGATCCTGATGCTGCAGATGAACTCCTTCGAAAACAACAACGACGACGTGGACCAAAACGCATCAACTGAACAATGCCCGCTTTATGCGGGCTTATTTCTTTCTATGGACTTGAATGCATCAACTAAATCTTTGGCATCAGGGTTGTAGTAAGTATTCACCAGTACCTCAATTTTTTTATGGCCAGTAATTTTCGCCAGGACTTCTACTGGTAGTTTACGAATGCGCACCATACGCGTAATCGCTTCATGCCGTGTATCGTGGAAATGCAAGCCACTTAGACCTACCTCATCTTTTCGTCTTTCCCACATCAAACGAAATGCATTTTCAGACTGGGGAATCAAACGACGACCATCATGCTGAATCAATTCCAACAATGCTAAAGCTTCATCTGATAGAGGGACGTTCCTCGGATCTCCATTCTTCGTCTTAGGCAAGTGCACATATTCATCATAAATATCTTTCTTCTCGATACTCAGAATTTCACCCCTACGCATGGCTGTCTCCAGTGCAAACAGAAATGCCCAAGCAACATAATGTTGAGGCAGCACAGGCACCGTTCCCATTTCATAATTGAGTGCTTTTAGCATAAGCTCTATTTCAGATGGATGAATGCGACGATCACGCGCTTTCGGCTTTTTAGGTTTGGTCATCTGCATCCAAGGATTTTCATCCAGGAGAAATAATTCCTTGTGCGCATAAGTGAACATGGCACTGTAGTGCGATATTTCTTTCAGTACCGTATTTTCACCAACTTGAGTAAGCCTGTTATTACGCCAAAGTGTTAAATCCTTTGGTGTGATGTCATAGATCGATCGTTGTGCCAGGGCACCGAACTTCATTTCAAAGTTTTTATACTGCCCTTTGATCCATGCAAGAGATGATTTAGATTTATTCCAACGACCAACGTCTTCGAAGTATTTATCGTTGAGATCTCTAAATGTGTATTTTGGCTTGAGTTCACCCGTTTCAATTTGGGTTTGGGTTTTTAATTCAAGTAATTTGAGTGCAGCCCACTGTTCACATTCAGCTGCAGTATCGCGGGTGCAGTAATATCGCTTATTCTCATACGAGATCGTAATTGTATACGTCTCACCTCTTTTTCTTGGTTTTGGCAGTTTCATCTTGTCGCAGACTTGTCGCAGATTTGTCGTAAATATTGCCATTTTCTGCCAGTTTTGCCAACTTTCCCAAGTTATAACTGCGACAATTCCCCATAAAAAAAGACTTATAAGCATCTGATTTGCTTATAAGTCTTTGATTTTATTTGGTAGGCATATCCAGACTCGAACTGGAGACCTCTACGATGTCAACGTAGCGCTCTAACCAACTGAGCTATACGCCTATATGTCACGCATAATATTCAGTTTTTTTCACTTAGACAAGATCTTTCTTTTATTTTTCAACACAAACGTGCAAGTTTTAAGCATTTCAGCAAATTGTTCCATCTCTTGCTGACTATGCTGCGGCGCATACATAATCTTTCGGTGTAAATGCGCGATATTTTCAAAGATCTGGATATCATCCGCTTCTTTTATTTGATCACTAAGACGTTGCATCCAAACAGTGATTGTTTCAGAATCCTGCTTACGTAAATCATGCTGTAATTTTTTAGAAAACTGCCAAAGTAATCGGTCAATTTTAGAGGTGCTTTTCCATTTTCGATAAAAGATATAGAGAAAATACCCTGCTAAAAGAGATAAAACACTCAAAACCAATACCATAACCATGGCATAAGTTGAACGAATACCCAACTTAGTTAACCAACTTTGCTGTGATTCGGCATTATAGCCAATTACCTTACTTTGCCATTGATAGCTTGCATAATCACTCCAAATACGCATTTTTTTTAGTAAAGCATACTGCTGATAATTTACATTAGATCTTTCTGCTCCCCAAACATTTTGTTCAGTGTCCATATAGTTTTGCATTCCAGTATCTATGCGCTGTGGTGCAATAATCGCTGTTGGATCAACCCTCATCCATTTACCGTGCAACTTCACCTCTGTCCACGCATGAGCATCGTGTTGTCTAAGTTCCCAACTTTTACCATCGGGTGCTAAATCTCCCCCTTGGTAACCCACAACAATACGTGCTGGTAACCCCACATATCGCATCAATAAAGCAAAACTTGATGCATAATGTTCACAGAAACCTTGCTTCGATTGAAATAAAAATTCATCAATACGGTTCTGTCCCAGTAATCCTGGCTGTAGGGTGTATGCAAAATGTTGGTGCTTATACCAGCCAATAACATGATGGATATATCGTTCTGGATCACGACCCGCTTGTTCAAATAATTGCTGTGCTAATTTTTGTGCACGAAGATCCAAATGCGCTGGGTATTTCGTGGTACTTTTTCTAGTAGTTGGATTCTCTGTAACAAAATCAGCAAGAGTGCTTTTTCCTAACCACTGTAAATCTATCGGTTCATTCAACTGTACAGCGCGATTTGGAACGATACTGCCATCATTTTTTAAGAAATATTGAGGATTATTCGGGATAGATTGATCCAGCCCCATGACCCAACTACTCTGCGGATCAGCTGCTAAATATCGATATGTAAACTTCGCGTGCTGAACCAGTCGTGTCTGATTTTCAGAGTTATAGTTTTGCTGATTAAATGGGCTACTGGTCCACGTTTGACCATCATAGTGATCAAGCACCATCGCTCGCCAATACAGCTCTGAACGTGGTGGTAACTTCGACATATCACCCAAAATGCGGAATGCTAAAGCACTGGATTGAGATAATTCTGCAATATCTCCTGGTGACATGCGATCGCTCATGCCTGTAACGGCTTTATTTTCAGGAATTGGGATATGCCATAATGGCGGTAAGCGTGGAAAAAATAAGAACAGCAACACAAAAAAAGGCAGTGCAAGCCCTATGAACTTTGCAACATGTTTTAAATCCTGCTTAAATCCACCTGTTATGCTCTCTTGATGCTGAAAACCTGCGGTTTGAAGCCGATATAACCCCATAAAACAACTAACTAAACAGGCAAGTACAATACTTGCCATCCAGATCGACTGGCTAAATAAAAATGAACTCGCAGCCACAAATAAAGCAAAATTGAAAATAATAATGACATCACGCGTATTTTTAATTTCTAAGGCTTTTGCAAAAAGAAACGTGGTTAATATAGCAACTCCAGCCTCAACGCCAATAAAGGTGCCATAGCTAAAATAAATACTCGCAAGTGCTGCGAGCACCCCAAAAGCTGTCCACAGTTTTGAAAAAGCGTGTAATTCGGTTTGCCTAAAATGAATATATAGCGTTGTAATCGCAGTTAGTAGAAGTACCGACAGCGTCATTGGCAAATATGCAGCTTGCGCGATCAAAATTAAACTTAAGCTTAATAAAATGGTTAATTTGACCGAAGAGTTGAGTGTCTTTTTCATTATTTAAGCCTGTGCCAACAGCCGTTTCGCTTGTAGCATTTGTTGCTCCCCAACCCCTTTGACCAGTTCAGCATGTGGTAGAAGCAAGCGATAAGCGTATTGCTGCTGCTCACATTGCTCGACTAATCCCATCATCAAACTCAACTTTTCTTCATGATCTGTACTCGGCATATGTAGATAATCAATATCTATGCTATGTAAATCATCATGTTGCTCAAAAACTTTCACATAAAGCCCTTGTCCCCGTGCCACCTGCTTCCAAGAAACGGCTTGGATAGAATCACCTTGTCGAAAATCACGTAACTCTCGAAATTCGTCCAAATCTAATTCCTGCGCTTGTCGCGAATACTGCTGTTGCGTGACTGAATATTGAGCATGTGGTGCAATCCAAGATTGCCCTTTTAAATACATATAAGTCCATGCCCGAACAAGTCCGAAAGGATAGACTGAAAAAAGCTTGATTGTAGGATATTCAAATGCTCCACGTTTATTGGTTTTGAGTTCAATTACATAGCGATATCTAAGATCTGCAAACATGATCCGATGTATCTGCGTATCAACACTCATCCATAAATAACGTGCTTGAGGTTGAGACTGTTTAAAATAGAGCTCTAAGCTTAAAGGCTGCCCCACTTGCCCCAGTTCCGTATAGGCAACTTCAATCTGCAAACCATGCAACTGCTTAAAAGTAAGGTAAAAACTAATACATAAAATGGCACTAATCAGAAAACAAAAACCAAGAATTAAATTATTGGCATAATTCACACCCGCAATAAAGGTAATTAAAATCAATACCAGATATAAGTAACCTTGCTGATACATAAAAACCAACACATCTTTTTGCGTCAATATTTTCTGTTGCTCAAAACTAAATCTTTTTTTTGTCCATTTCGCCCACAATGACTGAATCAACGTAAATTTCCTTGCCATTAACTGATCGGAATCTGTCGCATAAGCTGTGCAGTTTCAATTTCACTGAGACCTATTCGATGTGCCGTAACCGCAACAAAAACAGCTTGGACATCATCCGCAGTGACGAAACTACGCTGTTCAATTAAAGCATGTGCTTGTGCTGCTTTTTTTAATGCCAATAGCCCGCGTGTTGATAAACCGTGACACCCTTTACGGCTTTCTTGCGCCAAATCTAGAAGATAATCCATGACAACATCGCCCACATAAACCTGCTGTACCAAATGTTGTAATTGCAATATCTCATCTTGCTGAAAGACTTGTGCCAAAGTTGAAATTAAAACTTGTCTTGAATCTTGCTGTAATAATAATTTTTCTGCTGAGCGCGAAGGATAGCCCAGAGACAACCGCATTAAGAAGCGATCTAGCTGAGATTCAGGTAAGGCATAGGTTCCACTCTGGAATAACGGGTTTTGCGTCGCAATCACCCAAAACGGTTGCGGTAAGGTATAACGAATCCCATCGACAGTAACCGCACCCTCTTCCATCGCCTCTAATAAAGCACTTTGCGTTTTCGGGCTACAACGATTAATTTCATCAGCCAAAAGAATTTGAGTAAAAATTGGACCTTGTTTAAACTCAAACATATGCTCTTTTTGATTAAACATATTGACGCCAATCACATCACTCGCCAACATATCATTGGTAAACTGAATGCGTTGAAATTGCAGTCCTGCAATATGCGCCAAAGCACTAGAAAGCGTAGTTTTGCCTAAACCAGGTAAATCTTCAAAAAGTACATGTCCACCTGCCAACAAACAGCTTAGCGCCAACTTGGTTTGTTGTTCTTTATCTAAAATAATCTGGTTAATTTGAGTCAAAAAAGTCTGAACTTTACTGGCATAGGCTTGAATTTTGGCATCTATTTTTCGTGTGTCTTCTGCTAAGTGTTGCTCTTCTTTCTGTTTTGCCCAAATCACAAATGTTCCCCAATAAAAACGGTGCATGATTAACATACACCGTTTTCAACTTTTTCCAAAGGAATCAGTGACTTTCTAAATGTCCATCAACACGGACATTTCTTTAAATTACCACCAGCCGTCGGATAACGTGAATCTATACAATGACGATAAAAGGTTTTTGCATCCATTGGCGTTAAATCAGGATGGTGCTTTTTCATATGCTCCACATAGTTTTCATAATCTGGAACACCAACCATCAACCGAAAGCTTTGCTGTAAACCCTGCCACAATGTTGCAATTCTTGACCAATTTTTTGGCGAAAAAATTAAGCCTTTTTGCGACATGATGGTTATCTTGATGATTTTATAAATCACCGTTTTACCACCTTTGGCAAATTTAAGATTCATCTTACTCACCTCACCTTATGTACTTGCAAAGTCATATCGCAAAAATTAATGTGGCTTAGAAATTGTGACTTCTTCAGTATCTGCATACACAGCTGGCGCTTCATTAACCGTTGGAACTGGGCTTGCCAATGCACGACGAATTACACCAATCGCAGCAAAGATCATCACCACTGCCACAATCATAAAGAATGCACAAAGCGCAGCATTGATTTGATTCGACAATACAATCGTTTGCATTTCTTCAAATGTTTTCGCTGGTTTTAAAATTTCACCCTTCGCAATAGCAGCTGAGAATCTATCTGCTTGCGCCAAGAAACCAATTTTTGGATTTTCATGGAAGATTTTTTGCCAACCTGCCGTCATACAGGTAATGATTAAGAAAACCGTTGGGATAATGGTGACCCAAACATATTTCTCTTTCTTCATTTTAAACAGAATGACTGTACCCAATATCAACGCCATAGCCGCCAACATCTGATTACCAATACCAAATAACGGCCATAAACTATTAATACCACCGAGCGGATCAACAACGCCTTGATAAACGAAGAAACCCCATCCTGCGACAGCAACTGCTGTACCGACCATGTTTCCAAAGAAATTGTGTGTGTTTTTAAGTGAAGGAACGACAATACCTACGGTATCTTGCACCATAAAACGACATGCACGTGTGCCCGCATCTACCGCAGTTAAAATAAACAGGGCTTCAAATAGAATCGCAAAGTGATACCAGAAAGCCATCATCGAACGGTTATTAAAGATTTCCGTAATGATGTGTGCCATACCAATCGCAAAAGTCGGTGCACCGCCCGTACGCGAAAGAATCGTCGTTTCGCCCACTTCTTTGGCAAGCAAACTTAAGGTTTCAGGTGTTACCACAAAGCCTAAATTGCGTACAGCCTCCGCTGCGGATTCTACAGTCGTCCCAAGAACAGCAGCAGGTGCATTAATTGCAAAATACACCCCAGGTTCTAGTACAGTCGCACAAATCATTGCCATAATGGCAACAAATGATTCCATCAACATGCCACCATAACCGATCACACGAATATTCACTTCGTTATCAATCAATTTAGGCGTAGTTCCAGATGAAACTAAAGCATGGAAACCTGAGATTGCACCACAAGCAATGGTAATGAAAAGGAATGGGAACATAGAACCTGCAAATACAGGGCCAGTTCCATCAATAAAATGCGTCACAGAAGGCATTTTCAACATCGGCATTGCAACCATAATTCCGACTGCAAGTCCTGCAATGACCCCGATTTTTAAGAATGTAGATAAATAATCACGCGGTGCTAATAATAACCACACAGGTAAAACAGACGCGACAAAACCATAAATAATCAAACACCACGTTAACTGTACGCCTGTTAAAGTAAAAAATGGCCCCCAGTATGGATCTGCAGCAACATTACCTCCATAGACAATTGCCGCCATCATCAATACAAAACCAATGATGGAAACCTCTGCGATCTTACCTGGACGTAAGTAACGCATGTAAATACCCATGAACAACGCAATCGGTATTGTTGCCGCAATAGTGAATACACCCCAAGGACTATGTGCAAGTGCTTTGACCACCACCAAAGCCAATACAGCCAAAATAATGATCATTACGCCAAGCGCACCAAGCATGACCACAATACCTGCAAATGATCCTAACTCCTGCTTGGCCATTTCACCCAGTGATCGTCCATCACGACGGGTTGAAATAAACAAGACCAAGAAGTCTTGAACAGCTCCAGCAAGAACAACACCCACCAACAACCAAATGGTACCAGGCAAGTACCCCATTTGTGCGGCCAAAATAGGTCCAACTAATGGCCCCGCGCCTGCAATTGCAGCGAAATGGTGACCAAAAAGAACATATTTATTGGTTGGCACATAATCCAGACCATCATTTAAACGTTGAGCTGGGGTTAAGCGTCGTGGGTTAAGTTCAAAAACTTTGGTTGCAATAAATAAACTATAAAAACGATAAGCAATGCTATATACACAGATGGCAGCTAAAACCAGCCAAACTGCATTCACATGCTCGCCGCGACTAACCGCTAATATTCCAAAAGATACCGCGCCTATAATTGCGACTAAACTCCAGATCAATTTGGAAGGGAGTGTAGATTTTCGTTGAATCGTATCCATTCATGACCTCATCTAAGATTCATTAAGCAGTTTGATTTTCTTGTTCGCGTTATATCTGCCGAATTCCTTGTCGACTTTACTCCTTCAACTTTAGTCTGCCACTACGACTTTGGCATAAAAAAAGGGATGATTTTTCATCATCCCTTCGATAATAGTCTATTTTTAAACTATTATGCACGTTCTAAATAGTCACCAGTACGAGTGTCCACACGAACGCTTTCTTCTTGCTGTACGAATAATGGAACACGTACTACAGCACCTGTTTCCAATTTCGCTGGTTTACCACCACCGCCAGAAGTATCACCACGAACACCTGGATCAGTTTCAACGATTTTTAACACTACGAAATTCGGTGCACTTACATTTAATGGCACGCCATTGAATAACATAATCGTGCAAAGTTCATTTGAATCGTCTTTTAACCATTTTGCAGCGTCGCCCATTGCTGTTTTATCAGCCGCGATTTGCTCAAAAGTTACAGGATCCATAAAGTTCCATAGTTCACCATCGTTGTACAAGTAGTTCATTTCTACTTCTACAATGTCTGCACCTTCAAGAGAATCACCAGACTTAAATGTTTTTTCTAAAACTTTACCTGTTTTAAGGTTACGTAATTTAACACGGTTAAATGCTTGACCCTTACCAGGTTTTACGTATTCGTTTTCCATGATTGAACATGGGTTACCATCAAGCATAACCTTAAGGCCTTGCTTGAAATCATTTGTAGAATAATTGGCCATGACTGGCACACTCCAAACTTGCTAACTTAAAATCTGTTAATGCTAGAATAGTCTATTAATGCTAGACTAGCACTATTTTTAACACGTGGCATGATAAACTATTTGTATCAAGAGCAAAACTGGCAAACTCAACTGAGTGACTTAATTACAGACCCTTTAGAGTTGCTTGAGACGCTCCAGTTATCACCAGACCAATTATTATCAGGGGCAATCTTAGCTTCTGAACAGTTCAAATTGCGTGTTCCACGTGCGTTCGTCGGAAAAATGAACATCGGTGACGGCTTAGACCCACTTTTATTGCAAGTCCTTCCTCACCATTTAGAATTAAATGAGCATCCTGAATTTGTGACTGATCCATTAGGTGAGGAACAAGCCAATCAGCAACCTGGTGTATTACATAAATATAAATCGCGTTTTTTACTCACTTTAACAGGCGCATGTGCAGTCCATTGCCGTTATTGTTTTCGCCGACATTTTCCTTATCAGGAAAACTTACCTAAAAATGATGATTGGATCAATATTCGTGCTTATATCGAAAGTCAACCTGATGTAAACGAAGTCATTTTAAGTGGTGGTGACCCACTTACGCTCTCGAATCGTAAATTAAAATTATGGCTGGAACGTCTAGAATCTGTCCCACAAATTAAATTTTTGAGAATTCATTCACGAGTTCCTATTGTAATCCCCAACCGTGTCGATGAAGAGCTCGTTTCTTTATTAAAAAACAGTAGGCTACGCATAATTCTGGTGGTACACTCAAACCATGCAGCAGAATTAGATGATTTTACCTGCGCCAAACTTAAAACATTGGTTCAGAATCAAATCACCGTTTTAAATCAGTCGGTGTTATTAAATGGGGTTAATAATTCTGCACAAGTTTTAGTCGATCTAAGTTATCGACTATTTGAAGCTGGCGTGATGCCTTACTATCTGCATGTTCTTGACAAAGTCAAAGGTGCACAGCATTTTGATTTGGCTTCAAATGAAATTGATGAAATTTACAAAGAGGTTTTAGCAAGCTTACCAGGCTATTTGGTACCTAAACTTGTCAGGGAAATTGCGGGCGAAAAAAACAAAACACCGCTTTTTGGAGTTTCAACTTTCTGAGTTAAATAACAATTATGAATATGAGCACCGCAGAAATGTTTCAAACGCCAACTGAATTAAAGTTGGATAAATTGAGTTTTTGCCAAAGCACGGTGACGGACATTCAGGATTGGGTGTCCAATTTATCTATTTTACAATTAGGTGACTCTTCTCGTGCACTATTTAATGCCCTACTTGAAATTTCTGAACTTCAATGTAGTGAAACTCTGCGTTTTGATTTAATTCATGCTATTCATCCGACCATTGAAAACGTATTAACCAGCTTAGAAAAACATTTTTTTAATCAAGGTCTAATTACAACGGATCGAAATGACCATATTATTGAATTGGCCATGTTATTACGCAGTTGTTTTGCAAAAACATATATTGATATTGCGAAACGCTGTGACCAACAACTGAATCAGCAAAAATTCTCCCTTTTTGCTTTTAGTCAAAAGAAAAACTTGCAAACTGCACGTATTCTCGCAAGTTATTATGGCTTACAACAGCTTGCTCAACTCTTGTATCAACAACAAATTCTGTATACCAATCCACTGTCTGGTCAATGGTTAGTAACTCATCAGTTAATGGAAAGTGCGATTCAACATAATTTTAATCAAACCAACATTAACCAATTGCAAGGTACGCAACACCAACTACAAACGATTGGTCAAATCTATGCGCAAATTATTCTTTTAGACATCCTAAATCCGCATCAGATTCGACCATCCGAAATTCAAGGGCTGTTCTTATGTAGTTATGATTGGGCAAAGTTAATTCAGGTTTTACCTAAAGAAACGACTTTATCACGCTATATTGTAGATACTTCTTTAGACCATCCACCTGTATTTAACGCGCATCAAAATAGTAGTTTTAATCCATCAATTTATATTTCTACTCAGAATCTATTAGATCACCTTACTGAAGCTCAAGGGAAGCATGGTGAATATCTATCTCGAAATGAGAAAATTTTCCTCACCCCTGCTTTACACTTCCATATTCATAGTTTACTCACAAGTAATGCTGAACGCCGCCATGAGCGTTATGAATATTCTGCTCAATTGCATATCTGCTTCGGCTTAAATGTTGCCCATTTCTATTTATCGAAGGGCAAAAACTTTAATGAAACACTAAATTTAGATGCACATTACGGTCTGCAATCTGAAAGTAATATTTTTAGCTCTATGAATGATCATAATCTATTAAGTACGAGCAATATTAAAACTTTAGATCGTGAAGCAAAACAAATTTATCCAGCTGAAGTTCTTGATATTAGTGTCAATGGTTACCGCATTAAGTGGTCTGGGAATACCCCAAAAAACTTAAAAACAGGTGAATTTATTCTGGTACAAGAAAATGCTCAAAGTGAATGGCGTGGTGGCGTTGTCCGTTGGATTAAACAATCGACTGAGAAAAGTCTTGAACTGGGACTTGAAATGCTTGCACAAGATATTTTCCCATGTGCAGTTTACGTAAAGACTGATCGTAATACAGGCAACTACTATCCAGCCTTATTAGTTCAAACTGCCGAGTTGAATGAAGTGTCAACCACCCTCATTTTACCCGGTTCACACTTATTCAGAGAAAAACAAACGATTCATTTACGCCTAGAACAAGATGAACTGAAAGTTTATTTACTAAAAGCACATTTAATTACACAAAGCTTTATGCGGTTCGATTTTGAATTACTAAATGATCAACAAGAACATTTGGTTGAAAATTTTATTCGGAAACAAACCAACGAAATTAAGAATCATGATTTATGGGAAGCATTGAAGTGAGAAATCCACTATTGTCCAAAAAGTTAAAACGTACGGAAACTCGTTTACTCATAATCGATGACAACCAAATTCGTTTTAACAAAATCTGTGATTTATTAACGACAAGTGAACATCAAGTACACGCTTTTTTATTAGATGACTTACAAACTTTCGAAAAGCAACTCCATTTAAATTGGGATATTGTTATTTTCGGTCGTGCCTACGATTTAAAATATGAACAGGCCTTAAGTCTTATTCGTCTGTCTAAGCAACCTGAATTACCGCTTATTTTACTCAAACCTGATGATTATGAGCCGAACCAATACGTAACCTATATTCGAAAAGGCGTCTATGATGTCGCCAATTTAGATTTTCCAGATCGATTTTACCTGTCTTTATTACGTGCGCTCTCTTTTAGTCGCCTAAATCAAGGCCAACAACATCTCATGCAAGAGCTTGAAAATGTACAGACACAAGCACAGGCATGGGTAAGCGAAAGCAATAAAGCTGTTGCGATTATTCAAGAAGGAATTCATATCGGAGCCAATGAGGAATATCTTCATCTCTTTGGTTTAAAAAGTGAAGATGAAATTATTGGTCTGCCTTTACTGGATGTATTACAACCGCAAGATCTGAATGATTTTAAACTACGCTTTAAAAAAATATCGCAAGGGCAATTAGATCAAGGTCGTTTTGAGCTGACGACACTCAATAGTCATGTCCAAACAAATCCTTTAAAAATTGAGTTTTTAGCAGCCGTTGAAGATGATGCCCTACAAATCACGATTGAGTTAAATCAAACTGAACACACTACATCGGCTCAGCCTACGGTTGCCCAAGTTGAAGCCCCTGCCGCACAACCCAATACCTATCAACTGATTAACAGAACCATTGCTAAGCAACCTGCTGATTTCAATGCGCTTGTACTTTTTTCACTTGCATCTTGTCCCGAATCTATATTTCAACAAGACTGGGCAACCTCAAATGCCTATTTTTCGAATATTCATAGCTTCTTAAAAGAACAAACCAATGTTCCATTGTTTAAGGTCAACCATGCGTTATATGCAGGTCTATTCCAAGGTTCTAGTGAAAGTGTGTTGGAATCTAAACTAATTGGATTAAGTGCTTTATCTAAACCACAACTATTAGGTGTAAATCAACAAACCTTCCCATTAAATTTAAGAATGGGTTACACATTGATTCAACACAATATAAAGGATGAGCAACAGTTCCAACAGCTAATAGAACGAGCGTACAATACAGCTCTACCATCTGGGCAAGAACAAAATAATATTGAACTCAACCCGATAGCCCCACCTCATATTGAATTAATTGATTCTCATTTGAATCTGCAAGAACACTCTAGCTTATTAAAAGCACTGCAAAAGAGTTTAGAGCGGGGGGAAATTCATCTTAAATATCAACAACTGTATGATAAACAAGATAGCAACCTATACACCTACGAAGTTACCAGCGGCTTCATTTATAATAATGCTTGGCAAGATATTACATCAATTCGTGAACTTGCAGATGACCCAGAATTCTCGATTAAACTGGATCGTTGGATTTTAGTTGAGGCATGTAAACAGTTACATAACTTTATTACCCAATATCCTGATGCTAAAATTATTGTTAATTTAAACAAAGAAGTTCTCTTCTCTGACCGTACATTCCCTGCATTTATTGCTAAATTAATTACGATTGTGGGTAGCAAACAAAGTCACCCACTCATTTTACAATTCTCTGAAGAAGATATTGCCAAGAATCTAAATGATGCACAAAAATATACAGCTCAATTAATTCAAAGCGGTGCGGAAATATCATTGCGTGAATTTGGTAACTCGATTTATAGCGAATCTATTTTGAATCAGATGAGTATTAACCATGTGACGTTGCATCATCAGTTAGCGCAGATGCTTGACTCAGACAAATCTACTGAAGAATTGCAAGAACGGATTAATCATTTCCATGAAATTAAAGCAACACAAATGTTATTACGTGAATTGAATAATATGACGATGTTCGCCAATGCATGGAATGTGGAAGCACGCTATCTGCAAGGTGACTATTTCCAGAAAAAACTGGATCATTTAATTGATGTACAAGACCAATAGGTATAGGTCTTGTACTTTCATTTTATTTTTTAATATTTCTATAGACATAAAAAAACGAGCCAATGGCTCGTTTTTTTCAACTGGGGTATTAGTCGCGTTTGATAGAACGAGACATACCAGCAAAACGTTGCTTGAATTTGTCGATACGACCACCA
This sequence comes from Acinetobacter tandoii DSM 14970 = CIP 107469, assembly GCF_000400735.1. GTDB lineage: Bacteria > Pseudomonadota > Gammaproteobacteria > Pseudomonadales > Moraxellaceae > Acinetobacter > Acinetobacter tandoii. Next base: position 446,991 of record NZ_KE007365.1, read on the forward strand.
GTGTCAACGTTCTTTTGCTTACCAGTGTAGAATGGGTGGCATGCAGAACATACGTCTAAGTAAAGAGCTTCTTTACCAACAGCTGAACGAGTTTCAATTACGTTACCGCAAGAACAAGTAGCTACTAATTTTTCATATTTTGGGTGAATATCGGCGCGCATGGTCGATTACTCCTAAGTGTAAGAAAGGCTTATGCTGTCATCGCAATTGACCACTCTTGCATATTGCAAGGAAAGCTTTAAAGCAGGTCAACACCACAACAGACCATTCTCTTGGCCCACCGAGACGGATACCGTCAGAGCTAAGCACAACAAGTGGACAGTATTATACGCCAAATAAATCCAGATAGCGAACTATTCTCTTCATTCGTCTGGATTTTGTTTCGACCAACGATTTGCAATGATGCCACACACCATCAACTGGATTTGGTGAAAAATCATAATTGGTAAAACAATCATCCCTAAAGGCTGACCAATAAATAAAATTTGCGCCATTGGAACACCACTAGCGAGCGTCTTTTTGGAACTACAGAAAAAAATTGCAATTTGGTCTTTACGGTTAAAACCGAATACCTTTGGAAGATAATAAGCCAACAACATGATTACTGTTAAAAAAACCGAACATGCCAACACCAAAAGCAACAAGGTTTGCCAACTCACTTCATTCCACAATCCCGCAACGACTGCGCTACTAAAGGCACCATAAACCACCATCAAGATCGAACCTTGGTCAAAGCTTTTAACCAAGCGTGGTACTTTTATCATATGTGGGTAAACGAGTGGGCGGAACAATTGTCCCAAAACAAAAGGCAGTAACAGCAATAAGGTAATTTGAATGATGGAGGATGTTGGATCAAATTCATGTTCCGATTTGCCCAAAATAAACACACTCACCAAGACAGGGGTAATAAACATTCCAATGATATTAGAAAATGAAGCACTACATACCGCGCTGGCGACATTGCCTTTGGCAACTGAAGTGAATGCAATTGATGATTGTACGGTAGATGGTAGGAAACACATGAACAAGAAACCCCAATAAAGCTCTTGCCCTAACATTGGTAACAGGACAGGTTTTGCAAGTAAGCCTAAAATTGGAAATACTGCAAAAGTGAAAGCAAATACCAATACATGAAACTTCCAGTGCATAATCCCTTGAACGATTGCTTCACGGGAAAGTTTCGCACCATGTAAGAAGAATAATATTGCAATTGCAATCGTAGTAATGACATTAAAGAAATGGGCAGCCGAACCAGAGACAGGAAGGAAAGATGCCAGTACAACCATGGCAACTAAGAGTAAAGTGAATCGATCCAAGGCAAGAAGCTTGAGCATGTTCATTGCTTAACGTCCTGTTATATATATTTTAAAAAAGTAAAGATGAAATAAAACCCAGTAGACAAATTTTACCCGTAGGTCAACTTCATCTTACTGGGCTATTTAAATATTGCTAGCTTTTCAACTGCTATATTCGATATTTAGTTAATCAATAACACGATACTTAGTTATTACGTGCATTTGAATCTTGCTGAATCAACTCAATTTTATAACCATCTGGATCTTCAACAAAAGCGATCACGGTTACACCGCCTTTCATTGGTCCTGCTTCACGTACAACTTTACCGCCACGTGCTTTAATCTCTTCACATGCTTTATAGGCATCATCAACCCCAATTGCAATGTGACCATAAGCATTACCTAAATCGTAGTGATCGGTATCCCAATTATGTGTCAATTCAAGCACTGTGTTATTGGCTTCATCGCCATAACCAACAAATGCCAGTGTGAAACGACCTTCTTCATAATCGCGTTTACGGAGCAAAGTCATACCCAGCACTTCGGTATAGAACTTTAATGACTGTTCTAAATTGCCTACACGTAGCATAGTATGGAGCATTCGCATATTATTCATCCTTCAGTTGAAGTTGTTTGTTTTGATGATCACGGAGTAACTTCGCGACCCAAACTACCAGAATTAAAATTGGAATTCCAATTAAAGTGGTCATCAAGAAAAATTTCGGATATCCAATGTGAGTCACTATGGTACCCGAATACCCTCCTAAAATTTTAGGTGTAAGGGTCATCAGTGAGCTAAAAATAGCGTATTGAACGGCAGTAAAAGAAACACTCGTCAGACTAGAAAGAAAAGCGATAAATGCAGCCCCCGCCAATCCAGAAGCCAAATTATCGACAATAATCGCAAAATAAAGCCATAACGTACTATATGATTTAATCACCTTACCTGTAATTTGCACATTTTGCTTCGCATCTACTGAAGTGAGTATCGGGTCTATCGTCAATTCTAAAGCAGATTGTTGCTTAGACAGTTGATAAGTATGGTTAATCTTGACGACTTCAGACGCATTTAGCGTATTTAATTGAGCTATCACCTGCTTATTTTTGGCATTTTCTAATAACTTGCCATCAATCGCACCACTAAAAATGCCTTGTGCATCTAGTTTTGCAGGATATTCTTGACCATCTAACCATAAGCTGATGGGTTGCTCTGGTTTTAGTTGTGCAACATCAACACCTTGAATCTGGCCTTTCACCACAACAGATTGCTGAACCTCTTTCGGGCTTAAAGCATTATCCGCAGTTAACGGAAATAAGATAATGGCTTTAGTCGCTGGACCCATTAAATAAGGCATCTCTACAGATGATTTTTCATCAGACTTATCAGCAAATGCAACTGAAGCATAAATTTGATTGGACTGACTCAGTACTTGAGCTGGAACATTCAGCTTCCAATAACCCACTTCATCTGCCTGAACTTGATAATGCTGTGCACCAATAGAAACGTCGACTTGCTGCAAAGGTTGACCTGATTTTACCAAGCCAATAAAAATGAGATTGGTTGAACTTGCAAGAATGGCACCAACAAACATCAGTTTCATAATGTTCATCCGCTGCGCCAATAAACCACCTAAGAAACCGCCTAAAAGGCTAAAAATGACACCGTAAATTTTCACGGCTTCAGCAATTTGCTCTTTGGTGAAATTCAAATCTTGATAAAAGACATTGGAAATCACACCAGCAATAATATCGGAAATACGATAAAAACCAATCAATAACAAAAGAACTAGAGCGAGCTTTACCCCATAACGTCTAAAGAAATCTGCAATCGGATTGACCCACGTTTCAAATGCCATTTGCTTATTCACTGCACCCATTTTGACTAACACTGCACCGACAATCAGTGCTATAGCCCCTGAAGCCAGAAAACGTAATGCCTCAAAACAAAATAATAGAAATGAATCTTTGATCGCCAAAGATGCAACCAAAGCTTCGATTAAAGTGCCAGAATAAATATAGGACAAGACAAAACTAATAACAGCAACAAAGAACACCATGACCAAACGATAATAATCTGAACGTTGATATTCTTTATAAACACGATTGACTAAGGGTTCTCGAATAATGAAGGTCGTTAGAATACCCACCAACATCACCGCTGCCATGGCAAGATAAGTTGTTTTCCACGCAGTATAAATATAATTGCCTTTCGCAGTACCTAATGACGCCGCCAGAAACAACGCTCCTGCACCCGCCACAATCATCCCGATGCGATAACCCGCATTATAGGTCGATGCCAAAACCGTCTGCATTTCGGTTTCTGCTAATTCAATACGGTAGGCATCAATGACAATATCTTGCGTTGCCGCAGAGAAACCTAACAAAACTGCACCAACTGCCATTTGATACAAATGGCTTTGTCCTAAAGCAGGATCTGAAAATGCCATAATACAAATGGCACAAATAATGAGGCATTGCGCAATCAGCAACCATGCACGGCGACGCCCCAACCGTTTGGTTAAAAACGGAACGGGGAGTTCATCAATCAAGGGAGCCCAAACAAACTTAAAGGAATAACCCAAAGCTGCCCAACTAAAAAAAGTCACAGCACTTTTTTCAATACCTGCTTCACCAAGCCATAGAGATAAACTAGAAAAGATTAGTAAGATCGGAATACCGGCTGAAAAACCAAGGAACAACATAATTGCTGCTCGCCGATCGAGAAATGCCTGAAATGCCGCTTTCCATCCATTTGCTTGAGTTGTCATTCGGTTATTATTTTCTACAAAAAATCATGTGTGCTATTCAACCGTTTAAGTGCTCTGGTTTCAACAGTATTTATGAAATGATTACGGTATTTTGACGAGAAAAACAGCGGCATTGCTTGAATTTTTCCACTAAACCTGTATACCTTAAACCTCTACCGCAATATTTTGTTTTGGATTTCACAGTGACCCAAAAACTTGAACAGATGAATTCTTCTTTATCCACCAACCCTTCAAATAATAAAGCACGAGATCCGCAAAACCACTTGATTACTGCATTCGAGCAAACCGAAATTCAAAACACATTCAATCAAACACGTTTAAAATCAGAACAACTCACCCATATCCCAAATTTAACCAACATTCCGACTTCAACTAAACGTATTAAACCGCTCAATAATTTTCTTGGACAAGACCGTGCACGTGCTTCTGTAGAAGCAGGCATTGCTTTACCGTATTCTGGCTATAATATTTTTGCTGTAGGTACTGCGGGCTTAGGTAAACGCACCATGGTTAAACGCCTGTTGCAACAACACGCCAAAACCATGCCCACACCAAATGACTGGGTTTATGTCAATAATTTCAAGTCATCTCGCCAACCGATTGCGCTTCAACTCCCTGCGGGACAAGCACCCAAATTTCAGGCCCTACTACACCAAACATGGCAAACCATCTTAAAGCAACTTGAACGTCGCTTTACGACTGAAACCTATCACAATCGTATTGAACTAATTCGCCAACAAACAGGTGACGAACAACAACAAGCCTTGGTTGAATTAACCAAAGAAGGCGAAGAACTCAGTTTGAAATTAGTCACGCGCCATGATGAGCACTGTTTTATTCCTGTGCAATTTAAAGACGATCAACTACAAGAGATGTCGCAAAAGGATCTGGATGCATTAAATAGCAAACAGCGCGCAGAAATTGTCTCAAACATGCGCTATATGGATAAAAAGCTCGAGCGTTTAGGTCTGCACTTAGGTGATCTAGAAGATGACGCACGTGACAAAGTTCAAGAACTGAATCGTGAAATTGCCAATCAAGTGGTCATGCCGCGTATTGATCTATTACTTAATAAGTTTTCTAAAGTTGAGGGTCTAGCCGAATACTTAAAACTTTATGCCGAAGACATTATTAACAATGTTGAGATTGTACTTGAGCAAGAAGAAGATGATTTCACACCCGGGCTGTTTAGCCGAGTACCAGCGCGTTATCAAGCCAATATTATTGTAACCTATAAGCCAAATAGTGGTGCGCCTGTCATTTTTGAAGACTTCCCAACCCACTACAATTTATTGGGGCATGTCGAACAACTCACACAACACGGCACAATTACCACTGATTTCACGCTGATTCGTCCAGGTTCATTGCATAAAGCCAATGGGGGTTTCCTCATGCTTGAAGCAGAACAATTACTCGAACAACCTTATGCATGGCAAGGTTTGAAGCGTGCACTCAAATCTGGAAAATTAAAGCTTTCTTCGCTTGAACACATGTTAACGCTTACGGGCAGTATTTCTATTGAACCAGAAGCAATACCGCTCAATATCAAAGTCGTATTATTGGCAGAGCCAGAAGTCTATTATGAAATTTTGGAACTCGAACCTGAACTCGGTAGTGTTTTTAAAATTCGTGCCGATTTTACCGATACACTGCAACGTAATGACGCCAATGAACAAGCTTATATGCAGTTGATTGCAGATTATGTGCAAGCCGATAAATTATTACCTTTTGATCGCTCAGCCTTGGCTGCTTTGCTCACAGATTCGAGCCGCCAAGCCGAAGACCAAAGCTCCCTCTCGCTCCACGCGTTGACTTTGGGTGACCTAATTCGTGAAGCTCACCATCATGCTGTACAAGCAGGCGATAAAATTGTAGCTGACAAACATATTAATACTGCCTTACAACATCGTCAGTATCGCTTAGGCTATTTGCGTGAACTGTATTGGCAAGATCTCTCCCGTGGTACACAACTAATTGAAACACGTGGTCATCGCTTAGGACAAATCAATGCTTTATCCGTCATCCACTATGCAGATGTTGAATTCGGCTTACCTTCTCGCCTAACAGCCTCCGTTTATCAAGGGGGTGGCGATATTCTTGATATTGAACGTAGTGTTGAACTCGGTGGCTCATTACATGCCAAAGGCGTTCTTTTAATGTCGAGCTTCTTAAAAGCACATTTTGGTCGTGAGCAAATTCTGCATTTCTCTGCCGCCCTCGCCTTTGAACAAAGCTACGGTCAGGTCGATGGCGACAGTGCAACTGTTGCTGAGCTATCAGCGCTCATTTCTGCAATTAGCCAATTACCTATTGATCAGTCATGGGCAATTACTGGCTCTATGAACCAATTAGGTCAAGTACAACCTATTGGTGGCGTCAATGCCAAAATTGAAGGCTTCTTCGATGCCTGTAAACTACAAGGACTTACAGGTAAACAAGGGGTTATTATTCCACGTCAAAACATGCAACATTTAATGTTGCGTCTTGATGTGCGCGAAGCCGTTGAACAAGGTCAATTCCATATTCATGCCATTGAAACGATTGATCAAGCTCTTGAAATTTTAATGGCTCGACCTGTAGGCACACTCGATAAAAAAGGTCGCTATAGCAAAGGATCAATCTACGCTGCGGTCATGGAACAGCTTGAATATTGGCAGGCAATCGAAGATGGTGCTGAAATTGAAGAAGCGCCAAAGAAAAAAAAGAAAAAAGCCAAAAAAGATAAGAAAAAAGCCAAAGTCCCTGAGCAATTGACTGATGAATTACTTAAAGAAAGTAGTGAAACAGTAGAAGTATCTGCAAGTGAGCCAAATCTTCAACACTAACTCAATCTGAACTCTAAACAATGACCAGTCTTTCGAGGCTGGTTATTTATATTCACTTTTGAACAAAGGTATAAAAATCATCCAATATAATGAATAAAAATAGTATAAGTGATTTTATTCAAATATTTTTTTGCTATTGTATGACCTTATAAATCTCTAATAAAACTTGAGAATAAATCAGACATTTCATTTAAAAGAAATGTACTTCAAAATGTTTTTGTATAAAAATGAGGCAAGGATGAACGAAACCGATCACGAAATTATTCAATTGTTCAAACTACATATTCATCCGCTATCCTTTAAACTGACCGAAATGCTCAATGAGCATTTTTCACATCAGACAGAACGCCGAGGCTGTGGCTACACACAGGCAACTCGAGTATTGGCTGAATACATCAATACCACTCGATTGCCACGAGATTTTTCTGATTTAAAACTTTTTAATCAATTTGAAACAAAAGGATTAAAAACTTTGCTGGAGCAATCTCAGTTCGCAATTTCAGATTGGCATAATTTAGATCTAAATCATGCAGCACATACACTTCCTGACTCAACGCCTGAAGAGTTTAAGTTGGAAGTACAGCAGCAAATTAAACTGCAACAAAAACTCCGTGGGATTTCTTCACAGGCAACATTAGAAGAAAGTAAACTTTTATGTAGTTTAATTGCCGATATTATTTTACCTAGAACGTCTGCACAAACAGGTCTAGTCGAATTAAAAGCTTTAGAGGAAAAGCCTAAAGTGGGTTCATGCCCAATGGCAGAAAATTTCTTCCTTAAAATTGCGCATGGTCGTATGCTTAGACAAGGTGAAATCAATATTTTTGTCGATGAACAACAACAACCGATTTTATTAGAAAAATTAAATATGGGAGATAATCACTCTTGTATTAGCTTGAAACCTGTTTTAATGAATGGCGTATGTTTACCCGCTGGATCATTATTTTCTGTGAATTATGATCGTACCCTCATTCAGGAAAAATTAGCCAATCAGAAATTTAAAGGCTACGTTATACCTTACTCAGCCATTAATGGGTTTTGGTTTTTACGCCTTACAACCTTAGCTGTTTCACCAGAAAATCGTGAACGAGCTTTTACAACACATTATAAACAGCAAGTTGATAATGGCTTATTTAGTCCAGGAACGACTCAACTCCAACAATTACGTGATATTGCATTAATGCAGATTCAAGGTTAGTCCGATGCTTCAGGTTTGTTACTCTCCGCAGTACTTCGCACAAACTCATACCAATAGTATGGAGAAATTAACTGCGGTGGCTGAGGCATTAAAACCCTTAGGCATAGCAAATTTTCATGAGCCTCATCCTCTATCAATAGAGAGTTTAAAGCAATTACATGCTCCTGAATATGTCGATGCATTTCATACAGGAAGTCCTGAAAAGATGGCAACATTTCAGGGCTTTAAACCTTGGAACACGCAACTTAGAGATGCTGTTTATCAAATTAATGCAGGTCAAATTCTTGCAGCTGAATTAGCATGGAAACATCAAATTTCTGCCAATATTGCTCAAGGATTTCATCACGCTATTTATGATTTCGGTAGTTCATTTTGTACATTTAATGGTTTAGCACTCATCGCCCAAACATTTCCTAATAAACGTATTTTTGTACTCGATTGTGATCAACACGGAGGGAATGGAACAGCTGAGTTTACCAAGCGATACGAGAATCTATTTAATTATAGTATTTATGGACTTGCCTTTGGCTGCCCCACCTACGAACGTTCTGAAACCAGTCACATACATAAACATAGTGGGAATTTTAGCCAATATATCCTCGCCATTTATCAAGCCTTTAAAAGGGCAATTGAATGGAATGCCGATCTAATTGTTTATCAGGCTGGCATGGACTGTCACCAAAATGATCCTTGTGGTTCTACTTGGTTTAGCACCGAGTTAATAGAAAAACGGGATGAGATGATTTTCAGATTAGCTAAAAAACATCAGATTCCTTTGATGTTTGTCTTGGCTGGTGGCTATCAAGCCCTGCCTGAATTAGTTCAGCTCCATTTAAGCACTTTTAAAACTGCACACCAAATTTATTATTAGAATAAGAACCAAAAAAATGCCAATGTGAGTTACATTGGCATTTGAATAGCTTTGATTTTATTAAGAAAAATCAAGACCTTTTTCAAAGCCTTTAAGTTCATAACGAGCCATAGCCAAGTTTGATTTAGCGCGGTCGAGTACCAAATACAAAAATAATGATTCATTGGTATCTAATGGGCGAATTAAGTGGTATTGCTTACCCAAAGAAATAAGAATATCTTCAATATTATCATTGAGTTGCAATGCTTTTGCCACTTTGCGTTTAGAACGAATCACTTCAGTATTACCCGCAGCTGCAAGTTCTAAATCTACACCAGTCCCCTGTGTAGCTAAAGCAAGACCACTGTCGCTATCTACCAGTGCTGCTGCTACAAAACCATCTAAACTTGTTAGAGCATCTAGACTAACACGTGCCATTTCTTGTTTCCTCTTGGTATGGGAATTACCCCGTTAAAATTATGATTAGGCGCAGATTATTTATAAGCCAAGTTTTTTGCGTAATTTTCCAATAAAACTACGAAGTTTATGTCCCTGGCCAGATTCTACTTGTTTTGTATCTTCCTGAAACTTCACTTCATTTTGATCTACAAAACGCCCCAATTGCAGTAAAACAGCACAAGATACAAAATTCAATATCTGATCATGACTTAAATTCAAAAACTGTTTTACATCGCTTATTTTTGCGCCATGCGAGAAACATGCTGCCATTTTTAGAAACTCTTTACGCTTAAAATCACGTTCAAATTGAGGCCAAAGATCTAATTTAAAATTCTGATTTAGCTTAACCTCAAGTAGTTTCAAATCTGTTGAAGCATTCACCACTTTCCACAACCATGTGCGCAAATCATAAACTTCTTTATTTTTTGTCATATCTTGAACAAATTGCGCTGTTGCATAAGTTTGATTCAAAGTTGAATTCAGTTGAATAGTTTTACCTGCGCCTACCCATACTCTTTCTGTACGTGTATCAATCAAAGCTAAAAAACCACTCGCATCAAATAATTGAATAAAACCATTTCTTGGAGTGAATATTTCAGCAAATACCTTCTCGATTGACATTTGTTCCTGTGGAGTAATCGTTGGCAAAATTGACGTTGCTTTATTACTTACAGGTAACGAAAAAGGCATAGCCGTGACTGGTATCAATTTTTCAGACAGCCATTCATGTAGATGCTCTAAATTTGAAAAAGGGTAAAAGAGTTGATCACCTATAATACGCCCAGCATGTTCGACCTTTTTGACTAAACGCAAATAGGTAATATGTGGATTACTCAAAACTTTCTGAATACCTGGTGCATTAAAGAACACATCATTTACAAGCAACAGATCAATTTTACTCTCTGCCAAATTTACCCATTTCACCTGTGTTGAAGATGGTAGTGCAAGTAAAACCTGCGTTTTAATATGATCTAACGTACTTAAACTTAGTCCAAATACTGCAATATTTAAAATGCTCTTCATTCAAAATTAACCATAATTTCAAGATTTAAAACACATCCTTACACCCAAAATTCCATCTATTTTTTATTTAATTTCTGAAAGTGATCACACATTTTCATCAATTAAAATGTCATTATGGACAAAATCCATTAAGACGATTGGGACAATCAAATGTTGCCGCCGATAAAAAACTTACCCATTTTCTAAACTTAAACTCATCCTCCAAAATATATAAATTGGATTATTTTCGATCAATTAAAAATACTGACTACGTAAATTCCCACATTGATTCTCAAAGAGATTTGAGTTCAGATAATGAGTTCAACGCACTCTAGAAAAAAATAATCAAAAAAAACGATGAACATTATGTATAGAACATATATCTCTGCATAAGTGAATTCTAAATTAGCTGTACCATTTCAAATAAAATAGACATTTGAATTACCCATCAAATCGCTACAAGGTTTTGGCTTTCAAGCATTGCAATTAATGTCTCAATTAAAAGTAGCACATCATCTTTTTCACGCGCATCCACAGCAAATATAGGATAATTTTTTTGATGGATACGCATCCAGTCTCTATAAGTTTTTAACTTTAATTCATGTTCTACATCTATATGGGTTATACCCACCACAATATTAGAACCATAATTTTCAAATGCGTTTAAATAAAATTCTAAATCAAGCAATCTTTCTGAACTACTATGATCAATCAGCAATACTATCCCTATGGCTCCTTTACAGACAATTGACCACATAAAATCAAATCGGTCTTGCCCTGGGGTTCCATATAAGCCTATTTTTGTATCGTCATCTAATTTAATCTCACCATAATCAATTCCGACTGTGGTTAAAAGTTTAGAATGAGCTTGGGTATCGGTATTTACTGCTTCTGTGCTAATTACTGCTACATCAGAAAGTGTTTTTATCGCAGCAGATTTACCCGCCCCCATCGTCCCACCAAAAACAATTTTGTATTGTTGTAAAATCATGACTTAACCAAACAGAAAAAGTGTGACTCAATTCACATTATAAATTATTTTATTGACATAAAACATCAATTTTTTAACATTTAATAAAAAACAGATGATAAAATCCCTTAATATTTATAAGTGTTTAATCCCATTTAATGCTTAAAATCTTATTAAATAAAATTTAAATATTTGTTTTAAATGATGATTAAGTAATGAACTTAAATATCTATTCATTTAAATTCGATTGGCATTTTTGTTCAAAACAATAATTTATATTCGACCTAAAATTTTTCTAGACTTATTAGAAATAAAACAAGTCATAAAAAATCAGTTCTTCATAATCACTGTACACTATAAAGTATATCTTAACAATTTCATATTTTTATTAGTTCAGAAGGCATCACTAACGATTTACAGAATAATATCGATATGTTTCACACCCACACCAGAGTATCAATAATAATTACAAATACTTAACATTTTTTGAGCATACTTTCAGCAAATTTACTTTATATTTTGTCTATCCCTTAGTCGGATAGAACAAATAAAAAGGAAACTTCTTATGAATAAATTGCTTATTGTTTTAGGTCTAGCTGCTGCTGTGACTTTGGTTGGATGTAGTAAAGAAAAAGCTCCAGAAACTGGTGCTACGACAGGCGAGCATTTGGAAAATGCTGCTCAACAAGCGAGCCATGATATGGAAAATGCTGCTAGTGAGGCTGCTGCTAAAACTCAAGCTGCAACCAATGAAGCGGTAAATAAAATTGACAATGCAACGGATGAGGCTGCTGCTAAAACCGAAGCTGCTGCTAAAGACGTGAAAGATGCCGCAAAAGACGCAACAGCTCATGTTGCGGGTGCTGTTGAGCAAGGTGCTGGTGACGTAAAAGAAAAAGCTCAACAATAATCTTCCACAAAAAAACACCCTGCTATAGGGTGTTTTTTTATTGCTTAAATTTTTTATTTAAAGCTCTATAACACAGCCACATAAATTATAAAATTACATACAAAGTCAGTATTTCTAATCCATATTTTTAGATTAAATAGTGAATATTATTTGCTTATTTTATTCAGCTTGGGCACAGTTAAGTAAATATATGGAGCCTGATTATGTCTTTATTAGAACAACTAGAAATTAAACATCCTATTTTTCTAGCGCCGATGGCAGGTGTTTCCACACCGACATTGGCAGCAGAGGTTTCTAATCAAGGTGGATTGGGTTCATTAGGCTTAGGAGCAAGTTCTGTAAGTTCTGCACGCGAACAAATTCTTGCAACTCAAGCCTTAACAGATCATTCATTTCAAGTGAATTTTTTCTGCCACCAAAGCCAAGTTTTAGACCAAGCGATTGCAGCGAAATGGATCGAATATTTAAGCCCACAATTCTCGCGCTTAAATATCGCTGCTCCTCAACAGCTAGAATGTATTTATCCAAGTTTTTTAGACAATGATGATTTTTTAAATCTTGTGCTTGAAACCAGACCTAAAGCCGTAAGCTTTCACTTTGGTATTCCACACCCACATCAAATAAAAGCATTAAAAGCTGCGGGTATTCTTACTATGGTCTCTGCGACAAACTTGCCAGAAGCACTGGCAATTGAAGCAGCAGGCATTGATATTGTTATTGCTCAAGGAATTGAAGCGGGTGGTCATCGTGGTATTTTTAATCAAAGTATTGACGGTGCAATCAAAACTTCTGATTTAGTGCAACTATTGAGTCAACATTGCCATATTCCAGTAATCGCCGCAGGTGGAATTATGACGGGACAGCAAGCACATGTATTACTACAGCTTGGTGCTCAAGCGGTTCAACTCGGCACTGCATTTGTGCAGTGTAAAAGTTCAAATGCAAATGCTGCTTATCGTAAAGCATTATTAAATGCACCAGTTACACAAATTACGGACAGTATTTCTGGTCGCCCTGCCCGTGGATTAGTAAACACTTGGCACATGACAGTGGATCAACCAGACCGTCCTGCTGTACCTGCTTACCCATATACTTATGACTTAGCTAAACAATTACATGCAGCAGCAAGTCAACAAGGTGACCATAGCTATGGAGCATTCTGGGCAGGCTCGAATGTGGCTCAAATTCGGGAATTGGAAGCCGCTGATTTGATCAATCAATTGGTGCTGGAATTAAGTCAGGCACAATAAATGAAAAGCCCAGCAATAGCTGGGCTTTTTACATCCGACTTTTAAATATCAAGTAAATTAACCTGTTCCACTTGAACATCGTGCATGGTTTGACCTTCACTCAACAATAAATCGAAATAAGTTTCAACAACTTGAGCCTGTTCTGCTGTGGTTTCGACCTTATACATGTTCTGGCGAAATTCATTGCTTGCTCGTAGTCCTTTGGTATACCAAGCAATATGCTTACGTGCAATTCGGCAGCCTGAGTATTCACCATAAAATTGATAGAGTTCGGCTAAATGTCCGAGTAGAACCTCTTTGACTTCTGCAATCTGTGGTGCAGCTAAATGCTGTCCTGTTGTTAAATAATGTGCGATTTCTCTAAAAATCCAAGGTCGGCCCTGTGCAGCACGCCCAATCATAATTGCATCTGCACCCGTATAGTCCAATACATGTTTGGCTTTTTCAGGACTATCAATGTCACCGTTGGCAATTACGGGAATATTCAGTGATTGTTTAACTTCTTTGATTAGGTCATAACGTGCAGTATTTAAATACATATCTTCACGAGTACGCCCATGTAATGCCAAAGCAGCAATACCTGCTTGCTCGGCTCTTTGCGCTACACGCAAAATATTTTCATGGCCATTTAAAAAGCCCAAACGCGTTTTTAAGGTAACTGGTACATCTACCGCAGCAACAACTTCATCTAAAATCCGCGCAACCAAATCTTCATCTTGTAATAAAGCAGAACCAGCCAACTTATTACACACTTTCTTGGCAGGACAACCCATATTAATGTCGACAATTTGCGCTCCATTTGCGACTTGGTAACGAGCTGCCTCTGCCAAATCTTTCGGATCGGAACCTGCAATTTGCGCTGAGATTGGAGCTAACTCTCCATCAAAGTTAGCTCGATACAAACTTTTTTTGCTCATACGCAGGGTTTTATCTGCTGTCATCATCTCACTGACCGCGTGTCCAGCGCCAAAGTATTTACAAAGTGTCCGAAATGGGCGATCTGTCACACCCGCCATCGGAGCAACCCAAAGTTTCTTGTCTATTGATCTATCAAACAATTCTTTAATAGTGTTGTTTTGACTCAATTTTTAAATTCCCACATTCTCAATCAATTTGAAATACTCTCCAGCACGTTTAGCTATTCCTTAGCCCTCATTTTCGTCACTTCAATAGTCATGACGTAAATGTTTAGTATGGTTAAAAAATAGCTTCAATTGGCGAATATATAATAAGCTGATGGTAAAACTCGATATTGTGTCAGGAATGATTCCTCACACGTTACAACAAGAACTTTGTGAAAACGCCTTTAGCTTAGGAAAGGATTCAATAGCTTGGAGCAGAGATACGAATCAACACGGCTATTGTAAATCTAGAAAGCCATACGATGTCAAAAAATTTGGAACAATTCATGAATCTAAGTTAATAAAGACACATGCTAAGTGAGATGACATACAAATTAATGGTGCCATGAAAGGATTTCATCGCAGAGAACCCGAGTAGCCAATCTTATTAACAATCTAATATGGTCAATTAAACTCGGATTTAGGCAAATCCGAGTTTAAACAGTCTTAAAAAGATGTTTATCTCTGGGATAATCAATATTCTTGACTACTCTAGAATTTCACCAAATTCCCTTTTAATGCTACGCCCGCCAATGCTGTTCCTTTAGCGCATTGGTATGTAGTCGTGCTGCGTTTTTCATTTGATTTATAGAAACTCACCACATTAGTCACGGCATTTGCCCCATTGGCTTTAGCTGTGTTTTGAAATTGAATCAGTGCGGAACGTAATACATGGTCACATGAACTTTCTGCTGACTTGGCAAAACCATTGGTTTTTTTGTTGGTCACCAAATCTTTTTGAATCACTTTGCCACCCGACTTGGTTCCCGCCAAATAAAATTTAACTGATCCATCCAATACCCCATCGGCAACTGCACGATTCACCGCATCTTGGAAATTAAAATCATACATCTGGTCTGCCGCTTGAACAGAAGCAATACCACATAAAGAAAATACTGTTGCTGCAAAAATATTATTAAAAGACATCATTATAACCTTTGTTTTATTCAACACGTTTAAAAATTAGAGAGGTGTTAATCCCTCCAAAAGCAAAATTATTGCTCATGATAATTTGCGTTTCTGCGGAACGCATACCTGACACAATATAATCTAAATCACCGCAAGCACTATCAATCTGATCTAAATTTAACGTAGGCACCAACTGTTTGCGGTGCATCATTTCAATACTTAACCATGCTTCAATAGCACCACATGCCCCCAATGTATGCCCAAAATAACTTTTTAATGAACTAATCGGTTTTTTACCCAAGATTTGCGCTGTCGCCTGTGATTCAGCGATATCTCCTTGATCAGTTGATGTCCCGTGTGCATTGACATAATCAATATCAGCGGCAGTAAGCTGTGCATCTTTCAATGCAAACTGCATACAACGCCCCATCATTTCAGAATCAGGTCGAGTCACATGCTGACCATCAGTATTGCTTCCATAACCGACAATCTCGGCATGAATTGTAGCGCCGCGTTTTTTGGCATGTTCATATTCTTCTAAAATGAGGCAACCTGCACCTTCTCCCACCACCAAACCATCTCGGTTCGCGTCAAAAGGGCGTGGCGTTATTTCAGGTCGATCATTTTGCATACTGGTAGCTAAGAGTACGTCAAACACAGCCGAACCTGCAGCACTCAGCTCTTCTGCGCCACCTGCTATCATTACGGTTTGCTTGCCATATTTAATAGCTTCATACGCCTGTCCAATGGCCATAGAACCTGAGGTACAGGCACTTGAAGTTGGCAGCGTTAAACCTTTTAAGCCAAAATAGATGGTCATATTCACTGCACTGGTATGCGACATCATCCGAATATAAGTCGTCGCATTCATTTGATTCATATTATTATCAATCAACATCGAACCAAATTCACGTACAGCATCCACACTTCCAGCAGATGAACCAAACGCTACACCAGTTTCACCACTTTTTAAAATATCATTATTTAGTAAACCTGCATTTTCTAATGCTTTTTCAGCACAGACCACCGACATTAAAGCAACGCGGCCCATGCCTCGTGTAACCTTGCGATTAAAATGCTTGGGTACGGTAAATGATTCGACTGGGCCGCCCAATTTACTGCGTAAATCGGAATAAATTTCCCAATCAGGCATATAACGAATACCACTTTTGCCTTGTGCAAATTGTTCAAAAATTTGGTCTGCGGTTTCGCCTAAAGAGGTAATTCCAGACATTCCTGTCACAACAACACGTTTCATTAGATCAGCCCCCCATTGACTGAAATCACTTGGCGGGTGATATAACTGGCATCATCACTACATAAAAACTTCACGGCTTTTGCAACTTCTTCCACCTGCCCCATGCGTTGCATCGGAATCATTTTCAAAGCATGTTCCTTGACTTCTTCGGTCACCATTTCAGTTTCAATCAAGCCCGGAGCTACACAGTTCACCGTGATTTTACGTTTTGCCAACTCTAGCGCCAGTGCTTTGGTCGCACCAATCAAGCCCGCTTTAGCTGCACTGTAGTTGACTTGACCACGGTTGCCCATCAATCCAGACACTGAAGACAAGGTCACAATACGACCACCTTTTTTCAAGCGGATCATTGGCATCATTACTGGTTTTAGCACATTATAAAAACCATTTAATGAAGTTGAAACCACATCATCCCAGTCATCATCGGTCAATGCAGGAAAAGCCCCGTCTCGAGTGAGTCCTGCATTCAGCACCACCCCATAAAAAGCGCCATGCTGTGCAATATCTTGCTCTAAAATCGTTGCAATTTTTTCACGGTCATTCACATCAAACATCAACACATGGCTGTCTTGACCTAAGGCTTGAATCTCCTGTGCTACTGCTTCTGCTTCTGACTGTCTTGAACGTGCATGTACCGTGACATCAAAGCCTGCTTTGGCTAACTCTAAAGCAATCGCTTTGCCAATTCCTCGACTCGAACCTGTTACTAAAATTCTTTTATTCACACTAATTTTCCAATAATTTCGTTCATATTTTCAGGCTCAAATACACTCAACATGGCACTGAATTTGTGTTCTTGATATTCAATTTCACAATGAAACTGCCCTAAACCCTCATGCAGATAACTTTGTTCTACCCGAATCTGCACCGTGGTCCCTAAACTAAAATAGGCACAAGGCAACTGCATTTTACGCGTTCCCAATAAAAAACCAATTTTTGGTGGCAATCCCTGAGTTTGTCCTTTATAGCCTGCATAGACACTGATGGTCTGTGCCATCAGCTCAATACTGCTCCATGTTGGCAAACCTTCTGACTCACAAAACATCAAATCCGGTGTGATATGAAGTTCTGCAATGGCAAACTTATCCTTCACTTCAATAAGATGGCTGACAAAAACCATGGTTTTTTCGTGCGGAATAAACTGTACTGCATCCATCATGGCAAAACTGTCCCCAAAATTAGACTAATATTGCTACCACCAAACGCAAATGAATTACTCATAACATAACGTATTGGCGCTGTTAAATTAGAATCGAGCACATAATTTTGCTTAGCCAAAGCATCATCCAATTCACCAGAATGATGCAGCGGTAACCATGATTGATCCAATAAAACCTGTTGACAAATAAATGCTTCGATTGCACCCGCTGCCCCTAGACAATGCCCTGTTTTATGTTTGGTGCTACTTAATGCCACCATATTGTCTGAAAACACAGTATGCACAGCTTTAATCTCCATCGCATCATTTTGCGGTGTAGAAGTACCATGCAAGTTTAAATAACCAATATCGCGGGCTTCAAGCTGTGCAGCAGCTAATGCTTTTTGCATTGCTTCAGCAGCCCCTCGCCCTTCTGGATGTGGTGCTGAAATATGCCAAGCATCCATTGACTCACCACTCGATAGCAACATTACAGGTGCTGGTGATTTCGACAATAAAAATAGTCCTGCGGCTTCACCAATATTGATGCCATCACGATTAGCACCACAAGGCTGACAAATACTGCTCGATAAACTTTCCAAACTGTCAAAACCATTTAAGGTAAGTTTACATAGCGTATCAACGCCTCCAACCAACACAGCATCAACCAAATCGGCATTGAGCAAACGTTGCCCCGCTGCCATGGCTTTGGCCGCCGAGGAGCAAGCGGTAGAAATGGTATAAGCAGGCCCTTCCCAGCCCAAATACTGTTGTAAGGCTTTCGCTAAACTGCCCATTTCTTGTTTTTGGTGCTGTACAGACTGTGGTGCTGACTGTTGAAACTGCATTTTTAAAACTGGTTCATTATCCGCAATTCCTGACGTTGACGTGCCGATAATCACCGCAAGACGTTGTTTTGGAAACTGTGCAGTATAAGTACGAATTTTGGTTTCAATTTGTGCCAAAGTCGTCAAGGCAAAGCGTAAATTACGCGAATCGGTAATGCTCAAAACTTCAGGAATGTCTTGAATTAAGGTTTGATCAGCAGCACCTACCCATACCTTACGCCCGGCAATCAGATCCTCTCGTTGCGACAAGGTATTTTCGGCGCTTGTTAACGCATGTTGAAGCTCCACAGGATTTTGTCCCAAAGCTGACAGCGCTGCACTGAACTGAATACCGACGGCTGAAGTATGCTGTACATTTTTAGTCATCGATACCGCCTTGATCATCTTCTAAAGTATTACTCACTGCACTGATCACCATTTGATATGGCACTTGCAAATTATCCAGTTCAATTACCCCTTCATTTTGCTGAGTTTTCAACACAGGCTGCTGTTGAATATAAATGGTATCTGCTTTTTGTATAACAGTGTTTTGAGCAGCATGTAATGCAGCAAAATTTGGATATGTTGCATACAGAATATCGCGCACCACATAATCAAATGGTAACAACTTCATCGGCTCAATACGCTGTTCAACTTTAACCTTTTGACCGTCAAAACTGAGCTTAAACAACTGCTGCCCTGTAAGGCTGAGCGCCAACATGTCAAGTGATTGTCCCTGTTGCTGCTGGTACAGTAAAAAGCTAAAACTCTGTGTTTTCCACTGCACTTCTATTTGATCTTGGCGTTGGTAATTTTGTGCCACCCACTGCGGAGTCGCCAATCCTTGCGCTTTAGGGATCCAACTTTGACAGGCACTACAAAGCAAAGCACTGGCTAAAACCCAACTGATGGTCTTTAAACACAGCTTAAGTTTCATCAGTCAGCAACTCATTCTGTTGTTGTGCTTCGCGGCAATATTCTGCCAAAGTGCTCAAGCGTTGCTTGGCATTACGATGGATCGGGTTAGTTGTATCCCATGCATAACCTGCCAGTAAAGATGCAATCATACGGCGGATTTTTTCATCCTGCTGAGTCGAAAACACCACATCCTGAAACTCTCCTGAATACCATGACTCAACATAGGCACGGAACACTTGAATACCTTTACGCAGTGGCTTTTCGTATTGCTCCATCCAATCTACTGCCAGCCCTTGCAGTACTTGCTCGACCAAAGGCACCGCTAAGCTGGAAGATTTCAATGCAATCGTTACACCCGAGGAAAACACAGGATCTAAAAACTCACCTGCATTGCCGAGTAGTGCATAGTTTTCAGATGCCAAATGTTTCACATCGGCAGAGTAGCCCACCAAAGTACGTACTGGAGTATCATGTTTGGCGTGACGCAGCACATGTGACAAACTGACATCATCAGCTAAAATACGTTTCTGTAAGGCTTCTAAATCATAATCTACACTGCCGTCATAGCCGTATTTTTCAAAAAAATCTTGCTCCGCCACAATACCAAATGAAGAACGTCCATCGGCAAAGGGAATCAGCCAATACCATGCACGGTGGTCTTTTTCATGCACGGTAATTAAAATTTTCTCGCGGTCAAATTCAGGATCATCCAACAAACCATCTTCAATATGGGTAAAGACCGCACGGCGCACTGGAAAGTCCGACGGACTCTCTAAATCGAGAAACTTCGGCAAAATGCGACCAAAACCACTGGCATCCAATAAGAATTTACCCTGAATTTGATAGTTGTTGCCTTGCTCATCTTTGACCGTCAAAATCGGCTGTGCGGATGCGACATCGACCGCCAAAACTTCATGACCAAAACGAATATCTGCGCCCATTTTTTCGGCTTGCTGAGCTAAGAGCTGGTCAAAATTGGCACGTCTTACCTGCCATGTGGTGCCAGGACCTTCGCTAAATTTTTGGGTAAAGTCATAAAAACTGCGCTGCGTGCCTCTTAAAAAGGCTGCACCATTTTTAAACTGAAATGCATATTCATCAGCATGTGCACGAACCGTATCCAATAAGCCCGCTTCTTCTAAAAACACCATACACTGCGGTAATAAGGACTCGCCAATGGAGAAGCGTGGAAAATATTGCTTTTCGATAACTGTGACTTGATGGCCTTTTTGGCGTAGCAAAGCTGCTGCCGAACTGCCTGATGGTCCCGCCCCAATAATTAAAACATCTGTTTGTTGCATGGTGCTCATTGCACTGTACCCTTTAACTCAGCTCTTTGGCTGATATTGTTGAACCACAACATGTTTTACATCGGAAGATGTAAAAAGTGTGGCATAAAGAAACGAAAAAATAACGCCCAATAAAACTGTTAAGCCAAAACTGTGAATGGCATAAGTATGACTAAACGACAATAAGCCAAACCCGAAGAAAGTCGACATCATACACAGGAATAAAGCCATACCCACCACCTGCGGATGATCATGTCCGTGGCGGTAGAAAATCGCATAATCGACCCCAATTCCAATGATCAAAAAGGTGCCCATAATACTAAATAAATTAATCTCGACACCCAGCCATGCTTGAATCGCAAACGTGGTCATTAAGGCCATGCTGACAGGCAACACCAAAGGCAGAATAGATTTTTTGCCATAAAGTACACCCAAGCCAATGGCTAAAATCATCAAAGCACTAAGCAATAGCCATTGCGCCTGTTCACGATGTTGTTTGAATAACTCAGACAGTTGATGAACAGGACGTAACAGTTGCACATCAGCATTTTCAAGCTGCTGCACAGCGTTCACATCATGCACATTTTGTAGCATCACTAAACGTTGCGTCGGGCTCATCTGCAGAAAATGCAACGGATGATCTTTAAAGACTGCTTCAGTCAATAACGGTTGGTCTTTTAAATGCGCTTGCCAATTTAAAACATCGGCAGTATTAAGCTGTAACGCCTGTGCATATTCCACTAAAGCGTGCTGAGGAATCGCCTGTAACATCGCAACATTCTGTTTTTGCTGCTCAAGCGAGGGAATCCACTGCCCTAAAGCTTGCACAGCATCTAACTTGCCAACCTGCTGTAAGGGAGCAAGTTTTGCCAGCAGTTGCTGTTCATGCTGTTCTAACTCTGCGGGTGTTCGGCCCTGTACCACAAAATATTCGCTGCTTTGCTGTTGCATAAAGCGCGAGCGAATGTATTGATCTTCTTGCTTTAAGGTAGCATCCATACTTTGTAAATTACGGATGTCATCATTACTTTTCAGAAAGGCGAGGCTGCTGCCTGTTACCAGTACAATCAGTGAAATCATGCCATAGCGCAGCGTGTTGTGGCTTTGCACATAATTACGTGCTTTGCCAATAAAACCCAGTGAACGTATCGCTGGTTCCGCATTCAGCGCAGGCAAACGTGGCAGTAATAAAATGCTGGTCACCCATGCAGCACTCAATCCAACCATGGAAAAAACTGCAATTTGTTTAAACCCTGGAAATGGGGTAAAACTCAGCACCACATAGGCCAATAGCGTGGTCATCAACCCCACAAATAGACTCGGCAATAATGGTTTTAAAACAGCAAATCCATCGATCTGTCGGTGCTGAGACTGCATGGCCATGAAGTAAAATGAAAAATCGACACAGACTCCAATCAAACTGGCACCAAAGACCAGTGTCATCAGATGAATTTCGCCAAAAATCCAATATGTTACCGCAAAGGCCACCAGACTACCTGTACCCACCGCAACCATTTCCGTTAGCATGGGTCGTATCGAACGGAAACCAAACCAGACCAGCAGTAAAATGCCAATAGTCGAGCCCACGCCAATGGTCGAGATTTCCTCTTTAGCAGAATTGGTACCAAACTGTGCAAACAGTAACGTGCCTGTCCAGTGCGGTTTAATCTGCAACTGGTTGAGCTGCTGATTGATGCTTTGAATAAAGGCAGCGGTCTGCTCTTGGTAGGCAATGTTATAAGGGCTGTTGTTGAGCTGAAGCACCATCAGGCGCGAAATGCCCTGCTCATCACGAATCGTAGTAAAGCCTTGCTCTAAATTGATATCAGCATTGCTTTGTAAAGCACTTAAACCCACTGCATAACGAGGAAACAACAGTAAAGGATCTTGCTTGAGCATTTCAGCCGTAATCGGCATGCCCGGACTCATCAGTTGTAATAAGCCCTGCTCCATCAACGCAGCATAGTCCTGCCCCTGCACAAGCTGCTGATCAGTCTTGGATAATAGCCCTGCTTTGTGCTGATACAGCGCTTGGGCAAATTGATCGGGATCGAGCTGCGGACGAACAGGTAAAAACAGCTGACTTTGATTAGCTTGGGTTTTAAGTGCTCGTGTTGCCTGTTCTAATTGCTGATCTGTTTTCGCATCTAACACCACAAAGACTTTATCATTTAACTGCTGACTCACATATTGCTGTGCTTGTTCCAGATGCGCATCTTGATGGGCCTCAGGCAACAGAGCAAAGATATTGGTTTCAATCTTAATGCCTTTATTCAGCCAAGCCGTGCCCAGTGCCAAAGCAATGACACACAAAATCAGTAGCCAAAGGGCGCTAAACTTATTTTGCCAATTGGAAAAGCGCATTTTCCGCAGCCGTTAAAGTTTGAGGTTGAGCCGTTTGCTGGCTAAAACGAATGATGGTGCGATTATTGGCTTGTTCCAAAATCGTGATACGGTCCACATAACGCTGACCTTGCGCATCAACTTGAACAAAAAGCTTTTTAAATAGACTGCTTTTCGGCGTTAAGCTGACATTCCACTGCGTCGGGCTGTAGTTGGCAGACACCACATTAAAGTTTTTAGCGAGAGCCGCCTCATTGCCCGACATCAACTGTAAAAACATCGTCGCTACAGAGCCATACGGGGTTTTGTCAACTTCAATTTGACTGGAAGTACGCTGCGTCTTTTGTACCAACTTACGCGGTGTCACCACCAAATCGGCTTTGACTGGACTTTGAATCTGCCACAGCACACCTTGATTTTTGCTGAACAGTACCGTGCCTTTGGACACATAAGTTTTATTCAGAGCTGCCAGTTTTTTCTGCTGCTCAAATTGGGCACGCACCACAGGCGTTGCACCGAGTTGAGCAAACACCTGCTTCAATTCAGTATTTTGTGCATTCACTGCGGGAGCAAGCAAAGTCATCGCACTTGCCATACACGCAACGGAAATCGTCTTAGAGAGTTTGTATCGAATCATGCTTGCATTACTCCGCCTTAAACTCAGGCCATGCATTTAAACAGTCCAACAACACCTGCGGCGACTGGAAGCACATTTCACGTTTTTCAATGTGTACCGCCACTTGCGAAGTAAAGCCCTTGGTCAGCTTTCTGCCCGAAACTGCATCGAAAATCAGATATTCAATTTTCAAACGATTTTCCCATTCTTTCAAAACAGCACGCACACGAATTTTTTGCTCAAACTCAATGCCCTGCACATAACGCACATAGCTTTCAATCACAGGCCATGCATAGCCTGAGTCACGCATCTGGTTATAGTTATAGTGAAATTGATCTAACAGTTTGCATCGTGCAATTTCAAAATATTTTAAATAATGACCGTGCCACACCACATGCATGGTATCGACATCATGAAAGGGCACTTCAATAATTACATCAGCATACATGCTCATTTCCTATGAATATTGAACAGCAATGCTGTCTAACAGTTCTAAATCTTCAAAGCGATTGACCAATGCCTGAAGTTCATGTTGCAAAGGACGATCTTCCTCTACATAGGTGAAGCTCTGAAGCACCCAGTGTTGAAATGCTGTTAAAACAGGGCTGAGTTCTGTATCTACACCTTTGAGTTTGACCGCCTGAACCGCTGCACAGCTGAGTGCCGCAATCACTTGTTCGGTCAGAGTAATCACACGACTGGCATCACGCGCAGCAATGGTGCCCATGCTAACTTTGTCTTGATTATGACATTCAGTTGAGCGTGAGAAAATCGATGCAGCGAGTGTCTGTTTTAAAGCTTCTGCCGTCCATGCCGAAACCCCGATTTGCACTGCTTTAAAGCCATGATTCAATGGTAAACGCTCAGGACTTGAACCAGTTAAATTGCGCGGTAAACCATTGTTCATTTTATAGTCCACCAACTGCGCCAATTGACGATCCATCAAGTCGGCAATATTGGCAATCATGATTTTTAGACTATCCATCGCTTGAGCAATATGTCCGCCATAGAAATGACCACCATGCAATACACGTAGGTTCACTGGGTCAATCAATGGATTGTCATTACTTGAATTCAGCTCATTTTCAATAAACTGACGCAGCCACACTTTGGAGTCTTCAAACACTCCAATGACATGCGGCGCACAGCGCAGTGAATAACGGTCTTGCAGACGTGAACTTTGGTGTTCGGTCTGCACTTCACTGTTTAACCAGTCACGTAACTGAGCTGCAATATGTTGCTGTCCCGGATGTGGTTTTTGTGCAAACAGGACTTCATCAAAATGACTTGGATTGCCCTCTAAGGCCAAAACATTCAGTGCGGTAATCAAAGTACTGGCAAAAGAAATCTGTTCTGCTTTTTTATAATTCAGGCAAGCAATCGCGGTCATGACCGCTGTACCATTCATTAGGGCCAAGCCTTCTTTAGGACGCATCACCAACGGCTGCACACCTTTTTCAGCATACACTTGTGCAATCGGTACGATCTGACCTTGATAGTACACATCGCGCTCACCGACCAAGGCCCCCGCGATATAAGACAAAGGTGTCAAATCCCCACTGGCACCCACCGAACCTTCTGAGGGAATCACAGGAATGACATCTTCATTCAGCATCCAGACCAAACGCTGCAACAAGGCATGCGAAACACCCGAATAACCGCGTGCCAAAGAACATAAGCGCACCACCACCACAGCTCGCGCTGTAATCAGGTCTAAGTTTTGCCCCATGCCACAGCCATGAAAACGAGACAAATGTAGTGGCAGCTCATGCACTTGGTGTGCTGGAATTTCGACTAAGCACGAATCGCCATAACCCGTGGTCACACCATAAATGACGCCTTCGTCTTGCAACAACTGATCGAGGAAATCTGCGCCGCGTTGAATCAATGCTGTCCATTCAGCAGAGGTAGGCAATGCCACCTGTTTTTCTTTACGCGCTACAGCCACAACATCTTCAATACTGAGCAGAGTTTCCCCAACAATTAACACAAGACTTATCCTTTATTCCAAAAATTATAAAAATTAAACCATTGATAAGGCGCGCGTATGCAATGCTGCTCCAACAGTTCCACATACTGTCGCGTGGTTTGTTGCATGGCCTGTAAACGCTCTTTCCGTGGCCAATTTAACTGCTCCACCACTTGATGAATATGCACTTCAAAATGTGTATCTACCCGATAGCAAAACACCGCCAACACTGGGGCTTTTAATAAACTGGCCAGAATCCAAGCGCCTTGCGGCCACAGCGCTTGCTCGCCTAAAAAAGCAACTGATTGTACCCGATCCGACTGCACAGGTACGCGGTCTGCCGCCACAATCACCCATTCACCCTGATCCAATTTATCCTGTAAAATCAGTGCTGTTTCGATTCCAAGCTCATCCACCGAAACCAAATTGACATCGGCATGTTCATTCAGTTTTTTTAAAAACTCATTGAACTTGGTGGCATGTTTTTGATACACCAACACATTAATTTTCTGCGAATGCTCTGCTTTAATTGCACGCAGTAATTCAATATTGCCAAAGTGTGACACCACAATGACCGCGCCTTTTTGATAGTGTGAACGAAAGTGCGCATGACCATGTAGCTTTAAGTTCTGCTCCGAAATATGCCCAAGCCAACCTTCAATTTTATCTAAAATACATTCGCCAAATTGCATCAAATGCGTATAGCTGTGCCAAAGCTGTGGCTCAGCCTGAAACGGTGACTGCGCACCTGCAAAATGATGCAGTTTTTTTAAGTACAACAGGGAAGCCTGACGCGCGGTATTGGAAAAAAGCCAGTACCATAAAATCACAAAGTACAATACGACTCGGCACAGCCAGCGCCCACCCAAGCGGTAGAAACCCAGCATCAGCATCAGCGGCAACATCCCGCCGCGCTCTTTCACGGCGCTCCATTTCTGCATATGCTTCTCTGACCGCCTTAGCCTTTGACTTTCTGATAAATCAGTTTGGGGAACCGCAGCAGCATGCCACCCAATAAGCGGCTATGCGCGCGCGCCATACCCAGATTGTCACGCCAAACATCGAAATGTGAAATGCCATCTTCAGGGTAAATCACATGTGTGGGCAGATTGATAAACGGCACATTGTCCCATTTCAAACGCACCAAAATTTCAGAGTCAAAGCCCATACGCGGTTGAAACTTGGCTGTATTTAAAATGTTCACCGTCTGCGCCAGAGGATAGACACGGAAGCCACACATGCTGTCTTTAATGTCAAAAGACAGGCTGTTAATCCACACCCAAATGTGCGTTGCATAACGGCCATAGAGACGTTTTTTTGGAACAGTCGCATCAAAAATCGGCTGACCAATAATCATGGCTTCAGGATGTTGGATAGATGTGTCTAAAAAGCGTTGCACATCCTGCCAGTCATGTTGTCCATCGGCATCTAATTGCAAGGCATGGCTATAACCGCATTGATAAGCATGCTTTAACCCAGTGGTCACTGCCTGCCCCTTCCCCTGATTGTGTGTATGTTCAACCAGATCGACCAATGGGTGGTCATACGCGAGCTGATGTAACAGTGCTGTACAATCAGTATCACTGCCATCATTCACCATAATAATCGGTAACTCAAAAGAGCTTAAATGCGACAGTAACGCAGCCAAATAATGCGGATGGTTATACACAGGAATCACAAAGCAGTGTTTCATTTTGTCTCTCGGCTTAAACGTCTGAAGGGACAGCAAATAGCAAACGTCCTGATGTCAATATTTTGTCATCGTTTTTTAGCTCAAAACTGATCTTATGTGCTTTACGACTGAGCACTAGTTCTACCGTTTGATAGGGTTGGATCAGCCCTTGGAATTTTAACTGCTCAAAACCATTACACCACAGTAAATCTGCCCAGTTTTGTTTGGCAAAATGCTGGATAAATCCTATTTGTCCTACGCCCGGATAAATTGGGAAGTTCGGGAAATGTCCTTTAAAACACTCTAACTCAGGCATAAATTCTAAAGCATAACTGATCTGCGTATCCTGAGATTGCTGCGTCAATACCACAGGCAAGGTCATCGGCTGAAAGAGCGATTTTAAATACTGTTTATTCAACTTCGATTGTGCATTTTGTGGCATTTGCGTTAAAAACCGCCACTGCCGCGGAATCGCGATACTTTCCAGCTTCTGTTGCAATTGTTTTTTCAGTTGTGCAGTAAATGCAGCTTTGCCCTTTTCGATGAGCAACCCCCTTGCATCCTCGGTCAGTACAACCACCACCGCCAAAATCTGACGTTGTTCTTTTTCATGAATTAAAACATGGCACTGCTGTATTTCAGCCAACTCAGCGATTTTCGCTTCAATTGCATCGAGACTTAAACGCTTTTCTTCGAGTTTGACAATGCGGTCCAAACGCCCCAATAACTGAAATGGACTTTTGTGATTATCTGCATCCACGAGCTGAACTTTATCACCTGTCAAAATCCAATCCATGCTAAAGGCATGGTTGGTTTTAACGGCTAACTCTTGCTGCTCGGTACATTCTATTTCGACATTGGCAAAAGGTGTCCATAGTGCATCATCTGCCTGACGGTGAGCGATCCCACCTGTTTCAGAACTACCAAACACTTCGGTAATCGGACGGTTCAGCAAAGGACGCACACCTGCATCCAACTTTCCACCAGAAGAATAGACCATCTGACAGTCTTGCAATACCACATCTGTGGTCCAGCGCTTCAGCAAAGCGGGGCTGGAAATCACATAATTGGGTAGCTGCACATGGGTGATTTTCTTTTGAACATCAACCACATCTTCAGGGAAAGCCAGTTGTTTTTGATAAAAACTGCGTCCACTGGCTAAGGGCCACAACAACTTAAACAACAAACCATAAATATGTTGATGACTCACTGTGGCAATGGCTACCGTCTGCTCAGGCAAATCAAAACTGGCTTCTAAACCACAGACTTCATTGAACAGTTGTTGCAAAGTGCGGGGAATCTTTTTCGGCTGCCCAGTTGAGCCTGAAGTATAGAAATACAACTGCGCCTGATTGGAAAAGGCAGCATCAAATTGAAGTTCGAACGTCGATGGCACAGTCGACGGCAAACGTTTTAAAAAATAAATCTGCTGCTCAGCCAGTTCTTTTTCTAAGTCACTGACCCGATGCGGAGGCAACAGTACTTCTTTACCTGCCTGCAAGGCCGCAAACAATAACACCAAAAACTCATAACTGTCTTGTTCCCAAAGCGCCCATACAGTTTGATTCAAGTGTTGAATTTGCGCAGCTTGCTCAGCCACATCCGACCAAAAGGCTTGGAAAGAAATCAGACTTAAGTCCCCCTGAATACACAAGGGACGAGATGAATGTATATGGTGTTGAAAATGACAAGACATAAAATTTATTTTTAAAACCGTATTTCTAATCGCTATAGTTCGAAGTCGCTGTTATTTCTGTGTCTGATGCAGTCGTTGCTGGCGTTTGCGCAAGATGAACTCACCCAGTAACAAACCACCCATCAAGACATAGGAAATCAGACCGTTATACAACACCCAAATATTCATCGGTGCAAAGAAAACAGTGATCAACGCGATGACTGCATTGATGCAGAAAAATCCACACCAGACTTTAGTGACTTGACGAGTCCATTCTACTCCTTCTTTGGGCAAATCAGGCTCGACCAAACGTGCAAAACGTTCAATCATCGATGGTGGTCGGATCAAGGTACTAGCAAAAATAAACAGTGCCCCAAGGCTCATAAAGACAGGGTAAAGCTTAAGCCATGCATGATCTTTTAAAATCAAACTGAGTCCACCACATAAAATGGCAAAACTCGTTAATGGCCACAGCAACGCATTACCCTTGCTCAATAGACGAAGAACACCCAGTGCAATCAATAAGGCGCTAACCCAAATATACTGTCCATGTGCTAAAGCATAAGCCACAAAAAAAGGATAGAGGATCAATCCGACCACTGCTACCCCTTTTAAAATATTGCTCATGCAGCAGACATGTTCTGAATAACAGTCACAACATCTTGCACTGTACGGACATTCTTAAAGTCTTCAGGATTTACTTGCTTACCTGTCAATTCTTTAATTTTTACAACCAAATCGATGGCATCAATACTATCTACATCTAAATCAGATGCAAGATTTGAATTTAACTGAACATCGTCTTGTTCAATCTCAAAAAGTTCATCCATCCATTCACGTAACTTTTCGAGTACTTGTTCTTGAGTTAGCATTACAACCTCTTATGCCGTTTGTTGCATTTCAACCAAAGCCACTAAGCTTTGAATTGATTTAAAATATTCTTTAGTTTCAGTCGACTCTGCATTCAAATGTATGCCATAGCGCTTTTTCAAAGCTAAACCTAATTCTAAAGCATCAATTGAGTCCAAACCCAAACCATCACCAAATAAAGGTGCGTCTGTATCAATGTCGTCAATACTGATGTCTTCAAGGGCAAGGACATCAATAATCATTTGCTTTAATTCATCAGCAAGATTACTCATTTACGGATAACTCTTGGTTAAAAAACCACTGTAATTGTTGATTTAATTGACGCACATTTTTGGGATTAACTGTTACGTCATCCAATACGTCTTCCACACGAATTGCATCCAGTACTTTCACTTGAATATGAAAGGGACGATCTGGAATATGATACCATTTTTCGTTTTTCGTGAGTGTCGATGGTGTACATGTAATCAGTACGGGACGAATTGGGACTCCAGCACGCAACGCAATATTAGCTGCACCACGTTGAAAATCATTCAACTGTTCACCCTTGGCAGTCCGCGTTCCTTCAGGAAAAATGAGCAAAGATGCTGCATGATCTTGTTGTAATTTTGACACACAATCCTGAATAAACTGCTCAGAACCAGCATTTAAAACATAACCTGCATTTTGTACAGGCCCTTTAGTAAATGGGTTTGACCATAGCGTCTGTTTCACGACACAGTTCGCCCGTCCCATCAAGCCAATTAAAACCACCACATCGATCAGTGTCGGATGATTGGCAATCACCAGTTCTTGTTGACTTTGTTGTAGTTTCTCTAAGCCCTCAACTTCATAAGTCATAATGCCGAGTTTTACCATCATTTCGGTAAAACCCTTAAAGCTATGCTTAATAACCTTTTGTGTCCGCTGCGTGCGAATATCCAAGTCTTGTGAACTCAACTTCACCATTGGGGCAATCAAAGCACCAATCGCTACACCACCAAGACCAAAACTGGCAAAACTCAATCCAGTTGCGCCAACACGCCAGATATAATTGGCTGTTTGTTTTATTTGCATTTTTTTTAGCATTTGGTCCACGCTTCGTATTGACTCTGGTCAGAGTTTTGCCAGAAATCATAAAATTTCAAAGCCTGTCTAAAATGTACTTCTGCTTCAAGCAGGGTATTGGCATTCACGATCAAATTGACTGGCTGCAATGAAACTAAAGCTGCCATCGAAAAAGCAGAAAACGCTTGATGTTCTACATAAATATCAGGCAATGGTTCTTCATAATAAACCACTAAGACTTGGCGTGCATTGGGGGCTGTTTTTAACCATGCATATGCTTCAATTAAACCATCATTCCATGAACCAGCTAAACTGGTTGCTGGAGTGGCATCCTGACATAAAATGGAATATAACCCAGAAATTGCATTATGCACTGAAGTCGAAAACTGGGTCGGCGATGGTGTTTGATCATTCAGCACATCTTGCAAAATAGTGAGGGTTTTCGCCTCATCGCCACATTGTGACACCCATACAATATAATCAGCTTTTCCAAGATCTAAAACGTGGATAGCATTATTTAATGCGAGTTTCGCAAGTGATGATAACCGTCGACGCTGCATCGCAGGTATTCGCGCTATAGAGCTCAGCTCCTGGTCAGCTAGGCTCATAGTTAAGTTGGATACGTGTAGTTGCATCATGACAAGCAGTTTTTTAAAAAATTATTATCAATGCTAAAATTATAGCATTTACACAAAAAGAACACAAAAACAACGAAAGATTAAAGTATACAAATAGTTTTCATATTGCCTCATGTTTAGAACCCGCCAGCAATTCGATAAAATATTTAAAAGCCTTCATCCTTCTCACCCATCTTTTAAAGGCAACAACTAAATTATTTGACAGTTAATAGGAGGCAATATACATATATATTCATAACTTTTAATCAGCAACATAGTATACTGCACCTGCTCTATTTGCTCACCCCCTTACCTATTGTCCAGAGACTATGAGAAAAACTGCTTTTTCTGTATCCCTAATTCAATCACTAAAGCCATTAAGTGTATTAGCACTCTCATTTAGTCTTATTGCCTGCGGCGATCACTCATGGTGGAAGGATGACGAGCCTACTTTAAATAGTGATCAAATTAATCGTCTTATTCCTTCACGTGTAAATGAGCGCAGTTCTTGGGCCAAAGATATTTTTGACATTACCGAGCAGTTGGGTATTCCTCAAACTAAAGAAAATATTTGCAGTATTGTGGCTGTAGTCGATCAAGAATCTAACTTTGTTGCCGATCCTAAAGTGCCTGGTTTGGGTGAAAAAGCAGTTAAAGAAGTGCAAGACCGTCTCACCGAAAAATTTACCGATAAATTGGGTGAAAACATTGGTGGGACAGTTGCTGGTTATTTTGAAGAAGTTTTAAAAACCCAGCCTAGTCCCGAAGATAATTACTTAAACCAAATGCGTCGTGTGCAAACTGAGCGCCAATTGGATGAACTTTATCGTGAAATATTCGACTACATGTCGCAACACTATCATGTCAGCGCACTTACAGGCGCAGCCAAATTGGTTGGACAAGATGTCGGTGAAAAAATGAATCCCATTACAACCTTGGGATCTATGCAAGTTCACATCGGCTATGCCAAAGCACATAAACGTCAAGGTGGCAGTATTGCAGAGCTACGTACAGACTTATACAGCCAATACGGCGGACTATATTACGGTATTCACCGTTTAATGATGTATCCAACGGATTATGACAAGGCGATTTACCGTTTTGCTGATTACAACTCAGGTATGTATTCAAGTCGGAATGCAGCTTTCCAAAGCATGTTAAATGACTTGACCGAAGCTGAACTTAGCCTTGACGGTGATCTTCTACTTTATAATAAAGATGGGTCTGTACGTTCAGCAAAAAGCGAATCAGAGCGAGAGTTAATCAATGTATTTGCTCAAAATAATGTTTTAGTTACACCACGCCAAATTCGCAGCGATTTAAAGAAAGAAAAAGAGAAAGACTTTGAAGAAACTGCGACTTATCGCGCAGTGACTAAATTATATGAAGAAAAAACGGGTAAAAAGGCATTTTATGCCATGATGCCTCAAGTCGTCATTTCTGGACCAAAATTAAGTCGCGATTACAATACCAACTGGTTTGCAAGCCGTGTAAATGGACGTTATGAAACATGTATGCAACGGGCGAAACGCATAAAAATCTAGCATTATTCGATTTTGATGGCACTTTGTGCAAAAAAGACAGCTTTACTGGCTTTATTTTTTTTGCACTCTCCAAAAGACATATCGTCAAACAAGGCTTGAAACTCCTACCATGGATTCAAGCCTACTATTTAAATGTCTACCCTGCTCACGCCATGCGACCAAAACTGTTTTATGGCATGTTTAAAGACATTGATTATGCTGAAATTCTACAAATTGCTGAAGAATATGCACATCAACTGATGCACGAATTAGACCCTAAATTTATTGAGCAATTGCGCCAACATCAAGCACTTGGACATGACGTGGTTTTGGTTTCAGCATCAGTCGATTTATATCTAAAACCATTATGCCAATTATTGTCGATTGATCTTATTTGTACTGAAACTGAAATTCGAGATGGTCGACTTACAGGATATTATCAATCTGCCGACTGTAGTCGAATTGAAAAGAAAAACCGTATTTCTCAGCAATACTCTGTGGCTGAATATGCAAGCATTTACGCTTATGGCAATAGTGAAGAAGATCTCGAAATGTTCAGCCTTGCCCAATACACCTATATGGTAGGACGAGACCAGAAACTTCCAGCTTTGCCAGCTCATTTAAAAATGGCTTAAGCTCCAATATCAGCTTTAATTTTCAAGCATAAAAAAAGCCAACTTGATGTTGGCTTTTTTTACCTACAGCAGAAACAAATTATGCTTCTGGTGCTGGACTGTATTGTTCAACTAAAGGCTTTAATTCACCTTTTTGGAACATATCAAGCATGATATCGCTACCACCGATCAACTCACCGTTAATCCACAATTGTGGGAATGTCGGCCAGTTCGCAATACGCGGTAATGTTGCACGAATATCTGGATTTTCTAGAATATTAACGTAAGCAAACGGACGACCAATTTGACTGAGTGCTTCTACAGCACGAGCAGAAAAACCACACTGTGGAAATTGCGGAGTGCCTTTCATATAAAGAAGAACTGCGTGTTTAGCAATCTGGTCACGAATTAACGCTTCTGTATCGCGTGTTTGTTCAGTCATTGATGAATCCTCAACTAATCTGCCTTGCATTATACCCAAAACACAACAAAACAGTATGCTTAAAGCAATATTTCCAGTTTTATTTACATTCAGGCTTTAATTCTAGATGAGATTTTGCTTATATAGGGTTTGTTTTTCAGTTCTGTCCAGAATTGTAAAATCAATCCACTAACATCCCCTACTTTCGGTAAACCGATGCTAGTGAAGTCAATTATTTCTTTTCAAATACGAGTTAGTTATGAATACCTTTACTCAAGCCCCTATACAAACTGATCAACCATCTCATTTGATGCCTGTGTTTGGCCGTCAGCCGATCAGCTTTGTCCGAGGCCGAGGAGCGTATTTATACACTGCGGATGGAACTGAATATTTAGATGCTTTAACAGGGATTGCAGTTTGTGGTTTAGGACACTCGCATCCTGAAGTGACCCAAGCTATTGCAGAACAAGCGGGTACGCTTATTCATACCAGCAACTTATTTGAAGTCCCTTGGCAAACTGCTGCTGCACAAAAACTTGCACAAGTTGCAGGCATGGAAGAAGTATTCTTCTCGAACAGTGGCGCAGAATCGAATGAAGGTGCAATCAAAATTGCGCGTAAATTCGGACACTTACAAGGTATTGCAACGCCTAAAATTATTGTCGCAGATCATTCATTTCATGGGCGTACCTTAGCGACTTTATCTGCTACAGGCAATAAGAAAGTCCAAGAAGGCTTTGGACCTTTGGTTGAAGGTTTTATTCGCGTACCTTTTGGTGACGTAGAAGCCATTGAAGAAGCTGCAATTCAACATCCAGATATCGTGGCTATTCTGGTTGAACCGATTCAAGGTGAAGGTGGTGTAAATACTGCACCGCAAGGCTTTAGTTATTTAGAAGATATTCGTCGCATCTGTAATCAACACAATTGGTTAATGATGCTTGATGAAGTTCAAACCGGTAATGGTCGTACAGGTAAATATTTTGCTTATCAACACACCAATATTGTGCCAGACGTACTTACCACAGCTAAAGGTCTGGGGAATGGCTTCCCGATTGGTGCTGTGATGACCCAAGGTCGTGGTGTAGGTGTGCTCACTGCTGGAAACCACGGTTCAACTTATAGCGGTACAGCTCTAGGTTCGCGTGTGGTTTACACGGTTATCGATGTGATCGAGAAAGAAAACTTAATTGAAAATGCCGCAAATATGGGCAGCTACATTGTGCAACAATTAGCACAACAGCTTTCTGATCAAAAAGTAGCTGTGCGTGGTTTTGGTTTGATGATTGGTATCGAATTACCTAAACCATGTGCAGAATTAGTTCATATTGCACGTGATCAGCATCAGTTAATTATTAATGTAACTGCGGGTTCAGTAGTTCGTTTATTACCACCGTTAAACATTACTCAAGAGCAAGCAGATCAATTGATTCAACGTCTAGTCACTATGATTCAAGCTTACCTTGCTTAAGCACAAAGCGATGTAATACATATTACATCGCGTAACAAAAAAAGCCGCGTATAGCGGCTTTTTTACTTCAGCTTTTTATGAAGCTTCTTGATAAATTCTGCCACCGGGTAATTGGCAAAAATATTGTTTCAATGCATCTAAACAGCGGTGAATTTTCATCGGCTGTTGTTCACGTTTCGATGTAATTGCATATAAATAGAAATTAGGTAATTTCCACTCTGGTAATACTTCTACCAATGCACCATTGACTAAATCTTTTTGAACATCAAGATATAAAATTCGAGAAATTCCATGTCCTTGTAGACATAAAGACTTGGCAACCAACACGTTATTGGTGGTCAAACGCGAGTTCATTTCAATACTCACAGATTCACCAGACATGCCATGTTGGAAAGCAAAACTTTCATAGTTTTTCATTAAGTTAACGGGAATCAGATCATGATTCTTTAGATCTTCAGGACGCGAAATTGGTGCCGTCTGATTTAAATAACTTGGTGAAGCAACTAACACTTGTTCAACGCGGGCCAGTGGAACCGCATGTAAACTTTGATCTTCAATTTTCGGACTCATACGTAACGCAATATCAATTCGACCTTCAATCAAATCAATATAATGATTGTCCGCTTCCAAATGAACAGCTAAACCTCGATGGGCCGACATCCAATGTGATAATGCAGGAATAACGTGATTTGCACCTAACTCTGGAGTTGTCGCAATACGCAACTCCCCAACTAGGTCATCACGTAATTCGTTAATACGAATCTTCCCACGCTCTGCAGCAGCTAGCATCTCTTGGCAGCTATGAAAAAAAGCTTGTCCAGCTTCAGTCAAACTCAATTTCCGTGTCGAACGATGTAGAAGGATCACTTCCATCTCGTGTTCTAAAGAACGAATCTGTTGGCTTACAGCACTTGTAGTAATTCCTAACTCTCGTGCGGCTCCGCTAAACGAACATTTTTCCACAACACAAGCAAACACTCCCATTGCTCGTAGTTGATCTAACATAAATTTCCCTCTAAACTTATGAGATGCTCCTACCTTTCGATAAAAGCAACTCATTGGATTATACGGTGAAATTTTAAAGTTGTAATGATCTTAATTTAATTTATTGGTAAAACATTAGTCGGATTGATTGGCTTACCATTTAAACGTACCTGAAACTCAAGCATGGTACGGCTTGCACCAGATGAACCCATCTCTGCAATTTTTTGACCAGCCGTTACATTTTCTCCGCTTTTCACAATCATCTTACTGTTATGTGCATAAGCCGTAATATAACCATCAATATGCTTAACTAAGATTAAATTACCATATTCTTTCAGCCCATCAGCAGCATAGACCACTTGACCATTTGCTGCGGCATACACTGGATCACCCACATTACCACTATAACGAATACCTTTCACATTATTGGCTAAATTGAAGTTTTCAATGACTGCGCCATTCGATGGTTTAACCCAACGTAAAGAAGTTACTGGCGTTGGAGTTACAGGTACAGAGCTGGTCGAAGGTGTTGTCGTGACTGCTGGCGTGGTTGGTAAAGTAATTGCCTGACGTTGAATCGGAGCAGTTTGTGTAACTGCCTGTGTCGTTGTAGTACGACGGCTATTACCCGAGCCTTTCAACTTAAGTGACTGTCCTACATAAATACGATACGGCGGTGCAATATCATTCATATCAGCAATGCTGACATAACTTAGTCCGTAACGTGCCGCAATTCCACTCAAGGTATCGCCAGAGCGTACAGTATAATAGTCGGGAGCCGTCGCGTAACGGGTCGGATTATTAATTTGAGGTTTGGATGCACATCCACTTAAAATAACAGTGGTAACAATAGCTGTTGAGATGACTAGGGTTTTCAACAATGCTGTTGGCGTAGCAAAGATCCGATTTTGCGACATCGCAGGCATTTATCTTCCTCTCTATATATGTCGTTATTGGTTTTCATGCGCGTAAGAGTAGCAAAAATATTTTGAAAAAATCCGCATTCACGGACTTTTTCACAAAGTTACAACATTTACAAGACTTTTGATGCTTTAGCGATACTGTTCATGTAAGTTCTGTAAAATTTCATAATTGGTCGCATCCATTTGAATGGGTGTAATACTGACAAAACCATTTGCAACAGCAAAGAAATCTGACTCAATCCCCGCAATTCCTTGTTTTGGTTCAGCCACCGCCTCTCCCGACAAACCAATCCAATATACTTGGCGACCACGTGGATCGACATGACTAGTAATCGGTTTGGATTGATAGCGGCGACCTTGATAGGTAATTTTCTGACCTTGCAGCTCAGCAACATCAGGAATATTAATATTCAAAATATGACGCGGTGGTAACTCTGGCAAACCTGCCTGAATGAAGTCGTGTACCCATTGTGCCGCAACTGCATAATCTTCTGGATGCTCATAACCACGTACATTGCTTCCTGCTAAAGAAACTGCGATTGCAGGCTGTTTCATTAAACGCCCTTCAAATGCTGCACCAACTGTTCCTGAATACAGCACGTCATCACCAAGGTTGGCACCGCTATTAATGCCACTGACCACCAAATCAAATTCAAAGTCGAAGAGTCCATTCATGGAGAGATACACACAATCTGCGGGTGTGCCATTCACCGCCCAAACATCTGGCGCAATTGAGATTGGTCGCAGCGGTCGATCTAAAGTTAAAGCACTGGAAAAACCACTTCGTTCACTTTCAGGTGCCACAATCACCACACGACCTAATGGTTTTAACGCATGTGCTAAAGCTTGTATCCCTGGCGCAAAAACACCATCATCATTGGCAATAAAAATATTCACTACAATCTACTTGAATCTATATTAGTCTAAAAAATCCTTTACACCCCTTTATTTATCTATTTCTTTAATCTATTTTAGTCTGTATTGGTTCGCACTAATCTGTCAAAAAAACGGGTACTGTGGCGGGTAACTTATTTAATTGAACGGGTAACTTAATGCTCTCAGATACCAAGATAAAATCTTTAAAGCCTAAAGAAAAAATGTACAGAGTGCTTGATGCAGAAAGGTTATACATTGAAGTAAGACCCTCTGGCAAGAAGATATGGCGCTTTAAATACACCCTGAATGGCAAAGAAGGAACCGTAAGTTTTGGTGAATACCCTATCGTTTCACTTGCCGAGGCTCGTAAAAAGAAAGATGAATCCAAAGCACTGTTGAAGGATGACATCAACCCTGTAGACGACAAGAAGAAAAAGAAGATCGAGGCTGTTACTGCCACGACCAATACTTTTAAGGCTGTAGCTGAAGAATACGCTTTGGAACAGATGAAATATAAAAGTGAGGACTACATAGAGCAGTTCAAGCGATCAATGCGAAAGGATATTTACAAGGTTATTGGCCATAAGCCTGTAAAGGATGTCAATTCCTCCGACGTGCTCACTATTATGAAAGACACTATGGTTAGGGTGAAGAAGCTTAGTCATTACGGCACAGGTGAGGCAGCAGCCAATCAGAACCGCAGATTTGTCAGCCTGGTAATGAAATATGCCATTGTTACCCTTAGAGCAGATAATGACCCCACATACGCTGTTAGAAGCGCCATAGAAGCACCTGAAATTGAGCATGCACGACCATTAGAGAAAGATGAACGTATCAAGCTAAGAACGCGCCTAGAGTTGTACGGTGGCACAACAACGGTCAGAAATGCCTGCCTAGCTATGATGTATTCTATGTTACGTGCATCTGAAATTAGACGCATGCAATGGTCCTTTGTGGACTTTAATGAAAAAGTGATTGAGTTTCCTAAGGCATCGAGACGACGCAAACAGGAGCGCAGCAACAAAAAGAACCATATTCATTTAGTTCCAATGTCGGATCAGTTGTGTGCCTTACTTAAAGAGCAGTATGAAATTTCTCAAAATGAGACTTATGTTTTTTCAGCGCCATTTAAAAATGATGAGATGTTGGCAAGAACAACACTAAACAGAGCATTAGTTTTTATTGGGTTGCCGGAAGTCACCACACATGATTTTAGGGCGACCGCTTCCACTTTGTTGAATGAGAAAGGTTATAAGCCTGATTGGATCAATAAGCAGTTAGCGCATGTTGAGGAAAATAAAACAAGGGCGACATACAATCATGCAAAATGGTTGGATGATCGTAGAAAAATGCTCCAAGACTGGGCTGACATTGTTGATAGTTGGAAGGAGTGAGAATGAAAGACTGGCTCTACTTCACCATTGAGCACCCGATCAAATATAGCGGGCCTTTCTGTACAGAAAGTCAGTTCGTTGTACTAACCTCTAAGAGAATGGAATGCTAGATCATAGAAGTATTTAAAAAAATCTTATAAAGTGTATTTTAAATACATCTAAATTGTTACATAGGCAACTTAATGTTATTGGGCAAATCTATAATTGAGGATAAAACGAAACCTACTTTTCTTATCCCCCTATATCAATCGAATGTAAAACAACTATTAAGTAATAAAATTTTGTATCAGAAGGAATCACATGATGAACAACAATGAACTTGGCGAACTTATTTTAGAGCAAACTAGTGATGCGGTAATTTATGCCGACAAAGATGGCAACATCCAGCGCTGGAATAATGCCGCTAGTCAATTATTTGGATTCTCTAAAGTTGAGGCACTCGGGCAAAGTCTTGATCTAATCATTCCGGAGCGTGCTCGAAAGGCTCATTGGCATGGCTTTAATCTAGCCGTAGAAAATGGAAATCTTAGGCTTTCTGGAAAACCAACCTTGACTCGAGCAATTCACAAAAATGCAGAGAAAAGGCTCTACGTACAAATGAGTTTTTCATTAGTTAAGGATAATGATGGTCATGTGCAAGGAAGCGTTGCAATCGCCAGAGATATGACAGACACCATGGCACAAAAGTAAAAATGTTTATACTGAACACACTATCAAAAATGGTGAGCCATTCTATAAAGAATCTGGTTGGTCGCTTGGTTTGAAGAATAATTATGTGGTTTTGAGTGGGGTGAAAAGTTAGCCCTCAAGAGAGGGCTTGCACAATAGCACCGTGCTTAGCTTTACAGTCATTGTATTTTGAAACCACATCAATAGACCAAACCAAAGCCACTTTACCCCGCCCAGACTCTAACTTTTGTAAATCTGCACAAGGTTCAAGGAGGTTCGCTGGAATCGTTGGCGATAAGTGAGTTGATTGCTGACACCCCATCATCATCAAAACAATGCTGCTGATACACAGGACGATCAATGATCTTTTGCACTGTACGCGTAACTTGCTCGACTTTAACGCGTTGGTTGGATTTTTCGGCTTCATAATCTGAGCTCACTTTATTGATTTGATCTTGCTTGGCTGCCAAGGCTTTTAGGTGCTTTTGTTCGATCTCTTGGATTTTGACGAAGCACTTGGAATCGGCTTCTTTAAGCTGGCCAGTTTTGCTGTTCAACAACATCAGGCAGATCAGTAACAAAAAAGCGAGAAATACGATGATGCATTCTCGCCAAAACTTTGCCGCTAGAATGATATAAGTCATGACATCCAGCCTTTAATTTTCGTTAAATTAGCTTTTCGGTCATTCAAACCATTTGTGCCACCATTAATCTTTTTGGTGATAGAAAGCACGTCATCTTTATCAGCGAGCTCATTCAAGGCGTTACTTGTCCAGAACTTGCAAGCAACAAGTAATCCGATACTTGGCGTAGCAACAAGTTCAGGATGTGACTCAAAATCAATACCAAGTGCTTGCCCGTACTTTTTATAGTTTGCCCGTCCTGTTAGCTGAATTGGTCCACGCCCTTTAAAGCGAACACCATCCCCTGCCATGACATTGCCTAGATCCTTTCGCCCCTCATAAGCTGCTCCAGATGCAATTTCCTGCATATATTTGAAATTTCCAGACTCATGTGCAAGTTGTGCAATAAAATGAGCAAAACGCAGCTCGTTATATAAGATTGCATAGTCTTTAAAGTGTACATTCGACGCCAATGCAAGCTCTTCAGCCCAACTCTGATTAGCACCAAGTTTTTTAAATAGTGCTGTTAATGTGCTTCGACCGATATTTCCGTCTACCACTACACCTAAAGTTTTTTGCAGGTTTTTAAAGTTCATTTCACTTTCCTATAGGCAATAAAAAAACCGCCCTAAGGCGGCATTGATTTGTTTTGCATTAATTACTTAAATCATCTTTAGTTTGTTTAAGTTCTTTCACTACTTCAATAATGGTTTTCCCTTCCTGCCTGTTTATGAAGTTGAAGGTCCACCGCACAATGGCCCAGCCAGGTAAACCGCAGACAAAAAAGAAGCCACCCAATGCAATCATTCCCCATACATCTGTAACCCACTCATGCAATCCCCATTTAACGATGATGAAAGCACCTCCAGTTAAGCTAGAAATAACCGTACAGATCAAACCCACAGCCCATTCCTGTGGTGAGCGAGGTAGACGCATCATGATGACAACAGTTGCAACAAGTGCGATTGCTAAAGTAATTACTACTGCAGCACCATAAAATTTTAAAAAAGCAGCAAAACCACTTGTAGAGACAGGCTCCATATAATTCCCCAAATTTTTGACATAAAAAAACCGCTTAACGCGGCACTCACTTGTTCTCACTTAAACTTCAATATTCATGACTTCACCAATCGGTGCACTCCTTACAATTAATTGCCCTTTCACAAAGACTCGACTCCCTATTTGAAATACCGTGGTAGCAGTACAAGCCACCAAACCTGATCCATCGATCACCAACACTTTATAATTCGGATGATCAGCCATCTGAACAGTACCTACAAATTCAGATTCCCTGGGAATGAGATCCAATAAGCGCTTATATGCATTACTCATGATTAACTCGCTCCACGGTAACGATCTGTGTGACTTTGCTATAGGTGAATGAGCAACTCACTGAATCTACAACTCCCCACCACTCTGCATTGAATGCCAAAATATCTGCTGGTTTACACAGCCCGATTTTTTGAGTTAAAGGCATGGTAAAAGTATGCATCTCTACCATTCCTGCCCTGGCTAATGCTGACTTAGCATAAGCACCCATTACTGATGCAGATGTAAACAGATTGTTGTTAACCGTTTCTAGCAAGATGTCACCACTGCTGCCAGTGCGCTTTACTAGTCCTGTTTGCCCAGTCTTATCATTGGTAAGGCTAATGCCGTTATAGTCAGGATAGGTGTCATAATCAGTAGATAACTCAGTGACAATTGATTCTGGCAACAGAATGTCGTAGTCATTCGTGTTCATCGAATCCCAGAAGGTTTTCTTATAAAGTGGCTTGATGGTTATCGCCTGACTATCTGCCTCGCTATATACAAATCCTCCACCTGCAGCTGTAATTTCCTGAATGGCTTTGATCGGCGTCAATCCTGAGTAACTGAAGCTCTCCGTTGGAACAATCCAACCTAATGCATCGATCAATTGCCAATTCAGACCCAAATCAGGATAAGCTGATCGATCAATCTCAGCTTGAACCAGTTGTACAGACGTACGCTCATTCTCCTGAAGGAAAGCCCGAGGTGGTGAAGATGGTGAATCCAGTAAAGCTGATGGACTACGCCCCGTTAATGTATAGGTTTCTTGGGCAAACTGCCGTGATCGGGTGCGACTCTCCAGTAGCATCAAATGCTCGAAGCCATTCACCACGATTTTTAAAATGACAGGCTGTCCTGCAACTGGATCTAGTTTTGACAATTCAAACGCAGGAATCGCTAAAGTATAGGACCAGCACCAACTCTGTCGATCGGTGCGGTAGTTCCCATTTAATACATGAATCTTTTGCCCATTATCAAGGCGCGTTACGCTAATTTCATTCACGATATACCACCATGGTTTTGATTCAAATGTAGGAATACAGTCGTCTACGCCAAAATTCAGAATGACGTTATGTGAGTCCACATCTGTGCAGAGACAATTGAAAACCAGATCCGTATTACCAACGTATTCAGGGATTTCAGCTTCTGGCCAAGGCTCAACCGCATGTTTGCGGTAATAAGTGGGCCGAGCCTTTTCCCAAGGAATAGAGTTTTGAGTAACGAGTTCTAAACCTTTATCCCAATCAAATAAAAACTTGTGTTCGAAAACCTGTGCAACCTCATGACTGAATGTCAATTGCTTGCGTTTGCGAATGAGTTCATCCCATTCTGTAGAACGTTGAATCCTTAGCTTCAATGATTCTTCAAAAACCAAGCTCTGATTGATGAAGTACTTTTGATTCTCTTGCCAATACAAATAACCTGAACTGCTTAGCCCTGTGCCTTGTTCAAAGGCTTTTTGCACCGCCACCCTAAGTGCAAGGCCTGCCTGAAAGTTACTCTCAGTAGAATGACTGATGGTCAATCCTGAGTCATAAAAAAAGGCACTGTGATGTGCCTTAATGGTTGGTTTTGACCATGATATTTCAGGTGTAGTCAAATATGGAATTGCTGTCTGGTATTCAGCAGCCCAGTAAGTTTCAATACCACGTGTATGATTAATATCATTGATGCCAGATATACTGGATTGAATAGACGTATCAATAACAGCAAGCAAGGCGCCTCGATTATCGATATTCCCCCAATTTCCACCACTGATTTCAGCCTGAATATTGGTATTGATCGTAGCGAGTAAAACACCTAATTGTGGCTCAACATCAGCAAAATTTAATACGACGTTATGACCGTCGACTGGCGTGAATGGTTGCTCAAAATCAAGTACGACATTATGCGCGTCTGGTGGCGTGTAAGACATTGACCACCTCTAAATCAGTAGGGTTTCAGAATGATGCTGTCGAGTTTTTGATGAGAGCCCAGTGCAATATCAGCGCTATTTAAAACAATATCTGTGCCTGAGATACCAATTGTGAAATCTGCATAAGGTTCGTCATCTCCATTGTATAAACGAGCCCAGATAGCAGTTCCTGCTTTAGCTGCCAGAGCTGTGTCAGTTGGATAGAGCTCAATCCCATCAACCAATACTTGC
Source organism: Acinetobacter tandoii DSM 14970 = CIP 107469 (assembly GCF_000400735.1). Classification (GTDB taxonomy): domain Bacteria; phylum Pseudomonadota; class Gammaproteobacteria; order Pseudomonadales; family Moraxellaceae; genus Acinetobacter; species Acinetobacter tandoii. The sequence goes on from NZ_KE007365.1 coordinate 491,742, forward strand.
TTGATGCAAGGCTCAGGCAATGACAATGCACATAATGCATTTGCAGGATTTGCTGCAATTTCAGTACTGGCAGGCTTGGTGTCACTGTAATACACGAAATATGCGGAACCACTACCTGTATCCAAAAAATCAGCATGGGCTTGTAGGGCTAAAATTCCTGCTTTTTTTGATATTTGTACTGTCATTTCGTCACCACATTATCTTGGATTACCGCATTAAATACTTGTGCAATATCACGTGCAAAAACTGTAAATCGATGCCCTTTAGGTAAACCCTTGAATGTGTAAGCACCCATGTCATTGCTTTGTGTAGCGACGATTTGATTATTAAGTGGGTTAAATAAATGAACAATTGCACGATATGGCACACCCTTTTTCAGCACAACCCCTGAAATCGACACAAAGGTATTCGAACCACCCGCATAATGTTCGGCATTTGATCCCTGATATGGATTGTATTCCATCACAAACTCCCAAGATTGAATGCGTAACGTCTATTGTTAAGCTGAAGATCAATTACATACATCATGTTGCTATAGGCAACAGTTGAATATGCAGCATCAGAGCGTGCTTTATTGATGTAGCGTAAACACGGTAACACCCCCATCAAATAAGAATTTGCAATCAAAGTGAAAGGCATACATGCAAAATTATTAGAATAGGTATTGATCGTTCCTGAATCATACAGGCCATGTGCAGCAAGTACTGAAACCTGTGTGTTTACGCCAACACCATTAAATATGATTGCTGGGCAGTTATTTCCGTAAAATGGCGCACAATTTTGTCCCACGGAAAAGTCTCGACTTGCTCCGACAGTGGCATAATCCCAAGTGGCCAACAAATAATACGGTGTGGCATCAACCCCATCGATCAGATCGTAGACTCCAAAACCATAAAGTAACTTATGGCTGTCTGAGGGTTTCATTGGATTCACTAAGTAGAACCCTTGGCTATTCCCTACAATCATCCATGGTCGATTACCACTGATTGATGAGTCAGAGTCAGCTCCAGCGGTATATGCATCCGTACTCCTAGCATAGTACCATTTAGCCCACCCCGCATAAGCACTCGAACCAGAACCCGTCCCCACCCAGTTTTTAGTCGGATTATCGGCATCAAATGGAATCTGTGTCGAAGACAGATCATCAATACCAGCACAATTCTCAAGTACACCCACTTTGGCGTATTTCGCATAGCTATCCGAGTAAACTGGATCGAGACTATTATCCACTCTTAAAAATGGGCGATACACTGCACTGACATTTTTATCTCGATAAACGGCCTTATTGGGGCCTGCAAATGATTTTTCATATCCCAGCGGTTTCAGAATCGCATTTCCAATCGTTGTCACTGTGGTTACAGTACTCTCGATGACAACAGCTGCCGCGTTTGGAACCCCGACAATTCGAAAATCACCATTTAAACCCGTGGGAACGAAGCCACTAAGTCTTAGGACTTGAAACATCTTCAGTTGATGATTGGTTGTAAATGTAATCGTCAACTGAGAACCTGAACTGGTGACGTTATTAATTGCAGGAAGTGTTAGACCGTTGACAAGACAACCATCGAGCACATTAATCAGGACACCCCATGCATTACCTAGGCTTGGTGCATTGTAGTTTTCACTACAGATAAATTGATAATCTGTACTTGCGACCATTTTCGATTACTCATAAAAAAAGACCACTTAAAGCGGTCTAAATTGATATTAGTTTTTGCTACACATTACGATTGATATCGCCACGGAACATGATCTGGAATTGATCCGAGATTGTTGTCGGCTCGGATTGCTTCACTGTTCGGATGCACCAGACTGGGAATGTGGCCGCTTTGGTATTGAAGCGCAGCACATTGCCTGATGCCCACCCCGTTCCCCAACCTTCTTTCTTGATGGTGAAATAAGGAGAACCAGTAACTGGGTTGATCGGAGAGCAATCTACATTAATTGAACCCGTTCCAATTTGACCCGCATCCTCACCAATAATTCTGAAGTTAGTAGAGTCGGTAAACACAATCGCCCAGCGTTCCTGAATCGCACCTTTATTCGTGACTGCAATCGGATAAAGCGCATCATTGTAATTCGCAGAAAGACTTGCGCCTGAGGCTGTATCGGCCCATGTGTTATTCCACACAGACTGTACGAACTTAGCTGTATAGCGTGACTGCATATCATTAATGACTAAAGCAGACCCGACGACTGTATTTTCAGCTTGATAGTTATGCGTCAAAGGCTTGGTAAATGTCACTTGGCCATTAATCTGCACATCATTAATCAAGCCCATATCCTGATAGCGATGCTTTGCCGAGATTGGAGCAACCAAAGCACCCAAGGCAAAATCACCACCCAGAGTCACACGCCCATAATCATAATCCACCGTATATAAATCAAAGGGCACTTTGCTTCCATGGGCATCCTGCAACTCGCACCACGAAATACGCTGATCATTCAAGTTGTAAGTTTGCCCTGCAACATGGCTTGGCAACTCTTGAAGCTTGGTTGCACTGATAATCCCGAGATCCCCAACACGAAAAATGGGTACTCGCCCATCAGGTGGCAAGCGCGTTGCAGAGAGTCCTAGGATATCTGCATCCAATGGAATGTATGTATATGCCACTGCATTGAAACGCACGCTATCCGCAGCAATCCAGAATGGCACATTGATATAATGATCCGTACCTTCAATAAACTCCAGTTCAGGCAAATACCATTCTTCAGCTTCGATTTCCGCGCGATTGGCTTCTGTAATCTTGGTTTTGGTATAAAAATAAAGATCGACAAAACCAGTTTCATAGTTAATCGAGCCATGCGCTTGTGTTGTCTCAATCAGACCAGCTTCATTCGCAGTCAGGGTTAGCTGCCCTCCGCTGATTGCACCTACTACAACGGTCAGAGAACCAGGACGAATCGGAATCGTTGGTGTTCTAAAACTGACATGGTGAATGGGCAAAAGATCAGTTGTAGTCGTGAGCGATTGGAGTGTGAGCGTGTTATCCGCTCCTGGTGTCCAGCTATCAACAGTGACAACACCTGTACCATATTGAATAGATCCACTCTGTGTGGCACTGCCTGTGGTCGGATCTACATTACGATAAATTAAACCACTGCGGTCAATAAAGGTGTCTGCACCCGCTTTGAAACGTACTGAGCCAGTAAGAATCTGTTCATCAAAGCCATTTGTAAGATCAAACTTAAGGTTTGATGCCGTCACTTGTTTAGAGCCTGCAGTTTCACTTGCAGTATCTCGGTAACGCACAGTGATATCAGTCGTTCCATAGGCTTTATAGGTTTCTTGCGTCGCAATAACTTTGTCAGTCTGTGGTAAATAGAAGCCCATCTTTTACCCCGCTAAATAGTAAGATTGAGATTTGAAATTTTGCGAGTAGCGTGTGTAGGTTGAATGTGGCGTGATCTCCACAGCACCTGTGGTGTAGTTAATCGTACCCATGACATTACCCAGTCGATCGACCAAATTCCCCAAGGTTCCACTTACTGGTACATCTGTCACCAAGACCGAACCACCCGCCTGCAAAAGCTGATTGGTTAATGGAATATCGAGTTCAACACTGTTGGGTTGAATGGCTGCACCTGCACCAATAGTAAAAACTAACTTGTTATTTGCATCTGGAACAATGTCAGTAACCACTTGCGACTCAGGTTCACCATAATCAAACACGAAGTTAAATACGGTGCCTTTCTGCGGAAGCTTATTCGGTATCAACTTTCCAGTACCTGCGGCATAGTTAATGCTTCCGATCGCATCCCCTGTAAATTGCCCTTGCGCATTGCTGGTTGCGGTTTTAGTCACTCCATCAAGTAACCATGTGGCAGTGACACTGCCAGACTTAACCCCTTCTTGCCCTAAATCAAATTCAATCGCTGCAGGTAATACAGCAAGATTTGATCGAGCAAAAGTGGTAATCGGCGAACCCCATTGCAATAGAATCGGTGTCCCTACATCAGGTAAAGCGCCTGTGGTTAACAGCCATGAGCCTGTCTGATAGTTGACTGTACCGCTACCGACTACACTGTTTGCCCCAACCAAACGCCCTGTGCCATTGTCTTTCAACATGTAGAACTTACCTTGTGCCATATAGGAAATCGAAAGCGCACCAGGTGCAGGAATTGGAAGTAAAACTCCTGTCCAGTTCGTCCCTTGGTTGTTCTGAGTCACGGGTAAAGCATAAGACTCAAAAGGCTGATTGGGTGCTGCTGCAGGCGTGAATGTAATATTCAATACCTGATTGCCTGTACCGATTGCATTGGTCCACACAATTTGACCCGTTTGATAATCTATTGTTCCGACCTGGGTACCCGTTGCCGTGCGAAGTGTGCCGCCATTGTCCGTGATTGATTGACTGAACAAGCTAAACGACATGCTACCCGGCATAACGCTAGAGCCGAGAAAGAGGCTTTGTGCTGTATTCACGTTTGTTGTGAACTGCACAGTGATTGTTCCATCACTGCCTGCAACCAGTGCAGAATTTTCACTGACTGCATTCAGGTCCAGTAATGGGGTTTCCACTTGGGAAGACGGGATGAGCTGAGCATAGATACTTTCAGCATTAACGGTAAAGCTACCCACATTGACATCTTCAACCAGATTCACACTGGCATAGTAACGACCACTATCAGCCACAATCGTGTCCCGAATGATGGTTGCTGGCTTGGTATTGTTGTACCACTGTGTCGCGGACACACCAATGAAATCTCGGCTGAGTGAGTCATTGAATGAATAAGTTGCGATCTTGAACTCAACATTGCTGTTATTCACTCGGACCGTGCCAATGCGCGTTTCAACTGCAGTTAGGCGTAGAAACTGAGTGACTTCATTTGCTGTACCTTCATTCACAACCAATACGATCGAGTCACCAATGTTGTTTTCAGTTTCAGACTTATCCATGACCACTTGAATTGACTTCATGCCAATGTAGGCTTCATCAAGTAACGATCCAACCGCCTGTGCACCTTTGGCCAAATAATTCTCTACACGGTTTTGAGCGGCTGCTCGTTCATCTGTCCACGATTCTGTACTGAACAGCAAAGCCGATACATTTGGATCTGCTGGATTCTCTGAAATGAATGCTGTAGCACCCATAAGTGGATCTGCATCTTCATTGGTTAGACCAGGAAAGATCTTACGCATCGATACATCGCCCATTGTGCGGTCTAGCTCTGATATGTCTGGGAATAGGTTATTGCTCTCCCCATCTACCACAATCTGACCTGAATATTTTCCCCCACCATCTTCTGTGTCGGTCAAACGCTGCGACTTATAAATGACGAGGTTGTTGGTTTCAATTGGCATCGTTTAGCTCCGTAAATCGCATAGTGACACTGTAAAATTCATTCTCAGAAGCGGCAGGAATGCCCTTCACGGGCTTGGCTTCAATCGCATTTTCAGCATGGTTAAAAATGACATTGAACTCGCGTTGATCACTGGCATATTCAAACTTTAGAGTGAATTCTTCACCCTGGGCTGCCGACCAGTCCTTCAGGATTGAAAGGGTAGATCGCTTGATCCACCCCATATCATCTGCTGCAGGTTGCAAGGTAATAGGTCGCCCATATTTCTTTGCCCCTTCCTGAATAATCAAAGTTCCATCTACAGCACGCTCTTGTGTCTGTTCAATCGGCTTCCAGTCAAATTCATCCGACCATAAAAAACCGTCCTCTAATGGGACGGTTTCATTTGTTGATTTACGTGTTAGTTTCATGTGTTACATACCTTTGGCTATTCGCTCCAATTCAGTCATAAATGCATTCATATCCACCTGCGTAGATTCCTCGCCTGTTAATGTGACTGTCTTCCCGCCAAGCGAGAGGTTATATGTCACTGTCTTGGCAGACGGCTGCTCAACCGTAGCTGTTGGTACCGCCACATTCACTTCAGGTGCCTGAGCATTGACCGAGGCACTCTTGGTTCCAGTTCTAGCTGAACCTTGACCTGCCATATATCGCGCTAAAAGCTCCTCAACTTTCTTGGTACCGAATGCAGAGGTTTGACCATTGTTTAACAGCTTCTCAAATGCCTTAGCGGTGTATTCATCACCGCGTGCACGTGCATCCCTTGCCTTATTCTTATCAATCTCTAAACCTTGATTCAGAATGTTCTTGGCAATCTTGGCTGCTTCAGCTTCGTCGTAACCCATGCCAGATAACTTGGATTGAATATCGGAAACGTTATAAGTCGTAAAGTCAGCACCCACGCGCTGCGTCTTATTCTCCTTCTCTGCTTTGGATCGAGCATCCATCATCTCATTCCATGCTTCGATTGAGCTTTTAGCCTCCTCTCTAGCAGCATCACCGAGTTCACGGTATCCACTGATCGCTGATCGAGCAGAATCTCCAATCTTAATGTTTGACTTAACCCACTCGGATGTAGTTTGAACCACTGCTTTGCCTGTCTCATCGATCTGGACTTGGAGACCTTGGCTTGCTGCTTTTGCTTGAACTTGAGCAATCTTAGCCTTATCACCAGTAGCTATCGCTGCATTTAGCATTTCCATGTAAGCCTTCTTGATTCCTTCTGCTGTTGCTTGACCACTTTTACTGACTACATCAAAGTTTCTTTTTGCTATTTCTGCTGCTTCACTTAACTGCTCTTTGGTCTTAATGCCGAGAGCAGCAAAGGCGGCAATTGCTGGATTTAAAGCCTCTGGCAATTGAGTTGCCTTTTGCTCAATCTTACTTAGGCCTAATGCAACCTGCTCGCCAGTTATCAAGCCTTGTTTTTCAAGTTCCAACAACTTACTTTTGGCATAATCCAATTCCGCCCGTGTTTGGGCAGTATCAATCGCCTTGTTCAGATTGGTTGCTAAAGCTAAACCAGTATCAATACCTTGTGCCTTATAGGCATTCAAGTTCTCAATAACAATTTGAACGTCATTGCTCGCAGACTGAAAAGCACTTGAGAAACTGCCTTTTAATTGCTGGGTCTCTAGACCTGTACGCTCCAATGCTGCCTTCATAACCGCTTCAGTAACCGCAGCAGACTTAGTCGCCTCCTGCGCAGTACCAGCAAAAGCGGCTTTTGCATTGGTTTGGAAAACCAATAAGTCTTTACCATCAAGACCCTTGCTTAAGCTTGCCTGCAACTCATCACCAGTAATTTTTCCTTGGTCTTTAAGTAGAATCAGGGCGGTTATTGAATCATTAATTCCTTTGGTTGAGTCAAACTTCATCGCATTAGATATCTTCTCTAATGCCTCTTTGGTTGGCTCGCCCTTTTTGATTAATTCATCAAACTCTGCAACAAGTTTCTTGGATTGCTCAGTTAATTGGTAGGCTTTCTCACGGCCTTTTTCTGCGGCAGCAGCTATTTCCGCTTTAGACTCAGCTACGACTTTGGCTCTTGCAATATCCCATAATTCTTGCTGCTCAAGCAGTTGCATCGATTTAAGCAACTCACCATTGTTGAATACATGGTCTTCAGCCTTAGCAAGCGCCTCACCTATGTAAGTACCAATAGGCTCGAATACCGTTGGTACCAATACACCAACTGCAGTGATAGCCACACCAAGTGAGCCCAATCGCCCTATAAGTGCAGTTATGGATGAGCCAGTTGCGGCATTCGCTGCCACGGTTGCTGTTGCAGTTGTTGCTAATTGTGCTTTGGCTGCTGTGGTCGCTCTGGTAGCTGCTGCATTTGCCAGTTGAGCCTGTGTATTAGCAACAACCGATGCGGTTTCTTGGGTGACTGCCACCGAAGCTGCACGCACTCCAGCCGCCTTATCAAAGAACGTATTTGCAATATTGAGGGCTTTATACGCAATAAAGGCTTGAGCCGCTAATGTGAGTGTTGTAAAGATGGTATCTAGGTTTTTCGCTATCCAACCCAAGGATTCAGCAACTTTAGCACTTACATTATGTGTTTGATCTAAGTTACCTATGAACTCCATCCATGAAGTTTTCAGGTTGGTGATGCTATTCCCTATGGTTGTTGGGAATTGATCAAACTCTTTTTGAATTGTCTCTGATTGGCTAAGGAGTGCTTTAGTTATAACCTCAGTTGTAAGCTTGCCCTCACCAGCCATAATCCGAAGCTTTCCAGTTGTTACACCCAACCCCTCAGCGAAAGCTTGCAACAATCTTGGTGATTGTTCGGCAATACTATTGAACTCTTCCCCGGCTAATCGCCCTGAGCTTAGACTCTGCTGGAGCTGAAAAACTGCCGCTTCAGCACTTTCAGCACTACCACCACTCACCTGAATTGCCTGATTGATAGTCTTTGTGAGTTGAAGGACTTGATTCTGTGGGATTGACATTTCCTGCCCGATTTTTGTTAATCGAGCGTATAGGTCTCCCGTCGCCACTAAATCTGTGTTTGTCTCCCTCGCAATCATCAAAACTTCGTTAAGTGCGACCTTTACATCACCATGCGCACCTACAGCGATTTTTAGTCGAGCATTCAAATTAGCCCACGAGTCAGCGGTCTGAGCAATTTCCATTGCTGACGTACCAATACCCAAAGCCGCAAGAGCACCAGTTAAAGCATTGAAGCCTGTTTTTAGCCCCTGTATTTCGCTTGATGCGCGCTGAGTAAGTGTTTCTGTTTCACTGAGCTCTTGATTTGTTTGATCAAGAGATTGGTCTAACTCATTAATCGTAGGTGAGGTCTGCTGGGTTGCCTGTTTAAACTCTTGCATTGAGTTTTCAGTTACATCTAAAGCCTGCTCTAAAGCTGCAACTTTATCTTTAGCATGATTTAGTTCATCAAGAGAAACACCTTTGCTTGTGTTTGATAAGGACTGCCATGCGGATTTTGCCTCATTTAACTCTTTCTCGAGATCATTGATAGCAATAGATCCGAGTTCGCTAATTTTCTCAATTTCCTGAGCGGATATTTCCGCCTTATCCCCCATAGATTCAATTGCACGAGTTGCAGATTGTGCCTCACTCACAAATCCTGAAAGATCAATATCGGAAAATTTTGAAACATCATCCAGCACTTTCTGTGTGGCATGATCCACCAATCTCATGGATTCTGATGCTGTATTTTCAAACTCAGAAAATGCTTGTTTAGTTAAGTCTAGCGCCTGCTCAAGCCCCTTAACCTTATCACCAGCAGCCTTAATCTCTTCAAGTGTTACCGCTTCACTACTTTGATCCAGCGCTGCAAAAGCATTACGTGCAGCAAGCAGCTCACGCTCCAGTGAACCAATTGCCGCAACCCCAAGTTGCTCAATACGCTCAACATCCTTAGCTGATGCTGTAGCACCATCTCCCATAGATTCTATGGCTCGGGCAGCATTCTGCGCTTCACCAACGACATTTGATAAGTCTACATTCGTGAATTTCTGAACTTCAGCAATAGTGTTGCTGGTTGCCTTATCCACCCCAGTCATAGCATTGGTTGCAACTGACTGGTATGCGCCAAACGCTGCCTGAACATCTTTAATAGAGCTTTTAAGATCCGCCACTCGGTTAATAGCGCTACTAATATCTGTTGGTGATGCTTTTGATTGCGATAAGCGAACTAATTCAGCTTGAGCCTCAACCAATTCACCATTGAGTGATGCAACCATTTGCTGACTTTGCATCGACATTTCGCGGATCTTCGTACCACTAATGGTGCTCTTATCGCCTAAATCAGTAATCTCTTTGGTTGCTTCATGCAGGCCCTGCACAAGCTCAGTGACTTTTACCTTTTGAGCTTCACTTTTAATCGTATCAAAAACTTTAACAGTTACATCTTGGGCTTGCTTGGTATTTGATACATAATCCTTGGTGTCTGCATCCATCACCAACTTAAAAGTTAAATTTTTTCCAGACATGAATATTCCTTTGGTTCTAAACAACCACACAAAAGAAAAGGGTCACATTTGAAATGCGACCCTTTAGGTTTTGCTGATTGGCATGGTATTAGTTCAAGTTCTCAAATAAACACGGCTGGATTTGACGATCCACATTGGCGATTGCTGTTTGCAGTACATCTCTGTGCTTTTTCCACTGAGAAAGACCGCGCCCACAAGCACTTGCGATATCTTTTTCACACTCAAATTTTGCATTGAGTGCTTCTCGTTTCTGGATAAGTGAGAAATAATCTGTCTGCAACAGAGCGCGAGCATCAAAGAAGGCTTTTACCAATGCCTTTTTGAAATCAATTACGCGTGGGCTGTTGCGCATCAAAGTCATTAAAAAATATGCTTGCTGTTCACTTAGTGCTGCATATCGAGTGTGGCGACCTCGTGTTGACTCACGTTCTGAATTCGCCATTTCAAATGCGGAATTCGTTGACTCAAAAGTAACCCGACCAAATTCCTGAATATCTGGAAGATATGTTCGCACCAATTGAATAACTGTTTTGTGTGTCAGCCCCAATCCAAGCGCTATTTGCAGGGTTGTAGTTGTAGGCTCACCTTTTTGCACTTCTACCAATTTAATTACTGGATTAAATTTCGCATTCATAGTGTTACTCCTTGGAGTTGTGTTGAGCCTGAGTGCAGAATGCAAATAAAACAAACAGGCATTAAAAAAGCCGACTTGTTATGGTCGGCTTCGCTTTAAAAAATATAAATCTGTGTCAATTGGTTTGTGAAATACTTCGTCTTGTAATAACGGGGTTATACAAGACAAACTTTTATTTAGGCATTAAAAAACCTCCCGAAGGAGGTTTTATTTATTTCTCTAGATACCATTTCATTGTATGAACTGCCTGCCCACCCAAACAACTATAAGTGGTCATCCCATTTTTTATAGCCGCTTGGTTCAGTATGTTTGCGTGACAAGCCATCTCTTGAGCCATCCCAATCATTTGCGCTGCATACTCACTTCTGAGTAACGTCAATGCTGGATAAAACTCATTTTTTATTAGCTTTGCAATTTTGGGCACATACCACATTAAGAATTGCACATCTTGATCTTCCCATGGTTTTGCAATCTGCATCTTGTCTGCATTGCTATACAAAGCGATTAGGTGATGCACATATTCCACGGCGACAGGAATTGCTTCGTATGGGATATCTTCAATATGTTCTGTGCCGAAACGCTGATTAATGATTTTCCATGCATCACTTGAGTTTAAGTGCTTGGTTTTAGCAACTAGCATGGCGTGTGCATCATGCAAAGGTGTGCGTTCGGATTTATGGGTTTTGGCAACTGGTGCGCCGACTTCCTTATCAAGAATATCTAAAACCCATTTTCGGAATTGTTTAGCTATTGCTGTTTTAGAAAACATGGCAATTAGGTGGGCACCTCGGAGTGAGAAAATTCTCGTCTCTTTCTCTGAGCTGCCGTTACCAAAACCCTTGACACTCAATTTGAGGGTCAAGGTCATAGATGAGTTAAACTCATCTTTATTGCGCTCATACACCTGAGTAACAGCATCAGATTTTGCATAACCTAATGCGCCCGCTAACTCACTCGCAGTTAGCCAAGTTTGACCATTCTGTTGAACAGGTGAAAAATTTACATCGTTAAAACTTAATGCTAAAGTAGTCATTGTTGACTTACCTCGTAGTTGTTGACATCAATCAAGCCCCGATCCGCCAAGATTTGATGGGCTTTTTTGTTGCCTGTTGATTTCATGCTTTCGCACTCTCTTGGTTTAATAGAAGTTCAACAGCCTTATTCATTAAATAATTCATTGAACGCTCTTCTTTTTTCGCCTTTTCTTTTAAAGACTCGTGCAATTCACCTTCTAGGCGAAATCGTACATCTGTAGATTTTTTTTGTTTGGTATTCATAGTCTCACCCTTATTGCCACACTTTGTGGCGTTTAATAACTATAGCCGCACTTTGTGGTATTGTAAATAGATCAAGACAACATTTTGCCACTTTTTGTGGCATGGAAACTTTATGAGCAACCAAACTGACCACACGATTGTTAGATTGCGCGTACCGCCAGAGTTAAAATTAAAAATAGAAAAATCTGCTGAAGCAAATAATCGCTCTCAAAGTGCTGAAATGGTAGCTCGGTTAGAACAAGCCTTCTCGCAAAACCAAAATGATTTTAATGCTGGCTATAACGCTTGCATGGCTCATATGATCATTGCGGTATCAAAAGCCATGTCGGAAAAAGGAATTCCTTGGAGTGATGTGCAAAAAACATTAATTGAGGTTGTTGATGACTTTCATAGAATTGCGAATGATAAAAAAGCGCCCTAAGGCGCTTATAATTGCCACTATTTAGATTTAGACTTGCAAATATTTACAGCTTGATTGCTCTCGCTCCGCAAGCTCCAATTGCTTGCCGTAATCAGTAAGCAGAGTCGCGGCATTCAACTCATATTCCTTACCTTTCATAAACTCTAAATAAGCATCAATGTTGGTTGACATTGCGTCAACATAAAGCAACCTTGTTGATTCTGCGCAACCTTGATATTTTTTTGCTGATATATTTCGTTTAATTTCTTGCATCTTCGTAACTGGTTGTGAAAGAGCAATTCTGCTTGTAGCGCTAGCAACTTGTGCGGCATCTTTCCACTCAAGAATAATGCCATTTAATTCATTGGCTTGTAGTGGAGTAATTTCTGGGTTTTCAGCAAGTTTTGCGTCCACAACCTGTTTAATTGTTTCTTCTTTAATCGCTGTTCCACCTAATTGCTTATCGAGTTCAGCAGCCTTTGCAGCTTCGATCTTTTGTTGATGAGCGATCTCTGCTTGCTTAATTCGTTCCGCATCAGCTTTATTGCTCTGATTCATAAAGTAGAATAAGACACCTACTAATACCAGTGCACCAATTACCAAGTACTTCATACCCCACCCTTAAGCATTCCGCCACTCAATCTTAACAATCTTTCCACGGCACAAAATTACGGTGTATTCCTGCATATCTACACGATAAACGTATTCAGTTGCAGCACAGTAAAATTGACCATCATCAAGAACATAATGCTTCGGTCTAGGCTTACCCATTTTTTCAATCAACGATTCTTCAGTTTGACCAACCGAAACAATGTCGCCAGAATTGGTTCTAAAGTTGTTTGTAGTACTTCCAGCCCAAACAGCGGTAGAAATAACGGTTAAAGCTAAAATTATAAGTTTTTTCATGAATACCCCCTTGTTGTGAGACCTAGTCTATTTTTATTCCTTTAATTCATCAACAAAACTTTTAAATTGCTTCGCTGCTGCATGTTGTGCCATACGGATAATATTGGATTGAGTAGCAATATTCTGCTTTTCACGTTTCACTACTGCTTCTGTATAAAGCTTAAATGCTCCATAGGTCATATTCATGATGCTGTCATGGCTATGGCCATTCGATACCAATAACTGGAATGAATCAAACCAAGTCGAATCCTGATCATTGGTTTCGCTACGTTTCTTACGGCGTTTTGATTTCGGCTCTTTATCGACGAAATATTGCTGATTGGCTTTTAGGCCAGTTTTGAGAAGTTGTATAAATACTTCCTGATCTTGAGCCGCTTTTAAAATCGCTGGATGGTCCAGATCAGTAATCAACTGAAGCATCACTACACATTCAATCAAATGCTTTTGAATTACCTTCTTAAGAATTTCATCTGAATAGTCACTTACATTGCCCAGCATATTCTTGATGGGATCAGCTGCACCTACCCATAAGTCAAACTGACTCATCTGGATCTGTCGAACTTCAAGTGAGACATCATCAACTTCAAGGCTCAAGCTACGGTTCGATGCAATAAAGAAATCATTCATGATTGAATCCTAAAAAACAGGCACAAAAAAAGACGCTGATGCGCCTGGTATTCTTTGTGCCTGTAAAACTTATGCTACGGAAAATCGATCAATACAGCCAAATGGACCAGCTTGCGGATCATTCGCTTTGGATGAATCAGCTAAACACTCACCTTCAACATCAAATGATGCAAAGTCTTCATTGATCAAGTCGAATTCAGTATCAGGTGAGAACTGAACTCGCCACAATTCAACAGAAAGCTTGTCACCCGAGTAAGTATCAATCCCTTTGAATAGTAAGGCGTACTCACGCCCAAAATGCGTCGCCATGGCGGTTCGCTCTACCACACCAGCGCTGCCTGACCAAGTTACAGGTCCCGCAGGCTCTACAAGAAATTCGACTGTGCCAAATACCGAATCCAAGCTGTAAGTGGATGGATCAATATCCGTACTGCCAGTTTTGAAAGCAACCCCAGTTAAATTGCGATGGCCAAGGCTGATCATGTGACCCGCCTGAACAGTACCCAGTGATTGATCTGCAAGGGCTTGAGCTGTCGTTTTAGCCGTTTCACCACTAAACAAAATATTCTTGTTTTGCTTATTAAGCTCTTCAAGAGATCCACTAAATGTCACACCAGTAGCTTTACGCAAAATTGCATCTTTTGCGCGTGTCCCATCTATAGCAGTGAAATGATCAGTTGAGTCAGATGAAATCGCAATTTGCATATTGGGTGCATTACCCATCGTCAAATAAGGCCCCACTACACCATTAGTAATTAATGCGGCAAGCATCTCACCTTGCAGTGAAATTAGATCAGGTTTAGCCATCTACTTTAGCCTCTTTTGTAGTTTTGGTTTGTACAGCAGGCTTATTCTCAGAAGCTTCCATCACTTCTTCAATCACACCACGCTGCAGTAAGTCTTGGATCTGTGCGGCGGTCAAACCACCAACAATATCCCCAGTACGAAAACGCCCAACAGGTTGCCGGGCTTTGTATTGCTTAGTCATATAAGCTCCTATACGAATGTTTTTGATTCAAACACCAAAGTGATATACACGCAGGTGGTCGAGTAATCCTCCTCAATGGCAACCAAGTCTAGCGGTCTTGCACTTGACGCTGGATTCCAACCACATAGAAGCTCTAGAACCTTTTGCGTCAATATCCCAGCTCGGTCCAGTGCCTCAGCACCATTACTCAACTGTGATGCTGCATGGCGCTCAACAACAGTTACTTCCCATTGCTTGGCAAGCATGTTGGTCGATGATCGTCCCGCATCATCTACTTTACGTACACGGCGGTAATACACTTGGGCGTTTGGAGTTACCTGTGTCATTTCAGTGATTTTGGCTGAATTAGCAGGTGTATAAATCATCTTAAAGTCTGCAATTTCACTGAGCTTTTCGGCAATTTCAGAACGAACAGCAAAGAAGTTTTCTGCATCACTCATGGGTTAAATGCTCCACAATTATATCCATCACCTCATTTTCATCGGATTCCGTGAGACCTAAGAAAGGACGGCGAGGCATATTGACCTTGTATGGTTTACCCATAGTTTCCTGCATAAAATTAGAACGAGATTGACGTACAAATCGATTCCCAACAGTACCGTCACGCCCTTGTCGAAAGTAGGTCCTTCTCATACGGGCTTCATGATGGATCTCACCACCGAAATGATGAATAGCTGCATACTCAACATCTGTTCCAATCTCAACACCATTCGGCAGAACGTTATGAGTAATTGAATTCATCAAGCGTGATGTATCTCGAAGCGTTGTCCCGCCTTGACGAGCCACCCGACCTGAAATACGCCACTTACCCTCTAAGCCTTCGCCCACCATCCAGCGGCGTCGGATATTGTTTGAGACTGTATAGCCTATCGCCTCAAACAATTGATGCTTAGTTTGATCAAGTCCTGAGAATCGCTCCAGCGCTTGAACTATTAAAGATTCACCATCTGCCTGAATGGTGATACCCACACCAGCCATAAGAACCTCACTTGATGCTAGGCATCATGTCTAAAGTTGCATCACCAAATACACCGCCACGATATGTGCTACCGATCGGCATCGTTGCTGGTGCATTGACAGGCTTCTCTTCAGTGACTTGATTTTGATTATCGAGAATGGCCAAGACATTTTTTCCATCCCGAACACCTTTTAAGAACTCTTTGGCATCTTCGTAGCGCTTCCGAACTTCTTCGGTAGGCTGCTGAAAGTACAAACGATAGCGTGCAATATCACACGCTAATCGTTTTAAATTGTTCGGGGTGCTTGGTAGTGGCAGTGCGTATTTGGCAGCAAGATAGCTGTCAATTTCTTCACTTGCGTCTTGTATAGCATCTTGCACTGCAGTGCCTGACGAAGGATGCATACTTTCCAATTGCTCGATTTCATCTCCAAATCGCTTGGTAAGTTCTTCACGCGTTGCATACATGGATCACCTACCTATTTTTCAGTTGACGTTGTAGCCTTCTTAGCCTCGGCAGTAGCCTTTTTCAAAGCCGCTTCAGAAGCATTCAGAGATTTCTCTAAACCTTCAACCTTCGCTTTCAGCTCTGCGACTTCTGCATCAGCTTGGGTTTTACCAGCAATTAGAATTTCTTCATTTGCCTTCAGCTCTGCGACTTCTGCCGTAAGACTTGCTAACTGAGCCGCGGTACCATCAGCCTTAGGTTCCTTGGGCTCTTGATATTCTTCAATAGCCCCAGATACTAAAAGGGCCTGAATGCGGTCATCATTCAAGCCCTTGATTTCATCACCCGGC
Organism: Acinetobacter tandoii DSM 14970 = CIP 107469; assembly: GCF_000400735.1. Lineage (GTDB taxonomy): Bacteria > Pseudomonadota > Gammaproteobacteria > Pseudomonadales > Moraxellaceae > Acinetobacter > Acinetobacter tandoii. Next base: position 508,103 of record NZ_KE007365.1, read on the forward strand.
ATAAACTGCCCGATGGATTGCTTTGCAATGTACTTTGGCATCTAAGCCTCCTTATAAGGTAATGAATCCAGTACCGCCACAAATACCATTTTTGTTGCTCGGGACAACAAGCGGTGCTGATTCTGTAAGAAGCATGATTCCACTTGGATCTTCTTCATACCATTGACGATCAAAGTATTCCAAAGCCAAACCATTTGCATGGATGTTTTCGATCTTACATTGAGTGACATAACCATTATTGTCAGCAATCAATGCAAAGTAGTCTTGTGGAATAAAGCGCTTGGTCTGACCTTTGTTTTTGTAGGTAGCATCATACGTCCAGATTTCAATGTCACCCAAGTAGCCTTTGAATTTGGCTGAACGTGAAGCATTGAGCTCTGGGCGGTACGGAACGCTGATGCCTGCATACGGCGCTACAAACTTCGCTTTGAAGTCTGCATTCTTTTCTAAGACTGACCACACCTTACCAGTAGTCAGAATCATCTTAGCCTCACCACCATCTTCATCAAGCATGCGCTGAGCCATGGTGTCGATATCCTCGACTGGGGTTGCTCCCACCTGATCCCAAGCGTTTGCAGGCGTAAATGCTAATGATGCATCGCGGCCGTACGAAACCACATTTTTGGTGTAATCATCCGATTCAAGAATGATTTGGCCAGTGGTTACCAGTTCAGCTGCCATCAAGATTTTACGGTTATCGATTGCATCATGGTTACGCTTCATGGTTTCAATCTGCGCAATCACGTATTGCTCTGATGTACTGAGCTGATTACTACCAGTTGAGATAATGTTGGAGTCTCGCAAACGAGCCAGTAATGCTGTATCCCATGCAGTTGCAGGGGTAATCTGATTCTTTGGTTTGAGGTAAGCTGGGTTTAAATGTTGCACTTGAATCGCAGTTGTGCGGTCGAATGGTTTACCAGGAATCTGCGGAGCAACCAAAGGTGCAATATCAGATTCAGTTTCAAGCTCAGCAATAGGAACTGTGCTTGTGGTAAATGATTTGCGACGAGGGAATAGCTTGTCCAACAACCACGTATCCATTGGCGCATAGTTCGAGTGAATGAGAGCTAATTCATCTACACCTAACAGCTCAAGCGGTGCATTATTAATTACAAAACTTTGTGGCATGACTTACACCTTTGATAGTTCGATTTTGTTTTTAGATGCCTTGGCACGTGCCGCATCGTACTTGTCAGCTGTTAACGCAACACCTGAAATTGAAACCGCTTCAATGCTAAAAACACCACCAATGAAGTACGGAATTTCAGTTCCTTTTGCTGCCGCTTCTGTTGCTTGAGCAGCAGTTAACGTTGCACCACAAATAACATCCCACGTTGATTCATCTGCAGCGTGGGTAAGGACATTTGCAGCAGATACAACAAGCAAATCCCCTTCTTTGTATGCTGTAGCTGTTGTCACCTTACCGTTAGCACGGCGTGTTTTACCGACATCCAAATTGAATGGTCGAGATTGATGCGAAGTTGAGATAGTAGTCATCTATTAAGCCCCTTGCTTCTGAGCTGCAAAAGCCTTAGCTCCTGCAGTAAATTGATGCTCTTGGTTACCACCTTGCCCCTGCTGTCCACCCTGACCACCCGTAGCTTGATGACTAAACAAGTGCTGTAAGTGAGCTGGAACGACGTTGGTTTGCTGTTGACCTGCAGGTGGTGCTGGCTGCTGTCCTGAGAACTGTTTTAGTTGCTGAGACATGAAGGCAAATGAAGCATCATCCATATTGGTATATGACGTTTTTTCTTCAGCGCTGAACTGCTTACTCAAGGCGGTTTCCAGTGCTTTAATGTCTTCTTCACGCTTATCCGCTTTGAACTTTTTCAGCTCATTTTGCGCAGCATCACGATCTTGCTCCGCTTTTTCACGAGCAGCTTTTTCTTTTTCGAGTTCGGTCACGTCCGTTTCCTCTTGGTTGAAAGTTTTTGATTTAGGGCTATGACTTGCTGCCACAGCATTTGTATTGTCATCCGCACCTAAAGCACAGAAAGACACTTCGCGAATACGACCGCCACGGAATACGGTGATAGGTCCTTGGTGAACCTTCCCATTTACCATTACAGATGCATCAGCTTTGATTTCTTCGATTGAAGATGGCTCAATACGTACTGACATTTGCCATGGAAAGCCGTCATCTGAGTCTTGGGCTACCTGAGTACCAAACTCATTACTCATCAAGTCACCAGAGACAGTTAATCCTGTTTGGTGGTTAATTGAGTGCGTATTGATTGCACCTGCACGCTGACTCGATCGATGCTCAAGTAATGCAGGAATGCGTCCTTTCAATTGCATTGAATCAAGATCAAAGACGATTCGATCCCAATACCAATGGTCTGTAATAACTTCTCCGCTGTAAGCCACGCCGGAGAAGGTACGTTTTTTCTTACCCTCTTCAGCCTGATTTACATTTAGCTGCCCAAGCTGAAAGCAATACTGATTGGGCTTATCTTCTTCTGGCATTTTCATGCTCCATAAAAAAACCGCCTTGACGGCGGTTCTGTATGCTTGTGATTATTTAATTACTTTGAACTAAGGCTAGCAGTTTTGTTTCCGCCTCCCTTGTATGTTGATACATCATTGGCTCATTGCGCTGTATTACAGATGTCAACGTATCGATAATTCGCAATTTTTCTTCAAGTGAATAATTTTTTTTAATGCTCGTAGTTAAAGCTCCACCATCCGCTGACACATTACTGCCGTTCGGCACTAAGCTTAATGGTTGGTTATAGTTCGACATATCGGAGCTTTGATTCAAGGCGTTTGAACCAAAATTGCAACCCAATGGATGGCATCCATCTTTATCAACCTTTAGACCACCAGTGAGAAGCATGCGCAAATTAAATCGGTCTTCTTTTGAATCAGCAACGATTGAAACAATGTTCATCCCCGTTAAGCTCATGACATCTTTATATAAGACGCTCATTCCATTTTTTAAAATCAATTTCATCTAATTCACCAATGCTCTTAACACATAAATCATCTTCCCATCTGAGGGTGCTACTGAAACCACCTCAAACGACAACCCCATCTCAAACAACACGCCTTGCCCTGCATTGAGTTTTTCAAGATCAATACCTAAGCCTTTTGCATTCTCAATTTGAATCACTATATTTGACTGTGCACCCGTTAGCAGTAACGGCGAATCCAGAGTTATGACTTTACCCACTTCAAGCGAAGCCGCATAAGCCAGTGTTGTAGATCCTCTGACCACATCCACGGCGTTTGCAGATACAGCCTGAATCTTAGCCATATCCCCTTTCACCCAGCGCTTAAGCACTTCTTCTGCCAACGAGATAGCAGGTTTCTGAACATAAGCCGTTAATGCAGTAGCATTGCCCTGTACATAATCCACCAGCGTCCTGATCGCACTTGGTCGTAGTGTTGGATCAAGTGGCACCACCGTATCTGCAATCGTATTGAATAGATCTCGACTCGAATCCGTCATCGGTGACAAGAGGCTCATCAACTTCTTGCTAGCAGTCCATTCAGCCTGAATTGCTTGTTTCTGCTCCAGTAAATATTCCTTATCTAAGATTGAGTCAGTAATCTTTTGATCAACAGCTGACTCCATCTCACCGAATGTTAATGGACTCGTAGACCAGCCCATATCTTCTGCAATTTGTGGTAGATCTTCATCAGAAGTAATACCGAGCTTCTTCGCTTCTTTCTCAGTCAAGGCAATTACGGTGCACCGACACATGAAAGACCATGGTGGGTAATACAACAACCAAAAAGGATCATCGATATGTCTGATGATTCGATTCAAAGCCAAATGGCTGGGACGAACACGAGTGTCATTAATCGCTGAATACATTAAATAAGGTCGTTTCGCCTTATTCTTCTGCTGTTGTTGCCAACGTCCATGGCCATAAGCTGTCTGGATATTGGTTCGGAATACATTCTTGAGATAATGCTTACTCAGCACAATCTCGTTTTCTTCAACCAACTTCTGAAAGTCGTTGAATGTTCCACCCTCTGCCAAGGTCTTATTGAGCGATTTAATGACTGTCTCGATCTGCTCAATGCTGGACAGAAAACTCACTGTAGTTGCCAATTGCCGTGTATTGAGATCCATTGAATAGAATTCATCAGGCAATACGATTTTACGAGACTGAGCGAATTGCAGAGCCTCTAAAAAAGTGATTGGTTTCATTTATCCCCACTTGCCGTGACATACCCCAGCACATCGGCTGCATACAAAGCCATTTCTAGATTGGCCGTAAATTGGCTTTCACTTGCACCTGGCATAAGCTTCATCATATTAAATGCCAAAGCCTCAGGGGTTTCACTGGACTGAATCAGCTCATTCACTTGCTTCTGATCCAGCAAATCAATCGATCGCTGACCATCGG
>NZ_KE007366.1 GCF_000400735.1 Acinetobacter tandoii DSM 14970 = CIP 107469
TCAGGGAACTATCTACTAAATCTGACGCGAATTTTGCAGAAAACCTAAACAGATTGCAATACCTAAAATGCATCTAAAATACATTTAATTCATATTTATTAGCCATCAACACTGCTCTCCCTATCGGGATAGTTGTAAGGGTTTAATTTTTCCATCTTGATATTCACAAACCCACAGGCTGGCGTTAAATAATGAATCAATTGCTTCTTGTTCTGATTTAAATTTTGTCGCTGACTCCAGATCTTTCACAAGGCGAATTACACCATCTGACCACACTTGAGCATATTCATAATATTTTTCATCACCTTTAATGCTACTATTTGTGATTCCAATATACTGTTTTGTCACCTGATTATTCTCTATTTTACTTTGGAGATATATTTATAACACAGGCAACAAAAAAGCCCACCTTTAGATGAGCTTTTAGATACTGGTGAAAGCATAACAACTTGCCACCATAACACGAATTTAAACCAAGTGTGCTGCACTGTCAAGATTGCAACATATCTATTTTCCCATCCAGGTATGCAAGACCTTTGTCAATTTCCGCTCTAATCGTAGCTTTACTGCATTTATGTGCAATTGCAATTGATAAATACGACCACTCATTTTCATAATAAAGTATTAAATACCATGCTCTTGAGGCTAAATACTCACGACTGTCATTGTGCATTGATGCGAGTAATTTACTTACCTGCACTGCCTCAAAATCATTAATCTCACATACCATAGATACGCGACTTGCGCGGACTCTGCTTTTGTCATTTTGGTCAATTAGTATTGCTAATGGATTGGCTGTTACATTAAATTTTACTGATCTTACCCAAAGCCCATATTGTTCTAACCACTGGTGGGCAGAACGCTTAGACCAATCCATGATTTGTTTTTTCACTACTGCATTCATGCCCTATCCCTCAAAACTTGGCAAATCTTTTAAAAACCAACATTGCTGCATCACGTGCATGCTCATTCGTACGACCAACCCAACCAGTCATACGCTTAAAATCCGTAGCTTTCTTTTTCGTTGCATTTGCTGCTGGATGAACCATTAAAAATTTAAAACCCTGCTCTTTGCACCAATCCTCCCAAATTTGCGCATCACGCTTTACTGATCCAACACCTTGAGACTTTTCACGACCTCCAGTGAACCAGGTACGCTTCCGAGCATCTTCAATGTATAAACAGACGTTACTGATTCCCCATTGTTCAATTAATTCCTTTACCTTCTCCATTGCCTGAGTAATTGATAAAGACCCCACTTGCTCCAGCTCCCCACCATTGCCACGGTCTGCAGCAACGGCGAAGCCTGTATTCACTCCTGTATCAATACCAATCAGGATTTTAGTCATTCAGTACAAACTCCCGATCATCTTTGCAGAAACATACATAGCCAACTTGTACGGTTAAATTGCGGTACCCAATGCCTTCATCAAAATCGAATAAGCGGTCGCCGTGCTGATACTTCAAGCTATTAAAGAATGGTTGCTTCGTGAAAAATGGTTCAAATTCTTTCCGTAAATCCACTTCTTGAATGACCTTCACATCTGCTTCAAGACAGCTAAACGGCGTGCCATCATTCAAGCGCCCCATTACTCGCCCATCTTCCACTCGATCTAAAACGCCGTAGCCATGAAAGCGTTTTCCAGAATAGTCAGTTGCAGACTCACTGATGAAATCTACTTCTACGCGGTCGCCTTTTTTCATGATGTCACCCCAATCCATTTAATTTCAGAGCTTCATTTACATGAAGGTCAGTAACTATTGTTGTTGGTGCAATATGATTTCTAATGTCGGATACATCGTCCGTGCGGTCATGGTCAGCAAGTGCTGCACGGATGTCTTTAAGGTGAATATCGCTACTACATCTAATAAACCCGTTTGTATACATCCCCATATGAGCGTTCCAGCACACAGCCCATTCGGGTGCACCATCCACAATTTCACGCATTCTCTCGATTGTTAAATTCATGATTTCACCTTCTCAGATTTGCGCTTTTCTCTAAGCTTCTTGGTTCTCACTATCGATGCAGCTTTATCGCATCCAACACAGCAATTGTTTGACGTATATCGCAAGGTTCCACCACACGCCTTGCAAGTGGTTCCGTGATAGCGCTTTTCCCCCTTGTTGAGCGCTTCATTTCTCGCGGTAACGCTTGGGTTGTTTCTTCTTGCACGCGCTTCTGACACAGCACTCGCCATCACTTCACGCATGGTCTTTTGAGCTTTGGGTTTTGAATTATTCCAACCCTTGTTGTATTCCCCCGAAAAGCCTTGAGGCAATTGCTCGATAGCACCACCATTTGATAAGAATGCTTCGAGCTGTGAATCAAGCTCATCTCGAAGTGATTTCTTCTGCTCCATCTGTGCAAAGGTGGTGTTTCTGCCGATCTGGACGGCTTGAATGCGTTGCTGTAGTAATTCGTTCATGCTGCACCAGCCTTACCCACCATAAAGCTTGGCGGCGTTGGTAGGGTTTGCTCAGTTGGTTTCCATAAGTGCAGGCAGAATGGATGGTTATTCACATAGTCGCTTTTAGGTGGGTGATACTGAATTACGCAATCATCTTCACCCCAAAACAGGGACTTGATGAAACACATTTCTTCCCAAGTTGGACAGCGTGTTGGAAGTGAAACACTGACATGCTCCCAACCCATTTGATCACTAGCAATGACAGTGAAAACACATTTCTTGGTCTTCACCCAAAATGCACCATTGTTCCCATAGCTCTCATTGCTCGCCAATGGTCCCGATTTAATTCTGAATTTCTCTGGAACAATAAAACTCACACCCCACCTCCTACCAAAGCAGCAATATCTCTAGGCACAGGCACACCATCACGGCGACACATTTCTGCATATGCCTCTAGGTTATCAAACGGATCTGGACCAAGCTCTTGCTTTACTTGTTGCGATTTTTCAGTTGGTTTTAATTCCTGAGGTTTAACAACATGGCGGTTACGCACGTTCAGTTTTTTCTTTAGGTTTTCCAGAGTTAATCGAGCATCTTCTTTTTCAACTGGCACATGCTCTTTCTTCTCGTTATTCCAAGTCAGTTGAGCAGGTTCCTGATACCACTCTTGCACACGACCTTTCAATTGAGCTTCGGCAAGGTATTCCTCATACAATCGAATGAATTCACGTTTAGCCTCATACATCTCGCCATCTGTGATTAACAGCATGACTTGATCCAAAGCGAACTTTGCAATCGTTGTAATTTCTTGGTATTGCTCTCTGTTATCAGCAAGCTTGGTTTTTTTATGATGCATGATCTTGGTGTACTCACATGCTTTCACCCATGCTTTTTGAGCATTCCACCAGTCTTGGCCAACACATAATTCTTTGAATTCAGCAAAGCTAGGCATGTACTTTTTGCCTGATGTGCTAAGCAAAACAATGCCACGATCAAACTGTTGTTTGGTTACCCCAGTCAATGCATTTCCTACAATCCCTTCGACCATGCTCAATGGAAATGCATTTACCCCTTCAGTAGGGAAATTCTTATTGAACTGCGATGCATACAATGCACGAAGTGTTGCAATCAGAAACCGAATATCATATTGAGTGATTTGGTTATTCATAGGTGATAAACCTCCACAGCATTTGAATCTGGTGTTACATCAATCACGGTTGATTGTGTTTGCTCGTTAAACATTTGCATGAAGTAACCAGGCTCACTTGGTGCTTGTTGAGCATGATTGTTTTGCGGGTTGGCAGAGTGATCTGGCTTTGGTGCAAATACACCTTGGTAATTTCCAATGATTGAGTTTTCAAGCGATTGGTTTGCTAATGCTCCGAATGACTCAAGTTTTTTCAGAATGAGTTTTACAGCGTTTTCAGTAAGTAGTTTTTTATTCGCTGTTCGCATTTCAACAAACTGAATCCAAAGATCACGATTCACGTTCTCAGGTAATTCAACTGGCTTTGCATCGAACAATTCTTTCTTCTGTTTTTTAGTTTTTTCAGAAGTCGAATTTGTTTTTTCGCCATTATTAATATTTGTTTTTGTATTAGTTGTTTTATAGTTGTTATTGTGGGTCGATATTTTCGACTGCGTGCTATCTAAAATATCGACTCCCCCCTCTAAAGATTCGACTGCAAAATCAGGTTTGCTATCTAAATTTTCGACGGCGTTTTTTTCGCTATCTAAAATATCGACTGCAAAAATACCGTCTGTTAAATCGTATTTTGCAGGCTGATTTGCGAACGATTTACGCACAATAATTCCGAGATCAACCAGCTTTTCACACCCCTTTAAAACTGAATCTTTGTTGTAGCCTGTACCCTCAATAAGTTGAGAAACGCTGATGCTATCCGTTGATTTATTCCAGCCACGAGTCTTGCGCACAATAAACAAATAGCAAGCCAAGGCAGGCCCTTTCATAAGAGCCATATACCCCTTATCCACCAAATCATTGGGGAGCATAAATGCGTTAGATAAAAAATTACTCATGCTATTTCCCACCCAATTTCACCAGACCGCGCTTTTCCAACTGACGAACAATTCGAGGTTCGACAAATTCGTTGTTGAGTTTGTAGCGTGTTCTGGACTTTTCTTTGACTTGAATTAATACAGCACCATCTTGCATGGCGTGACGGATTGCTACAGCAGCCCCCCCCATTTGAGTTGTGTGCTCGATAATGAAATAAGCCTCTTGTGCTGCAATGGCTTCATTCATTTTTGACAGAGGCATTGCAGCAAGTTCTTTGGCTGTGTAGATTTTCACTGGTTCTTGCAAAGGGATTGCAACTTCAATAGGTGTTTTTGAGACAGTAACGTCTTGTTTTCTTTTCGAAGAATATCTCATGACACACCACCCTGAATATTCAAGTAGAAACCAACCCTCTCACCCTCATATTTCAGCTCATCAAGTAGATCTTGTAATCCAAATTGATTTGCTCGATTAATGAGATGACGAATAAATTCATTTTTTTCATAATCACCGTCTTCATCGTCGCAATCACACTCACATTCATGGCCTTCACATTCAGTACAGTGAAAATCAACACCGCGATCAGTCAACTCAGTTGCGATTGATTCCAAATCTTCGCTGCTAGCTTGATCTATAAAATCCATTACATTTTCAAGAGTTGTCATCCCTCACCATCCTTGGGCTTAACATAGCCACCAAATGACTGAACTTTTTCTGCCTTAATCAGGCTGGTTATTACTTGGTGCGCTAACCAATTTGTAATACGGAAGCAATATGCCATCTGCTGAGCAAGCTCCTCTTTTGTCACCGCAGCGTTATCGGCTGGATAGCCACGTCGATTCAAATTTCCACACTTTGCTTGGTAGATTTTTTCCAGCATTTTCAAAGCAGGTTCATAGAAAGATTGAACCTGTTGTGACTGCTTATGCTCTGGTTGCTTTTGAAAATGTCCGTTCATGGTGCCCCCGATACAAATAATGCAACTGGAGGATCTAAACGGCGTTTGGCTTTAAGTTCAGCAGGAGTTGCAGTTCGAATTACCAAGCCAGACACACGGCCAATGCGGTGGTCTGTATGCCAAAACTCCCCGTCAAAACCTTTCAATGTGAACAAGTCTGTTACTGATAACAGGTCGAGGGTTTTAAGCACCACGACATCTCCAGGCAAGAAATCAGCCTTAGGCTCAAAGCTTACTAAGCAAGTTGAACATTGTTCGTCTTTAAATTCGGTGCATTTGCCAGCACATGGGTGTTGTGTTAAATTTGTATTATTCAATTTGATCCTCCAATCAATTTTGAGTAAGCGCAAAAAGCCTGATCTAGTCCATCAGGCTTTTTCATTTTTTAAGCCTGCAGAAAACTTCTGCATTTGTTTGTTTAAAGCCATATCTGCAGCTTTCGCGTTTTCAATGATTCGATTAAGAATTTCACTCGCTTCCGTGTACTCTTGCGGAGTTACCTTCCCATCTTCTAAAACTTCAAAAACTTTCTGATTCGCCTTGCCATTTTCGACATTCATTTGAAGTAATGCCTCAACGATAGTCATCTGGCGATGGTCGCCTTCTTCACCAGCAGGAACTAATACATACCCAAGCATGTGCGCCCACACCTTCAATACAGTCGGATTTCGTGTGAGCAACATGATTGCCTCAAACTTCTTCAGGCTTGGATCATGGTTCTCCATGTTTGGATTGCCGTAATTGCAAATTGTTTTGTGTGAATCACCCGTAACCTGAGCAATATCTTTAGGCTCATAACCTTCTGACTGGTTAATCATCTCGTGTATTGCTAATCGCGTTTCTCTTCTTAGTGTCATGTGAATCCCTGATTTTGTTCACGTTTATCTAAAACATTGACCGAGGCATAATTGGCTATGCAGTGAGTTGTTGGATATTGGCTTTAACCTTCCCTTTTGTTTTGATTTGCAACAAAGCTTGGGTTTCTAGGGATATGCCCTTGCTTCGCCATTTACTAACAGCACCCTTGCTATAGCCGATCTTCTGAGCCAACTCGGAATCTGTTTTAACTTCGTAGTGAAGCTTCAATTCATCTACAGTCATAGTTTACCTTTATAAACTTATAGTTTCCATTAGTAAACCATAAGTTTATTCATATATCAAGATGCTTGTTTACTATAGGAAACTGGAAATGAGGGATTTTGTATGACCAGTATTAGCGACCGTATAATTAAAAGAATGAAGGAGCTGGGTCTTCGACAAACCGCAATAGTTGAAGCTACAGGAGCCACGAAAGGAGCTGTATCTAAATGGGTAGCTGGAACAAACACGCCTAAGGCTGAATTTTTGCCAGCATTGGCAACCGTGCTGAAAACATCTCAAAACTGGCTACTCACTGGTGAAGAAGAAGTAAAATTCAATAATTTCAATATGCAAGACTTTATGAATAAGCATAATTTGAGTGGCAAAGGTGACGCTTCTTTCAATGTGAATGAATTGCACAAGCCAACAGTTATTGATTATGAAACAGAAAATGGGTTTATTTGGATTGATGTTGTGGAAGCTAATTTTTCTTGTGGTGTTGGCGAGTCTATAGAATTTCATTTTGATGTAATTAATGGGAAATTCCCCTTCCCGCCATCATTTTTTCAAAGAAAACATGTTGACCCAAGCTGCATGAGAATTATTAAAGCCAAGGGCGATAGCATGTCTGACTTTATCCATGATGGCGATATGGTTGGTATTGATATTTCTCAAACCGAAATTGTAGATGGTGAAATCTATGCTGTTTACTTTGAGGGAGAGGGAATGATCAAGCAGATATTCAAAGAGGAAGGCGGAAAGCTCACTTTACACAGCCTTAACTCAAAATACAGAGATCGCGAAGTATCTGAGCAAAATGGTTTGAATTTCAAAGTTATGGGGCGTCAATTTTGGCGAGCTGGGTAAATCCCAGCAACCCTATAACAATAAAATATAACTAATTAAATAAATTACTTACAAAACAAAGAGGGTAAAACATGGATAACTTTTTAATAAGACTTAAAGACCATATAGAACATGTAAAAAAAGTAGGCAGTCACTGCTCTACAGAAGAAACAACTAAGCAGGCCCTAATCTTACCCTTGCTAGATATATTGGGATTTAACCCTTACGATCCAACCAAAGTCCTTGCAGAATTTGCTGCCGACTTCCCTGGCGTCAAGGCTACCGAGCGCGTTGATTATGCTCTGTATTGTAACGGCCAGCCTGTTATGTTTATTGAAGCAAAACCTTATTCTTCAGACCTAACAAATCACGCCCCGCAGTTATCTCGGTACTTTAATAGTAGTTTAGGTGTAACTATAGGTGCTATCACAAATGGTAAGGAGTGGCGCTTCTTTACAGACCTCATAAATACAAATGTTATGGATGAAAAACCATTTCTAACAATTGATTTTACGAAAGCTCATCCTGAAGATTTAACACAGTTAGCTGAATTCAAACACGATAATTTTCACGCAGAGAAGCTAAGATTTTTTGCAGAAGAAAACCAATATATCCAGCAATTTAAGACTGTCATTAAAAAGAGTATCAATGAAGTAGATATTGATTTTGTTCGCTATGTAGCACAACAGGCAAACATTCAAAGACAGCTGAATACAAAATTCCTCGAATCAATTCAACCTTTCGTTCAGCAAGCGGTTCAGCAAGCTATAAGCGATACTGTTGTAAAAGGCTTGTCTTCTCCTACCATTATTACAGCTCAACCAGTTGAGCCAAAAGTAATAGAGGAACAACCTAAAGCAACTGAAGTTGCCCCAGAGCCTGATTTTATTGTTAACCCTGATAATGAGAAAATCATTACAACCAAAGATGAGCAAGACTTACTTCGAATTGTGACTGAACTATTTCCTGAAGTGGAACTCGAGGGTCGTGATACAGAGTCCTACTACTCTGTTCTTTATCAAAGCAAAACAAATAGATGGCTCTTTAGGTATGATGTAAATCGCAAACGTCCAACAATTCAGTTCAATGTTACTGTTGATGATTCTCGAAAAACTGAACTTGAACGGGCTGGCCTAGAGGTTCAAAACAATGGGCAAATCTTTATTGAGAAGCCTGAGCATATTTACAGAATGGTCGGTATTCTCAGGGATAGCCTTGAACACTGCATGAATGATGATAACTTTAAGCGTGCTTCTAGCCAATAATTAGAAAATTTAAAACTAGGGGTCTTCCCCTAGTTTTTTCCATCAGGTGACCCGATGAGATCCAAATTACTTTTTACGCTGGTGACACTAATTGTTTTTACTGGTTGCTCAAAACAAGAATCCGCTCCGCCAGCGACCAACTCAAATACATCAGCACAATTCGAGAAGTTAGATGCTGCTATAGATGGGTATCTTGATAAATTAGATAACTCCAAAACCCCTATGGCTGAGCGTAAACAGATCCTCTGCGTTGATTATCCAAATGTTTACAATAAAGAGTATGCACCGCTTTTACTTAAAAATTTTCCTCAAGACTACACTCAATCAAAACTTGATCAGGATCTAAAATTAGCTTTGGATTACTACAAGGGAAAAGACAATATTCAGTGTTAAGGCTCTTATTTCTTAAATCTGAAATGAAAGTTTTATAAGCTACTATCAAGGTCACTTGCACAAGACCTGTAACAACTAAGCAGCGCAAACTAGCCCATCCATGTGATGGGTTTTCTTTTGCATTTCAATCTAAAAAGTTTCCATAAATAAAAATATGTTTCTCTAGGTAAACTATTTTGTTGACTTTAAAGTTTCCTTTGGTAAACTAAATCTCGTAAACACGAAAAAGCCCTGACATCTTGGCGGACACAGGGCTTTGCAAACTTTGCGAGGTCATTATGAATCAAACAATCAAACATAGTCAAATGCCAGAGTTCGAAAAGAACCCGAGCTGTACGACTCAGCATCTTTACCAACCCCCTACTCCTGAAAACACGGTGCAGTACAAATCATCAGGTCTAGCACCTGCTGCACTAATCGCAATTGTTATCGGCACTGCAATCATTTCAGGTTTCACAAGCTGTACTGCTGATCGTCATCAAACCGCTGCTCAAACTGAACACCTTGTTAAAGCGGGAGTTAAGCCATGAATGCAAACTCTAAAGTGGAAACAATAGAAGTTATCAACTTCGGGAAGTTTAAAGGCACTGCCCTTGTTGATCTTAACCATGGATACGTTAATTGGTTGCTTAGTTTAGACAACCTTAATGAGGCTTTGCGCAAAAGCTTAGAAGCATTGTCATGGGTTCAAGAAGCTAATGAACGTGAACGTGCTTTCCAAAAGCGCAAAGCTTTAGCTATTGGCTTGCAGTCTTCACACATCCCTTTACGAGACCGTCGTGCGTATAAAAAACGTATGGGCTGGGTTGGTGCCTAAGGAGAATAATCATGGCTTTACCTATTATTACCGCTGACCAAGCTCTAAACGTAAGTGCAATTATCACTTACATCTATGCAGATCCTGGTCTTGGAAAAACATCACTTGGCTTTACTGCTGATAAAGCTATTTCATTCGACTTTGACCGTGGTGCACATCGTACTGGTGAATTGCGTCGTGGTGCAGTTGTCCCTGTTCAGTGTTGGAAGGATGTTGCAGATCTAACTCCACAAGATCTCGCTCCTTACAACACTGTCGTGATTGATACAGTTGGCGCGATGCTCGAAAGCATTAAAACCCACTTGCTACTCACGGCGAACAATCGCCAAAAAGATGGTGCTTTGAAGTTAAAGGCTCAAGGCTTGGCCAACCAAACTTTCAAGCAGTACATCAACACTCTGATCAGTCTCGGCAAAGATGTTGTTTTCATTGCCCACGCTTCTGAGGATCAAAATGGTGAGCAAATTATTTACCGCCCAGATCTTGGTGGTAAGAACCGCAATGAGCTTTATCGTATTGCCGACATCATGGGTTATCTCACCACTGTAACTACTGGTGAAGGTAAGAATGCCCGTGTAATTAGCTTTAAGCCATCACCAACACACCACGCAAAAAACTCAGGTGCATTAGGTGGTGAAACTGGTGAAGTGTGGGTTCCTGATTTAAAGGTAAACCCAACATTCCTTGCTGATGTAATTGCTCAAGCGAAATCACACATCAACACACTTACCCCTGCTCAACTTGCGACAGCTAAAGCAATTGAAGAGCTTGAAAACTGGAAACAAAGTTGTGAAGAGGTTGAGCATGCAGGTGATTTAAATCAGCTCACTGAATCATTGGAGGATCTGGTTAAAAGTAAACATATCTATGCTGAATCTATGCGCCAGTGCTTGCTACTCCGTGCCAAAGAGCTTGGCAGTAAATTCAACAAACAGACCAACAAATGGGAAAACCCATCTGAGTTTCAGGGTATTTCAGAAGCACATCGTGACCAGTTGCAAGCTTTCATTGATGAGCGTGGCTTAGATACTAAAACAGTCTGTGAATATCTTGGTATTGATTCACTTCTTCAAATCGAAGTTTCACAGATCCAAGCCGTACAACAAGAAATCGACAATCTCGCTAAACAAGGTATGACTGCATGAATGCCATTATTTTAGACACCGAAACTCACACAATTGATGGCTACCCTATCGAGATTTCTCACTCACCTTGCTCTTTTGAGCAGGGTGTTTTGGAGGTTGATCATAATCGTAACTTTGACCAGTACTTCTCATGCCCTGAACCAATTACGTTTGGTGCGATGGCTGTTCACCACATCCTTGAAGCAGATCTGGTTGGTTGTCCAAGCTATGACACTTTCCGCTTACCTGCAAATGTGACTCATATCATTGGCCACAATATCGATTACGACATTCGCGCAATTCGCTTATGTGATTCATCTATCCAGGTGAAGGCCATTTGCACCCTAGCCTTGTCTCGAATGGTTTGGCCAGATGAGTCACACACATTAAGTGCGCTGTACTACCTACTCATGGAAGACAAAGCATTAGCCCGTAGTCATCTACGTAAAGCACATAACGCGAAATGGGACATCTATTTTACTGGTGTGGTGCTCAAAGCAATCGTTGAGAAGTTGGGTATCAAGGATATGCAGTCCCTTTACCTTTTCTCAGAGCAAGCGCGCATTCCAACCAAGATTTCTTTTGGAAAACATAAAGGCATGGCGATTAAAGACCTGCCTTCAGATTACATCGTTTGGTTACTCAAACAACCTGACTTAGACCCGTATTTAGTTAAAGCTTTAAAAGGATAAGAATATGAATATTTTAAATGCTCAAGAAGCTTTCGCAGCTCTACAGAAAGGCAAAACAGTTTTATGTCGTTATGCTGGTGACGGCACACTTCGAGCTGATAAAGACTTCAGCTCTTTGGATCAAATGCCAGCAACGGTTTTTGCCTCATCAAATTACGAGTTTTGTATTCAGTTAGAAATGCTTGAATTGGCTGGAATTACATTTACCAAGCCTTTGATGCTTGAGGAAATTGAAGATGGCCAAGATGTTTATGTCACCAATACTTATGGCCAAACCATCTATATCAGTGAATTCGGCAAGATGACTTGTACTGCACTAATAGACTCTATTAATTCAGGCTTTGTACAACGTGATGAAGAGAATGCCAAACTACAATTGCAGGCACTATCAAAAGCTTTGGGTCGTGAGTTAATTGGCGAATGTCAGGTGGTCAGACTTGGCAATGAAAAACCTAAGAAACGGGCTTCATCCAAGAAAGCCGGCAATGAAGTTAATGCCATCCCTGCAACAGAACCTGAGCAAATTTCTCATGCGGAAGCACCAGAGGAAAACACCTCAAATGATGTTGAAGAAAAGACATTGGCTGAAAATGTAGAACCTCAGCCTGAGATTGACCCACCAGTAGAACATGCGACTGATACAACTGAAGTACAAGCCTCACAAGCAGAAGAAAAAGATGTGGATGCGATAGTTCAACAAGCCCAAGAAGAGCACTACCAAAAACTTTTGAGTGAACTGCTTGAGCGCGCATCAATTGCCAAGACTCCAAATGAAGCAAATGCCTTGTACAAGTACACTGTGAAATGGACTGAAGAACAACGCAAGCCATTAATGGAAGCTATTCATTCTCGCTTGGTTGAGCTTAATCCACCTGTAGAGGATTCATCTTTATCAGTCCGTATTTCGAAAGCCATGGATCTGACTGAATTAGATGCTCTTGAGATTGATGTTTCAGCATGCGATGAGTTCATTCAACCGAAGTTAATGGAAATGGTGAACAAGCGTCGTGCTGAGTTAGATCCATTCTTCAACCCATTGGGGAATGCATCATGAAATTCAAATACTCAACAAGAACCCGAACACTCACAGTGTTTGGGGCAAAGATGGACCACATTTTCCACAATGTAAGTGTTGGTGAAATTGAAGAGCTTGTGATTGATGCGAAATTTAAAGAAGCACGCTGGGTAACACGTTAAAGAAGTAGTTGCCTACTTTAATAGATAAGTAGGCTCTAGATTCGATGTAATTAACTAATTTAATAGATTATTGGGTGGAATGATGGATATTAAGAAAGAACCGTTTTTAAGTAAAGATCAGTATGAATGCCTTGAGTTTCTTAAAACTTTGGGGCTTAACAAGGTGGAATTTGATGAAAATAAGCAAATTATAGGCATTACACGTCAGTCACATTGCGACCTCTCAACTCGTGAGATTGAATTAATAATGCGCGCATGGCAAGCCAAATCCCAAGCGGTGCCTGAAGGGTTTGTTTTGGTGGAAAAGAAAAACCTTCGAGATACATATTACTTAGTTGATAGCGAACACGTCGTTGATCATCCGACTGAATATGAACTGGAATTGGAATGCGGCGAAATAGCAACCCTTGAGAAATGGCAGCGTACCAAGGAAGTAAAGGTATTTTGCGCAAACATTTATTCGGATGAAGATAATTTCGAAGTTGTTGAATTTGAATCAATTGAGGATGCTGAAAAAGCTATTGCAGAAAACAAAGTAATGCTTGAAGCACTGGAGCAATCAAATGGATAAGGTTTATAAAATTGAAACTATTGGTGACTTTCTAAAGATTCCATCTGATCGTGTTCGAGTGTGCTTCATGGAAATGGCTGATCATTTTGAGCAACTTAAGGCGGGTTTAGAGTTGTTTGATATTGAACCTACTGGTGCTGAAATTAAGACCTTTACTTGGGAAGATGATGGAAAACAAGACTTCAGCTTAACTTTAAATTGTGAAGATGGTCGTTCTACGCAAATCAAAATCACCAAAGAAGCACAGGTGCAAAGTCATGAATGAAAACAAAATGCTTGTGATCAATCATATTGAGCCTGTTGGCTTGATTGCAGAAAACGGCTCTGATTTAGCAAAAGCTTTTTGCAATCTTTATTTTGTTCAAGCTGTAAATGAAATTGCTGATCAAAATGACATTGAAGCGATTCATTTTATGGGTAGCGTTGCAGGATATGCCTTATGCCAGATGTTCAGCCAGAATATCAAACTTGATCAACTTGACTCTGTATTAGCTCAACTTCGTAGCTATGTAATTCAAACACAGGGGGCTTAGTCATGAAAGCGAATGAGTTTGTTAAAAAGCATGGTTGGGATGCTGTAATTAATGCGGTTAAAAGTACAAATGCGGAAGAAACAGCGACTTTTGAAAGCACTAATTTAGATCCAATATTATCGAAAAGTGGAGAGGTAATTAGGTTTAATGTGAAGGTTCACAGAATCAAATATGAAGAAGTAAAACGCCTTGTTGAATCATATGAGTTGATCAATGGTTTGGGTGGATACGAGAAGGCTAAAAAAGCTTTTGATGAACTTTGTGAGCATGAAAAAGATTTAATCACATGTGGTCGAGTTGTGTTAACTAAAAATGAGTTGTCTGATGCTCTCCTTGAATACCGCAGAGCAAATAATATTTTTGAGATGGATGATTACATTATCCATGATGGTGAATTAAAGGTTTTTGCGATGTGGTCAACTGCTATTGAGGGCTGTGCTTATATTGGTTATGCGTATGCGGAAGATGGAGAAATGGCTGATAAGGATGAATTCCGACACGCCACCGATGAGGAAATTGAAGCTGGCAAAAGACTGGATAGTTTGAAGGAGGCAACCTGATGAATATTGATCGTCGCGTACGAGCGAAAGAATTTATGCAGCTCCTTTCAATTAAAAAGGATGCATTTTACAATAAAGTGAAGTTGGGTGAGATTGAGCAACCGGTGCGGATCAATAAGAAAGATGTCTTTTGGCATGAGTCTTATGTGAAGCAAAAAGTTGAAGAATTTAAACCGAAAGATTTAGCCTGCTCTTAGCAGGCTTTATTTTATGTATTGATTTTTAAAAAACGGGTAACCTAGCGGGTAACATCAACAATAAAACAAATACAATTCAATATAATCAATAACTTAAATAGCAAATGTGTATTTGCAATAAGAATATTCACAAAAAACTCGCTTTAAAAAGTGACTGACTAGAACATTTCATTGAATTATATGTGAAATTATATATATTAGCGCTCAATATCTATCACTAAATGAGTGCCTTACAATGATTAAAACTTTATCATTTCGTAGTGTTTTGGGATTTGGTCTTGCAGTTTTATTTACTCAAGCAGTTAACGCAAATGATGGTTTAAGCCCAGAAGAAGCAAATAGCATTGTAAAAGAAGATATCGCTTCCACCCAAATTATGGCTGAAGTTTGCCCTGCAGTTATTGGGAAAAATGCAAAATTAGATGCAAATGTAAAATTACTCACGCAAATGTATTTAAAAGACTACACTGGCTCAATGACTTTAGATCAACTGCAAGCTGATCCAGAGTACAAATCTATTTTGCAAGAAACACGCAAAGCTGCCCAAGAAACCAGTAAAGAAGAACAACAAGCTGTATGTATGGATGTTGTTGAATATCAAGCGTAATTGCTAAAATTGCTTACGAATGACTTCAAGTCAAGTTATTCGTAAGTTCAAGCCAGCCTTTTTCAAAGTCCACAACTTCTTCACTATTTCAACCATTTATATACATTTCCCCTCTTCCATTTCTACATAATCTGTTTAACCTTAGCTCAAATAGATTGATCTTTTGAGTTTATTGTTTATGAAATTCGCCGCTTTAAAAACAACATCTTTAGCTTTACTCACCACTTTTACTTTTTCTTTCGCTCATGCTGAAGAAAGCAAAGACGAAAATATTGAAGTCACACCAAACCAAACAGTTACTCAACAAGAACTCGCTGCCATTTATGTACTTTCAGAAATCTGCCCGAGCCTAATTGACAATAAAAATGGCTTTGAACAAGGCTATGCCAAACTAGCACAGGAACATCTTCCTGAAGAAAAAGATGCTGTTTCTGCTTTGGCTGAATTAAGTAAAAATAAAAAATTTAAACCAATTTTAGCCGAGGCAAAATCTGATGCTAAAACTGCGGGCGATGATAAAAATAAAGAAATCTGTCAAGAATTGACCACCTATAGCAATTGAAACAAATTGGTTACAATACTTTTGAAATAAGCCGATTTCACAGGTAGAAGTCGGCTATGCTTTGTCCTAGAATGCTAAGTTCTTTGTGCTTACATCAAGATATTGGAACCCGCTAGAAATGATCCGTAAAAGCGCCCTTGCTGCAACATTACTATTACCAAGTTTCTCTTTCGCAGCAACTGTCTTATCTACGCCGCCAGAACTCAATAATAAATCTTATGTTTTGATGGACTATGAGACAGGGCAAATCCTCGCAGCGAAAAATGAAAATGAAAAGTTAGCACCTGCTTCAATGACAAAAATGATGACCAGTTACATCATTGAACAAAAACTGTTGAAGGGCGAGCTCACTGAAGATGAAAAAGTTCGTATGAACGAATCTGCATGGTGTCGTGGTAGTAGCACAGAATCATGTATGTATGTTCCTTTAAACGGTACTGCGACTGCCTTAGAAATGTTGCGTGGTATTATTATTCAATCGGGTAATGATGCATCTAAAGCAATGGCTGAACACATTGCTGGAAATGAAGGTACTTTCGCTTACATGATGAATGAAGAAGCGAAACGTATGGGCATGACCAATACCCACTTCATCAACTCGACTGGTATGCCAGCAGATGGCCATTACTCAACTGCAAAAGATATGGCAACGCTTGCGCAGCATATCATTCATGACAGTTCAAAATATTATCCAATCTATTCTGAAAAAGAATTTACCTATAATGGGATTAAACAAGGCAACCGTAATGCCTTGCTTTATACAGACCCTAGTGTAGACGGTTTAAAAACAGGTCATACTGAAGAAGCAGGTTACTGCGTAACCACTTCATCAAAACGTGGTCCAATGCGTTTGATCTCTGTGGTATTTGGTACGCCAACCATACAAGAGCGTGCAACACAAACACGCAGCTTACTGGCTTGGGGCTTTGCAAACTTTGAAACCGTAAAAGTACAGCCTGCAAACCAAGTTTTAGCTAAAGCAAAAGTTTACTTTGGTAAAGAAAACGAAGTTCAAATTGGCTTAGCTGAAAACTTCAACGTAACCATGCCTAAAGGCAAAGCAGACGCAATTAAAACGCAACTTGTGGTTCAACCTAAACTGACGGCTCCTTTACAAAAGGGTCAAGTGGTTGGTAAGTACGTTGCAAGCTTAGATGGCAAAGTGATTTCAGAAAAACCATTGGTTGCATTACAAGCGGTTGAAGAAGCTGGATTCTTTGCACGTTTAATCGATCATATCAAACAATTCTTCGCAAACTTATTTTAAGATTTAACAACTTAAACTAAAGTTAAAGCATTCGTATGCAAATACGGATGCTTTTTTCTTTTATACTCTGCTGTAAATTGCTGAATGATGCTGTATGAACATGAAAAAAAATATCCGTCCTTATCTAGATAGCAAACCGAAGATTGATGCAAGCTGCTATGTTGATGATGCCTCTATTGTGATTGGAGACGTCGTACTGGCAGATCATGTTTCCGTATGGCCTTTCGCTGTGATTCGTGGTGATGTAAATAGTATTCGCATTGGCAAATACAGTAATGTGCAAGATCATTGCATGCTACATGTTAGCCATAAAAATAATGCTAAACCGAATGGTTCTCCCCTTATTATTGGTGAAGATGTCACGATTGGACATCATGTCACTTTACATGGTTGTACTATTGGCAATCGTGTATTGGTCGGAATCAACAGTATCGTTTTAGACGATGTGATTATCGAAGATGATGTAATGATTGGCGCGGGTAGTTTAGTTCCACCACGTAAACGTCTAGAAAGTGGATATCTCTATGTCGGTAGCCCAGTGCAAAAATCACGCCCATTAACTGATAAAGAAAAAGAGTTTTTAACTTACTCTGCACGTCATTACGTGAAGGTCGCGAATAATTACCGAGAACAAGATCAATATTCAGCATAAATTTTATTTTAAATAGCCCCTTAAATTGGGGCTATTTTTTAATGTCTCATTTATTAAGTAATGTTACGTGACCATACGTGGTATAGATTCGCTTCGTAAGCTTAGAAATTAAACTCAGCACTTGTAGTAAGTTTAGCGAAAGCTCCATTTAACATTGAGTTATGGTGCATTATAATTTGCTGAGCTGAGAGTTGCTCAGAATCGAAAGTTGTATGTGCATCCGAAATAAGGCTTACATTAAAACCTAAATCAGCCGCAGCTCGTACAGTTGTATCAATACAATACTCTGTTTTCATTCCGGCAATGACCAACTCTTCGACCTTAAGCTCAGTCAAAATTTTATGTAAGTTTGTTTCTCTAAAACAATTTGGGTACTGCTTTTCTAAAATATGGTAATGATTGCCCATTTTAAGTTCACTAATTAACTGAGTCATTGGGCTTTATGGACTTAAAGGCGTGTGAGCTAAGCCAACATGACGCATATAAATTACAGGCACCTGAGATAGGTCTGCTTTTTCTATCAGAAGATTAATATTATTCAGTACATGATTATTATTGAATGGTGCAATAGCTTGTTTGAATAAACCGTTTTGCATATCAACTATAATTAGTGCTTTACGTGCAATTAAATTAGACATTTAGAGCTCCGTTCTTACCAATAATGAACAGAGCATTACCCTAGCCATTATTGGCTGAGGGTTAGATTATAGAATTGTAAGGGACGTTCTAAAATTTACACACAGCCTTGCAAGAAGGTTGTGGTCATCGTGAATTAGATATTAGGAAAAGCTTTTTTCATTTTTGATATGATTAAAATTAGAACTAAACCAACATATAATAAATTTCTCTGTAGAACAGCAGATCTAAACAAAAACCGTCAATTCAAAGCGTAATTAGGCTTGATATATCGTTAGATCTTTTGAAAATAACACCATACCCTAATACCATTTCACGAGTTAGTGGGGGCTTAAGAAATAAAACGGTATGATTAAAACAACAGCGGATTGATTCCCCCAAAGAAAACTGCCTGTCAACATAGCCACCGCCTTCTAAATTTTGTAGAATACTCCTTTTATTCCATGGTACTTTTTTATGACCGCTTGGGCAGCTCATGTCACTGTAGCTACTGTCGTTGAAAAAGACGGAAAGTTTTTGTTTGTCGAAGAATACAGCGAAGGTATTACACATACGGTGTTTAACCAACCCGCTGGGCATGTTGAATGTGGTGAAAGCATTATTCAAGCAGCGGTTCGTGAAACCATGGAAGAAACAGGTCATGCGGTTGAAGTAGATGCTCTACTAGGCATTTATACTTACACTCCGCCTATGTTCCCTGATCGTACTTATTTTAGATTTTGTTTTTTAGCACATGTTCTAGAGTATTTTCCTGAAGCTGAACTCGACCAAGGTATTGTCGGTCCTAAATGGATGACCTTGGACGAACTTCAAGAAACTGCTCGTGCACGTAGCCCGTTAGTGATCAAAGCCGTGAAAGATGCGCTCGCTGGGCAAAAATACCCTTTATCGCTCGTTTATGAGCACCGAAACTCTCCTCTTATCTCAAATCTGGATGCTTAATCCTATGCAACAACGTGTCATCGTCGGTATGTCTGGTGGTGTAGACTCTTCTGTATCTGCAGCACTTCTTCTTCAACAAGGATATCAAGTTGAAGGACTTTTCATGAAGAACTGGGAAGAAGATGACGGCACGGAATACTGTACGGCAATGGAAGACCTTGCCGATGCACAAGCCGTTTGCGATAAAATTGGAATTAAATTACATACCGCAAATTTTGCGATGGAATATTGGGATCGTGTGTTTGAACACTTTCTCGCTGAATATGCTGCTGGTCGTACCCCAAACCCAGACATTTTATGCAATAAAGAAATTAAATTTCGCGCCTTTCTCGACCACGCAGTGAATTTAGGTGCCGACTTTATTGCTACAGGTCATTATTGCCGTCGTGGTGAAACCATGACCAACTCTCGTGGTGAAGAATACGCTCCTTTACTACGTGGTTTAGATCAAAATAAAGATCAGACTTATTTCTTACATGCCGTACATGGTCGTGAAATTAATAAAACCTTGTTCCCTGTAGGTGAAATTGAAAAACCTGAAGTTCGCCGCATTGCAGAAGAACTAGGTTTAGTCACTGCGAAGAAAAAAGACTCAACTGGCATTTGTTTTATTGGAGAACGTCGATTTAATGACTTCTTGAAACAATACCTGCCTGCTCAGCCTGGAAAAATTGTGCTGGATAATGGGAAAGAGGTTGGTGATCATCACGGCTTAATGTACTATACGCTCGGTCAGCGTGGTGGCATTGGTATTGGCGGTATGAAAGGTGCTGAAGAAGGTGCTTGGTTCGTCTTACACAAAGATATTGAACATAATCGCCTTGTCGTTGGCCAAGGTCATGATCACCCACTCATGCAAAGTACGATGCTTTGGAGTGAAGCGATTGACTGGGTTGCAGGTGAACAAGACATCCCTGCGACAGGTTTCCGCTGTACAGCAAAAACCCGTTATCGCCAGCCCGACCAAGCTTGCGTAATATATAAAGATGACACGATGCCAAACGGTGTTCGGGTTGAATTTGATGAACCACAACGTGCTGTTACTCCAGGTCAGAGTGTCGTGTTTTATTTAGATGATATTTGTTTAGGTGGTGGTGTCATTCATCATACCAATGCGCCTAAGCCAGATTTTATTGCATAAAAGGATTGTTCGGTATGGTTGAGTTACCGTTTCAACAGCCTCAAACTTTAAGTCAACGTCAAAATCGTGCATTGGCGCTTGCGGCTGTGTTTCAGGCAACACAACTCACCCATATGACCGCTATTTCTGGGCGACAGAGCATCGGAGATAGCGGGAATTTCTATTTAGAGCAGCTCATTAAAGCCAGCCTGAATATTCGTCCGACCTCCAATCAATCCTGCCAAACCTTGGACTTTTTCAACCAACTCGCTGATATTTCGCTTGGTTTAAAAACCTTAGAAAGTAGTATTACCCAACCATTTAATCCTGCACCAAAATCCCGCTTACCCAAACTTTCAAATGCTAAGCTTCCAATGTCCTATGCTATGGCATTATTACAATTAGAAAAGAAGGTGTATAGCAATCCAAAGTTTGTAGAAATTATTGAAAAATCCCAGCAAAAAATTCTGAAACAACTCTCTTTTTTCGACAATAACTATACGCATCCGAGCATTCTTGCAAACTTAGCCCAAACCTATGTCGATACCGCAGGGCAAATTAATCCTCGCATTATGGTACGTGGCAATGCAGAAGCATTTAAGGATACAGCGCACACCAATCGAATTCGTGCTGCCCTCTTTACTGGTCTACAAATGGCACATTTGTGGCGTCAGCTTGGAGGAAGCTCTTGGAGCATGATTTTTAGCAAACGTAAATTGCTTCAAGATATTCAAGATCTCGCTCGTTTACAGTATCAGGTGGTTTGACCTAATGAATGCTGTACGAAATTTTCGTTTTACGTTTTATTCCAAAGTTTAAGGAATCACCATGAACGCTTTAACTGCACTTTCTCCATTAGATGGACGTTACGCTAGCAAATGTGATGCTTTGCGTCCTTTCCTCTCTGAGTTTGGTTTAATCCATGCTCGTGTGACTGTTGAAGTGCGCTGGTTGCAAGCGCTTGCGAACCACCCTGAAATTGTTGAAGTTCCAGCATTTACGGCTGAAACAAATGCAGCTTTAGATGCTATCGTTGCTCAATTTTCTGAAGAAGATGCAAACCGCATTAAAGAAATTGAACGTACAACCAACCATGACGTAAAAGCGGTTGAATATTTCTTAAAAGAAAAAATTGCCAATATTGATGAACTTAAAAATGCGGGTGAATTTATTCACTTTGCATGTACATCTGAAGACATCAACAACTTGTCTCATGCATTAATGTTGAAAAATGGTCGTGATGTATTGGTTGCTTCTATGCAACAAATTATTGATGCAATTGTGGTGTTGGCTGAGAAACACGCTGAACAACCAATGCTTTCTCGTACACACGGTCAAACTGCAAGCCCAACAACTTTGGGTAAAGAAATGGCAAACGTAGCTTACCGTTTAGCGCGCCAAATTAAGCAATTCCAAAATGTGGAATTACTGGGCAAAATTAATGGTGCTGTGGGTAACTACAACGCACATTTGTCTGCTTACCCAAACATTAACTGGCCTGCACATTCACAAGCATTTGTTGAATCTTTAGGTTTAGACTTTAACCCGTACACCACGCAAATTGAACCACATGACTACATGGCGGAACTTTTTGATGCTTTACGTCGTTACAACACGATTTTGATCGATTTTAACCGCGATGTATGGGGCTATATTTCTTTAGGTTTCTTCAAACAAAAACTTAAAGATGGTGAAGTCGGTTCTTCAACCATGCCACACAAAGTGAATCCTATTGACTTCGAAAACTCTGAAGGTAACTTAGGTCTTGCGAATGCTGTATTGGCACACTTAGGTGAAAAATTACCAATCTCTCGCTGGCAGCGTGACCTTACAGACTCAACTGTTCTTCGTAACATGGGTGTTGGTTTTGCTCAAAGCTTAATCGCATTTGAAGCATGCTTAAAAGGTATTGGTAAACTTGAACTCAATGCTGCGCGTATTCTTGAAGATCTAGACAACGCTCAAGAAGTACTTGCTGAACCAATTCAAACGGTTATGCGTCGTTATAACGTAGAAAAGCCATACGAAAAATTGAAAGCCCTTACACGCGGTCAAGCTATGACACGTGACATGATGGTTGACTTCGTCAATGGTAATGAACTTGAAGCTGTACCAGCAGCCGATCGTGCACGTTTAGCTGAAATGACGCCTGCAAGCTACACAGGTAATGCTGCTGAACAAGCAAAACAAATTAAAGATTTAATTGCTAAAATCTAATTTGCTGTTAATTTAAAAAGCGAAGCTTAGGCTTCGCTTTTTTTATGCTTAACTATTTATATGAATAAATTTAATGATCGAATACCAACTGACTTTAAAACACTGGCTTTGCTTAGCTTTCATTGCTACTACAATTTTAATTACCAGTATTCACCCTCTAGAATTCGAATCATATTTACTTCATCAAGCAGGAACAATTTTTATGCTTATTGTTCTGTTCATTATGATGAAAAAGATCGGACTGAGTTTTCTTACTTTTAGCCTGTACTTGGGTTTCCTATTCATTCATATTATCGGTGCGCATTATTTATATTCCTATGTGCCCTATAATGAATGGTTCAAGCAAGTTTTTCATTTTGATTTAAATCAAACCATGGGCTGGACACGCAATATGTACGATCGATGGGTACATTTAGTCTATGGACTGCTCCTCTATCCTTTTTTCTATCGTGTGTTTCAAGTTTGGTTACCTAGTCTCAAACCTTATGTACTTTTCCTTTTAGTGATCCAGTTTGTGATGGCAACCAGCCTGATTTATGAATGGGTCGAATGGTTAATTGCCATTCAACTTTCTCCAGAAGATGCTGAAAACTATAACGGTCAACAAGGTGACATCTGGGATGCTCATATGGACATGCTGTTAGCAACAATAGGTTCTTTAATTTATGGCATTTTGTACTTAATCTATCCTGCCCTTACCGCAAATTCCACATCTAAAAAATAAATATTACACAGGACAAAAATACGATTCGGATAATTCGAAAGATGAGCAACTGCCAAATAACTGTAAGTTAAAGAAGCACTCAGTCAATCTTAGCATTTGGGGTTATTGTGATGGTGCGATTCATATCACAACTTCTCATTATGAATTTATAAAGGCTTCATACCAATACAAGTTGATTTGAAAATTAAAATGCAGAAAAAATGCCCATAAAGGGCATTTTTAAATTTCATCATTTTATACATTAAAATTAAAGCTTAGGATCGCGCATTTGCACCAAATTCGCATTTGCCTTACTTAGACTTTCCATTACTTTATGCATCACAGTTGGAACCAATTGGTCTGCAATTTGTGCTGCCTGTAGGCCAATTTTTTCACCTAAAGTTGGTTTACGACGAGTTTGAATCACATAAACATCATGTTGTGGTAACAAGCTCAATAGGTATTCATCTGAAGTCTGAAGCTTATCGACCAAATTCAAATCTAGCGCATCACGCCCATACCAGTGTTCGCCTGTCGCAACCTTTTCAACATTTAACTGCGGACGGTATTTTTCGACAAAGTGCTTAAATAACTCATGGGTTTGTTGCAACTCTTCTTCAAATTTTGCTTTACCTTCAGGAGTATTTTCACCAAACATAGTCACTGTGCGTTTAAATTGTCCTGCTGTGTACAACTCAAAATCAACATGATGTTCTTTCAGCAAACGGTTAAAGTTGGGTACTTGTGCAACCACACCGATAGAACCAACCACCGCAAATGGTGCAGCAATAATCTCACTGGCAATGCATGCCATCATGTAACCGCCGCTCGCTGCAACTTTATCGACACAAATGGTTAAATGAAAACCTGCATCACGTAAACGCACCAACTGGGCAGCAGCTAGGCCATAACCATGTACCATACCACCAGGGCTTTCTAAACGAACAACAACACGGTCACGACCTGCCTTAGCAGTCGCTAAAATAAGAGTTATTTCTTCACGAATATTATCTACAGCAGATGCTGCGGTATCGCCTTTAAAGTCCAATACATAGATTTTTTGATTGTTCTTTTTACGTGCGCGTGCTTCTTTCGCCAATTGTTGTGTCAATTGTAAAAGCTCTAATTTTGAAGCAGTCGTTTGCGCAATTTTTTTTCTTTGTTCATTTACGCGTGCATTTAAGTGACTAACTCGTATTTCCGCAGGCAACTTCGGCAATTGAAATAACATATGTAAGTAATTCTCAATTTTGTTTACATTGAGTATAAGATGGGGCTTTTATAGTGAAAATTCAATATCGTTTTTGCAATAATATTGGGATAAAAATTGCCTTGTAATTATTGGCCTTTCTAACTTAAATCAGGAAAAATTTTGCAGGTAAAAAAAACCGCAAATTAAAATTTGCGGTTAGATACAAGTAGATCTGATTAACCAAAACGACCTGTAATATATGCTTCAGTAAGCTGATGATCAGGTTGCGTGAACACTTTTTCTGTCGAGTTCACTTCAATCAAATCACCCAAGTGAAAGTAAGCTGTACGGTCTGAAACACGTGCCGCTTGTTGCATTGAGTGTGTCACGATTGCAATAGTGTACTGTGTTGAAAGCTCGGAAATTAGTTCTTCCACTTTTGCTGTCGCAATTGGATCGAGTGCAGAACATGGTTCATCCATCAAAATCACTTCTGGACTCACCGCAATGGTACGTGCAATACATAAACGTTGTTGCTGACCACCTGATAAACCTGTCCCTGGTTGATTCAGACGGTCTTTAACTTCATCCCAAAGACCTGCTTTACGCAAACTGTTTTCAACAATTTCTTCCAAGTCGTATTTATCACGTGCCAAACCGTGTAGTTTTGGACCATACGCAACATTGTCAAAAATAGACTTTGGAAATGGATTTGGCTTTTGGAAGACCATACCTACTTGCGCACGCAGTAACACCACATCTAGATTTGGATCATAAATGTCCTGATTATCCAACAAGACTTTACCCGTCACACGGCATGAATCAATGGTGTCATTCATGCGGTTTAAGGTACGTAAAAAAGTCGATTTACCGCAACCTGAAGGACCAATAAAGGCAATCACTTCATTTTGATAAATTTCTAAATCAATCCCTTTAATGGCTTCAGCATCGCCATAATAAACATGAACATCAGAAGTACTGAGTTTTACTTTGGCAGTTTCATTTTCTTTTTTTGCAGACGCTTGCGTATCAAACTGCGAAATAAACGACGTTTGACGCTTTGAATCAGCTTCAGGAGATGTAAATTGAGTCTGTTGTGGATTCACTGACTTGTCCTGCTCTAAAGAGTTATTTACAACGGTATTCATATATTGCCCTCAATTACCAGCGGACTTCAAATTTCTTACGTAACCAAATTGCAAGACTGTTTAATCCAATCATTAATGCAAGAAGTACGATAATGGCTGCCGCAGTACGTCCTTCAAAGAAGTTGCGTAACTCATTGCCCTGCCATAAATAAACTTGTACAGGTAATGCTGTGGCTTGATCTAATGGTGTACTAGGAATACTGGCAACAAAGGCACTCATTCCAATTAATAGTAGTGGTGCAGTTTCACCCAGTGCATGTGCAACACCGATGATTGAACCTGTCATGATCCCTGGGAGTGCTAAAGGAAGCACATGATGGAATACAGTTTGAATGCGCGATGCACCCAAACCTAATGCAGCTTGGCGAATGGATGGCGGAACTGCTTTTAAAGATGCGCGTGTGGTAATAATTACCGTTGGCAAAGTCATTAAACTTAATACCAAACCACCAACCAATGGCGCAGACAATGGTAACTGCATCCAGCCAATAAATATTGCTGCACCCAACAAACCGAATACAATCGAAGGAACGGCTGCAAGGTTGTTAATGTTCACTTCAATAATATCGGTAACAATATTTTTGGGCGCAAATTCTTCAAGATAGATTGCTGATGCCACCCCAATTGGAATTGAGATAAAAATCACAATCAACATCATGAACAGCGAGCCCATAAATGCACCTGCTAAACCTGATGTTGCTGGCGCACTACGTGAATCTGGATTGGTGAAAATATTGGTGTTAAAGGTATTTTCAATTACACCTTTCGCTTCCATAGAATCAGCCAACTGACGAACTTCTGGGCTTAATTGCTGTTGCTCATCAGGAAGACTACGGTCAATGTTCCCCGCCAACCATACATCGACATTGGCATCAGTTAACAACTTAATATCTTCTGTTTTACCAATCAACGTTGGATCAGCCAACACCATATCACGTAAACGGTACGATTCTGAATCAGTATAAATACTGGTAAGTTCGTCACGTTGAGCTGCCAGTGACGGATCTTTTTTAATCAGACCATTCACAATCAGTGCATCCCAGTCAACCATTCCCATTTCGGTTTGCCAAGCCACATAACGCTCTTGAAACTGTGCTGGAGACTCTCCTGCACGCTGTACAGGTTTAGCACCCGCATTCACAATCGTTGGGTCAAAATACACTGGAACTGACATACTGGTTTGCCAGAAGGCAGGCAAACCTTTCGCCAAAATACTGCCAAACAGTAAAACCACGAAGAATAAGCCAGAGATTACTGCTGCAAAGCCAAATCCACGAAAGATTTTTTCCTTGCGGTGACGTTTAGATAATGAGTTTTCAATAATCTTTTTACGTTTTTCGCGCAATTCAGCAGCCGATTGCGAGTCAAATGTTTGACCCATAGAAGAAGAATTCGATGTGCTCATTCGTATTGCTCGCGATATTTACGCACGATGTAAAGTGCAATAATGTTCAGACCCAAAGTAATCACAAATAAGGTCAGACCCAATGCAAAAGCAACCAATGCTTGAGGGCTGGCAAAATCTGTATCCCCTGTTAATTGCTTCACAATCGTCACTGTTACGGTTGATACTGCTTCGAGTGGGTTTGCATGAAGTAATGGACTATTACCTGCGGCTAAAACCACAATCATGGTTTCACCAACAGCACGAGATACTGCCAGTAAGAAAGCCCCTGTAATGCCAGGTAAAGCTGCAGGCAAAACTACTTTTCTGATTGTTTCAGACTTGGTTGCACCTAAACCTAAAGAACCATCGCGTAATGCACGAGGTACCTGAGTGATAATGTCGTCTGAAAGTGAAGATACGAATGGAATAATCATGATGCCCATCACGAATCCAGCCGTCAACGCACTGGTCGCATTGATGTTCACGCCGACTTGTTCACCGAGCATTCTAAAGAATGGACCAATGATCATCATCGCAAATACACCATAAACAATGGTTGGAATACCTGCGAGAACTTCAATAGCTGGCTTTGCCCAAGAACGGAAGCCTGAAGAAGCATATTCAGCCAAGTAAATGGCAATCATGAGACCTAAAGGTACTGCAACCAGTAGTGCAATACCACTAACCATCAAGGTTCCCCAAATTAATGGGAGCAGACCATAACTGCCTTCCGCATTGCCTGAAGTACTAAAACCTGGGTTCCATTCAGTACCAAAGAAGAAATCCATTGGGCTGACAAAACGGAAGAAATGCATGGCTTCAGTAAACATCGACATCACAATACCGACGGTTGTCAGAATTGCCACGCCCGAACACAACGCCAAACCAATATTGATGATTTTTTCAACTTGGTTTCGTGCTCGGTATTGTCCTTGTACACGTTTTTTTGCCCAGACTAAACCGACTAAGGCAGCACAAATCACCACAGCTAATTTTGCAAAAGAACCAATACTTTCAACTTTTGCCAATTGTTGTGCCGCTGCGATTTCATATGGCGCAGCTTGATCACTCACCCCAAAACCTGATGCAATTGCCTGTACACGATCTAGAAGTACTTCAACACCCGCAGCATCTAAACCACTTAACACATTTGCAGGAACATTGTTCATGACAATGTGACGCAAAATATTGGGTTCAACGATATTCCAAACAATCAAAATTAAAAAAGCAGGGATACCACACCACAACGCAACCAATGCCCCATAATATCCTGGGCGTGAATGCAACATTGCTGAGTTATTTCCCTTACCTGCTAAGTTACGACTTTTTGCGAGACCAATTTGGTAAGCGATCGCAATTATGGCCAGTAACACGCCTATAAGTAGCAGATTCATGTATTCTCCACCGTTTTTTCAATTTTCATTCTTTGAAAAAACTCACTAAGTACAAAAAGCCAATGGTGGGAGATCCCACCATTTGCCTATTTCACTGAATTACTTAACCGCTTTACCTGCTTTAAAGTCAGCAAGGATTTTTGCACGCTCTTTGTCTGACATAGAAATCAAGCCTGCTTTTTCTAACTTAGAACCTTTACCTGAAACTTTCTTGTTTAAGAAATATTCCGTGTATTGTTGTAAGCCTTTGATTGATTGAAGGTGCTCACCTTTCACGTAGAAGAACAATGGACGTGAAACAGGGTAAGAGCCATTCAGAATTGTCTTCTCAGATGGCGCAACGTTGTTCACTGTCGCTACACGTAACTTGTCACGGTTTTGATCATAGAAACCTAAACCAAACACACCTACTGCACTTGGAGAAGTTTTCAAGCGAGCCAATGTTTCAGTGTAGTCGCCTGCAATTTCAATGACTTTGCCGTCTTTACGGAAAGCTGAACATGCTTTCTTCTGAGCATCTTTATCTAACTTCTTGAAGTAATCGTAAGATTCACAACCAGCTTCAACCATTTTCTCTTGGAACACTTCACGTGTACCGTGGTTTGTAGCAGGAATTACAAGAGTGATTGGTTCATTTGGAAGTGTTTTGTCAATTTGGTTCCAACGTGTATATGGGTTTGGAACTAACTTACCATTTGATGGTAATTTTTCAGCTAAAGCTGCAAATACATGGTAAGGCTTTAACTTGTATGCTGCTTTGTGTGAGTTTGACGCAAAAACAATACCGTCATAACCAATTTTGATTTCGTGAATTTTGTTTACGCCTGCTTTTTTACAAGCAGCTAATTCTGTATCTTTAATTTTACGTGATGCATTTGCTACATCAATTGTATTGTCGCCTACACCTGCACAGAACTGTTTTAAACCGCCTGAAGTACCACCAGAACCCACAACCGGAGTTTTATATTGTGGGAATGTATTACCAAACTCTTCAGCTACAATACTTGCATATGGCAATACTGTTGAAGAACCAGCAATTTGAATTGTGTCACGTGCTGCATTTGCAGTTGTTGCTACAGCTGCCCCTGTTACTGCCAATGCAAGTGCGATGTGGTTTAAGCGCATGCTCATCTCTCTTAATGTGTGCAATTTGAAGTACGTCACTTTTTTATTCAGTTTTGTACTTTTTTCGATATATGCATTTTGATTTTAAAATATGACAAATAAGTTACAGCAATATGACGCTTTTATGATATTTGGAGCTTGAATGATGATTTATTTAAAATTCTTTTAGATTCAATATGTAACATAAATTATATTCTTATTTTTATGTTTTAATTACTAGCTGTAAAGTGTAACAATTCATCTTGATGTCATTTTTACATGCTTTAAAGTGCGTCCGTTATCTCAATACCCACTTGCCCAATTCAGCCTTCCCTACCTAATTAAACAGGTTTAAAGCATGAATTTAAGAGTGTAAGAATTTTTTACCTATCTCGAATACCTCCACTTATTCTATTCAGTCATCCTTAAATACAAAAAGGGCTACCTCACGTTAGTCAGGTAACCCTAAATGTATAACTTTTAAAAACTTTAATTGGACTGTGCTTCTGGCATTACCAACATTTTTTTACGATATTTGAGTACATATGTGATTGCTAAAGCTGCCATCCAGATGGGACCTAAAATCACAGCCAAACGCATATCCGGTGTAAGTGCCATAATAATCAGAATCATACAAACAAAAGCGATGGTCAAATAGTTGGTCCATGGACTTAAAATACTTTGAAACTTGGTCTGACGTCCTTGCAGTTTCATGGCTTTACTAAATTTTAAATGTGTTACCGAAATCATGAGCCAGTTAATGACCAGAGCTGCAACCACCAACATCATAAAGAGCTGGAAAGCTTGCCCAGGAATCAGATAATTCACCAAAACACAAACTGCTGTGATTGATGCCGATACAATTGCAGCAGGCACTGGAATACCGCGACAGTTAATTTTTTTCAATATTGCAGGTGCATTACCCTGCTCTGCCAAACCATGCAACATACGAGTATTACAGTAAATACAACTGTTATAGACAGAAATTGCAGCAATCAACACAACAAAGTTTAAAACATTAGCAACACCGTTACTGTTGAGTGACTGGAAAATTAAAACGAATGGACTACCACCTTCTGCCACCATATTCCAAGGATAAAGGCACAGCAAAATACCAATTGCACCAATATAGAAAATCAAAATTCGGTAGACAATTTGATTAACTGCTTTAGGAATAGTCGTTTCTGGCTGCTTAGTTTCTGCTGCGGCAATCCCAATCAACTCTAAACCACCAAAAGCAAACATAATGACTGCCAATGCCATGACAAAACCATGCATACCATGTGGAAAAAATCCACCATGCTGCCATAAATTTGCAATACCAGCCTGTGGCCCTGCTGAACCCGAAAACAGTAAATAAGCCCCAAAGCCAATCATGCTCAAAATCGCAATAATCTTAATAAAAGAAAATATAAATTCTGATTCGCCAAAAAAGCGGACATTCACCAAGTTAATGCCATTCATTAAAATGAAGAAAAATAAAGCGGTGAGCCACGTTGGAATTTCAGGCCACCAAAACTGAACAAATGTACCGATTGCACTTAATTCAGCCATGCTGACTAGCACATACAACACCCAATAATTCCAACCAGACATAAATCCAGCCATTTTGCCCCAATACTTATTAGCGAAATGACTAAATGAGCCACTGACGGGTTCTTCGACCACCATCTCGCCCAACTGGCGCATAATTAAAAATGCAATAATACCTGCAATAGCATAGCCCAACAAAATCGAAGGCCCTGCCAGTTTAATAGTTTGTGAAAGTCCTAAAAATAGCCCTGTACCAATTGCGCCACCTAAGGCAATCAATTGAATATGCCGATTCGACAAGCCTTGTTTCAAAGCATGCTGATTATTTTCATCCATACATTTTCTCCGTTGTAAGTGTAACGTCCTGTACACCTTTATTCAGCACTAGACCGAAGACCTATAATTAATCTTCGGACTTAATATGCTTTAATTTAATTCCATTTTTTAAAAAGACGCTGCGGTCTCCAGCTTAGAACGAGCTTACATTTTTACATTCCAGCGTATTTGAACGCTGAGTTAAAATTTCATAGCCACGATCACCATAGTCAAATCGTGCAATCACGTTGGCAAATTTTTTCAAACTTAAAGGAGCATCCATGGCAGGGAGTTTTAATTCCACAAAAGTCAGTCCATCCTGTTGCTGCACGTTATCCAAAACCTGTTGCAGTTGCCCAATTGTTTCAACCACATGTGATTGATAAGCCTTACTTCCATTAAACACTGCTGGAATTTGTGCATAGTTCCAGTTTTGAATATCGTTATAAGCCGCATTTTCACCCATAATTAAACGCTCGATGGTATAGCCACCATTGTTCAACAAGAAAATTATTGGCTTGAGACCATGACGAATAATGGTCGAGAGTTCTTGTACAGTTAATTGAAATGAACCGTCTCCAATAAACAGAATTTGTCGACGCTCAGGCGCAGCTAACAGGCTTCCAAGTAAAGCGGGCAAGGTATAACCGATTGAACCCCAAAGTGGCTGAGAAATATATTTTGCAGTGGCGGGTAGCTTTAAAGCCGATAGTGCAGAGTTTGAAGTTCCAACCTCTCCAATAATGACATCATCATCCTTAAAGAAACCTGCGATAGCATTCCACAGTAGTTCTTGACTGAGTTTCTGCTGCTCATTAACTTCAGGCTTTTTTTGTGTAGAGCACTGAGTCACAATATTGTGTGGAGTTTTACGCGCTGCGACTTTTTTATTTAATTCAACCAACAATTGGCCAATTTCAATACCCGGTACATCCTGACCAAAAATATTCAAACCATAAGGCTTAATTTCAATATAATTTTCAGTCGCAATTTGATGCGTAAATACAGCTGAACCTACATCAGTAAAGCGAACACCCACCCCAATTAAACAGTCCGACTGTTCAATCACATTTTTTACGTGCGGTTGACTCGCCCCACCCACATAAGTTCCGATATAACGCGGTGAGCCCTCATCCATGATATTTTTTGCTGTATTCATACCAGCAAATGGAATCGAGCACTTATTAGATAAATCATGTAATAAAGAGGTCACCCCAAAAACGGCAGCTTCATTGTCAATTAACAATGCGGGGCTTTTTGCTTTTGCCAAAATGCCACACAGTTGATCGACTACGCTACTTAGTAAATCAGGTTCAACCGATGGATAACTGAGATCGAGTGGTCGCTCATCCACTTCAATTTTTACATGGGTAATGTCCGATGCTAGCTGAATATGCACTGGACGGCGCTCTAGAAAACACTGACGTAAAACACGATCAATTTCAAAAGCTGCATTCGCAGGTGTTAAACGTGTTTGCGCCACAGTAAATTCTTTCATGCAATTCATAATATTGTCATAGTTACCATCGACCAATGTATGGTGAACCAGAATGCCTTTTTGAACCACATGCAAAGGAGGGATACCTGAAATATGTACCATCGGTACATTTTCCGCATAGGCTCCTGCAATGCCGTTAATTGCACTTAGATCACCTACGCCATATGTAGTTGCCAATGCTGCAAAACCGTTAATTCGTGCATAGCCATCTGCTGCATAAGCCGCATTTAACTCATTACAGTTGCCAATAAATTCTAGCTGAGCATCTGCTTCAACTTGTTCTAAATAAGAAAGATTGAAATCACCAGGTACACCAAAAAGATGCTGTATACCCATTTGTTTTAAACGAAGATTTAAAAATTCACCAATTTCTATGAACATTGCTCGATATCCTTTGAGACCATTTTTATTCCATAGAAAAATAATATTTCATCTACGCCGTAAATTTCGTGCATAATGAAACGGAATTTTAATAAAAATACAAGATTTGTGTATCACAAAAGGATTTTATGCATGGATAAGTTCGACTGGCAAATCATTCAAGCACTACAAAAAAATGGACGGCTCACCAATCAGGAAATTGGCGATCTAATTGGTTTATCTGCATCACAGTGTTCGAGAAGACGACAACTCCTAGAACAAAAAGGCATTATTTTGGGCTATACCGCCCGCATACAGCAGCAGGCTTTAGGCATGGAAGTGACTGCCATGATTCATATTAACTTAAGAACACATGAAGCATCTTCTCAACAAGCCTTTCAAGAACTCATCGAAGCGGAAGACAATATTCAGGATGCTTTTTCGATTAGTGGCGATGCAGATTTTATTCTAAAAGTGGTCGCTGAAAACTTAGAGCAACTTTCCCATTTTGTGACAGAACGCTTATTAACCTATTCTTTTATTGGGCACATTAAGTCTTACATTGTTTTGAAAAAAATTAAGGAACAGAATCACTTTTTACTTAAATCAAAAAGTCACAACTATCATCCTGTGCATTTAGCTTAAACATTTTTCCTATATAACAAATAAAAAAGCCTGGAATTTTCCAGGCTTTTTGAACAACATGACGATTAGTCAATCGCTGGTGTATATGTGCCTGCTTGAATAGGACCTTTAATACGATCTGCTTCTGCAAGAACAAGAGACAGCAAGTTCTGTACGTTTTCTAATGTTGCAACAGGGCTCAGTGTCGTCATTTTCAATGATTGCACTTGACCTACTTTAGTTACACCAATATTCGCTTCACCACGCGCAAACAATTCATCTGCAACGTTTTGATTCAATGTATCCAACAATTCTACTGGGTAGCCTGCTGGTACAACACGGAATAAAACAGAGGCAAATTGTGGCTCAACCAAAAGCTCAAGACCATCAGTTGCTTTAATATAATCGGCAACATCACGTGTCAATTTAATACCGTGATCGATCATAGAACCATAAAGCTCTTCACCTAAAGCTTCTACAGTCATCCACAATTTCAACGCATCAAAACGACGAGTTGTTTGTAAGGATTTCGATACTAGGTTCGGAACACCATGTTCTTCATCATAGGCTGAGTTCAAATATTCAGCTTCGTAGTGCATGAAACGATAGTTCGCTTCATCTTTAAGCAAGAATGCACCACAAGAAATGGTTTGGAAATAGTGCTTATGGAAATCAAGCGTAATCGAGTCAGATAACTCAATCCCATCCAACATCGAACGATAATCATTCGATAAAATTAGTGCACCACCCCATGCCGCATCGATATGCATCCACGCACCAAACTTGTTAGTGATTTCACGAATTTTCTTCAATGGGTCAATTGCACCCGCATCGGTTGTGCCCGCAGTTGCAACCACACACGCCACGATTTTGCCTTCTGACTGTAAATGCTCCATGGTTTTTTCGAGAGCATCTACATCCATCTGTGCATTTTCATTCACAGGAACAGTGACCACTGATTGGAAGCCCATGCCCATCATTGCCATGTTCTTTTGCACAGAGAAATGTGCATTTTCAGAACAAATGACTTTAACGTTTTTCATAGCTTCTGCTGGAATACCATCGCGCTGTACAGACCACGGATTACCGTTTTCGTCTTTCCAGTTTTTCGAGATGCAAGCATCACGCGCAAGGAGTACACCCATCAAGTTAGACTGTGTACCACCAGAAGTGAATACACCTGCTTGACCTGCACCATAACCGACTTTTTGACGAAGCCAATCAATCAATTGAACTTCCATCAAAGAACCCGCTGGGCTTTGATCCCATGAGTCCATAGATTGGTTGGTTGCATTAATCAAAACTTCAGCAATTTGGCTTGCAACCATGGTTGGGCAATGCAAATGTGCTAAAGAATGAGGGTGATGTACTTTTAAGCTTTTATTTAAGAAAAGCTCAACCATACGATCCAATGACTTTTGTACACCTAAACCTTCTTTAGTTGGGTTAAAAGCAATCGCATCACGTAATTCTTTGATGCTGCCGCCTGTGTACATTTTGTCATTTTGCAACCATGCCGCTACCGCTTTAGTAGCTTGCTCCATTGCTGACTCATAGTCAGCAATGGATTGGGCATCATTGCAGAGTAACGCTTTACGGTGTTCTGCAAAATCAACCATTATTGAGCGCCTCGCACTGCAATAAGCGCTTCAGCAATTGCTTTCTTAAAGCGAGCAATTACTTCTACACACTCTTCTTGCGTAATGATTAATGGGCAAAGTAAACGAATCACTGTACCGTTACGACCACCTTTTTCTAACAAAAGTTTGTTATCAAAACATGCCGCTTGGATTGCTGCTGCCAATTGACCGTCTGCTGGTAAAGAACCCATATGGTCAGCTGGTTTACGCTCATCAACGATTTCAACACCGATCATTAAGCCACGGCCACGAACGTTACCAATACATGGGAATTCTTGCGCTAATTTTTTCAATTCAGCTTGTAAGAAATCACCACGCTCTTGTGCATTTTGCGCTAAGTTCTGCTCAGTAATCGTTTTTAATACGACTAAGCCAGTACCCATTGCCAACTGGTTACCACGGAAAGTACCCGTGTGACCCGCTGGTTGCCATGCATCAAACTTACGTTTAATACCTAGCACCGCAAGTGGTAAACCACCACCAACAGCTTTTGACATTACAACTACATCTGGCTCAATGCCTGCATGTTCATAGGCAAACATTTTACCTGAACGAGCAAAGCCCGCTTGAACTTCGTCAAGAATTAATACAATGTTGTGCTTTTCAGTCACTTCACGGATTTTTTTCAACCATTTGGTTGGCGCTGTCACAACACCGCCTTCACCTTGAATCGCTTCAAGAATAACTGCTGCTGGCTTAGTAACACCGCTTTCTACATCTTCAATGAAGTTTTCGAAGAAATAGGTTAACGCATCAACACCCGCTTCACCACCTAAACCAAGTGGGCAACGGTATTCATGCGGATATGGCATAAACTGTACGCCTGGCATTAAACCATTCACAGCATTTTTAGCAGACAAGTTACCTGTCATTGCCAAAGAACCGTGGGTCATACCATGATAACCACCAGAGAAACTGATTACTGAGCTACGACCTGTATAAGTCTTCGCAAGTTTAATCGCTGCTTCAGTCGCATCTGCACCAGATGGACCACAGAACTGTAAACAGTACTCTTCTTTACCGCCTGGAAGATACGAAAGCAACGCTTCCGTGAAAGCATCTTTCAACGGTGTAGTTAAATCTAAAGTATGTAATGGAATGCCACTTGTCAGTGTATCTTGAATACTTTGAACGACCGCAGGATGATTATGGCCTAATGCCAATGTTCCTGCCCCAGCTAAACAATCAAGGTACTCT
Organism: Acinetobacter tandoii DSM 14970 = CIP 107469; assembly: GCF_000400735.1. Lineage (GTDB taxonomy): Bacteria > Pseudomonadota > Gammaproteobacteria > Pseudomonadales > Moraxellaceae > Acinetobacter > Acinetobacter tandoii. The sequence continues at coordinate 36,761 of NZ_KE007366.1, forward strand.
GTACCTTCAACATCGGTAACCCAGCAACCTAATGCTTTGGCTATCGCTAACGGTAATTTACGTGGATAGCTACGAACATTGGATTCCATCTGACTTTGGCGAGTCAAATAGTATTCGTTAGTAGAATTAGTGGCAGGGTTTACAGAAGAAACGCTCATATCGAATTACCATCTCTGATATGGGTTGAAAGAAATAAGTCTGGTGACTTGCGGTCCTTTGACTCGGTGCTTTATAGAATCTAGTTAGACAGTATTTAATTAAATAACTAGGAGCGGCATGATACCGAATTTTTCAGGAAAATAAACAACTTTTAGCAAATATACGCCCTAATTTTTTGAAATAAACTGCACACCTAACCAGCCCTTTCATTATCATCTTACATTGTGACAAGTGAAAGAAAATATGATTTTTTTTACTTTTTAGAAATTTCATTTCCTGAGCATTTTATTTATCGTTTTTTATAAAATTAAACTCTTGATTTAAGACTATTTAATTTAAATATTTTTAGCTTGGCTCTCATGCAAAAAATTACAAACTCACCACAATTTCTGCAAAAGTTCCCCATGAACTGCCTATACCATTACCTTAATCAAATAAGTTTGAAAAATTCAAATAAAGGTTACTTTTTATGCGTCATTTTGTAGTTTCTTCCCTCCTCCTCGGTGGTTTATTCAGCAGCACTGCTTTTGCGCAGCAAACAGAAGCTTTGAATTACAATTTAGTAAACGTACAAGCAGAAGCATCACGTCAGGTTTCAAATGACGAAATGCACGCTGTACTCTATATTGAAAAAAGCAATAAACAGCCTGCTGAATTGGCAAGCCAAATCACTCAACTTATGAATCAGGCGATTGCGACTTCGCGTAAGTACCCAAATGTAAAAGTCGAAACAGGGTCTCAAACGACTTATCCAATTTATGACAATGATAGTCGTAAATTAAAAGAATGGCGTGGTCGTGCTGAAATTCAAATTGAAAGTACCGACTTTAAAGCGGCGAGTCAGTTAGTGAATGAGTTACAGCAAAACTTCCAAACTCAATCGATCAACTTTACCGTTTCAGATGCTCAACGTAAAAAAGTTGAAAATGAACTCATGGTTGAAGCCTCTAAAAACTTCCAACAACGTGCACAGTTATTGAGTCAGTCATGGAATAAATCAGGCTATAATTTAGTCAATTTAAATTTAAATACCAGTAACAACTACCCTCAACCCATCATGATGCGTAGCAGTATGGCAAAATTTGCCGATGCAGAAGCAGCACCAATGCCTGAAGTTGCAGCAGGCGAATCTAAAATTACGGTGAATGCAAACGGCACTGTACAGTTTAAATAATTTTAGATTTAACTTAAAAACCGTGTCACAGACACGGTTTTTTATTTTTTGTTGTTTTGGATCATATTCAAGATCGAAATCCAATCATAAATTTGGAAAATAATAGTAATTAATGATAACTATTATTATTCAATAATTACGAGAGTCTCGATATTATATCGTCAAATTTGCAATCTCTGTGTTCAATATGTCAAACCATTTGATTCTATCTGGTATTCACAAGCCAACTAAAATATCACCGCTAACCCGAGCAATTCAGCTTACCTTAACCTGTCTTGCCACACAAGCAACTTTCGCAGCAGATTCAGATAGCCATTCTGTGAACACATTACAGACCATTACCCTTCAAGCTGAAGGTAACTGGCTGGAAAATGCTAATGCTGAAAAAGTTCAAAAACATGCAGGGGCACGCACAATTATCGACCGTAAACGTTTAGATGAAGTTGCGGCAACGTCCATTAAAGATGCACTGAAACAAGTTCCTGGTGTCCAAGTCCAAGAAAATAATGGTACTGGCGGTAGTGACGTTTCTTTGAATATTGGTGTTCGTGGTTTAACTTCACGTTTATCCCCTCGCTCAACCGTATTACTTGATGGAGTACCGTTATCATTTGCACCTTATGGTCAACCTCAACTTTCACTTGCTCCTGTATCATTAGGCAATATTGAATCTATAGACGTTGTTCGTGGTGCTGGTTCCGTACGCTTTGGACCACAAAATGTGGGCGGTATTATCAACTTTGCTACGCGTGCAATCCCAAAAGATTTTGCAGGCAATGTAAGCTTAACCACTGAATATGCTTCTGGCACAGATCAAACCAAACTTAGCCCAAGTTTATTTATGGGTGGTACTCTCGATAATGGTTTAGGGCTTGCTTTGCTTTATTCAGGGACCAAAGGCAATGCTTACCGTGAAGCTAACAATCAAATAGACATTGATGATGTCATGTTAAAAACAGCATACCAAATTACAGATGCCGATGCTGTAGCGCTAAATTTACATCATTATGAAGGTCGTGGAGAAATGCCTGAAGGTTTAACTGCAAAACAATATGCAGAAAACCCATATCAATCCAACCAATCACAAAGCTATTTTGCAGGTCGTCGTTCAGATGTGTCTTTGCGTTATACCCATCAAGATGAACGAAATAATTTTGAATTATTAACCTATTATATTGATTCATTCCGTACGAGTAATTTGGGAACAAATCAACAACGTCAGGATGGTACTCCGTTCAAACGTTTAGACAATGCTCCTCGAGATTATTCTGTATTTGCAATTGAACCTCGTTTTTCTCGCGCTTACTCAATTGGTAATACACAGAGTGAAGTTACTATCGGCTATCGTTATATGGATGAAGATAGTACTGAGTTTGCGGGGCGTACAGATTATGCTATTGATGCTCAACCCGGGAAATTCATCGCACGCACATCGAGTAAAGGTGGCACTAAAGCACATGCCTTCTACATTGATAACCGATTCGATTTAGGCAATTGGGTAATTACCCCTGGTGTCCGCTTTGAATCTATTGATACGCACAATAATTTTAGCGCCTATAAATCTGGTAACTTACTGAATACCGTAAATCCATCCATTCAATCTGATGAATGGTTACCAAGTCTGGCAATTATGTATAAAGCCACTGATAACTGGAATATATTTGCAAATGCGGGCGTATCTTTTGGTCCTCAACAATACAATCAGTTAGCAACCACAAACTCAAAAACAGGTATAGCAATTTCTACTTTAGATGGTCTTTCACCTGAGAAATCCAATAACTATGAGATTGGTACAAAATATTTAGGTAATGGTTTAAATGCAGAATTAACTGCATTCTATTTAGACTTTAATAAAGAATTAATTCTAGAACGTGATGCCCTTCAAAATGGCTATTGGACCGATTTAGGTGCAACTAGCCATAAAGGTGTTGAACTTGGTCTGGCTTATGACTTTGCTTACCTCGCAGATGCCTTAGAGGGACTCAAAATATATAGCAATTACACCTTCACTAAAGCTGTTGCTGAAGCAGGCAACTTTAAAGATAAAGATCTTCCATTTTATTCACGTCATACAGCCAATGTGGGTTTAGGCTATAAAGTTAATCAATGGACTGTCAATGCCGATATGTTTGCACAATCGAAACAACATTCTCCAGGAAACCAAGAGTCTGGTATTTATCAAATTATAGAATCTTTGGATGGTAAGTACGGGGATATTCCAGGTTACTCAACTTTTGCAGTACGTACAGCCTATGACTTTGGTGAGCAATACTACGGTTTAAAAATTGCTGGCGGTATTAAAAATGTGTTCGATAAACAATATTTCACACGTTCTACCGATTCGACTGGCGGTAAATATGTTGGGCAACCACGTACTTTCTACCTACAAACCTCATTTGACTTCTAAGCTGAATAATACGTAAACGACGTAAGTTTCTTGAAATAAAAAAAGACTACAAATCTGTAGTCTTTTTTTATTTCAACGGGATGACAGAATTATTACACTTTACGCACTTTGCATACATAATCCGCTTTCATGTCTCTTTCTGAACTCAATCTCACGCTCTTTTCATTCATCAATGCATCTTCAGATGCTAGCGACTTAAAGATTAATTTTGCGATTTTTATTGCGAATGACCTGTTGTATTGCATGATTGCACTTTTTGCTTGGTTTTGGTTACGTGGTGACTATCAAATAAAGAAACAAATTCTTAAAGCTTTTATTTTTACCAGTATTGCGCTTTTCATCAGTCAATGTATTTCACACATCTACTATCACCCACGCCCTTTTGTGATGGATGTTGGACGTACCTTGATTTATCACTCACCGAATGGCTCTTTCCCTAGCGATCATATGCTCATTTTTAGCAGTATTGCTTTTTCTTATTTCTTTTCAACTTACCGTAAACTTGGCATTTTCTTAATTATGCTGGCTTGGTTAGTTGCATGGTCACGCATTTATGTAGGTGTTCATTTCCCTTTAGATATGCTCGGTGCCTTTGTACTGGCTTTTGCGCTGAATTTGTTTGGTTTAACGCTCTGGAATCGCTATAAAGAAAAACTGATGGAATGGGTACTGACGCTTCATTTCTATGTATTTAGACCACTGATTCAAAAAGGCTATATTAAATAACTTGGTCTTAAAATAAAAAATCCCGCTCTAAAGCGGGATTTTTTTAAATTTTTTAGTAAATTGCCATATGATCGCGATGAATCATCTCAAGTGAACGCGCTTCACCCAGAACTTGATAAACCTTGTCTGAAGACAAACCTTTAACCAATTCTGCCGAACGCGAACTGAAATTAACACGTCCAACCGCGACACGATAACCAGAAGGGTCAACACACTCTACAACATCGCCACGGTCAAAATGCCCTTCAACCGCTTTCACACCAACAGGTAATAAACTACGATGATTATCTTTAATGGCTTTAACTGCACCATCATCTAAAATTAGACGTCCTGCAGTTTGCAAATGTGCGGCCAACCATTGCTGATGCGCGGTAATACGGTCATTGTCCGTGATAAACAAAGTGCCAAGCATTTCACCTGCCATTAAACGGGCAAGTACTTGATCACTTTCACCACTCGCTATCAGGGTTGGACAACCCGACTTTGCCGCTAGTCGTGCAGCACGAACCTTGGTCAACATACCGCCACGACCAAACTTACCACCACCACCTGCCATATCAAACAAGCTTTCATCTAAAGCCCGTACGGTATGGAACAGTTTCGCATCAGGGTTTGAGCGTGGGTCAGAATCAAACATGCCTTGCTGGTCTGTTAAGATAATTAACAAATCTGCATGGACTTGACCTGCAACCATTGCTGCAAGCGTATCATTATCACCAAAACGAATTTCATCAGTTGAAACTGTGTCATTCTCATTGATAACTGGAATCACACGCCAATCAATTAAATTTTGCAAAGCATCACAAGAGTTTAAATAACGACGACGATCCGCAAGGTCATCGTGGGTTAAAAGCACTTGCGCTGTTTGAATACTGTGCTGTTCGAGTACACTTGACCATGTATGGATTAAACCCATTTGACCAATGGCAGCACATGCCTGAAGACTTGGTAGATCGGTGGGTCGATTCTCTAGCTTCATTCGAACCATACCTTCAGCCACAGCGCCAGAGGAGACAAGAATAATTTCATGTCCAGCTTGGTGTAAATCTGCAATTTGTTTCGCCCAATGCGAAATTGCATCTAAATCTAAACCTTGCCCATTCGCTGTGAGTAAAGATGATCCGATTTTAACAACGATACGTTTTAAAGCCTTGAGCTGACGTTGCCCATCTACCACTTCTATCATCTTGTCCTCAGTTACATGTTGTTCGCTTGGAAATTAACGAACGTAAAACACTTCCATATCGCCATCGTCGCCATCATCATCGTCCTCATCATCATCGCCCAATAGGCCAGCAAGACGCTGTTGACGACGCATTTCACGATAAGCTTCTTTAGCGGCAATGGTTTGTTCACGTGTTTCAGCTTCTAGCTGCTCACGGAATGCTTTCACTTCTGCTGCGTACTCAGGATCTTCAACTTCGCGTTCACGTTGTTGTTCGATTTGATCCATGAGGTAATAAACCACTGGCTTTGTCCCTTCTGCCAGCAAACCAGAAGTTTTAAATACTGGACCTTTCCATTCTAATTCTTCAAGAATGTGGTTACACCATTCTTCACTGGTGTCTGGTGCAAGTTGATCTAACTTATTAAGTACCAAAACCACTGGAAGTTTCGCCAAGGTTGGAGAAAATTTCTTTAATTCTTTGATGATCGCCTTAGCATTATATGCAGGATCCGAACCATCAATAGGCTGTACATCTACAATATGTAATAAGATACGCGTACGTGCCAAATGCTTTAAGAAACGAATACCAAGACCTGCACCTTCCGAAGCACCTTCGATTAGTCCAGGAATATCCGCCATGACAAATGAACGGTGACGATCTGCATCGACAACACCTAAGTTTGGTACCATCGTAGTAAATGGATAATCTGCAACTTTTGGTTTTGCTGCTGAAACAGCACGAATAAAGGTTGATTTACCCGCATTTGGCATACCCAATAGACCAACGTCTGCCAATACTTTCAACTCTAAACGAATTTCGCGGAATTCACCTTTAAAACCATGCGTACATTTACGCGGCGTACGGTTGGTTGATGATTTAAAGTGTGTATTTCCTAAACCACCATCACCACCAGAAGCCACTAGAATTTTCTGACCATCTTCAACCAAATCGCCAATAATATCGCCAGAGTCGGTATCTACAATGGTTGTACCAACTGGAACTTTGAGAATGACATCTTGTCCGCCACGACCAGCACAGTTTGCGCCTGAACCATTTTTACCCCGTTCTGCACGGAATTTACGGGTATAACGATAATCTACCAGTGTGCTCGTGTCGTCGTCAGCTTGAATATAAATGCTGCCACCACGACCACCATCTCCACCATCTGGTCCACCAAAAGGTACAAATTTTTCACGGCGAAAACTGGCTACGCCATTGCCACCGTCGCCAGCCTCTACGGTAATGACTGCTTCATCAACAAAGCGCATACTGCCAATCCTCTAAAATCTTTAAAACCGCTTATTCTGCCACATTTTAAAGAATTTCTCGAATAGTATTATTCAACTAAATATGAATTTCACACATTATTTTTATAGGCCTAGTTATTTTTATACTTGTTTTACATTAATTTATACACAATGAACTTAAGCATAGTTGAAACATTAAACTTTAATTTAATTAAGATTCTTAAGATAGAGACTAATCTCAATGCGGCGTAATGCCTAAAGTTAAACGACCAAGTACATCAGTTATTTAAATGTTTACTTTAGGTTTCTGCTCTAAGATTTCAGATAAATTTCGCTCTATCCAGAAAATTAACTCATTCACTTTTTCCGCAGCCTGCGAGCCTAAAATTGTCAATTGATATTCAACCTTCGGTGGCACAATCGGATAAACTGTCCGTAGAATAAAACCATCCTGCTCTAATGTTTTCAGGGTTTGAGACAGCATCTTTTCGCTAATCCCCTCAATTTTTATTTTTAATTCACTAAAGCGGTGTACACCTTCACTTAAACAATGCAACACCAACAACGACCATTTACTGGAAAGATGCTCAAGTATTTCGCGTGATGGGCAAGCAGTTGAAAGAACTTGCCCCAATAGATTACTGGTTGCATAGGTACTCATGTATTCCCCTTACTTTAATCAGCTTACTTTTCTTATACGTACTTTCAATAGGTAAGCTACCAGATTAATCTTTAACCATCAAGGAAGCGTTGCATTCTTTACTCAAGGATGAATATTCCGTACAGGCAAATGCATATTCAGTTCTAAATTGGCTGAGGTTTTTCGTACGGCATTGTACATGGTGGCATTAAAACTTGCGATGCGCTCCATCTTCATTGGATCATTCAAGTTGAGTTGTGGTGCAAAATGATGAGCGACGTGTAAACCAACAGGTTCATTAAATTCAAAATACACGGGACCATCAAATTGAATCTTCACAGGAATGGTATACTCTCGCTTTAAATGGAAAGGTACGTCCAATTTAACTGGAATATTTAATTTCAGAGGGAATTGAGGCAACAAACGATTTTGATAAATTAAATCTGTAGTCGTTTCCACAGGCATCAACTGATCAATACGGATCATGGTTTGATAGTCAAGATTCACAGTAATCGGCGTTTCGACTTCAAACTGTAAAGCGGCAAGATATTTTCCTTTTAACGGCAACTCCAATTGCCGATCAATATCAATTTTTGTATTCAACTGCCCTTTAGAATGAATATCCAAATAATTGCCCACGTGAATTTGAGTCGGCAAAGATGTTGGCAATATAATTTCGGAGCGGTGTGCTGAAATTTGCATCGATGCAATCACATTCAAGTACAACCAAAATAAAAGCGCAATCGTAGCGACCAACCCAATAAAGCTCAAACACCAAAAGCGATAAGAAAAACACACCTGCTTATCCCTCCTATTCAGCTCGAACCAACTGTGGTTGTTCGTACTGTGGAGACGAAAGTTTTACAGTATTTAAAGGGACTTTTAGTTGTCCATTCTGAATTTTTACGGGCAAGGTATTTTTCACATCTACGGTGGCATTTAGGGCTGTCTTAATGGGTACATTTAATTGCCCTTGCACTGGTATTTCGGTCTTTAACGTTGCATTTAAAGGAATATGCAGATTTTCTTTCAATACCGTTCGCACAGGCGCATCAAATTTCAGATGTACATTTTGTTCTAATGGCACATCAATCTGAATCGGCACATCAAGATTGATCGGGATTGAACCTTTTAACGGCAGACTAATATTTTTCCCCATGATCATCACATTTACCCACGTATCGATGGGTAAATTTTGCTGCACTTTCAGAGCTTCTCGCACAGGAATCATGGTTTTAATTGGCACTTGATTATCAAAATACACACGCGGGGTAAGTGTCTGCACCAGTGGAATCTCAAGCTGTTCGTTAATTGGAATTTCAGCGCGAATTCGCCCAGAGACATCCACATCTAAGGCATCATGTATTTTAACTTTGGCCTGTAATGGCTCTTGCAAGTCAATATTCACAGCTTGATTGTTCAGAGGAATATAAATACTGAAATGTTGAAAGATCCAAATTGCAAGTAAGACACCGCTGAGGGTTGCTAGACTCAAAAATGCCAAACCAGCAAGCACTTTTTTTATTTGCAATGACTTAATCCTTTAAGTTCGTTTTTTAATAGACTCAATTCATTTGAGCCGTTCTATCGACCATTGCTCTCTTTAATTCCAATCGAGTAATGATCACATTTATTTTGAGATGAAAAAGCGACACTAACATAGCGCGTTTCGCTTAATACTACTAATTTTGTCGGAATTATGGCATTGACCTAATATGAATGCATCTTATTATTTTGGTCAATTCAAAAAAGAATGTCGGGAGTTTTGATACAAAAAAAAGAGCTTCATTTCTGAAGCTCTTTTTCCTTAACCGAACAAATTATGCATTTGTTTCAGCAGGAACTTTTGGATAGCTTACGCCGCCCATTTGTTCAGCAATACGTAATACTTGGCAGCTATAACCCACTTCATTGTCATACCATACGTATGCAGTTAAGCGGTTGCCTGAAGTAATCGTTGCCTGTGCATCAAACACACCCGCAGTACGTGAACCGATGAAGTCAGAAGATACAACTTCAGTTGAGTTGGTGTAACCAATTTGACCTTGAAGGTTTGAACTGATTGAGATTTGACGGATGTATTCGTTTACTTCTTCACGATCCACTTCTTTATCTAAAGTTAAGTTCAAAATCGCAAGTGAAACATTTGGTGTTGGAACACGTACAGAGTTACCTGTTAATTTACCTTGAAGTGCTGGAAGTGCTTTCGCAACTGCTTTCGCCGCGCCAGTTTCAGTAATTACCATGTTCAAAGTAGCCGCACGACCACGACGATCCGCTTTGTGGTAGTTGTCAATTAAGTTCTGGTCGTTTGTGAACGAGTGAACTGTTTCAACGTGACCATTTAACACTGTGTATTTGTCATGTAATACTTTCAATGTTGGTGTGATTGCGTTGGTTGTACAGCTTGCAGCTGAGATGATTTGGTCTTCATCCAGAATGTCTGCTTGGTTTACACCAAACACCACGTTTTTCATCTCACCTTTACCAGGTGCAGTTAAAATTACGCGTGCAGCACCTGGGCATTTAAGGTGTTGTGCAAGACCTTCTGCATCGCGCCATTTACCCGTGTTGTCAATCACTAACGCATTGGTAATACCATAAGCAGTATAATCAACTTCAGTTGGATTAGACGCATAAATAACTTTGATGAATTGACCGTTAGCAATAATTGCTTCGTTTTCTTCATCTACAGAAATAGTGCCAGAGAATGGACCATGAATTGAGTCACGACGCAATAAAGACGCGCGTTTCTCTAAATCACCGTCAGATGACTTACGAACTACAATTGCTTTTAGGTTTAAGCCACGACCAAGACCAGACTGACCAATCATTAAACGTGCAAGGATACGACCAATACGACCAAAACCGTAAAGGACAACGTCACGACCTTCTACTGAAGTCGCACGACCTTCTACAGATTTAACAGCTGCTGCAACAAATGCATCAACATCGCCACCTTGCTCTTTAAATGCAACAGCTAATTTGCCTAGATCAATTTCAGCAGTACCGATATTTTCAATTTTAGCCAACGCTTGAAGAATTGGGAACGTGTGTACAACTGAAAGCTCAACGTCCATCATACGAGTGAAACGGTGTGCTTTTAAAATTTGCATAACTGAACGGTTAACTAAAGAACGTCCAAACACTGAAACCACAATATTTTTTTCTCGGTAAAGCTGACCGATCAAAGCGATCATTTGTTCCGCGATTTCTTCACGGTTTTTCCAGCGACCTTGGTGTTCTGCGTGTAGGGCGATGATAGTCTCTTTGCTCACAGATACGTCCTCTAATTAATTTAATCTAAGCATAAATTTTAAAACCCAACGATTGTAAAGGATTTAGCGCCAAGTTTGAATCAAAAGCTGGTTCAGTCGCTGCTATTTTCCTACATATTCATTATAAATTTACAAAATAGTTGTAATTTTTATGATGATTGTACTTTTCCTACCAAATTTTAATAAAACTGACTTTCTTTTCAACCACCAAAAGAGAACATGAGAATCCCTTCATTTTGTGGACTCTTAGCTAGCCTAAACGCCCTTAATAGAACAACTAATCTTGATCATTTAAGCGTGTTTCTGCTTTATCAATATTACGGACGAGGTTTTGTTTCTGACGCTGTTGTTTATATAGATGTAAACACCCTTCAAGCACCAATACAAAAACTGCACACCAAATTGGGATGTAAGTCAGCCATTCTTCTGGCGCAACTTGCTCACCCAAAGCAATTGATGCTGTCGCCAATAATACGGGTTCTAAATAACTAAGCAGACCAAATAAAATAAATGGTAAAAAACGGCTCGCTAGAATATAACTTCCTAGGCCAAGTGCACTTAAAAAACCCAAGCCGATAATGGCCCAGATTAGATGCGGGTAGTGCGATATGACCCTTAAAGCTTCTGCATCAGATAATAGATAAAAAGCGACTGGAAGAATTAAAAACAAATCCCACCAAAAACCACCCAAGTGATCGGATTTAAAGCGTCGGCGTAAATAAAAATATAAAGGATAAGCCAAGGCAACATACCATGTTTCCCATGCGACACTACCTATACGCCAAATCTCATGGATAACACCCAGTGCCGCAAGAATTACAGCCAACAGTTGCCAACGGGAAAGTTTCTCTTTATGCAAGACACAACCAATCAGCACCATAACCAAAGGCAGTAAAAAATATCCTAACGATACCGCTAACCCTCGCCCATTGATTGGTCCCCAGAGGAATAACCATAACTGTGAGGTACATAACAGTGAACTGATGAACAGCCAAAGGAGATAAATTGGATTTTGGAGTACTTTTTTGAATAATTCAGCAATAAGCTTGAGTTCGCCTGACCACCACATAAACAAGGTTAAAAAAGGCAATGTCGACAACATACGCCAAGCAAAAGTCTGCTCGCTATCTAAAGGTTTTAAAAATTCTGTATAGCCGTAAAGCACGCCAAATGTGACGGATGCCAATACCGACAGTGCTACGCCTTTATACATCTTTTCACCCAAACTATTCGCTGGGCTTAGTATAGCGATAAGTTAAATAAAATACGTCATGATTAGAATAACTTTCACACAAGTCACAACTTTGAATGTGTTCGGATAATGTATCTTCAAAATTTATTTTAAGTCTTAAAATTATTCTGCTTTGCCTTTAGTGTGTGCTGTTCGAATTAAATCACTCAAATCATAGCCCAAGCTTTTAGCATATTCTAAATATTCATTCATAACTTCTGGTTTTACTTCTGGTTTACGTGACAGTACCCACATATATTTACGGCGCGGCTCGCCGACTAACACTGTTTGATAGTCATCATCCAGTTTCAAAATCCAATAATTGCCTCGTGCAACAGGGATCCAACGCACAGCTTCGGGTAAAAAGCTGACTTGTAACTTCGAATTAAATGGCGGATTTTGCACAAAGGCTTCACCTAAAGCTTGCTGCAAAATCCCCTCTTTAGAATAACAACGGTTATCCACACTCACATTGCCATTTTCATTTAAGGTATAGGTCGCAGATACATCACGCGCACATTTATTTTGAAAGTACATAGGTTTCCGAGCAATCTCGTACCACACTCCCAAATAGCGGTCTAATTCGACTTTTTCAACCACAGGCATGGGTTTGGTTTGCGCATATGCCAAAGTCGCAGCCCCCAACCCCACTAAAATCGCCCCACCAATGACTATTTTTGTTATACGCCAACTTGCTTTAGGAAGATGATTTTCACTCATAACAACATCCTTTAAACGATTGATCTGGACCAAGCCCGAATGTAATTTCTTTAGAAAATAACGGGCTTTGATCCTACACACTGTAGCGTTATGTAATGATTTTGCTGCAAAAAGTTTGTGACTTTATTGCAACAGCTGTGCTTTCAAACGCACAATTTCATCACGTAAACGTGCTGCTTGCTCAAACTGCAACTCTTTCGATGCTTTCAACATTTCTTTTTCTAGTTTAGTAATATGTTTACTAAATAATTTCGGATTCGCCAAAATATGCTGTTCATCCGCCGATAAGGCTTGTGCCTGATCTGCAATATTGGCTTCAATCTGATCATCACTGAGCACTTCACCTGTGTCAATTTCTTTGACAACCTGACGCACAGCGCTTCGTGGTGTAATCCCGTGTTCTAAATTAAACTCAATTTGTTTAGCACGACGACGGTCTGTTTCGTCAATTGCCTTTTGCATAGAGTCAGTGATACGGTCAGCATACAAAATCGCTTTACCTTTTAAATTACGTGCAGCACGACCAATAGTTTGGATCAAAGAACGTTCTGAACGCAAGAAACCTTCTTTATCAGCATCCAAAATTGCCACCAAAGACACTTCCGGCATGTCTAAGCCTTCACGTAACAAGTTAATCCCGACCAACACATCATGGATACCTGAACGCAATTCGTGAATAATTTTAACGCGCTCAACCGTATCAATATCTGAATGTAAATATGCAACTTTCACACCATATTCTTTTAAATATGAGGTCAAATCTTCCGCCATTCGCTTGGTTAATGTTGTCACCAAAACACGTTCATTGAGTTCTTTACGGATATTAATCTCAGACAGTACATCATCGACTTGTGTCAATACTGGACGGATTTCAATTTCAGGATCAACTAATCCTGTTGGTCGCACCACTTGTTCAACCACTTGTTCCGATTTTTCCAATTCATACTTTGCTGGGGTTGCGCTCACATAAATGGTACTCGGAACAATGCGCTCCCATTCCTCAAATTTCATTGGACGGTTATCTAGCGCACTTGGCAAACGGAAGCCATAGTTCACCAGATTCTCTTTACGCGAACGGTCACCCTTATACATAGCGCCAATTTGTGGCACAGTCACATGTGATTCATCAATAATTAACAAGGCATCATCAGGCACATAATCAAATAAAGTGGGTGGTGCTTCCCCAGATGGTCTTCCAGATAAATGACGCGAATAGTTTTCGATGCCATTGGTATAACCCAACTGCTGCATCATTTCCAAATCATAACGGGTACGCTGTTCAATTCGCTGCGCTTCTAGCAATTTGTCGTGTTCACGGAAAAATACAAGACGATCTTTGAGTTCTTCTCGAATGGTACCAATCGCACGCTCAAGATTATCTTTGGGTGTTACATAATGGCTTTTCGGATAAATAGTGACACGTGGGACTTTTCTAATCATTTTTCCTGTTAATGGATCAAACCAACGGATGGAATCGACTTCATCATCAAACAGTTCAATTCGAATCGCATGTTGATCCGATTCGGCAGGGAAAATATCAATAATTTCACCACGGATACGATAAGTCGCACGTAAAAATTCCAATTCGTTACGGCTATATTGCATTTCAACCAGACGACGAATGATGTCATCTCGGTTCATTCGATCGCCCTGTACAATATGTAACAACATGCTCATATAGGCATTCGGATCACCCAAACCATAAATAGCAGAAACCGAAGCGACAATAATGGCATCGCGGCGCTCAAGTAAAGCCCGCGTTGCAGACAAACGCATCTGATCAATATGATCATTAATGGCAGCATCTTTCTCAATAAAAGTATCTGAAGACGGCACATAAGCTTCAGGTTGATAGTAATCGTAATAACTGACGAAATACTCAACCGCATTATTCGGGAAAAATGCTTTAAATTCGCCATAAAGCTGGGCTGCAAGTGTCTTATTATGCGCCATGATAATAGTGGGACGTTGCGTCCGAGCAATCACGTTCGCCATGGTATACGTCTTACCAGACCCTGTTACACCAAGTAATAATTGATTGCGATAACCTTGCTCAACACCATGTACCAGCTTTTCAATTGCCTGTGGCTGATCCCCAGCAGGTTGAAACTGAGTCACCAAATCAAAAGGTTGTTGGTTATCTTGCACAGGTTTTTGACGCTCTTGCATGGTTTCCATCTTCGGTACACTTATGACTTAACATAGTATGGGGGCAGTTGAGCAACATGCAATAAGCATTGTTAGACTTTTACATGAAGCATGTTCGAATATTTCACATCTACTTCAAATGATGCCTAAAAATAATCTGTTTAAAAAAGCATAGCCTGCTACTTGACCCATGCCCTATTCAGTTGCAACATGAATCAATAATGATGATTAGATAAAGTACTTATGCGCTACCATTACCACGATGAAACAATTGTAAAAAGTTTACCTGAAGATACCGTGTTTGTTTTTGGCAGTAATCTGGCGGGTACGCATGCGGGCGGTGCTGCTAAAATTGCCTTATTACATTTTGGTGCCATGAAAGGTTCAGGACGTGGCTGGGCTGGTCAAAGCTATGCCATTCCCACCATGAATGAACATTTACAACAAATGCCACTATCCCAAATTCAACATTATATTGATGATTTTAAAATTTATACCAAGCATCATCCTAAAACCAAATATTTCATTACTTCCGTAGGTTGTGGTGTTGCAGGTTATAAAGTTGAAGAAATTGCACCAATGTTTAAAGGCATTTCTCATAACGTCATTTTCCCTGTTTCATTCCGTCCTTTTGTAGAACAAGCTTTACCTAAATTACGCCAAGCATTCTTAAAAGCTGTTTTGCAAGATCACGTTATTTTCCCGAACAAACCACTTGATCAAGTGATTGAACAGCTTCCATTGGCAGAAAATGAAAAAAGTCTGGCACAAATCATTTTAAATACACCAATGTATCCAACCGACAGTAATGGGCGAGATCGTATTTTTGAAATTGAAGATATTTTGCACCGATTAGATGCACAAGGCTTCAAGGTCGATTCACCTTTAGAAAGTCGCATGGTGATTGGCGGTGTAGTGCTTGCATTACTTGAACTTTACAACATCAATGAACAGGATTTCCTCGATGTCTGGAATCATCAACGCGAAATAGCAGCACCTAAACCTGAGAATAAAGCCCGAAAAGCAGCTCACTAATTCAACTGTATTAATATGGGGTTGCACTGAAAATGAGTTCAGACAACCCCATTTTATGGCAAATTTAATGCCAAAATCATCACCAATTTAGATTTAATGCTTTTATTAATCACATGATTTAAAAATGAAAAAATTATCCCTATACTAAGTTCAACTTAAATAATAAATACGAGCAATCCATGGAATTATTAGATTCCTCAATTTTTGAATTATCCCCCATCGCCATGTGGCTAGAAGACTTTAGCGAGGTCAAAAAACAATTTGATCTCTGGCGAGCACAAGGTATCCAAGACCTCCAACACTTTTTACTCGAAGATGAATCTCGCGTATTAGACTGCGCACGTAAAATTAAAATTCTACAAGTCAACACCAAAACTTTAGAGCTCTTTCAAGCACATGACTTGGCTCACTTACAACAAAATCTGGATCTCATCTTCAAACAAGACATGGCCAAAACTCATATTCAAGAATTAATCAGTTTATGGGAAGGTCATACTGAATTTATCAGTAGTACAGTCAATTACACCATTTCAGGACAACGCTTAGATATTCAGTTACGAGGTACAGTTATTCCTGGGCATGAAAATGATTTATCACTACTATTAATCACAACAGAAGATATCACACCATATAAAACAGCCTGTCGATTAGAAGAAAAAAACCGATTACTTGCTGAATCAAGGTTTAAATATTCTCCAACCTCTTTGTGGGTCGAAGATTTCAGCCGAATCAAATATCGTCTAGATCAACTCAAGCACATGGGCATTCAGGATTTTCAAACCTTCTTAGATGTACACCATGATTTTATTCTGCAATGTATTCAGGACATTATTATCATTGATGTCAACCAAGCAACGCTTGATTTGTTTGGCGCGGCTGACAAAGATACTCTATTCAAAAATACCCATAAAATTTTTGCGAAAGAAATGGTACAAACGTTCCGTGAGCAATTAATTGAATTATGGAATGGCAACATTCATCATCAACGGGAAGCCGTAAATTATGCCCTTGATGGCAGTATCCGACATGTCTTACTACAATTTACCGTTTTCCCAGACTACAAAGATGATTGGAGCATGGTGCAAGTTGCTCTGACCGATATTACAGCAAGAAAAAAAGCCGAAAATTATCTGGAATATTTGGGCAAACATGATGTCTTGACCAAACTTTACAATCGCTCATTTTACACCGAAGAAATGAATCGCTTGGAACGTAGTCCTTTACGTCCAGTCTCCTGCATTTTTCTGGATATGAATGGCTTAAAAGAAGTAAATGACAGTTTAGGACATGACGTTGGTGATGGACTACTTCGACGCATGGGCGGTATATTAAATCAGCTCATTCAAAACACTTTATATTCTGCTTCCCGAATAGGTGGTGATGAATTAGTGGTACTTTTGCCAGGTGCAGATGAAGCAGCCTTACACAACTGCTTGCAGAGTTTACAAGAACTGCTACATGTCGATAATCAATTTTATGCCAGTCAGCCAATTAGCTTATCGATTGGACATGCAACTATCAAAGCACATGAACGTATTGAAGACATGCTTAAACGTGCAGACCAAATGATGTATCTAAATAAAGAACAGTATTATGAGCACAATGAACGTCGCACACGTTAATTTTGTTCATAAAAAAAGAAGTGCATGTGCACTTCTTTTTTTAACGTTTACCCATCGAACGTCGTGTACCACGTGGAGGCATCCAAGTTCGATCTGCATATTGCTCAGGTTTAGGACGCACCTGATTATGGGCAGCGGAGTCTGACGATTGCTCATCAGTTGCTGGCATTGGGAATGGGAGTTTCACCAATGGCTTATTCGTAGGCTGTTGCTTACTCATGACCATGACTCAAATAAAATCTGACAGTAGTTTAAAGTTTTTTACGCTCAGTTGCGAGTGACTTCCTACCACTTAATAATTTTTGCCTGCTTTCAAAGCAAAAAAGATTTATTTTACGCTTTTTTATGAATTTGTGCTTTTTTTAAACGACGCAGTCACTCTTTTTAGGCTAAGATAATATGCTTTTTATTTTTTACCCTCCATAAGAAGGAATAACGCCGTGGACGTACGTCTATCTGATCGTGTAAATGCCATCAAACCGTCCCCTACACTAGCTGTGACTAACAAAGCTGCTGAACTTAAAGCTGCTGGTAAAAATGTCATTGGTTTGGGAGCTGGTGAACCAGATTTCGACACCCCGCAACACATCAAAGATGCTGCTATTGCAGCAATTAACAACGGTTTTACTAAATATACCGCTGTAGATGGTACGCCAGGCCTTAAAAAAGCAATTATTGCAAAACTTAAACGCGACAATAATCTTGACTACCAAGCAAACCAAATTTTGGTTTCTTGTGGTGGTAAACAATCTTTCTTTAACTTAGCTTTAGCTTTGTTAAACAAAGGCGATGAAGTCATTATCCCTGCGCCTTTCTGGGTAAGCTATCCAGATATGGTAATCATCGCTGAAGGTACACCTGTCATTGTGAAATGTGGTGAAGAACAGCGTTTCAAAATTACACCAGAACAATTAGAAGCGGCGATCACTGAAAAAACTCGTTTAGTGGTACTAAACAGCCCATCTAACCCAACAGGTATGATCTACACCAAAGCTGAACTTGAAGCTTTAGCTGAAGTATTGCGTCGTCACCCACAAGTATTTGTTGCATCTGATGACATGTACGAACCAATCCGTTGGGATGACGAGTTCTACAACATCGCCACTGTTGCCCCTGACTTATATGACCGCACAATCGTATTAAACGGTGTGTCTAAAGCTTATGCAATGACTGGCTGGCGTATTGGTTATGCAGCGGGTCCTGCAAAAATCATTGGCGCAATGAAAAAAATTCAATCTCAATCAACTTCTAACCCAACTTCTATTTCGCAAGTTGCTGCTGAAGCTGCATTGAATGGGCCTCAAGATGTACTTGAGCCAATGATTGAAGCATTCAAACGTCGTCATGACTTAGTTGTGAATGGCTTAAACGAAATCAACGGTATTTCATGCTTACCTGCTGATGGCGCATTCTATGCTTATGCCAACATCCGTCCATTAATTCGTGCAAAAGGTTTAAAATCTTGCACAGAATTCTCTGAATGGTTATTGGAAGAAACTGGCGTAGCCGTAGTTCCTGGTGATGCATTCGGTCTTGGTGGTTTCATGCGCATTTCTTACGCAACTGCTGATGAAGTACTTGTAGATGCACTTGCTCGTATCAAGAAAGCAGCAGATTCAATTGAAGGCGTAGACGCTGCAATTGCATCGATTGAAGCTGAAAAAGCAGCAAAATAATTCCATCCATTATTTTGTAAAAAAAGAGCTCTACAACAGTTGAGCTCTTTTTTATTTCTATATCTTATAACTATCGACAGATATTTAGGGGTTAAACATCGCCACCACTTCAGCCTCTGTTAACTTTTTAGTTGGCTGATTCAATGAATAAAAATCGGGTTTATTATCAATGTAAATTTCCATGTCTAAACTCAGCTCTTTAGGCAATTCATCCAGTGCAAACACATTAATATTACAATAACTATGATCGTGCATACGCCAAAACAAAGTGGTCCCACATTGCTTGCAAAAACCACGTTCACCCCATTCCGAT
This sequence comes from Acinetobacter tandoii DSM 14970 = CIP 107469, assembly GCF_000400735.1. Classification (GTDB taxonomy): domain Bacteria; phylum Pseudomonadota; class Gammaproteobacteria; order Pseudomonadales; family Moraxellaceae; genus Acinetobacter; species Acinetobacter tandoii. The sequence continues at coordinate 56,306 of NZ_KE007366.1, forward strand.
GATTTAAAAACTCCCAATTGATCCTGTTTTAAAAAAACCAAACTTTCAGGTTTTACATCAATCGTCATAAGTAAGCCACTACTTTGCCGACGACAAAGCGAGCAATGACACACATGAACTTGATAATTTGCTAAATTTACTTCAAATTGTGTTGTCCCACATAAACACTGCGCATGCATTTTTTTCATTTTTGACACCTCTTGAACTATTTTAATTTTCATCAATGTGTATTAAAAAATAATTTTACTCATTCTACTGCTTACACTTTATAAATAAATGTAAACCCTATTTATTTTTATGAATCAAACATTTCGCAACACATTAAGCATAGCAACCTTTGGCTCGATCTTCTAATATACGCTCACACACAGCTAAATGCCTATGAGTTCATCATGCGCTATAAGATTATCGATGTATACCGACAACAAAATATTAAACGTTACATTGCTAAATGCTTAAAAGCCCGTTCACCGCAGTTTATCGTTATCGAAAGTGCTTTAACCCTTTGCCGTGATTTAGATATTGTTGATGTTGACTTCAACTCTGATCAAGCCACTTGGGCAACAGGTGAACGCATTTCTCTACATATTTTAACGGGAGCAGATAGCCTCGATAAAATTTATGAGCTAGATGCCTAACCCCCCAGTCTTCATCTTCACTTGACTTCATTTTGCGCTCACTATTATCTTAACCATATAGTTCCTTTTTAGAACTTGATAAATTAAAGGATTGCAAATGAACATAAAAGAAATGACTGGATTACAGTTGCTCGAAGCCATGTGTGCTGGAAAAGTACCTGCACCAAGTATCAGTGAAACGATCCCTATGGCACCCTATGAAGTCACACTTGGCAGTATTCACTTTAAAGCCAAGGCAGATCAGCGCCATTTAAACCCATTAGGTGGCGTACATGGTGGTTTTGCAGCAACAGTACTTGATTCAGTAACAGGCTGTGCGGTTCACACCATGCTTGAAGCGGGTGTCGGCTATGGCACCATCGATCTTAATATTAAAATGTGCCGTCCAATTCCTCCAAATAAAGAACTCATTGCGATTGGAACAGTCATCAACATGAGTAAGAATTTGGGGATTTCTGAAGGAAAAATCATAGATGAAGAAGGAAAACTCTATGCGCATGCGACAGCCACATGCATGATTATTCGCGCGTAAATGCTTTTGCACAACACCCATTGGTGTTGTGCAATAATATTAAATTAAGCATGATGAAAGGTTTTTTGCACAGATTTTAATTTCGACTGTGGTGCAGTTAAAGCTTTGTAATAGCAATAATATTTCAGAGTTCGTTCTAGCTGAACAGTACATGACGCATGCTGTGATTTCAACCAAGCTTGAGCTTGTAATGACTTGGACCAGAGTTTGCCTTCTAAAGCATAAATATAAACACGTTCTTGCACTTCGGTCTGCTCAGAAAAATATGTTGCAATCCAACTTTCACGTTCAGATTCAACCAACCACTTTTCTGAAAACCACAGTTGCAATAAATCACCTAAATATAATTGCACCGTAGCAAATGGTTGTATAGATACAAAAGCTCCTTCCACAGCCGTGTAATACAATTCTGGCTGCTGAATCAAAGATAAATAGTTTTCTTGATAATATGAGAATTGAGAAAAAATTTCAGGGATGCTGAGCGTATTCATTCGCTTACTCCGATTTAGCCATTTTAGTGCTGGCAAGTTGGTTTAAATCCACACTGTTAAGGTTTATACCTCAACAACTTTCTTCAATTAATCTAACAACGCTTTTTTCAAAGTACAAGTCAAAAGTTAATTTTTTCTATAAATTCTTTTCATTTGCTCAAATATAAAACATACAACTTTAAAATCTCTCTTTTTATGTTAGTAATGCTTGACCTACTTTAAAATCTGCTTATAATCGCACTCAGATTCTCCAATAGCTCAGTCGGTAGAGCGACGGACTGTTAATCCGCAGGTCCCTGGTTCGAGCCCAGGTTGGAGAGCCAAATACAAAAAAGCCCGCAGCATTAAAGCGGGCTTTTTTATGCCTAAATAATGAAAAAAATATCTTATATTCTTTATAAAAAGTTCAGTATATGAATTCGACACACCATTCAACCTTGCGCAGGCTCAAAATTTTCAGCATTGTGCTCATCAGCTTTCTTATTCTGATCGGTCTTGTCTTAGTCAGTTGTCATCCACAAGGTAAAGTCGAACAACTGAGTAACACCCCACCAGTGTTATATGATGCTGTTAATAATCAACCCATTCCCGCCACACAACAATGGATTATTCCTATAGGTCAATTTGACTCAAATGTAATTGAAACTAATTTGAACTTGAATGAATTAACCAAAAGTTTAGGAGATCGTGCTTGGCTTAGCCCATCCACTACATTTAATAATCAAAGCAGCCAACTCCATTTTTATTTGGATTTTGGTGGTCAACAGAGCTCTCGTAAAGATGCTGAATTTTATGTCCTACCTATCTGTACCAATGGCACATTAATACAAGCCTGTACATCCTTATCATCTCAATCTACCCCTACTCCATTTTTTAACTTCAATACAGCAAATAACACTGACTATCAAGCTATCCAAACCAATCAATCTTGGTACTTTTATGGACATAGCGATGCCTATGTACTTCCTGTTGTACACGCGCAACAATTACAATTTTTAGTGAATGCCCAAATACCCAAAGGTTATCAAAATGGTTGGGTTAGATTAAGCTTTAATGAAAACCCAATTACCTCCAAGCCTTCAAGCTTCTTTTTAGGACGTAACAAGCTAACTTATTTTCCATTGTTATTACTTTTCATTCCCTTACTTGTCGCTTATTTCTATCGTATTGACAGAGGGTTTCAAAGTTATCGGAATCTTTCTATTGGATTATTGGTCTGTATATTATTTGCCGTCCATAGTGTCATTTGGGATCTGCACTACATAACTATAGGATGTTTTTTTCTTAGCTTATCTGGTGTGCTTTATGCTTTCTCTAGACCCTTATACATGCTTTTTTATGGGATTGGAGCCTTGATGATTGCAGGCTATGCACAGCAATTTTATGCAGGATTTAATACTGCCTTTTTCATGCAAACTGGTCTTATTTTTTTGATTGGTATTGGACTTTTTTTCCGCAAACCTGATTAAAAAAAAGATTCAGTAAAATCATGGTGGTTCATCCAGTTGAAACACCATGATCTAACGTTACGCTGCAACTATGGCTGGAATACCACTATGGAAGCGGAAAGTTTCATCAGGCGATAGAATCAGATTTGCTTCAACTTCACGAATATGTTCAATGCGTTGCTGTATATCTTCTTCAGGATCCTTCAATTTTCCTGTTCGTGCAACATCTAGTGCCAAAGTCAAATAATCCTCAAAATGCCGTGATTCAGATTTAAGTAAATAACGGTAATAACGCCCTAACTCATCATCCACAAGCGGAGCCAGTGCATAGAAACGCTCACAAGAACGTGCCTCTACAAAAGCTCCAATAATCAAAATATCAATTAAGGCTTCTGGTTCATAAGTGCGAACTTCCTTACGCAATCCACCCGCATAACGCCCAGCACTTAAGTTTGACCACGCTTGACCACGCTTCTTCATAAACTCAAGCACTTGCTCATAATGCAGCATTTCTTCACGCACCAATTGAGCCAGCTTCACTTGAAGATCCGTAAAGAAGCTGTAACGAAACATCAGGTTCATTGCCGTACCTGCTGCTTTTTTTTCACAATTGGCATGGTCTTGCATCAGAATCTCAAGATGATTCAATGCTTCATCCAACCAAGCTTGTGGCGTAGTACAACCCAAGAAGCCAATGACTGGCTTCATTAGTTCATCGTAATTTATATTCGACATATTTGAATCTTAAAATAGATAATTAACGTGCAGCTTTAATCACTGCTTTCATTTCTTGCACAGCTTGCGCCAAACCAACAAATACAGCATCCGCAATTAAAGAATGACCGATATTCAATTCATGAATCTCAGGAATTTGCGCAATCGGGGTAACATTTTCTAGATTTAAGCCATGACCAGCATTCACCACCAAACCCTTTTCAGCGGCATAGCGCGAAGCTTGTATAATACGCTCCAACTCATGTTGCTGTGCTTCAGGCGTTGCAGCATCTGCATAAGCCCCTGTATGAATTTCAATGGTTGGTGCACCACAAGCTACAGCAGCGTCAATTTGAGCAAAATCAGCATCAATAAACAGTGAAACATCACACCCTATCGCTGTAAGCTCCTGTGTTGCTGCTTTAACCTCTTCAAAATGACCAATCACATCCAATCCACCTTCCGTGGTTACTTCTTGACGCTTCTCTGGAACGAAACAGACATGCTGTGGCTGAATCTCTTTAGCAAAGGCAACCATTTCAGGTGTCACGGCAAGCTCTAGATTCATACGAGTTTTTAACGCTGGACGCATACGACGCACATCATCATCTTGAATGTGACGACGGTCTTCACGTAAATGCAGTGTAATTCCTTCAGCGCCTGCTTGCTCGCAAATTAAAGCAGCATTAACTGGGTCTGGATACGTTGTTCCACGTGCTTGTCGCAAAGTTGCAACATGGTCAATATTTACACCAAGCAAAGCAGCCATCATTTTTTCCTAATCATGTTTTAGATTGAGTGTTTTGAATCCAGAGCTGGCGACTTTTCAACGGTCGATCCCCCAACAAGGATGTAATCATTTGCCTATACAGCTTCGACAATAATTGTAACTGTTCTAGGTTAAATTCCCTACCACTTTCATAATCCTGCATACTCAGAATCTGCTCACCCAATAGCGTAGAAGATGAAGCCCGAACAGTGGGAATAAAGCCATCATTTAACTGAAAAGCATAATTTTGATGTACTTGAATCGCCTCTTGATTTGCATCAATTGTAAAATCAAGTGGATAACCCAATTCCTCTAATAATGCATGTTCAAATTGGCGTAGGATTTGTCTTAAAAATAGTGCTGGATTAGCGTGATTATTGAGTGTTTGTAGATGCTGAATGGTTGCGGAATATTGCCGAAAAGTTTCAGGCATTTCCACTTCGAGCGGACATAAGCGTAATAAAATTTCATTTAGATAAAAACCTGAAAAAAAGGCATCACCAAAAAAGAAAATGGGATGATGCATAATTTCCAATTTACTGAAATTTTTGAGTTCAGACTTTCCTGATGCTTGTAAACGCAACGGTTGATATTGTGGAGCTGGAGTTTGTCTTAAAATACCATCAACTCGCCCATGCTCTTGGGTAAATAAATGCACAATATGACTACGTTCACGGTATTTTCTATGGTGAATTAAATAACCATGCAGTACTTCGTTACGCATGAGAAATTAACTAATCTTTCTTATCTTTATCATTCTTTTCGCTGTCCTCATCATTCCCATCTGGGATAACAGCACCAACCACTGCTGCGGTTCCTTTCACCACGCCTTTTGTGGTTTTATAAGCAATCTTTACAGGGACAGTAACGATCTTGTAGATACAACCTTGCAAAAACAACACACAAGCTATAACTGCAAATACTTTGACCATAACACTATCCCTATAAGATTTGTTTTATGAAGACTTAGATATCACTATAACCTAAGCTTTTCAGTGCTCGCTCATCGTCAGACCAACCACCTTTCACTTTCACCCAAAGCGTTAACATGATCTTTTGTTCAAACATTTTTTCCATATCGACACGGGCATCCATACCGATTTTCTTCAATTTTGAACCTTTTTCTCCAATCACAATTGCTTTTTGTCCTGGACGATCCACAAAAATTGTCGCATCAATATAAGTACATGCAGGTTTAAGTTTGCCTGTTTTTTCATGTACAACAGCATCTTCTATACGGAATGATTCAATTTGAACCGTTAAATCATACGGAAGCTCTTCACCGAGCTGACGCATAATTTTTTCACGGATAATTTCCGAAGCCAAGAAACGCTCAGAACGATCTGTTAATTGATCCAATGAATACATTGGCGGCTGAAAAGGTAAATATTTTTCAATAGTGTCGCGTAGATGCTCTAAGTTTGCCCCACGAAGTGCAGAAACTGGAACGATCTCAGCAAAATTCATTAATTTTGCACGCTCTTGAATCAAGGGTAATGCATGATTTTTATTTTCAAGTGTATCAATTTTATTGATCACTAAAATCACTGGCATTTCTGCATTTTGAAGTTTTTCCAAAACAAGTTCATCATTTTGAGTCCACTTGTCTGCATCAAGAACAAACATGACCAAATTAACGTCACGCAATGCAGAAGAAGCCGCACGGTTCATCATTTTATTGATGGCACGGACTTCTTTTTTATGCATCCCTGGCGTATCAACAAACACCGCCTGAGATTTTTCACGCGAATCAATACCGACAATTTTATGGCGCGTAGTTTGCGGTTTACGTGAAGTAATTGAAAGTTTTTGTCCCAGTAAGTGATTCATCAATGTTGATTTACCCACATTTGGACGACCAACAATTGCAACAAAACCACTTCTGAAATCAGAAGGAATGGTAGTGCCTTGTTCACTAAAAAACTGGCTAATTAAATCATTAGTGTCGCTTTGCGACTCGTGATCAGCATCGTTGTGATCGGAAGAATTTGACATGGCAGATTACTGCTCCAAAAGTTTTAAAATATCCGCCGCTGCAGCTTGCTCTGCAAAACGACGACTTGAACCTTCACCCTTAAATAGAGGCAAACCCTCAACCGTACAATTCACCTTGAAATGTTGGTTAGGCGCATCCCCTTGTATATCGACCACTTCATAAATAGGAAGTGGTTTCTTACGTGCTTGCAAATATTCTTGCAATCTTGATTTAGGATCTTTCAGTTGGTCTGTTGGTTCGATATGATCTAGGTAAGGTTCATACCATTTTAGCACGATACGCTCTAATACAGTTAAGTCAGCGCAATCCACATAAATTGCACCGATAATCGCTTCAACCGTATCTGCCAAGATTGATTCACGATGATGCCCACCAGACTTCAACTCACCCGTACTTAAAATTAAGCTGGTGCTGAGTTTTAAATCATTTGCGATTTTACCTAATGCTTCTTGCCGAACCAAGGTCGCTCGCATACGCGTCAAACGACCTTCATTTTCATGTGGATAAGCATGGTACAAATAATTGGCAATAATCATTCCTAATAACGAGTCACCTAGAAACTCTAAGCGTTCGTAATTATATTTATGGCTTACCGAACGGTGCGTTAAAGCAAGCTGAAGTAACTCAGCTTGCTTAAACTGATAACCAATGCGATTCACCAAGCGAATATCACTTAGTTTGGGCTGACCTTTGATCAAAACTTTTCTCAAACTTTAACACTAAATCAATATTCAGTAAGAAAGGCTTTCTTACTTCATAACTCTTTTTCACTTGCAAACCATCAACATTGGTCACTTGAGCAATGTCTTCAAATTTAATATCGCGAACATTGTTCATATCTAAACGCTGCCCCATTTGACTTGAAAATTTCGATGGACTGGTATCAGCAGGGCTACTTTGCAGTAATTCTGTAATCTGAGTATCAATCACACGATCATCCCAATAGGGTCCCCAAACTGCAATTGCAACCTTTGCTAAAAAAGCAAAGCCTATAACTGCAATTAAAATACCAATATATGATGCACCTTTTTGATTTCGACGCATTTTTTATTTTCCATTTCGGTCAATTAATCAATTTTGCCGTTACGACTAAACGACGGCAGTTTAAAGCCAGGCTCTTTATGCATCCAAACATAAAATGCTCGCCCAGTTAAGTTCTCTTCAGGCACAAATCCCCAAAAACGACTGTCTGCACTTTGATCACGATTATCCCCCATCGCAAAGTAGTGCCCTTTAGGAACTTTCACTTCCCAATATAAACCATTTTCAGTTGAGTATTTACCATTTTCAATATAATTAATAAATGGTGCTTGACGAGCAACATTCACCCCTTCCAACTCACGCATGGTAAAGGTATGTTCACCCAAAGTTTCCTTATGATAAATAGAGGTTGGGGTATCTAAGGCATCTTTTTCACGACTGAACTCAACTGGAACTTTCGCAACTTTTTTCCCATTAATCGTTAATTGACCATGATCATAAATAATATGGTCACCTGGCAAACCCACAACACGCTTAATATAGCTAATAGTCGGTTGTGGTGGATAACGGAAGACAATAACATCGCCACGTGCTGGTTCACCCACTTCGAGAATTTTCTTATTCACAATGGGTAAACGCACACCGTAGTCAAACTTATTTACTAGAATAAAGTCACCTGTCTCTAAAGTTGGCACCATAGAGTCTGACGGAATATTAAATGGTTCGTACAAGAATGAGCGTAAAACCAAAACCACCGCCAATACAGGCCAGAAGTCATAAGCCCATGTAATAATGAAATTTTCATTACCCCTTCCCTTAGTTTGTCTTTGTTTTAATACAAACTTATCTAGTAACCACACCAAGAAAAAAATCAGCGTGGCAGGCACGAGTATTAAATTAAAATCAAAATCCATGAGCTAAACGACCTCTAATTCTTATCTTTCTACTTTCAACACAGCCAAGAACGCTTCTTGCGGGATTTCTACACTACCCACTTGCTTCATACGTTTCTTACCTTCTTTCTGTTTAGAAAGGAGTTTCTTCTTACGAGAAACGTCACCACCATAACATTTAGCCAATACGTTCTTACGCATCGCTTTTACAGTTGAACGAGCAATAATCTGCGCACCAATTGCAGCCTGAATTGCCACATCGTACATTTGACGTGGAATCAAATCTTTCATTTTTTCAACGAGTGCAATACCGCGATGGCGTGCATCTTGACGGTGACAAATCATGGCCAAAGCATCAACTTTTTCACCATTAATTAAGACATCAACCTTAACCAACGCTGAACTTTCAAATCGCACAAAGTTATAATCTAATGAAGCAAAACCACGTGAACATGATTTCAACTTATCAAAGAAATCCATAACAACTTCTGCCATCGGGATTTCAAAGGTAATAGAAACTTGGTTCCCTAAGAATTTCATATCTTTTTGGATACCGCGGCGCTCAATACACAATGTCATCACGTTACCCAAGTATTCTTGCGGAACAAGGATATGACACTCTGCAATTGGCTCACGTAAATCTTCTACTGTAGACCCATCAGGCATTTTCGATGGACTATCGATATAAATCGTTTCGCCTTTTTTGGTTAATGCTTCATAAATTACAGTAGGTGCAGAACTGATGAGATCAAGATCATATTCGCGTTCAAGGCGTTCTTGAACAATTTCCATATGTAACATGCCCAAGAAGCCACATCGGAAACCAAAACCCAAGGCATCTGAACTTTCTGGTTCGAAGAATAATGCAGAATCGTTGATTTGTAATTTTTGCAATGCTTCACGGAACGGTTCAAAGTCACTTGAATCAATCGGGAAAAGACCTGCATAAACCTGTGGTTTAACCTTTTTGAAACCTGGTAAAGTAGCAACTTCAGGTGTTGCCGCAAGCGTGATCGTATCACCTACTGGTGCACCAAAAATATCTTTAATCCCTGCAATTACAAAACCTACTTCACCTGCTTCAAGCATGTCAGTTTCTGTATGCTTAGGGTTAAATACACCCACAGAAGTAACTGGATGTGTTTGCCCTGTAGATTTCACCAACATTTTGTCGCCCTTACGGATACGACCTTGTTTAATACGAACTAAAGATACAACGCCTAAATAGTTATCGAACCAAGAGTCAATAATTAAAGCTTGTAAAGGCGCATCACGATCTCCAGTTGGTGCTGGAATCACGTCTACTAAGCGCTCAAGTACACCCTCGACACCCAAGCCAGTTTTTGCAGAACAGGTTGGCGCATCCGTCGCTTCAATGCCAATAATTTCTTCAATTTCGTGAATAACGCGCTCTGGTTCTGCTTGCGGTAAATCAATTTTGTTTAAAATTGGCAAAACTTCTAAACCTTGTTCAATTGCGGTATAGCAGTTTGCAACTGATTGAGCTTCAACACCTTGTGCAGCATCTACAACCAACAATGCACCTTCACAAGCCGCTAAAGAACGAGACACCTCATAAGAAAAGTCTACGTGTCCTGGGGTATCAATGAAGTTCAATTGATACTCTTGCCCGTTTGGATGCGTATAATATAAGGTCACAGAAGCCGCTTTAATGGTAATCCCACGTTCGCGTTCTAACTCCATTGAGTCCAAAACTTGGGCTTGCATTTCACGATCTTGTAAACCACCACACATTTGAATAAAACGGTCAGCCAAAGTTGACTTACCATGGTCAATGTGAGCAATAATCGAAAAATTTCGGATGTTATTGATATCAACGGATTTTTTAGCTTGCGCCATGAGTTACCTTAAGAAAAAAATAGTGCCAAGTACAAAGCTGAGGTACTAAGCGTAAGCGGTTAAACAAATTGCTGCCGATTATAGCAGATTGCAAAAATGAAAAAGTGATAAATTCGTTTAAACGTTCAGGTTTTTAAGCCTGTACATTTTTCAAACATGTGTGAATTGGCTTTTAAACCATATAGCTATGTGAAAAATCTAATGGATTAATCTGATCATTTAAGGGTTGATACGCTTGCGAAAATGTCGGCGAAATACGTTTAGGTCTTCCTGTTTCAATTTCAACACATGCCCATTTAGTCTGCCCCATAAATAGCACAGCTTGATCGGCTGGTCGGTAAAAAACATATTGACGAAATAAATACATACTATTGATGTCACTTAGCCATGTACGTAAGACAATTTGGTCGTCTAATAATACTGCTTTTCGATATTGCACATGATGCTCGACTGCAACCATGGCATGTTTGAGTTCTAAATACTGTTGAATGCCTAAACCTAGCTGATCAATATGTGCTGTTGCAACATCCTGCATCCACTGTACATAAACTACATTATTCACATGCCCCAAAACATCAATATGTTCTGGCTTTACCGTCAAATTTAAATCAAAAATCGCGCTCATTAATTTATTCGTCCTGTCCATGGTTACATTCATGTTTAAAAACCATGTATATGTTTTTCACACTTAAGCTGATTTGACTATCCGAACATCAGTCAAAAAAGCCAGTCTAAACTGAATAGACTGGCTTTTACTAGTTCATGTCATGATTTCACATAAAACAGTTAAATACGCATCCCTAAAATAGCACGCTGTCCTTCACGAATCAGTGAAACACGCACAATGCTATCTTTCTTTAAACCTGAAACTGTTTTGATGAATTCTTTCGAATTATTGATGGTCGTATTGTTCAATTGGGTAATCACATCACCTGGCAGAATTCGTGCTTGAGACGCGACCCCACCACGCATAACGTCCTGAATTAGTACACCACCTTTAATGTTCAGTTGTGCTAACTCTGAAGGCGATAAATCACGAATTGCTACCCCAATTTTTGGCCCAGCACTTTCTGCGCCCTGATCTACTTTAGCAGGTGTATCATCTGGGGCTGTAGTTAAGGTTGCAGAAATATTACGGGTTTTATCATCACGCAATATTTCAAGTTGAATAGTTTGATTTGGTACAGAACGGTTTAAATAATTGAGGAGTTCTGAGGTCCGTGAAATCGCTGCACCATTGTACTTCAACACAATATCACCCGCTTTCAGACCTGCTTTTGCTGCAGGTGAATTTGGTGTTACGTCGGTAATTAAAGCACCTTCTGGTTTCGGTAAATTGTAAGATTCTGCCAAATTACGATCAATATCCTGCATCATAACGCCCAGATAAGAACGCGTTACTTTACCATTCTTCTTCAACTGGTCGGCAATATCCATAGCAACATCAATTGGGATGGAGAAAGACAAGCCCATATAGCCACCTGTTCCACTAAAAATACGCGAGTTGACCCCAACCACTTCACCACGCTGATTAAATAATGGCCCACCTGAGTTACCAGGGTTTAAGGCAACATCCGTTTGAATAAATGGAACCGATGTCTCACCCATCATATTTCGCATTTTGGCGCTAACAATCCCTGCCGAAGCTGAATAATCAAAACCAAACGGCGAACCGATGGCCAATACAGGTTCACCTACTTTCAGTTGATCTACATTCCCTGTTGTTAATGCAGGAAATTGATTACCTTTGACTTTGAGCAATGCCACATCAGTACGTTCATCACTACCAATGACCGTTGCATCTAGTTCACGACGATCGTTCATCATAATCGTGACTTTTGAAGCATTTTCGACTACATGATGATTCGTCAACAAATAACCATCTTTACTGATAAAAAATGCACTGCCATAAGCCGTTTTTTCTTGTGGAACTTGCTGCTGTGGAATTATGACTTGATTACCAAAAAAACGACGTAAGATCTCTGGTACTTGTTGCTGCATAATTTCTTCTTGGGTCATTTTTTTGACCACATTCACGCTCACAACCGCAGGACTAACTTGCTCAACTAAATTTGAAAAATCCACTGCTGGTGCGGCTTGAGTTTGTACTGCCACCATTGTAAAAACCGCAGCATACATTCCTTTTTGTAAATAGCCACTTTTCATAAAACTCATTCACTCAATTATTGTTACGTATTAAACAAAAAATTTTTATCATAAAACTCGTTATTCTTGCGTAATAATATGTTCAATTATGTTTTAGCAAAACAAGTACTTATTTTTAGATGAAGTTATAGCAACTTGATTGCTTTTTCTGATAAGCACTCGACTATTTTACACTTGCCTTTTATCGCAAAAAGCGTTGTCATTACCAAACTTTTTTTAAAATTAGCTGATGGAAATGTCTAATTTAAGCTTAACGCATCAATTTGATGTGATTATTGTGGGCAGTGGTGGCGCAGGTTTAAGTTTAGCACTGTCATTACCTCATCATTTCAACATTGCAGTTTTAGCAAAATCAACCCTAACCGATGCCAGCACTTATTATGCACAAGGTGGAGTTGCCGCTGTTCTGGATGAAACGGATTCCATTCAACAGCATATTGATGACACCATGATTGCAGGTGCACATTTATGTGAACTTGATGCAGTCAAACAAACCGTTGAAGGCGGCAAACCTTCTGTCGATTTCCTGCTTAATAATGGCGTGCAGTTCACTTTAGATGAACAATCGCAGTTACATTTAACCCGTGAAGGTGGTCATTCACAACGTCGTATTATTCACGCAGCCGATGCAACAGGGCGTGCAATTTCGACCACGTTGGTACAACGTGCGCAAGAAAAAGACAATATTACGATTTTTGAAAACTTTATCGCGATAGATTTAATTACTTCACAAAAACTTGGTCTAGACGAAGCGCATAATCGTGCCCTTGGTCTATACGCACTCGATGAGAAAACCGAACAAGTTCATACTTTCCTCGCACCATTTACCGCTTTGGCATGTGGTGGAGCAATGAAAGCTTATCTGTATACCTCGAATCCTGACATCGCTACTGGTGATGGGATTGCCATGGCCTATCGCGCAGGATGCCGCGTGGCAAATATGGAATTTAACCAATTCCACCCTACTTGTTTATACCATCCTCAAGCCCGCTCATTCCTCATCACCGAAGCGATGCGTGGCGAAGGGGCTTATTTAAGATTGCCTGATGGTGAGCGTTTCATGCTGCGTTTTGATGAACGTGCTGAACTGGCTCCACGTGATATTGTTGCGCGTGCTATCGACTATGAAATTAAGCGTTTAGGTATCCGTCATGTCTGGTTAGACATTACACATAAGCCAGAAGCCTTCGTAAAAGAGCATTTCCCAACGTTGTATGCTCGTCTACTTGAATTGGGCATTGATATCACTAAGGAAATGATTCCTGTGGTGCCTGCTGCACATTATACTTGCGGTGGCGTGGTGGTTGATGAGCATAGTCAAACTGACATCCACGGTTTATACGCGATTGGTGAGACTTCTTATACAGGACTACATGGCGCTAACCGTATGGCGAGTAACTCTCTGCTCGAATGCTTCGTCTACGGCATGAGTGCTGCTGCACATATTCAATCACATTATGTTGAAAACTATCGCTCGCCTCAAGTTCCAGAATGGGATGATTCGCAAGTTATGAATCCCGATGAAGATGTCGTCATTTTGCAGAACTGGGATGAATTACGTCAAACCATGTGGAACTATGTAGGTATTGTCCGTACCACCAAACGCTTACAGCGCGCCTTACACCGTATTGAAATGCTCAAGCGTGAAATCACGGAATATTATGAAGACTATCAGGTCAGTAAAAACCTGATTGAACTGCGTAACTTGGTGTTAGTTTCAGAAATGATTGTTCGATGTGCTATGGAACGCAAAGAATCTCGCGGGCTACATTTCACTTTAGACTATCCTGAATTGGCACCCGAACTACGCAAAACAGTACTCACTCCTCCAAACTTTCAAGTTGAAACACCTTTAGTGAATGCTGAATAAAATACGGCAGGTACAGTTATTTTGAACTGTACCTGCCTTTTAAACCATCAAATTTAAATAAGTAGAATAAATCAAATAAGTCGTTATATCACTGTGCGCCGAGGTGGAACAGAATATGTTCCCGTCACATGTGCTACAGGTTCATCTTCATTCACTGAATAGATCCAGACCTCGCCAACAATCAGGGATTTACCAACTTTCATCAGTTTACATACACCACGCAGGTCTTGCGAAGCAGCGGGTTTTCGTAAAAAGTTAATGTTCAAATTAGTGGTAACAGTTAGCCCGACGATCCCAATTTCACCCAGTATTGCAATATACAAAGCATAATCTGCAACCGTCATCATGGTCGGTCCTGAAACCGTACCACCAGGACGTAAATCTCGATCATCAATATGATAAATGACTGTTGCTGCCCGTTCCGTAATGGATTCAATCTCACATTTTTCCAAACTTTGTGGAAAATGTTGCATCAAAAACTGAATAATTTCAGCTTGTTTACTTTGCATATTCATTGCGTATTATGATCCGTCTTCCCTATTCGATCACCACTATAAAAGATTATTCAGTGATCGACACTAGGAAAATTGATCAATGATTACACCAAATATGACAAAGCTTGGGCAAAAACTTGTTCTGGTGTCTGCGTTGCATCTAAACGTTTCATACGCTCAGGTTGTTGTTCCCAAAGCGTTTGATAACCTGCACGAACCTTTTCAAAGAAGCTGACTTTCTCTTGTTCAAAACGATCTAAAGCACCACGTTCACGCGCACGTGCCATGCCAGTTTCAATTGGAGCATCTAACCAGAAGGTAATATTCGGCATATGAGAGACAAAATGATCGTTTAATAAATTTAATTTGGTTTGATCCAAGCCACGCCCTGAACATTGATAAGCAAAACTTGCATCGGTAAAACGGTCACATAAAACAGTTTTACCTGCTTGCAAGGCTGGGACAATGACTTGTTGTAAATGCTGCGCACGTGCAGCATAAATCAACAATAACTCTGTATCATTTGACATTGATTCATCATGATTCACGGCTAGAAGTAGACTACGGATTTGCTCAGCCATTGGCGTTCCGCCTGGCTCACGCGTCAGAACGACATCTTTACCTTGCTGTTGAAAATGCTCATGAATTTTACGAATGAGAGTGGTTTTCCCGACACCTTCTGTGCCTTCAAAACTAATAAACATGCTTCACTCCTGCTTCGACTTTAATACGGATAAATATTCTTTGACAGCGCGATTATGCTCGTCCAAGGTTGCGCTAAATTTATGACCACCATTACCCGTAGCAACAAAATAAATCGTGTTGGAGTCATCTGGATGCATTGCTGCCTCAATTGCTTTTTTACTTGGTAAAGCAATAGGCGTTGGAGGTAAGCCACTCATTGTATAAGTGTTATAAGCAGTCGGTGTTCTTAAATCTTGGCGGGTAATATTGCCTTTATAGCGATCTCCCATTCCGTAAATGACGGTTGGATCTGTTTGTAAACGCATACCCTTTTGCAAACGACGCACAAAGACACCTGAAACTTGCTGTAGTTCACTGTCCAAACTGGTCTCTTTTTCAATAATCGATGCCATAATCAGCGCTTCATATTTATTGTTATAGGGTAGATTCGGAGCACGATTTTCCCAAGCTTGATCGAGATTTTTCATTTGACGACGGTACAAGTCTGTCAAAATTTTCTTGTCCGATTCACCTTTATTAAAGAAATAGGTGTCTGGTGCAAATAAACCTTCAGGATGTGAAAAAGGAATGTTCAAGGTTTGCAACATTTCAGCCTGAGGCAAGTTTGAAACCTCTTTTTTTACCAGTGGATTTTGTTGTAATTGCTCTACCAGTTGTTTAAAGGTGGTGCCTTCAATGACCAAAACACGATTCATCTGCGCATTTTCAGCGTTAGAAATAAACTCTAAAACCTGACGTACACTCATACCCTGATCAATTTCATAAACACCTGCTTTTAAGCTCTCGTGAATCATGATTTTTTGATAAAGCTTTAAAATGATAGGAAAATAAATCTTATTTTCTTTCGACAGTCGATCAATCAAACCTGAGTAACTATCCCCCTGACCAATGGCTAAAAGCTGTTTTTTCCCTTCAACTGGATAGGTCTTAAATAAACTTGACCAAAGAATACCTATGACAACAGCTAGAAATAGCCCAATAAAAATTCCCCATTTTTTAGCGGAGAATGTTGCTGTTGGTTTGCCTTTTTTAGCAGGCTTTTTTTTCGGTTTTGGTTTACTGCTCATAATAAAATTAGGCTATCTGATTCAATTCTAGGGTATTAAAAAGTTCAATGCAGGGTTCAACCATTAATGTTTGCTGATCTAACACTGTGGCAATTTTCATGGGCTGCAAGGCATTACAGAAAAATAGGCTTTGTATATTTACTATCTCTTCCGATTTCACCAAACGCTGTTCGCATGGAATATCTTGCTGCTGCATACGACGAAGAATTTCAGCACGCATGACACCATGCACGCCATTATAACGAAGTTCAGGCGTAATCCATGTGTCATTTATGCGAAAGAAACAATTACTGCTTATCCCTTCGACAACTGAGCCTTGTACATCCAACACCAAAGCCTCTAGCAACCCCTGTTGATCGGCTTCTTGTTTAAGTATGACCTGTTCTAAACGGTTTAAAGTTTTTATGCCCACCAAGTTTGGCATACTCAAGCCCATAACACGCTGCAAGATACCCGACTGAATTTTCTGGTAATGAAATGTCTCAACAGTTTGTGGATAGAAGAACACCCAGACGTCAGCAACATGATCGGGCAGACTATAGCCGCGTTGTCCATCACCACGGCTAATGACAACTTTTAAAGTCCCATTTAGACACCCAAAACCTTGTTGCATTTCTACTAAAGTTTCAGCAATCAAAGTTAAGTTTGCATGAAGTGATAAACGTTCACATGCCAACTGTAAACGCGCGTAATGTAAGCGTTCCAGCTCAATCTGATTATTCACAATTCGTGCAGTCGTAAAGCAGCCATCGCCATAATGAAAAGCACGATCAAGTAAGCTGACGTTCGTAACTTCCTGTGCATTCTTAAAACAAAGCATAACTACCCCCAAAGATCCTGTTGTAGTTTAGGGACTAGATTATCCAACTTATTTCTTTTTTATTCATATCAAATTCGTTTTTTATTATTTTTTTTGCAAAAAACACAGCGCTATTCTTTGCTCATGTTAACGAACATTTAGAATTATTGAGGTCTGAAAATGCGTTTTTCTACACTTAAACTCGGGGTGGTTGCTGCACTCATTTCAATTACAGCAGTACATGCTTCGGCAAAGGATTTCCTAAACGTGTCTTATGATCCGACACGTGAACTCTATGAAGACTTTAACAAACAGTTTGGACAATATTGGAAAAGCCGTACAGGTCAAGATATTAACTTCAAACAATCTCATGGTGGTTCAGGCAAACAAGCACGTGCCGTTATTGATGGCTTAGATGCCGACGTTGTTACGTTAGCTTTGGCAGCCGATATTGATGCGATTGCAGACAAAACCAACTTACTCCCGAAAGATTGGCAAAAGAAATTCCCACAAAACTCGACCCCTTACACATCAACTATCGTGTTTTTGGTTCGTAAAGGCAACCCTAAAGGAATCAAAGATTGGGGCGATTTGGTTAAGCCAGGTGTAGACATTATTACACCGAACCCAAAAACCTCTGGTGGTGCACGTTGGAACTATTTAGGGGCATGGGCATGGGCTAAACACAAATATGGTTCTGATGCCAAAGCACAAGAGTTTGTTCGTCAAATTTACAAACAAACGAAAGTACTCGACTCAGGTGCCCGTGGTGCCACAACAACTTTTGCTGAGCGCGGGATCGGAGATGTATTACTGGCTTGGGAAAATGAAGCTTACCTCGCTGTACGTGAACAACCAGGTAAATTCGAGATTATCACACCATCTTTATCTATTTTAGCGGAACCTCCTGTTGCGATTGTTGAAAAGAATGCGCAAAAAGATGGCAATTTAAATCTTGCGAAAGGTTATCTGAACTTCCTGTATTCACCTCAGGGACAAGAGATCGCAGCGAAGAACTATTACCGTCCACGTAATGCAAGCGTACTGAAAAAATATTCAACAACCTTCAAACCATTAAAACTGGTGACAATTGATAAGGAATTTGGTGGTTGGACCAAAGTGCAAAAACAGCATTTTGACAACGGTGGTATTTTCGATCAAATCGTGAAAATCAATAGCGCAAAATAAAACGTTATTTAATTACACAGGAGCAACGTCATGATTCATACCATAATCGTACCAGGTGTAGGTGGTAGTGAAGCACAACACTGGCAATCTTGGTTGCAACGTAACCTCATGTCTAGCTCCCGTGTAAATCAGACCGATTGGAACCAACCTGTCCTTAATCACTGGGTAGAGCAATTTACGAAAACTCTGCGCCCTCTTCAAAGTGATGTACAAATCGTCGCACATAGCTTTGGCTGTTTAACGACAGTGGCTGCATTAGCATTGCATCCTGAGCTAAACAAGCATGTGAAAAAGTTGATTTTAGTTGCGCCAGCCAATCCTGCCCGATTTGGCGAAGCGGGTTTCGCACGTGACAGTAAAACTGATTATCAAGCATTCTTTCACCAATTGAAGATTCAGGTGCCTACAACCTTGCTCATTAGTGAAAATGATCCATGGTTAAGCTTTGAAGATGCACAACAGTTGGCACGTAGCTGGAAGCTGCAACCAGTGAATTTAGGTCAAGTGGGACATATTAATGTTGCATCAGGTTTTGGACCATTTCCTGAAATTTATGACTACCTGATTCCTGAACGCTCAATGTCTCGAATGCGTCTGTCTGATGATTATCCACATTTTCTGAACTATGCACTCTAGGGTCTGCATAATTTAATTTACTGATTATTTTACTGATTTTATTTGATCAGTATTCTCACATTTTGAGGAATTGTCATGTCGCAGCGATCCCGAGTGCTGCCAGGGTTTGGACTTTCGCTAGGTTTTACCCTCGCCTATTTATCTTTAATTGTACTGATTCCACTTTCAGCAGTTTTTATTCGATCTCTAGATATTGGTTGGTCTGGTTTATGGGAAATTTTAAGTTCTGAACGTATCTTAAAAGCCTTACAACTCAGCTTTACTACTGCACTCTTAGCAGCGATCATTAATGTTGTTTTTGGCTTATTACTGGCATGGTGCTTAGTTCGTTATCGTTTTCCAGGTAAACGCATTGTTGATGCCTTGGTCGATTTACCTTTTGCCTTACCCACTGCGGTGGCTGGTATCGCGTTAACTTCACTTTATGCACCTACAGGTTGGGTTGGACAATATCTCGATCCTTTAGGTATTCAAGTGGCATATACCCCAATCGGGATTACGCTTGCGCTTATCTTTATTGGCATTCCTTTTGTAGTTCGTACTGTTCAACCTGTATTAAGTGACCTAGAAACAGAACTAGAAGAGGCAGCATCTGCATTAGGCGCGAATCGTCTGCAAATTGTGACTAAAATTATTTTACCCATTTTATTCCCTGCGCTACTCACAGGTTTTGCTTTGGCATTTGCACGTGGTGTTGGCGAATATGGCTCTGTCATTTTTATTGCTGGTAATCAACCGTTCAAAACTGAAATTGCACCCCTCATGATTATCTCTCGTTTGGAAGAATATGATTATGCTGGTGCAACCACCATTGCTGTGGTCATGCTGTTAATTTCATTTGCACTACTCTTTTTAATTAACTTATTACAAGCATGGGCAAGTCGTCGTACAGGGAGAAATGCAATATGAGCTTAGTTACCAACAGCAATGCCTTTGCTGAACGCCTACAGTCTCGTGACGCCACTCGTGAACCTGTTTGGGTCCGTTACACTTTACTGAGCATTGCCTTAATTTTTTTCTTAAGCTGTTTAATTCTTCCGCTTATTCTGGTTTTTGTAGAAGCCTTTAAGCAAGGGATTGCAGTTTATATTCAGGCTCTAGTCGATCCAGACACTTTGTCTGCGGTCAAACTTACCTTACTTACAGCGGCAATTGCAGTTCCATTAAATGTAGTGTTTGGCGTAGCGGCAGCATGGTCGATCGCTAAGTTTAATTTCCGTGGAAAATCTATTTTAACCACCTTAATTGATCTGCCATTTTCTGTTTCACCCGTTATTGCAGGTTTAATGCTGGCACTAATTTTTGGTACGCAAGGTTGGATAGGGAATTGGTTACTCGACCATGACATCAAAATTCTGTATGCAGTCCCAGCGATTGTACTTGCAACTGTCTTTATTACCGTTCCTTTTGTGGCACGTGAGCTTATTCCGCTTATGGAAGCACAAGGTACTGAGGAAGAAGAAGCTGCAATGGTTCTCGGCGCTTCAGGTTGGCAAACCTTCTGGAAAGTCACCCTGCCAAACATTAAATGGGGTCTGATTTACGGTGTAATTCTGTGTAATGCACGGGCTATGGGTGAGTTTGGCGCGGTATCTGTAGTTTCAGGACACATTCGTGGAGAAACCAACACCTTACCCTTGCATGTCGAAATTCTTTATAACGAGTACACCTTTAGTGCGGCTTTTGCAGTGTCCTCCTTATTGGCTCTATTGGCGATTGTTACCTTGATTTTGAAAACTTGGGTTGAATATCGTCAGGAAAAGCAAAACAAAAGTAACAGCAGTTCAAGTCTTTAAATAGGAATGTCCCCATGAGTATTCAAGTCAAAAACATTGAAAAGAACTTTGGTGCATTCCATGCACTTAAAAATATTTCTTTAGATTTCCCAGAAGGTCAATTGGTGGCTTTGCTTGGTCCTTCAGGTTGCGGTAAAACCACCCTGCTCCGTATTATTGCGGGTTTAGAATCGGCAGATGGTGGACAGGTGATTTTAGAAGGTCAAGATGCCACTGATGTACATGTCCGAGAGCGTCAAGTTGGCTTTGTATTCCAACACTATGCCCTATTCCGTCATATGACTGTCTTTGACAATATTGCCTTTGGTTTACGAGTTCGTCCACGTGCAACACGCCCTTCGGAAGCAGAAATTAAAAAACGTGTTACCCGTTTACTGGATTTGGTTCAGCTTGGTTTCTTATCAGACCGCTATCCTGCTCAACTTTCAGGTGGACAACGTCAACGTATTGCCTTGGCCCGTGCCTTAGCGGTTGAGCCACGAGTATTGTTGCTGGATGAACCTTTTGGTGCACTCGATGCCAAAGTACGTAAAGAACTACGTCGTTGGTTACGTACCTTACATGACGAATTGCACATTACTTCAATTTTCGTGACGCACGATCAGGAAGAGGCGCTAGAAGTTGCCGATCAAATTGTGGTAATGAACAAAGGCAATGTCGAACAGATTGGTTCGCCTCGCGAAGTCTACGAAAAACCTGCCACACCGTTTGTCTTTGACTTTTTAGGTCAAGCCAACCGATTTGAAGGTCACAATCATCAAGGCATTATTCAATTGGGTGAAGACCGTATTCAGTTAGATGCTGCTCAACATGTGCCACATGGCAATGTCATTGCCTTTGCACGTCCGAATGAATTACGCATTCATACCCAACCCCAAGACAATGCAATTCAAGCCACATTCTTACGTGAAATTTGGATTGCAGGCAAAGTCTTGGCCGAGTTACAAGACCGTCAGGGCAACCTGATTGAAATCACACTCAGCCCAGAAGAGTCAAAATTACACCAATTTAGACCAAATCAAACTGTTTGGTTGAGTGCAACTGCATTACACTTATTCGAAAATCAAGTCGCATAGAGACATAGAGGTGAGGCATCAACACCTCACCCGCTTTAAGGTATAGAGAAATGAATTTCCAACAACTCAGAATTATTCGAGAAACAGTGCGACAGAACTTCAACTTGACCGAAGCATCTGCTGCCTTATATACCTCTCAATCTGGGGTAAGTAAACATATTAAAGACTTAGAAGATGAATTAGGGGTTCAATTATTCATTCGTAAGGGTAAACGTCTACTGGGATTAACAGAACCAGGACAAGCCTTACTCGGCATTGTGGAGCGGATGTTGGTCGATGCCGATAATATTAAACGTTTAGCCGACGATTTTAATAAAGTAGATGAAGGGACTTTGACCATTGCTACTACGCACACCCAAGCGCGTTATGTCCTGCCGCCAATTGTGAACTTATTTAAAAAAGAATTTCCTAAAGTTCACCTTATTTTGCAACAAGCCAGCCCTGTTGAAATTACGGAAATGTTGTTACAAGGCGAAGCGGATATCGGTATTGCTACAGAATCTTTGACTACTGAAGATAATTTGGCCAGTGTGCCATTTTATAACTGGCAGCACTGCATTATTACCCCACAACAACATGAGCTAGCGCAAAAAGAAAACATTGAATTGGCTGATTTAGCACATTACCCATTAATTACTTATCACGGTGGTTTCACGGGTCGTTCTAAAATTGATAAAGCATTTGAAGATGCCCATATCGATGTCGATATTGTCATGTCTGCACTGGATGCCGATGTCATCAAAACCTATGTTGAACTCGGTATGGGTGTTGGTATTGTCAATAATGTTGCTTACGACGCTGAGCGTGATTATCGCTTAAAGCAAATTCAAACTGATATTTTTGGTGTAAACACCACATGGCTTGCAGTACGTAAAGGGCATTTACTGCGTGGTTATGGTTATGAGTTTATTTCACTTTGCTCACCAGAAACTGATATTAAAGCTTTGAAAAAAGTCGCATATCCTGAAGAATAACTATCAACATGGAGGTAATGCACTGTATTACCTCCATGTTATCAACTCAACACTACAATGCTCAAATGTGCTATTCACAAAAATGTGAATGACATAAACCTCTTGCTTCACTCTGTAGAATTCCACACAATAACAATCACTCGCACACCAAAACAAAACCTCTTTTTATAATAATTCAGAGTATTTTAATATGTGGGTGATCCGAACATTTACATCTATAGTTATTTTTATTCCCCCCACATTGCAAGCGGGTGGCATGGAGTTGTCTGGTCAATCCATTTGGCCTTTTTTTGAAAAAGGCAATTATGCCGAATTAACCTTCGCCCGTTTAAATGCAGATATTTCAGGTCAAGTCCAAAATCAAGCTGAATTGGCTGAAATTGGGGTCACTGACTTTTCCACTGGAAACTTTGTGGAAAACCGTAATTTTGTACAGGCTGCTTTAAAATTTCAGCCTCATCCGAAAGTTTCATTCGGTCTCATCTTTGATCAACCCTTTGGTGTCGACATCCAATACCTTTATCGCCCCAATACCGTGATTGGACCGATTGAGATTGAAGCTACAGATATCAATTTTGACAGTCACAATATAACTAGCCTATTTGGCTATCAGCCTAATCCTTCGTGGCAAATTTATGCAGGTCTCGGCATACAAAGCTTTGAAGGCAACTTAGATGTGTTTGGACAAAGTTTCTATTTTTTAAATGGATACCGCGCCGAGTTTGAAAAGGATCATGCCCTAGGTTGGCTTGCAGGTCTAAGTTATCAAATTCCAAAATACGCATTACGCAGTAGCCTAACCTATCGCTCGGCAATTAAACATCAAGTGCATGTAAATGAATCAATTCAGAACCAGCCTATTCACTTGACGACAGCAAAGAAAACTACAATAGAAACACCCTCTTCAGTCAATCTGGATTTCCAAACAGGACTTTCCCCCCAAAGTCTGCTGTATGCTTCACTGCGCTGGGTCAATTGGAGTGACTACATCATTCAGCCGACTCAGTTTGCCGCCATTATTGAAAGTGCAGCGCAATATGCCCCTGAAATTGCTTCCTTTAACATGATTCAATATCAAGAAGATCAATGGTCTGGGAAAATTGGCATTGCGCATCAATTCAGTTCGCGCTGGGTCTCTACCCTTGATATAAGCTGGGACTCAGGGAACGGCAATACAGCTTCGACCTTAAGCCCTGTCGACGGTTACTATGGAGTTGGTCTAGGCGCCCTCTATTACTGGCAACCTCAATCCTTCTTTGCTTTAGGAACACAGTATTTACGCTTTAACAAAGCCAAAACTGTACAGGATGCTGGAGCAAATACCAAACTTACTACTTTATATTCAGTGAATCAAAATGATGCATGGGTATTTGGTGGAAAAATCGGACATCACTTTTAGTTGATATTGTATGAATGTTTAAAAAAACGGGCATTTAGCCCGTTTTTCTAGAATAAGATTATCTCTTAGAAGTGATAACTTACACCGAGTTTCGCCACTGGCATCCACTCATATTTATCGTCGTTTTCGACATTACGTTCGTGTTCAGCCAATAACGCCTGATCCGCTGCTGTACCACCGACACCTGTCAGTTTAGCTTGTGGATTACCTGTGTAGTAAGCACCTACCTCACCAAACACACCAATCTTGTCATTGATTTTAGGTGCAAAACCAAGACCTAAGTAAGGTGCAATGTCATTGTTATAGCTAACTTTACCTGTCACAGACTCAAAACTGGTTGGAGTCCCATCAATCTCGATATTACCGCTACCTGCTTTAGATTTGAGCGTATATTCACTATCGACATAACCTACACCTGCTGCCATATAGAGTGAATTTGCCCACATGTTCGAACTTGTGCCCCAAGGACGTACTTCAGCATTTAAATATGTAAGGTTATTCTTCATGTCCATGTCGTATTTTACGCCATCAACAGACAAGTCATCTGACCAAGAAACATCACCACCATTGTAACCTAAGGTTACGCCAACATAAGGGTTAACGGTCCAAGTGACTGCTCCACCATAACCTGTTGTTCCTGCTTCAGCACGCACAGAAGTAGGAATAAGCTGATTAGAAACACGACCATCATTAATTACAGGTTCTTCTGCCATTGCAGTCCCTGCAAAAGCGGTCATTGTTGTTGCAATTGCAATTAAACTTAATTTTTTCATTGCTGGTCTCCTCAGAAGATTAACTTTTAATCATGAAGTTGTTTTGATGAACCCATCCTAGACCAGAACATCGGTGCTTTTTATGAACGATTTGCTTAGTTTGTGTTAACTTTTGATACATATTTCATAAAATATAGTTTGCAAACACTTATTTGTTTAACAACTTATACAATTTAACATAGGTTTTTACTGAACTACCTTAATTATTAATTCCGATGCTAAGACGATTTTTCATCTATTTTTGGGCAAATATAGTGTAAAATCTTCAAAATTTTTTTGGAAGGAAGATCATGTCTCAGCTTTCGACAATTATCGAACAAGCCTTTGAAGACCGTGCTAATTTCACAGCAGCAGACTGTTCTGCTGAAATTCGTGACGCTGTAGAACAAGCGATTGCAGGTTTAGATAATGGCTCATTACGCGTAGCTGAAAAAATCGACGGCGAATGGGTTGTTCACCAATGGCTTAAAAAAGCAGTGTTGTTATCGTTCAAATTAAACGACAACAAGCCAATTGAGTCTTGTGATCTTCGTTTCTACGACAAAGTTGACACTAAATTCTCTGGTTGGACTGAAGAACAATTCAAAGCTGCGGGCGTACGTGTTGTACCACCAGCTGTTGCACGTAAAGGCAGCTTCCAAGCAAAAAATGTGGTGTTGATGCCGTCTTATGTCAACATTGGTGCTTATGTAGATGAAGGCACAATGGTTGATACATGGGCAACTGTAGGTTCATGTGCACAAATCGGTAAAAACGTTCACTTGTCTGGTGGCGTAGGTATCGGTGGCGTACTCGAACCATTACAAGCAAACCCAACGATTATTGAAGACAACTGCTTCATCGGTGCGCGTTCTGAAATCGTTGAAGGTGTAATTGTTGAAGAAGGTTCTGTCATTTCAATGGGCGTATTCATTGGTCAATCAACCAAGATTTATGACCGTGAAACTGGTGAAATCCACTACGGCCGCGTACCAGCAGGTTCTGTGGTTGTTTCTGGTAGCCTTCCTTCTAAATGCGGTACTTACAGCTTATACGCTGCAATTATCGTGAAAAAAGTTGACGCGAAAACTCGTGCTAAAACAAGCTTGAACGAATTATTACGCGAAGACTAATTTTTCAAACTGCTTTTCGGTCTCTACGGTCAGGTATGGTCGTAGAGATTTTTATTTTTCTATCTTGTGGTTATCTTGTGCTATGAATACTCTCCGATCTTCAGCTATTCCTGTTTCTGATCCGGCTGCGGGCTTACGCATCACGGAGATTTTCTATTCATTACAAGGTGAAGCCAATACAGCAGGACTGCCAACGGTATTTATCCGTTTAACAGGTTGTCCACTACGCTGTACCTATTGTGATACCACTTACTCTTTTGAAGGTGGCGAGCGCCAATCGCTTGATCAAATTATTCAAACCACACTCGACTTTAAAACTCCGTATGTCTGCGTGACAGGTGGTGAACCCCTCGCACAGCCGAATGCTTTACCGTTAATGCAACGTCTAGCAGATCTGGGCTGTGAAGTATCTTTAGAAACCAGTGGTGCTTTAGATGTGTCTAAAGTTGACCCTCGTATTTCTAAAGTCTTAGACCTTAAAACTCCAACTTCGGGTGAAGAACAACGTAATTTAATCAGTAATCTAGATCATCTTACTCAACATGATCAGATTAAGTTCGTGATTTGCAACCGTGAAGATTATGAGTGGTCAAAACTACAGGTCGCACAATACCAACTACAAGATAAAGTCAGTACCGTTTGGTTCTCCCCTGCTTTTGCTGTAGAAAAAGGTGCTGTGCGCTTACCACAACTTGCGCGTGATTTAGCGCAATGGATTTTAGAAGACCATCTCCCTGTTCGCTTCCAATTACAGTTACATAAATTGTTATGGAACGATGAAACTGGTCGTTAATTGCTTTTAAATATTTTGGAGATTTGCATATGCGCCCTCGTGCCATAGTCTTGTTATCAGGCGGCTTAGACTCAACTACTTGTTTAGCTTGGGCGCAAGCACGTTATGAATGTATGGCTATTAGTTTTATGTATGGTCAACGCTCTACCACAGAGTTAGATGCTGCAAAAGCCCTAACACAACGTGTTGGTGTTGAACATCGTATTATTAATATTGATTTAGGTAACTTAGGTGGTTCTGCTTTAACAGACCATAGCATTGATGTACCAGAACAACTCCAAGAGGGTATTCCTGTAACTTATGTTCCAGCACGTAACACCATTTTCTTATCTTATGCTTTAGCAGCAGCAGAAGTTTTTGGTGCAGAAGCCATTGTGATTGGTATCAATGCTGTTGATTATTCAGGTTATCCTGACTGTCGACCAGAATATATTGAAGCTTTTGCCAACATGGCACGCTTGGCAACCAAGGTGGGTGTTGAAGGAAAAGCTCTTAAATTTGAAACACCTCTGTTACATTTATCCAAAGCAAATATCATTCGCTTAGGTATAGAACATGGCGTAGACTATAGTCAAACGGTGTCTTGCTACCAAGCAGATGACCAAGGACGTGCTTGTGGTAAATGCGACAGCTGCCGCTTACGCAAACAAGGCTTTGAAGATGCAGGCGTAGCAGACCCAACACGTTACATACCGTAATTACAGGGTACAGTTTATGAAAAATTTAAAATCAAACATTATTCTTTCTACATTGGTTTCTGCAGCTGCATTGTTCGCAACAGCTTCACATGCTGCTGAATCAAACAAACTACAAGAAGCCTATAAAAGCACCAATGTAAAAGCTGCATTAATTAATGTTTGTAAAGAAGAAACAGCCAAAGGTAATAAATTATCGAGCGCTGAAGTAAGCAAATACTGTACTTGTGCAGTTGAAGCAGATGGTAAATTGACCAATGCTCAAAAATGGGAAATTCAAAGCGCAATTAACCAAAAGAAAAGTCCAAGCACCTTGGCTTTTGTTCAAAAGCAGAATAAAGATTTACAAGCCTGCTTTGGCCCTCAGTTAACGACAAAATTAAAGTCATTAACTGAAGCGGCAGTGAAAAACGCGCAAGCGAAAAAATAATTCGCTCAATATGAATGAAGCCTGCTTTATGCAGGCTTTTTCTATGTCACAAAATTGATAGAACTTGAAACTATGTGCAATAAATGGAATACAAACGCTCAAGGTCAAAAATTTGTTGCGTCCTATAGTGGAGGTAAAGACAGCAGCCTCGCCCTCTATCAAGCCATGCAAATGGGTGAAGCCGTTGCACTAATAGTGATGCTTGAAGAACAAGGCTTAAAGTCACGCTCACATGGGATGTCACTCGACATTATTCATGCACAAGCCAATGCCATTGGATTACCTATTTTTACGGCTTCCGCCACTTGGCAAGATTATGAAAGTCATTTTATTCAACTGCTACAAAAAGCCCAAATCTTAGGCGCAGAAACGTTGGTTACAGGCGATATTGACTTAATGGCACATGCAGAATGGAACCAATCTGTTTGCGATAAAAGTCAGCTCAGTTTATGTATGCCACTTTGGCAACGTCCACGTTTAGACATTGTGCAGGAATTTATTTCACTAGGGTTTCAAAGCATTATTGTGACGGTCAATCTGAACTTAGGCATGAAAATTGAAGATCTGGGACAAATTCTGACACTGGACTATATACAAGAGCTTGTAGCCAGAGGGATTGACCCTTGCGGAGAAGCGGGTGAGTTTCACACGACAGTGATTAATGGCCCAATTTTTAAACATGCACTCAACATTATGAAAGGTGATATTCTCTATCACGAAAATTACGCCTTTTTACCCCTTGAACTAGAACAACACCAGATTGAAGGATGAACCATGACAGAGACAATTCAACTTCCAAATCAAATCTTTCCTACCACCACAGGTGAAATCAATTTAACCGAAGTTCCAACAGAATGGTTGATTGTCTATTTCTATCCAAAAGATTCAACACCTGGCTGTACCACACAAGCCGTTGGTTTTTCATGTTTAAAAGACCAGTTTGATGCACTGAAAACTACGATCATTGGTGTTTCACGCGATTCGGTTAAAGCCCATCAGAACTTTACCGAAAAACAGGCTTTAACCATTAATTTAATCAGTGATAAAGAAGAAGTCCTATGCAAACACTTCGATGTGATTAAAGAAAAGAATATGTATGGCAAACAAGTCATGGGCATTGAACGCTCAACCTTTATTTTCCATCAAGGCAAACTCGTAAAAGAATATCGTAAAGTCAAAGCTGCGGGACATGCAGAACAAGTTCTTGCTGATTTAAAAGCTTTACAAGCTTAATTAATAGAGCCGCTGTAATGATTACTCAACTCAGCGGCTTTTATCATTAAGTATTTAAAATTAAAGACAGTGCGATACCCCACATAATCAAAGCAATTAGACCATCCAAAACTCTCCATGCTTTAGGATTTTCAAAAACTGGTGTTAATAGTCGTGCCCCATATCCTAAACTGAAAAAGAATAACCATGATGCAGTCATAGTGCCCAGTGCAAAATAGAGTTTACTCTGTTCAAATTGGGTTGAGATTGAACCAATCAGTACCACTGTATCCAAATAAACATGTGGGTTTAGCCAAGTTAATGCTAAACATACCAACAAGATCTGACCTAAATTGGTCTCATTTTGCTGCGCTGCATGCAACCCCTGATTCGATTTGAAAGCTGCTAACAAATGTTGAAAGCCATACCAAAATAAAAATAATGCCCCAGCCCATTTCGCCATGCCCAGAACTTCAGGGTAATGCTGAAGCACCACAGAAAAACCTGTGATTCCTAATAAAATTAAAATTGAATCGGACAGCGCACAAACAAAGCAGACCCAAAATACAGATTGTTGTTTTAAGCCCTGTTTTAAAACAAAAGCATTTTGCGCCCCAATCGCCACAATCAGACTAAAACCAATCGCGATGCCCTGTAAATACGTTTGTAACATGACTTTTTCAACTCTATTTTTGCTCCATCGCATTATCAATCATTTTTTATTTAACTAAATAAAACTAAAAAAATATCAATTTAACTCAATTTATTTTAGATTATAGCCTTAGCTTATTCATGAATAAAACTGAGCCCTTCCATGCTAAATAGTAAACAATGTGATGCGTTTTTAGCTGTCGCTGAAACAGGCAGTTTTGATTTGGCCGCCGAACGCTTATGCATTACGGCTTCGGCAGTCACTATGCGCGTACAGAGTTTAGAAAAATCCTTGGGGCATTTGTTGATTGTGCGTGAGCGTCCTTGCCGACCTACTCAGGCAGGTCTATCTTTATTGCACTATTTACAGCACAGTAGATTGCTTGAACAAAATTTAATGCAAAATTTGACGGGGAAATCCGCTGAATCTGCATTTTATCAAATCAATATTGCTACCAATGCTGACTCCCTTGCCACTTGGTTATTACCCTTGCTCAAGCAAAACTTGATTGAAAACAAAATTGTGCTGCAATTTCAAGTTGATGATCAGTCACATACACATCACTTACTTGAAGCAGGGCTAGTGAATGCGTGCTTGACCACTGAACCTAAGCCAATGAAAGGATGTATCGCAGCCTATTTGGGTAAAATGCATTATCGATTTGTTGCAACACCACAATTTAAACAACAATGGTTTAAACAAGGGGTAAATCGAGAGACTTTACGTCTTGCTCCTGCCCTGATTTACAACGAAAAAGATTTCATGCATACAGGCTTTATCCAGCAAAAATTTGGACTTAACCCAACCCAATACCCCCATTTTTTTATTCCCTGTTCGACTGCATTCGTGGATGCAACTGTAATGGGTTTAGGCTATAGCTGGCTTCCAGACTATCAAGCAAATCAGTATTTACAGTCGGGCAAACTCATCGAAGTTTCAGAAGATTTAAGCATCGACTTAGCGCTCTATTGGCATCATTGGAAACAACAATCGGCTCAACTTGAGCAACTGACACAGCTCTTGACCCAAAAAGCTCAGGAGCTTCTGAATTAATTCAGTCGCTTTTTTTCCATTGTCCAATCACCTGAATCTTTACTTTTTCACCAACACCACCGAAAGCTTTTTTCATGCCAAAATCGCTACGGCGGATTAGGGTATACGCTTCGACATCTAACAGATCTGAATTATTCGAATTTGGAACTAATTTGGCATTAAACGAAATTGGATGAGTCACGCCTCTTAAGGTCAAATTGCCGAGAATCTGATAACGATGATCTCCAAGCGCTTTAAATTGAGTGCTGCTAAATGTCGCAGTTTTATATTTTTCTACATAAAATAGGTCTGGGCCCAAAACCATCTGTTTGAATGAGGGTTTATTTAAGTCGATACTGGTGATATCAAGTATCACCTCGGCTGTGGCTTGTTCAGGTTGTTGCGGATTAAACTGTAGGCTGGATTGGACTTTTTCAAACTGACCTTTCACAAAAGTCATGCCAAATGTATCTATATGAAAACTGACTTCAGAATGGGGGGTTAAATGCCACGAACTTGCCCGAACAGATTGCATAGACATAAGTATGGCAAGTACATAACCGCACCTAGAAAACCAAAATAGAAATGAAGTTCCATAAGGTTCAACATGATGTAGCATATCCATTCCCTCATACGAGGTGATGAAAATATAGTTTACTCAAGATTGGTTTTGTCTTGGGTCTGGTATTTGTGTTGTAATTGTTGATAGATCACGCTTTGCATAAAGTTTTGTAAAAATGCAATCGTGCCTTGCGGGAAAGTCTCTTCCCAAATTTCACCACGATAAAAAGCTTCGCGCATCGGTGTTGCAGACATCGCACCTTCTAAACTATCAATTTCAACCATTTCCCATTCTGGAAAAAGTTCTAAATAATAAGAAGATTCATCTTTAAAGTGCCCAATCAGCCCAACCTTATGTTCAGGCTGTACTACATTTGCCACTAAACTTTTGACCAAATTCACCCATTTTTTATCATTATAAACATCAACAACATGTACAAAACGAATTCGCGCTGCATCTTGCGCAGAGAAATTCGACAAAATCATCTGTTCACGTTCTTGGGCGGTAAATGGGTTTTTAATATTCCGTTCCATCTGCGCCGAACCTAAGGCCAAAATAACATGGTCACTCAGTTCCAATGCAATTTGAATGGTTCGCATATGTGCCAAATGAAAGGGCTGAAAACGACCAATAAATACCAGATAATCAAATGTATGTTTCATAGAGAATGAACTTTTTTATGAACTCATCAGTAGCAGCGTTATTGTTTAAGATACGACATAATGGCTCATAAAATTTAACTAAATTTTAAAGCAAGGATAGTACGATGACGCTCAGTTGTATTCAACAACCACATGAACATTTAAATGCAAATTTAGACAACGGTATTTTGACTTTAGCCATTAACCGTCCAAAAGCAAAAAATGCATTGTATGGTGAATTGTATTTATGGATTGCTCAAGCCCTTGATGAAGCAGATCAATCTAAAGATGTACGTGTGGTGATTTTACGAGGTGAAGATGCCGATTTCACTGCGGGAAATGACATGCAAGACTTTATGCAATTCATTCAATCTCCATTACAAGGCAAAGCTGGTGATGCACCGCCATTTGTGGTGTTAAAAGCAGCGGCACGTTTCTCTAAACCATTAATTGCTGCGGTGCGTGGTGTAGCGATTGGTATTGGCGTAACTATTTTGCTTCATGCTGACCTTGTGTATAGCGACCAAACTGCTTTATTCCAAATTCCATTTGTGAGTCTTGGACTTTCACCTGAAGGTGCAGCCAGCCAATTACTGATTCAACAAGCGGGTTACCACAAAGCGGCTGAATTATTATTTACTGCCCAAAAATTTAACAGCGAAAAAGCCGTTGCTGCGGGTCTAGTCAACAGCATTGAAGAAGATGTTTACGCAGCCGCACTCAAGCAATCACAAATTTTAGCTGCGCTACCTTTGGCATCTTTACGTCAAACCAAGGCACTCATGAAACATAATCTAGACAGCATTGTGGACTGTATTGACCATGAAGCCGAGATTTTCATGAAACGGGTATCTTCACCAGAAATGGCTGAAGCCGTTGCTGCATTTATGCAAAAGCGTAGACCTGATTTTTCTCAATTTAACTAATTGGGTATCAAAGGGGGCATTTTGCCCCTTTTGTTTTAGCTCACTGAAATACAACAACAGGGGCACTACACCCGATATATTCTAAAACGACAACATTTAAAATTTATAAATCTCATGACAAATACCAACCAACCTAACTTCATTACAGATGAATCAGGTAAATCTCGTTACTACGAGCCTGCCCCGCAAGATATTGATGTTGCTAATTTCCGTAAGGTCATTGAAAGTCGCCGCTCAGTACGTAAATTTACTGATCGCACAATTCCTAGCGACATTTTGGATGCCTGTTTAGATTTAGCGCTGCTCGCACCCAACTCATCCAATTTACAACCGTGGACTTTTTATGTCGTACAAAGCCCGAGCAAGAAAAAGCAATTGGTAAAAGCCTGCCTAAACCAATTGGCAGCAAAAACCGCGGCTGAACTGATTGTCTGTATTGCACGTACGGACCGTTTGGATGATATGGCAAAACGCAACATCAGTGAATTTCCGTTCCCCGAAACGCCACCCGCGGTGCAAAAATATTATCGAGTTATTCCCTACAACTACAAAACAGGCTATTTCAATGCATTAGGCAACGTCAAAAAAGTCGCATTCAAATTGGTACGAACATTTGATAAGCAATTGCCTGTTACTGCTTTTAACGCTGCCGATGCAAAATTATGGGCAAGCAAAACCACAGCGCTGGCGTGTGAAAATCTGGTTTTGGCTTTGCGTGCCTATGGTTTTGATAGCTGCATGATGGAAGGTTTTGATGAGCCAATGGTTCGAAAAATCTTAAAACTAAATGACCAGCAATATCCTGTCATGGTCATTGCAGCAGGCGAACGTGCGAAAGACGGCGTGTTTTTCCCACAATACCGTTTTGATCGTGAGTTATTTATTCAGAAGGTTTAACGATTTTTCTAGATGGAATCTTTTCAATAAGATTCTAGTTAATAGAATAACCTTCGGTTCGACCTACTTTTCTTTTGGGAAAAGTAGGCAAAACCTGAGGTGCGACTATAGCAGCGCAAGATCTGCAAAACTCGGCTAATACCGTTTGCATTTCAATGCATCGCAGAACCATTTTTTTCATAATTCGTCCTGTCTCAAACAATTGCAGATGACATTTCCGTGTATCTAATTTTCAGTTTGTAAAAGCTATTTGGGCTAAATATCCAAGATTTGAATAAACTCAAAAGCTGGTTCTTCATAAGGATGATTGGTTTTAAGCGCGTGAGCCACTGCTTTGGCATGAGCTTCTGGCACAATCGTTTCTACTCGCCATTCAGGCACTTGTTCTAAACGATTCAACTCACCAATGAATGGATTTGCCCCCTGTACAGGCTTAAACTGTCCCATACCCAGAACTTGCCATGCACAATGTTCATAATTTCCAATTCCCCCCGCACCTGCTGAAAAAATGGCTTGTTTAGTCGACTCTAGGTGACTCTCTGGAACGTAGTAAATTAATTTCAGCATGAGTTCCCTTTTTTCAAATTTATGAGTGTGTATATTGTGGAATGATTACTTCTTAAAACACAAGTGACCGTTCTTACTTCACAAACCATATGATTTCTAACATCAAATTAAAAATGACATTGCATACCTGAGAATCAAACTTCAGTAAAAATAAGTATTTTGATGTTTCATCCACATTTTCAATAAAGTACATTTATTTATTAAATAATAATTGTTATCATTTGTATTAATATTTAATCAACTTCTATCGTCAGATGCTCTCTCATGAATAATTCAAGTGCGCCAGAACAGCTGATAGCAGCCCCCACACTCAAAATTAAACCCAAATCGCAGACAGACTCGACCTTGCTCAAATATCGTTGCATGGTGTTTTATCGTTTTGTTTTAGCCATTTTCGGTGGCTATCTACTTTCAGCCCTGACCGCAATTGTTATTGCGAAAGCATTTATCGACTCTCGAGCGACTGCTGCAATCGCCGCAACCCTATTGGCTTTTTGCATTCATTGCGCCGCATTTATTTGGGTATTTATGGTGCATAAAACGATCAAAGCCAGCCTTGGCATTTTTATTCCATGCCTCGTTCTTTGGCTAACTTCGCAATTTTTAGGGGCTTGATATGCGTCCAGATGACAAAATTGAAGGTCCTCGTCAGTCCATGTCGTGGTTACACACATGGGCAAGTCTGATTTTAGGCTGGCTGCTATATGCCATTTTTGTAACGGGCACGCTCAGTTTTTTCCAGAATGAAATTACCGTATGGATGAAACCAGAACTGCATCAATCTGTCGCCAATAATACCCAAATCCAACAAACTCAAATTGCATTAAATTATCTGCAAAAGAACCATCCTCAGGCAGGCAGTTGGATGATTTCTCTGCCAAACTCTCGTCAAACCACCACTGAAATTATGGTGCGTAAACAAGGCGAAGATCCGCATGCTCGACGTGGTGGTGAACGTATTAGTTTAGACAGCCAAACTGGAGAAGTTTTACAGGCACGAGATACACCTGGCGGCAGTTTTCTCTATCGTTTCCATTTTGAACTGTACGGATTACCACGACTTTGGACTCGTTGGTTAGTAGGATTAGCCACCATGCTCATGCTGGTTGCAATTGTAAGTGGCATCATTACTCACAAAAAAATCTTCAAAGACTTTTTTACGTTCCGTTCAGGCAAGGGACAACGTTCTTGGTTAGATGCGCATAATGCAACCGCGGTCTTTGCACTGCCCTTTCATATCATGATCACCTTCAGTGGTTTATTACTCCTGATGTTCATGTTTATGCCTTGGGGAATTAATCAGATCTATTCAGATCGTCAAGAATTTCTCAAGGATTTACGTCCACAAAGTAATGCTCAACCATCAAAGCCGCCATCAGAATTACGTGGTTCTGGACGGGGTGAACAAGAGCGTGGTGAGCATGGACGTCATAAAAGAGAAGCAGAACCTCAAGCGGCACCAATGGCTGATCTGACTCCAATGTTGAACTATGCAGCATCTCAGTGGCAAAACAATCCCATTGGTTCAATTCAAATCATTGCTCCAAATACCACGGCGGCGAGTGTCGAAATTAAAGCACTGTATGCAGAAAGTGTCATTGCACGAAATATTATGCCCACGTTTACCTTTAATGGAATGACTGGTATCAACACGACAGAGCAAAATTCACCTTATCGGGCCTCAGTTCCAATGGGCATTTATAATGTCGTGACTGTTTTACATGAAGCACGTGGCCTAGATTTAACACTACGTTGGTTATTGTTCTGTTCTGGGATTCTGGGCACTTTAATGGTCGCAACAGGACTTATTTTATGGTGTGTCAAACGTGCGCCACAACAACAAAAA
Source organism: Acinetobacter tandoii DSM 14970 = CIP 107469 (assembly GCF_000400735.1). Taxonomy (GTDB): domain Bacteria; phylum Pseudomonadota; class Gammaproteobacteria; order Pseudomonadales; family Moraxellaceae; genus Acinetobacter; species Acinetobacter tandoii. The sequence continues at coordinate 92,936 of NZ_KE007366.1, forward strand.
CAAGGTTATAAATCTTTTGGTTATCGCTTAGTTGAAGTCACCAATATTACGGTAATTATTGGTTTACCTTTGGCTTGTGCAGGTTATTTTTATGCAAACCGATTATTACCAGTGCAACTCGAAACACGTTTAGATTGGGAAATTAATATTTTCTTGATTACGTGGTTATGCTGCCTTATTTATGCCATTTTCCGTACCCATCGTCAGGCTTGGTTGGAATTACTCGGGTTCGCGACCATCATGTTTGCTTTGCTGCCTATTTTAAATGCACTGACAGGTGGTCATGCGTTATGGCTCAGTATTGCAGAAGGACAATGGATGATTGCCAGTTTCGACCTCATGGCATGGGCTTTGGCATTCATCTTTGGCATGGCTTATCTTAAAGTCAAAAATCATAAAGGATTAACTGCCAAAAAAACCAAAACAGCTCCTCGACCACAGGAGCTAACATCATGATGTTCTTTTTATTGATTTGGTCATTATCTAGCTTAGCCTTTATTGCCTTAGCCAGTTCGATGTCGAAACATCAAAAACAGATTTTTGGCAATGAACTCAACGCCATACAAACGCGCTACGCCACAATCATAGGATGGCTACTACTCACCTTTAGTCTAGTGATATGTATCCTGTCAGGAAAACTCAGCAATATGCTCAGTTTCTGGGTAGGTGTCCTCAGTTTTGCTGCTTTATTTGTCGGTGTATCTTTGAGTTATTTTGAGCAGAAAATCAAAGCCTTTACACTTGCACTTTGTATGCTTAGTCTCATGAGTGCAACGATACTGTGGTTTTAATGCTGCACTCCGTCAAAGCTTTTAGGCTATAATCACTGAGCCAATCTTCGGATTGGCTTTTTTAATTGACTGCCTTTGGAATTTCTATGTCTCAACTTCCTTCTATTTCAGCAGAACTCATTAATCGTGCAATTGCTGGTAATGCAGCAGCACAGTTCGAGGTTGCCACTTTATACATGGAAAGTGAAGATGAACAGCACATTGAACTTGCCGAAGAATGGGCACTGAAAGCTGCTGCAAATGGTCATGTCGAAGCCATGTACTGGCTCGGTGAAGGCTATACCGTTTATGCAAAAGAACTGCTAGATGAAGATCCAGAAGAAGCCAAATATTATTTTGAACAAGCCTACCATTGGCTTAAGCAGGCTAGTAGCGTCAAACATGCGGCTTCTATTTTAGAACTGGCAGGTTTCTACCGTCGTGGCGATGTGGTCGAAAAAGATGTTGTAAAATCTGTAGCCTTGGTACAACAAGCCGCAGAGCTGGGTGAAGTACAAGCCATGCGCGACTTAGCTTGTATTTATGCTCATGGTTTAGGCGTTGAAATTGACGAAGCCAAAGCAGATGAATGGAACAATAAAGCGCAACAAGCTAGCTAAGCTTGAGTAATAAAAACAGAAACTCTTTTTGAAACGGGTTTCTGTTTTAATATCCTCTATTTACGAACGGACATGAACAAAAATAAGGTCTAAATCTCGCTTTGGTAGAAAATTCTTTTTCCTCATTTCAAAACGTGTTGGGCTAATTTTTTTGACTTCTCCGTCCCAACAAAATGACACCAACTCCCCTGCATCTCGCTCTACGGTCAGTTTAAAATCTGCTATCGGTTTTGCCCAATTTGCCCCTGTTGTTAAAATATAACTTAATGCTTGATAGGGCGCGTGCTGTGCCTTGGCTTTGGCGAGTCCCGCTTTAAAGTGCTTATCCATACAGTAAGTTTTTTCATCTTCTTCTGGATAAAGTGACACTGAACCGCCGACCAATGGTGCATATTGATGCTGAATACGCGTAATACTGTTGGCTTTAAAATTTTGCTGCCAACTATAAATAACCTGCGCTTCCCAATAGATTTCATCACCTGCTTGATAAGGTTTTAACAATTGCTGCACTTGAGGTTCTTTACAGCCAAGCATCCGACCACTGTAATCAACGTCTTGCTGCATACTCCACGGATACATCAAATCATGTTCAGTAAATCCACATTTCTTTAAAGCACTGGTGACATCAATAGGATCAGCTTCCCAATTCACTTCACCTTGCTTGGTCAGCGTTGGTAAAAAAGCCCGTACATGCTGCTGTGGTTGAATGCTTTTACCATTGGCTTGTATTTTAAAACTTTGCAGCAAATGTTCAGTATTCGCAAAATCGCTTTCACGTGAACTTCCGACACGAGGTAAAGGAAATAAGACCGTTTCTTGAATATCTTGATCTGTCAGATTCTTAAATTGATAATCCACGCGAATCTGCTTTTTACTCACAAATAAATCTTCACTTTGCATGGAGATTTTAGGGCTTTTCAGATATTGCACACCACCTGTTGCCACAAAGCCCGTGCTGTCATTGGCATTGACCCAACCACACAGACACAAGAGCCCTAAACCATAACCCCATTTCATCTTATTCATCCTTCTTCTATTTTTAGTTCTTCAATACTTTATACATAAGCCAATAATTGATAATCAGATCAATATTACACTTCACCCTTGATATTAAACTCTACTCAACAGCATGACTTTATCCATTCTAGAGTTTAACGAAATAGATAAAGTCAAAGTTCGAATCATTTAGTTCAGCGTAGTCGATTGAAGTTTCACCTCACGATCATCAATCACAATCGCTTGTCGGCAAATCCCTTCTGCTTTTCGTTGCTGTTCAAATACTAAGGCAGGCATTGGTTCAAAATTATCAAAGAAACAAATTTCCTGATCATCGATTGAATAGACCAAGGACTGGTTGCCCACTTCATCTAATGTGTCATAGTAGACAATCACCATTTTACCCTGCTCAATCTGGGACTGGATCTGGGTATAGCTCAGCGCAGGCTCAATTGGGATACGTAAAGCTTTCGCTTCGGCATAACTTTGTCGTTCGGTTCGGTCAATATTCGGGTCGGGATCGGTATGGAAAGAAACGTGAAATCCAATCTTCTTTAAAGCAACCGCTAATGCAATGGTAAATGTACCATCTTGACGATCATGTCGGCATAACTTAATCAGCTCATTCATATCGACTTGTGTACCATGATGCTGTAACAACATCCAAACGGCAAATACACCACAATTCGCTTCTAGATTCAGCAAAGAATCAGGAATCTCTAAAGCCATAGGTTCACTCTCAAGATAATATGAGGCGGATGATATATAAATTGATCGATAAAATTAAGATTTATTAAAACATAGTCGCTTTATAGTTCATTTTTACATAGTTTTCTTTATCGTCATGGTGCATTTTTGATATACATGAATAAAATCCAACCTGCAAACAATATTGTCCACCCTACAATAAAGAATACAGCGATAAATACATAGCGTTTAGGCTTAGACCACGTTTGAATTGTATGAGATGGATTGATGGTTTTCTTTATCATTAAGCCTAAAGCCGCCAATAAGGCAAAGATACTAATAAGCTGCAAGCCCCATAAAATTTTTGCCAACCACGAACCACGTAGGTCAAACCATTGCTGTGAATAAAAATACATAGATTTTTGTGGTTGAGCTGGGTTAACTAACACCATCGCCTGACCATTTAAAAATTGATTTTTCAACTTAGATTCAGTGAGTTGACGCAGTCCCGGTGGTTCATCTGTCAACAACATTGCATATTAACGGACTAAATCACTTTGTTCTGCTAAATAATGTTTACCTTGATATTCATATTGATAAATTACATTCATATAGGCATAACTCACACTTCTCGAACGCCGATAAACATTTGATTGTGAATCGATGAGTTGAACCTGACTGACATGCTGCCAATGAGGATGCGTCCATTCAAATTCTTTTAATTGTAATTTAGGAGAAGCACCCCAAATCATCTGAAAAAATACATAACAAATAAAAATTGAAATAAATTGAAATAGAATCCGATGTTTTGATATATATTTTCTAAGGATTAACAAATAAATAGCAAAATGAAATACGACGGCATAAACCACTATGCGTAGATTTTCTCCGTAGAAAAACATCAAATAAAGCCCAAAAACTACTGCGATTCCCCCAAATATCTGTACTACATTTTCTTTTACAGTATCCAACTTTTCATTCATCCATTCATTTCACATATTTATATTTATCAGTAGATAAGTTTAAGACATCACAATTCTGCTGAATACAGTTGATACGTTTTTATACAATCTTCATTGGAACAAAACCAAAATGTGGGTACAATACTCCGCAGTCGAGGGATGCTGCGACTTTTTCACAGGCTGATTTTCAAAAACAGTAATGTGAAATCGCTAGGCTCGACGATTCGGTTAGACATTCGTGCTAATCAACAACGGCATCCGCGAACATAATGATCAATTTTTATTTTTAATTAAGGAGATCGTAATGAACGCGGTTAATGCTTCATTTACAGATTACAAAGTTGCTGATATCACTCTAGCTGACTACGGCCGTAAAGAAATCAAACTTGCAGAAGCAGAAATGCCAGCATTGATGGGGCTACGTAAGCGTTATGCTGCTGCAAAACCACTTGCTGGCGCAAAAATCCTTGGTTGTATCCACATGACCATTCAAACTGCCGTTCTTATTGAAACATTAGTTGAATTGGGCGCAGAAGTTCGTTGGACTTCTTGTAACATCTTCTCTACTCAAGACCATGCTGCTGCTGCAATCGCTGCTTCTGGTGTACCTGTATTTGCTTGGAAAGGTGAAACAGAAGAAGAATATGTATGGTGCTTAGAGCAACAAATCAATGTGAATGGCAAACCTTGGGATGCCAACATGATTTTGGATGATGGCGGTGACTTAACTGCTCTTGTGCATGACAAGTATCCAAATGTTTTAGCTAAAATTCACGGTATTACTGAAGAAACCACGACAGGTGTTCAACGTTTGCTTGAAATGTGGAAAGATGGTTCACTTAAAGTTCCTGCAATCAACGTTAACGACTCAGTAACTAAATCTAAAAATGACAACAAATATGGTTGCCGCCATTCATTAAATGATGCAATCAAACGTGCAACTGACATGCTTCTTTCTGGTCGTCGTGCGCTAGTGATTGGTTATGGTGACGTAGGTAAGGGTTCGGCACAATCTCTTCGTCAAGAAGGCATGATTGTACGTGTAACTGAAGTTGACCCAATTTGTGCAATGCAAGCATGTATGGACGGTTACGAAGTTGTTGCTCCTTACAAAAACGGTGTTCAAACAGGTAAAAAAGAAGACATTAATCTTGACCTTCTTCAAAATACTGACCTAATTGTAACGACAACGGGTAACTACCACGTATGTGACGCTGCAATGTTAGATACATTAAAAGCGGGCGCTGTTGTATGTAATATCGGTCACTTCGATACTGAAATCGACACAGCATATTTACGTGGTTACAAGTGGGTTGAAGTTAAGCCTCAAGTTCACCAAGTTTACCGTTCTGAAAATGACAGCGATTACCTCATTCTTCTTTCAGAAGGTCGTTTAGTTAACCTTGGTAACGCGACTGGTCACCCTTCACGCGTTATGGATGGTTCATTTGCCAACCAAGTCTTGGGTCAAATGCACTTATTTGCTGAAAAATTTGCTGATCTTCCTGAAGATCAAAAACAAGCTGCGATTCGTGTAGAACTTCTACCTAAGAAATTAGATGAAGAAGTTGCTGCGGCAATGGTTGCTGGTTTTGGTGGTGTCTTGACTCAATTGACTCAAGAACAAGCAGACTACTTAGGTGTAGCGGTTGAAGGTCCATTCAAATCGGACGCTTATAAATACTAATTTTTCATCTCTGCTAAATCCTCTCCTGTCAGGAGAGGATTTTTCCCTGAATTAAATACCGCAAGGTTCCTCTCTCTAGAAGAAGTTTCAGGCTGAGGGTAAAAACTAATACAAGCATTTATAAAAAAGGATTTGAACATGTCGAAACACATTCCTATTTCTTTTGAGTTTTTTCCGACCAAAACGGATGCGGGTGCAGAGAAGCTTAAAGTCGTACACCAAGAACTACAACTCCTAAACCCTGAGTTCTTCTCAATTACTTATGGTGCTGGTGGCTCAACTCGTGAACGTACCTTAGCTGCCATTGCTGAATTTAATGGTAAAGGCACACCAGTTGCACCACACTTATCTTGTATTGGTGATGACAAAGCTCGTATCGCTGAATTACTCGACATCTATAAAGCCCAAGGTATTGACCGCATCGTGGCTTTACGTGGGGATTTGCCTTCTGGTCAGGTCGGTTTAGGTGAATTACCTTATGCAACAGATTTGGTTCGCTTTATTCGTGAACATTCAAATGATCACTTTCACATTGAAGTTGCTGCATATCCTGAAATGCATCCACAAGCAGAAAGCTTTGATTTAGATATTCAACGTTTTTGCGATAAAGCCAATGCAGGTGCTAACGCTGGTTTAACCCAATTCTTCTTTAATCCAGATGCCTACTTTTACTTTGTAGATCGTATTCAAAAAGAAGGTGTAAATATTCCAATTGCACCTGGCATTATGCCAATTACCAATGCAAGCAACTTGATTCGCTTTGCAGATGGAACGGGCGCTGAGATTCCACGCTGGATTCGCAAGCAACTGGCAACCTATGGTGATGATACGGCAAGCATTAAAGCTTTCGGCCATGAAGTTGTGGTCAAACTTTGTGAACGCCTGATTGCTGGTGGTGCTCCAAGCTTACACTTTTACACGATGAATACTACTGATCCAACTCGTCAGCTTGTCACTGACCTTGGTTTAGCTTAATCCTAACTTGACGAGTTGTATTTTATGCCACGTTTTTATATTGAAGCTGAATTAGCGGTTGATACACAGATTGAACTGACCGAAACTGTTTTTCATCATTGGTGTAAAGTACTTCGCGCTCAAGTGGGTGATCAAGCGACCTTGTTCAATGGACAGGGTGGTGAATACCATGTTGAACTCACCGAAGTTGCTAAAAAGTCAGCGACTGTTCAGGTACTGACCTTTAATCCTGCCAATCGCACTCCTGCTATTCGCACCCTACTCGGACAAGTCATGAGTAAAGGTGATCGTATGGATTACGCCATTCAGAAAGCAGTCGAACTGGGTGTATCAGAAATTCAACTGTTGACCTCTGAACGTTGTGAAATGCGGTTAAAATATGACCGCGACCAAAAGAAGTTAGATCATTGGCAAGGCATTGCGATTGCTGCCTGTGAACAATGTGGCATGAACATTGTGCCAAAAATCCTTGCACCACTCAGTTTAGAGAAATGGTTCGTGTCTGAACTGCCAGAGACGAAACTTGTGCTTGCACCCAATAAGGATGAAACAAATCCTTTGAGCAATGTGACATCAAATATTGCGCTACTAATCGGACCTGAAGGTGGTTTAAGTGAGATAGAAATTCAAACTGCAAATGAAGTAGGCTTTATTAGCTGGTGTATCGGCGAGCGAGTATTACGTACCGAAACTGCACCTGTGGTCGCATTATCCATCCTAAATTACAATGTTAGACCATAGTTTTTCTAAAAAGACAAAAATACGGATAGATAAGATTGATATTTATGGATAACCTGATTAATCTAAAAGTGATTCAATATTTTGTGATTTTATTAAACGACTAAGTAAATGAATGGAACGTATAACCTATACAGTATGTAGAACAAAACAAAAATAAGGTTATGAATGTTATGCCCGATTTTTTAGATGCGAATCTTAGATCGCAGTTACAAACTGCGCAAATTCATAATTCCATAAGGCATATCCAATTATTTTTGGTGAGTATTCTCATTATTTTTTTATACGTTTATTGTGTTTATCAGTTTAATTTTTCGCACTTTTCTCTTTATTTTAATATTTGGTTCTTGCTCACAGAGCTCTTCGTCGGCAGTTTTTGGATACTGACCACAACTCGATTTAAATTTAAACAATACACCATTTCACAAGCACATCACTGGGTACAATTCCTCTGCCTAGGAATCGGTATTCTGATTGCTACTGGAATCAGCCTAATTTATTACTATTTACCTCAGGTCAATCCAAGTTTTGAACCCGTCCATGCTTTGACATTATCCGCCTTAATGTTAATTGTAACTCAAACATTAGCACTTACCTTCTTAACCCAACGGCTTGATTATTTTTGTTTAATTTTCATTCCATCTATTGTTCCTTATTTTATATCTCAATTTATACTTACTGACCAAATTAACCAATTATTTCATCTGACCGTGAACTTCGTTCTCATCGTCATTTTATTGTGTGCCAATTCTACTGTACGAATCCATAAACGCTTATCTGCTTTATATTTACGTAATGGTCAACTCATAAAAAATGCTGAGCAACAAGTGCTTCGGACTGAAGAATTATGCGACCAACTGCAAAATGAAATGAACAAATCTAAAGAAATTGAATTACAACTACAGCAAAATAACCAGCAATTAGAGCAAAAAATTCAAGAACGTACTTTTGATATTGAACAAATGAACCGCAATCTAGAAAATCAGCAACAAAACTTGGATCTTGCCCATGAAATCGCAGGTTTAAAACCTTGGGACTGGAATATTAAAGAGCGTCACATATCAGTCAGTAACTACCAACAGCAGAAAAAGCTTAAACATTCAAAAGAACATAGTATTCAGCTTCAAAACATCATTCATCCTGATGATTTATTATGTTTTAAAACAGCGTTAAAACAGCATCTGCGCGCCGAGACTGACCGCTATGAAGCCACTTATCGTGTACAGCAATCCAATGGTGACTGGACTTGGGTACATGATATTGGACGTGTGATTGAACGTAACCCAAGCAATAAAAAACCTCTACGTATGGTGGGTATACAGCGTGATATTCATCAGGAACGTACCGACCAAGAACGGTTAAAACTGGTTGCCAGTGTTTTAGAGCAAGCCGCTGAAGGTATTTTTATCCTCGACAAACATTTAAATTATGTCAATGTAAATCCTTTTTATGAAAAGATCACAGGTTTTGATAAAGGCCAATGTTTAGGTCAGCATCTTTTTGCACTCACCTCAAACCATAAATCTGCACAGCAACAAAACCATCAGGCTATTTTGGAGCAATTGGCACGTACAGGGGAATATGATGGTGAGCTCACTGAAAAATTTAGCACAGGTAAAGAACTAACATTTTGGTTACATATCAATGCCATACAGGATGAGCATAATCGTGTCATTAACTATATTGGCATTGTTTCTGATCTGACAGAACGCAAGCTTCAAGAACAACGCTTATCCTATTTAGAAAATTACGACACATTAACGGACTTACCAAACCGTTTTTATTATAATTATCAACTACATCAATACTTAGTATCTCATCAAGATTCCATTCAACAGCTTGCTGTGATTCGACTCAATATTGACCGCTTCCGCCCTCTCAATGAATATTTAAGCAATAATGGTGGCGATGAACTGTTAAGACAAGTCGCTCAGCGTCTGCGCTTGACCAACACGGATGCACTGTTCTTAGCACATTTAAATGGCGATGATTTTGCTATTGTGTATGAGATTTCTCATATCCGCCCATCAATTCAGCAGCATTGTGAGCGTATTCAAGATGCCTTTGCTGAACCATTCGAGATTTTTGGACAAGATCATATTATTACGGTATCGATGGGTATTTCATTCTATCCTGAACATGGTCGACAACTTGATTATTTAAATAATTGCGCTGAACAAGCTTTGACTGAAGCGAAACGTTTAGGCGGTCACACCATGAAATATTATTCGAGTGATAACACCGCTTTACTTGAACAGGGTATTTATTTAGAACGTGACTTACGCCAAGCCATTCGCAATGATGAGCTGGTGGTTTATTATCAGCCTAAAATCGACTTTAAAGATCAGCATGTTTACGGTTTTGAGGCTTTGGTCCGCTGGAACCATCCAACCAAAGGCATTATTCCCCCTGCACTATTTATTCCAATGGCTGAAAAAACCAGCTTAATTTCGGATATTGGAAGAATCGTCATTCGTAAAACAGCTAAGCAAATTAGCTATTGGAATTCGATTGGTTTTAAAAATATTTGTGTATCTGTCAATGTCGTTGCTCAACAATTACAACGTGGACAACTTCTCTCCGATTTAGATGAAGCCATTGCAACGTATCAAATTTCTGGTGAAAGTTTAGAACTTGAAATTACTGAATCTTCCCTGATTGAAAATTCAAAAACTGTCAAAATATTATTGGACCAAATTAAGCAACGTCATATTAATATTGCCCTAGACGATTTTGGTACAGGCTATTCTTCTCTGGCTTATCTCGCAGATTTCCCAATTGATATTCTAAAAATAGATCGTGCCTTCATTGCCAACATTGGAGATGGCAAACAAGATGCCATTATTAGTGCCATGGTCGCCATGGGTAAAGCCATGGGCTTAACAGTCGTCGCTGAAGGAATTGAGACTGAACAGCAGCTCTGCTATCTGGAAAAACTACAATGCGACATTGCCCAAGGTTATCTTTTTTCTAAACCACTCTCTGAAAAAAATGCCACCGAATACTTGCAATTACATAAACTTATCCCTTCTTAGTCTAAGTCAATAGGCTTGAGGTCTAAGTTTGTGTAAAAAAGAAGCGTGTTCGACTGGGCTTAAAAGACAAGTAATGGTATATTCGAGCAAATTCAGCAAAACCACCAGCATACGCTGGACCACTCAGTAACAAACGAGATTCAGATGGACGATCAATCATTAAAACAGCAAGCTTTGTATTATCACGAGTTTCCAACCCCAGGTAAAATCAGTGTTACACCAAGCAAGCAGCTGGTCAACCAACATGACTTAGCACTTGCTTACTCCCCAGGTGTGGCTGCGCCTTGTTTAGAGATTGAACGCGACCCTTCAACTGCCGCCCTATATACTGCACGTGGTAACCTTGTTGCCGTTGTCAGTAATGGTACCGCAGTACTTGGACTAGGTAACATCGGTCCATTGGCGTCAAAACCAGTCATGGAAGGTAAAGGCGTCCTGTTCAAAAAATTTGCTGGTGTTGATGTCTTCGACATCGAAATCGCTGAAAATGATCCAGACAAAATCGTTGATATTGTTGCAGCATTAGAACCAACTTTTGGCGGGATTAACCTCGAAGACATTAAAGCGCCTGAATGCTTCTACATTGAGCGTAAACTTCGCGAACGCATGAATATTCCTGTGTTCCATGATGACCAACACGGTACTTCAATTATTGTAGGTTCTGCTTTACTGAATGCACTTCAGTTAAATGGCAAAAAAATTGAAGAAATCAAAATTGTTGCATCTGGTGCAGGTGCTGCTGCTCTTTCATGTTTAGACTTACTTTGTGCAATTGGTGCAAAGAAAGAAAACATTATCGTTGCTGACTCACGTGGTCTACTCACAACCAAGCGCGAAGGTCTAGATGACTCGAAAAAACGCTATGTACAAGACATTGAAGGTACACAGCTAGCTGACGTGATTGCAGATGCAGACATGTTCCTTGGTCTTTCAGCAGCTGGTATCCTAACCAAAGAAATGGTTAAGGTCATGGCAAAAGATCCTATTATTTTTGCCCTTGCTAACCCAGATCCAGAAATTTTACCTGAACATGCACATGAAGTTCGTGATGACGTGATCATGGCAACAGGTCGTTCAGACTATCCAAACCAAGTAAACAATGCACTTTGCTTCCCATATATCTTCCGTGGCGCACTTGATGTGGGTGCAACAACCATTAACGAAGAAATGAAAATTGCTTGTGTATACGCAATTGCGCGTATGGCACACATTGAAGCAGATGCTGCAACTTATGGTGAAAAATCTGCATCTTTTGGTCGTGACTATTTAATTCCACGCCCACTTGATCAACGTCTAATCCTTGAAATTGCGCCAGCAGTTGCGCAAGCAGCTATGGATTCTGGTGTTGCAACACGTCCAATCGAAGATTTCTCGGCATATCGCCAACGTTTGTCTGAGTTTGTTTATAACTCTGCATTCATTATGAAACCGATTTTCGCTCAAGCAAAAACAGATCCTAAGCGTATTGCTTATGCAGAAGGTGAAGATCTACGTGTATTACGTGCTGTACAAATTGCTGTAGATGAAGGCATGGCGAAACCAATTTTGGTGGGTCGTACTGCGGTGATCGAAGCCAACATTAAGAAATTAGGTCTACGCTTAGAAAATGGCGTAAACATTGAAATTGTTGACCAAGAGAAAAACCCGAACTACGAAAAATTTGCTGAAGACTACTACGACATCATGCAACGTAAAGGGGTAACACCTGAATACGCACATCGTGAAGCACGTCGTCGTTCTACCTTAATCGCGGGTATGTTGGTTCGCCATGGTCTAGCGGATGGTATGCTGTGTGGTACATATTCAAGCTATGACATTCATTTAGACTTCGTGAAAAATGTGATTGGCTTGAAAGAAGGTCGTACTAACTTCTTTACCTTAAATGCATTAATGCTTGAAGATCGTAACTTGTTCATTGCGGATACTTATGTAAATACGAATCCAACAGCTGAACAGTTGGCTGAAATGACCATTCTAGCAGCTGAAGAAGTGCGTCGTTTTGGTATTACTCCACGTGTTGCTCTACTTTCGCATTCTAGTTTTGGTTCAGATCAAAATGACCCAAGTGCACAAAAAATGCGTAAAGTATTTGAAATCTTGAGTGAAATTGCACCTGAACTTGAAGTTGAAGGTGAAATGCACGGTGATGCGGCAATGGATGAAACCATTCGTCATTTTGCCTTCCCGAACTCACGTTTCAAAGGTTCTGCGAACTTGTTAATTATGCCGAACTTAGATGCTGCCAACATTTCATTCAACCTATTGAAATCAACTTCTGGTAATAACGTTACTATTGGTCCTATTTTATTAGGTGCAGCGAAACCTGTTCATATCCTTACTCCAACGACTACAACACGTCGTTTAGTAAACATGACAGCATTAACTGTGGCTGAAATTCAGCAAGCTGAAACTGAAGCACTTTAATCTTTAGTGAAAAGCTCAAGTTATTGACTTGAGAAAACCTCTATTCTGTAGCATGATTGCTTGAAGAATAGAGGTTTTTTCATGCAAGTTTATTTAGTAGGCGGTGCAGTACGAGATCACTTACTCGGACACCCCTATCACGAAAAAGATTATGTTGTTGTTGGTGCTACTCCAGAGCAATTACTGGCTCTTGGCTATCAGCCTGTAGGCAAAGATTTTCCCGTTTTTCTACACCCTGAATCAAAAGAAGAATATGCTTTAGCCCGTACTGAGCGTAAGTCAGGACAGGGTTATCATGGTTTTGAGTTCTTTACCGATGTTAGCGTAACCCTTGAAGATGATTTAATTCGCCGTGACTTAACCATTAATGCGATAGCGATGGATGAAGCAGGAAAAATCTATGATCCCTATCAAGGTCAACAAGATTTAGCCAATAAAATACTCCGCCATGTTTCCGATGCATTTGTAGAAGATCCACTTCGCGTATTACGTGTAGCTCGCTTTGCTGCACGTTATAAACCTTTAGGGTTTAGTATTGCCACAGAAACGCTTGATTTAATGCGACAACTAGCTGAATCAGGTGAATTGAATGCACTCACCCCCGAACGCGTTTGGAAAGAAACTTCACGTGCACTCATGGAACCTCATGCAGATGTTTATTTCGAGGTTTTAGAAGCTTGCGGGGCTTTAAAAGTTTTATTTCCTGAAATTGATGCACTCTTCGGCATTCCGCAACGTCCTGAATATCATCCCGAAATTGACTGTGGCGTTCATACACTTATGTCTCTTCATCAAGCCTGTAAAGCGAATTATTCACTCGATGTACGTTTTGCTGTTTTGGTGCATGATTTGGGTAAAGCCCTCACCCCTGAGCATGAATTACCTCGGCATATCATGCATGAAGAGCGTGGAATTCCACCCGTAACTCAAGTCTGTGATCGATTAAAAGTACCGACTCAAACCAAACAATTGGCCTTGGCCGTTTGTAAAGAACACTTAAAGTGCCATCAAGCATTTGCATTGAAACCTGGAACACTCTGGCGTCTTCTACAGCGTCTTGATGTACTACGCCGTCCAGAACGTGTTGAAGCCTTCATACAAGCCTGTGAGTGTGATGCACGCGGACGTCTTGGACTAGAAGATCGTGAGTATCCTCAAGCCACCTATATGCGTGATGCGATGGAAATTGTGCGCACAATTAAAGCACAAGATTTACCTGAGAATGTCCAAGGTTCTGAAATTGGTGAAATGTTGATTCAACGTCGTATTCAAGCCTTGGAAGCTTATAAAGCGCTGCATGCAGTGACAAATAAGCCAGAATAATTCAAAGCCCTTGATCTCAATACATCAGGGGCTTTAAATCTTGAAGTAATTTATGATTATGAAATCTGCGCTGGGAAAGTAATCACCTGTTCCAAGCGCATTTTTTCAGTCGCCACCATCAACAGACGATCTAAGCCTAAAGCAATCCCTGCACATTCTGACATATTCGGTAAAGCAGCTAATAGATATTCATCAATAGGCATCACATGCAAGCCTAATTGCTTACGCTCTTGATTATCTGCCTCAAAACGTTGCCGCAATACATCTGCATTAATCAATTCATCATAAGCATTCGCCAATTCCAAACCTTCGATATACAGTTCGAAACGTGCTGCAACCAATTCACCGTCTTCATCATGTTTGGTTTTTGCCAGAGAGGCTAACTCAGGTGGGAAATCTGTCAAAAATACAGCTGTGTCAAAACCTAAACTAGGTTCTACAAAATGTGAAAACAGTAAATCAATATATCCCAGTCGATCATCGCCCAAATCCAGATTTAAACCGACGCGCTGACAACACTCTTTCAGTTCTTTCAAGCTGGCTTGTAAAGGATTTAACTCCAAGCGATCCATAAACGCATGTTTATAACTTAAAATGGTCGGACGGATTTCACCAAAACGCTGCGCCAAAGTCACATTTAATAGATCAGTAACTTCGAACATTAAATCTTTTAAACTAAAGTGCGGACGATACCACTCCAGCATACTAAATTCGCTGTTGTGCTTACGCCCATGCTCATCGTCACGGAAAACCTTACAAATTTGATAAATTGGTCCACTGCCCGTTGCCAATAAACGTTTCATGGCAAATTCTGGCGAAGTCTGTAAATAATGTGTTGCAAGTTTACCTTGTACATGGCGCTTTGCCTGCACCGAAGCCAAGTGCACATCGGTTACACCAGCTTGCGATAAGATTGGAGTTTCAACTTCTAAAACTTGACGCTCAGCAAAAAACTGGCGAATTTGTGCATACATTTTGGCACGTGCTTGCATTGCCGCTAAATCACAAGTCGGTTGATAATGAACTTGACTCATGCCTGTGGGCCTCCATGTGCTGCCCACTCACGTCTAAGCGGATAGTTTTTTCTTAAAGTATCAAATGCTTGTTGTTCAACTTTGCCTTGCTTTACACATGCTCTTAAATTGGCATCATCTTGAGCAATATCATAAATCTGGTTTAAATGTTGAGTCAGCACGGTTTTAAAATCAGCTTGGGCAAAATATTGCTCACAACTTGGAAGTTGAGTTTCAAACCGTTTTGTCGCAGCTTGAGCAAAGACTTGGCAGAATGCCTCATAAATCATCTGAGTACCACGTGCCTTGCCTTCTAAGCTATACCCTGCAATATGTGGTGTCGCCAGTGCCAAAAGCTCTAAAAGTTCAGATGAAATTTCTGGCTCATGCTCAAAGACATCCAATACCACGGTACGATTAGTGTTTCGAATATCTTGCATTAAATCAGCTTCTGCAATCACTGGGCCACGTGCTGAATTAATTAATATGGCATTTGGTTTCATTTGAGCCAAAGTTTCCGCATTGAATAAATGATAAGTTGGATGTTGACCTGTTTTGGTCAAAGGCACATGAATTGAAATTGCATCGGCTTGTTGTAATAACTGCTTAAATTCGACCTGAGTCACATTATCCCGATTTGCAAACGGATCATAAGCAATTACTTGCCAACCCAATAGCTTTGCCATTGTTGCTAAGCGAGAACCAACATTCCCTAATCCCGCAATGCCCAAACAAAAGTTTTGCTGAGCAGAAATCAGTTCAGGTTTTAAATGTAAAAGCGCGGTAATTACATATTCGGTCACCGCTTGTGCATTACATCCCGCAGCATTCGACCAAGCAATGCCTGCAGCATTTAAGGCTTGAATATCTAAATGATCGGTACCAATTGTAGCGCTACCCACATAACGAAGTGCTGTATTTTGTAGTAATGTTGAATTAACCTTAGTTACAGAACGAACCAAGAGTGCATCAGCATCTACAACATCAGAATGACTTAAATTGCGACCTGGGACATGTTGGATTGCACCAAATTCTGCAAAAAAATAATCGGTAAAAGCAAGATTTTCATCAGCCACAATTTTCATGATTTGGACCAGCAATTGATTCTGCTCTATCTTACTTCTTTAGAATTCTACTGACCATTCAAAAACGATTATTTGAATTTTTCTTTTTTGGTTTTACTGCACCACTGTTTACTTTACGGGCAAAGAATCAAATCTATACATTAAAAAGATTTTATATCATTTGATTGGCACGTAGAATGCTGAGCACTTTTATAAAACGCAATTCCTCATGTTACGCCTTTCCTTCATTACTTGTGCCCTGCTGTTCACAGGTTGCGCTTTTGGCACCAGCAAAGAAATAAAACAAGCTGAAAAACTACTCGAACATTTTCAATGCCACAATATTGAATCTAGCCAGATGATGCATAGCCCTATCATTAATTATTATGAATATGCATTAGGCAACTCCAGAAAAAAAGTTGAAGCTTATGTTCAAAGTTACAAAGATGGTGACATTCTGTTTCATGAACCACTGCCTGAAGTCATTTCGGCTGAATATGAACATTATAAAGAAGCTTGTCAGTCGCTTGGAGGCTTAAGCCAATAAAGTTGTGAGACAAAAAAAGCGAGGTTAGTCTTTAACTACCTCGCTTGAAAATCACTTTAAATTCATCAGGCATCTTGTTGATTCAAATAACGGGTATCAACACTGAATTTTTCTGGAAATTTAGGCTGGATTTCAGCATAGAATTGCATAATTTCTTGCATATCTTGCTCATAATTACCTGTTGGGTAAACAATCTTACCAACACCCGCTTCTTTTTTTTCATAATCCATATAGGCCAAGGCAATCGGTACACCCGCCTTAACAGCCACATGATAAAAACCCGTTTTCCATTGTTCCTGTTTTGAACGCGTACCTTCAGGTGTAACAAGCATCACTAATTTAGGATGTGTTTTAAACAAATCCGTCATTAACTCCACCATACTTGGTCGAGCTTCACCTTCATTTTTAGGACGACGATTAATGCCAATTCCACCCATTGCTCGTACAAAAGGACCAAAAGGTAATTTCATATAACTGTCTTTGATCGTTAAACGAACATTGACCCCAAGGGCTTTCAAAGCTAAACGCGCGTAAAGAGCATCCCAATTACTGGTGTGCGGTGCAGCAATCATGACACATTGATCTAAATGCTCAGGCCATTGATTATCTGTCTTCCACCCCATCAATGCCAAAGATTGTTCAGCCAATTTCTCAAACACAGCAACACCAAAACCAACAAAAAAAAGACAGCGAATTCTACCAGTCTAATCGAATAAAAAAAGTACCAATTGATTAAAAATCGCCCCATTAATATATAAATGTATAAATTGTTTGTTATGGCCTTTTAGCTCAAAATTTTAATTATTGAATGATTTTCATCATGTAATTTTTTAGACATTAAACTACGGAAAATATAGATAAATAAACAATTAATTCTTATTCACGCCATAGTACTGTTCACTGCCACAGCACATTTCATTTGTAAGCAAATGTCTCTTCAATACCATTCGATCAATGCTAGGACACCTGAATTCAACTTGGTTACTGGTGGGTAAGGCACATTACACAATGCTACTTTGTTTTACATTTTAAATATTTTAGTTATTTATCAAATAATTTATTTTACCTTTTGGTCATAAAATCAATTAACTATTTACTCTATGACAATACTGGGAATCTAATGATGAATAAAACACTGATTGCTACACTATTAACTACTTGTGCATTAGCTGCTTGCTCTAAACCCACTCAAAATGCTGAAGTAAACACTGCAACACCTGAAGCTAAAGTTGCCTCTTCAGCCGAAATTGATTCTGCACATAATGCCCAAAATTCTTTAGACTGGGCTGGAGATTATCAGGGTATATTGCCTTGCGCGGACTGTGAAGGCATTAAGACCTTATTAGTTTTAAATGCCGATTCAACCTATCACTTAACTGAAACATACTTGGGTAAAGGTGATAACAATCCATTTAATGCTAAAGGTCAATTCAGTTTTGACAATAGTGGTAGTGTCATTACATTGGATAAAAATGGTGATCAGCGCAAATACTTTATTGCAGAAAATCGACTTTATGCACTTGACCAAGATGGTAAGAAAATTGAAGGGAACTTGGCTGAACATTACATCTTAAATAAAGCAATCAACTAAAGTAATTTTTATTTAAAAATTCTCCATAAAAAAAACCCTGCGTATGCAGGGTTTTTTGAATCAGATCGCGACTTAGTGAGCAGCGAATTGGTTCATTGTGTTTTTAGCATCATCATGCGCTTTAAGAGCGTTGTCACCAGAGAAGATTTCTTTGTGATCATCACCGATGTCAGAACCCGCCATTGCTTGGTGTTTAACACAAGCGATACCACCACGGATTTCTTTACGTTGTACGCCAGCAACATAAGCCAACATACCTTCAGAACCGAAGTAACCTTGTGCAAGCTCATGAGTAGAAAGAGCAGCAGTATGGTAAGTCGGAAGTGTGATCAAGTGATGGAACACACCTGCTTCACGAGAAGCATCAGCCTGGAATGTACGTACTTTTTCATCAGCTTCAGCAGCCAATTCAGAGTTGTCATACTCAGCGCTCATTAATTTAGCACGGTCGTATGCAGATACGTCTTTACCTTCAGCAACCCAACGATCGTAAGCTTGTTGACGGAAGTTTAAAGTCCAGTTGAAAGATGGCGAGTTGTTGTAAACAAGTTTCGCATTTGGAATTGTTTCTTTAACACGGTTCACCATGTGAGCGATTTCTTCAACGTTTGGAGTTGCAGTCTCAATCCAAAGAAGGTCAGCACCGTTTTGTAAGCTAGTTACACAGTCAAGCACAACACGGTCAATTTGAGTACCTTCACGGAATTGATATAAACCAGAAGCTAAACGCTTAGGACGGTGTAATTTACCATCACGTTTGATCAAGATTTCATCTTCTTGAGCATCAGCAATATCAATTTCAACAGTATCTAAATAGCTGATATATTGAGAAGCGATGTCGCCTGGCTCTTTAACCACTGGGATTTTTTGAGTCAAGTCAGCGCCTTCAGAGTCAGTACGTGCAACGATGATACCGTCGTCAAGACCCATTTCTAAGAATGCATAACGTAATGCGTGGATTTTAGCGATGAAGTCTTCGTGTGGAACAGTTACTTTACCAGCTTGGTGACCACATTGTTTCGCATCAGATACTTGGTTTTCAATTTGAAGCGCACAAGCACCAGCTTCGATCATTTTCTTAGCAAGTAAGTAAGTTGCTTCTTCGTTACCAAAACCAGCGTCGATGTCAGCAATAATTGGCACAACGTGAGTTTCAAAGTTGTCGATTTGAGCAGTGATTTCAGCAGCTTTAGCAGTATCACCAGCTTCTTGAGCTTTTTTAAGTGCGCGGAATAAATCGTTTAATTCTTTCGCGTCAGCTTGACGTAAGAAAGTATAGATTTCTTCGATCAATGCAGGAACAGAAGTTTTTTCGTGCATAGATTGGTCAGGAAGTGGACCGAATTCTGAACGAAGAGCAGCAACCATCCAACCAGAAAGGTAGATGTAGCGACGTTCAGTTGTACCGAAGTATTTTTTGTTCGCAATCATTTTTTGTTGTGCGATGAAACCATGCCAGCAACCTAATGATTGAGTGTATTTGCTAGAATCGGCATCATAAGCAGCCATATCACGACGCATAATCGCCGCTGTGTATTTAGCAATGTCTAAACCAGTTTTGAAACGGTTTTGTAATTGCATACGCGCAGCATCTTCAGGACTGATGTCTGCCCATGTGTTACCGAATTTTGCTTTTAATTCGCGGATTGCATCAATCGCTGTTTGGTATGTAGTCATGATATTTTCCTGTAATAATATTAGGATTTCATCAATTGAAGCATTAGAATCCGAATAATGATTTTTGTTCAGATTTACTACACTTCATTACGATGAATACAGATTAGATTGAGTTATAAAATTAATCCAATATCCTCAAGTAATTTTCGGTATTTTTTAAAAAAATATGTAGATCAAAGTCGTATTATAAGCAATCAAACATTAAGCAAAGTATTGTTATTTAAATATTTATTTAATTTCAAAAAAAATATTATTTCTTACAAATTGCGAAATTGGATTAAAAAACAATCATTAGACTTAAGTCTTGCACCCCTTTTATTTAAGATTTTGAGCTTAGTTTTGGCGACTTTATTCAATAGTTTTCCGCCCAATCATTTAAATACATATGTATAAAATATAAACTCGATGATTCCCATTTTGGACACCGATTTAAGCCATAAAATCATAATTTTTAGCTTATTTAAACTCTTCAATCATAATTGCTATTTCTTGATCTTTTTAAGGCTTTTAACTTTCATTTTTAGTCGGTTTACTTTACTATTCATTCCCAATCCGTTCTCCTCCCTCCAGCTTTTTTTCATCATATTTTCTACACAAGCCTTATCGCTTATGGCATAATCAACATAATTTCATAAGTTTATTCTTGGTATTTATTTTATGAATCTGGAGCGGGTCGACCTTAATTTACTCATTTATCTTGATGTATTATTGCGTGAGAAAAATGTCACACGCGCAGCAGAACAATTGGGCGTTACCCAACCTGCAATGAGTAACATCTTACGTCGTCTTCGTAATCTCTTTAATGACCCTCTATTGATTCGTTCTTCTGAAGGCATGACACCGACTGAACGTGCGCTTGAATTACAGCCGCGAATTCGCGATGCGTTGTCTGACCTTTCCATGATTTTAGAACCGCGTACAGAGTTCCGTCCTTATACATCTAATCGTGTTTTTCGCATCATGACTTCGGACTATGCCGAAGCGACCTTAGTTCCTCGTTTAGTTAAAGCTTTGCGTTCAGAAGCGCCGAATGTTGTTTTAGACTTTCTTACCCCAAGTGACGTTTCCTATCGTGACATGGAACAAGGTAAAGTTGATTTAGCGATTAACCGATTCAACGAAATTCCGCAAAGCTTCCACCAAGTTTTAGTATGGCGTGACAGTTTTTCTTGTTTACTGAATGGTAAACATCCAGCTGCATCAAACTTAAACTTAAAAAGTTATCTTGATGCGCAACATATTTGGGTGTCAAAAACTGGGATGGGCGTAGGTTTTGGGGTAAATCCTGAAAAACAAGCTGGGTTAGGTTGGATTGATCAAGCCTTAGAACGTATCGGACAAAAACGTAAAATTTCTGTATTTACGCGCCATTATCAAATGCCAGCGCTATTAGCATCAAATGTAGATTTGATTGCGACTTTGCCCACACGTATTGCTCGCCTTCAGGCCAAGAGCCAGCATTTATTAATCAAAGATCCTCCGTTCTATATTCCCGAATTCGAGTTAAAAATGGCATGGTGCCCGCTGTTACACCATCATCCAGCACATCGTTGGTTACGCCAATTGATTTTGTATGTTGCACGCCAAATGATCGAAGAAGAAAATCGTGAATTTTTATTAAATAACTCACAATTTTCACATTATTAATTAGATTTTTCTTAAATTCTTCTTTTTTAAGATTATACTGTTAGCACTTCGGGCATAATTCAATTATTCCCCTAGTGCTTTTTTGTGTTAAAAATATTTCATAATAATGATGATCCGCAGGTGGATTTCGTGAGTCTGTTCCAGAATATTATAATCATTGCCCTTCTGATTGCGGGAGCGGGATTTCTGTCTCTGACAGAAATTGCACTTGCAGGTGCGCGCAAAGTCAAATTAAAAATTCTGGCTGAAGCAGGCGAAGAACGAGCACAGAAAGTTTTAGACTTACAGGAAAATTCTGCTGACTTTTTTGCAGCGTCTCAAATTGGTCTAAATGCAGTCGCGATTTTGGGTGGTATTTTAGGTGAAGGGGCTTTTCGACCTTATTTTCTAAATTTTGTTTCGCGTTTTTACTCTGGTGCTTGGGCAGAGAGCATCAGCTTTGCACTTTCATTTACCTTAGTCACATCATTATTCATCCTATTTGCCGATTTAATGCCAAAACGTTTGGCGATGATTGCACCTGAAAAAATCTCCATAGCAGTCATTAATCCAATTCAAGTTTTTATTAAAGTTTGCAAACCTTTGGCTTGGATCATTAATACCCTTGCAAATCTGCTCTTCCGCTTATTTAAGGTGAATACTATCCGTGATGACAACATCACTTTTGATGATATTTCTGCTGTCATGGATGCAGGCGCACAAGCAGGTGTATTATTAAAGCAAGAACATCACTTTATTGAAAATGTGCTTGAACTTGAAGAACGCAATGTCCCTTCAAGTATGACTACACGTGAAAATGTCATTTACTTTACCTTAAATGAAGCAGAAGACAGTATTCGACAAAAACTGGCTGAATACCCATATTCTAAATTTCTCGTTTGTAATGAAAATATTGATCAAGTGATTGGTTATGTCGATGCCAAAGATATTTTGGTGCGTATCCTCAATAACCAAAAAATTAATCAACTCAATGAATCGACTATTCGTAATGTACTCACTATTCCAGATACCTTAACGCTTTCTGAAGTACTTGATCGATTCCGTGCGAGTAAGGAGAAATTTGCGGTTGTTATTAATGAATATGCATTGGTCGTCGGCGTCATTACCCTCTCTGATATTATGATTACAGTCATGGGTGACTGGGTTACCCCGATTGAAGCAGAGCAACAAATTATTAAGCGCGATGATAATTCATGGTTGATTGATGGCAGCACCCCCATTGAGGATATGAAACATGCTCTCGAAATTGATGAAATGCCTGATGAAGAAAACTACGAAACACTCGCTGGCTTTATGATGTACCGCTTACGTAAAATTCCACGCCCTGCGGATGTTGTAATTTTTGGTGGTTATAAATTTGAAGTGGTGGATGTAGACCATTTTAAGATCGACCAGCTGTTAGTGACTCGCTTGCTTCCAGAACCTAAAGATGCAAGTGACACAGAACCACAAGAATAAGTACTAGCTGTTCTTCATAGCTAAAGCCTTACAAACCCTGTAAGGCTTTTTTACATTCATTCAATACTCGTCCATAGCAATTTTGCACCTAGACATATTAGATAAATGTATTTTATTGAATAGAAAAAAGAATGGGGTTGTTAAAAATATTTAAAAATCAGCATGATTTAAATACGACTGATTTCACTTCAATATTAAATAAAGCGAACACACTCAAAGGTGATTGCCTTAAAGTATGGTACACCATTTGATTCCAATCCATGCAATCACTAATACACCTTTACCTTTTGATGTCAAAACGATGCTTTCTATTTTTGCGTCTTGCACACACTGTCGGAAGCTATTAGGTATATGGTATTAGCTTTGTGGAAATGGGCATGTTTGACAATTGCTGGACAATCAATACATCTCTTGCCACCTTTAGTCCTATCAACTTATTTATTGTGTGGGCTAGCAGTAATCCATTTTGATGAACGCTAATAATTCACAATTAAGGGAGCTGTTATTATTTGCTTTCTGATGCTGGTCACCGCTGTAATTTTTGAAATATTTCCACTTTATTTAATACTGGTATTAAAACTTCCCCCCCAAAAAAAAGAGCAACTCATAGTACTCTTTTTTATTTTTAAGGCTTATTAAAAGATTAATACTTTTCTAATAAAGCCTCTAAAACAGCTTGATAGTGGATCAAAATATCATCTTCTAGAATTTTGTATGCATTGTCGAACTGTACCATTGGCCAACCTTGCTTCCAGAAAGGGAAAACATTATGTAAATCTTCAGTAACTGTGGCATCTTCACGAGTAATCGCTTGCGCAATTTGAGCCAGAACTTGTGCAGTTTCAGCACCATCAATTGCTAAATAATCAATCCCTTGCGCTTTTAAAATACGAATACGGTCTTTTTTATAGCGAATTTTTTTCGCTTGAGTCGAATTCAAATGTAACGCCAAAGTTACCGCTTCAACGAATTTCTCTTCAAAAGATTGATGTAATGCTACTAAAGCTTGTTTGTGTGCTTCCTGACGTCCAGCCTTGCCTCCATCACGAATGATTTGATTGGCTTCAACATTGAGCTTATCGTTTTTCATAGACTTTAAGATGTCTAAAATTTCGATATCACTTAATTGCTCAGGAGATTGTTCAGTCATGCACTGCTCATTTACATTAAAAGGAATTGGGTATTCTCTCATATTTCCAACATAAAGAGCAGTCTTAACTTGATGTGTAGCCATGCACCATGAGGAGAAGCTTCAATATATGCGCATTACACAATATTCAAGCTCACTTCACGATCAATCATGCTCTTGATTAAATGACTTCAACCACGATTTTACCAATATGCTCACCTGTATCCATAGCACGATGTGCATCTTGAATTTGGTCAAACTTAAAAGTTTTGTAAATCATCGGAACGCATTGACCTTGCTCCAACAACGGCCAAACATGCTCTTGTAAACCTTGGCTAATCTCTGCTTTCTCAGCCGTATTTCGCGCACGCATAGTTGAACCAGTAATGGTCAAACGCTTCATCATAATTTGACCAAGCTTGACCTCTTTGGCTTTTGCTCCACCAAGGAAGGCGATATAAACCAACCGACCCTCTTTACGCAATAAATTCAAGTTTTGTTCAAGATAAGGTGCACCCACAATATCTAAAATGACATCAACCCCTGCCTGATCGGTTTTTTCTAAAATATAACTTTCAAAATTTTGTATTTTATAATTAATAGCATCCGTTAAGTGAGCAATGGCTTGAACTTTTTCATCCGAACCTACGGTTGCAAAGGTTTTCAGACCCAGTGCATTACACAACATTAATGCTGTAGTCCCAATACCGCTGGTGCCACCATGAATGAGTACAGTTTCTCCTGCTTTAGCTTTCCCCATTTGAAACACGTTAGCCCATACGGTAAAAAATGTTTCTGGAATTGCGGCAGCCTGTACATAACTTAGGCCAGTTGGAATATTTAAAGTTTGGCTTTCAGGCACAACACAATATTCAGCATAACCACCACCATTGGTTAAACCACACACCTGATCACCAACTTTAAACATTTGAACACCTGATCCAACTGCAACAACTTCACCAGCAACTTCCAAACCCGGTACAGGGGTCACGCCTTTCGGCATTGGATATAAACCTTGACGCTGCAAAATATCTGGTCGATTCAATCCAAAAGCATGGACTTGCACCAAAACCTCATCGGCTTTAGGTTCTGGCACTGTAGTTTGCTCAATGGCTAATTTTTCTGGTCCACCTACTTCGGTAATCACTATCTGATGCATCATTGGATTTGTCATGGTGTTTCCCTATATTGCTTTATATTTTCACGTTGTATTTGACCATAAATGAATAAACGAATGAAGTAAAACGTCCTTATCAATTCGCCTAAGTGAGTTTACGCTAGGCCTAAAAAAGCCCCTTTTCAGGAGCTTTTTTAGAACATTTATCTTTGTGGTAATGGAATATATTGCGAATCCGAATTCTGAACTTTACGCTCCCCAACCACCACATCCAGAGTTAATGGTTTACCAGCACGTTCGACTTGAATTTTGACTGTACTATTCGGCGCTTGCAATGCAACATAATTAATCAAATGCGCTGCAGAGGTAATTTTCTCTTCATTCACTTGCGTAATTTTATCGCCTTTTAATAATCCTGCTTGTGCTGCGGGTCCATTTTTCAGTACGTCTGCAACCACCACGCCTGCCTGTTTCGGCTCGATAATATTTTCTTGCTGTATAGGCATTAAGCTAATACCTAACCAACCACGAACTACACGACCATCTTTCAAAATTGAGTTAAGTACTTGCTGACAGATTTTTGCAGGAATCGCAAAACCAATACCCAATGAGCCACCCGATTGCGAGAAAATAGCCGTATTGACCCCAATCAAATTACCAGCCACATCAATCAAGGCTCCACCTGAGTTACCAGGATTAATTGCCGCATCAGTTTGAATAAAGTCTTCATAAGTATTAATGCCTAAATCTGAACGCCCTGTTGCAGAGATAATCCCTTGGGTCACCGTTTGACCAACACCAAATGGGTTACCAATCGCTAGTACCACATCCCCCACTTCATTACCACTCAGCTTAAAAGGTAATACAGGCAGTTTATCCAGCTCAATTTTAATCACAGCTAAATCAGTATCAGGATCTGTCCCAATAATTTTAGCAGCCGCACGTCGACCATCTTGAAGTGCAACAATAATTTGATCGGCCTGAGAGATGACATGATTGTTAGTTAAAATATAACCGTCCGGACGGACAATCACCCCAGAACCCAGACTATTTTCATTTTGTTCAGGATTTAATTGTTCTGGAAGTTGATTACCAAAAAACTCTCTAAATGCTGGATCATTCATAAGTGGGTGATCAAGTTGCTTAACTTTCTGTGTGGTAAAAATATTGACTACCGCAGGTGCAGCAACTTTTACCGCTGCACTATAAGACACTACCCCACCCGTTCTGGACGTATCGATCAATGGTTCAACTTTTTCAGCAGGCATTTTTACGCCATCAGGAGCAACTGGCGCTTTTGGTTTTTGATATTGTTGCCATGCAATAAAACCAATAATCACAATAATGAGTAACACCCAAGGTAACCATGTAAAGGTCCGGCGCACGTTTCTATCCTCTTAAAATATTTTAATTTCTTAATGACGAAGAATTTATGCTTATTGTAAAGGCAAATACAGTTCGATACACAAAATTCATGCAAGAGTTTTGTGATGCTTTAGTTACAATTTAAAGTATATTTTGATGATATTAATTCGTAACTTAAGAGACTTTTATGGCGACTCTGCAAGAAATTCTGCAATGGTGTAATGACACGTTAAAAACTCAAGAGTTTAAAGACTATGCGCCCAATGGTTTACAAATTGAAGGACGCTCTGAAGTTAAAAAAATTCTCTGCGCAGTCACTGCTTCTCAAGAGGCAATTGATGCTGCGATTGCACAGCAAGCTGATCTACTTTTAGTGCATCATGGTTATTTTTGGAAAGGCGAACCCTACCCAATTACAGGAATGCGTGGAAATCGTATTAAGACACTGATCTGCAATGATATTTCATTGGTCGCTTATCACCTCCCTTTAGATTCACACCCAATACTCGGCAATAATGCTGCAATTGCCGACATTTTAGAGCTAGAAAATATTGAGGCTCTAGATCCTTCGGAGCGTCACCCTATTGGCAACATAGGTTATTTAAAACAAGCAATTTCTCCAGAATCTTTTAAACAAATCCTCACGGAACGTTTAGGCTTTAACACTATTCATTTAAATGCGAATAAAAAAACCATTCAAAAAGTGGGTTTTTGTACAGGCGCTGCACAAGACTTTATTAGCAAAGCTGCTGATCAACTTTGTGATGCCTACATATCTGGAGAAGTGAGTGAACGAACGTATTATGAAGCGAAGGAATTGGATGTTCATTACTACGCTTGCGGACATCATGCAACTGAACGCTATGGTGTACAACGCCTAGGACAAGCTGTTTCACAACAGTTCAATCTTGAGTATAGTTATTTCGAATTAAACAATCCGATTTAATTTGGGCTTGGCAAATTTTCCTTACTTAAAATATGGATTTACCGTATTTTTTATATACGTATAAATTCGAGCGTTATTCTGTATTGTTATTTAAAAGTATTGCGCAAATTTAGCCTAGAATCCTTTACAATAGTGCCACTTAATGTCAAAACCCAGCAAAATGCAAGGAATTGAAATCATGACAACGATCACTTTACCAGCACTTCCATATGGCTATGAAGATCTTGCTCCTCATATCAGCAAAGAAACTTTAGAATACCATCACGACAAACACCACAATACTTATGTTGTTAACTTAAACAACCTAATCAAAGGTACTGACCTTGAAGGTAAAACTTTAGAAGAAATCATCAAAGCTTCTGCTGGTGATGCAGCTAAAGTAGGTGTTTTCAACAATGCAGCTCAGGTTTGGAACCACACGTTCTACTGGAACTGTATGGCTAAAAACGGTGGCGGTAAAGCGACTGGCGCATTAGCAGCTAAAATTGATGAAACTTTTGGTTCATACGAAAAATTTGCTGAAGAGTTTGCTGCTGCAGCTACAACTCAGTTCGGTTCTGGCTGGGCTTGGTTAGTTGCTGACGAAGTAAATGGCGCGCTTTCTATCATGAAAACTTCAAATGCAGATACTCCACTTGCTCACGGTAAAGTTGCAGTATTAACAATTGACGTTTGGGAACATGCTTACTACATCGATTTCCGTAATGCTCGTCCTAAATACATCACAACTTTCTTAGAAAGCCTAGTGAACTGGGACTATGCAAACGCGAAATATGCTGGTCAAGCAGCTGGTGTTGAAAAATAATTTTTATTTTTCTGTATAAAAAATCACCCTTTACGGGTGATTTTTTCATTTTTAGGCTTTAGCTGCATAATTATAAATCAAATAAAACAATTATCTTCATGAACGGGTTGACGACACCTACTTTCATCCCTAAAATGCGCATCAGATTCTCCAATAGCTCAGTCGGTAGAGCGACGGACTGTTAATCCGCAGGTCCCTGGTTCGAGCCCAGGTTGAAGAGCCAAGATTCTAAAAAACCCACACATTATGTTGTGGGTTTTTTATTGCCTATATTTTAAAATCAATCTAATTGAAAATTGTAATTTCGTTGCATTTTGAATATCTTCACTACAGAACAACAGTACAGAGAATAAGAATGAATCTGCCTTGGCTAAAATCCCTGATTTTTTGGATTATTATCATTGTGGTTATTTTTGCAGCCTTTCAATGCACGCAAAAGTCTGAAAATAATAAGTCCGCTTCTGCCCTCATGTACGAACGCTTATATCAATGTAGCCGTGATTTAGCTGGAAAAAACCCTAGCGTCTTAACCGCTATTCAAAAGCAAATTCATACCAATATGACTCAACAAGAACTCATGCAATTAATCAATTCATGTCGCCAAGCCAATCCTCTCAAAACGCAAGCCACTTATATTGAAGCAATACAGCATATTAAATAATCTTTTTGTCTATTTTTAATTCATTTAACTGAAAATGTTGGAATTTTTTAACTTTTTACTTGACCTCTTAGACTTAGCCCCCTAAAATGCGTTCCAGATTCTCCAATAGCTCAGTCGGTAGAGCGACGGACTGTTAATCCGCAGGTCCCTGGTTCGAGCCCAGGTTGGAGAGCCAAGATTCTAAAGACCCACTCACTTTGTAGTGGGTTTTTTATTGAGTTCAATTTGTGTTTACATCGATTCAAACGCTGTTTTTTATTATTGGCTGTCTGGCAAGTTCCGTTTTGCTTTTGATGCTATTGCAACATTTATTTTGGAAACGTCAGCAATTTTATCAAAAGCCCCTCATTACAGCCTTTGAACAGAAAATGTTTATTCGACTGAATGAAGCACTGCCTGAACATCATATTTTGGCACAAGTTGCCTTTAGTGCCCTCATTACCAGCAACCATTTCAAAATACGTCAACAATTCAATCGAAAGGTCACAGATTTTGTGGTGTTAAATCGCGATATGAAAGTGATAGCAATTGTTGAATTGGATGACCCAAGTCATATTGGTAAAGAAGATGAAGACCAGCAACGCGACGCCATGCTTACCGAAGCGGGTTACACGGTATTTCGTTATACTTCTATACCTAGTGCACGTGAACTACGTAAAGATTTACTTTAATTGTCTTAAATAATAATATTGATGAACATTTACCCTAAAAAGAATCTCAACAAATTACCTAAAATTCACAACAAAATTAAAACCATTTTCAATTAATTTTTATTCAACAAATACTTACACTAGCAGCAGAGATCAAAAATCCCAATTTACAGGTATAGAACATTTTTGGCATTTAGAACACAGTCAAAAGATAATTGGATGCTCAAGTTTAGGACAACAAAATAGTGAATGAGCTTTTACTCCCAGCACCAGTATTAATTCTCTCAGAAGAAATAAATTTAGACCTTCGCCTTAAAATATTATTGATGGAGTTAGGCTACCCTGCGCACTTAATTCACTCTACACCCTATCTAGATGATGCCCTTGAAATCTATCGTTTGCATTTACCCAATATTGCGCTGATCGATCTGAATTTTACTCAAGTGCCTTTACACGATTTAATACGTTCACTAAAAGCGTACCATCCTTATGTCATTATTATTTTGATGGCACCACAGGGACAAACTGAGCAGATTTTCCGTGGCATTCAATCGGGTGCACATGGTTACTTTTTTATAGAACAGACTGACCGTGAGATTTTACAGCAGATCAGAACAATTTTAAGGGGCGGTGCCACCTTACATAGTGAATTAGCACAGTATATTCTTAATGCACAGACTCAAAGCCAAGCTCGGCAATTCATTAACCAATTTAAAGAAGCACCAAGTCAATTATTCACGGCAATAGAGTTAGAAATTTTATCTTTACTTGCTAAACAGCTTAATACTCGAGAAATCGCCCATCAACTTGGGATTCCACTTTACAGCGTAGAAGGACGGATTAAATCGATTTACCGACATTTAACCCATAAATAAGAAAGAGCCTACTTGAGGCTCTTTCATTTGACTACTATTTAATAATTTCTAACAAAGTACGTTGGGCATTATGTGGCTCATCCCCTTCTGCAACTTGAGCACGTACCCATGAACCATCACCTTTTAATAACCATGCTTGCTGATTGTCTTTTAGATAATTGAGTAAGCCTTGTTGATAAATCCGCTTTTTCAATGCTGGATCTTCAATTGGGAAACATGCTTCAACACGGTTAAACAAGTTACGATCCATCCAATCCGCACTCGAACAATACACATGCGGATTACCATTATTACTAAAATAGTAAACACGTGTATGTTCCAAGAAGCGTCCTACAATAGACCGCACACGAATATTTTCAGACAAGCCTGGTAACTCTGGACGCAAGCAACAAATTGAACGAATAATCAGGTCTATTTGAACACCAGCCTGTGAAGCCTCATACAGCTTATTAATTAACTGCACTTCCGTTAGCGCATTCACTTTCACAATAATCTGTGCAGGTTTTCCTGCTTTGGCATTGGCAATTTCATCGTCAATAAAATTGATTAATTGCGCATGTAGCGTAAATGGTGCATGCAAAAGTTTTTTCAACTTTGCCATTTTGCCCATACCTGTCAACTCTTGGAAAATGCGATGTACATCTTCACACAACTCTTTGTCAGTTGTCAGCAAACCATAGTCGGTATAAATACGGGCATTACCCGCATGGTAATTTCCTGTACCTAAATGGACATAGCGTACCAATTTATTATTTTCACGGCGGACGACTAAAATCATTTTGGCATGTGTCTTATACCCGACAATACCATACACCACCACAGCACCTGCTTCTTGTAAAACATTGGCCACTGCAATATTCGACTCTTCATCAAAACGAGCACGTAACTCAATCACCGCGGTGACTTCTTTACCATTCCGCGCTGCCTCTGCCAAGACTTGTACAATCTCAGAATCGGCTCCACTTCGGTACAACGTTTGCTTAATCGCTAGAACTTGTGGATCTCGTGCAGCTTCACGCAAAAAGTTAATGACTGGAGCAAAGGATTCAAACGGATGGTGCAATAAAATATCTTGCTTTTGCATCGCTGAAAAAATGTTTTCAGCTTTTTTCAATACTTTTGGAATCACAGGTGTATGTGAATCATAGCGTAAATGAGGACGTTTAAAATTTGACAATAATCGTGCCAAATTTACTGGACCATCCACTTTATACAACTGCTCTTCTTCTAAATCGAATTCATCAAGCAAGTAGTCATAAATATGTTTAGGACAATTTTCGGTCACTTCCAAGCGTACCGCACGACCAAAACGACGTGAATTTAGCTCACCTTTTAACGCTTTCGCTAAATCTTCGACATCTTCATTTAAAGCCAAGTCCGCATTCCGCGTTACACGGAACTGATAACAACCCGTTGCAGTCATTCCTGGGAATAGGTCGGAAACATGCTCATGAATAATTGCAGATAGCATGACATGGTGTTCTTTGCCACCCGTCAACTCATCGGGTAAACGTACAACACGTGGCAATGAACGTGGTGCGGGAACAACAGCTAAATCAATTTGACGACCAAAGGCATCTTTACCTTCCAAAGTCACAATGAAGTTCAAACTTTTGTTAACTAAACGAGGGAATGGGTGTGCAGGGTCTAAACTAATCGGGGTTAATACTGGGGCAACCTGTTCTTGGAAATACTTTTTCACCCAAGCAGATTGAGCGGGGGTAAGCTCACCACGACGCAAGAAACAAATGTCTTCTTCACGCAACTTCGCTAAGATTTCTTCATTTAAAATACGGTATTGGCGTTCAATTGCAGCATGTGTTGTTTGAGAAATTTGATCCAAAACCTGTTTAGGGGTTAGACCATCGGGGGTATGACTTTCATTGCCCAAATCCAACTGTTCCAACATGCCCGCAACACGAATTTCAAAGAACTCATCTAAATTTCTTGAAAAAATCAGCAAGAAATTCATGCGTTCTAGCAATGGATGCAACGGATCGACAGCTTGCTCAAGAACACGTAAATGGAAATCTAAAATAGAAAGTTCACGATTAATAAATCGATCATTATAAGTATATTCAACTGGCTCTAATGGAGTCTGTGCCGCCGTATTCATAATCAACCCATGATTTTAAGACGTTATCTGTATAGTCATAAGTATGCTTCAATTTTGTGACATTTTCATAAAAAAGCCCAAAATAATTTGGGCTTATAGTGCTTTATGCTTATCGCTGAATTCGGTCACCTTAAGGGATTTGGCTATAACGCATATATTTGCGAATCATTTTTTTACGAATTTGGACTTTTCGATCATTCTGATGATCTTGATAATATTTGGGGTTGGGTAAAATTGCAGCTAAAAATGCTGCCTGATCACGCGTTAAACTTCGCGCACTTTTGCCAAAATAATGCTGTGTTGCTGCTTCAACCCCGTAAATATTTTCACCAAACTCAACCGAGTTTAAATAGACTTCAAGAATTCGCTGTTTAGACCACATACGCTCCATCATCCAAGTAGCGACGGCCTCTTGCCCTTTACGAATAAAAGAACGCTTATTGTATAAAAATAAGTTTTTCGCCAACTGCTGAGAAATAGTCGATCCGCCCGCAACCACTTTGCCTTTGTCTTGGTTACGTTCTAAAGCGTATTGCATGCCTTCCCAGTCAAAACCATGATGGTGCATGAATTTTCCATCTTCAGATGTGACCACAGCACGTTTTACATAATCGCTAATCTCATCATAATCCCGCCATGTGTGCTGAATTGGTTTTGATGGTTCAGACCAGTAATCTAGACGCATGAACATAGTTGTTTCGACTGGATGTGTACGCCACCACAGCAAACTGCTAAATATCCATAGCTGTACAAGTAGAATAAAACTGACAATGACTAACAAAGTTCGAACAAAAAAAGCTTTCATGTCAGTAAGTTGCTCCAAATATTTCCATTCTTTCGTGCTAAGCTTGGTCAAAATATAGATTCAAAGTCAAACAATAGCATGTCTCATTCAACACCACCTTGGCTTCCAAGCAAACTGAATATGCAAGATTGGTGGCTCACAACCCTTTTCATTGCGGTCAATGTCGGGTTATTTCTCTGGCAAATTTTCTCTGGAGTCAATGTCAGTGATCCAAGCCTACCAGATGCCATACGCTGGGGAGCTGATTATGCACCTTTAACCTTTTTAGAGGAACCCATCCGCCTATTCACGAGCATGTTTTTTCATTTTGGACTTATTCATTTAATGTTAAACATGTGGGCATTGTATATTTTTGGCAGTGTCGCAGAACAGCTCTTTGGTCGTTTTTATTATTTCATGCTCTATCTTTCAGCAGGATTAATGGGCAGTCTCTTTAGTGGTTCTTTGGCAATACATGACACAGTAAATATGTTGAATCAGCAAGTAATTGATCCCTCTTTACTGCCACATGTCAGTGCAGGCGCTTCTGGTGCTGTGATGGGCTTAGGTGGTGCTTTAACCTTACTTTCTCTCTTTCCTGTTCTACCACAACAACGCTTTATTCTAGATAAAAAGACCTTAATTATGGTCATGGGCATTAACTTGGTGATTGGACTCACGATCTCTGGAATTAATAATGCTGCGCATGTTGGCGGAATGCTGATGGGCGCAGTCCTTGCAGGTATTTGGTATCTGTGCCAAAAGTCGCAAAAACCTGCCCTAAGCTTCATTTTGGGTACAACTGTAGCTATCGTGAGCTGCTGGTTTCTATACCAGTATTGCCTGCAACAAGTTCAACTGATTCAACCAATTTGGGCTGAATTATTACAGGCTATGCGTCAACGCTATCATTTTTAAAGACAGAGAGATGAATCTTAAGATTGATTCATCTCTCTTAAACTTTGTAATGGTGGGATATCACAGAGATAACTCAAACGATAACGCCCAATCAATGCGCATAACACCATCATATTCACAGGTAGAATCAACCAGATTTCCCAATGGGCTTGAATGCTTAGATTCATTCGATAACTAGCAATTGCACTGATCAATTCGGCAAAGAAACAAGCCACAATACCTGCCAGTAACCCCATAAATCCAATTTCCAGTGTCAGCATATTTTTGAGCATACGTTTGGAGCTACCAAATGAACGAAGTAAAGCGACTTCCCTTTTCCGCTCATCCATCAATAAATTAAGACAGGCAATTAAGACCAAAATGCCTGCAAGGCTGACCAGTGTAGCCAGAATGGTCACAACCTGAATCAACACATTCATCAAGCGCTTAATTTCATCCAGTATTAAGCCCACATCTATAAAGACCGTATTACTAAATTGCTGAATTAATTGAATCAGTTGTGGTCTGTCTTGCTCTGGAACATAGAAACTGCCTAAATAACTACCTGCATTTTCATCCAAAGTTTGTGGAGAAAAAATAAAGAAAAAGTTCGGGCTAAAACTTTCCCATTCAACTTCTCTTAAATTGACTACTTTGGCGTGTAGCATGCCTTCAGGCAAACTAAAGCTTAACCGATCACCCACCTGTATACCCAATTCTGTCGCAGTTTTTGCTTCTACAGAAACCTCTCCGACATGCGTGAAATTTGCTTGTCCTTGTACAATTTTATTATCCGTTGGTAGGCTACTGCTTTGAGTTAGATTCAATTCACGACGCAATGAGTTATTTTCCTTGACCAATTGTTCCGAAAAAGGTTGTTCATTTTTTGCGACTAATCGACCACGAATATTGGGATATAAAGGCGTGCTGTTCCAGCCATGTGCCAGTAATTGCTGCTTGAATTGGGGTACATCAAATGGTGGCAAACCGTAAACAAATTGATTTGGCGTACCTTGTGGCAACTGCTGTTGCCAACGCTCTAACAAATCAGTACGCAGGACAGCCAAAACAGTGATTAAACTCAGACCTAACGCCAACGCCGTAATCTGAAACGCAGTCTGATAAGGTACTTTGACATAAGCCGAAACTGCCATTTTTAAGCGTTTTAAAGCTTTCAAAACCAGCCAGACCAAACCATACAAAAGTACACTCAGGGCAATGATGCCACCAATCACCAAACTGGTCAGTGGCAAATTTTCGGTAAGAATGATACTAAAAATAAATAAACTCAGTGTACCCGACACTAAGGTCCACAAGAAAACATGCATAGATTGTGTTTGCTGACGAATCACACGGATTGGCGGGGTGTACATCAACTGCCACAAATTCGGCAAAATAAAACCTGTCAATACCACTGCACTGGTCAATATGGCAATCGGCAAAGGGCCTTTCAGCATTGCCCATGCAGAAAATTGTAGCTGCAAGTTCGGAATCAGTTGTAGCATGAGCTGTAATAAGCCATAACCCAATACAACGCCAAGTAATACACCAATCAAAATCGCGATGCTCAACATAAATAATAAAAGATAAGCATAGACTTTTAAGATTTGGGATTTAGAAGCCCCCATACAACGCAATAACGCAATATAGTCTTGATTTTGTTGTACATAGCGTTGACTGGTCAATGCAATCGCGATACCACACAGCAAAATAGTCAGAATATTCGCCAACTGTAAAAAGGTATCTAAATTCTCTATTGGGCGTATCAGACGAGTATTGCCTTCGGTAGCATTACGAAGCTTCAAGCCATTCACATCTTCTGCATTAACTCCTGTGACATTCTTTGTCGTTTTCTGTTGTTGTTTGAATTGTGTTTGAAACTGTTGAATATTATTCGTATCGCCCGCCATCAATAGACGGTAATCAATTCGACTGCCGACTTGAATAGCATTGGTTCGTGCAATATCTTGTTGTGCAATCATCACTGTCGGTGAAAAACTTGAAAAGCCAAGCTCCTGATTGGAGTCATGTTGAATCTTTGCAGTGACTTTAAACGTACCATCTGCAATTTGAATTTGGTCTCCCAACTTTACCCGTAATAAGTCCATCACCCGTGGACTTAACCATACCTCCCCACTTTGAATAGGACGATGTAGCTCAGGTTGTAACTGAAGCTTACCCCGCAGCGGGAAATGTGCATCAACCGCTTTCACATTCACCATGACAAATTGCGACTCTGTATGCGCCATGGAGTTAAACACGGTGACTTGCGACTGTTTTAAGTGTTGGGCTGTCGCCAGATCTTTCCAACGTTGTTCAATTTTCGACTGATCTGACAACACCAAAT
Organism: Acinetobacter tandoii DSM 14970 = CIP 107469; assembly: GCF_000400735.1. Classification (GTDB taxonomy): domain Bacteria; phylum Pseudomonadota; class Gammaproteobacteria; order Pseudomonadales; family Moraxellaceae; genus Acinetobacter; species Acinetobacter tandoii. Next base: position 129,842 of record NZ_KE007366.1, read on the forward strand.
CTGCCGCCATCAGCTCTGCGGCTTGTAAAGTCACTGCATTCTGGATTTGCTCATTACTAAATTTCAGTGCAGTCGTCACACTAATCGCCAGTACTAAAGCAATAATCAGCAAATACATCCCACTACTTTTCAGACTTTGCTGCAATAAAGGTCGAAATAGAGCACTCATACGTGATCACCACCCTGCACGTGTTCATGCAACTGACCTTCAAATAAATGGAGATGACGTTGGCATTGTCTTGCCAATTTCAAATCATGAGTAACCAGTACCAAGGTGGTGCCTAGTTCCTGATTTAAAGCAAACAGTAACTGCTCAATCTCTTTGGCTGTTTGACTATCTAAATTACCTGTAGGTTCATCTGCAAAAATAATTTTAGGTTGGCTAATTAAAGCACGTGCAATCGCCACACGCTGTTGTTCCCCACCAGAAAGTACTTTTGGCGTTTGCTCTGCCTGTCGCTCTAATCCGACCTTTTTAAGTAGCTCTAAAGCACGGTGTTCTGCCTCTGCATATTGAAAATTAGCGTGCAAACGCAAAGGTAACATGACATTTTCTAATGCGGTTAAGTGAGGCAAAAGTTGAAAAGATTGAAAAACAAAACCAATATATTTCAAACGGACAAGCGCTCGTTGTTCTTCATTAAGCGCAGCAATATTTTCTCCACAAACAGTTAATTCACCACCACTGGCTTGATCTAAAGTAGCCAAAATTCCCAATAGAGTTGACTTACCAGAACCCGAACGCCCTGTAATGGCAATTTGTTCACCTTTCATAATATCGAGATTTAGATTTTCAAAAATTGAGAGACTTTTATCTGCAAGTTGTATTTTTTGTGTCAAATTCTGGGCAGAAATTACGGCTTGTGGCATGATGAATCTCTCTTCTATTGTGCTCAGGTTTTCGTCAGTTACTATGCGTCAATCTCGTTTTAAAGTATTCGTTTATTCTTGGGTGATAGGGCTAATGCTCTGCCTAAGTCCAGTGATGGTTTCAGCTAAAACTATTCTGATTCTCGGTGATAGTATTAGCGCAGGTTATGGTTTGCAGCCACAGCAAGGATGGGTCACACTGTTACAAAAACGATTAGACCAACAGTATCCGAAACAACATCAAGTGGTCAATGCAAGTGTGAGTGGTGAAACTACCAGTGGTGCTTTAGCACGTTTACCCAAATTACTTGCAACTTATAAGCCAAATATTGTGGTTATCGAACTGGGCGGAAATGATGGTTTACGTGGTCAACCACCACAAATGATTCAACAAAATCTAGCACGATTAGTTGAGCAAAGCCAAAAGACGAAAGCCAAAGTCATTTTGTTTGGAATGAAAATTCCGCCCAATTATGGCACAGCCTATAGCAAGGCTTTTCAACAAAACTACACGGTTGTCAGTCAACGCTATCAAGTGAAATTACTGCCCTTCTTTTTAGAAGGCATCGCGGGTCATAAAAATTTAATGCAAAAAGATTTAATTCATCCTAATGTTCAAGCACAGACTCAATTACTGAATTTAGCTTATCCATATATTAAAGGCGCTTTATAAAGCGCCTTTAATCACATCTATATTTTTATAGATCAGATGTCTTAGAAATCAAAAAAAATCACTTCACCTGTTTCAAGTGAATATTCCGCACCGACAACAATCATCTTGCCTTTCGCAATTAATTGTTCCAATACAGCCGAACCATGACGTAATTGATTAACTGAAGCAAACACATTTGAACGAACAGCATGGTTCGAAAGTTTTTTCAAATCGTTTTTCAACTCAGTTTGCATCAAGGTTTCAACAGAAGGACGCACACGGTTCACAATCGACATCAAATTATTTGATGGTGGACACTCTGGGTTCATTAAAGTGTCAATGGTCGCTTGAATGGCACCACAATGGCTATGACCAAGAACAACTACTACTGCACAGTCATAACGTTCAGCAGCAAATTCCACACTACCCACTTGCGAAGGAGCAACCACGTTACCCGCGACACGAATAACAAATAAATCACCTAAGCCTTGGTCAAAAACCATCTCGGCAGGAACACGCGAGTCTGAACAACCAAGTATAATTGCAAAAGGATTTTGATCTTCTGCCATTTCAGCACGTTCTTGGTGCGTCAATTGTTTAGGAAGGGTTGTTTCCCCAGAAACAAAACGTTGGTTTCCTTTTTTAAGACGGTCTAATGCTTCTTGAGCCGTTAGCATTCTTTTTTCCACCATGATTTGAAGTTTCAATATTCTAATACCAGCAAAAAGGAATGTCACTTGCAAAAAAGAATACGGCTGAGCCTTTTTAGATTGGCAAAAAAGTTCAAGTGCTTTTTGTTGTTACCTTGAAGTAAATCACATTATTTTATTTTTATATCAATCATTTCAATAAACTTGTTCGTGACATTTTAGTGATTGTATTTACAATAGATCTTTATAAAGTCAAAGATTATTCTTTATACCAATTCCAGTTTTTTGCAGTTTCAAGAATAGATTTTCTACAACAAAATTTTAGCGATAAGGATTTAAGTCAATGACACAAACTCGTAAATATTTTTCTCATTTTGTTACTGCAATGGGAATCCTAATTACGATGTCATTGCCCAATGTTGCTTCAGCTAAAAATCCACAACTTTCTCCCGAGCAAATTACGCTACAAAATTTTTTACAACAAGAACGTGAAGACTGTGGATTAAAAACCAAAACCCTCAAAGTCGGAGATATTTTTTGGAGCTATAACGAAGGAGGATCGAGCCAGAAACCTACTGTTTTACTGATTCATGGGTTTGGAGGAAATCGTGACAATTGGAATCGCGTTGCTTCTTATCTCACTCCCAACTATCACGTCATTGTGCCCGACCTACCCATTTATGGGGACACCAAAGTTCCATCCAATTTTGATATTGCTGTTCCGAACGTCACCTCCAGCCTTCGACAATTTGCTGAAGCTATAGATATCGAGAATAAATTGAATATCGCAGGTCACTCTTTAGGTGGTTCAATTGCAACTCTTTATGCTGCGCAATATCCTTTTGATACACAAAGTTTATTTCTATTAAATAGTGCAGGCATCTACAAAAAAGCCAACACCCCCTACACGAGAGACCCACATTTTTTAAAGCATATTATTATGTCAAAACCTGGTGATTATGATGAGGTTCGTCATGAGATCATGCAGAATCCCCCCAAACTTTCTCCAGAACTTAAACATGCTAAAGAACAACTCTTGATTGCACAATCAGGTATAAATAATCTCGTCATTGAGCAAATTTCGACATTAAATCGCATCTATACCCCTGAAACATTTGCTCGAATTACCCGCAATGTAGAAGCACCGACTTTAATTTTGTGGGGCAAACAAGATAAAATCTTTAATGTTGAAGTTGCAGATGAATTAAAATCTCTGTTGAAACGTGCCGAAGCACCTGTCATCCTGAACAATGTGGGTCATATGCCTTTATTGGAAGCAGATAAACAAGTTGCGAATTATTACCTCCCATTTCTCGCAAAGACCCAAAATCTGAAAAATCCATTGGCGGATCAACTGATTCCTTTACATTAAATTTGAGCTTTTATGCAAAAACACCCGATGATTGAGCAACTGATCGAAGCTCATCTACAATTTTTAAATCATGAATTTACTCAGTCAGAAACCATTAAAAATGAATTTGTTGAGTTTTATCATTGGTTCAGAAAACAAAAATTAAAACAAATTTGGACAGTTGAACAGATTCATCAATTGATTGATCAGCAAATCTTAAAGACACCTGCCAGTGATTTTTTAATTGAACAAATTGCAGAACATATTCGCTTTGCCTTGGTTCATCCCGCAAATGACCAAACTAAAATCGCAGATGCCATTCCTGTGCTTACTGTCGATAAAATTGCTCAATACGTTGCCAGTAAAAGTGGGCATAGACAACGCTTAATTCATACCGTTGTGAATAACCCTGCTTTCGCTGCCATGATCACGCAACTGATTCAACACGCGATTCATGACTATTTAGATAATTCTGTCATGGTCAAGCATGTGCCGGGCGTTTCTCGTTTTATGAAAATGGGGAAATCTGTTTTAGAAAGTGTGACTGATTCAAACTTAGATCAAGCCATTCAGCATTATTTACAAAAAAATATTCAGAAACTCAGTCAAATGAGTGAACAAGTGTTAAATCAGCATTTTAATGACGATAAGCTTTATCATTTTCAAGCCAATTTATGGCATAAAATTAAAGACCTTCCGCTCAATGTGTTAAAAAATTATATCGAAATTGATGACTTACAACACACTGTTGGTTTAGGTCATGAAATTTGGGATCACTTACGTCAAAGTGAATACATGGCACAACAAGTGAAAGATGGCATCTCTGCATGGTATGCACGGAATCAAGACCGAAGCTTTGATTTATTGTTCCGTGACTTAAATATTGATGAAGCATTAATCCAAAATCAGTTACAACATCTGTTAGAACCGATTATTCAGAATATGCTGCAATCAGATTACCTCACTCAACGTGCACGTCATTATTTAGAGAAGTTCTATTATTCTGACAGTACCTTAGCAATCTTGAAAAAAGGCGCTGAATAGCGCCCTTTTGTTCTACATTTAAATCAGCTTAAAACTCATATTTCAGACTTGCATAATAAGCACGACCTGGTTCGTTATAAGTTTGGTTCACAGAGTTATCACGTAATAATTTTTCATCAAACAAATTGCTAACACCAAGACGACCACTGATTTGATCCGTAAATTTATAGCCTGCATTAATGCCTGCTATACCATAACTTTTCACGGCAGTAACATTCATAGCGCCATTTTCAGTATTCGATTCTGCATATTGACGTGGCTTTTGGCGACCATACTGGGTATATACAAAGTTCACATCCATGGCATCGGTCACGTTATAGTTAAAGATGGAGTTAATCGTATAATTCGGTACAATCGACAGCGGATTACCTGTTTTTTTATTCTCCGAATCCATCATATACGTTACATTATTGGTCCAACTTGCATTATCAAAGCTTAAGGTTACACTTCCTTCGAGCCCTTGAATCAATGCTTCAGGCACATTTTCCCACTGTAAAATGTTATGACCCGCTGTTGAAGTGGCTAAAACAGTTTCTCCTGCTGTAATTTTATTTTCATAATCGTTTCTAAACCACGTTAAGCTGGCATTGACCATATCTTTTTCGAATTGAACACCCAGTTCTTTATTAATCGAGGTTTCAGGTTTTAGATCCGCATTACCGATTAAATAGCATTGGGAAATTTGTGTGGCTTTAATTGGGCAACCATTACCACGGGTATATAACAAATAACCTTCTGAAGTTTGATACATATTTGGCGCTTTATACGCCTTTGCAATGCCACCTTTCAGGGTAAAGTAATCGCCCAATTTTTGGGTAATGTTTAAGCTCGGACTCCAATTCGAACCTGATTTATCATGATCATCAAAACGAACACCAAGGACTAAATCAGTACTATCTGTCACCTTAAAGTTATCTTCAATATAGGCAGAAGCGATTCGTGATTGCATGCTTTCACGGTCAGCAGATAAGTTGATGAGTCCAGAAGCATCAGTTTGTACTGTGCTCGATGGATCCTTGAAGTCATCTTCTACCCATTCAGCACCCACAGTTAAAACTTGAGGAACAACAATCTCTAAAGGAATATTCGTTTCCGCATTAAAACGCAACGTCTCTAATGTAGAAGTCTTTTTATTAAATGAATTTGGACTCCCTTCTGGCCCACCAGCAAGAGATTCTGGAATACGTTTATTCTTGGTTTTATCGTATTGTGCGATGAGTTTAGTATCGCCCCAGTCCCATTTTCCTTCATGCGTTAAAGCATAACTGTCCCGATACATGGTATTGGTTTCTTGGCCTAATAAGCCTCGGACATAATCTGCATTGCTAAAGCTTCCACCTGTACCAGCAGCATCAAAGTTACTGTTTTGAATATCACCTGTATATTCATTGCCTTGTCGGCCTGTTGCAATATCCAACAAAAGGGTTTGCTGATCATTCACTTGCCAAGCCAGTCGTCCTGCAATATCTTGATTTTCTACACCTTCACGACCTGCCGCACGCGTTCCCGACGCAGTGAGCGGATTAATATCTGGTGCATCTGCATCGGTCTGGTTGTAATTACCATACAAACGATAAGACAAAACATCTTTAACAATCGGACCACTTAAATTAAAGCCAACACGATTGGTTGCTCCCTCTTTGGAATCTTCAGGCTGATTGGTATAAAGCTCAACCGAACCATGTACTTCATTGGTTACTTTCTTGGTTTTAATATTGACCACACCACCCATGGCACCTGAACCATAACGTGCAGCAGCAGGACCACGTAACACTTCAATCGATTCAATTGCATCTGCTGGAACCCAGTTTGAATCTCCACGTGTATCACGTTCACCACGCCAACCATAACGAACTGAGTTTCTAGAGTTAACGGGCTTACCATCAATCAAAATTAAGGTATTTTCGGGCCCCATACCACGAATATCGATTTGACGGTTATTGCCACGTTGCCCTGTTGCACTGTTGCCTGTCAAATTCACACCAGGCATACGACGAACATATTCAGAAATGTCATTCACTACAGGAAGCTTATCTAAATCTTCTTCAGTAATGATAGATGCCCCTAGGGATTGCTTTACTTGCTCTTCGGCAGTCAGAACAATTTTTTCAAGTTTGGTTGGATCTGTTTGTTGTGTCGTAATTTGCGCAGTTGAAGAAGTTTGCTGTTCTGTCTGTAAATCTTCAGCATTACTCATCACACTCATGACCGACAAAATTGAAAGTGTTAATGCTGATTGGACAATACGTCTGTTCATACAAATATCCCAAAGGTGTGGAAGATAGAAAAAAACGTGAAATTTCGGTTTCAGAGTGTAACAAACATAAATATAAATGCAATTATTATTAATAATGATTCTCATTACTATTTAATATTTATTGAAAATTAGGGGAGTTTTGTATGCAACAGGCATAAAAAAACCTCCATATTATGGAGGTTTTTAATGTATTACGCTCAAGTAATTACTTGAAATATGCACCTTCTGCTTGGGTATGATCTGTCTGGTCAATCACACGCTGTAACTCTGGAACGTGTTGTTTCAAAGTCGTTTCTACCCCTTGTTTCAAGGTCACATCAATTGCTGAACAACCTTGGCAACCACCACCAAATTTAAGTACAGCAGTTAGACCATGCTCTTCATCTTCAACCACTTCAACCAAAGCACAGTTGCCACCGTGACCTGCTAAACCTGGATTGATTTCAGATTGTAAAACATAAGTAATACGCTCTTCGACAGAAGCATCAGGCCCAACACGTGGAACTTTTGAATTTGGCGCACGGAAAGTCAACTGACCACCAAAACGATCTTTGTTGTAGTCAATGACTGCATCTAATAAATATGGAATAGATGGTGCGTCAACATAAGCAGGGAAATCTGGATAGTCTTGCTTATAATCTGTTGGCACAACTTCTTCAGGCGCACTATATGCCATACAACATTCAGCACGAGGTGTTCCAGGATTCTCCACAAAAACACGTACACCAATACCTGGAGTATTTTGTTTCGCCAGTAAATCACGCAAATACTCTTGTGCAGTTGGTGTAATCAATAAGTTTGGAATTTCTTCTGCAACTGCAGTGCTGGTGTTCTCAGTCGACATAACAATATTTCCTCAAGCTGAAGTCGCTATTTTAACTGAAGATGCGGGTAAATTAAAAAAAATCAACTAAAATTGTCGGATTTATTCTAAAAGTCCTGTGCAATGAATCAATTAATGGCATTATTGAAGTTGAGTCATTAAAAATTGAACCTTTTCTATATGCTAAATCTGCCTTTCAACCATACTGTTGCGCTGATTATCATTACTGTGGTGGTTTCCCTTCTGGCATTCTCTAATCAGAAATTGATGAGTCGCTTGATCTTTTGGCCACCTGCAATGCAAAAAGGACAATATGACCGTTTTATCACGCATGGTTTTGTTCATGCGGATGGCGCTCATTTGCTCTTCAACATGATTACCCTATTTTTCTTTGGGAGTATTATTGAAAGCTTTTATCGTCAGTATTTTTACGACCTTGGCTTTGCCCTGTTTTATTTGGGTGGATTAATTTTTGCTATTTTACCCAGTTACTTAAAACACAAAAACGACTTCCAATGGGCCAGTCTTGGCGCTTCAGGTGCCGTGTCTGCGGTTCTGTTTGCTTATATCCTGTTTGAACCATGGAAGCTGATTTTTGTATTCTTTATTCCTGTACCTGCGATTATTTTTGCGGTGCTCTATATTGCCTATAGCATTTGGTCAGGAAAACGGGGCAACTCTCATATTAATCATAGTGCACATTTATGGGGTGCAGCTTATGGCGTTGTTGTGACCATTTTACTTGAACCCCGTTTAATTCCACACTTCTTCAATAAACTGACTCAACTGCCATTTTAAATATGTTGGATGCAGGCTTTATGTCATTAATAAAGGGGCGAAGACCTAATAGTCTCTGCCACTTCTCTCTTCTTTTTTTAAAATAAATTTTTATCTCATCTCAGCTTTTACATAAAACAAATCGCAGCAATAAAGCAATTTGACTAAAATTAAGTTTAAAACAATAGAATATGGAGAATAAATATATGTATAAATTTCTCATGATTATCGCTACTTGTCTCAGCTTAAACATACTCACGGCTTGTGCTGTACATACACGCGAAGGCAGTATTGTTGTTGACCCGAATGGAAACTTAGGACACTACGAACATGGTGGTGATTTCTGCCCACCAGGTCAAGCCAAGAAAGGGCGTTGCTAAGTCACAGCTTAACTTGAATTTTTCTTTGACTGTCAGTCGATTGACTAGACTGACAGTGCCTGATGATTTCAACTTTCCTTAATATCTATGCAAATTTTTGCGCACTCTTCCAAGCTTTTCACAAACTGAGTTTAAAACTTTAGACGCTCGGGACATAAATTGGTAGTTAATGCCACCCCAAACTTTAATTTGGCATAGATAATGAATACATCTGTATATTAATACTGTTATCAGACGAGATTTTTTGCATGTCCAGCTCTTTAGAGGGTCTACAGTTCCCTGTTCAACCCGATACTCAAAAACCAAGTACAACTCGCACAGGCAAGGAAATTATTGCTGAGGCATTATCGATTGTAGACAATCAATCTGCCCAGCAAGTGCTCAAAGAAAAGAAATGGCGTAAAAACTATCCAAAGTACTTTAAAGCCTTGGTCGAACATGGTATTCGCAATTGCAGCAATCCGATTAGCATTGCAAGACAAGGTCTGCATAAAGCTCAACATAGTTTTGAGTTTTACCGTAATGGTCAACGTTATTTATTAAAAGAAATGATGGATGTGCCCTTAGCTCAGTTACATACTGTTCAGTTAAAAGGTGAAAGCTTAATTGAACCAGAATGGTACATTCCTTATCATGGGCAAAACCTCAAAGGTGAAGCTTTACTTGCACAAGTTCAAAAATGGGAAGATGACGGCATTATTGAACCTTCTCATGCAGACGCCTTGCGTTTAGCCAATGCACACCCTGAATGGTTCGATCTTTCTGACCGCACAATGGTGCTATTTGGTGCAGGTTCTGAAGCAGGTCCACTGACATGGCTGTCTAAATGGAAAGCCAATATTGTGGCTGTAGACTTACCGAATACCAAAGTTTGGCAAAAAATTCTCAATACCATTCAAAATGGTAATGCAACCTTATATGCACCAAGTCAGACTTCCCTTCCCGACCAAACACCAACTCGTGAACTCAGTGCAAAGCTTGGGGCAAATTTACTGACTCAAACTCCTGAAATTGCACAATGGCTATTACAAAGCGAACATCAACTGGATTTGGCAGCAATTGCTTATCTCGATGGTGAAAAACATGTCCGCGTTGCTATGGCCATGGACAGCATTATGAAAGTCGTCAGTGAACAAAAAGCCGATACCAGCTTAATGTTTATGTGTACGCCGACTGATGTCTATGCTGTACCCAAAGAAGTCGTTGAATCTTCAGCAGACAAATTCCGTTATCGCTCTCAAATTCAGAAGCTACTGACCAAGGGCATGGCAACGGCATCTTTACAGCATTTTTTCCAGAAAAACCTGCATGACCTAATTAAATCTGACAATGGTCAAGCTTATGGAATTGCAGACTGTTTGGTCATCGAGCAAGGTCCAAACTACGCGTTAGCGAAACGTATTCAGCAATGGCGCGCAACTCTGGCTCGTCATGAAGGGCAACGTGTAAGTATTAATATTGCCCCATCGACCACCACACACTCGGTAACCAAAAATCCGCTGCTCAAAGCCGCTTTTAATGGTGCCAGTTTATTTGATGTCGAAGCATTTAAACCTGAAACGACCAATGCCATTATGGCAGCGCTGTGGATTCATGATTTACGTAATCCTGACTCGGTCGCAAATCCTGAAACTGTAATGAATCATCCTTTAGAGTTGATGATGCAGGGGGCCAATCATGGTGGATTATGGCGTGTAGCTTATTTGGCACGAACAGCGCTACCGTTTGCTGCAATTTATGGCTTTGCGACAGATAAACTTCCACTAAAAAAAGCGTTGGCGAAGTTAAAGAGCTAAATATTATAAAATCTAGGTAAATCAGGCCTAATCGCTTGGAATAGCAAAGGGCGCCATCTAGTCTGGCGCCCTTTGCTGATCTCCGTCCCAAATAAGTTTAAACAGTTAAATTCTTTTTTAATTCATCTTCAACAATCGTCAATTCAATTTCACTGAACTTACGAATTTCCCCTTCAGCATGTTTTTCTAATATTCCACCGATTAAAGGTACTTTCACTTTGACAGTCCATTCTAATTGAAATTCAATATGTTGATCTGAGCCTTTAACTGAACGATTGCAACTGGCTTGTAAAGGTAAATTCGCACCTAAATCGACAGTAGATGTCATGGCTTCGAGATTACTAACATCTGTACGGTGCAAGCGAAATGCATCTTTTAATAGTTTTTTGGCAATGTCTGGAATGTTTACGTCTAAATTATAAGCACGTTTCAGAGTGTAGATGTCGCCTACTTTTTTTGATTCTAAAATTTCCGAATTTTCACCTGGAATTCGGCGACAAACTTGTTCATGTAGGGTCGTATCAGCAGCTAAACGTTTAAATTCTTCTAGAGATACACCCTGTATGGTTGCATTGACAATAAACTGATGTGCCATGACGGTTCCTTCTTTTTTTGTTTTATCCTGTTGGAAAAGCGCGAGTATTTTCATTACAAAACAACGTTGACTATACGTTGATATCATGACTGATTAAAGTCAATTCTGTTTAGACTGTCATTGACCCATTTTTTATTTTACGTATTGGAAATGCCAAAAGTCACACTGATTTCTGATAAGCACTTGATCTTTAAATAATGATGCTGAAATTCAATGATGGCGTAGAATTCTGTTGCACCATCATCTAAACCTGTTACAGCCCAAGTTGTACCTTTAGGAAAAAGGTCAAGCCAAGCTCCTTGATAAAAGTCTGAAACTGAATCAAATTGTAAATATTGTTCTGGATTTTGAATAATTTTACGGGCAAGTTCATCAAACTGCTGTAACTTGGCTTGATTAAAATGGATCAACATTCTCTTGCACAATCCTACTATTCAGCTTTTATGCCTGCCAATTGTTGTTTTTTCTGGACTTTAATCCATTGCCACCAACCAAAAGCGGCTAAACCAACAAAGGCAGCGTATAAACCTGCAGTCAAAAACAGATCTTTATAAATAAACATCCCGACATAAACAATATCTACAAACACCCAAAGTACCCATGTCGCAATATGTTTGCGGCTAGTCCAATAGGTTGCCAATAAGCTAAATGCTGCCAATTGTGCATCTAACATCGGCACCGCTGCATCTGTCCAGAATTTCAGACTTAATCCAAAGGCCAATCCAGCCAGTGCAGATAACAATATTTGCCAAATTACCCTACTAGTTTTAATCGGCTCGATACGGATATCATGGTCTTGCTGCTTACCTTTCAGCCAATGATAAAACCCGTAGAAATTCACCACCATAAAGAAAAACTGTAAAATTGTTTCTCCATACAATTTAAAAGTATAGAACAAATAAGCATATAAAACGAAAGCGAGAAAATTAAACCACCAACACCACATATTGCGTTTAATGGTTAACGCCACGCCAATCACGCTGATGATGACAGCAAAAATTTCCAGTCCAGACATCAATGGTTCACTTTAAAAACTGATGGCACATTATGAGAAATTTTTCATAGAACGCAAGTTGCAATAAAAAGAGGCAAACTAGATGATATTGAAACTTTTGATGCGATTAAAAGACGAGATCTGTGGATTCAGGATGCGTCTTAAACTCAGACTTATGTTCTGCACCATTTCGGTCAACATGGCTACAAAACACGCCATACTTTCCAACATAATATTCAAGTGACTGGTCATAGAAATTCCAATAAATCGACCACTCATTTAAATCTAGCTTGCGAATTTGGGTTAACGCTTTAGCAGGTAATTTTTTAAGCAGATTATGTTGGATTTCTTCTGCTGCTTGAATATCGCGAATATGAATATTTTGCTCAAAAAACTGTTTCACAGCATCATCAAACAGCAATTGATCATAATATTCAATTTCGATTACTTTGCTTTCTATTAATTTTGTTTCCGTCAGTTCTGTTTGAGCATCTTCGGGTAGGGTTTTAGAAAAATAGCGAGCACGATACTTTTCAGTCACTTTGATTTTGATAAAAATCTGCCACGCTGCTGTCAGGGCAAAGCCTAATAAACACAAAACAATAATTTTAAACATATTGTCCCCCTATTCAGGCATATCTTCAGCATTACAGTCACTTATATCATACGCTGTTTTATATTTTGGATGAGCCCAATTATCTTAAAAATCAGTTAAATGCATATACAGTTCGTTAAAATTTGTGATTTACTTCAAATTTAAGGGCTACTTTTTATTAAAAGATCAAACCTAAAACACACCAAAAAAACAACAAATCTCTACTGTTCCAATGTCACGAATTCACATGAAATAAGCGTGTTTTCAGGAAATAAGAACAAACAATGATTAGGGCAGCAAAAATTCAGGATATTCCTGAGATTCTTCATGTATTGCAGGAAAGTATCCGTTCCTGTGTACAAGATCATCAACGTGTGGAAAGTAAAATTCAGGCTTGGCTGGAAAACAAAACACATAGTAATTTATTGTTATGGATGCATTATAACGACAGTTGGATTTACAGCATCAATCAACAAACTGTCGGCTTTATTATGGTCAGTGACACTGGCAAAATACTGCTGAATTATACGCTGCCAGAAATGCAACATCAGGGTATAGGTTCTGCCTTACTCAACAGCGCTATTTCCCATTTGAAACTCAGAAATTTGCAACAAATCACCCTTGATAGCACACAAACAGCAATGTCGTTTTACCAAAAGCATGGCTTCCAAATCCGTGCATATGCAACTCCAGAGCAACACACTATCCCCATGATTAAATATATTTAGTCTTTTACATTTTCAATTGATCTCGCCCTGCATTTTTGGCGAGATAAAGCTGCTGATCTGCCGCTTTCATTAGTTCATGAATATCAGGGTAATGGTGATTTCGATCAATATAAGCAGCACCAACACTTATGGTCACGTATTGTTTATGATCGCCACGATTCATATGTTCGAACTGATGCTGACGAATAATTTGAAGCAAATGCTGCAATGATTTTTCAACCACCACCACAGGCATATTCCGCAATATAACCGCAAATTCCTCACCGCCGTAACGGGCTAAATAAGCGTGCTCAGGCAAATTACGTTGAATTACTTGGACCAATTGTTGCAGGATTTCATCTCCTTTGAGATGTCCATAATAATCATTATATTTTTTAAAATAATCAACATCTAACATAGCAAAAGCCAACACAGCATTATGCTGCTGTGCAGTTTCATTAAACTGACGCTGAATTTCTGAATTCAAGGCACGGCGGTTAAAAGCCCCTGTTAGTGCATCGGTTTGCGCCTGTATCTCTAGCCTTTCATTTAGCTCACTTAACTGTACAGTGCGTTCTTTTACTTTTTGATCCAATGAGGAATTAAGTTCTAATAAATTATTATTCAACTTCTCAATTCGATCGGAGTGATAAGCATAATTTCTTGATTGTTGTACCATGATTAAAAAAGCATAAAAACTGGTCGAAGCAAAAGATAAGTTAACTGAATCGATCCAATTTAAACTCAGTAAAAAATCATGTAGAAAAGTGACACACAACAACACCACTGCCCATAAATTAATAGTGGAATATGGTTCGTGCCTATTTACGGTTTGATAGAATCCGTAAGCGAAGTTCAGCACCACAATAATTCCCAACAAAAAACTATAAAATGCCAATTTTTCAAAAACTTCAGGCATTGATAAACAAGTAATGACTATGTCAAAACTCAATACAAATACAGCTATGGTAAAAACTGCGGGATGCAAATAGCGCTGATTGAGTAAAAACATGTAATTGATAAAGAAAAACGCCGATAGATAGGTAAAAATATATTCGAGCCGTGTTCCCCATAACCAATCAATATTGGTAAACACCGTATAGACATAGGGTGCAGAAAATAAATTGTGTAAAGCTAAAAAAATAATAAAGACGCCAAACACTAAGAAACCATGGCTTTGGTTATGTCTGGCCCCTCGGAAAATGGCAAATAATATGGTGAATACACCAACGCCAATGACTGCACCGCATACGCCCGCAATGCTCATCATTAGTTGTTGGAATTGGCGGTTCACTGTTTGACTCACCCCAATTCGCATTGGATTTTCTAAACCGCCATGTAAACTCTGAAAACTCGATACCTGCATGGTGACAGTAAAATATTCACTTTCGGCAATGAAATAAGCAAAGCGTGGTGCATTTTCGGTTTTATGAGTTTGAATGGTTTTGCCAACCTTACCTAGTCTTAATAGAAAGTCACCATTTAAATACATCCGATAAGCGCCATATTGATTTGGAATCCAAATGGCAATACGGCGTCCTATAAACTCTTTCGGTATCTTAAAATGACCAACAAAAGTGCCATAAGTATTTTGCGGGTAACCCATTTCTTTAAAGGAAATCGGTAAAAGTACGGTTCTAGAGGATCTGGTCGGTGTTGCGGTTTGCAATAATTGCTTTGGATAATACTGCCATTGTCCTGACAAATACGTGGTCGTATTTTCTTCAAATGGGACTGAATTAATATTCTTTTGATGCGCGTAATAAGACTCGGCAACTGGTTCATACAGTGCCCAACTGGATTGCTGTAACAGCAACATGAAACATGTCAGCGCATAAAGGATAAAATGCAATATCGTATATGGCTTAAATATTCTTATCTTCAAGTCGCGTTTATTCCTTATTCGCGAATTTGATTTTTAATATAAAATAAAATGCACTAAAAAACGTTTATTTTCAGTAGCAAGTTTAACCATAGCACGCTTTTTCCTAAATATGCTATGGTTTATTTTTCAAATATTATTAGTCACGTGTTTTCACGTCATATAATTCAATTTCAAAAATTAAATTCGAGTTGGCTGGAATAATATTACCCATTTTTCGCTCACCATAGGCTAAATGCGCAGGTACAATCAGTTTACGTTTACCACCCACTTTCATGCCCATAATGCCCTGATCCCAGCCCTTAATCACACGGCCCGTACCAATCACACATTCAAAATAGTTGCCACGGTCAAGTGAAGAATCGAATTTAGTTCCGTCTTCCAACCAGCCTGTGTAATGTGTGGTAATTAAAGCGCCTTTTACAGCTTCTTTACCTTCGCCTACAACTAAATCAATAATTTCTAATTCGTTTGACATATTCAATACTCCTCGAACACGCTTAAGTTTACTGTAACTGAATCCACTCAATTTGTGCTTGAGCATGATCACCTATGAGCGTCCACTCACCATCCATCACATTCAACTGCAATTGCATGGTACGTTCGCACAATTGCTGAATGGCTTCGGTAGTCGCTGGTGATAATTGCCAAACTTCAACATTACTGAGGGTTTTTAATTTGCTATTGCGTTTATACCACTCTTCAACTGCCGTACCGTAAGCAACCACGGCAACCGACTTACAACGTGCGCTGGCTTTTTTGACTTTATCTTCGTCAGGACAACCCACCTCAATCCAATGTACCAACTGACCTGTCAGGTCTTTTTCCCAGAGTGCAGGTTCATCAGTTTCAAATAGATCTTTGGTAAATTCCAACTGTTCGCTCGCGTAACGTGCAAATGCCAAAATTCGAACCATCAAACGTTCAATGGTTTCTGATGGGTGCAATGCCATGGTGAGTTGATAATCACCATATTGGTGAATATCCATGTTGGCAATATTTAAATCTGCCTTATAAATTGTTGCTTTTAACGCCATGAAATGATCCTCAAATTTGGCGCCTAGCATATAAGATTTAACACAATTTTGCTGAACAGTTTTAATCCGTTTCCGTATCTATACGGCAGGCAAGTAACTGAGTTTCGAATAACGCCCAATCTCGTTCAGTTTGTACAATTACTTCAATACGGTTATCGACATTTTCAGGTGCAGACTGATAATTAAACTGATTCGGATTAAAATTAAAACTTTTCCAACCTTGATTGGTATTAAAAATACCCTTGATTCTGAGCCACTGCTGCTGTTCGCATAACAGGTCAAGTAAATCGTAGAAATCAAATTGCCAACGCTTGGAAAACTTCCACCCTGCCACACTATAACCCTGCGCAGTTTCTACATAATGATAAGGTAGTTGCTTAATTTCAGGTAATGCAGACTCATTACTGTACTTTTTTTGAATCTGAATTAATGGCTGGATTTTGCGTTGTATACCTTGATATGGCAAATCAATTTCTACCAGTTGGAGTTGCCCCAAAGTAGGTTTTAACCATGTCTGAGCATAGGCCAGATATTCCTGCTGCAACTGTTGTAAAGCCTGTTCATCAACCGCTTGCATATGTTCCGCATGTGAAATCACCACGATTTGCGCGGCTTTCAACTGATCAGCATACAGATTCTGTTTCACCCATTCCTGTTCATGCAAACGCGAACCATCCACCACCGTAACTAAAGCACGCATTTGAATTTGGCTTTGCCAATGTGGTTCAGTCAGTTGCTCTAACAGTTGAGCTGGATGACCCAAACCTGTAGGTTCTATGAATAAACGATCAGGTTGAGTTTCAGACAATAAACGAGATAATGCAATTTGCATGGGCAATTGACTGCTGCAACACAAACAACCGCCTAAAAGCTCCTTTACGGCATAACCTTCGGTTTGCGGAAGCAGATTTTGATCCACCCCTATTTGACCAAACTCATTCATCAAGACAGCCCAGACTTCGCCTTTAGGCTTTTGTGCCAATAAGCTATTCAGTAATGTAGTTTTTCCTGCACCTAAAAATCCAGAAATAATATGGGTCGGTACGGATTTTTGTGGGGTCAACAGTTTCAAAATGAGATGCTCGCAAGCCAAACAAAAAGTGAAGATTAATGTAATAGTATAACAAAATCTTCACTTTCGCTGCATGTACATATTACGAACTCATATGTCGTCGAATGTATTTTTAAACCGATATTGAATATAAATTTAAACAAACTGGCTCGGATCCAACATGTGTAAGGTAATCTTTTTCACCTCATCTCGACTTTGCTGAATATGGGTGGCAATTGCCGCGATTGCTTCTTCAGTTTTTTGCTCAAAAATTAATTTTAAAATATGTTGATGTTCCTGATATGTGGCTTCAATACGGTACTGTTTAGAAAAATCTAAACGGCGGATAATCCGTATTTTTTCACTTAAGTCTAAGTGAATTCGCGCCATCTCATTATTGCCTGCTGCACGAACCAAAGCGCAGTGAAAATCCTCATCCAGTTGCGAGAGTTGCTTTATGTCATTCAGATAATCTTGCGGTTCCACCATCCAAATTGCTTTCAGTCTTGCCAACTCACTGGATTGCTCACAATCTTGCTGTGACAACTTATAAATGGCATCTTTTTCCAGCACAATCCGCACATCATACAGTTCTTCATAATAGCGGAAGTTCAGTGGTCGGACTTGCCAACCACTGCGGAAACTGACCTCGACATAGCCTTCTTGCTGCAAGCGATACAAAGCTTGCCGAATTGGAGTTCGACTCACCTCATATGCTTGTGCAACTTCAGACTCAGTAAAACGTTCACCTGGCATTAATTTGAAATCGAAAATATCGTTCTTAATGCGTTGATACACCAGCGCGGACAAATTGTCTGCACTTTTACTTGTCGCGCTTTTCATTTCCTCTACTCAACTCTATTCCATATACACCAAAGGTTCTCCGCTGTGTACGGTTTGTCCCGCACGACAAATGACCGCTTTAACGATGCCATCTTCAGTCGCATACACAGGCAGCTCCATTTTCATGGCTTCAATAATAGCAACTGTTTCACCTTTTTTAATCTCCTGACCAGACTCAACAAAAATTTTCCAAATATTCCCCGTCATAGACGCATTCACAGCCAAGAAATCTCCAAAGTCCTCGAACTGTTGCTGAACGATTTCTTCGGGTTGCGTGCTATGTTCCTCTTTCCAACGCCCGACTTCTGCACTGAAAGCGTGTTGTTGCTGTTGCTTGAATGCGGCAATGCTTTCCGCTTCGTCCTGTAAAAATTGGGTATAATTGGCAAAATCAAACTCAGTTTCTTCAATTTGAATCTGCGCTACACCATGTGCAAAATCGGTACGCCATTGATTCAATTCTGCTTCGGTAACAGGGAAAAATTTAATTTGGTCGAAGAACTGCAAGAACCATTGCTTATCACCAAATTGTTTGTTTTGTTTAAATTTATTCCAGATAGGCAAAGTACGCCCCACCAACTGATAGCCACCCGGTGAGTCCATACCATAAATACACATGTACATACCGCCAATACCGACCGTCCCTTCCGCAGTAAAGGTACGTGCAGGATTATATTTCGAACTGAGTAAACGATGACGCGGATCAATTGGCACCGCACAAGGTGCAGTCAAATAGACATCACCTAAGCCAAGCACCAAATAATTGGCATCAAAAATAATGTCGCGGACTTGTTCACGGCTGTCTAAGCCATTAATCCGTTGAATAAAATCAACATTGTTGGGCAGCCATGGTGCTTTGGCGCAGACACTTTCCTGATAACGCTCCACAGCGCCCAAAGTCGCACTGTCCTCAAATGCCATTGGCAAATGCACAATCCGAGATGGAATTTTGAGCTGGCTTAAATCTCCCATTGAAGATTCCAACTCAAGTAAATGTGCAATCAGTTGTGGCTGTGAAATCACCAGACCATCATATTTAATTTGCAGTGAACGCACCCCAGGTGACAGTTCTAAAATGCCATCTTGGTTGGCATTACGAATCATTTGCATCAATTGATGCACGCGTAAACGTAGCGCCAAATCTAATACATTTTCACCATATTCCAGTAGAATATAACTGTCTCCTGCCTGACGATAGATTGTTTTTGGTGTTGTTGTGGTTTCCTCACGTAAAGACA
Organism: Acinetobacter tandoii DSM 14970 = CIP 107469; assembly: GCF_000400735.1. Lineage (GTDB taxonomy): Bacteria > Pseudomonadota > Gammaproteobacteria > Pseudomonadales > Moraxellaceae > Acinetobacter > Acinetobacter tandoii. Next base: position 149,384 of record NZ_KE007366.1, read on the forward strand.
GTATGGTACTACCTAGCTCGATTTCTGCTGGTCTTTCTGCAACCATTTGAGCAGTAGCAAAATGCTCAATCTGTTCAATTTGCTGACGTTCTAAAGCATTGGCTTGCTCGACTGTCATCGGGTAAAAACTAATTTTATCATCAGCTTTTAATTGTCCTACTTTCCACAGCTCTGCTTTGGCAATCGTCACTGGACAAACAAAACCACCCAGACTCGGGCCATCTTTTGCCAAGATTACAGGAAAATCTCCCGTGAAGTTAATTGCCCCAATTGCATATTCACAGTCATGTACATTGGAGGGATGTAAGCCTGCTTCACCACCATTTTCACGTGCCCAACTTGGTGTAGGACCCGATAGACGAACCCCTAAACGGTTCGAGTTAAAATGTACTGTCCATTCGGTTTGGAAAAACTCTTCAATATATTCTGCTTTAAAAAAATCTGGGGCACCATGCGGACCGTAAAGCACACCAATTTTCCATTCACGCCCATAACTTGGAATTAAATCAAGTGCGAGATCTTGAGGCTCTGCTGCCGCCAAAGTTAATCCAGTATGCGGCATATCAGGATCAACCAGTTTAATCATATCTCCAGTACGTAATGTACGACCTGCATGTCCGCCAAAGTTACCTAAAGCAAAAGTTGCACGACTGCCTAAATATAGTGGGACATCCAAACCATGACGTACAGCCAAATACGTTCGACATCCCGACTCAACTTGACCCAGTTTAAGCACCTGCCCCGCCTTCACCTGAATCGCCGACCAGAATGTAATCGGCTGATCATCCAAGGTTGCACAACAAGGTGCACCTGTTAAAGCAATGGTCGTTGCTGTGTGGAACTTGAGTGTAGGTCCGAGTAAGGTAAATTCAAACCCAGCAGCATTTTGTGGATTACCCACAATTTTATTGCCCAATTGGAAGGCATAATCATCCATTGGCCCTGAAGGTGGCACACCAATATCCCAATAGCCTGTCCGTCCCGGATAATCTTGAATCGAGCTTAAAGTTCCCGGCTGCAAAACTTCAATTACTTTGGGCACATACGTAAAATCATCTAACATCCGTGTCCAAATGTTCATTTCGGCAAAACGCTGATCAGCAATGACTGCACGGGCATAATCCAAGTTGGTACTAATACCATTAAGGCGTGTTTCACTCAGCACTTGCTGTAATTTTGCAATCGCTTGTTCACGGTTTTCCGCATGCACAATGATTTTGGCAATCATCGGATCAAAGTATTGTGAAATTTCTGTGCCCGTCGCCACCCATGTATCTACACGAGCGTGTTCAGGAAAATAAACTTCAGTTAATACCCCTGGACTAGGCTGGAAATTTTTAACTGGGTCTTCAGCATAAATACGCACTTCAATCGCTGCGCCTTGTGGCTGAATATTCTGTAATTTTTCCCAATCTAAGCCATCACCCGCAGCCACTTTGAGCATACATTCAATTAAATCCAGCCCTGTTACCATTTCTGTCACAGGATGTTCGACTTGTAGACGAGTATTGACTTCCAAGAAATAAAACTCATCACGTGCAGCATCATAAATAAACTCGACGGTGCCCGCGCTACGATAGTTAACCGAAGCACCTAGTTCTACTGCCGCTTGATGCAACTTTTGACGCGTCGCTTCAGGCAATAATGCAGCAGGCGTTTCTTCCACCACTTTCTGGTTACGGCGCTGCAATGAGCAATCACGCTCACCTACTGCCACTACTTGACCCAAGCCATCGCCAAAAATCTGGACTTCAACATGACGTGCTTTATCGACAAAACGTTCTAAAAACACGCCTGCATCTTTAAAAAATTGTTCACCTAAACGTTTGACACTAGCATAGGCATCTTGCAGTGCTTCAGGCGTATCACAGCGGGTTAAACCAATACCGCCGCCTCCTGCGGTGCTTTTCAGCATAATTGGATAACCTATTTCTGCCGCAGCAACCAATGCTTCTTCTAAACTATTGAGCAAACCTGTCCCCGGTGTCATTGGGACATGTGCAGCAGCAGCCAATTCACGCGCACGATGTTTCAGACCAAATTCCAAAATCTGTTCGGCAGTTGGCCCCATAAAAGCAATATGGTTGGCTTCACAGGCTTGTGCAAATTCAGCACTTTCAGACAAAAAACCATAGCCTGGAAAAATTGCTTCAGCACCTGTTTGTTTAGCAGCAGCAATTAATTTTTCAATCGATAAATAGGTATCAGCGGGTTTGGTTCCTTGTAAGTCCACTGCCAGATCAGCATTTTGAACATGCTGCGCATAACGGTCACTGTCCGAATACACCGCAACACTAGTGATTCCTAATTTTTTTAAGGTACGAATCGCACGTACAGCAATTTCACCACGGTTGGCAATTAATACGGTTTTAAACATGAGTGTTCCTATTTTTTTAATATGTTGTTTGTAGTTGTTGTGCAGTACGATGCTGAATATAGGCGCGCCAGCCCCCAAAGTGACTGATGTTCTCAGCATCGGCTAAACCATAAGGCTCGCAAATAAAACCCTTGACCCAACGCCCATCACTCAGCTCAACATTGCCCATCCCCAATGGCGTTGGAATTTCAGCGACAAACTCACCAAATCGAGCTGTTGGCACATCCCAGAGTTCCACGATAATTTCCTGTCCGTTACTTTGACGTGCCAAACCAGGTTTTGGCGGAATCGTGCCATTCAGTGCATACAAGGCATAATTGGCTGAGGTTTTAGTAGTTTCAACATGCACTGCTTGGCGTGTGCTAAGTTGGAAATTCAGGGGCATGCCTGTTAAATGTGCACCTACTACCGCCACACGAATATGCTGTGCAGATGGTGTTGAAATTGGCTTTACATTTTCAGGATAAGGACGTCCTGTCGCACCTAAAGGCAATTGCAGATGCGCTTGCCATTGACGACCAAAATCTGCCAAAGCACGGTCATGCCATGCTGGTGCAATCAAGCTGATGCCAAACGGTAAACCATCTTCGCGGAAACCCGCAGGGAGTGCCAAAGCACTTAAGTCGGCAAGATTGGTAAAATTTGTATAAGTGCCAAAATGTGAATTATATTGAATCGGCTCCTGCTGCATTTCTGTAAGGGTATGAATGGTTGGTGATGTAGGTACAACCAAGGCATCAAACTCTGACAGCAACTCTTGAATTTGTCGCGCCAAATCATTTTTGAGATATTCGGCTTTATAAGCATCGAGTGCCGTATAGTTTTTGCCTTGTTGAACAATCTCCAAGACGGTTGGATCAAATGCTTCTGGAGATTGTGAGAGTAATGTTTCAACTGCTATCGTACGCTCAGCCACCCACGGGCCTTGATAAAGCTGTGTTGCCAATTGTTCAAAAATTGAAAATTCAATTTCAGTCAACGTGACATTCATTTGCTTTAGCTGTGCAAGGGCTTGCTGAAAAGCCTGCTCTGCTTGCACATCACCAAAGAATTGCAAAGTTTTTGGAATCGCAAAATGAAGTGCCGAAGATAATTTTGCGGGTGCTGTTTTAGGGTTATGTCGTGAGTAACTATCACGCACATCAAATTGTTCCAGTACCTGCGCCACGACCTCCGCATCGTCTACCGTTAAGGCAAATATGGAAATACAGTCAATACTTTTTACGGCTGGCATTAAACCATAATTTGAAAAACGTCCTTTGGTTGGTTTTAACCCCACGATATTGTTAAAAGCGGCAGGTACACGACCAGAACCTGCGGTATCTGTGCCTAATGAGAATGGTACCAAACCACGTGCCACCACACTGGCAGAACCTGAACTTGAACCGCCACTAACATACTCAGAGTTAAAACTATTCGGGACTGCCCCAAATGGAGAACGTGTACCGACCAAGCCTGTTGCAAATTGATCAAGATTGGTTTTGCCCACCACTATCGCACCAGCCTGTTTCAGCAAACGTACAGTTTCCGCATCTTCAGTCACCATATCTTTTAAAAGCATACAACCTGCTGTTGATGCAAAACCGACAACATCAATGTTGTCTTTTACTGCAAATGGAATGCCATACAGGGGAAACTGTTCAAATAATGCTGTACTTGCCGCACTATGTTTTTCTAATTCTTCAATCTGTTGTTGCAAAATTTGGGGAGTCGCCAGGGAAATCCACGCTGTATCTTCTGTATCAAAAGCCTGTACCCAGTTGATTAAATCCGTCAATTGAATATGTTGTGTTTTATAGGCATTTTGCCATTCTGCGATGGTCCAGCCAAAAGATTGAAGTATGCTCACTTTATGCATCCTATCTTGTATACAAGTTAAGATTCATAAAGCGAATTTTATGCCAATATTTATTTATTATTAAAAATCAATATTTTGATTAAATTTACATACAAACCTACATTTAAATGAGTACTTGGAAATAAAAGGATGCATTTTTTTAATACAGTAAAACATACGTTATGCACTAAAGCGTGCTGCATTTTAAAACATGAATAAGCCAATAGAAGGTAGAAATAAAAAAGCAGCAAAAAAACGTGATGGTAAATTTAAAAGACCATGAGTAAAAAATTTCCTTCCCCCATTTTCAGGGAGAAGGAAGGACCTAAACTGGTAAATATTTTTATTGATTATTTAGATGAATAAGAAATTTTCATCCCCACGGCATAACCAGTATTATCTTTGAAATCACCAACGACACGGCCATCTGATACCTCACCTTTTACATCACCAAACCACATATAACGACCACCTAAACTAAAAGCGACATTTTGGTTAATGTTGTATTTAGCCGCTAAACCCACACCCCAATAACCTTCAACAGGACCTAAAGTTGGTGCAGGTGCACCTGCACCAGAGTCCCATAAACCAGAAACAGACATTGCAAGTTTTGGTGATAAGCGCTTACCAACACCAAGTTCAACAGCGGTTTGGTCATCATGATACGTTACTAAAGGCAACCCTCGTCCATTTTGTAACGCATATGCAGTGGTCGCTTTTAATGCTGGTGGATAGTAAGCAAAATCACTCCATGGCACCCAACGGACTCTAGCAAATACAGCCGTAGTCTGATTTAAACCCGTTTGCAGATTTAAGTTCACAGACTCTGGCGTTGTCACACTGCCTCTATTGGTATGTGAATAATCGAAGCCAATTAGGTCTTCCAAAGGAACATCTTCTTTAATTGCTGTTTTATGTTCAATTTCAGAACGATAAGTTAACGATGCAAGAATACCTAGCTCAGGCTTGGCATAGCTCATACCCGCAACCCAACCTACAGCCATATCATCAAAACTATTGTTATATCCACTTGAGGCTTGATACGTTAAACCACGTAAATGTACATCTGCTTGTAGTTCTTGTAATGCAGGACCACCATAGATCATAAAGTTTTTATTGAGGTTATAACCCAATAAAGTTGTGAGGTTTTTTGACTTTACCTCAACGCGTGTATAGGCATCAGATGCAGGTAAATTGGTCGCGATAAAATTATTCTCGCCTTCAAATTTTACTTTTGCACCATATGGCTCATCATAAATGAGCGCCAAACGGAAGCTTGGGTTTAAGTCAGTTTTTACGGCATAACCCATTGTTTGAAAATCTTCTGTCAGATCAGATATATGATTTCCACTCGTGTCAGTCCCCTGTACATCAGGATCAATATGCGTATAACTTACTTCTGCATAGGTACCCTTTTCAAACAGCGCATCGATTTGCTGTGGCGAGCGCTCTAAACCAGCAGCAAAAGTTTGACCAGACAATACCGCAATATTGAGGTATTTTTTCTTATTGAATTTCATCTCTATTCCTTTAGTCAATTTAAACAAGTGAACGTGTTTCGATCCTATAAATACACGCACTTATTAAAGATTAAATAGTGAACTACTTAATCTCGGTGGTTACCCATGTGGGGTAATTCAGATAGTTTTAGCTTGCTGCTATTACGCAGTATTTTTAATACTCAAAACTGTAATCCAGAAAATAACGCTCACTATTTTAGATGCTCAATTCGATCCGATGAGCTCAAGTAAACAAAGCTATATTTGAATTAAGAGAGTTCTGCTCACGATTACGGTATAGAGCCCCAAAAATGGAATGATACTCATGTCCTTGTCATGAAACAGTGATGTACTTTTTTTTTACACCAAAATCTGTTATTTCTTATTTATCATCCTGATTCCAAATTCTTTTTAGCAGCAAACTCTTGTAATCCCACAAGAGCAAAATATCTATGTTCTTTTCGAATCCAATAGTTACTATCTTTAATCGTTCGATTTCACATCGATATTTTTCAACAAGTAACATATTTCTAAGAAAACCATAGTCATCCTTAATTATGGATTTCTTAAAAATATTACTTACGAATTTCACTCATTCACTGAGATGCAATCGGCATCTGAAGATTAGCAGTCTCAAAGAATGAAACACCCATGCAAAAGAATGGTTAGTGAATGGTTTTGAAGGAGAAAAAATTAAAAAAATGCTGCATAAATAATCCAGAAAAAATGCACTAGACCATATGCTACTATTCATCAATCATGATTAAATTTTAAACCTTCAATTTAACATCAAGATGTCACAACTTAATGATCATCATCAGAAACAAAGCCCTTTAAAATTCTTGATTTTTTAATTGCTTAACAATGGATGTCACAGCAATAAAATTGCTACTTTTACGATCTACTCTCTAGTTCTGTTATGCAATTTTAAAACCCAATTGTTGACTTATAATCAAGAATATTTTGCAGATTCATCGATTTTTCAGCATCAAAGACTTAATTATACTTTTGCCCAATTCAAAAAATTTGGTTGAGTCATTCAATGAAAAACATTCTGATTGTCAATGGTGCAAAACAATTCGCGCATTCAAATGGCGAACTTAACGACACACTAGCCAATTTTGCAAACACCCATTTAAGTCAACAGGGACACAATGTTCGTATTACAAGAACAGATGCTCAATATGACATTCAGCAAGAAGTTGAAAACTATGTTTGGGCGGATGTAATTATTTATCAAATGCCAGGTTGGTGGATGGGTGCGCCATGGACTATGAAGAAATACATCGACGATGTTTTTACTATAGGTCATGGTACGTTGTATGCCAATGATGGGCGTTCACGTAGTGATGCCAGCAAAAAATATGGATCAGGTGGTTTAATTCACGACAAAAAATATATGCTTTCTCTCACGTGGAATGCTCCGATCGAAGCATTTGAAGATCAAGAACAATTCTTTGAGGGAGTTGGGGTCGATGGTGTCTATCTACCCTTTCACAAAGCAAATCAATTCTTAGGTATGCAAGGTTTAGACACGTTTATTGTCAATGACGTCATTAAAGCACCGAATGTACCTCAATATTTAGAAGCCTATCGCGCACACTTAGACACGATTTTTACAGTATAAAGGACATCACCATGTTAACTGTCATTGCAGAAATTCAAATTCATGAAGGTATAGTACATTTTGAAACTGTCCTGAATGCATTTAAGAATGTCACGCCTAAAGTGCTACAGGAAGCAGGTTGTTTTGGTTATGAGCTTTATATTGATCAAGACAGTAACGCCAGTTTCCAGTACAAACCTAAAAATTCGATTATTATGTTTGAAAAATGGCTGTCTTTAGCGCATTTGGAGCAGCATTTAAACACGGCGCATATGCAAGACTTTCAACAAAAGGTGAAAGATGCCGTAAAAGAAACAAAAATTCGGATTATGCACTTGGGGCTAAATAATAATTAAATCCTTCGTAGCATGATGATTGTGTATGAAATTATCACAAGACAGTTAAAAACTGATAAAGTAGCCTGCGCTTAGCAGGCTTTTTTATGCCAAACTCAAATATAGGCACTCAATTTAAAACGGGTAACCAAACGGGTAACAATCAAAGCGCTAAGTTATAAAATTATGCAACTCAAGAGGTTACATCTGAAATGCTTCTCATGATCGACAATTATGACTCCTTTACTTACAACATCGTGCAATATTTTGGCGAGTTGAACCAAGAAGTAAAAGTAGTCCGTAATGATGCCGTGACCTTGGAAGACATTGAACGATGGCAACCGAAGTATTTGGTCATTGGTCCGGGACCTTGCTCACCTACTGAAGCAGGCATTTCTATTCCAGCCATTCAACATTTTGCTGGAAAAATTCCATTACTCGGTGTGTGCTTAGGTCATCAAAGTATCGGACAAGCTTTTGGCGGTAATATCGTTCGCGCCAAAACCGTTATGCATGGGCGTTTATCAGACATGTATCACAGTGACAAGGGAATTTTTAGCAATCTACCTTCACCCTTCTCTGCAACCCGCTATCACTCTTTGGTGATTGATCAAGCGAGCTTGCCAGATTGCCTAGAAGTTACTTGCTGGACCCAAGAAGCTGATGGCTCAATGGAAGAAATTATGGGCGTAAAACATAAGACACTGCCTGTCGAAGGTGTGCAGTTCCATCCAGAATCGATCCTCAGCCAACACGGACACCAAATCTTCAAAAACTTTTTAGAGATTTATGCATAAATGAATATTCAACAAGCTTTAAATCATATTACCAAGAATATCCACCTGACTCAGCCACAAATGGAAGAGGTCATGCGGACTATCATGAGTGGTGAAGCCACCGATGCACAAATTGGTGCGCTCATGATGGGACTGCGCTTAAAAGGCGAAAGCATTGATGAAATTACGGCAGCTGCACGCGTGATGCGTGAGTTCGCCACAAAAATTGATGTGAGCGATGTCCCAAATCTGATTGATATTGTCGGAACGGGTGGTGATGGGCAGAATTTATTTAACGTTTCTACCGCTTCAGCTTTTGTCATCGCTGCGGCTGGTGCCACCATCGCCAAACATGGTAACCGCGGTGTATCAACCAAATCTGGCTCATCTGACTTATTAGAACAAGCAGGCATTAATCTTGATTTGAACATGCAACAAACTGAGCGTTGCATTCGTGAAATTGGCGTTGGCTTCCTGTTTGCACCCAACCATCATAAAGCCATGAAATATGCAGTGGGTCCACGTAAGGAACTCGGTATCCGTAGCATCTTCAACTTACTCGGCCCGCTTACGAATCCAGCTGGAGTAAAACGTCTGGTGATTGGTGTGTTCTCGAATGAATTGTGTCGACCAATTGCAGAAGTGATGAAGCAACTTGGCGCTGAACACGTGATGGTGGTGCATTCTAAAGACGGACTAGATGAAATTAGCCTCGCATCATCAACTTATGTTGCTGAACTAAAAGATGGCGAAGTGACTGAATGGGTGATTAATCCTGAAGATGTCGGGATTGAATCGCAAACCCTCACAGGCTTAATTATTGAAGATTCTGCTGAAAGTTTAGCCCTGATTAAAGATGCGCTCGGCCGAAAAAAATCTGATCGTGGCGCCAAAGCCGCAGACATGATTGCCTTAAATGCAGGCGCAGGCATTTATATCTCTGGTTTAGCCAAAACTTATAAACAAGGTGTGGCTTTAGCACATGACATTATTTACGGTGGGCAGGCTTTAGAAAAAATGAGTGTGCTATCTGAATTTACCAAAACACTCAAACAATACGAAGCTTAAGGAAGGATGCTCACATGGTTGATATCGCAAATACAATTTTAGGCAAAATTGTTGATCGTAAACATGAAGAACTGGCAGCACGCCTCAAGCAACGTAGCCTGCATGATGTGGAACAATGGGCACAAGAAGCAACACCCGTGCGTGGTTTTGCTCAAGCATTGATGAAGAAGCGCCCAGGTGTCATTGCTGAAATCAAAAAAGCATCACCTTCAAAGGGGATTATTCGTGAAAACTTTAATCCTGCTGAAATTGCAGCACAATATGAACAAGCGGGTGCGGCTTGCCTATCGGTTTTAACTGATGTCGATTTTTTCCAAGGTGCAGATGAGAATATTCAAATCGCGCGTACACACTGTGCTTTGCCAGCACTGCGCAAAGATTTTCTAGTAGACCCGTACAATGTCATCGAGGCGCGTGCCCTGCATGCTGACTGTATTTTACTGATTGTCGCCTGCTTGTCGGACCAACAATTAGAAGAAATGTCAAAAACCGCATTCGAGCACAATTTGGATGTCTTGGTTGAAGTACATGATGAGGAAGAACTTGAGCGTGCTCTACAACTTTCTGAGCGCTGCTTGTTAGGGGTGAATAACCGTAATCTTAAAACCTTTGATGTGGATTTAAATACATCAATTCGTTTGAAGAAATTACTCGATCCCTCTCGCTTACTCATTACTGAAAGTGGCATTGCAACCCCAGAAGATGTTCGTATGATGCAAGAGCATGATATTCATAGCTTCTTGGTCGGTGAAAGCTTCATGAAGCAAACTCGTCCAGATCATGCCTTCACCGCATTATTTGGTCAGCCTGTCGAAATTTAAACGGATGCCATCAGAATAAATTTTGTACTCTGATGGCAACTTAGTCGTATTCAACTCAAGCCCACCCTTCCATAAGATCAATTCAAATAAAAGTTTCCAAACTAGGCAATCACGACTTAGCCGACTCCTCAGGTACTTGAACAATCAACATCAAAACTTTTCTAACTAAGGGAATAAAGATTAAAATCAGTGGATAAGCGATGAGCCAAGACATCGCCCATGTTAGCAACCACTTTTCTACGAAACCATGCATTAAGCCTTTATTCACAAAAAGATTAAAACAAGACAGGGAGCCACTCATCAGCCCCGATAAGAACAAAGGCATGAGCCAAGACATATGCTTAACATGAATTTTTGCCATAAGAATCACCTTTTTGATTTACGATTTACAGAAGAAGTCATACAAATGGAGTAAGAGGCTAGGCTCAATGGTTTAAATCCCTCTAAGTTTCCGCTATAGCTCAACGAGCTATCTCAAGTCAAATCCGCAACTTTTCTAATGTAATCAACTCTTTTTTTTCATAAAAGATCTTTCCCTGTTGATGTATTAGGAGAACCAATCACTCAATAAGATATATCTTAATATATCTTTTATGTTTTTCCATCCCATTATTGTTATCGAATCATTCAACTTCTTTTCTTACCAACCAAACCGCATAAAAACATCTTTCCCATAAATCAGTGCTTCACTTGGTGTTATTTTAGAAAAACAAAAAAACTCACCAGCAATCTCTTATTTACATTCTACACAACAGCCAATGTATGTAATTCAGTTCAATTTACTGCAAAATCCGACTATAATTGCCGTTTAAACCCCATCTTGCAGTTATTTCTGGACATTATGAGCAAACATGATTCATCGCTTTCTAAAGATCAGTACAACTTACTGAAGGCTTTTAAAAAGCAAATTAATCATCCACATTCAACCCCTGCTGAACAGCAAGTTGAAGCGAAAAAGCAAGCTGCAATAGCTGAGCCAGATGATGCCGAATTATTTCTAAAATCCATGCAAGGTGTACAAAAAATAGAGGCAGGCAACATCGCTCAAATTGCCAAAAGTCCAAAAAAGAAATTAGACGCTCAGGTTTTAGCAAAGCGAGCAGCGGCTGTTGGTCCAACTGAATCTGAAATGGCTGAACTTTCCGATACACAAGCCATGCTTAACCCTGTAGCCAGTCAAGCAAACTTGAGTTACCGTATTGCGACGTTGCAACATAAAGTTTTTGAAGATTTAAAAGCTGGTAAATTACGCTGGTTTGAAGCTGTAGATTTGCATGGCTGTACTGTAGAACAAGCCCGTGCTGCCGTATTACAAATTATTCAAATGGCAAAAGATGAAAATCAAAATGTCATTAAAATTGTCCACGGCAAAGGGCCTGAAGCCATTTTAAAAACCTATGTCAACGGTTGGTTACGTCAACATCGTGACGTACTGGCATTTGTCAGCGCACCTGATAATCAGGGGGGTACGGGCGCGGTTTTAGTTCTACTTAAACGTTCAGAAAAAAATCCGAAGCACAAACAGTAATCGGATTTTGATATTAAACACGGTATTTTTTCGGTTTTCTGGTACAATGCCGTCCTTGTTCAATATAAGAGTAAGTGAAAACGTCTTATGTCTATGCAGCAATCCTACGCAAATATTTTAACTGCCGTTGGTGAAGACCTGAATCGTCCAGGTTTGGTTGATACACCTGTGCGTGCTGCTAAAGCGTTTTCGTATTTAACGTCTGGTTATAGTAAGACGCTAGAAGAAGTCACCAATAAAGCGGTGTTTCCATCAGACAACCGTGAAATGGTCTTGGTGAAAAATATTGAATTTTATTCGCTCTGCGAACACCATCTCCTACCTTTTTATGGTCGTGTACATATTGCCTATTTACCTGAAGGCCATGTGCTTGGCTTGTCTAAATTTGCTCGCATTACTGAAATGTTCGCACGTCGTTTGCAAATTCAAGAAAACTTGACCCAGCAAATTGCAGAAGCGGTTGCTGAAGTCACTCAAGCACGTGGTGTTGCTGTGGTGATTGATTCTGCGCATATGTGCATGATGATGCGCGGTGTCGGTAAACAAGAGTCAACAACTCGTACCGTTTCATTTATTGGTGAATTTAAAACCGATAAAGAATCACGCCGTGAATTCCTCAGTGCAGTGCCTGAAAGTTACTGATTCATCTCAAATGAATTAAAAAATAAACCCCGAATCTTTCGGGGTTTATTTTTATCTTATTGCGAACGCTGATTCACACGCTTCGACAACTGCTCAGCGGTTTCAACACGTTCTGAATAACGATCTGTTAAATAGGCTGCCTGACCACGAGTCAACAAAGTAAATTTATACAATTCTTCCATCACATCCACAATACGTGTGTAGAAAGAGGAATCTTTCATGGAGCCATCTTCTTCAAATTCCAAGAATGCTTTTGGAATCGAAGACTGATTTGGAATGGTGATCATACGCATCCAGCGTCCTAAAATACGCATTTGATTGAGCGCATTGAACGATTGCGAACCACCACACACTTGCATCAAGGCCAGCGTTTTACCTTGTGTAGCACGAATGGCACCTGCTGCCAGTGGAATCCAGTCAATCTGTGCTTTAAAAATCGAACTCATGGAACCATGACGTTCTGGTGAACACCAAACCATGCCTTCAGACCAAGCCAACAGTTCATGCAACTCTTTGACTTTTGCATGTTCCAGATCAGCATCCTCTGGCAAAGGTAAGCCTTTAGGGTGGAAAATTTTCACTTCAGCGCCGAAGTATTCCAGAATTCGACCCGCTTCCTGTATTGCTAAACGGCTATAAGAACGCTCACGGTTTGAACCATACAACAGCAAAATGCGTGGCGGATGCTGAATAGCTTTCGCTTGGACTTGCTCTAGTGTCGGCTTTGGTAATAACGCTAAATCAATATTTGCAAAACTCATCCCAGAACCTCAGTTTTAAAATATTTTTTGCGTAACCATAAAGACACACTGACCAATGCAATTAACACAGGAACTTCCACTAAAGGGCCAATAACCGTGGTAAATGCGACTGGAGAAGCCAAACCAAAGGTTGCAATCGCAACAGCCAATGCCAATTCAAAGTTGTTGCCCGCAGCCGTAAATGAAATCGCAGTGGTACGCGCGTAGTTATTGCCCATCCATTTACTCATAAAGAAGCTGATAAAAAACATCACCACAAAATAAATGGTCAATGGAATCGCAATACGCAATACATCCATCGGCAGACTGACCACTTCACCACCTTTGAGGCTAAACATCGCTACAATGGTGAAGAGCAATGCCATTAAACTGAGTGGACCAATTTTTGGCAGAAAATGGGTTTGATACCACGCCAAGCCTTTTTGTTTGACTAAAATCAGTCGGGTTAAAAAGCCCAATAAAAATGGAATGCCCAAATAGATCAGTACCGCTTGGGTAATCATCCAAAAACTAACTTGAATGACTTGAGCATCAACCCCGAAATATGGCGGTAAGAAACTCAGGAATAACCATGCATAACTGCTGAAGAATAAAATCTGGAAAATACTGTTAAATGCAACTAATGCTGCAACATATTGGTTATCGCCACATGCCAGATCATTCCAAACCAAAACCATGGCAATACAACGTGCCAGCCCAATTAAGATCAGTCCTGTCATGTATTCGGGATAAGATTGTAAAAATATGATTGCCAAGACAAACATCAGACACGGTGCAATCAACCAGTTTTGTACCAGTGACAGCATCAAGGTTCGCTTATCTTTAAAAACTTCTGGTAAAGCTGCATAGTCCACCTTTGCCAACGGTGGATACATCATCACAATAAGACCAATGGCAATTGGAATATTGATACTGCCGACATGCATTTGATTTAAAGTAACCGAAGCTTGAGGGATAAATACCCCTATTGCCACTCCAAGCGCCATGGCAATAAAAATCCACAAGGTTAAATTGCGGTCTAAAAAAGAAAGTCTAGAAGTCGACATGTATTTTCTCAATCAGGGAGATATGTTTTTGTATCGAATAGATCTCATTCGATAGATTTTTTGATCAGCTTAAAACAAACAAGCATCCAATCTTCTAAATACAAGACACCTTCGACTCTGATTTTATTTAATCAGGACTCCATCTAGGTATTAAATTCATTCAAACATCAGTTATCGGACAATAGACCTACTGAATAAAGTGAATCAATCACAATGGACATTGGTCGAAGTATTCAAATAAAGAGTTTCTCTGTCTGTTTGCGCTGACTGAGCAATGATCTTTAACACCGCATTCGCCCATTCAGGTAAGTCTGGATTTACGCGGTAATATACCCACTGCCCTTTGCGCTGATCTAATAAAACCGACAAATTTCTTAACAATGCCAAATGTCGTGAAATCTTAGGCTGACTCAATTGCAATAATTCCGTCAGTTCACATACACAGACATTTTCTCTCACGAGTACCCATTTAATGATATCTAAGCGAGTGGGGTCAGAGAGACATTTAAAGAAATCAGTTTGATCCATTTTACAGCCCAAAAATTAATAATTGCAAATATACGTATATCCATATATAAATGCAATAAAGTTTATTTAACAAAAGATGATGTCTAAAAAATGATTAAGATTTATCATAATCCTGCTTGTGGTACGTCCAGAAATACCCTTGGTCTGATACAAAATACAGGTCAAGAACCAGAAATTATTGAATATCTTAAAACTCCGCCTACTAAAGAGGAACTGATTGATTTAATCAATCGCTCAGGATTATCAGTACGGGACGTTTTACGCAAGAATGTTCCACCTTATGAAGAATTACAACTAGAGCAGTCAACGCATACCGATGACCAACTCATTGATTTTATGTTGCAATATCCAATTTTAATCAATCGTCCTTTTGTGGTAACGGAACTTGGCGTAAGGTTATGCCGTCCCTCTGAAGTCGTTCTTGAAATTCTTTCTGCTCCACAACGTGGTTCTTTTAGCAAAGAGGATGGTGAATTACTCATCGATGAACAGGGACAACTGATCAAAAAATAAAATAGACTGCAAAAAAGGCACTTCGAAAGTGCCTTTTTCTTCGCTTAAGTTCAGAAGAATCGAACATAGCCCAAGCTCAATTTATTCCAGTCCTGATGATCTTGATATTGGTATTCCCACCCTACACGTAATGCATTCTGCGCATTCAAAGCATATTGTACTTGTGAATTCAATCGAACTTGCCACTGGTGCGAATCTTCCCAATATGGCAATTCGACCTGCACAATCGAATTAATATGGTCTGCCCAAATGTTCTGACAACCGACCGTCGGCCCCATACCCAATCGCCAGCCTTTATCTAATGATTTTCCACCTTGAAGATAGGTTTGCATTTGCGCATAACATAGATTCTCTCGTTTTGAATCTGCATAGCTATAACCCATCTGCATTTTTAAACTGGCAACACCATGTTGATCCTGTTCACTAAAACGCCCTGAAGAATCTGTCGCTTCTTGTTGCCAACCTAGATTAAATCCCCATGTCAACGGGGTTTTAAACGCTGTAATCGGGTTATAAGAATTTACTGTCAGAAAGTCGAGATGTTCGACCTTTAACTCATCCTCACGCAATTGAATGGCGCCATCCCAAAACAACAATTGTGTTCCGACGCGGTAACCGCCTTGAGGATCAATCAAATCATGATAGGCTTGACGGTGTCCCAACTCAATAAATTCATCGCCTTGCACAGTTCCTGCTTTTACCGAGAAATTTCGAGCGTCATGTGATTGTGTCGGATCAATATGTGGACGTTCAGGTTCTTTACGTTGCCTCTCTAAATCAATCGCACTGCGTAAAGTCAGTAATTCACGTAGATTAGGCTGTGCAAAAGCAACATCCACTTTACGTGCAACCAATTGTAAGTACAAATCGTCATAGGCCATTTCTAAAATTTTGGCACGATCTTCCACAGAATAAGCTGCCAAAATATCTAATCTTTGTTTTTGTTCAGCAAAAGCAACCTGATGGGCTGTTTTAGCCAAACTTTGCCCATGCTGTTTGGCTTGCGCCAATAATTGAGTTTCTAAGGCAGGACGATAGACTGTTTCACGAACAATTCCTTGCTGATCAATCGCTTTAATGGTCTGCATTGGAATTGCTGCGACTTTAAACTGCTGACTTAAATTGAGTTCGGGACGTACCAAATCAATCAATCCTAACAGTCGGTAAGCACAGTTATCACTAACAAAATAATAGGGAAAAGTCACATGTTGCATTTCCCAAATATGCTGTACCAAAAAGCGTGTTTCTTCTGGATTTAAATTAAGTTCATATTCCCACAAATCACGACTTTCTAAATCACCATATTCTTTTACTTTGCGATAATACGGCATTAAAGAATATTCACCGGGGTATTGCCCTGTTAAACCTTTCCAAGCAAAAGACCAACCATCCGCGCTTGCGACCGTGGCTGCATAGTTCACAGCATAGGAAACCAAATTTAATTCTTTCTGATCTTTGGGGTCTAAACGCAATAAAGTATGCCCAAACATCGAACTCGGATTACCCATAAAGTCAGTTGCATAAATTAAAGTCGCTTTATAGGGCTTAATTTCGCCAATCCATTTGTCTAATTCAGGACATTCAACGTGTGGTAAATCTGTCGCGGGAATATTCAGTCGCTTGATTAACCATTGACTGCGTGCTGGAAATTTACAACGTACTGATTGATTCGGCGCTGCGGATAAAAACAATGCTTCGATATTGGCATTTAATTCATTTTGTAAATGTCCACCTCTTTCTGGGCTAAGAAAGTAACCTGCATAATGAACTTCACTTTGCCCTTTGGCATTGGCATACATTAATCTTTGCCAAGTTGTTTCTTGCGCTAGATGTTTCTGGGTCGCCATTTCAACATAGTGGATAGATGATGTCGGTTCAACGGCATACGCCAGACTAGAACCGAATAAAGCCGTAAATAAAGCAATCTTTTTCATTCAAATTTAATT
The DNA here is from genome assembly GCF_000400735.1 of Acinetobacter tandoii DSM 14970 = CIP 107469. GTDB lineage: Bacteria > Pseudomonadota > Gammaproteobacteria > Pseudomonadales > Moraxellaceae > Acinetobacter > Acinetobacter tandoii. The sequence goes on from NZ_KE007366.1 coordinate 166,667, forward strand.
TTTTAGATATAAAAAACCCTGTCAGATTGACAGGGTTTTACAACAATCGATTAGACGTAAGCTTTGAGGACTTGGTCTTTTGCCATTACAGCTTGTAGCGATGTGAGTACTTGGTAGGAATCTTTATTCTCTGTAGAGTAAATCTCAGCAAAGTTTTGCTTAGATACGGCAAAGAAACGCGCTTTATCTTCTGCTTTAATATTGAGTAATTCAGCTAACACATTCAAGCTTTCGCCCTGACCTACCGCCATATCACGCGCCAATGCTTCTGCATTTTCATTGGTAAATGTGACTGCTTGTGCAGTGACTGTACCCGAACCACTACAACCGAGAGTACCAAAAGTGATACCAAATAATTGGTTAGCAAATAAACCATTTGTTGTAGCAGCAAGTAACTTCGGCACTTTACCTGATTGGCCCGCCCAAATCTCAGAACCAATACCGCAACCTGCATCGCTATCTGCAAATGCTGCTGTAGAACCTATTGCCAATACTGCTGCTAACGCTACTTTTTTTAACATTGCACTTCTCCAGAATTATTCTCTGAGTGTTCTAATTATTTACATGTAATAATGGATTACACAAACTTAGATTATCCGCATATCTTTAATAACGCAAAACAATTTATATTAAAGTTAAAAAAATAAAACTAAATTATTAATATTCATCATTATTTAACTGCCAATCACCCTTTGAGTTGCGTATTCCAAGTATTTTCAAGACTAAAACTAGACTTAACAATAGCAACAAATACCATGAACCTAGCTTGCCCCAACCCACCATATGCCAAGCATCAACCTGACTTGGATAAAGCCAGATTTTGTAAAAAGTACTCACGTTTTCTGCAAGCCAGATAATAAAAGCCAAGACCCACAAAATAGGCAACATCGGCAATTGAATGGTGTGATGTTGCAACTCAAAACGAATCTTAGTTTTCCAAAACATCACAATACTCCAGCCAAACAGTACATAGCGAATATCTGGAATAAAGAATTTGCTCATAAAATTCAAATAAGACAACACTGCCAAGGTCAACATATGACTGAATTTTGGCAAAGCCTTAAAAGACACGGTATAAAGCCGTAAAGAACGCGCAAAAAAACTTCCGACGGCTGAATACATAAACCCAGCAAATAAAGGCACTGTCCACAGTTTAAAAATTGCAGGTTGTGGATATTGCCATGAAGCAATGGCTGGATGCGTAAGGAAAATTTCCATCCCCATTGCCATAATGTGAAATAGGGCAATGACTCTGGCTTCTGCCCAAGATTCTAATTTTAAATATAATAAGCAGCACTGAATAATTAAGGCATAAAACAACAGGTAGTCATAACGATAAAAACCATAATGTTGTTCATAACCTAATGGCGCAGTAAATACAAAAGCCAATAATAAAAGTATTCCAAATAAGGCAGCCGAAGCTGCCTTATAAGAAAACTCAACACAAGATTGAGCAACACGCAACACTGTAAATACTCAACCTAAATTTATAGATACTTTGCGCTATATTCATGTACGGTGTCGATGAACACTTTCGGATGATCTGGGTTCACCCATTGGGTAATACCATGACCCAAATTCGCAATATATCCCGTTTTTTCACCATTGGCATACGCGTCATCTAACATGGCTTGAGTGGCTTTTTGAATCGTTTGTGAAGAACCATATAAAGTTGCAGGGTCTAAGTTACCTTGTAATGCTGCACGACCATTGACAATTTTACGTGCTACAGACAGTGGCGTCGTCCAGTCTAATCCAAGTGCATCTGCACCTGTTGCAACCATTGGCTCTAGCCATTGACCACCACCTTTAGTGAATAAAATCACTGGAATTTTGCGACCATCTTTTTCACGTTTTAAGCCACAAACAATTTTTTGCATGTAATTTAATGAAAATTCGATATATTCACGATGTGCTAATGCCCCGCCCCAACTATCAAAGATTTGAACAGCTTGTGCGCCCGCATCAATTTGTGCGTTTAAATAGTCAATGACTGCTATAGCCAATCGATCAAGCAAAGCATGTAAAACTTCAGGCTGTGCGTACATCATGTTCTTGGTAAAGCGGAAGTCTTTGCTAGAACCACCTTCAACCATATAAGTCGCTAAAGTCCATGGGCTTCCCGAAAAACCAATTAAGGGTACCTGACCGCCTAAAGCAGAACGAATGGTCGATACCGCATTCATGACATAATCTAAATCCGACTTTGCATTGAATGTCGGTAAATTCATGACATCTTGTTCAGTACGCACAGTTTTATGAAACTTGGGACCTTCGCCTGCCTCAAAATACAGACCTAAACCTAAGGCATCTGGAACAGTCAAAATATCTGAAAATAAAATTGCGGCATCTAAGTCATAACGACGTAAAGGTTGTAAGGTTACTTCACATGCAAACTCAGTATTTTTACATAAAGAAAGGAAATCACCTGCCTTTGCACGTGTTTCACGATACTCAGGTAAATAGCGTCCTGCCTGACGCATCATCCATACAGGCGTAGTATCAACAGGCTCACGCAATAAAGCACGCAGAAAACGATCATTTTTTAAGGTCGCCATTGACTTTCCTAACTTAATTTAATCTTTGCAGCATCATAACAAAAAGGATTAAATTTTAATAACTTCTCGCATGATTAAAATTTAATGTTCTTGTTGGACAAACGTCTATTTAAACAAAACAAATACTGCATCTGCCATTTTTTTCTGCAATACTTGCGTAGTTTGTCACTTAGTAAATGAATAATTCTTAAGGTTGAATTACATGTTCGTTCGCACAATACTCGCAATGAGTTTAGGCTGCCTTTTTGCTGGCACAGCTTTTGCCACAGCTACTACTGCTGAACAACCATTAAAGCCCAAAGTCGTTACCAATACTGCCGTAGAAGACCCAATTAATCCTCTTGCTGTAGGCGCAGCATCTTCAGCACAAGATGCACAAATTACGCCTCAAGAACAGCAAGACTTAAATAAAGCGTCACAGACTTTACAAAATCTTCAACAATCTGAAGATAACACAGCAGATATTGGAACTGCTCCAGCTAGCGCGGCTGTAGCAACGAGTTCAGCAACAGCAACTACCTCTCCTGCTGCAAAAGCTTCTTGGACACTTGATGGTCTGAATAATGCATCTTGGTTTGACAACATTGGTAAAGGTCAATTCCCTGTTTATGCACGAAGTCAAGTCATGTTGAATAACTCACATGCTTCACCAGGTGCGATTGACGGTACCAGTGGTAAAAATACATTAAAAGCACTTGCTACTTTTCAGCAAATGAATGGTTTACAACCAACTGGGACTTTAACTAAACAAACTTGGGATGCCTTAGTGGCTAAACAAGGGAATCGTCCAGCATTCGTAGAATACACCATTACCGATGCTGACCTTAAAGGTCCATATGCACCATCTATTCCACACGACTATGCATTACAAGCCAAAATGAAAGGTTTGTACTACACTCGTGTGACAGAGATGTTAGGTGAAAAATTCCACATGGATGAAGATTTCTTGAAGAAACTTAATCCAAAAGCAACATTCAAGAAAGCTGGTGAAAAGATTATTGTGACGAATATTCGCAATGAACTCCCAGAAGACATTCATTTAATTGTTGCGCATAAAGGTGCAAAACAACTGTATCTATTTAATAGTCGCAACCAAATGATTGCTTCTTTCCCAGCGACTATTGGTAGCTCGGATACCCCATCACCAGAAGGCACCTATAAAGTAACTGGCGTAGCACCAAACCCTTGGTATAGCTATTCTCCAAGCAACTTTGTACAAGGTAAAAACTTAAAGCCACTTTCTTTACCACCTGGTCCAAATGGCCCTGTAGGTAACATTTGGATTGGTTTAAGCAAAAAATCATTCGGTATTCACGGTACACCTAACCCATCTGCAATTTCAAAAACTGCATCGCATGGTTGTATCCGTTTAACCAACTGGGATGCCAACGACCTCGGTAAAAAAGTTCGTTCTGGCGTAACGGTGAAATTCTTAGAATAATTCTAGAAAATAGCGCTGAATAGCCTGCATGTGCAGGCTATTTTTTTAAGTTAAATTTCTGATGATATTTAATGTTGCAAAAATAGAATGAATTGTCGCTTATATAAGATTTAAACCACATAATCGAAACGCTATGATGAATCCATGAACAAATTAAAAATAGGATAACGATCATGCAAAGTTATTTACATCGTAGTGAAAATCGCGGTCATGTCAAAGCAGGATGGCTAGAGTCTAAACATAGTTTTTCTTTTGGTAGTTGGTACGATCCAAAATATATGGGTGTAAGCGTATTACGTGTCATTAATGATGACTTAATTGCAGCCCATAATGGCTTCGGCACACACCCACATGACAATATGGAAATTTTGACCTGTGTACTTGAAGGGACTATTTCTCATAAAGACAGTATGGGTAATGAGCGTCATATTTCTGCGGGTGAATGGCAGCTCATGAGTGCGGGTACAGGTGTACAACATAGCGAAATTAATCAGGGCGATATTCCTGTACACATGCTACAAATTTGGATACATCCTGATATCCGTAATGCTGAACCTAATTATCAACAGATTCAACGTGATCCAAAATTACAGCCGAATCAATGGCATGTGATTGCAGGACCCAATAGTGATGCGGCAATGCATATTCGTCAGCAGGCTGAAGTCAAAACTGCCTTTATACAAGCGACGAATACTTTGGCGATCAAAGCGACGCAGAAACTCAATTATGTCCACGTAATATCTGGCGAGCTTGAAATTGCGGGTGAGACCTTAAAAGCTGGTGATGCTTTAGCATTTGCTGAAGAGGCTGAAATCCAAGCGTTGACAGACAGTCAATTGATTTGGTTTGATTTACCGGTTTAATCAGTACATGCTTTTCTAAGTATGAGATTGATTTAATAATTTCTTTGAATACGACTCACATTGATAGCTCTAAAATAAAAAACCTCACAATTGTGAGGTTTTTTATTCTATTTAGAAATTAATAGCCCCATGCTTTTGGGTCTAATGGTAAATCTACAGCAACTGAAAGCCCTGTATCATTACCATGCATATCTGAATCGCTCACCCACCCATTTAATTTCAAAGGAATATCTGGGCGAAGATAATGTGACCATGTTAAATCGAGTGCTTTCACTTCATCTTTTTCTGGAAATGCTTGGTTAATATCCAGATTAGATTGATTAACTTTAGCCACTAAAACACGTCCAGACACACGGTTCATAGGATCCAAACGAATATTACCGCCGACTGAATACATTTCACCATCACCGCCCATTGCATGACCTAATGGGAAACCATGTTGGTAATAACCATCTTTATATACATAATGATTATACGAAATACCTTTCACATCACCATTTGTACGGGTGTCCGCCCACTCTGTATACAGTTGGAATGGCTTATTTTTAAAACTTGAAGAATAATCTATACCAGCTAAATACATTTTTTTAGATGGAAGCAATCCAGCCTCATCTTCACCCACGTACTGACCATAAACGCTCAGCGGTGTATTCAACCATTGGTTTAGATTTAAACGCGCATCAAAACCTGCAAGTTGGTTTGATTTATCATCATCGGAATTATAGAAATTATCATTGCCTTTAATTGCATTCCATAATGAATCCCAACTTTCCGAGCGTCCTTCACCACCCCATTGAATCATGCGCGATGCACCTAACTCTAAATAAGGCAAAGGCTGTGCGGTTAAACGTAATCCAATCAGTTTTGTGTCTGGAATAGCATCATAATCTGCGAGTTGACCTGCAAATGCTTGATACTGCCAAGGTCCAATCCATGACAACCATTTCGTTTCAAATGCACTTTGGTCTGCACGTTGCATGGTCAAACCATAAACAGGACGGCTTGCATCACCACGGATTAAACTCCCCTCATGTCCTGGTCCCCAATACGTTGGCATTTGACCAGCAATCAGCCACTGGTTCCAAAGCTTGCCTGCCAAGTATGATCCTTCAACATTTACATATTCCCCGTTATCGATCATCGGGTCATGTTCAACGTTTATTTTTAATTTGGCATCCCAATTCTCGCTACCCGCATTTAATTCCAATGCACCCACATATTGAGATTTGTTACTTGCAGCAAACGCTTGTGGAAATTGCTTTTCATCTGTTGCCGCGTAAAGACTCACTTTCGCCAGATGATTATCCGCTTTTAAACTCGCCAAAACAGAGTCAATTACTTTTTGTTGTTCTGGTTGACTAACACGTGCTTGGGATAATGCACGTTGAATTTCATCCCCACTCATTGGCCATGTTGAGGTACTAATTTGAATAACGCCTTGTTGATTTAACCAGTTCAAATCCGAACGTAAATCTTCATTATTCACGACAATCCCTTGCGCAAAACCCGATGACGCTGACACCATCAACAACGCCGAAACTAAAGCTCTTTTTAAAAACATTATCGTGACTTTCTCGTTACTTAATTCTGCCGACTACCATATTTTCTTTGATTGAATATTGCAACCTGAGTATTGATTTTTGTTGTAAATCATCAACAAAAAACCCGCCGAAGCGGGTTTTTTTATAAATATAGACCTTAGTCTTTACGGCGCATGTGTGGGAATAAAATCACATCACGGATACTCGGCGCATCAGCAAATAACATGACTAAACGGTCAATACCAATACCTTCACCCGCAGTAGGAGGCAAACCGTATTCAAGTGCTTCAACAAACTCTGCATCATAGTGCATGGCTTCATCATCACCCGCATCTTTTTCCGCAACTTGTGCTTGGAAACGTTCAGCTTGATCAATTGGGTCATTTAACTCAGAGAAACCATTTGCTAATTCACGACCACCGATAAAGAATTCAAAACGGTCAGTAATATGTGGATTATCATCATTACGACGTGCTAATGGTGAAGTTTCAGCTGGGTATTCAGTAATAAAGGTTGGTTGACGTAATTTAGTTTCAACCGTTTCTTCAAATACAATCGTTTGTAATTTACCTAAACCAAAACCTGGCTTCACTTGTTCTTTTAATTCTTCACGAATAAATTGAGCAAGGAACTCACGGTCACCTACATTTTCAGGGGTAAACTGTGGGTTATTCTCTAAAATCGCATCAAACATAGAGATTTTTTTGAATGGCCCTTTGAAGCTAAACACTTCACCTTGGTAAGGCACATCAGTTGTACCTAAAATATCCAAAGCCAACTTTTCAAGCATATTTTCAGTCAATGCCATCAAGTCTTTATAATCAGCGTAAGCTTGGTAAAACTCGATCATTGTAAATTCAGGGTTGTGACGCGTTGACACCCCTTCATTACGGAAGTTACGGTTAATCTCAAACACACGTTCAAAACCACCAACCACTAAACGTTTTAAATAAAGTTCAGGCGCAATACGCAAGAATAAAGGCATATCTAAAGCATTATGATGCGTTTCGAATGGACGCGCAGATGCACCACCCGGAATGACATGCATCATTGGTGTTTCAACTTCCATGAAACGTTCGTTGTTTAAGAATGCACGGATCCCTGCAACAACTTTGGCACGAATTTCAAACGTCTTACGTGTTTCTTCATTTACAATCAGGTCAAGATAACGCTTACGGTATTTAACTTCTGTGTCATTTAGACCATGGAACTTATCTGGCAGTGGACGTAGTGATTTGGTCAATAATTCAAAATGTTGAATGTGAACATATAAATCGCCTTTGCCCGAACGACCAATATAACCTTCTACTGCAATAATATCACCAAGGTCTAAACCTTTGATGGTTGCCAAAGTAGCTTCGTCTAACTCTTTACGTGCAACATAAAGCTGAATACGACCTGTCATATCTTGAATCACGATAAATGATCCACGGTTCAACATGACACGACCTGCAACTTTCACATAAACATGCTCAGCTGCTTCAATCTGTTCTTTCGATTGATCTTTAAATTGTTCTTGTAAATCTTGTGCATAATGTTCGCGCTTGAACGAGTTCGGCCATGGGCTAACGCCCGTTTGTTTGGCTTGCTCTTCAATTTGCTTCAACTTGGCATGACGCTGTGCAATTAAATCGTTTTCGGAAATAGGTTGTTCAGAAGTCGATTGAGCGTTGTTTTGCGTCATCTCTGCCTCGTAAAAAATACTAAAAAATGAAGTGCTATAGCATAGCAGATTCATTCATGATTTCGTATGATTTCTCTTAAACAAAATAATGACCGTGAATTTAACTTTCTTTTCTACAACTCTATTATTCTATTGTTCTGCTAGTTCTCGAACACGCTGCAATCCTTGTTCAAAAGCTTGCTCCATCATGTATTTATAATCTTCTGTCGTTTCCAGTTCGACACTCAGTATTGTTTTTCCATCAACTTCTTCTAAAGAATATTGTTCGAGCAATCCTTGCCACTGCTGAACTTCAGGGCTAGTTAAATCCTCCACCCCATCTTGTAATAGACCTTGATATTGAAAAATAACTGAACAATTCGGTAAATAAACTAAAATGGTAGCAATCAAACCATCGCCATGACTGTCTATAAATAAAGTTCTTCCACCCACTGTCCAATCAGACTGTATTTTTGACCCTTCCGTAAAGAACTTGGTCCATTCAGTATAAGTATCTGCTGACCAAAGAATCTTCCATATCTTTTCAGGACTTGCATCTATACAAACACTAAAACGAAGATGTTCCATCATTTCATTTTCTCAAGCGAGTTGCTTCTTTCCAAACTACTGAATAATTTCTACATGTAGTAAAATAAATCGTTAAAAAATATTTATAAACTTAGCGAATTACTCCAAAAATACAATATATCTCTCTGTTTTATCTATTATTAAAAACTACATCACCATATTGCACATACTACTCTTAGACCAAATGCTAAGATCAATGCCAACTGAAGATTCGTAAAATGAAGATAATTTAAAAAAGTTGAAAAGTGAACGTTTATTAATCCGTTCTATCTTTGCAAAAAGAGAGCCTATGAATGCGATAACAATCAATATAGACCAATCGAAAATTCTTTTTTTTCATGGATTAGACTCTTCTAAAGAATCGACTAAATTCCATGCAATTGACTCAGCAAAAAAATATTGCATTGATGTGGATTATAGAAATTTAAACTATTCCACTGTTGCCGAATTTTATCAAAATGCTTTAGCGACTATTAAACCTGACTTATTAATAGGTCACTGTTTAGGTGGATATTGGGCGCTCAAAATGTCCTTACAGCACAGAATTCCTTGCATTGTAGCGAATCCCACTCTAACTCCAGATTTCCGCACAGATTATCCTGCAATTACTGAATTCGATTTAGAACATGATATTCCTCAAATTGCCTATATTGAACTTGGTGATGAGGTTTTAGACATGTACGCGACCACAGCTTTTTTAGAACCCTACATGCAAGTTGAAGCAGTTGAAGGTGGACATCATCGACTGGCTGCTCCAGAACGCGTCAACCAACTGATTCATTATATGGAACAGACCTTTTTTTAGCGCAATAAAAAAGCCAATCAAACGCAGTTGATTGGCTTTTTCTCTACAGCTCTAACACGCCTAAGCGACAGCAGCGTGTAATGGCTTTGAGTTTTCTTCCAACACTGTCCACACTTTGAAGCCTAAATCTTGATGCAAAGTTGGTAAATCTAAGAAAATGCTCGCACCCAATACTTGATGCTGACATTTATCCATTAATTGTTTCACCGCTTTTAAGGTTCCACCTGTGGCAAGGACATCATCTACGATAATCACTTTTTGTGGCTGAATATTGGCTGCAATTTCTAAACGATCGACACCATATTCAAGGCTATAACCTACACCAACCACTGGAGGTGGTAGCTTTCCTGCTTTACGAACCAATAAAAGTCCTTTGTTTAAGCGTTGCGCCAATAGACTTGCCAACACAAAACCACGTGCTTCTACCGCCACAAAACTTTCTACTTCAGCCAACTGTTCTTCTGGAATACTTTCAATCAATGCATCGGCTAATGGGCCAATATTACTCATAAATAATGGAGTCAAATCGTAGAAGCAAATCCCAGGTTTTGGGAAATCTTGGACAGTACGAATGTGCGACCACAATACAGCAGACAAATTTTTCATGGGAGAGAATTTAAGAACGGAAGGAATAGGTGAATTTTAACGCTTTTTCAACGCTCAGGATAGATAATCATCAGGTTTTCAGCCGAAAACAATTTTAATCACTTTTTATAACATTATGATTTTTATAAATAATTTTTATATAAAATATTAACTATAGACTTATATGATTATAAAATAGCATTTTCACAGTTTTAAATCTGCTCGACTTTAGTCGCAGAAAATTGGACTTGTTCTGTTGCTCATCAAGCCTCTCTAGATTGTCTAACAAAAATACAGCGCAGTGATTGAATTGATAAGTTTTGTCCCACTCAGCCATTCCGATTCAGAATTCTCTAATTAAAATCCGATATTTGCTTTACATTCGTCCTAGAACTGCGTAAAAATTTAGGCGAAAATAACGCTAGCCATTAGATCATTAGAGCCATGCGGTATATGAGTTATTACTGATCTAAATGACCCGATCAGAATTGGAGAATCAGATGAAAAAGTATCAATGCATCGTTTGTGGATGGATTTACGACGAAGCAGAAGGCTGGCCGCAAGACGGTATTGTTGCGGGCACTAAATGGGACGATATTCCAGATGACTGGACCTGCCCAGATTGTGGTGTTTCTAAAGCCGACTTTGAAATGATTGAAATTTAATAATAACTAAAAGACCCTTCTAGTGGTCTTTTTTTACACCTTATCTTTGGAGAAAGAAATGCAGCCTATCGTTATCATTGGTTCAGGCATGGCTGGCTATACCGTGGCACGTGAGTTTCGTAAACTCAATGCGGAACAAGAACTTATTATGATTACCGCTGATGATGCCAGCAACTATGCGAAGCCAACCTTATCTAATGCATTAGCAGGCAAAAAATCTCCTGAACAAATCGCCTTAGGTGATGCTGAAAAAATGAGCTCACAACTCAATATGCGTATTGAAACGCATACTTGGGTTAAAGAAATTCGCAGTGAGCAAAATCAACTTGTCTTAGAAAAAGATGGTCAATCGAGTACCTTAGACTATGCAAAACTGATTCTTGCTATAGGTGCAAATCCAATTCGTTTAGCAATTGCTGGAGATGGCAGTGATGATATTCATGTAGTCAACTCTCTCAATGACTATAAAGCATTCCGTGAAAACCTAGACAAACGTCAAGATAAACGTGTGGTGATTTTAGGTGCTGGATTAATTGGCTGCGAGTTTGCCAATGATCTACAAAATACGGGATATCATGCCACAGTCATCGATTTGGCTGCCCAACCTTTAGGTCGACTACTGCCTGCACATATTGCTTCTGCCTTCCAAGAAAATCTGGAAGAAACAGGCATTCATTTTGTATTGGGTACGACTGTTGAGAAAGTATCTAAAGTCGAAAATGGCGATTATCTTGTCACTTTAGCCAATGGACAATCTGTAATCGCTGATATAGTACTTTCAGCAATTGGTTTACAGCCAAATATTAGCTTGGCTAAAACAGGCAACATTCACACCAGTCGTGGCATTTTGACCAATAGCCATTTGGAAACCAATCAAGCGAATATTTACGCAGTGGGTGACTGTGCAGAAGTGAATGGCACACTACTTCCATATGTAATGCCAATCATGCAACAGGCACGAGCACTGGCAAAAACCTTAAATGGTGAACATACCGCAGTACATTATCCTGCGATGCCTGTAGCAGTCAAAACGCCTGCAGCACCACTCACAGTTTTACCAGCGCCGATTGATGTTGACGTTAATTGGGAAACAGAAGAATTTGACGATGGTATGTTAGCCAAAGCCTTTGATAGCTCAGGGACTTTGCGTGGTTTTGTACTGTTAGGTGCAACTGCAGCGAAACAACGATTAGCACTAACCAAGTTAGTTCCAGACTTGATTCCTGTATCAATTTAAGTTCAAAATAGAGAGGACGTTCACATTTTTGAATGTCCTCTTATTAGGGGAGAAAGAAGAATGAATAGCGCATTACAATTCAAAAATTCACCTTATACCCCGTTTATGCATGAAACCAAGGTAAACTTGGGGAATGGAATTGAATTACACGTCGAAGTTGGCGGTCAACCTGAACATCCAACCATCTTACTCATTATGGGGTTAGGTGCTCAATTATTATTCTGGCCCGATTTCTTTTGTAAAACACTGATTGATCATGGCTATCGTGTTGTTCGTTACGATAATCGTGATATTGGATTGTCTTCTAAAATACGCCATCAGGGACCACGTCTAAATACCATTAAATTGATGGGTCGTTTTGCACTAGGCTTAGAAAACCAAGGTGCACCTTATAATTTACATGATATGGCCGATGATGCCGCCTTGCTCATTGAACGCATGGGACTGGAAAATGTCTTTGTTTTGGGTGCATCTATGGGCGGAATGATCGCACAAATTCTAGCTGCAAAAAATCCAGATAAAGTCAGCAAATTAGGACTGGTGTTTACCAGCAACAATCAACCTTTACTTCCTCCTCCTTTTCCAAAGCAATTGTTCAGCCTTATTGGCCGACCAGAATCGAATGATGAGGAAGGAATTATTAACCACAGCTTAAAAGTATTTAACATTATTGGTTCACCTGGTTATATCAATCAGCTGGAAACCATGCAAACCGCTCGTAAATTATATCAACGAAGTTATTACCCAGCGGGTGTACTTCAACAGTTTTTAGCAATATTATGTACAGGCTCCTTGCTACATCTGGACAAGCAGATTCAACAACCGACTCTTGTAGTTCATGGTTCACGTGATCGCTTGCTCCCGCCTAGCCATGGTAAAGCTGTTGCAAAAGCAATTACAGGCGCTAAATTTGAATTAATTGATGGAATGGGGCATGATATCCCACCGCATTTCATTCCTCATCTTAGCGGATTATTTGCTCATCATTTTAAATCTTAAACATTAGGACACTATGGCTGCATTACCATCCCTGAGACAGCTGTCATACCTTGTAACACTGTCTGAAACGCTGCACTTTACTGAAGCGGCGCGTCGTTCGTTCGTGACCCAATCTACCCTTTCGGGTGGGATCATGGAACTTGAACGCTTACTGGGTGGCGTCCTCGTTGAACGCGATCGCCAAAATGTACGTTTAACCCCGCTTGGCGAACAAGTTGTCGCTCGAGCCCGTGTTCTACTTGCTGATGCTCAAGACTTAATGCGCTTAAGTCGTGAAATGAGTGAGCCTTTGACTGGCGATCTACATTTAGGTGTTATTCCAACGATCGCGCCTTTTATTTTGTCGCAGTTACTTGACGAAGTGCATAAGCAACTTCCTAAAATTCAGTTGCATCTGCACGAAGCACAAAGCGAAAAAATTGTTGAAAAACTTGAGCATGGTAACTTAGACATGGTGTTGTTGGCACTGCCATTTGACACGCGTGGACTTAAAGTTGCTGATATTGCAAAAGAAGACTTGTTCTTGGTATGTCATAAATCTGACCACCGTTCGGCACAAGCGGTAACGCTGGAAGATTTAGATTTATCACGTTTGATGTTGCTGGAAGAAGGTCACTGCTTACGTGATCATGCTTTAAGTGCTTGTCCGATTGGCGAGCGTAAAAATGATCATCGCTTAAAGGCAAGCTCATTACCAACTTTAATTGAAATGGTCTCTGCAAACTTGGGCTTTACCCTTTTGCCGGAAATTGCGTTGCATACCAATATGATTAAAGCCAACTCTGATTTGGTTGTGAAATCTATTCAAGATGCTCCAAGCCGTACTTTGGCCCTGATTACACGTAAGAGTACACCCTTGCAAAGCGAATTTGATGTGCTGTTGCAAATTCTGCAAAAAATTACCTAAGAACGAATTTTCAAATTCAAGCTTTAAAAACCCAGTGTCCGCGCTGGGTTTTCCATTTTTACAGTACTAATACTCTTAAAATCACTCGGCATCACTTAATACAATATATCTGCAATTAATTGTTTTTATTTTGTATCACCTCTTTAAATAATGCGTTTTTTAAGAAAACTTTCAGGTTCAGAATTTATAAATGCGCAATGAACAAAAGACCTTAGTCGACTCTCAAAAATAAGAACAATTTTGAGTTTTTGTGATCGCTAATCTCCCGTACTAAAAGTTTTTAGAAGATATCTCTATGCTTGCTCGCTTTGCATCTCCTTGGTTTCCACTTTCACTAGGATTAATATGTTCGCTCAGTGCGTCATTCAGTATGGCAGCCGAGCCTCCCAAAGTTGACCCCTCTACTCTGACTATTATTGGCTATCATGAAATTACCGATCAGAAAAATGCCCTGATCCCTGATTATGCAGTAACGCCACAACAGTTTAGTCAGCACCTTGATTGGCTACAGAACAATGGTTTTCACTTTATCAATGTCAACCAACTTATCCAAGCTCACCAAGGCAAATACCGTTTGCCGAGCAAACCTGTATTATTGACCGTAGATGATGGCTATCAATCATTTTACACTCATGCTTACCCTATTCTAAAAGCCAAACATATTCCTGTAGTACTTGCTGTCGTTGGTTCGTGGCTTACCCCAAAAGCCAATCAAGCAGTACATTTTGGTGATGATATTATTTCACGTGACAAAATTCTGACTTGGTCAGAACTGAAAGAAATGCAGGACAGTGGTTTGGTCGAAATTGGGAATCACAGTTTTAATTTACATTGTGGCATCAATGCCAATCCACAAGGTAACTCTGAACCTGCGGCCATTACACGTCAATATGATGCAAAACACCAGCGCTATGAAAATGATCAACAATATACCACCCGTATCACCCAAGATCTAAAGCATAACAACGAGTTACTCCAAGCTCATGGTTTAAAAGCACCGCGTGTCATGGTTTGGCCATATGGTCGCTATAACATGCAGGATGTGAATATTGCGAAACAGTTAGGTATGCCAATTACCATCACTCTGGATGATGGCCCCGATCATGTGCATGGTTCTTTGCAAACGCTGAACCGGGTTTTGGTTGAAGGCAATATGAGTACCGCCGATCTGGCACAAGAAATTAAAAATCGTGAAATGAATTTGGGCGATAACAACCGCCCACAGAAAGTCATGCATATTGATTTAGACTATGTTTATGACCCTAATCCTAAACAACAAGAACGCAACCTTGACATTTTGCTAGATCGCATTCGTGCTATGGGAGTCAATACTGTTTATCTTCAGGCATTTTCAGATTCTGATGGTGATGGTTCTGCCAACATGGTGTATTTCCCAAATCGTCATTTACCGATGCGTGCCGATCTATTTAATCATGTGGCTTGGCAAATTCAGACTCGAACCCAAGTCAGCCGTATTTATGCTTGGATGCCTCTCTTGGCATGGGAACTCCCTCAAACCGACCCTGTAAGCAAAGATGTGGTTGAGACCCAACAAGTCAGCCAAGATCATTTAAACATGGGGTATTTACGTTTATCGCCTTATTCTCCACGCGCACGCCAAACCATCAGTGAGATCTATCAAGATTTAGCAAAATCTACACCGTTTAATGGCATTCTGTTCCATGACGATACCACCCTATCCGATTATGAAGATGCCAGCCCAAATGCTTTAACGGCCTATGCAGCACAAGGCTTACCGGCTGATTTAGCAAAAATTCGTGCAGATGATGCATTGTTGCAAAAATGGACTGCATATAAAACCAAAACCATTGATGATTTTGCCATGCAGCTTGCCAGCCAAGTCCGTCAGTACGAACCCTTCCTGCTCACTGCACGTAATTTATATGCGCAAGTTGCATTAAAACCTTATGCAGAAAACTGGTATTCACAGTCACTCGAAGAGTCCTTAAAACGTTATGACTTCACTGCCATTATGGCAATGCCGTATATGGAACAAGCGCCTGATACAGACCAGTTTTATCGTGACATCGTTCAACGGGTTAATTCTTTCCCAAATGGTATGAAAAAAACGGTCTTTGAGCTGCAAGCGACCAACTGGCGTAATAACCAGAAAGTTCCTTCACAAGAACTGGCAAGTACCATTCAGTCTTTATATACCCAAGGTGTTATGCATGTTGCCTATTACCCTGACGACCCAATTCAAGGACATCCAGACCCAAAAGTCATGCATGATGTCTTTGCAACCAAATCTTCTCAATTAATTCCATAAAGGCAGTTGAGTATGTTACCTCATTTCAATCTTTGGCTGCGTCACGCGCTCAACTTTGTGTTTTATTACCCGTTGTTCATGTCTTACCTGTGGATGTTAGGTGCACTGATTTTCTATCGTAAAGAACGCAAACAACCTGCCTATCAACAACCCAAGACATTACCGCACTACCCTCTAGTTGCAGTACTAATCCCTTGTTTTAATGAGGGTGATAATGCAGAAGAAACCATTAGTCATGCTTTAAAACTCGACTATCCGAATTTTGAAGTCATTGCGATTAATGATGGTAGTTCAGATAACACCGCTGAAGTATTGAATCGATTGGCACATCAACATGAACGCTTACGTGTGGTACACCTTGCGAAAAATCAAGGTAAAGCCATGGCGTTACAAGCGGGCAGCCTAGTAACAGAAGCAGAGTTCTTATTAGGAATTGATGGGGATGCACTCCTTGATCCTCATGCAGCGACATGGATGATGCAACATTTTATTGCAAATCCCAAAATTGCAGCAGTGACAGGCAATCCACGTATTCGGACCCGTTCAACACTCTTGGGACGTATTCAAGTGGGTGAGTTTTCTTCAATTGTGGGAATGATCAAACGTGCTCAGCGCAGCTTCGGACGACTATTTACAGTCTCAGGAGTGATTACCGCATTTCGTAAAACTGCCGTACATCAAGTTGGATATTGGTCGCCAAACATGCTCACCGAAGACATTGACATCACTTGGAAATTGCAGCGTGCAGGTTGGGACATTCAGTTTGAACCGAATGCACTGGTGTGGATTTTAATGCCTGAAACGCTTTCTGGACTTTGGAAACAACGTCTACGTTGGGCAATGGGTGGCGCTCAGGTCTTAATCAAAAATTTGGATGTATTCATTCAACCCAAACTCAATTTTTTATGGCCACTAATGTTAGAGCTTTGCCTGACTTTGGTTTGGTCTTATTTAATGTTGTTATTGGCAATTCTATGGATCATTCATTTAATTTTCCCAATCGCTGCACTCAGTGGAATTAGCTCACCATTTTTACCTTATGGCAGTGGTGTTTTACTGGGAGCAACCTGTCTCATTCAGTTTGCTTTAAGCAAATGGATGGATAGTCGTTATGAACCGAACCTAGGCAAGAACTACTTCTGGATGATTTGGTATCCATTTGTATTCTGGCTCATTACTATAAGTGCCACCATTATGGCTTTTCCAAAAGTACTGTTACGTGGTGAAGATAAGCGCGCGCGCTGGGTCAGCCCAGACCGTGGTATCCGTTTATAATACGCAACACGATTAGAGTATCTCAAAATGAAATCTCAACATGATTTAGTGATTGATTTGCGTCATTTATTGCCTTGGCATAAACGCTATATGTCGAATACCACTACGGCATTAATGTGGGGTGCGTGGCTTCTGCTTTGGCGTCCCTTCTTACTGGTATGGATTCTCATACAATTACAGAAAAGTACAGCGGTACACCATCTGATCAATGCGCTAAGTATAAGCATTGAATATGGTGGATTAGAACTGCTGCTCTGTAGTGTGGGTTTATTGCTCTGGAGTCGATTTATGCCGTCTGCGAGTGATAAAATGGCACACTCAGAACACCCCTTAGCCACACAGCAATATGCTGACTATTTTGAGCTCAGCAACCAAAAAATTGTACAATCCAGACAGCATAAAATCACCGTGGTTCATCATAATGACCAAGGACAAATCGTTGATTTAGAATAATGAAATACGTTTTTTAACGTACTCTAATCTTATAAATTGACCTCAAGCTATCTTGGGGTCTTTTTCATCTCTATTAGATTGAAGTCTAAACAAAGCGTGCAACAAGTTTCGATTGCTGTTCCATCCTAAACATGAAATCTAATCTTTCTGTATCTATCCCTTAACACTTCAATTTTTCAGCTCTAATCACGCTAGAGTTTAAATGTTTTACGTAGTCCTATACCTCTAACCATATAAATGAAAGCTCTTAACTCGACAATACTCATCACATCTTCATGAGTCTTTTCATAAACCTTCAATCTCCCCCCTTGATGGGGCGATGTTTCAGACACAAAAAAAGCGCTGACGATGCAGCGCTTTAATTCCGTCTCTTAGGAACTTTAAGAAACGAACTGGAGGAAAATCCAGTATAAACCACCTGATAAACAAATGGTGGCAGGAAGTGTAAAAATCCATGCCGAAAGAATTGTTTTCACAGTTGCAAAATTCAAACCTGATTTGTTCGCGACCATCGTACCTGCAACTGCACTGTTTAATACGTGAGTTGTTGACACAGGCATACCAAAACCATCGGCTGCTGCAATTGTTGACATTGCTACAAGTTCAGCAGACATCCCTTGACCATACGTCATGTGATGCTTACCAATACGTTCGCCTACAGTCACTACGATACGCTTCCAACCTACCATTGTACCTAGACCTAAAGCCAATGCCACAGCCACTTTTACCCAAGTTGGGATGTACTGTAAAAAGCTATCCAAATTGCTACGGTACTCTTTTACCACCTTTTGCTGCGCTTCTGGCATCGCAGGTAACTGGTCTGCTTTATCCAAACGCTTAAACGCAGTCGTACTCAAATACATATCATTGCGGATAGATGAGATTGCATCTTCAGGAATATTCTTTAAGTCGCCATATTGAGCAACACGGTCACCTAAATGATCGGTCAAACTTGCCAAAGCAGGCACCACTTCTGGGGTGATTTCTTTGGTTTGAATATAAGCTGTAATGGTTTGACGCGCTTGTTCATCTGGAATATCTGCATGTGCAGGATACATCGCCACAGCAGCTTGAGATGACAATTGTTCAAATGACTGAATATGGGCGTGGTCTAAATTCTTGTTGAGTGAATACGCCAATGGTACTAAACCAATCAAAATTAACATGATTAAGCCCATGCCCTTTTGACCGTCGTTTGAACCATGTGCAAAACTTACACCTGTACAAGTAAAAATTAGAATTGCACGAATAAGTGGCGGTGGTGGTTTGTTGCCTTCAGGTGGCTGGAACAACTCCAACTGGCGTTTGAAGATTGTTTTTACCAACAAGAAAACCACAGCAGCAAATGCAAAACCAATTAATGGAGAAAACAGTAATGCTTTACCCACTTTAATTACTTGGTCCATATCTACACCGCTAGCACCACTACCTGAGTGTAATAGGTAATTCATAATCCCTACACCCAGAATAGAACCAATCAAAGTGTGTGAACTCGATGCAGGAATCCCCAAGAACCAAGTGCCTAAATTCCATAGAATTGCAGCAATCAGCATGGCAAAGACCATAGCAAAGCCTGCCCCTGAACTCACATTCATGATCAGTTCAACTGGCAATAAGGCGATAATGCCGTAAGCAACCGCACCACTGGCAACCATAACCCCAAGGAAATTACAAAAACCAGCCCACATCACTGCAACAGGTGCAGAAAGAGCATTGGTATAAATTACTGTTGCTACTGCATTGGCTGTGTCATGGAAACCATTGACAAACTCAAAGCCCAGTGCAATTAGTAATGCCGTCGCTAAAAGAATAACAGAATACAAACTTAATGGTGGTACATGCGACAAGTCAGCAGATACCTGAAACCCAATATAAATGAGGGTCGCAATAATGACCGTAAAAAACACCGGCATAAAAAACTTCGGTGTTGGAACATGCACATTCGTCGACTTGTTCGATGCTGAATGCATACGATCTTGGACGGGAGGAGTTTTTGAATTCATGCAGACGGTTAAGAGGATAATAAAATCCCCTTATTGTTAAATTAAATTATGACAATTATATGACAAACAGGTGTCATATAAAGCCAAATTTTTAACAATTGACCTGTTTTAAATCACTCCGCGCTACAATGGGGAGGATTTTTGACTGTAAATCTGTTTTTTTCAAATACTTATAACAAAAAAATATTTCATGTAAAAAAGTAGTTGATTTTCAGAATTGTAAATAAAATTATCACTCTCCGATGCGCTTTCACCTTGAAATTGAAACCGATTCATCATGCCTATGTAATATTGCATTTCAATGAAATAGCAAAGTAACTGTTATTTCTTACATGAAAACTGCTAACTTGACAGTCAAAAAGCTGAATTAAAATAAAATTAGCCCTGAGTTCTGCTAAAATATGCTCCATTTCAAGACTTGCCGTGTATTGGGGTTATTTATGTCCACGCTTACCACCCTTAGAAAACTTCTCGCTGAGCGTATATTGATCATCGATGGTGCGATGGGCACCATGATTCAGCGTCATAAGCTTGAAGAAGAAGATTATCGTGGTGAGCGTTTTGCCGATTGGGCACATGACTTAAAAGGTAACAATGACCTTTTGGTTCTGACACAGCCTCAAATCATTCAAGGTATTCACGAAGCTTATCTTGATGCTGGTGCAGATATTATTGAAACCAACAGTTTTAACGGCACACGTGTTTCTATGTCTGATTACCACATGGAAGATCTTGTTCCAGAGATTAACCGCGAAGCAGCACGTTTAGCCAAAGCAGCTTGTGAAAAGTATTCAACTCCAGACAAGCCGCGTTTTGTAGCAGGTGTACTTGGGCCAACATCGCGTACTTGTTCCATTTCACCGAATGTAAATGACCCTGCCTTTCGTAACATTACTTTTGATGAGTTAAAAGAAAACTATATTGAAGCGACACATGCGCTCATTGAAGGCGGTGCAGATATCATTTTGATTGAAACCGTTTTTGATACATTAAACTGTAAAGCAGCGATTTTTGCGGTCAAAGAAGTGTTTAAACAAATTGGTCGCGAATTACCAATCATGATTTCAGGGACCATTACCGATGCATCGGGTCGTACCTTAACAGGTCAAACTGCGGAAGCGTTCTGGAACTCTGTACGTCATGGTGACTTACTATCGATTGGTTTTAACTGTGCGCTTGGTGCAGATGCCATGCGTCCTCACGTAAAAACCATTTCCGATGTCGCAGATACTTTCGTTTCAGCTCACCCAAATGCGGGCTTACCAAACGCTTTTGGTGAATATGATGAAACGCCGGAACAAACTGCGGCATTCTTAAAAGAATTTGCAGAAAGCGGCTTAATCAATATTACTGGTGGTTGCTGTGGTACAACACCAGATCATATCCGTGCGATTGCCAATGCGGTAAAAGATATTACTCCTCGTCAAGTTCCTGAAACTGTACCTGCATGTCGTTTGAGTGGTTTAGAACCATTTAATATTTATGATGACTCACTTTTCGTGAACGTGGGGGAACGTACTAACGTTACAGGTTCAAAAAAATTCTTACGCTTAATTCGTGAAGAAAACTTTGCTGAAGCTTTAGAGGTTGCACAGCAACAAGTGGAAGCTGGCGCACAGATTATCGACATTAACATGGATGAAGGGATGCTCGATTCGCAAAATGCGATGGTGCATTTCTTAAACCTTGTAGCTTCTGAGCCAGATATTTCACGTGTGCCAATCATGATTGACTCATCAAAATGGGAAATCATTGAAGCTGGCTTAAAATGCGTGCAAGGTAAACCCGTTGTTAACTCGATTTCATTAAAAGAAGGTTATGACGAGTTTGTCGAAAAAGCTCGACTTTGCCGTCAATATGGTGCCGCAATTATTGTGATGGCCTTTGACGAAGCTGGGCAGGCCGATACTGCTGAACGTAAACGCGAAATCTGTAAACGCTCATACGATATTTTAGTGAATGAAGTGGGCTTCCCTGCCGAAGATATTATTTTTGACCCGAACGTGTTCGCAGTGGCAACTGGTATTGAGGAACACAACAACTACGCGGTCGATTTTATTGAGGCGACAGGTTGGATTAAACAGAACTTACCGCATGCCATGATTTCTGGTGGTGTATCGAACGTTTCATTCTCGTTCCGTGGTAATGAACCCGTTCGTGAAGCGATTCACTCTGTGTTCTTGTACCATGCCATTAAGCAAGGCATGACCATGGGTATTGTGAATGCTGGTCAAATGGCAATTTATGATGATATTCCAGCCGAGCTAAAAGAAGCTGTTGAAGATGTCATCTTAAACCAAAACCAAGGTGAATCTGGTCAAGCTGCGACTGAGAAACTGCTTGAAGTAGCAGAAAAATACCGCGGACAAGGCGGTGCTGCCAAAGAAGCCGAGAACCTTGAATGGCGTAATGAGTCAGTCGAAAAACGTCTTGAATATGCATTGGTTAAAGGTATTACCACTTATATTGACCAAGACACCGAAGAAGCTCGCTTAAAATCAAAACGTCCTTTAGATGTGATTGAAGGGCCGCTGATGGACGGTATGAACGTTGTCGGTGACTTGTTCGGTTCAGGCAAAATGTTCTTACCACAGGTTGTAAAGTCTGCCCGTGTAATGAAACAAGCTGTAGCATGGCTCAACCCATACATTGAAGCTGAAAAGGCTGAAGGACAATCTAAAGGTAAAGTCCTCATGGCAACGGTTAAGGGTGACGTACACGATATTGGTAAAAATATTGTAGGCGTGGTACTTGGCTGTAATGGTTATGACATTGTTGACCTTGGGGTGATGGTCCCTTGCGAGAAGATCTTACAAACTGCAATTGATGAAAAATGTGACATCATTGGCTTGTCTGGTCTGATCACTCCATCTTTAGATGAAATGGTATTTGTTGCGAAAGAAATGCAACGTAAAGGTTTTAACATTCCTTTATTGATTGGTGGTGCGACGACGTCTAAAGCACACACGGCAGTAAAAATTGACCCTCAGTACCAAAATGATGCGGTGATTTATGTTGCCGATGCTTCACGTGCTGTAGGTGTTGCAACCACTCTATTATCGAGAGAAATGCGTGGAAACTTTATTGCAGAGCACCGTGCTGAATATGCCAAAATCCGTGAGCGCTTAGCCAACAAACAACCAAAAGCTGCCAAATTGACTTATAAAGAGTCGGTTGAGAATGGCTTTAAAATTGATGAAAGCTATGTACCACCAAAACCAAATCTTTTGGGAACACAGGTTCTTACCAACTACCCGCTTGCGACGCTCGTAGACTATTTTGACTGGACACCATTCTTCATTTCTTGGAGCTTGGCAGGTAAATTCCCGAAAATTTTAGAAGATGAAGTGGTGGGTGAAGCGGCAACTGACCTTTACAACCAAGCACAAGCGATGTTGAAAGATATTATCGATAACAACCGTTTTGATGCTCGTGCTGTATTTGGTATGTTCCCTGCTCAGCGCACTGACGCCGACACAGTAAGTGTATTTGATGAAGCAGGTCAAAATATTACGCACACCTTTGAACACTTACGTCAGCAATCTGACAAAGTGACAGGTAAACCAAACTTGTCTTTAGCAGATTACATTCGTACTGATCGTGAGCAGCAGGACTACTTAGGCGGATTCACTGTATCAATTTTTGGTGCAGAAGAATTGGCAAATGAATACAAAGCCAAAGGTGATGACTACTCTGCAATTTTAGTTCAGTCATTGGCTGACCGTTTTGCTGAGGCCTTTGCAGAACATTTACATGAACGTATTCGTAAAGAGTTCTGGGGTTATAAAGCGGATGAACAGCTCAGCAATGAAGAACTGATTAAAGAGAAATATGTCGGTATTCGACCTGCACCGGGTTACCCTGCTTGCCCTGAGCACTCTGAAAAAGCAGTGTTGTTTGACTGGTTAGGTTCTACAGACAAAATTGGCACCAAACTGACTGAACATTTTGCAATGATGCCACCATCTTCAGTCAGTGGTTTCTATTATTCACATCCACAAAGTGAATACTTTAACGTGGGTAAAATCTCTCAAGACCAACTTGAAGATTATGCAAAGCGTAAAGGTTGGTCACTTGATGAAGCAAAACGCTGGTTAGGACCGAATTTAGATGATTCGATTGTTTAAATCCCCCTTTAATAAAGGGGGAAGAAAATCAATTTTTATCAAATAAAAGAATCTCCCCCAACCCCTCTTTAAAAAGAGGGGGACTTTCGCGTATCACTTGAATTACGTGACAGTTCCTCCCTTTTTTAAAGGGAGGTTGGGTGGGATTAAAATTTGACAAATAATTGTAGATCAGATACTTTCAAAAAAATTCAGACGCTACAGACTCAAGAGAGCTGAATATTGATGAATATTAAATTAGAAATATCTTATTTAATAAGGGTTTGGTGACCGATATCAATTGGGCATTTTCCATAGGAAATGCAGTAGTGCCTCTTAAATAAAAGCATGGTTTTATTTAAGAGCTATATTACATCCATGTATCCGTGAATTGATAGCCAAAACGACTTACGGCATTAAAAGCTTTAAGGAGTTTTTATGCCTGTTCGTCAGACTGCGCTTAAAGAACAAACCCTATCTCAATACAAAAATCATTCTTATGAATATTTACTACTCTCTTGGCTCTTAAGTGATGGCTGGGATGCAAGTATGCCTAGTTTGGATGTATATGCCAAAACTGATATTCAAATTTTAGATGGCCGTACTGTATATCGTATCCAAGTCAAAAGCTTATATTCTGTAGATGATAATATTGTTGTTGAAAATAAATGGGAAGATGCTGATATTGACTATGTCATATATTTCTCTAGAAATGCAGAATGGGGCTATATTGTTCCAGCATTCAAGGAAAAAAAGCGAAATTTAAAATCCCAAAATCATATTCGCTTTCATCAACATCCTACTAATTTTTTGAAAAATTTTAATAAAATCTAATTTACACCTCCCTTTAAAAAGGGAGGAACCCCTCGAATTCAAAACCTCAACAAAATTCACGTAAAGTCCCCCTTTCCCAAAGGGGGATTTAGGGGGATTCCAATCTATGTTTAGCAATCCAATAAATCTGCTCCACCACAGCATCAGTTTCAGTCAAAATCTGCCTGTTACTAAACCTCAGCACCACAAGTCCTAATTCACTTAAAGCTTGATCACGAATTTGATCAGCCGAACGACCATCTTCGGTGTAATGTTGCCCTCCATCACACTCAACAACAAGCTTCGCAGTGGAACAATAAAAATCTACGATGAAGTTAAGAATTGGCTTTTGCCGATAAAACTGTAATCCTAAAATTTGCTTACGGCGTAATCTTTGCCATAGCCAGTGTTCAGCATCGGTCATATTGTTGCGTAAAGCACGCGATGGAAGTTTTAAGTATTTGTTATAAGGTTGCATCACGACGCTCTTTTTTTAAATATTCTTTTAAGAATCTTGGCATAATATCTGCCAGAGAATAACAATGCACGAAACATCATCATGAACGCAACCCAACTTTTTCTCGGCGTGATCTTTAGCTCAATTGGTTTAGGCTATTTTCTCTATGGCAAAAAACAAAAACTGACTGTGCCCTTTGTAGTCGGTCTGGTTCTAATGGTTTTCCCTTATTTTATAGAAAGTAATGTTTTGCTGAGTGGCATTGGGATTCTACTGTCGATCATTCCTTATTTTTTACGTTTTTAGAATGACTTAGCGGTTTCAAGCGATTCAAATTTAATGTCGGTCACATTCCAGTGATGCATCATTTCACGTAAAAACACAAAGTAAACCAAGCTAAATATTCCTTGTTTCGTGACCTTAGCCAAATAATATTCCCGACACTCAAGAAATGCATTAAAGCCACTTTCAAGCTGTATTCGACCTATGCTGTGTTGATTCGGAAAAAATAAACTCAAAACTTGCTCAAATAAAGTATCCGTACTGATTGCACTTTTAGGCTGAGCATATTGGATGGGAACCGATTCTAATATTTCTTCAATTACATAGATCATCAATTCAATGGCAAGTTCATCTAGTACCCCATGACGCATACTGTTCGACTGAATAAAACTTAAGCCTTTATTGATCTGAAAATGCCGCCCTTCTATGTCAAAACTAAGCTGTTCCAAGCCTAAGGAAAATTTGATTGGAAAATCTGGATCTGTCATTACATCTATCCTCCAGAATCGAAGCGCGTAATGATCCGTTATATTCAGTCATTCATTACAACAAAGATGCCAAAAAACAACGCGCGACCTTATTCTTCTCACAAGATAGCGCGTCTAAATGTAAAGTTCTGCTGTAATCAGTTTAATTTGCTTGGGTCTTAGGTAAAAATGCGGTGGCAAAACCCAGTAATGGCAATAACGAACACACGCCAAATACCCATTCAATGCCTTTCAAGTCTGCCAAATAGCCCAAACCTGCTGCGGCAATACCGCTCACGCCAAACATTAAGCCGAACATTAAGCCCGCAATCATGCCCACTCGTCCAGGTACAGCTTCTTGTGCATACACCACCATGGCAGCAAAAGCAGAAGACAGCACCAAACCAGTCATGACAGACAATACCGTAGTCCAAAACAGATTGGCAAAAGGCATCATTAATGCAAACGGTGCCATGCCTACAAATGAAACCCAAATCACCGCTTTACGTCCAATTTTGTCGCCAATTGGGCCGCCTGCAAAGGTTCCCAATGCCACCGCAGCTAAGAACGCAAACAAATGTAACTGTGCCGATTGCAGGCTGATATGGAATTTATGCATCAAGTAAAAAGTAAAGTAATTACTGATACTGGCAATATAAGTAAATTTGGCAAACATCAGCACGCAGATGGTCGAAAGTGCGATTACTAACTGGCGCCCGTGCAATTTACTTTGCACTTGTTGTGCTTTGGCTGCCAGTTGTTTTTTACTGTGACTAATACTCCAACGACTCACGCCAAATAATACCCAAATGGCAAGTAGTGCAAATACAATCAACAAGGCCACTGCATGTTGCCCAAAGGGCACAATAATCAGTGCAGCTAATAAGGGTCCAATTGCAGTTCCTGTATTACCTCCCACCTGAAAGGTCGATTGTGCTGTACCAAAACGCCCACCCGATGCCATACGCGCCACACGCGAAGCCTCAGGATGAAAGGTCGATGACCCCACCCCAATCAGAGCAGACCCGATAAGCAATACTGTAAAACTAGGAGAAAACGCCAACAATAAAATACCACTCAAGGTCACCAGCATACCCAGTGGCAATAAATACGGTTTGGGATTTTTGTCGGTATAAAGACCAATCCAAGGTTGCAGCAATGATCCAGTAATTTGATATACCAATGAAATGAGTCCAACTTGTGCGAAACTCAGTGAAAAGTTGGTTTTCAGCATCGGATAAATCGCAGGCAGAACGGCTTGAATCAAGTCATTCAGTAAATGTGCCAGTGCCACAGCACCTACAATTTTCACAATCATCCCTTGTGGCTGAAGACTTGCCACAGCTTCATCCATGCTTTCCTTCGTCTGTATTGAAGACGTCATAGCTGAAAAACTCCAATCATTGATATTTCAAACAATATTGTAAATTGTCATTCACAACGTTATCTTCCAATAATCCCTGTATAAGTGACAAATTTCATGAAAATATCAGATTCACTGATTGAAACAGAAATGTCTGAACTGGTGATTGGACTTTCCTCTGAACATACTTACCGCGAAATTACTCCTGCCCATCACCATTCACGGGCACAATTCCTGTATGCCTCGACTGGGATTATTCAGGTCTTTACTCCAAATCATGTTTGGTTGATTCCACCTATGTGTGCACTGTGGATTCCGGCTTATGTCGAACATAGTGTGATTTCTTTAAGTCGGGTCAAAATGAATACCGCCCTCGTAGAATCCCAAGCGGCATCAGTATTGGGTCAACAGTGTTTTATTATTCGGGTCAGTAAGTTATTGCACGAACTCCTCATTCGTTTAAATGTGATTGAGCAAATTCCTACGTCAGAATTATTGAGTTCGGATGAGCTTTCCCGTGCAATACAAATTTTAATTTTTGATGAAATTCAGAAAGCCAATTCTTTACCGATTCAGATTCCTTGGCCCCAAGACAAACGGCTATTGAATATCTGTCAAACGCTCTTACATGAACCACAATATCCTAAAGATTTAAGCACATGGGCAGATGAAATTGGCACCAGCACCAGAACCCTGATGCGGATGTTCCAAAAGGAAACTGGGATGTCATATCGGGCATGGCTACAACAAATGCACATTGCTCAAGCCCTGAGTAAAATCGCCAGTGGTGAGTCGATTGCACAAATTTCAAGGGGACTGGGATACAGTAATCCAAGTGCATTTAGTGCCATGTTTAAACGGCATTTAGGACAGACACCACAGCAATTTAAATATAAAGATGAATAATACAGCCCATATCGCTTAGGCTTTTAATCGGTCAACAAACAAAATACCATTGAGATGATCTACTTCATGTTGCACGATGCGTGCTGGAAATCCTTCAAACGTTGTTTCCATAACATCACCTTCTAATGTGTGATAGAGCACTCTAATGACTTGCGCTCGCTCCACCTGCGCACGTTGATTGGGCACACTTAAACAACCTTCTTCACCCAGACACGTGGTTTCAGAAAACTCTAATATTTGCGGATTAATCATGACCACAGGTTGCATTTCAGGTGCGTCGGGGTATCGTAGATTCGGGCGCGAAGCAGCAATAATAACCTGTTTAGAAATATACAATTGTGGTGCGGCGATACCGACACCATTACGCTCTAACATCGTTGCATGCATAACTGAAGCCAATTGCATCAACCATTCGCTATTAAACTCTGCTTCAGCAACAGGCGCAGCTTTTAATTTTAAGATCTCTTCTCCGCGTTGGGCAACGGGTAAAATTACACTCATGCGCTGTTCCTAATGTCAGGACTCAATGATTGGTTTCTGTCTATTCTGAACCAGTTATACGTAAATTGAAATCATCAGTTTAATGATGAATTTCTAAGCTTTATCTATTTTTGTGCAGCTTTTGGCAGTTCAAATGGGCTTTTACTGCACTGTTTATTCAAGTCTAAGCCAACATACGTCGAGTGTCGGATTCAATATGCATTTTATTCTATTAAATTTTGCTTAATTCAATCCAGCAACATTGCCGTTCAGCAGATGTAGGAAAAACAAGATGTTTCACATTCTGATTGGAATGCATGTAGATGCTCTGGTGTTGCTCAAGTCTAAAGTGATGGCCATCCACAAACAATTCGAGTGTTGAAATACTTTGATTAAAGATAAACACCACATCTGCTGAGGAGAAAAACTCAAGCGCGGATGAAGTTTCTATCCATTGATAGCGGGCAGTATAACGCTGCGGTGAATAGATTAAATTAAAGTCACGGATCACCTCTGCCAGTAGATTACAACTGACTAAACTATCACCACTAAACTGTACCGACTGTAGTGTCTTTAAAGTGAGCGCTACTCCATCAATATTCAGATGAATGCCAGTGCCATCCAATACCGTCAAAAAGCGTTGCATACCGTTAAACTGAGAAAAGGTTCCCGAAGTCGTGACGTCTGCCATGGAAATGCGCCAATCAAAATCGGTTAAACTCTCACCTGCACTACGTGCCAGTTCTAGGGTATACCCTGCTCCATTTTTCCAAGGCATTTTTTTATAGTGATTTGCTGTAAGCAACTCGATCATGGCGTAAATTTCCCTTTTAAATCGTAATGATTGGCTAGACAAAACAGTCATGCATGTGTAATAAGCTACTGGTTTGACCATGCACGGCGAAAAATGAATAAAAATATTCTTTATTTTAAATTTTCAAACCTTTACACACTTGAATTAGCGATGAAACAGCAGTAGCAATGTGTTCTTTACATCCCGCAGCAATCAACCTTCGTCCGTTAATTCTGCTAATTCAGGGTTAACCCTCCAATGGCTACAATTCAATCCATCATCTGATTTATCTTAACGTAGCACACACTTATTTGTATATACAGGATTATACATAATAACTAATCTTGCCATGATGGCTCAGCGTTGCGACTTGAGCACCCATTCATGGATTTGTTGCAGAAAGCTATTCGTAAATCCTTATTCAGCAGTATAATTCTCAGATAAGTACACCACAGCAAAATCTATCGTTCTAGTAATTCGTTTATTGAAAACCAAACTCAGATCAACCAAGAAACTTTATCAATCTCGTTTAATTCCTATTCTGCTAAGTGAAAATGGAAACTTGGAGGAATATAAGAACTTTACCGCAAGCAAGAAGAGGGCTGCTGCAAATAGTGAACTGATTAGGCAGGTCATCTACCTGAGTGGTCACTTAAATTTGAGTAGATCAAGATACATTTACCTTTTGAATCTTTGCACAACAGCGCCGATTAAACATAACAACTATATAAACCCAATCAGCATGAGCTTAGAAATTTTCTTATAAACTCAACCACCTGCTAAATTAATATTGGTAAAATACAAAGGGTTATTCCAATTCTCAGAATAACCCTTTGTTGTAATAATGTTCTGAATCAGATCTATTTAAATGATGACAAAATTTTAGAATTCCTTGGTAATACTAAAAATTACTGCATCATCAGCATAAGTTAAATCTTTATTAATATTTGAATCGACATAATACAAATCAAAAATAAAGTCATTATAGTTATAATTACCACCTACTTTATAATCATAATATGAATCTTCTTGGTCTGTTGCCCATAAAACATCATAAGCATCATGACTTGAAAACTTGTTGTAACCTACTTGGGCATAAGTATTCCAATTTTTAGCTATTGGATAGTTATAACTGGCTTCATAACGTAACATTTTCCCAGTATTGAAAAAATACTCTGGAGAATAATAAAAAGTAAAATTTAATGCATCATCTTCAGTTAATAAACTCATACCTGTTGCAGCAATAGAATATTCTTCATAATCCGCATCGGTTAAAGATTTATCCGAACCAGGGTAATTAATATCCCCATACTGAATATTGAGCTTGAAATGATCATTAACGAGATAATCATATCCTAAATAATAATCTAGCTCTATGCTACTCCCAATATCAAGTTCACTATTGGAGGCAAAAATTTGTGCATATAAACCCGAATCATGATCTATGCGTAAAGTACCTTGTATTGCTGGATCACCTTCTGTTTGTGAATAACCACGCGAATAGTAATCAGTTAAAAATGAAACTGTACCACTGGTTGAAAAATCCTTAAAAACACTTGATTCTTCAACATTTTCTGCGTGTACACTCGAAATTGCCATGACCAACCATAAACCGCATACTAGCTTATTTTTCAACTTTTGCATTCCATCAATTCCATGATTTTTATTTTGTTTTTTTATTGTCATTATTTTTTAACAAAAACATAGAACCAATTCCTATAAATCAATAGGAACCATTAGAGAATAGATAACCAATGATCGTGATTTTTCCAACATAAATAATAGAAAATATTAAATAGTACAAAAATTTAAGATAAAATTTAAAAAACACTGATTAAATTTTCTCAAATAGTGACTATCACAAAGAGTGAACATCCTTATAAAAAAGAGCTTATTCAATAAACTCATCCACATCATAAATATATTTACATCAATAATTAATAGAAAGTCTCTCTCACAAATCAAAAGTGATCATGCTTTTATTTTATTTAAAAGATCTAATGTATAAATTTCTTGCTTCGATCAGATTCAAAATATAATAACTCAATCCCTTTATACAATTTTTTTATTTATTGAAACACAGTAACTTTTATTTAAATTCAAGCATAAAGTTTGCATTTTCTATATCTATGACTTATGAAATATCAAAACTAAGTGAAATAAAACAAGGTCTGAAGAGATGGGTCCTCCCCTTCAGACCTTAAGAAGCATTTGGTGTTTGCTCTATGCCATTAATTTGAACTTTTTCAGCTGAAGATGCGAGAGCCATTTAATTGCAGCTTAAGAGTGCCAATTAATTTTATTCTTCAAGCTGACTAGCGCTGCACCCTAGCTTGTCTATTACGATTTTGTTTAAAAGTTAAATCCAAGCACGATTATGATTGAAATTCATCATTATTATTGGACAAATATCATATTAAGCGAATTATACAATATTTATCCTATCGAAAATTTTCTACTTAATTTAAACATTTTTCTAGCAACACTGATAACATCCACTTTATTCATTAACTTGGTTTATTGAAGTATCGGACACCTCAACACAAAAGAATATATTTTTATGGAAATCAAGCAAATAAAATATTTTTTGACGGTGGTTGAAGCAGGCAGTATTGGTAAAGCTGCCCAAAAACTCGATGTCGGCGCTTCGGCCATTAGTCAGCAAATTAGTAAGCTCGAACAAGAGCTAAGCATTCGCTTATTACAGCGTAATGCTTTTGGCGTCACGCCTACACCCGCGGGTCTGGCCTTTTTAAAACACTCTCAACTTATTTTGCGTCAAGTTAACTTCGCAATAGACGCTGCGCATTCAGCTCGGCTTTCAGGCCATGTCAGCCTTGGTTTTCCGCCAACTATTACTGCTTTAATTGGCATCCCTTTAATGAAACTAATGTCTGAACGCTATCCAGACATTCGTCTAGAAATTGTGGAAACCTTGTCTGGGAATCTAATTCAGTCGATTAATTCGCGTCAGCTTGATATTGCCATTATTTTTACCAATGAAATTGATAAACAGTGGTCGATACAGCCTTTGGTACGTGAACAAATGTATTTAATGGCACGCAAAGAAGTGCTCGAAAAATACGGTCTTGCCGACTGTATCAAAAGCGGAATTATTCAGTCGCAGCAAATTGGTGATATTCCTTTAGTACTACCAAGGCAGCGTCATAGCTTAAGAAAGCTGCTTGAGCACAAGATTGGACAGCTTAATGTTGTCTATGAAATTGATGGTCTACACTTACTCATGGACAGTCTAATTCACCTTGACCTTGCGAGTGTCCGCCCCGGAAGTGCTTGTTTGCAAGAATACAAACATAAACTTCAATTACTAAAATTGATCGATCCTGAAGTTGAGCGAATCAATTACTTGGTGAGCCTTGCCGAAGAAGAATTATCACCTGCTGCACTTGCTGCAAAATCGGCAATTAAAGCGTGTGTGAAAGAACTGATTCAAAACCAAATTTGGCCGTGTTCTGAAATTATTTTATAAGGGGTCATTAATTTTATTAAATACCTGATTAATTTTTCCCCCTCACTCCCTCCTGCTTTTTAAGATTACATTTTCCTTGGAATGATAAGTGGATTTCTGCTTATCACAATATAGATGTGTAGTTTGAACTGGAAACAAGGCATCACATTTTCTACGAAGGATACCTTTAAATCTCATCTCTACCCCATTTCCTATTTAGGTTTATTGAATGAGTCAATTTTAAAGCCCTCAATTGAAGATCGTGAATGTTTCCATTTTGTCAGGCCAAGGAGGTCTCCAATGGATGTCGTGAATAACCGTAGGGCTACTTTTAAAAAAATATTAAATGTAACGAGTGGCAACTTTTTAGAACAGTACGATTTTTTTCTTTTTGGTTTCTATGCTACTTATATCGCAGCAAAATTTTTCCACTCTGAAAATGAATATGTCTCTTTAATGATGACATTTACCGTATTTGCTGCGGGTTTTCTTATGCGTCCTCTCGGCGCTATTTTCTTGGGCGCTTATGTCGACAGAGTTGGTCGACGTAAAGGTCTTATTGTGACTTTAAGCCTTATGGCAATCGGAACCATCTTAATTACCTTTGTACCAGGTTATGAAACCATTGGTATTATTGCGCCAATTTTGGTGGTGATTGGACGTCTATTACAAGGCTTCTCGGCAGGTGTTGAATCTGGTGGTGTATCGATTTATCTAGCTGAAATTGCAACAGATAAAAACCGTGGATTTATCACAAGCTGGCAATCTGGCAGCCAACAAATTGCGGTTGTATTTGCAGCATTACTTGGCTACTGGCTCAACACCATTTTAACTACTGCTCAAGTGGGTGAATGGGGCTGGCGTATTCCGTTCTTAATTGGTTGTTTGATTATTCCTTTAATCTTCTTGTTCCGCCGTACGTTAGAAGAAACTGAAGACTTTAAAGCGCAAAAAACTCATCCATCGACCAAAGAAATTTTCAGCACGCTTGCGAGTAACTGGCGCATTGTACTTGCAGGTATGATGATGAGTGCCATGACCACAACCACGTTCTATTTCATTACGGTTTACACCACAGTATACGCAAAACGTACTTTAGAAATGTCGGTCACAGATAGCCTTTTAGCAACCGTATTTGTAGGTTTATCGAATTTCTTCTGGTTACCAATGGGTGGCTTACTTTCAGACAAAATTGGTCGCCGTCCAGTGTTAGTGGGTATTACGACACTTGCGATCTTTACCAGTTATCCAGTTTTAAGCTGGTTGGTGAGCGACATTAGTTTTTCAAACTTACTGATCACGCTTGCTTACTTCTCGTTCTTCTTTGGTATGTACAATGGGACTATGGTAGCAACCCTTGCCGAAGTAATGCCAAAACGTGTTCGTACCGTTGGCTTCTCTTTAGCGTTCAGTCTTGCAGCCGCTATTTTTGGTGGTATGACGCCAATGGCATGTACTTACCTTGTGGAAAACACAGGCAATGCAAGCACCCCAGCTTTCTGGCTCATGCTTGCTGCGGTATGTAGTCTCATCTCAAGCTTGTATTTATGTCGCGGTTCTAAGCAGAACAAATCTGACGCGATTGCTGAACCTGCAAAGGTTAGCGCTTAAAACAACTAACTACTTAACCTGAAATTTTAATGAACAGTACGGCGCATGTTGCAGCCGTACTGTGCTCTCCTGTCATTAAAAGTGAGATACTATGAAAAAGTCCCCTATCTTCATGACCATCTGCCTAGCTAGTGCAGGCTTAGGTTCAACGCTTGCTAACGCAGATACCCTCGAAGTGATTAGCTCTGGCGGTTTCTATTCATCTATGGAAAAACTCATTCCAATATTTGAAAAGCAAACTGGTCATACGGTTCACCTTTCGTCTGGTTCATCAATGGGTGCATCGCCAACTGCAATTCCAAACCGTCTCGATCGTGGTGAACGTTTTGACATGGTGGTCTTGGCTGCTCCTGAACTCAGTAAGCTTGCAGAAAAAGGTTATGTCGACCCAAATTCACAAAGCGCTTTAGTCAATTCAAGCATTGGTATGGCTGTACCTAAAGGTGCGCCAAAGCCAGACATTAGCTCTGCGGCAAAGTTTGAAAAAGTTTTATTAAATGCTAAGCACATCGGCTATTCGGCAAGTGCGAGCGGTACACATCTTGAAAAAGATGTTTTTCCAAGCTTTCCACCTGTCGAGTACAAAGTGATTGCTGGTAAAGCAGAAAAAGTAGTCGGTGACCGCGTGGCAAAACGTATTGCTGAAGGTCAGTTTGATATTGGTTTCCAGCAAATTAGTGAAATCAAACCTTTTACTGGCCAATATGGTCAAGTTGATTTAGTCGGCCCAATTCCTGCCCCTTATCAAAAAGTCACCGTGTTTGCTGCTGGTATTGGTAAAAACTCTGAACATGCAAAAGTCGCAAAAGAACTTATTCAATTTGTGAAATCACCTCAAGCGACACAAATTATTGAAGAACAGGGTC
Source organism: Acinetobacter tandoii DSM 14970 = CIP 107469 (assembly GCF_000400735.1). Taxonomy (GTDB): domain Bacteria; phylum Pseudomonadota; class Gammaproteobacteria; order Pseudomonadales; family Moraxellaceae; genus Acinetobacter; species Acinetobacter tandoii. The sequence goes on from NZ_KE007366.1 coordinate 202,153, forward strand.
TTGAGCAGGTTAAACAATAAAAGCTCTAAAAGGCAGCATTTTGAGAGAATGTTGCCTTTACTCTTTGAGCGGTTTACGCAGCACAATAGAACAAAATGTATAGCAACAAACCAGTGTAGAATAATGAACAAAGGACAATGTAGTATTTGCCGTGGAACTCAAACAATTAAAATATTTTATTGCAGTGATCGAGTCTGGAAGCTTGGGTAAAGCTGCAAAAAATCTCGATATTGGAACTTCTGCATTAAGTCAGCAAATCTCAAAATTAGAAAGCGAGCTTTCTATTCGCCTTTTACAACGTACTGCTTTGGGTACAGTTCCTACCCCTGCGGGTTTAGCTTTTTTTCAACAGGTTCAACTGGCACTTAGGCACTTAGACCATGCTGTAGATTCTGCACATTCTTCACGTTTAAGTGGTCATGTTACCGTCGGTTTTTCGCCAAGTGTCGCGTCGGTTATTGGCACGCACTTTTTAAAACTCATGAGAAACCGCTACCCCGACATTAAAGTCCGTCTCATTGAAGGCTTATCGGGTGACTTAAAAGCTTTAGTTAATGCAAGACAGCTCGATGTTGCCATCATCTTTAGTGACGATGTCGACCCACAGTGGGCCATACAGCCTTTAGTCAAAGAGCAAATGTTTTTAATCTCGCCTAAAGAAGTGCTGAGTCAGTACCACCTTGAAAGCTGTATCGACACTCAAACCATTACGCATACACAGCTAAAAGAACTTCCGCTGATTTTACCGAGTCAACGACATGGACTGCGTTTGTTACTCGAACAGAAAATTCATCAGCTTAAAGTGGCCTATGAAATTGATGGACTGCACTTACTCATGGAAAGTATTAGCCAACTTGAAATGGCAACTATTCAACCTGCGGGCGCATCGTTAAACTCGCGGCAAGACCTCTGTTTACTACGCATTGTAGAACCTGCCATTGAACGTATTAACTATTTAATTAGTCTATCTGAAGAAGAACTCTCACCTGCTACTTTAGCCACCAAAGTAGTGATTCGTGCTTGTGTGACTAACTTAATTAATGAAAAGCGCTGGCCCGGTGCGAAACTCATAAACACTTAAGCGCTTAGTGTTTATTTTTACTAAACACCCATTCAAGCTTAGCCTCTCACTTCACCTTCCTTTTTAAAGCTACATTAACCTTAGCTGAGAAAGGGAGAAATCCATGCATGATGTAATTGTGATTGGTGGTGGGAATGCCGCACTGTGTGCCGCGCTCACGGCAAAAGAAAGTGGCGCGTCTGTGCTTGTCATAGAAGCAGCACCTAAAGAATGGCGTGGTGGTAACTCACAACACACTCGTAACCTCCGTTGCATGCATGATGCTCCTCAAGATGTATTGGTTGATGCCTACCCCGAAGAAGAATATTGGCAAGACCTACTTAAAGTCACTGCCGGAAAAACCAATGAGCACTTAGCTCGTCTGGTTATTCGTAGCACGGCGACCTGTCGCGACTGGATGCGTAAACATGGCGTGAATTTTCAGCCACCACTATCGGGTGCTTTACACGTTGCACGTACCAATGCCTTTTTTATGGGTGGTGGTAAAGCCCTCATTAATGCGTATTACCGAAGTGCCCAAGAGCTTGGCATCGAGATTTTATACAACACAAAAATTAAAGATCTAAAGTTAAACCAAGGACATTTTGAAGCTGCAATTGCGGAAGATGGCCGTGTGTTTAAAGCGAAAAGCTGTGTATTGGCCGCAGGTGGTTTTGAGTCAAATCTGGAATGGTTAAGAGAAGCATGGGGACAAAATGAAAACGGCGAGTGGCCTGCCGATAATTTCATTATTCGCGGAACCCGCTTTAATCAAGGCAACTTACTCAAATTTATGATAGATCAAGGCGCCGATATTATTGGTGACCCATCACAATCGCACTGTGTCGCCGTAGATGCACGCGCACCGTTATATGACGGCGGCATCTGCACCCGTATTGACTGCGTTTCTTTGGGTATTGTGGTCAATAACAAAGCCGAACGTTTTTACGATGAGGGCGAAGACTTCTGGCCAAAACGTTATGCGATTTGGGGTCGCCTTGTTGCCAAACAACCTCAGCAAATTGCTTATTCCATTATCGACTCAAAAGCCATTGGTCGCTTTATGCCACCTGTGTTTGCGGGTGTGAAAGCAAATAGCATTCAAGAACTGGCCGAAAAAATCGGACTAGATGCAAAAACCTTATGTCACACCGTAGAAGAATTTAACCAAGCCTGTTTACAAGGCACCTTTAACCACACGGTTTTAGATGACTGCAGCACCCAAAATATTGTTCCAAACAAAACCCATTGGGCCGTTCCTCTCGATCGCCCGCCGTTCTATGCCTATGCGCTTAAACCCGGCATTACCTTTACCTATTTAGGCTTAAAAGTTGAAGACGATGCTGCTGTACGTTTTAACAATAAGCCAAGCCGCAACCTATTTGTCGCAGGTGAAATGATGGCAGGTAACGTACTCGGTCAAGGTTATACCGCAGGCGTTGGTATGTCGATTGGCACAACGTTTGGACGCATTGCCGGAAAAAATGCAGCCCACTATGCACTTTCACAAGGAGTTGAACATGAATGCTAGTACTAAAGCCCTAATTCCAGTTGTTCAGCTCTCTGACCATGAGCAGGAAGTTCAAAGAGCCCTACAAATTTGTAATGCTTGTCGCTACTGTGAGTCATTTTGTGCTGTATTTGCAGCGATGACCAAGCGTCTTGAGTTTAATCAAGCCGATATTCATTACCTCGCAAACCTGTGCCATAACTGTGGTGCATGTTTACATGCTTGCCAATATGCCCCGCCGCATGAGTTTGGTGTAAACATTCCAAAAGCGATGGCGCAAGTACGCTTGGAAACTTACCAAGAGTTTGCTACCCCTCAACCGCTAGGCCGACTTTATAAGTCTGTTGGGATTCCATTCGTTTCGGCGTTATCAGTTATTTTCTTTTTATGCATGTTAGCTGTGGTTTGGTACAAAGGCACCGACCTATTTGCAGGCTATCAAGGTAATTTCTATGCGATTTTCCCGCATAACTTTTTAGCTCTATTGTTTGGAGCGACCTTTACAGTTGCGATTGTTTTGCTCGGCATTGGGATTAGTAAATTTTGGAGACAGACGTCTAAAGTTATTCACGGCAAAGTTGAGAAACCCGACCTTATTCAAGCCTCTCAAAATGTGTTAACGCTTAAATATTTAGATGGTGGACATGGCAAAGGCTGTAATGAGCAAGATGACCGTTACACCCAAATCCGCCGCGTGTTCCATCACCTGACTTTTTATGGCTTTATGCTCTGCTTTGCAGCCACAGGCGTAGCGACTTTATATCACTATTTCCTTAACCTGCATGCGCCGTACCCTATCTTTAGCTTGCCTGTAATTTTAGGTACGTTGGGTGGGCTTGGCTTAGTGATTGGACCATCTGGCTTACTCTATTTAAATCTTAAACGCCATCCATTACATGGTGACCGTGAGCAAAAACCAGTAGATCGAGGCTTTATTTTCCTTTTAATTTTAGTCAGTGCTTCAGGCTTAGCTCTTATGGCATTTCGCAATACACCTTACATGGCACTTTTACTGATTTTCCATTTAGCTACGGTCATGACATTCTTTATTACTATGCCATTTGGAAAGTTCGCACACGGTTTTTACCGCAGTGCTTCTTTACTCAAATTTGCCATCGAAGAACGTATTTCTAAAAAGTCATAATTTCATTCAAAAGTATTCACTATCTTGGCGTAGTGAATACTTTCATTATTTTAAGCTCAAAATACTTCATAGCTTGCCTATTTCTTACTATTTAAAATTCCCAAGCCATAGATTGGCCACTTGGTACTCGCTTTAATGTTATTAATCAGCATCGCTACCAAAACTAAAGACACTGCACCGACCAAAACAGGGAAAATTAGAAAACTCCACTGGTAATGTATGCTGCTCGCAGTAAGCAAAATAACCAACGGATTAGCCCCTGCAGGTGGATGAACGCATTTAAACACTTGCATGAGCGCAATTGCGCAGCCCACTGATAAAGCAATTGTAAAAATAGAAACACCAACAAATTTTAGAAAAAACAAACCTACAAAAGCCGAAATAAGATGCCCAAATATAATATTTCTCGGCTGTGCCAAAGGCGACTGCGACACGGTATAGAGCAATACACAGGTCGCGCCAAACGGCGCCATGATAAAGATATTATGAGTGAGCTTGCTCAACCACAGAAGTATAAAAATACTGACTGTCCCCCCAACAAGGCTTCTTAAAACATCAATTTTAGTGGGCGATCGAGCCAGTTTTTCTTTGCCATAAAAAATCGAGAACATGGTTTTTTTCCTCAAACAAAAATTTGCTTTTTAAAAAGCATATAGATAAAATTTCAAATAGTACAGATCTGTACTATTTTATTTTTTGGAAAAGTTTTATGTCAAAATCTGCCTTAAAAATATTAGATACAGCCGAGAAGTTATTTAATGAAAATAGTTTTGTCGGGGTTGGCGTTGACTTGATTCGCGATGAATCTGGTTGCTCTAAAACCACTATGTACACGTACTATAAAAATAAAAATCAACTAGTTAAGTCTGTACTCGTTGCACGTGATGAACGGTTTAAGCAAAGCCTTTTGGGCTATGTGGGAGATGCAACAGGGTTGGAAGCCATCAATAAAATTCTGGATTGGCACACCAATTGGTTTAGACAAGATTTTTTTAAAGGCTGTTTATTTGTAAGAGCAGTCGCTGAATCTAACCAAGATGATCAAGACATTATTTCTATTTCTAAAGCTCATAAACAATGGATTAAAGTATTGATTGCGGAAAACTGCAATATACCGAATGGTGAAGCTTTATCTGAGCTGATCTATACGGTGATTGAAGGCTTAATTAGCCGCTTTTTAGTCGATGGTTTCGATGAAATACTTGCGATAAACATGAAAAATTCTATTAATCAATTATTTAATATTCATCAACATTAGCATGAGAACTTAAAATGGAAGTGGACCATATTTTTATTTGTGTACAATCAGGCGCTCCCGAAGCTGAAACTTTAAAAAAATTCGGTCTAACAGAAGGTTCATCCAATAAGCACCCAGGTCAAGGTACCGAAAACAGACGCTTTTTCTTTAAAAATAGCTTTATCGAATTAATCTTTTTAAATAACCCAGAAGAAGCCTCAAGTGATCTCACAAAACCGACTCTGCTTTTTGAACGACTCAGTGCTCAAAATAATATTGCGTCCCCTTTTGGTATTTGTTTTCGCCCTAAAAATAAAGATGATAACGGTGCAAAATTTCCTAATTGGGTTTACAAGCCAAGCTATTTACCAGCCAGCTTAGAAGTAAATGTTGCCAAAGATTCTGTGGTATCTGAACCGATGTGGTTCTTCCTTTCATTTGCTTCACGACCAGACCTTGCTGCAAAAGAAAAACAACAACCACTTGTTCATAGCAAAGATTTATCAGAAATCACTGCGATTAAAGTTTCTATTCCAAACCTTGAAAAGCACCCTACTTCATTGCTGTTCAATTCGCTTGATGATTTTGAAGTGACTAATGGATCGGAGCATTTAATGGAAATTAGTTTTGATCATGAACATCAAGGAATAATTCATGATTTCAGACCAGAGCTGCCGCTTATTTTTAAATATTAAAAACGCTTAGTTTCTAATAAAAAACTGTGATTTATTGCAAATCACAGTTTTTATTTAAATTGAATCACATTAAAAACGACAATAGCTTAAGCAATTTTTCCATCAATAATGCCTTTCTCTTTTAACTTAGCCAGTTCTTCTACTGTTTTAAATCTCGATAAGATTTGAGCCGTATGTTCACCTAGCTCTGGCGGTGCATGATGATATTCAACTGGAGTATCAGACAACTTGATGGGTGAGCCAATCGTTTGGAATTTTTCATTTAAACGATGAGGAATATTCACCACCAAGTTGCGATGTACGATTTGTGGTCTGACAGGAGAATGGATTTTCCTGTGATAGTTTAATATTTTATTGAGGTTGCCCAATTCAATTTGGGCTATTACCAGCCTTTTTTCCATTTAATGATTCATTCATAAGCTCTTTTTTATCTATTTAAAACATCTTTCCGAAGCCGTAAGTTTAGGATGATTCATATTTTTATACTTATTTCCTAAATCATCCTGTTTTTGCTTTTCACATCCAAAATTTGATGAGGGGTAGATTGAGAGGTAAAACCACAGACAAAAAAATAAGCCCTTGTAATTACAAGGGCTTATTTAGATATTTGGCGGAAGCGGTGAGATTCGAACTCACGGAGGACTCACACCCTCGTCGGTTTTCAAGACCGGTGCATTAAACCGCTCTGCCACGCTTCCATGTGCGCAAGAATACTAAGCTTTTTCATTTTAGACAAGTAAAAAATAGCGTTAAAGCATTCAAGTGCATATTGTTTCATCAATTCCTTAAAGTTTGGCTGCAATTTCAGCACCATCGCGGATTGCGCGCTTTGCATCAAGCTCTGCTGCAAGTTTTGCACCACCAATAATATGATAATTGGCTAAAGTAACTTGCCCTTCATTTGGCATTAAATCTTTTACAGATTCTTGCCCTGCACACACCACGATGGTATCGACTCGAAGCAACTGATCCTGACCATTCGTTTCAACCCACAAGCCTTCATTAGTTACCGCTTTATATTGCACACCACGTAACATGCGTACCGCATGCTTTTTTAATTGGGCTCGATGGACCCAACCCGAAGTCTTACCCAATCCAATGCCTAACGGCGTGGTTTTACGTTGTAATAAATAAATTTCACGGACAGGCGCTTCAACTTCTGCGCGCTGTAAGCCACCTTCTGTCATATAGTGCGCTTCAGCATCGACGCCCCACTCTCGCTTCCACTCTGCCAAAGGTTGTGGCTGCGGTTGGTGTGGAGGTTTTAATAAAAACTCAGACACATCAAAACCAATTCCCCCAGCGCCAATCACGGCAACACGGTGACCGACTGCTGCTCCACGCAATACTTCAGCATAAGAAAGTATATTCGGTGCATCACCACCTTTAATCTTTAAGGCTCGTGGCACGACTCCCGTAGCCACAATAATCTCATCAAAACCTTCACGCTCTAATTGCTCTCGGTTTACTTTGGTATTTAAGCGTAGCTCAACCCCTGTTTTTTCGATTTGTACTTTAAAGTAACGAATGGTCTCGTGAAATTCTTCTTTACCTGGAATGACTTTGGCTAAATTAAATTGCCCACCCACTTCATGACTGGCTTCAAACAATGTCACTTGATGTCCACGTTCTGCCGCAACTGTCGCTGCCGACATGCCTGCCACACCGCCCCCGACCACAGCAACCCGTTTTGGTTTTGCAGTTTTGACATAAACCAATTCAGTTTCAAATGCTGCACGTGGGTTGACCAAACAGGTTGCACGTTGGTTTTTAAAAGTATGATCTAAACACGCCTGATTGCAGGCAATACAGGTATTAATCTCATCTACCCGATTAGTCGCAGTTTTATTGACCCAATAAGGATCTGCCAAGAATGGACGCGCCATCTGTACCATATCAGCTTTGCCTTGTGCCAATATTTCTTCTGCTGTGTCTGGCATGTTAATTCGGTTTGAGGCAATCACAGGCACTGTCACATGCTTTTTCACTTCTGCAGTATAGTCAGCAAAAGCCGCACGTGGCACCGAAGTCACAATAGTTGGAATGCGTGCTTCGTGCCAGCCAATACCTGTATTCAATAACGTAATGCCTGCTTTTTCTAAGGCCTGTGCAACGGCAATCACCTCTTGCATGGTGTTACCATCATGGACCAAATCCAACATGGATAAACGGAAACAGATAATAAATTTTTCACCGACCTTTTGACGGATTGCACGAACAATTTCAACCGCAAAACGCATCCGATTATCAATCGAACCACCCCAACGATCTTGTCGTTGATTAACATGGCGACTCAAAAATTGATTCAGCAAATAGCCTTCAGAACCCATAATTTCCACACCATCATAACCTGCCAATTTTGCAAGATGTGATGTTTCGGCATAATCTCGAATAGTCGCCAAAATCTGCTTTTCGCTCATTTGACGTGGTTTGAATGGTGAAATTGGTGATTTGATAGGGCTGGCAGACACCACGAAAGGTTGATAACCATAACGCCCTGAATGCAAAATCTGCATCAAAATTTTTGCGCCATGCTTATGCACAGCATGTGTCACCAAACGATGTGGTGCAATATCCCCCATGGTATTCATGGTACCACCTGCTGGAAGTAGCCAACCTTGACGGTTCGGTGAGATTCCGCCCGTGATGATTAGCCCGACGCCCCCTTTCGCACGCTCGCCAAAATAGGCTGCCAATTTAGGATAATTATAAAAACGGTCTTCTAAACCTGTATGCATAGAACCCATCACCATGCGATTTTTGATGGTGGTAAACCCCAAATGAAGAGGTTTCAAAATATTTGCATAGGGCGTTGTCATGGCGAATCCTTATAATTTATTAGCTGTGCAACTTGTTGCATAATACTTTAACGTGAATTTTTATTTTGTTTATGACTTTATCAGACTGATTCTTTAAATAATCAGTCAATACAAAAAAAAGTGTAGCCCTATTCTATTTCTAGTGGGCTACACTTTTATTATCTAGCAATACAGTGCTGAAGGTTTACTTCCAGTATTTTAACTTCGACGTCTGGCCAATCCCCACATTAAAACTATTGGTTGGGTCGAGTTTTTGGTAGTGCTGTTTTAACGCAGGCTTCGCCACATATAAATGACCAACATTGTGCTCCGCAGGATATTCAGCACCACGATCATCCAGCAAATGCCACATTTGATGCTCCATCGCCAAAGGATCAACGCCTTTTTTGACGATGTAGTCTTGATGGAATACATGGCATAAGAAATGACCGTAATACAGTTTATGTATGATCAGCTCATCCATATCTTTCGGCAAAGTTTCTACCCACTCGCGGTCATTACGGCGCAAAGCTATGTCAAGTGCCACAATATCTTCCACTTCACTCCGATGGGTATCTCGGTAGCGAATAGCTGCGCCTGCGACCGCAAAACGATGTAAAAAAGCTTTGCGTCCCTCTTCCTCTGTACAATGGAAAAAATTGCCTGTCGTACGCTGAGCGAAATAGTCACTCAGGAATTGCTGTACTAGCTCTACATCCTGATTTTCAATACGTAAAATCAAATGATGTTCATACTGATCACGGAATTGGTTCATGCGTTCAGGCAAATGATTCGGCATAAACTTGGTAATCAATTGCAGAACTTTATCTGACAACCCTTTCATGCCAACTTTTTCTAAGTAACCATCAACTTTGTCTTTCATGGCAAAAGCAGCAGGCACTTTGGCAGTACCGAATTTTTCAATAAAGACAAAGGTATCTTTACCGTATTCTGCGCCAATGTCATAGGCCACGCGGTGAATGTATTCACCTGCAATGGGTAAGCGCGGTAAATCAGTTAATAGAAAACGACGAATCTCAGTTAAGTCATCCTGTGAGTTGGTTCCCACATAAAACACCTGACTCGGAATCTTCTCAAAAGTATCTAGTCGAACCGCAAATACGCAGATTTTACCTGCTGAACCTGATGCTTCAAATAAGCGTGATGGATCGGCATTGAATCGTGCAGGAGTTGCCTCATTCACCTGTTTCACGTCATGTGCATAACGCTGGTCAGATGCACAACAACTTGGATTATGCTGTACATCCGCAGTTTGGTATTGCTGATTTTGCAAACGTGAAAGAATTTCTTCTGGTGTATGTCCTAAGTCCACACCCAAATGGTTAATCAGCTCCAGTTGACCCGATTCATTAACTCGTGCATACAGCGCCAACTCAGTATATGCTGGACCACGACGTACCAACGCACCACCTGAGTTGTTGCATACCCCACCTAAAACTGATGCACCAATACACGAAGAACCAATCACTGAATGCGGTTCACGATTAAAGGGCGCCAGTTCTTTTTCTAAACGGTCTAATGTTGCTCCAGGAAGGCAAATTACCTGCTGCCCATCACGGATGATTTGAATACCTGCCAAACGTCGCGTGCTCATCAGTACCACAGGTCGGTCATAATCATCACCAAAAGGCGTTGAGCCACCGGTCAATCCAGTATTAGCCGCTTGCATAATCACAATACAGTCTGCATCCACAGCCGCTTGCAACACTTGCCATTGTTCCAATAAAGTTCCCGGAACGACAACTGCAAGCACTTGACCTGCACCATAGCGGCGTCCTTGGCGGTACAAGCGCGTTTCACTTTCTTGCGTCAGAACATGTTGCTTTCCAACAATGTCGATGAGTTTTTGAATCGTTTGCTGTGAATCTGAATGGGGTTGCATAAGGAATGTTCCTCTCCCAAATTTGAATATGGAATCGTATATATTGAAATTTTTGGATACTTGCCCCCTTTTCCAAAGAGGCAAGCAATTTAAAGCGACAAGCTCAAATCAAAAATAGTCAGGCCCTCCCTTTTTAAAGGGAGGTTGGGAAGGATGTCATCTTACTTAATGAATTATTTTAAGAATAAAATCACTCGACTAATTCACGCTCTAAATGGACCAAGCAATCCTCAGTAATATCTGCAATGGTCTTCGCCCCCGTTAAGGTCATGGCGACACGCATTTCTTTATCAATCAACTCTAAAAGATTTGAAACACCCGCACCGCCCGCTGCACCTAATGCATAAACGAAAGCACGACCAAGCATACAGGTGTCCGCACCCATCGCCAGCATACGCACCACATCTAGACCATTACGAATACCAGAGTCAGCAAGAATTTTAATATCACCCTTCACTGCATCAGCAATTGGAGGCAATGCACGTGTTGTCGATAACACACCATCAAGCTGACGACCACCATGATTTGACACCACAATACCATCTGCACCAAAGCGGACTGCATCTTTGGCATCTTCAGGGTCTAGAATCCCTTTAATCACCATTGGGCCATCCCAGAATTCACGGATCCATTCTAGATCTTTCCATGAAATTGACGGATCAAAGTTGGTGCCTAACCAACCAATATAATCTTCTAAACCTGTCGGTTTGCCCAAATATTTAGAAATGTTGCCTAAATCATGTGGACGTCCCATCAAGCCTACATTCCATGCCCAATGCGGGTGGAAACAAGACTGCATATAACGACGCATCGCGGCATTCGGACCACTCATCCCTGAATGTGCATCACGGTAACGCGCGCCCGGTACAGGCATATCCACAGTAAACACCAAGGTTGAACAGCCTGCTGCTTTGGCACGCTCCAAAGCATTGCGCATAAAGCCACGGTCACGCAACACATATAACTGGAACCACATTGGGCGCTGAATGGCAGGTGCCACTTCTTCAATTGGACACACTGAAACAGTCGACAACGTAAATGGAATGCCTTTTTTATCCGCTGCCACAGCCGCCTGCACTTCACCGCGACGCGCATACATACCAGTTAAACCCACTGGCGACAATGCCACAGGCATCGACAAAGTTTCATCAAACAGTTTGGTTTCAAGACTCAGCTCTGACATATCGTTCAGAACGCGTTGTCTTAAAGCAATTTTAGAAAGATCTTCTACATTTCGCTTCAGGGTATATTCTGCATATGCTCCACCATCAATATAGTGGAAAAGGAATGGCGGTAAACGACGTCTCGCAGCTTCGCGATAATCATTTGCAGATGAAATAATCATGGTTATATCCTGTTTAAACGGCTCGAACGTTGTCGACGAGCTTCTTCCTCATCAATCGAACGTACTTGCTGAACTACAAACTCAATGTGTCCACACACAGCCTTGCGTGCGGCTTCTGGGTCTCGGCGCTCAATGGCATCAATCACTTGCAAATGCTGTTCATGCAATTGATCAAAACGGTGCGCTTCGGAATAGACTTTACGTCGGCCTAAAGCCACGTTAAATTGCAACAAATCGAACACGCCTCGCATGACTTGAATCAGCACCAAATTGTGTGAAGCTTCTGCAATCGCCAGATGAAAATTGGCATCGGCACGTGCCGCTTGCTCATCATCGCCCAAAGACTGGAAGTGAGTGATTTGGTCATAACAATCACGGATGTGCTGAATATCTTCAGGAGTAGCACGCAAAGCTGCATGCCAAGCGGTGCCACCCTCCAAAATAATTCGAGCTTCCTGCACATCGAAACGATAAGCAGGATCTTCATCAATCAATTCACTCAGTGGTTGCACGATTTGATGTTGTGACCAAGAGCTTGGTAATTGCTGTAAATAAGTTCCCGCTCCGACTTTGCTGACCAGCATGCCCTGACTGGTCAGTTGCTGAATAGCCTCACGCAAAGAGGAACGGGAGACACCGAGTTGTTCACACAACTTTCTTTCAGCGGGTAAACGATCTCCGACTTTCATTTGTTGGGTTTCAATCAAATGACGCAAACTTTGTAAAACTCTATCAGAGACCTTCATACCGCTGTCCTTCAATCTACGGGTGTTATGGAATCATCCATGGGAACACATATGCTTGTAAGGTAATAATAATACCGATCATTACCGTAAAAGTGATACTGTGTTTCACTGTAAAACGGAACAAATCAGATTCTTTACCAACCAAGCCTACTGCCGCACAGGCAATTGCAATAGATTGAGGGGAAATCATTTTACCTGTCACACCACCACTGGTATTGGCAGCCACCAATAACACTTCTGGTACACCAATTTGTTGTGCAGTCGTTGCTTGTAGCGCACTGAACAAGGCATTTGCAGACGTATCTGAACCTGTTAGGAACACCCCGATCCAGCCCAAGAATGGCGAGAAGAAAGTAAATGCATGTCCAGTATGCGCCAATGCCAATGCCAAAGTCGCAGACATGCCTGAATAGTTAGCAATAAAGGCAAACGCCAATACCATTCCAATTGAATAAATTGGAGTTTTTAATTCATTCAGGGTTTCGCCAAAAGTCACTACCGCTTCACGTGGTTTCATTTTTAAATAAATGATGGTGATTACCGCGGCAATCATGATTGCAGTGCCCGTCGCAGACAACCAATCAAACTTGAAAATGGCGTCATAGTCTTTGATTTCAGGCACAACAGGTGGCATTTTTTGTACCACTTGATGCAAGAACGGTACCTTAATTGCAATCACAAGGTCATGCAATGCACCATCTTTAGCGAATAAATCTTTAAATGGTTTGATACTCCAAATCGTCACCATCACGGTTAAGATCATGAATGGAGACCATGCCTTCGCGATTTGACCAATTGAATATTTCTTCTGTTGATCTGCATTCAAGCTATTTGCATCAATATGCATATCTTCAGCTTTGAAACGGAAAATATGTTTCGGTTTCCAGTATTTCAATAAAATGGTCAAACTCACCAAAGAAGCAATCGCAGCGGTAATGTCTGGTAACTCTGGACCTACAAAGTTAGAGGTAAGGAATTGTGCCAACGCGAATGAACCGCCACCAACCAATACCGCAGGCCAAGTTTCTTTAACACCGCGCCAACCATCCATAATTGCCATAATCCAGAACAGTACGATTGGCACCATAAACGGAAGTTGGCGACCCACCATCTGGCTGATTTCATGAGTGTCTACACCAGACACCTGACCCGCCACAATAATTGGAATACCCATCGCACCAAACGCTACAGGTGCAGTGTTCACAATTAAACACAAGCCTGCTGCATATAATGGTTTAAAGCCAAGGCCCACCAATAAAGCCGCAGTAATCGCGACAGGCGCACCAAAGCCTGCTGCACCTTCTAAGAAAGTACCAAAGGCAAAGCCCACCAACAGCATTTGTAAACGCTGATCTTCAGTAATGGACAGAATGGATGAACGGATAATGTCAAATTGGCCCGTTTTCACCGAAATTTTGTACAGGAAAACCGCACCAATAATAATCCATGCGATTGGCCACAAACCGTAAAAGAAGCCATAAATCAAAGAAGCAAATGCCATCATGGTCGGCATTTGATAGGCAAATAAAGAAACCAACAATGCTAAAACAACAGTAATTGTTCCAGCTACGCTGCCCTTCATACGAAATACAGCCAGCGCTAAAAAGAAAAAGATAATTGGAATAAGTGCAATTAAGCTGGAAAGCCAGATATTGCCAATAGGATCGTAAACTTGTTGCCAATGTTGAAGCATTGTCATCTCCTTGAAATGCTTGCCAGAACCTCGAGTTGGTCCAATCATCCTGTGGTAAAATACCAAATTGGTCAGACCAATAAACCAAAAGCGTAAAAAAATAATAGCTGTTTGCACCATTATAGTAATTTCAAACACCAAACAGGTCAATAAAAAAGCATAACAAATATATTGGTCAGACCAATATATTAAATCAATAAACACAACACATTTCATTTAGAAAAAATTAACAATATTGGTAAAACTATTGTTTTTATTTATTTTTTCAGCCATGTAAGCTTCGGATTAAACAATTACTCAACTTTAGTCGCATTCATTCGTTTGTTGAGGATTTATCCAGTTTTAAAAGCATTCCTCTGATTTTTATATAAATTACAAACCTCAAAAATGCACCAAGATGTTGCTTTTTCAGACGTCAATTTCTGCTTATCGATCAGAAAATTTATTGTTTTTTTTATTTTGACTTTGTTTTGCGAAAACAAGCGTCTGGAAAAGTGCTACAATCGCAAAAATATGTATTCTTTCAGGCCACCTATTCTCGGTGCCTATATTTATATCGTTAGGATTAACAATGACTGATAATGCAACTATCTTGCAGAATGTCCCAGTTGGCAAAAAAGTTGGTATTGCCTTCTCTGGTGGTCTAGATACTTCAGCTGCTTTATTGTGGATGAAACAAAAAGGCGCAGAGCCTTATGCATATACGGCAAACTTAGGCCAGCCTGATGAGGATGACTACGATGCTATTCCGAAAAAAGCGGAAGCATATGGTGCCGTTAAAGCACGTTTAGTGGACTGCCGTTTGCAACTTGCACTTGAAGGTATTGCAGCGATTCAATGTGGTGCATTCCATATCAGCACTGGTGGTATGCCATATTTCAACACGACTCCACTGGGTCGTGCAGTAACAGGTACTATGCTTGTTACCGCGATGAAAGAAGATGACGTGAACATCTGGGGTGATGGTTCAACGTATAAAGGGAACGACATTGAGCGTTTCTACCGTTATGGCTTATTGACTAACCCTGCACTTAAAATTTACAAACCGTGGTTAGACCAAACTTTTATTGATGAATTAGGCGGCCGTGCAGAAATGTCACAGTTCCTCATCGACAATGGTTTTGACTACAAAATGTCGAAAGAGAAAGCTTACTCAACTGACTCAAACATGTTGGGTGCAACTCATGAAGCAAAAGATCTTGAATACCTCAATGCAGGTATCAAAATTGTAGACCCAATCATGGGCGTTGCATTCTGGAAAGATGACGTAAAAATTGATGCTGAAGAAGTATCTGTTACTTTTGAAGAAGGCTTCCCTGTTGCGCTTAATGGTCAACGTTTTGAAAATCCGGTTGACTTCATTCTTGAAGCGAACCGTATCGGTGGTCGTCATGGTTTAGGTATGTCTGACCAAATCGAAAACCGTATTATCGAAGCAAAATCTCGTGGTATTTATGAAGCACCAGGCATGGCGTTACTTCATATTGCTTATGAGCGTTTGGTTACAGGTATTCATAACGAAGACACGATTGAACAATACCGTATTAACGGTTTACGTTTAGGTCGTTTGTTATACCAAGGACGTTGGTTCGATTCTCAAGCACTTATGTTGCGTGAAACTGCACAACGTTGGGTTGCTAAAGCGATTACAGGTACAGTCACTTTAGAATTACGTCGTGGTAATGACTACACCATCATGAATACCGAATCTCCTAACCTCACTTATGAAGCTGAGCGTTTAACTATGGAGAAAGGTGATTCAATGTTTACGCCGATGGATCGTATTGGTCAGCTTACTATGCGTAACCTTGATATTACAGATACACGCGCAAAACTCGGTATTTATACCAACTCTGGTTTGTTGGCTGTAGGTACTGGTTCTGCAGTGCCACAATTGAAAGACAAAAACTAAGTTTTCAATTGCTCAATAGCTAAAGAAAAAAACCGCCTTAAATTGGCGGTTTTTTTCTTTATCAAGCTCATCTTACATATCTTGATACTTCACAGATGAAATAGCTTCAATTAAAGCACTGCTTATATTCCACAATCACAAAAAAACAATAAAAAGCTTTTTGTATTTACCAGAATTAAGCCATTTATACGTAAATCAGCTTAGCATTACTGAGTGATATAGATTATCATCTGATTTATTTTTTAGTCCGAAATCGCCTTGAATACGATTACTCTTTTGCAGCCAGACGATTGGCATGCCCACTTACGTGACGGCCTCGCCCTGAAACGCACAGTTCCAGATTTAGCAGCCCAATTTAAGCGTGCGATTTGTATGCCAAATCTTGTTCCACCTGTGAAAACTGTGGAAGAGGCGCTTGCTTATCGTGAGCGAATTATGGCTCATGTGCCTGAAGGCAATGCATTTGACCCGCGTATGGTGTTGTATTTTACGGATAGCACTCCTGCAAGCGAAGTCAAAAAAATCAAAGATTCTGAATTTGTAAATGCCATCAAACTTTATCCAGCGGGTGCAACCACCAACTCGGACAATGGCGTAAGTGATATTCGTAAAGTCTATGCGGTAATTGAGCAACTTGAAGAACATCAAGTGCCATTACTGTTACATGGTGAAGTTACCCATAACCATGTCGATATTTTTGACCGTGAAAAACGCTTCTTAGATGAAGTTTTAGCACCATTATTAAAGCAGTTCCCGCAGTTAAAACTGGTACTCGAACACATTACCACCAGTGAGGCTGCACATTTTGTGCTAGAACAAGACCGTAATGTGGCTGCCACGATTACCCCTCAACATTTATTGTTTAATCGCAATGACATGTTGGTCGGTGGCATCAAGCCGCACTTCTACTGCTTACCAATTTTAAAACGCCAAACACACCAACAAACCTTGTTGGAAGTGGCAACCAGTGGTAATCCTAAGTTCTTCTTAGGTACAGATAGTGCACCTCATTCAAAAAATGCCAAAGAGAATGCTTGTGGTTGTGCAGGTTGCTACAGTGCGCCAACGGCAATTGAACTGTATGCTCAAGCTTTTGACCAAGTTAATAAACTCGAACGTCTAGAAGGCTTCGCGAGCCACTTTGGTGCAGACTTCTATGGTCTTCCACGTAATACTGAAACCATTACGTTAGTCAAAGAAGAACAAGTCATTCCTGAAAGTTTTGATTATTTAGATGGTGACAAGATTATCCCGCTTTATGCTGGTAAAACCATCCAATGGAGAAAAGTGTGACAAATGAAACTCTACCAGTAATTGGTCAGCGTTTCCGTGGTTTTTTACCTGTGGTGGTCGATGTCGAGACTGCAGGTTTTAATTCACAAACTGACGCGCTGCTAGAAATAGCCGCGATTCCAATTATTTATGATGCAGAAGGCAAATTCGTTCCAGGTGAAGCCCATCATGCACACATTAATCCATTTGAAGGCGCAAATCTGGACCGCCGTTCGTTGGATTTTATTGGAATTGATCCATTTAATCCCATGCGTGTTGCGATGGCTGAAGATGAAAAATCGGCACTAAAACGTATTTTCAAAGCAGTGAATGACGTACGCCGTCAACAAAATTGCACCCACGCGATTTTGGTCGGCCACAATGCGCACTTTGATTTAGGTTTTGTTCAGGCTGCGATCGCGCGTACTGGCACTAAAAATCAAAATCCATTTCACAGCTTCTCTGTATTTGATACGGTAACCTTAAGTGCAATTACTTTTGGTCAAACAGTACTTGCTAAGTCATGTATACAAGCTGGAATTGAGTTTGATGGTAAAGAAGCTCACTCGGCTTTGTACGATACAAAAAAGACTGCTGAACTGTTTTGCTATATTTTAAACAAACTCTCTCCTCACCTACTTGACACTTTGGTGGCGGATCAATAAGATACCGCCATCTTCTAAACGTCCCTATCGTCTAGAGGCCTAGGACATCGCCCTTTCACGGCGGTAACCGGGGTTCGAATCCCCGTAGGGACGCCATCTATTTGCTCTCGCAAATCTTTTTAAAAAATTTCATCGAATTCTATTTTTAGAATCATTTATACTCTTGTGTTTTATTTTTCACCCTAAACTTATGTTAAAGAAAATATTACTGGTTTTACTCATTCTTTCCCCTTCAGCTGTTTATCTTTATATTGCCAATAAAGAACAGAAATCTGCACCATCCGCAGCTAATGCCACACCATCAGAAAAAGCACACGATCCATACCAAACGCCAGAACATTAAATTTGCTTAGGCTTTTCACTTATCAATAATTCAAGCCTGTTGAAATTTCAGTTTTCTTAGTATTAACCATATGAAATCTCATTCAACTTAGTCTCATAGCTTGATCAAACCCTTCATCTCTTGGCTATTGAATGAATAAAGCTTTACCTTTATCAATAAAAAAGATCGAGATATCGAATCTTTAGAAACATAAAAAAATTGCGTTATATCCTGTAAGCAAGACATTTTTTACACAAACAAACCCTTATTTTCGAAATATTGTAATAACTTATTTGACAGTAAAGAAAAAAATACATAATATACGCATCACCTCGCAACGTCCCTATCGTCTAGAGGCCTAGGACATCGCCCTTTCACGGCGGTAACCGGGGTTCGAATCCCCGTAGGGACGCCATCTTATCGTTTATACGATCATTCAAAACTCACAATTCATTATTATTCGATTGCAGATTTGTAGTTTTGCACTACAATAGCGCGCTTCATTATTCTATTTTTTTCTCTCTTATGCAGTCATCTCAATCTCCGAATGATGCTATGCATCAGGGCAATTCTGCGCCTTTAAAACGCGCTATGAGTACTCGACATCTAGTCATGATTTCACTTGGTGGTGCAATCGGGACTGGCCTATTTTTAGGGTCGGGTGAAGTCATTGCACAAACGGGGCCTGTAGGTGCCATCATCGCTTATATTTTAGGTGGAATTATTGCCTATATGGTGATGCTATGTCTGGGAGAACTCGCGGTACATATGCCTGTATCGGGTTCTTTCGGCGCTTATGCACAAAAGTATATTGGTCCAGGGACAGGCTACACGATTACATGGTTATATTGGCTAACATGGACAGCAACACTCGGCACAGAATTCACTGCTGCCGCTTTGCTGATGCAAGAATGGTTTCCACACATATCTGTCTGGATTTGGACGCTCATCTTTGCTGCCATTATTTTTGGCTTAAACATGAGTTCAACCCGATTATTTGCTGAATCAGAGTTTTGGCTATCTCTAGTCAAAGTCGTTACTGTCATCAGCTTCATTATTTTAGGTCTATTGGCCATTTTTGGCGTGCTATCTTTTCATGGTTATAGCTCTGCGCCCTTATTTAGCAATATTACCGCAGAGGGCTGGTTTCCACAGGGTTTCTTCCCTATTTTTGCCACCATGTTGATTGTGAATTTTGCCTTCTCTGGAACAGAACTGATTGGTGTTGCTGCGGGTGAAACTCAAGACCCCGCGAAAAATGTACCTAAAGCGATTAATGCAGCCATTTGGCGCCTATTAATTTTCTTCGTAGGCACAATTGTCGTGATCAGTGCTCTATTGCCACACGAAATGGCGGGATTAGGTGGTAATGGCGTGAGCAGCAGCCCCTTTGTGACCGTGTTTAACTATATTGGTATTCCCCATGCAGAAGACATTATTCGCTTTGTGATTATTACCGCACTTCTATCAGCTGCGAATTCAGGCTTATATGCCGCTTCCCGTATGATGTGGGCTTTATCTGACAAGAAACAATTACCCGCAGTATTCTCAAAGGTGAATCACAAAGGTATTCCTTTTGTTGCCATTATTGTGACCATGTTTGGCGCAATTCCAGGTTTGCTGTCTGAACAATTTGCGCCTGAAACCATTTTCAAAAACCTGCTGGGTGTAGCCGCATTTACGATGGTCGTGGTGTGGATGAGCATCTGCTTAAGTCAGTTCAATTTCCGTCGCCAATGGTATAAACAAGGTCATACAGCGAAAGAATTAGGCTTTGCAGCGCCATTATTTCCAATTGTGCCGATTTTAGGCTTTGTATTCTGTTTTATTACTGGCATCAGTATGGCCGCAGATCCTGAAATGCTAGCGGGCTTTATTGGCTGTTTAATTTTTATTGCCTTGTGTTATCTCAGCTATTACGTGTTTTATCGAAAGCAAAACTAACACATAAAAAGAGTGGTCAAAGACCACTCTTTTTTTTAAGCTAAATATAAATAATGTTCTCTATAAAAAGCCTGCCCCTGTATGAAAATCATTTTTATTCATGGTATGAATCAACAACATTATGATGAAGAGACTTTAAAACAGCATTGGTTAAATTTATTTAAAACGGGCTTGAGTCATGCCGAGCAAAATATCGAACTTAAATCACTGGATATCAAACTCCCTTTTTATGGCGATTTACTCACTAAACACCAACTCAATAACAGTTTAGATTTAAATACAATGCTTCCTAAATCACTGTCGTATTTACATTTTCCTTTTCATCTTTGGCATAACACGTCAATTATTGAAGAGCATAGTCCATGTATTACCCCTTTGCCTTGTTTTAATCCAGAACAATCGGAGTCACTTACTCAACGTTTATCTGTCATTACAGCACTCACCAAAGATCATGCATTCAAAGAATTGATCATGTTCCTCAATCATTACCCTAAACTCCATGAAACACTCATGCATAAATTTCTCATCGAGACCTACTTATACTTGTCAAATTCTGATTTTATGCATGAAGTTCACCACAGAATTATGTCTCATCTTCATCCAAGCAAAGATCATATTATTGTGGCACATTCATTGGGTACAGTGATTGCCTATAACTTATTACATCAATTTAACCATTTTAGAGTACATCGTTTTATTACTCTCGGTTCACCGCTTGCCTTTAAGGTGATCCAAGAAAAACTTACCTTACCGATTTCTCGGCCACCTCAACTACATGGCGATTGGTTTAATTTTTATTCTCCTGATGATTTCCTGACCGCCTTCCCCTTATCTGAAGCACCTTTCAATTTTGAACCACCGATCATTAATCAGGCAATCACAACACTTGTAGATAAGCCTCATCAAATTACAGGTTATTTAGCACATCCAGCCGTTATCAAAAGCATTGTGGATGCATTAAAGCTCGGAAAATAAACAATCTAAATTGTATTTCCATATTTTGTATTCTTTTTACCCACTCAAACCTTTTTTAATGATTATCTTCAAAAAAATGTTTGACACCCCCCTATATTCACCCTAATATACGCCCACCTCTGAAACGTCCCTATCGTCTAGAGGCCTAGGACATCGCCCTTTCACGGCGGTAACCGGGGTTCGAATCCCCGTAGGGACGCCATCTAATTTATGGTTTAGTTTTCAGAAGTACCTGCCTCATTAAGTCCCTATCGTCTAGAGGCCTAGGACATCGCCCTTTCACGGCGGTAACCGGGGTTCGAATCCCCGTAGGGACGCCATATTCAGAGATGTTTATCTCTTAAAAAAACCTGAGCATAATGACTCAGGTTTTTTTATGCCTATATTTTGAGTTATGCTCTCTTTGAGCAAAATAAAAAACATATTGAATAAAAGGCAATTGAAACAACAAAATGCAGATTCAACTTTATCATAAACCCAATTCTCGCTCACAACGTATTGTCTGGCTTTTCGAAGAACTTGGTCTCGATTATGACATTCTGGTTTGCGACACACTAGACGATGCCAATACGCATCAATTACAGCAAGCACATCCTTTAGCAAAATTTCCAACAGTCAAAATAACAGAACTTGAACATACTTTTTTCTTATCTGAAACCAGCGCTATTGCCGAATGGTTCAGTACTCACCAGCAAAGTTTAGGTGCAATGAATTTAGACAGTTCTGCCTTAGTGGATTATTACTATTGGAAAAACTTCGCTGAAGCCACATTTATGCCAAATTTGGCATTAAAACAGATCTTTTCCCAATTGGCGATCCGAACACCTTGGCTTATCCGTTTTATTCCACGAGCCATTCAATATGGATTTAATCAAGGCTATTTAAATCCCCTACTGCAACAACAAATGCAAATGATCAATCAGCATCTCACCACACAACCGTGGGTCGCAGGCTCTCAATTCACCATCGCTGATATCTTACTCTGGTTTCCATTACACTCCTGCACCCATCTAAATGACCGTTATATGCGCTACCCTGCGATTAATAGTTATTTACAACAGATTGAAGATAGACCCGCCTTTCAACGGGCTTTGTCAAAAGGTCAATGGTCTGCCCCAATCTTCAAACAGTATTGGGCCGTAGCCAACTAATATTAAGCACTTTTGCGGGAGTTGATTTGCCCTTGAATCACGGCTTTTAAATTCCCCTTCACATAATGGAAGAACACTTTAAGCGGAGAAAGTTTCGGATTTGGCTGTTTACCCTGCGCAATGGTCTTAAATTGAGCGGCATACCAAATAATTTCCATAATGGCCATTTTATCCACTATTGGAATACCTGTTTTAATCTTATCCACCGCATAACGGACATCTAGCCCAACCAATAAACGTTCGGTCAAATCGGTTTCTACGGCAAATGGACGTGCAATCCCGATAAAATCACAGGCGCCACTATCAAGTGCAGCATTCATGCCTTGCGCTGTACGGAAGCCACCTGTCACCATCAAGTGACAACTGACTTGTTGACGGATTTTTTCAGCAAAGTCGAGGAAATAGGCTTCGCGAGCGATGGTGCTGGCTTTACGTTTATCTTCTTTTGCTCCTGCCATGGCAGGTGCTTCATAGGTACCGCCCGAAATTTCAATCAGGTCAATACCTGCTGCATCAATCGCTTTAAACACAGCAATCACATCTTCTTCAGTGATGCCACCACGTTGGAAATCAGCAGAATTCAGTTTAACCGAAATAATAAAGTTATCTGATGTCGCTGCACGAACAGCTTGGTAAATTTCTAGCAAAAAGCGCATACGATTTTCAATGCTACCGCCCCATTGATCTTGACGTTTGTTGGTCAAGGGCGAGAGAAACTGACTAATCAGATAACCATGTGCACCATGCAGTTGCACACCTTCAAATCCCGCTTTTTCACAGACCTGCGCTGCATGGGCAAAGCGTTGAATAATGTCTAAAATTTCATCTTCACGAAGTTCACGTGGTGTACCAAAAGTGGTAGCAAGCATTGGACTAAACGGCACTGCCGAAGGGGCTACGGTTTCTTTATTTAAACCTTTCGGGCATTGTCGCCCTGGATGGGATAGCTGAACCAACTGCACCATCCCATATTGCTTACCCAAAGCTGCCCATTGACTCAGCTCAGCCATGTCACGTTCAGATTCAACTACAACAACACCGGGCTCATTCTTGGCACGAAAATCTACCATGACATTCCCCGTAATTGCACAGCCCAAGCCCCCTTTTGCCCAAGCTTCGTATAAACCTAAATGTAATCGATTCGGTTGTCCCGCATGGTTGGCTAAAGCCTCACTCATTGCGCCTTTAATAATACGGTTTTTAAAGGTTGTATTTCGAATTTGCAAAGACGCTGCAATATGACTCATGGGAACTTCCTCATTTTTTTATTTAGGTGTTTTACTCTAATCAGTTTGTTACTGAGGTCAAGTCATTTCTGACAATTTATTTTGTCAACTTTGTCAATTGAATGATATTGACTGGCTTGGATCAATTGCTGGGTATACAGATGTAAAGGATGAGCAAATAGTGCTTCCGTGGTCTGCATTTCAATCATTTGCGATGCACGTAATACCAAAACTTTTTGACTAATCGCACGTACCACATGTAGGTCATGGCTAATCAATAAATAACTCAGTTGATACCGCTGCTGTAAGCGGCGCAATAGCTGCACAATTGCTCGCTGTGTCGTACGGTCTAAAGAAGATGTCGGTTCATCTAAGATAATCAACTGTGGTTTTAGCACCAACGCTCGCGCCAAAGCCACCCGCTGACGCTGACCACCTGATAGTTCATGAGGATAACGATGTTTGAACCTATCATCCAACTCAACATCCAATAGAGCCTGACTCACTTTCGCTTCAATATGATTTTCATGTTGATAACCGAGCGTCAATCCTTCAGCAATAATCTGTTGTACGGTTAAACGTGGGTTTAAGCTGCTAAAAGGATCTTGAAAAACAATCTGGAAATTGGCACGAAGCGGACGTAATTGTTTTTGATTCAGGGCATTTAAATTCTGCTGTTGAAACAGAATCTGTCCTTGACTCTGAATCAAACGCACAATAGCTAAGGCCAAAGAACTTTTACCCGACCCACTTTCCCCCACAATACCAATACATTCTCCTTGCATTAAGGTTAGATGAGGAATTTCAACTGCAATCTGCTGACCCTTCACACGATTCAGCCACCCCTGTTTAATTGGATACTGTACCAATAACTGTTCGAGTTGCAGTAGAGTCGGTGTCAGAGCAGGCGCCAGTGCCTCACCAAAATCATGGTTCATTAATTCACTAGTATAGGATGTTGCAGGATGTTGAAACACCTGCTCGGTAGCACCCTGTTGCTCGACACGTCCCTGATTCATCACAATCACATCATCCGCATATTGGCGAACCAAATTCAAATCATGGCTAATTAGAATCAGTGACATCTTGCGCTGCTGTTGCAGCGTCTTAATCAAATCTAGAATCTGTATTTGCAGGGTCACATCCAAAGCAGTTGTCGGTTCATCTGCAATTAAAATTTCAGGGTCTAATGCTAAGGCAGCAGCGATCATTACCCGCTGTCGTTGACCACCCGAAAGCTGATGAGGATAACGCTTTAGCAGAGCTTCTGTTTGAGTTAATCCAACATCATTTAATAACTGTATCACCCGCTGACGGACAACTTGTTTAGATAAGCCTTGTAGAATTAAGGTTTCTCCAACAATTTTTTCAACCTGATGTAATGGATTCAATGCAGCCATTGGGTCTTGGAAAATTAGGGCAATTTTATGACCACGAATAGACTGTAATTGCTGGGCAGAAAGTTTGAGTAAATCAATATCAGCATAATTGACTCTGCCTGATCTGAGCAAACTTGAGGGCAATAAACCTAGTAGCGCTAAACAACTGATCGTTTTACCCGAACCACTCTCCCCCACCAGAGCCAATGTTTTACCCCGATGCAATTGAAAGGATAAATTGTCCAGTAATGTCATTTGTTCGTGTTGAATATGCAATTTTTGGACATCTAAAATCACACTTGCTGCATGGTTATTGTCGTGGATCGAATGCATCTCGTGCAGCCTCCCCAATATAAATCAAAAGTGACAAGACAATTGCCAGCGTGAAGAAACCTGATAAAGCCAACCACGGTGCATTTAAATTGTTTTTACCCTGTAACAAGAGTTCCCCCAAGGAAGCCGTATCAGCAGGTAATCCAAGCCCCAAAAAGTCCAAAGCAGCTAAAGCAGTAATATTGGCAGTTAACATAAAAGGGAGCTGTGACAAACTGGAACTAATGACATTCGGTAAAATATGCCGAACTATAATACGTGTATCAGAAACCCCTAGCGCACGCGCAGCTCGAACATAATCGAAATTTCGTGCACGTAAAAACTCCGTCCGAACTAAATTCACCAACGTGGTCCAACCGAAGAACAACATGATCAAAAATAACCAATACACACTCGGAGTAAAGATACTGACTAAAATCATCACCATAAACAGCATGGGCAAACCACCCCAAACTTCTAATATACGTTGACCAATTAAGTCGACCCAACCGCCATAATAGCCTTGTATTGCACCCACAAAGATACCAATCACCGCCGAAAATAGTGTTACAGCAAAACCGAACAATAGAGAAACACGTAAGGCATATAAAATTCTGGCGAGCACATCTCGGCCTTGATCATCCGTCCCTAACCAATTTTGCGCTGTTGGTTCAGACGGAACAGGGACAGCTAAATCTAAATTTGGCGTTTGTGCTGCGTACCGAATCACGGGCCATACCGCCCAGCCCTGATCAGCAATCAATTGCTGTACTACAGGATCTTTATAATCAGCTTCTGTTTCAAATACCCCGCCAAATGTGGTTTCGGGATAGCTCTTAAATACAGGAAAATAAAAAGACTGCTGATATTTGACCAATAAGGGTTTTTCATTGGCAATTAAATTTGCAGCTAAGGACACTGCAAAAATCAGACTAAATAAAATTAAGCAAAGAAACCCCAAACGGTTTTGTCGAAAACGTTGTAGACGTGTTTGAATCATGGGAGACATTAGTGTTTCCCTCGCGATTCAAAATCAATTCGTGGGTCAACCCATTGATAGAGCACATCACAAATTAAACGCAGAATTAAGCCCAATAAGGTGAAAATAAATAACGTCCCGAAGATGACGGGATAATCGCGCTGAATAATGGCTTCAAATCCTAACAACCCTAAGCCATCAAGGTTAAATACAATCTCGATAAATAAATTGCCGACAAAGAAAATACTGACGAATGCCTCGGGTAAACCCGCCATAATCACCAATACAGCATTCCGAAATATATGCCCATACTGAATACGAGATTCACTCAAGCCTTTAGCACGAGCTGCCCAAACATAAGGTTTGTTTAGTTCTTCCAAAAAAGAATATTTGGTTAAATAAGCCAAACTGGCAAAGCCTCCCAAAACCATCGCTAACAATGGCAAGCTTAAGTGCCAGAAATAGTCTTGAATTTTGCCCAGCAAACTCAATTGTTGAAAATTATCCGAGACCAAGCCTTGCAACGGGAACCATTGAAAATAGCTGCCACCTGCAAAAAAAACAATTAACAAAATAGCAAAAACAAAAGCTGGAACTGCATAGCCAATGGCTAAAATAAGCGAGGTAGTTTTATCAAACCATAAACCATGTTGCTTGGCTTTTTTAATCCCCAAGGGAATCGCAATAGAATAAATCAGCAAACTGCTCCACAACCCGAGTGAAACAGAGACGGGCATTTTTTCCCAAATTAATTGCGTCACAGGTTTATCTTTAAAAAAGCTCACGCCAAAATCCAAGCTGACATAATTCTTAAGCATTACGGCAAAACGCATATACGCTGGCTGATCAAAACCATACTGGGCTTCAATCTGACGAAGCATCTCCTGACTCAGCCCTTTTGCACCTTGATAATTACTGTTTTCTGTAGAGATACCTGCTTTTGCGGCTTGCAAGCGCTGAAAAGACTCTGCCTGCTGAATGGCACGCTCTACGGGACCACCGGGAGCAATCTGAATCACGGCAAAATTAATGCACAGAATAAAAAATAAGGTTGGAATGATCAGGAATAACCTTTTTAGAATATACGTACCCAATTACTTATCCTTATCTTCAGCATTATTTATCCCCAAATCTGGCTGCATCACTCAAAATGAAGATGCCCTCTCGTAGTTATTTACCGAGAAATTGACTGACTTTTTTGGCTTGTGCAGGGTCACTCCACCAATAGTCTAAGCCTAAAGATAATTTTGGCTTCACTTTAGGTTGATGATACATATTCCAATACGCATACCAATTGTCATTTTTACCATAGGTTAGGATTTGATAGTAACCTGCACGTAGTAATCGATCCAACACTCGGGTACGTAGAATTAATTGTTGCCGATTGGGTGCTTGAATCACCTGCTGAACAGCAGCATCGATGGCGGCATTTTGTATGCCTGCATAATTATAGTTACCAAACTCACGTGCTGCACTGCTACTCCACATTTGCGCTTGCTCGCTGCCAGGGGAAAGCGATTGTGGCATTTCCAAGGTGGTCACATCAAATTCGTAACGACGCATTCGTTCCATATATTGCGAGACATCAACCTGACGTAACTTCACATTGATACCTAATTTTTTTAGGTTTCGAACCCACGGCATAATCGTACGCTGTGCACCTTCTTGATAAAGCAACACTTCAAACTGGATCGCCCGTCCATTTTTACCATACAACTGCCCTTGTCGATATTGGTAACCCGCCTTCAGCAAAATAGTGCGTGCTTGGAGTAAATTCGGGCGATTGAATCCACCTGCATCCGATTTGGGATACCGCCAATTGGAGAGCGCACCTTGTCGCTGCACAGGATGTAACTTGGGTAAATAAGGTTGTAATAATTTTAACTCAGCAGCACTCGGTTGTCCCGTTGCTGCCAATTCGCTGTTCTGAAAATGGCTTTGCAAACGCTGATACTGTCCATAGAACAATGCTTTATTCAGCCATTCAAAATCATAGGCATAACTTAATGCCTGACGAAAATAAATATCATTAAATGGATCTTTCCGCGTATTCAAGACCAAACTCTGATTGACCACGGGTCGGGCAAAACGATGACTATATCGCTTGACCAATCCTGCTGTTACAGCAGGAAATTGATAGCCCGTGACCCATGTCTTGGTCTTCTTTTCTTCATGTAAAGTGTACTGTCCCGACTTAAAACCTTCAAAGGCAATATCATTATTACGGTAATAGACATATTTCAGCCGATCAAAATTATAACGACCACGATTGACCATTAAATCTTTTGCCCAATAATTTGGATTGCGTTTATAGGTAATACTGCGCCCTGCATCAATGCGTTCAATTAAATAAGGACCCGAGCCTAAGATGGGGTGTAAGGTAATTCGAGTAAAATCCTTATTTTTCCAATCTAATTTGGAATAAATGGGTAAACTCGCCACAATCAGTGGCATTTCCTTGTTTTTGCTCGACTTAAAAATAAATTTAACTTGTGATTTGGACAAGACTTCTGTTTTCGCCAAATTCGACAAATACATCTGTAAGCCCAAGTTGGCTTTGGTTTGATATGCATCAAAACTGAATTTAACATCCTCTGCCGTCACAGGTGTTCCATTGCTAAAACGTGCCCGAGGATTCAAATGAAAAATAATAAATTGTGGATTTACGGGGTCAAACGTGACTTGATCTGCCAATAACGGATACATCACCCCAGATTCATCTAAGGAATTATCCATCAACGTATCGAATAAATAATTGACACCTTCTGTTGCACTACCTTTGCCATTCATACTGTTGAGATTATCAAAAGTACCCGTTGCTGCAGTGCTGATATATCCGCCTTTTGGGGCCTGAGGGTTAGCATAAGGCATTGCCCTCAGTTTGGTATATTGGGGCTGACTATGTACAGCAATATACGGCGTAGTCTGCAAAGCCGACCACACCTGCTGCGTCACCATACTACTGCTTAAACATAGCAATAGCATGGCAACTTTTTGGCTCGTTAAACGAACATCTGACATCTTAGATTAACGAATTAAAGATTCGGAACTTTAATCACGTCACCAATTTTTAATTGCGCCGATGGCTTTAAATCATTCATTTCAGCCAAAGCACTCGCCTCAACACCATAACGTGCAGCCAAGCGAATCAGATTATCGCCTGATTTCACTTTATATTCTTTCACCGTTTTAGGAATTAGAATGGTTTGACCGACCTGTAAACCAGTACGCGAACTCATATCATTTAGACTTGCCAATTCAGCAACTGAAATACCCGTACGACTCGCAATTGAATTTAATGATTCACCCGATTTTACTGTATATTTTTCAGTATCTTTACTGCTTACACTGCTCTTTTTCACAGTTGCATCAGCTTTGGTCGTGGTCTTGCTCGGCAAA
Organism: Acinetobacter tandoii DSM 14970 = CIP 107469; assembly: GCF_000400735.1. Taxonomy (GTDB): domain Bacteria; phylum Pseudomonadota; class Gammaproteobacteria; order Pseudomonadales; family Moraxellaceae; genus Acinetobacter; species Acinetobacter tandoii. The sequence goes on from NZ_KE007366.1 coordinate 231,820, forward strand.
TCACCTTCAATTTTTAAACGTTGTCCAACACGAACCGAAGCATTGGTTGACAAGTCATTTAGCGCCGCCAAATAACTTAACTGCAAGTGATATTTCTTGGCTATGCTGCTTAAGGTCTCACCTGATTTCACCACATGGAGGTCTTTTGTAGTAACCGAACTCTCAGCTGGCTGTTCAATCTCAGGAACTTCCCCTGTGAGTTTTAATCGCTGTCCAACACGAACATTGGCATTACGACTCAAGCCATTTAAGGTCGCTAAATTGGCTTGGTTTAAATTGTATTTACTGGCAATAGCGGACAAACTATCTCCTGACTGCACCACATAACTTTCTGGCACAGTAGAACCTGCTGGGACTTTAATAGTTTGTCCAACATAAACACCACTGTTGGTTGAAATCTTATTCAATTCAGCCAAATCACTGAGCGAAATTTTCGACTGTGATGCAATGCTATATAAAGTATCGCCACGCTGAACTTTATAGGTTTCAGTTTTAATGTGGGTATCCACATTTGGACTATCTACTTTTGCCACGACACTTTTTGCCGATGCATCCTGATTTACGGTATTGATCGGAACATTGATTTTTTGTCCAACCATTAAATTGCTACCTGCATTTAAGCCAGGCGTCAATTCAGCCAACTCTTGATTAGATAAAGCATAACGGTCAGCAATCAGCTTTAAATACTCACCGCGTTTCACCACGTAAGATTTAGTTTTAATGCTGCTCTTTGCGGTCGTTTTTTCAGTCGATTTCTTCTCTGTAGTTAAACCACTGTCCTTTAAAGACAATTTCTGCCCCACAAACAGACCACTGGTCACGGTCAAATCATTATAATCAGCCAACTGCTTCACCGATAAGCCAAACTGGTTTGCGACGCTGGTCAAATTATCATTGGCCTGCACCACATAACTGTCTGGTTTGCTATTCGCACTATTAGGAGTGCGATCTTGTGCAACAGGTTTAGCATCATATAAATAAATACTGGTGCCCACATATAACATCGCATTTGGATCAATCTGATTCCATTTGGCAACGTCACGCCAGTTCACGCCGTTTTTCAATGCAATCGTTGCTAAGGTATCACCTGGCAGAACTGTATAAGTGGTACGTTTACCTTTAGGTGGCACGACCACAATTTCCGAAGCCGTTTTGACGTAGTTCTTGTCTTTATTTAGCTGCGCTTCATCAGAATCAAGTTTGGTATTGTCTGTCACCGACTTTGGATAAGAGAAGCCTTTGGTTAACTCTTTACCTTGTTGCTCTGCGACAGATTGACTAGTCTGAATTGCGGTCAGTTTAATCTTGCCATCATAAGGATCGACAATTTCTGTTCCTTGCGGTGCAATCTGTTTGATCTCTGCAACCACTTGTTCTTGTTCAGCTTTGGTTGCTACAGGTTGCAAGACCTGATCGACAGTTTTGCGCACATCCTCAGCTTGAACTGCCGCCATAATTTGCTCACGCTCTGCGGCAGAAATTGGCGGTTCAACACTTACAGGCTTCACATCTTTGGCTGGTGTGACTGCAACAGGAATACGTGGCGCGCTCGGTACAATTGTACTCGAAGCGAAAGCAGCCAATGCATCTGCACCACGTGGTGTAGTCGATAAAGGACGTCCTGTGTTCGTTGTCACTGAAGTAGTGGTCTTAGTATCTGTGGTTTTTGGGTTATTACTTGCAACCAAAGCAGGTGGAGTCACTTTACTTGGCGTAATCACTGTCGCAGTCGAAGTATTAGTCATCGGAGCAGCACTCGCCCATAGACCGCCTGAGCTCGATTGCAATTTAGATAACTTGGCATCAATCGACGGACTAATATCCGCAGGGATCAAAATACGCATTGGGCTGGTCGTATCAATCTGATCACCACGATGACCTGGATTGAGCGCATACAATTCAGCGCGACTTAAACCTGTAACCGCAGCAATATCATTTAAGTTCGCTGGCCCTACACTAATTTCTCTAAAGTGTGGTCGGTTAGCAATCGGAGGTAATGTCACACCATAAGCATTCGGATTCTTAACAATTTGCGCGACTGCCAAGAAACGTGGCACATAGTTCATGGTTTCTTGTGGTAAACGTAAAGACCAATAATCAGTAGGTAAACCAGCCTCACGGTTACGGTTAATTGCTTGTTGAATACGGCCTGGACCCGCATTATATGCTGCCAAAGCCAATTCCCAAGAACCAAATTGGTTATACAGACTACCTAAGAATTCATAAGCTGCACGGGTAGATTCAACCACATCACGACGACCATCATACATACCTGACTGTTTAAGTCCGTAAATACGTCCCGTACTTGGAATAAACTGCCAAAGTCCTGCTGCTGCTGCACTACTGGTTGCCGCAGGGTCATAAGAACTTTCAATAATTGGTAATAGTGCGAGTTCAGTCGGTAAACCACGACGCTCGGCTTCTTTTACAGTATGGTAAAGATAACGTGAGGCACGCGCACTTAAACGCTCAATATAAGGCTGTCGAGAGACAAACCAACTGCGCTGCGCTTCAATACGTGAATCCCAGTGATTAAGATCCATTTTAAAACCGACAGTCATGCGCTTCCACACATCACCATGTTTTAAAATAAGTAAACGATCCCCTTCTACAGCACGCATATCGGTTGCAGATAAAAGATCTTCCAAAGAATCTAAACTATTTGCATCTAAATAATTTGAGCCAACCTGTTTTGATGCGGCAGCCTTGGTCGCACTTTGGCTCGATGCACAACCTGTGGTTAATCCTAATGCAGCGAGGGCAGAGCCCAATATAGTAATCTTAAATAATGTCGGAACCGAGGGCTGCCACAAGAACGTGGTTGGTTTATACATAAAAAAATCCAAACAACTCGTATAAAATTTATTTTTTAGCACTGCCATTGTAGTGGAGCATGACAGAGACTCAAGGCAATAATTTAGCGCGATTCAATGATAAATGTTACAAGAAATTAAAAATTAACCATGTAATACACTTCCAAAGCACAAATGCGTTATACAATATAAGATTGAATTCGCTTCTGTTAACTTTCTTTGCTGGCTGGATGACCCTTTATGTCTGAAACAATTACGCTCTATGTCGATGGCGCTTGTCGTGGAAATGGTAAGGATGGCGCACTCGGAGGTTGGGGAGCCTATATCGTTACAGCAACTGAAGAACGCAAAATTTTTGGTGGAGAAACACAGACCACCAACAACCGCATGGAATTGACCGCGGCAATTGAAGGCGTACTCGCTTGTCCAAAATCAGCCAAGTTAATTATCTGGACTGACTCCAACTATGTTAAACAAGGCATAACTGAATGGATTCATGGTTGGAAAAAGAAAAACTGGAAAGATGTCAAAAATCCAGATTTATGGCAAAAACTCGATAGCGTTTGCCAAGGTCGAGACATCGAATGGAACTGGATTAAAGGTCATGCAGGTCACCCTGGCAATGAAATGGCGGATCAACTGGCAAATTTAGGCGCTGACCAAGCAGCTAAAACACAAGTCGTAGTGACCGCAAGTCCAACGGAAGATAAAAAAAAAGCTGAGTCCGACTGGTTATTTGACGACCCTTTCGGACTAGATTTCGCAGTTGAAGAAACCGAATTGGCTGAACCTGAAATCATTGAAGAAATCACGGAGACCATAATTCATGTGGAAGCTCCTCTAGTGGCTCAGACTTCTACAACAGCGACAACGACCAGTTCTCATCCACATATTGTAATTACCCCTGCAACTGTCGAAGCCTTTGGTCCACGTCAATTAATTCTAGATACAGAAACCACAGGTTTTTACTTTCAGGACAGCGATCGCATTATTGAAGTTGGCGCAATTGAGATGATCAATCGCAAACTCACGGGCAGTTCCATTCATATTTATATCAATCCTGAGAAGGAAGTCGGGGACTCCGTCAATGTCCACGGCATTACCGATGATTTTTTAAAAGATAAGCCCAAATATGCAGAAATTGCAGATGTCTTATTTGACTACTTAAAAGGCGCCGAGATTATTGCGCATAACGCGACCTTCGATATGAACTTCTTAAATATGGAGTTTAAGCGTACAGGTCATGGGGCACTTTCCGAAGTCTGTGAAGTCACAGATACTTTAGCGATGGCAAAAAGCAAACATCCTGGGCAAAAGAACTCTTTGGATGCTTTGGTGCGGCGCTACGAAATCGCACAACGTGATCGTACTTTCCATGGCGCATTGCTCGATGCTGAAATTTTAGCAGACGTCTATTTGGCAATGACGGGCGGACAAGTGTCATTTGATATCGATGCGCTATCACAAAGTGAACAACAGCAAGGTACAAGTGGGCGACGCCAAATTGACCAAACAGGCTTAGCCGTTATTCTACCCTCTGCCGAAGAATTGGCCGCACATGAGACTTGGGTCAAACAAATTGAGGAAAAACAGGGAAAATCTTGCTTTTTTTCAAAATAATTTCTAGAGATTCTGTTATTTTTTGTATTTAAACTTTGGGGACATCAGTTATAGTTGAATACAAGAAATAACGCTCTAACTCAGCCACACATAAACAGATAATACATTAGGAAAGGTGCAGATAAATGTCTTACCAAACCTCTATTCATTTTGATCCTACAGCCTTACTGATAATAAAAAATGAGGTTGATAACTCGATCAAGTTAGTTGAATCTGCGGTCAGCACCTTAGCAGAGGATCATACTCTACCATTTGGTATTGATGATGCGCTGAATCAATTTGAACAATGTGCACAGGTTTTGGTCTTAATTGATATGCCAAACTTGGGACAAATTGCTCAATACGCTGCAGAACTCATGCGTAAAATCATGGCACATCCTGAAAATATCAACACGCAAGATGTGGTCGCACTCAGTGAAGGCACCACTATGCTAAAACGCTACATTGAGTTTATCTGCTTGCGTGAAGTTAAAATTCCTCAATTTCTACTCGATACTTTAAACCGCTTAGAATTGGCTTTAGGTAAACCGCTCACTCATGAAGGTCAACATCTTGAATCACTGTTGAACCATATAGAACCTACATTCCAGTTGGCTCAAGTTCCGACACTCGAAAAGTCAGCATATGTACACCGCTTATATAAACTTGCATTGAACAAATTGCTCCAGCAACAAGAAACCGAACTTGATTTGCAAGCAATTCGAATTGTGGGCACTTATTTAGCAGGTTTAGCCAACCAGTTAGCAAGTCAACAATATTGGGGACTGGTTCATGTAGCATTTAATCAAATTGATAATCTGCTGTTCACAGATGCACGTTTACGCAGTTTGATTGATATTGAACGTAATATGGCAGCATTACTCCAAGCACCAGAAAACTTCAATGCCAACCTGAAAGATTTATCGAATATTCTCAGTTTATGTATTAGCCAAGAAGATGAGACATCTCAAAGCATCCGTGAGCAGTTGAATATTGGAGAAGATGCCTTAACCGATACGCAACTCCAAGTGTTTAGTCGTCATCTTTATGGTCCAGATTTCAATACCATGCACAACATTAGCGAACTTGTGACTGCTGAACTAGCGCAAATCCGCAATGAGATTGAATATAACTACCAAACAATGTCGTCTGAGAAAACACAAGAATTACAGACGAAAATTAAAGAATTGGCCAATATCTTCAAAGTCTTGAATTTAAATGAAGCATATCAGGACTTATCGCGTCAGGCCGAAGCATTGAATCAAAGCGATGTATTAAAAGACGAAAACTTTGCGCAGCAATTAATGAAAGGCATTTTATCTGCCACGAATTCAATTGGGGTATTAGAACGTCACCATACTTCAAATCGCTTACAACATCGTGTGAACAACTTGAATGTTTCTCTAGATCGCCTAGATGAAGCTCATGATGCTTTACTCAATGAAACTAAAATATTGGTTGATCACGCTGCTGCTGCATTAATTCAGTATCTTCAAGATCAATTCTTGGGTGCATTAGGCAACCTGTCTACACAGCTTAGTGAAATTAGCGGTGCTTTACTCTTCCTTAATGCCAGTGAAGGTCAGCAAGCATTAAAAAATGCTGCGCAATTTGTGCAACAAAAAATTGAAGCATCAAGCAGTATTTCTGAACAAGAAATCAACTACATTTTAGATACTCTCGCGAGTGCAGAAATGATGATTGATAATTTAAAGAATAAACAGCCTGTATTACATTCGATGTTTGATGTAGCATTAAGCAGCAGTCAGAAACTTAATGCCGAAGTAGTTGCCTAATGTCTGAATTATCACTTGCCTATATTTTTCATCAACAACAACTTCTGGTTGATGAACATCTGCAACTGCCAAAAGTTGAACGCTTGGCAAGTGATCTACACTTACATACGGGCAATACTGTTATTGCCCGTGATTTGCAAGCCAATGAAAACATTCCAACTGGACTGCAATTGGTGCCGATTCGTCAACTGTTGACCCAATGGACCACTAAAGAGTTTGAACAAGCCAGTCGTGCCATGCAGCTATTAGAATGGCGTCGCAACCATAAATTCTGTAGCCATTGTGGACATGAAACTCAGGTTCATGCGAATGAATATGCGATGGTCTGCCCTGCGTGCCATTATCATCAATATCCACGGGTACAACCTTGTGTTATTACTGTAATCACACGAGGAAAAGATGAAATTCTTTTAGCTAAAAATGCCAAGAATACAAACAATATGTATGGTTTGATTGCGGGTTTTGTTGAAGTCGGTGAAACCTTAGAGGATGCGGTACGACGCGAAACAGAAGAAGAAGTTGGCTTAAAACTCAAAAATATTCAATATTTAGCGAGCCAGCCTTGGCCCTTCCCAAGTAATTTAATGATTGCCTTCCGTGCTGAATATGCTGCGGGTGATATTCAATTACAAGAAGAAGAAATCAGCGATGCACAATTTTTCAAATTTGACCAACTCCCTCAGATTCCCTTCAAAGGAAGTATCGCACACGCCATGATTATGCATGTGACTCAAGGTCACCCTGTTGCCGATGACACACATCTATGGCTTTAAGGCTTCCTCGATAGAAATCAAAATTTGTTCTTTAGTTTCAAAATAACGACTGAATAAACTTGATACTGATCCCATCACCGTAATATGTCCTGTGCGTGGAATTACAATCATTTTGCTGTGATTGCCTTTTTCTTTCAGTACTCGGTCAAAATCTTCCGTATTGTTGTGTCCCACAATCTGGTCATTTTCAGCCATGAGCAAATAATGCTTAATGCTATTCGATGCCACAAAGTAATAAGGCATAACTTGCTGAAAAGGGACGCTTTGATCGAACGCCTCGGCACATAACGGATCTCCCTTATAATCAAAATGATATGGGCCTGCCACCCCGATGATGGCACGAATTTGTGCGCGACATTGCAATTCATACTGCTGCGGATGGTAAACCGCAGACATCACATTAAATGCACCTGCAGAATGTCCCATAAGTACAACATCGTCGGTACGAATAGCCAATTTTTGCTGATGCAGACTCAAAAAGTTGAGTGCAAGGGTTAAATCGTCTACATAGCTCGGGAAAATGTACTGTGGCGCAAGATGATAGTTGATTACTGCAACGTCATAACCTTCACGGGCAAAAGCTTCACCCACAAAGCGATATGAACTTTTATCGCCATGTGTCCAAGCACCACCATGCACAAAAATAATTAAAGGTTGATTTAACTGTGGTTTATGCGTTTTGAATAAATCGAGACGATGCCGTGCCTTTAAACCATACGCAATATTTTCATGCAGTGTATATCCCTCACGCGGTGTGAGTTGATTTAATGCATAACTACCAACATCGTAGATGCGAAAGTCTCGAATAAAGTCTTTCGCATTACCCATGGTGTCATTTAACTGTTTAATCCAATATTCGGATTTATTGAACATTCGTCGGTTCTACCTGATCTGGGTCAATAGCTACAGGCGTTTGAACTTCAGGCTGCGCATTGCTTGCGACTGGGCTTACAAAACTAGAATTTATCGATTTCTGTCCTTGATCGACATTATCAACCAATGTCACAATTTTGGTTACATTACCCACTTGCTGTAACACGTTGTTCAAATCATTGATTTCAGCATTATTCAAACGCCCCATCACGTACAACACACCATCTTCTGTATGTACACGAACTTTACTGTCGGCAACCACAGGGGCTTTCATAATCAAGCCACGGGTATTTGCTGTGGCGGACGCGTCCTGCATGATGGTGTTATATCCAATTTTATCACCCACGGTAATAAAATTATGCACATTTTTTACATCACTCATCGCACGGACATTGTCTTCAGCCAATTGTTTTAAATGCTGATCTGGGACTTGTCCTGTCAAAAGCACATTGCCATAAAAACTTTCAATATTGACACGCGACTGTTTAAAACGAGAGTCTAATTTGTATAAATTAATATTCGCTGTACGTTCAATTGAGGAATCAATAAATACCTGACCCAATGAGCGTACCCCACTTTCAGTTCCAACTGGTGCAGTCCCTGTACCACCTGAAATAAAACTCGCACAGCCTGATAAACTTAGACCTGCGACACAAAGCACTGTCATTGCAATACGATTCAACACTCAGCAAGACTCCTCACTTATTTCATTCATTTTTCTATAGCATTGATGCTTCCTGTTACTTCAAAGATTAATGAACTCTGAATCAAAAGTAAAAGCATTTTCTATCCATTGCTGATCATAAGTGAAACTTGAAAAGTCATACTGTACTGTTTTTGCAAATTGTTGATAAAAATCAAAACAAATTACATCAAATCGACAATAGAACTGCTGAAATTCAGGATATTCATTCAGAAAACATAACGCTGTTTTGATGAGTTTGCGCTGTTTTGAAAGTGATACCACTTCATTGGCATGTGCATAACGGGTCAACGCTCGTGCCTTCACTTCAACTAAAAGTAATTCTTCACCTTGTTGCACAACCAAATCTAGCTCGCCATATCGGCTATGATAGTTTCTTTGCACGAGTTGAAAGCCTTGTTGCTGCAAAAGAATTAAAGCTTGCTGTTCTGCCCAATCCCCCAAAGCTTGTGATGTTGTTTTAAGATTCAATTTTTCTTCCACTTAGTAAAACCCACTTATTTCTTGTTGTAATGCAATGAATATCAAAATTTTTGCTCTTTTTTATTTTAGTTGAAGCTCAGATGCAATCTCAAATGTATATCATCAATTCAAGCAATTAGAACATTACCATCTGCCTTTTATCAAAATATGCCAAGTTTCAAATACTATTCATTTACATCACAGCATTGAATATAAGATCTTCACAGAATCTAATTCGCGTCTGAGCAATGGATTCAGGTAGAATGTAAGTATTCTAACGCGTTTGCGGATTCAAACTCCCATATCACTTACATCGCGTCATTCTTTTTAAATTCTATTTTGGTATGGAGACTTCACATGAGTGCTCAGTTATTTGTTGTAGCAACCCCTATCGGGCACTTAGATGATATGACTTTTCGCGCCATTGAGACCCTAAAATCAGTGAGCATTATTGCAGCCGAAGATACGCGCACATCGGCACAATTACTCAAGCATTTTAATATTTCAACACCACTGACCGCCTGCCACGACCATAATGAAAGCAACAAAATTGATGTGTTAGTGCAACGCCTATTAAAAGGCGAAAATATGGCGTTAATTAGTGATGCAGGCACCCCTTTAATTAGTGATCCTGGATTCAAACTGGTTCGTGCTGCTCAGGAACACGGCATTCGTGTAATTCCAGTGCCTGGCGCTTGCGCCGCGATTGCTGCCTTAAGTACGGTAGGTTTACCGAGTGACCGTTTTAGTTTCGAAGGCTTTTTATCCTCAAAAGCTTCACAACGTTTATTACAACTCGAAAAGTTGAAAGACGAAACACAAACCCTAATTTTTTACGAGGCCCCTCATCGAATTTTGGAATGCGTGAAAAATATGGCTGATGTGTTTGGTGCAGACCGTCCCGTCGGCTTTGCTCGTGAAATTACCAAAACTTTTGAAACCATTCGCAAAATGACTTTGGGTGAATTGGTCAAGTTTATTGAGTCGGACCATAATCAGCAAAAAGGTGAAATTGTGCTGGTGGTCGGTGGTGCAACACAAGAAAAAGACATGGAACAAGAGAAATTAGACCAGCTTCTCACCCGTCTTTTACAGGATTTATCAGTCAAAGCTGCATCGCAACTGGCTGCGGATTTGACTGGGATTAAGAAAAAAGTGGCGTATCAACGTGCTTTAGAGCTAACTGCAAAATAAAACCAAAGCTTTGATATTTTACCTAATAAAAAACCACTCTCAAGAGTGGTTTTTAGTTCTGCTAGATTAGTCGTGTGCAGATTCGTCTGGTGGAACTTCGGTGATACGTCCACCACGTGCCAAAAATGCAGCCACTTCATCTTCCAAAGCCTGACGTTGCTTTTGCTTTGCAGTCACGGTTAATGTTTCTGCCTCAGCAAGATCACCATCAGAAGCACCTTCAGCTTCGTCAGATGCACCTTTTTCAGCAGCCTTCGCTTCATCCTCATCCACTGCTGAGTCTTCTACGTCGTCATAATCATTCATATCCGTCATCTTTCTCTCCCCACAATGACTTCTATTTACTTCATTTCGAATTGCTTTCGAATTACGATGAAATTTATCAATCTAAATCGCTTTCGCATAGTACTTAATACAAAAAAATCGTATTTTTTTTAATCAAATTCGTAATCAGATTTAACTAGATGTCTAAAAATTATCTGTTTAAAACGAATTTGCATAACGGGTATTTTTTAGAGCCTGCAAACCGTTGGCTTGCATCATAAAAGCATCTTTCAATACAGGTTGTTGCTCAACTTGTTTTAAACCAAAGTTACGCGCCCAAATAATCGGAAAGAATTCCGTAGTTTCTAACCAACCAATGGCCGACATACTATGCATCATGGCATCGTTCTGGCCTTTACGGCGATGCTCATAACGTTGCAAAGTTTGCTCATGTGCCCAGACTCCACGCGATAAATCGTGCAATAATGCATCACACAGTACAGCCGCATCTAAACAGCCAATATTCACCCCTTGACCTGCTAACGGATGGATCACATGTGCTGCATCGCCGATTAAAGCTAACCCCGAAGTCACATATTGCTGTGCAGCTCGGGCTTTCAGCGGGAACATCGCCCGTGGTGTTGCTTCTAAAACTTCACCCAACATGTGCTGACTTTCTCGTGTCAGCAGTTGTAAAAAAGCTTGATCATCTAGTGCAGTATATTCCTCGGCATAATCATCGGGCAACGTCCAAACAATCGACTGCCAATAACCATCCTGCTCTGATTTTAGGCTTGCCATCGGTAAAAATGCTAACGGACCCGTTTCCAAGAAAATTTGTCGTGCCATATGTTGATGTGGCTGCGCAGTACGAATGGCACAGGTCACGCCTGCTTGATGATAATCCAAGACATCCAGATCAATAAATGCCTGCTCACGTACAAATGAGTTGGCACCGTCAGCACCGATCACCAGTTTGGTGGTGAGTTGTGTGCCATCCGCTAGATGAATATGCCAAACACCAACGCCACGCTCTACACGCGTAACTTTAACTTGTGTTCGATAGTCTTTGACTTCGCTTAGCATACGTTTTTGAATGGCTAAATTCAAAATACTCGGCTCGACCATTGAACCCAATGCTTGCTCTATGGAAGGCGTTTTTTCTGCGGCATCACCAAAATGAATGTCACCATAGCCATTTTTATTCCAGACCTGCATACCACTATAGGGCATTTGACGCGCCAATAACTCCCAGACCTTTACTGTTTTGAGTAAATGAATCGTCGCTTGGCTCAGTGCCAAGACACGTGGATTAACAACCGCTAAAACTTTGCCCTCATCCAAAATTGGTGCAGCATCTAAAACCGTAGCTTGCACGCCACCTTGAGCCAACAACAAGGCGGTCAATCCACCGACTAAACCACCACCAACAATCACGACATCAAAAACTTGGCTCATGCTTTTAGTCCCATTGCGTAGGTAGCCACCAATGGTTTAATACCCGGAATTAAATCGAAAGCAATCAGTCCTGTATTACGTAATAATTTCAGCATCGGATTTTGATTGCTAAAACCTCGTACTACACTGTCACAGAACTTAATTACACGTTGCTGATCTTTTAAACGGGCTTGTTCATATTCAAGTAAAATACTTGGTTCACCGAGGTCAGCACCCGCACTCTGTTGTGCTTCTAAATAGCGCAGCAATACATAAGCATCACGCATACACAGGTTAAAACCCTGTCCTGCAACAGGGTGAATGGTATGTGCCGCATTTCCCATCAGCACTACACGCCCTACTGCCTGCTTTTCTGCTAAAACTTGTGACAATGGATAACTAAAACGCTTGCCTGTTTTCTGGAATTTTCCTGCACGGTCACCATAGGTTTGCTGCAAAGCACCCAAGAAATGTTGGTCATTTTCTTCACCTAACCATTCTTGTTCTGTACCCTTTTTCACTGGCCAAACCACTGAACGACGGTATTCACCCGGTAAAGGCAACAATGCCAATGGCCCAAGAGGACTAAAACGCTCAAAGCCAATATGTTGATGCGGTTTCGAAGTTTGTACGGTGGTGACAATCGCCACTTGATCATAATCATGCTCAGATACACCAATACCCAAAGCTTGACGACAGAACGAATCTCGACCATCTGCCGCAATCACCAACTTGGCTTGTAGTTGCAACTGTTCTTCACCACGTCGCGCTTCAATATAAGCATGCTCTGCATCTTGGGTAAGTGAGGTGACCTGCACACCATCAATCAATTCAATCAATGGCTGTTGGCGAACTTGAGTTAGTAACACACGCCCTAACCACGCATTTTCAATGACTTGTCCAAAGCTTTCGACTTTTTCTTGCTCTGCAATTAAACGCGCCTTACCAAAGCTGCCTTCTTCAGTAATATGTACTTGTAAAATTGGTGTTGCATGTTGTTGCAAGGCATTCCATAAACCCAGTTCTTGGTAAATTTGCACGCTACGGCGTGACAAAGCGCTGTTTCGTGCATCGAAACTAGAATGATAAGGTGCAAGATTGATATCATCATAATTTGGGTATTTGATGGCTTCGAGCAGTTTGACTGCAATATTTGCTTTCGCCAACATGAGTGCCAGACTCAGCCCGACCATTCCACCACCGACAATGACGACTTCTTGCTGCATGCTTGTATCCTTTTATGGCGTATTCGAAGGAGAAAACCTCAAAATACCTATAAGTTTTAATGGATTTTATATTACATCAAAGCGTTTTATTTTTATAATGAAATGGACTTTTTTACGTACGATCAAGGTAAAGGGGCCTACCATGATTTTGAGAATGAATGTTGTGTCTGCTCTTTAAAAATATATTTAGGACACTGTTTAGACCAACTTATCAAACTTATGGAACTTTGACCGAGTTGTAATCGTGGAACATGAATAATCATGAAAAAGACCAATCGGCGAGGATTAGGTCTGCAAGACAAAGTATAAGATTTTGAATTATAAAAGCTAATTATAAAAATTTCGTATGACGTGTACTATGTTAATTTTAGAAAAGCTTAAACATTCTTAATGTGACAGAACATTTTAGGAAATAGTAATATTGCGATATTTTAAAATAGATTTATTGATCATTTTTATTCAGGTTATTCTACTTTTTCTCTCTATCCTTTTTACAAGGAATCATCCTGTCATTTCACATGATAATAGTATGATGGGAATAGTCTTTTTTCCGCAAATCTTGGTTATGGCTTTTATATCAATTCTACCTTTTATTTTAACTTCAAAAATGCCTAAACAAAAAGGTTTATTTATAAAAAAATTTTTACTTTCAATATTTTATATATTTATGAGTGCAATTATTAGCATTAATATTTGGAATACTGAACTATTTTATTCCACACCAATATTTTTTTTACTCAGTTTAATCATTTATATATTGAGTTTTTACTTTTCAAATAAATACGGTTCAATATAGGAACTGGGGGAGACATTAAGTATCAGGTGTAAAAATGGTACTATAGCTAGATAATTTCTTTAGGCTACAACACATATAAATTTAAATAATTTAACCCGAATCCTGTTGGGCTTTTTATTCGAATTGAGATCAGCTATAACAATGAAAATACTGTAAATAGAAAAATTCATGATTAAGTTAAATTTTGCGGAAAGCATCTTATTTGTTTCCCTAATTTTTTGGCCAGCAACATTATTTATTTTAGCTATCTTAATTGCTATTAGTTATGCATATAAAAAACATCCTTTTGGTCAATATTCACTGTATTTTTTCATCGTTGTTTTGATCATTTTTTCAGGAACAGCTTTATACATGATTCTGCAATTTTGAATAATTTTCAATCAATTTATTAACAGAAGATACCAAACATGCTTAAAAAGCAGCCAAATTATTTCTAGTTTGGCTTTTTCTGTTTTTTAAGTTATTAGAAAATTTCTAATGCATTGATTTAAAATAATTTTATAAAAACAAATTTGGATAACGACCATTATGTTAAATGGTGGAGCCAATATATGTTTCTATTTCTGTTAGAGCATTTTCTGGAGTAAGTTTAGCTGTATCTATTATTAATCTTTTATCTGTTCTCAATTGATAATCATGTACTTGAACAGACCGCCAATCTGGTAGTTTAAAATTTTCTATATCAGATGACCTCGTTTCAATACGTCTCTTATGCTCGGCCTTGTCACTACAAACAACTTCAATTTCAATAATCTTAACATTAGCTTTCTGAGCTATTTCTTTCCATTTAAGCCTGCTTTCTATGACAGGATTAACGTTGTCAGCTACAACTGTATTTCCAAGTTTTAGATTAGATAATGCTATAGAAAATGCAATTGCATAACCAATAGCTCCAATTTTTTCAGAAGAGTTATTACATTGTTGAATCGCAAATTCTATTTCGTCAATTCGGATATAAGTAAACCCTTTCTTTTTTATTAAAGCCTGACATAAAGTTGTTTTTCCTGTGCCTGGTAACCCACTAAATACTATGAGCATTAATTTCTCCTAAAATTAACATAATGGTGATTATACGAAGTAAATTCATATATTCAATTAAATATCAACAACTTAAAGCATAAATACCATTAAAAATTCACAAAATACTAACTTTGAAACCAGTCATCGTTTATGCCTAATTTTTATATTCTTGCGCAAAGCTAATACGAAAACACACCTATTTTTAATGTGTCTTAAACCTCAAACATGAATTTTACTCACTTTAGGTTGAGACTAAATCATTTTTATTCATGTTGTGATTGCGGTATAAATTACACCATTCAAGAAATTTAGATTTAATCTCAAAAATTAGGATGACCATCACCATGAGTAAAGAGTTTGCATGTTCAATCAAACGCATTCGTTTTGATGAAAACTATCAACCAGCAGATAGCACACGCCTAACGACTAACTTTGCTAACCTAGCGCGTGGTGAAAGCCGTGAGCAAAATCTACGTAATACGCTTCGAATGATTAACAATCGTTTTAATGCTTTAGCGCAAACAGATAACTCAAATGGTGATCGTTATTCGCTTGAAATTGATATTATTTCTGCGGATTTAGATATTGAAGGCAATGGTCAAACCTTCCCAATCATTGAAATGCTGAAAAGCACTATTATCGATCATCATACCAATCAGCGTATTGAAGGCATGATTGGCAATAGCTTCTCTTCTTATGTACGTGACTACGATTTTAGTGTGGTACTTAAAGAACATAATAAAGAGAACTCAACCTCTTATGCACCTGAAGGTTTTGGTGATTTACATGGCAAGCTTTATCAATATTTAGTGAATTCTGATACCTTTAAAGCTGAGTTTAATCAACAACCTGTGATTTGTTTGAGTGTTTCAACCGCACGTAAATATTACCGTACGACCAATGAACATCCGATTTTGGGTGTTGAGTATAAACAAGATCAGTACTCACGTACCGATGAGTATTTCCACAAAATGGGCTTACAGGTTCGCTTCTTTATGCCGAAAGGAAGCGTGGCACCTTTAGCATTCTATTTTGCGGGTGATTTACTGCGTGATTACACCGATTTTGAACTGATCAGCGCGATTAGCACCATGGAAACGTTCCAAAAAATTTATCGTCCTGAAATTTACAATGCAAATTCATCAGCAGCTCAAGTTTATCAGGCAAGTTTAGAGTACCCCGATTATTCATTGACGCGCATTGTCTATGACCGAGTTGAACGTGGTCAGCTCGCAGTCAAACAAGGCAAATGGACTGAAGAAAACTTTATTAAGCCTTACCGAGATATTCTTGAGCAATGGGCTGCAAATTACAACGTAGAGCGTAACGCTGCTTAATTTACCTGAAATAGAACATAGAGATAGAAGATTTAAAATGGCAATTTTATTACCAACATCAACGGCTGGCAGCTTACCAAAACCTTCTTGGCTTGCAGAACCTGAAAAACTTTGGTCACCTTGGAAACTTGAAGGTGAGCAACTGATTGAAGCCAAACAAGATGCTTTACGTCTGTCATTGCAAGAACAGCAACATGCTGGCATTGATATTGTCAGTGATGGCGAACAAACCCGCCAACATTTTGTGACCACGTTCATTGAACATCTAGATGGCGTGGATTTTGAGAAGCGCGAAACAGTTCGTATCCGTAACCGTTATGATGCCAGTGTGCCATCAGTGGTGGGTGCAGTTTCTCGTCAAAAGCCAGTGTTTGTGGAAGATGCTAAATTTTTACGCAGCCAAACCACCCAACCAATTAAATGGGCACTGCCTGGCCCAATGACCATGATTGATACGCTGTATGATGGTCACTACAAAAGCCGTGAAAAACTGGCTTGGGAATTTGCCAAAATCTTGAACCAAGAAGCCTTAGAACTCGAAGCTGCTGGTGTTGATATCATCCAGTTCGATGAACCTGCATTTAATGTGTTCTTTGATGAAGTAAATGATTGGGGTGTGGCAACTTTAGAGCGTGCTCTTGAAGGTTTAAAGTGTGAAACTGCAGTCCATATTTGCTATGGTTACGGCATTAAAGCCAATACCGACTGGAAAAAGACTTTAGGTTCAGAATGGCGCCAATACGAAGAAGCATTCCCTAAACTTCAGAAATCTAAAATTGATATCGTTTCACTTGAATGTCAAAACTCACGTGTACCAATGGATCTGATTGAACTGATTCGTGGTAAAAAAGTCATGGTGGGTGCGATTGATGTTGCAACCAATACCATTGAAACACCAGAAGAAGTTGCCAATACTTTACGTAAAGCACTTCAATTTGTTGATGCAGATAAACTTTACCCATCAACGAACTGTGGTATGGCGCCTTTGGCACGTGAAGTGGCACGCGGTAAACTCAATGCTTTAAGTGCAGGTGCTGAAATCATTCGTAAAGAACTTTCGACTTCATACGCATCTATCGCATGATGTGAAAGAGCTACGCATTAGATAAAATGGGTAGCTCTTATCTCAGTAAAAAGCATGCGTCAGCGCTCCCCCAGAATACCTTCTAATCCAGTTGTTATATGACCGAATTGCGTGATATAGCCCAATTTAAACCAAATGTACGGTTCAATTTAGGAATAAAGTGATGATTGAAGCAACAGACTTTAGAAATGCTATGTCTTCGTTAACCAGCGCAGTAAGTGTTGTGACCACGGCAGGTATGTCTGATCGTCATGGTTTCACTGCATCTGCCGTATGTAGCGTTACCGATACTCCCCCAACTTTATTGGTCTGTATGAATAAAGCTTCTCGATCACATGAGCATTTTATCGAAAATAAGATTTTAACGGTAAATGTTTTAGGTGCACAGCATGAGCATATTTCTAACGTATTTTCATCTAAACTCAGTTCAGAAGAACGTTTTAAGCATGGTGTTTGGAAAGAGTTGGAAACAGGCGCACCAGTATTGGAAGATGCTTTGGTCAATTTTGATTGTGAAATTGACCAAATTCAGGAAGTCGGTACACATACCATTTTTATCTGCCGTATTGTTGCAATTCAACAAAGCCAGCAAGATCAGAGTCTAGTTTATTTTAATCGTGCTTATCATCAAGTTGGGCAGACAGAAATCGCTTAAATAATAGTTTCTCGATAGAGTATATTTTGAAGAAAACCAATGCCAAAAATAAAAAAAGCCAATCATAAGATTGGCTTTCATATTATTGATGCTTAAGCCATTAATGCTTCAATCTCTTCAATCGATTTCACCACATCTTTGGTTAAAACCAGTGGACCATTAGCAGTTACAACAACATCATCTTCAATACGAATACCAATGCCGCGCCATTTCGCATCCACGGTTTCATCATCTGGTGCAATATAAAGACCTGGTTCAATCGTTACGACCATGCCTTCTTCATAAGGACGCCATTCGCCAGCTTGTTTGTATGCGCCTACATCATGCACATCCATCCCCAACCAGTGACCTGTTCC
This sequence comes from Acinetobacter tandoii DSM 14970 = CIP 107469, assembly GCF_000400735.1. Lineage (GTDB taxonomy): Bacteria > Pseudomonadota > Gammaproteobacteria > Pseudomonadales > Moraxellaceae > Acinetobacter > Acinetobacter tandoii. The sequence goes on from NZ_KE007366.1 coordinate 250,208, forward strand.
ATGCATATAAAACTGACGGTAAGCCTCAGTTTCAATAATTTTCTCGATATCTCCCTGCATGATGCCGAGTGACAATAAACCTTCTACCAAAATACGCACTGCAACATTATGTGGTTCTTTATATGAGTTGCCAATTTTGACTGCATCAATCGCTGCAAGCTGCGCGTTTAATACAATTTCATATAATGCTTTTTGTTCAGCACTAAACTTGCCGTTTACAGGGAAAGTACGGGTAATGTCTGATGCATATAACTCGTATTCGCAAGCTGCATCAATCAGAACCAAATCACCATCTTTTAATTCTTGATTATTTTCAACATAGTGCAAAATACAGGCATTGGCACCCCCGCCTACAATACTGTTATAGGCAGGTACGCAACCTTGTTGCCCAAATACATAATTCAGCTCCGCTTCCAATGCATATTCCATCATACCCACATGCACAGTTTGCATAGCACGGGTCTGGGCTTTTGCACTAATGTTCGATGCGATTTGCATCAATTCAATTTCTTGTGGTGTTTTAAATAAACGGATTTCATCTAAAATACGATCCAGTTGAATCACTTGTGCTGGAGATTCATTACCACGACGTTGTTGCGCATCTGCTTGCTGAATCCATTTGCTGACACGAACATCAAACTCAGAACTGTGTCCAATCCGATAAAATAGTTTTTGTTTATTGACTAATTTTTCAATGATTTCTTCATCAAGTAGATCAATCGCATAAGCTTCATCGGCTTCATAATCATCAATCGCGCCATCAATTCCTGCACGGTAACCATTCCAGATTTCCATCTCACGATTACGTTCACGGCAGAACAAACTATAGGTATAACCTTCATCTAAAGATTCATACGTTTCAATCACAGCAACCGCTTCTGGTTCTGCAAAACCCGTCAAATAGAAAAAACTGCTGTCCGCTCGAAATTTATAGTCTGCATCCCGATTACGGATGGCCACTGGGCTGGTGGCAATAATCGCAATGCTGTGTGGTCCCAATTCCTCTGCGAGGCGGTCACGACGTTCCTTAAAATCTACTTGAGTCAGTTTTTTCATTGAATGTTCTTCGGTCTTGTTGAATAAAGAATAGGGTTGCTGTGTTTGTGATCTTAAAGCAAAAAATCGACCAAAATTAACTTGGTCGATGTGGTGTAAACATTTCTACAACATTGTTTTCAGCGCTAGTTTTATGCTTCTGCATTTTCGCATGAAAGTTTTGTAATAATGAACTTTCATCTACCGCTACTTTGGTGCGCCCTAAAGCCAAGCTCACAGGAATCAAGCGTACAAATTCATACAACTCTTGATAACTGTCCTCACCTTCTTCGTCATTGTCAGATTCTTCAAACTCAACTGCAGCGACATCCTGTAAATGCTCAATTAATTCCATTTCATCAGCACGAATATGACCTGAGGCTAAACCAAAGCCCAATACTACACCTGCACACCAATCAGCCAGTGCTTGCACGCGATCGGCTAACACATGTTCATCATCTGGCAACAAAGGTAAGTAGTCTAGTTCATCTTCCGATAATGCATGTGACACATCTTCCGCTTCATCTGTAAGCACAGTTAAAGCCATATCACTTAATTCTGGCACATTAAGGGTCGATAAAATTTGTTGCCACTCTTCACGTGTCGGCGATTGAGTCACACAAACGATACCTGTCAGTAACCCATGTAACTCACTTGGGCTTGAAATCTCATCAATTTGTGAAAAATGTTGGTGCCATTCTGACCAACCTGAAATATCGTCTTGCATTCGTTTATCCAATCTCTATACTTCTTATATATTACCTTTGTTTGCAACACTGTGCGACTACGTTATGTTAGAAGAATTACAGCGTCTACAGGCGCATATTGGCGTTTTAAAAACCCGACTCGCGCATTATGAAACCGAAAATAATGCACTAACCGAAGCCAGCGCAACTGCCGCTGAGCAACACCATGCCCAAGTTGTGCATAAAAACGGCATTATTACCAAAAAACAAGAAGAAATTGATAACCTTACGGAACAACTGACTGAGGTCCAGACTCAATTTAAACAACTGAATACTGATGCAACGGCATTGGCCGATCGTTATAGCCGTTTAGAGAAAAGCTGTACCGATTTAAAGAATCGTTTTCAGGACATTCTAAGTGAACGTAATGAATTACGTGTCATTAAAGAAAAAATGCAGAATGAGCAACGTCACGCACAACAAGAAATTCAAGGTTTGCAGCAGGAACGTGATAGATTGTTACAAAAAAATGAGTTGGCGCGCACCAAAGTTGAAACCATCATTCAACGCTTATCGATTTTAGGTACTGAACAAGACCAAAATGCGCAAGAAATTCAACAATTGGCTCATCCCACCGAAGTAAATGAGGAAATGCAATCATGAGTGAACAAATTCCTGTTGAACTGCGTGTATTGGGACATAGCTTTCGTTTAGCCACCACGGAAGAGAAAAAACCTGAGTTGGAACGTGCTGCACAATTGCTGAATGACAAATATGATGAATTTCGACGTCAAGCTCCTCGTGTTGAACCCAGCAAACTGATCATTATGGTTGCACTTGAGCTCATGCAAGAAGTGCTCGCAATGAATAAGTCCCTACAGGAATATGCTCATTGTGAACGTTTACTCAGCACTATCCTTGAAGATGTTAAAACACTTACCTAGTTTCACGTTTATTTGCATAATCTCTCGACAAACAGCACTTAACTTTACAGTTCTTTGCCTATGATGATTTGCCAGTATTGGTTTATCCGTTATACTAGGCTTAACTCTGAGATGTTCGCCAGCGGGTCTATTCCCCTGCCGATACTTAAACTTATGGATTGCGTTCTGTATATTTAGAGTGTATGCCCACCTTCGAGTGGGAAACCCAGCAAGTATACGTCGCGTCCACCTTGAACTCATCGGGTTCAGGGTAACGACACATGCAGCGGCATCATCGGAGTACTTTCTTTTATATATAAGAATAATAGCTTATCCCCCCTCTCCGTTAAAATCACTTTTAGTCGATGTATCGACTATATATAGCGTTCAAAAATAGTATCCTCTGTTGCTTATGCCTATTTGAATTTGCTTTTGACCATGCATAGCTGAGTCACATTAAAAATTAAAATTTTCCCCAATCATTTAATTTGAAGCCAAAATTAAGATATAGAATCAGCCTACTTCTATAAATGTGTTTAGCGTAGCTACCGAACGCTCACTTCTTTCACTAACTTTGAAAATACTAGGCACCGAGTTAGCAAGCAAATAATTTAATGAGCAATTTCTTAGCTTTCATCGATTAAGCGCATAATAGCCAATCAATTTGCCAAGTCCTTCCATCTATGCATTTTACTATTGAGTACTCAATAAGCCCTTATAGATAGATTTTCTGCATAAAACCAACATGAATATGAAGCATTTAAATCCAACACTACTTTTATGGCTTGATATAAGAAAATTGTTATAGAATCTATTTGAACATATGAAATGTGTGACTATCTGATTAATTTACACACCAATTCTTGGCGACTATTTACATTTAATTTCTGATAAATATGTTGGACATACGTTTTTATGGTCGACAAACTACAATTGAGTTTTTGCGAAATTTGAATGGCTTCCAAATTTGTAAATAATTCTTCTAAAACCACAATTTCTTTTTTAGTTAATTGATATTGATCCATAATTTTATCTCTATTAATCATGTCGACATGATGATGAAAATGATCAATAGACAATCGATAAAAAGATTCAAATATTTTCTTTTCTTGCTGATTAAATTTGGCTTTGCCTTGTTCCCTAAAAATACTCAAACCAAAGATCAGTTTTCCATCACGTTTTCTGAAGAAAAATTCAGCAGTATCTTCAACTTGCCAACGCTGCATAAAATTTACAAATATTTCGTTAGGTTGATGCTCGCCCAGAAGCGCAATGTTCTGATGACCATGATAAAAGTGCCGAAAGCTCACTGGATCATATTCAATTTTTCCATTTAAATATTCGTCGATTGCACTTTTTGATATGCCATCTTGCTCAAAATCATAAGCATGTTGAATATTATCGGTTTTATAAGTCAAAAAACCATCTATAGGTGAAACATGCTGAATCTGAGCAATAAAGTTCTGACTAAATTGCTGAATAAAATCACGATTGAACATAAATTTTCATCATCCTTTTGAAAATTTAATAGCGTCGATAGATCAATGAAATTGGCTTCCTGCCAATATATAGCCTTACTGATGTCAATTTTAAAACATCAATTCTATATAATAAGTTATGGCTTCAATATGCTTCATATCCAAGCCATCCACCTAATGCATCAGTAAGACCGATGAATCTGTTTACTTGATTATTGAGAAATATGGATCGCTTGTTTATGCGTAAACAATAATAAGCCATTTAAACCAAATGAATATCCGAGGCCAGACATTTTCCAACCACCAAACTCAGCTGCTGGAGAGACATCCGAATGACTGTTAATCCAAACTGTACCCGTCTCAAGTTTACTGGCTATTTCTTGTGCACGATCAAGGTCTTTGCTCCACACTGAACCACCTAAACCAAATTCACTGTTATTGGCACGTTCAATTACAGTGTCTACATCACTAAACTTAATGATTGGTAATACAGGACCAAATTGTTCTTCATCAACCAAAGGCATACCTTCTTTGACATTGGTTATAAGCGTAGGTGGAATAAAATAGCCATGCTCACTTAATTTTTTCGCCTCTGTGATAATCTGACCACCTTGCGCCACAGCATCTTCAATCATGCCTTTTACTTTGTGGTATTGAACATGATTTTGAATTGGGCCAAATGTTGTCGTTGAATCTAATCCATTGCCAACCACTTGTGCATTCGCGATTTGGGTCAATTTTTGTGTTAATGCATCATAAACATTTTCATGTACATATAGACGCTTTAATGCTGCACAGGTTTGCCCCATATTTAAGAATGCTGAACCAAAGATTTTCTCGGCCGCTGTATCCACATCAACATCGTCTAAAACAATTCCGACATCATTACCACCTAATTCAAGCACGACACTCTTTAAGGTATTTACGGAATGCTTCAGGATACTTTGACCTGTCCGAGTAGATCCCGTAAATGTTACCTTGTCTACATCACTGTGTTCACTGAGTGCCTGACCTACATCACCCTTTCCTAAGACAATATTGCATACACCCTTAGGTAAATGGCGGTTAATAATTTCGACCAGTTTAATGGTACTGAGAGGTGTAAACTCAGACGGTTTATTCACCACCGTATTTTTGGTTTTTAATGCTGGGAAGAAATGCCAAATAGCAATCATAAATGGCCAGTTCCAAGGCGTAATTGAAGCCACAACACCTAATGGGCGGTTATAAACTTTAATCGTTTTGCCACTTGGGTCTGTAATGGTTTCTACAGGAACTTCTAGACTGGTAATATATTGAATCCAATTTGCCCCTGCTTCGACCTCAAACTGAGACAAAGCCAGTGGTTTACCTTGTTCAATAGTAATCAGTTTTGCAATTTCTTCACTTTCTGCACGAATATCTTGTGCAATTTTCAGGAAACTTTCATTTATTGTCTCATCTGAAACATGTTGCCATGTTTTAAACGCTGTACGCGCCGCATGCACAGCTTGATCTACTTGGTCCACCGTGGCACTGTTAATTTTGGCAATGGTTTCCTCTGTTGCTGGATTTAGTACCGCAAAAGGCTCGCCTTGACCTACTACCGTTTTACCATTAAACAACATGTTGCTATTCATCTGATTCATATCCATATTGATGTTCTTTTGCATGAAGTTTATCGCTGATAATTATTTATAAACTCATCCTTTAGGATGATTTTAACGTAACTTAATAGAAAAACAATACAATTAATTTTTTTATTTTTTAATTTGGTATCGTTATTTTTCAATGTAATTTTACATTTATTTTAGTAAAAATAAGATGCCTATCAACATTTCATCTCAAAATATAATACCGTGAGATTATGCTTTATACATGGCTTCTCGGTATCCAACTCGACAGATTTTCCAGATAAATACTCGCAGCAATCTCCGACTTTACAGTTATGCCTATGTCTTCCGAGATATTTAATAGAATGCTTTTATTACTTATTTTTATTTGACATTCTGCTTAGTTGAATGGAAGTATGCATTCAATAAAATCTTGAATGTTAAAAAAGGAACAACTAAAACTTAAATTATATTTTTAGTTGGGTTATCTGATTTTGAGCGAGCAATTTAGACCAATCCTGATGCTAAAGCGCAAAACACATTGCTCAAAAGTATGAAAATAGAATAGCACCTTAAACCGTATTTAAGTAAAAAATACCAATCTCAATTTGGGCATTGCATGAATAATCTTCAGGAGCAAGCCTTTTTTTAATCCATTTCAATATGCTACTAAAACCAAACATAGCTTACTAAATATTGATGATCTCTATAAAAGTATTTTTCCAACTCCCATCATCTTTCCTTGAATTATTTACTTCCTTTTTTGCACTGTTAAGCAAAAACTTAAAAATAAAAAACCCTGACATAGTCAGGGTTTTTTGAATTTGGCGGAAGCGGTGAGATTCGAACTCACGGAGGACTCACACCCTCGTCGGTTTTCAAGACCGGTGCATTAAACCGCTCTGCCACGCTTCCAATGGCGGCTATCATATAAATATTTTTCTACCTTGGCAAATACTTTTGCATATTTTTCTATTCAATTGCACAAAATAAAATCAAAACACCTGATTAAAGCATGATTTCTGGCTTTTCATAACGGATTGTATTGATATACCATGTCTTTTTTCCTGAGGGAGTCATGACTTCAACCTCATCATCCACTTGTTTGGAAAGTAATGCACGTGCCATAGGTGAATCTATGGAAATATGTTGCGGATGATGATCATAAATTTCATCGACACCGACTATGCGCAGTTGTTTTCGCTCACCTTGTTCATTTTCAATTTCGACCCATGCACCAAAGTAAACTTTGCCTTCTTGCTCAGGAGCAAAGTCAACAATTCTTAACTCTTCTAACCTTTTTCCGAGGTAACGGACACGGCGGTCAATTTTTCTTAACAGCTGTTTATTATACTGGTAGTCAGCATTTTCACTACGATCACCAAGACTCGCTGCCCAGTTCACTTTTTTGGTAATTTCTGGACGTTCTTCACGCCATAAATGCTGAAGTTCGGCCACCAATTTATCGTGCCCAGAACGTGTAATTAAGTTAGATTTCATATTGCAAATTGACTTTTCAAGGTACGAAATAGATACATTTTTAAGCTATTTTATGCCCATTTTCACCACAACAAAAGAGTATAAAAATAATTTATTAATTAAATTAGATAGTTATGTTACATTTTTCACTATTTTTTATACTAAATTTGACAATCTAAATTTCCGACTTTATTATGCCTTCATCTTTTGTTTAGTGTAATTTTTAACCTATGTGGTTTTTGACTGCATAATTTCATTTTTTCCCATGTCATTTTGAATGACGTCCATGACTGCCCACCCCTTATTGAATTTATCAAACTTGTAAAAGTTTAAGGCCTCGTTTGCTTTGGATTTTTTGGGCATAAATTACTTGTAGCGGAGACAACATGCACAGTAGTTCATCTTCTGGGTCGAGGCTTAGCCTTAACTCATTAACTTTCTCTCTCCCTTTAAAAGCCTTAGCACTCACCGTCGCCTTAATTCCTTTTCATACGATTAACGCGAGCAAGGCTTACCAATATGACGCTGTTGTCAATAACAACAAACTCACAGTGGTTGGTGTAGAAAATCCATCGACTGTTTTTAAAGATGGGCAGTATTTACATGGCTTTGGTTATGACCTTGCACGTAATTATGCTGACAGTATGAATGTTGAACTGGTGTTTACTACAGTTCCTGATGATGCAACAGCATTAAAATTGGTTGATCAAGGTAAAGCGAACTTTGCCATTACCACAACAAGCATTCAAAACATTGAAAGTAAAAAGCTAACCTCGTTTTCAGCCACCTGTGGTGATTTGTATAGCCTGCAGAAAAATGGCTTAAATACACAACTAAGTTGGGTATTTAAACACGCCGATGACCCCTTGACTCAGACTGCCAGTGGCTTTGTCTGCCAAGGCAAACAATCAGGTTCGATCAGCCAATTGGCTTCTTTTTATAATCGTAATGTCGTGCAAGCCGAGTCATGGGATTCTATTGAACGTGACCTGACCAAACGTATGCCGATTTATAAAGCCAGCTTTCAGCGTACTGCTGAGAAATACGACCTCGATTGGCATTTCTTAGCGGCTATTGGCTATCAAGAATCGTACTTAAAACCCGATTCAATTTCGCCCACAGGTGTGCGTGGCATTATGATGCTGACCAACAGCACAGCTAAAGCGATGGGTGTGAGTAATCGTACCGATCCTGCACAAAGTATTCAGGGTGGTGCAAAGTACTACGACCTGATGCTGAGCAAGTTTGAGGAAGTTCCTTATCCAGATCGTAACTGGTATGCCTTAGTTGCCTATAACATGGGACCAGGAGCCGTAGATCAGATTCAGAAACGTATCAGTGCTCAAGGCAAAGATCCGAATAACTGGGTGAACCTATATAGTTATTTAGATGGTAATAAAGCCCAAAATGGTCGCTATCGCCAAGCCGTACAATATGTCACGCGTATTCGTTCTTATTTGGAATACATCAAAAATACGCCTCAACTGGTGAATATATAAATAGTCATTAATTGAAGCAAAAAAAAGCTTACCCTAGGGTAAGCTTTTTTTTGAAAAATCTTAAGCGGTGTGCTCAAGTACTTTCTTAAATAAATCTTTTTGCTCTTGGCTTGGTTTAGCAGTTTGTAACGCCATCAACTGAGACATGTCTCCTTGCACTTTAATTTTTCCAGTCATGAATGCTTGCATTGCAGCAGCCATATCAAACTCTAGAAAAACTTTACGTAAAGTTTCTGCGTCCATATTGAGTGTAGTTTTGGCATTTGAAGACAAACCTTTCAAGATTTTGCCGCCATCTAACGCCAATTCGGTATTACCACTTGTATCTGTCACCACCAAGTTAATGGCCAAATTTGCCAAAGCAGGTGGCAAATTCAAATCCCCTGCTTGCGCAGTCAAAGTTTCTACAGTTGAAAACCAATCATCAGTTAAAAAGGCCGGCATGATGTTTCCTCAAATTTATTTGTTCATTTTGTGTCACCTATCCAGACGACATCATTGTGAAGCTAAAATACGCTTGCTGATTGTTATAGCATGTATATCCGATATGTGCCTAAAGTTTTTTGCACGTACCGTTCATATTTTATATTTCTTATACAAAACTTATCAAAATCATTCACATAAAAAAAACACCAATCATAGATTGGTGTTTTGCATTGGCTTAAATGACGAAATTATTCTGCGGCAAAGCCAAGATTCACCATATTAATACGTTTGTTTCCAGATTCAGCTTCAGTCGAACAACTTTCGCCTTTGAAGTCGAATTCACGTTGCGAATCCAGCACTTCAAAATCAAACAATTCACGATCGGCTAACTGAGATGGTGAAACGTTCTGTAATGCACCAAAAATACTGTGTAAGCGCTTCGGATGCTCTTTGTCCCATGCACGCAACATGTCATTAATAATGGCACGCTGTAAGTTTTCCTGCGAACCACACAAGTTACACGGAATAATTGGGAATTTACGCATTTCCGCATATTTAATAATGTCTTTCTCTTCCACATAAGCCAGTGGACGAATCAACATATTCTTCTTATCTGTAGATAACAATTTTGGTGGCATTGCTTTTAAGCTGCCGCCATGGAACAAGTTTAGAAAAAACGTCGCTAAGATATCATCACGGTGATGCCCTAGTGCCACTTTGGTTGCACCAATCTCTTGTGCAAAGCCATACAAAGAGCCACGGCGTAAACGCGAACACACCGCACAGTAAGTTTTGCCTTCTGGGGTTAACTTTTTAGTGATGCTGTAAGTGTCTTTTTCCAAAATATAGTATGGAATGTTATTTTCTTCTAAATAACGAGGTAGTACATCTTCAGGGAAACCTGGTTGTTTTTGGTCAAGGTTAACCGCAACCACGTCAAAATTAATCGGGGCAATACGTTTAAACTGCAATAAGATATCCAGCAAGGTATAACTGTCTTTACCACCAGAAATGCAGACCATGACCTTATCGCCATCTTCGATCATTTTAAAATCACGAATAGCATGCCCCACTTGGCGGCGAAGTTTCTTTAACAAACGATAGTAGGCAGAGCTGGTTGGGAGTTCTGGCTTGAAATTAAACCCTTGTTCGGACTCAACTGGCGAGTACATAGGCACGATTAACCCATAAATAAAAATACCGCGCAATTTTATATGATTCGTCAGGCAATCGCATCTAAAGAATGTAAATTCTCATGACCAAATCTTATTGTCATTTTTCCTTATTAGAAAAAGGGTAAATTTGAACGTTGCAGTTCATTTTTTATCCCAAATGCTTATCTTTTGGACTTTTCCACAGTTGTCCACAAAAGCTGTGGATAACTTTGTGGATTTCAAAACACTTGACAGGTGATTCTTCCCATAGTTTAAGGCTTCTATTTAAATTGATCATTTTTTGATCAATTTTATTTTATATAAATATCAGTAACTTATCATAGTCAAGCAATCCCGATTAAAAATAAATTAAATTTTTTTTTGATTATTAACTCCGCAATTAAGCTTGATTTTTACGAAGTCATGAAAAATAAAATTCAGTAGCGCTTTTTATCTAAGTATTTTTTGCTAAACTTAACTTGACTGTTTGGGGACAGAAAAATTGATAAAAAATGAAAAATAAATGGCATAACGTTCTAGCTTACCTTCTTGGCTGTGCATCAGTCTTACTCATAAGTCCTGCCTGCATGGCTGGTGAAACCATTTATCAACTGACCGATTCAAATGGTACGACCCTGCTCACCAATAAAAAAAGTAAATATAGCCATTTGAAAGTCGAAAAAAAAACCTATTATCCTGACAGTAATATGCACAGTTACAGCAACTGGGGAAACTCAGAAGCTTCCGTATTGCCTAGCTACAGCCGCAATCGAAATGCGTTTGATAGCATGATTCGCCAAGCCGCTCAAACGCATGGCGTTTCAGAAGGTTTGATTAAAGCCGTAATGCATACTGAATCTGGTTTTAATGTGAATGCTCGATCTCCTGTTGGTGCATTAGGCTTAATGCAACTGATGCCTGCAACAGCAAAACGTTTTAATGTCTCTAATGCTTATGACCCTCAGCAAAATATTATGGGGGGTGCAAAATATTTAAGCTGGTTATTAAAGCGCTTCAATGGTAATACTTCTTTGGCTTTGGCTGCTTATAATGCGGGTGAAGGCAATGTCGACAAATATGGCGGTATCCCCCCATTTAAAGAAACCCAAGACTATGTGCGCCGTGTGAGCAGCCGTTATAGCAATCTGTATTCAGGTGGTCTCATTAGCAGTGGGAGTAGCTCAGGGAAAATCGTCGCCCAGTCTGTAAGTTACAATGTTCCATCAGCACAGGCTGAATCCATTCCAAATCCTTCATCCAGAAGTAGTCAACGTCAGATCATCATTGCAGCCGATGGTAGTTATACAGATGCACCGCGTTCTGGGACTTATTCGACAGAACATGCTTCGGCATCTGCGCGAATCTATTAATAGAAAAATGTTATTTTTAGCGACGAATCGCGTTTTTTCCTTGAATTTTTGCAATATTCACCGCATATTGATCCTTATGATTTATAAGTTATAAATCAGATTATATTTCTATATTAAGAGGATTTTCTCAATGATGCGGATTGGTTTGTTCTTGCTAACCAACCTCGCGGTACTGGTTGTAGCTGGCATTATTTTGTCACTCTTCGGTGTCGGTAGTTACCATGGCGCGGGTGGCTTGAATCTAGGCAACCTTTTAGTCGTCTGTTTCGTGTTTGGTATGGTTGGCTCTTTAGTGTCTCTGTTCATGTCGAAATGGATGGCGAAAAAAACAACTGGCACTGAACTTATTGACCCTAATGCTCCACGTAGCCAAGCAGAAGTTTGGTTGCTACAAACAGTTGCGGAATTGTCTCAACGCGCTGGTATTAATATGCCAGAAGTGGGTATTTTCCCATCTTACCAATCGAATGCCTTTGCAACAGGTTGGAATAAAAATGATGCGCTCGTTGCCGTTTCAACAGGTCTACTAGAGCGTATGAACAAAGATGAATTACGCGCAGTACTGGCTCACGAGATTGGCCACGTTGCCAACGGTGATATGGTCACGCTTGCATTGATTCAAGGTGTTGTCAATGCCTTTGTTATGTTCTTTGCTCGTGTAGTCGGTGATTTCATTGACCGTAATGTTTTCGGTCGTGAAGATGGTGAAGCACCTGGCTTAGCTTACTTCGGTATTACAATTGTTCTTGATATCGTCTTTGGTATTTTAGCTTCTGCCATCGTGATGTGGTTCTCTCGCTACCGTGAATATCGTGCCGATGAAGCGGGTGCACGTTTAGCAGGTAAACAAGCCATGATTTCTGCCCTATTACGTCTTCAAGCAGAATCAGAGCTTCCAGATCAAATGCCAAAAGAAATGAAAGCATTCTCTATTGCGGAAGGTAAAGAACAAGGTTTTAGCTTAGCAGCCTTATTCCAAACTCACCCATCAATTGAACAACGTGTAGCAGCCTTACAACAGTTAGACTGCGCATAAGTTTAAAGATTCAAAAAGCCTCCAATATGGAGGCTTTTTTATTAGATTAATCGGTTTAAGACCAGTTTTGATACCAAGACCATACCGCAGTAAATCCATACCAAGAGGCAACAAGCAGCAAAACTATCACTACCAAACCAATCAAATCTGGAATATGTAGCCATAACCACGCAATTACAGGCTGACGCCAAAAGGCTGAATGTTGCTGTTTCTGTTCTAACTTTTCATGTAAATATGGATGAATTACATGCGTCGTGTCGCTGATCTGATATTCGTCCCGAATATGCTCATGTACGACATCGAGTGCTTTTCGGCTTGGACGAATAAAAATATCAAATAGGGTTCCTACTATAGGAATAAACCCCACTACCAAGTCCATTACTGCCAGTTTATACACTACATTTAATTTATGTTGTGGTACACCAATCTGCTTGGCTTTATACACTGCATAACAGGTTAATGCAAAACCTGCGACATCCCCAGCCACGGGAATAGTCCCCAATGCGGCATCTGCACCTACGCCTTGTTTGGTAAATGGAATTCGAATCACTGAATCCATCAAATTGGCATATTTCGCTAAATCACGCTCTAAACGAATGACTTCTTGCGGTGTTTTTTTTGTAGCTGATGGCTGTGAAGGCATATGCATGTCGATAGGATGATGATTTATCTGTAGCTTAGATCATTTTGATCTTTAAAAAAGTAACAAAGGGTTATTCAATATTCCAGCAAACTGAATAACCGCTGTTCATTGATCTCAATGCTTTTCAGTATAAATATGGATTGTCCTATACAGAAAACGATCAGCAGCTTACAGAACTATAACTGCTGTTGTTTATTTCCAAACATAGAGCGAATCAACACGTAAATGAATGGAATAAAAATCAATACCAAGACTGTCCCGAAAATCACACCGCCTAAGACGCTAATACCTATTTCCTGACGACTTGCCGCCCCAGCACCGAAAGCAAATACCAAAGGAATTACCCCTGCACCAAAAGCCAAAGAAGTCATCAAAATCGGGCGTAAGCGCAAACTCGCCCCTTCCATAGCTGCTTGAATGATGGTAAGACCACGTGTTTGTGCGATAGAAGCAAATTCCACAATCAAAATGGCATTTTTACAGGACAGACCAATCGTGGTGAGTAAGGCTATCTGGAAATAAATGTCATTTGGAAAACCCACAAAATAACTAAAGAGAATATTTCCTCCAATACCTAAAGGAATAGCACTCATCACCGCAGTGGGAATCGTCCAGCTCTCATACAGCGCAGCCAAACATAAAAAGATAAAACCAATCGAAATTAAATATAGCCATAAAGCCTGATGACTGGATTTTTGTTCTTCAAATGAAAGTCCACTCCATGCCAAGTCAATATCAGGCTGCTGCTCCACCAGTTTCTGAATATCGCCCATAGCGACACCAGAGCTAACATTCTTGGCTGTATCAGCTTCCATCTCTAAAGCGGTATAGCCCATAAAGCGTTTCACGACTTCTGGCCCACCGCCCCAATTCACGTTGGCAAAATTGGCAAATGACACCATCTGATTGGTATCATTGCGGACATACCATTGCTGCAAATCTTCAGGTTTGGACCGATATTCGGCATCCCCTTGCATCATCACACGTTTAACCCGCCCACGATCAATGAAATCATTCACATAAGAACCGCCCCATGCTGCCGATAAGGTACTATTAATCGCAGACTGAGATAAACCTAGAGCCAATGCTTGTTTTTGATCAATTTTGACTTGTAATTCAGCTTTATCAGGGTTCGCCTTGTTATCCAGATTTTCAAAGCTCTTATATTGTTCCGCGGCAGTTTGTAACTTTTTAAACTCTGAATCTAAGAATTGACGTCCATTGCCGTTAATATCTCGAATCCAGAACTCTAAACCATCTGTCTGACCTAGCCCACTCACAGATGAAGGCATATTTACCATAATTTTGGCATTACGATTCTGACGGAAATGTTTGATTGCACGTTCACGAATTGCTTGAGCTGAATTGTGTTGACCACTACGTTCGTCCCAATGTTTCAAGGCAATGAAACCTTGCCCTAAATTCTGTCCCGTTCCAGAGTAATTACGCCCATAACGCACCATCACCAAATTGACATTGTCTTTTTCTTGACTCAAGAAATACTGTCGAATTTCCTCACCAACTTCGCGACTTTTGGACAGCGGTGCGCCATTAATCAGCTCAAATTGCACACTTAATATGCCCTGATCTTCACTCGGAATAAAACTGGTGGGCAAAGCACGATAAAACAAGGCAAATACGGCGATTAACGCAGTAAATATCGCCAAACTGATGCGTTTATGGTTTATGGTCAATTGCGCGAGTTTAAGATAGCGTGTTTTTAACTGGTCTAACTTTTGATTGAACCACACCGCCCATTTTTTTTGCTTATTACTGGGCTGCAAAATTAAAGCACATATGGCTGGCGTTAACACCAAAGCCACTATTAAGGAAAGCCCCATGGCAGCCACTAAAGTGATGGAAAACTGACGGTAAATTACCCCAGTTGATCCACCAAAAAATGCCATCGGAATAAAGACTGCGGTAAGCACCAAAGTAATCCCAATTAAAGCGCCACTAATTTCCTGCATGGATTCAACAGCAGCATCTTTGGCAGATAAATGCTGTTCATGCATCAGACGCTCTACATTTTCAACCACCACAATCGCATCATCGACCAATAACCCGATGGCTAAAACCAAAGCAAATAGGGTTAAGGTATTAATGCTCATGCCTAAAACATACAGAATTGCCATGGTGCCCAAAATCACCACGGGTACAGTAATGGTGGGAATTAAAGTAGCGCGCCAATTCTGTAAAAACAGGAACATGACAATCACCACCAAAATGACTGCTTCAAGCAGCGTTTTGACAACTTCCTTAATCGACTCTTGTACAAAGGGTGTATTATCTCGCGGATAAACAATTTTATAGCCCGCAGGTAATTTACTAGATAAGTGCTCAACTTCGGCCTTAATCAATGCAGAAGTTGCTAGGGCATTTGCTCCAGATGACAACGAAATCCCCATCCCCGCTGATGCAAAACCATTGATGGTGTTAAAGGATTGATAGTTTTCCGCACCAAGTTCAATACGCGCCACATCTTTTAAATAGACAAAACTACCATCACGGTTTGATTTCACAATGATCTGCTCAAATTCAGGCACTGTTTTGAGGCGTGATCCAGATGTGACTTTAGCATTTAGATATTGATTTTCAACTGTAGGTAAATCACCAATCCCCCCAGCAGCCACTTGAGTATTCTGCGCCTCTATTGCAGTCCTAATGTCTGATGGCATTAAATTATATTGCTTTAATTTTGTAGGATTGAGCCAAATACGCATCGCATATTGCGAACCAAATACATCGACCTCGCCCACCCCTTCAATACGGGCAATATCTTGTTCCAAATGAGTCATCATATAGTCAGACAACTCAATATTGTCACTACGACCAGAAGCATCGTACAAACCAATCACCATATGGGTATCCCCCAGTGATTTATAGACATTTACGCCTTGGCGCTGTACATCTTCTGGTAATCGGCTGACGACACCATTAATTGCATTCTGAACTTGTACCTGCGCCGTGTCTGGATCTGTACCGTTTTCAAAACTGATGCTAATTCGGCTACGCCCAGAAGAATCACTACTGGAACTAAAATATAAAAGGTGATCGATCCCTTTGATTTGTTGTTCTAAAATTTGTGTAACGCTTTCTTCCATGGTTTCGGCAGATGCACCAGTATAACTTGCACTTACAGTAATTCTTGGTGGCGCAATATCGGGATAACGTTCTACCGGCAAATTTAGAACGGCAAAAAGCCCCAAAGCCATCACAATAATTGCAAGTACACCCGCGAAAATGGGACGTTGTATAAAAAACTTAGACAACATAGGTCTGCGCCACTAATCAAGAAGAAGTAAAAAGGAAGATTCGAAAAACTAGCAAATTTATGTTGATATTCAATGACTCAACTTTAAAACACAATCATTATTAACATAGTTACGGATTTATTGTTCAATTATGGAGGAATTGTGAAGAGGTCATATTCAATCCCTCTCAAATTAATCTATGAGGACCAGAGCCAATCTTCTGATTCTGTAGGTTGATATTTCTTCAAATGTAACTCTACTTACTTTTTAAAAGTTCTTCACAAATTAAAAAACAACATCATTGTCTAAATTGAATTGCCACTTTTGGCTCATTTGCTTGTGGAAAATCCATGTTAAACTTTACAAGATAGAGCGTGGTATTTTAAGCCCTCTTTAATATATTGCCGCTATTCTTAACTTATCTCAAACGACTTAATTCATCATGAGCGAATACTCTCCACTTAAAGGTAAAACTGGTTTTAAACGAATCTTTAATGCAACTAGCTATTCTATCGCTGGCTTTAAAGCCGCTTTTCAACATGAAGCCGCTTTTCGACAAATTATTTATATCAATCTTGTTTTAATTCCAGTCACATTTTTTCTTAATGTGAGCCGTAGTGAGCAAGCTATTCTTATCGCCGTTTGTTTGTTAGCAATTATTGTCGAACTTTTCAATTCAGCTTTGGAAGCTATTGTCGATCGTGTTTCTTTAGAACGACATCCGCTTTCTAAAAATGCCAAGGACATGGGTAGCGCAGCACAATTTGTTGCCTTAAGCATAATTGCCATCACTTGGGCACTTATTTTACTGGCTTAATCTTCAGTTAAGGCATGTGCTCAAAATCTGATGCAAGCTTGCCAATAAGAGAAATAGCTCGACTTAAGTTGAACAGGTACTTTTGGTAGAAATTTTGATATATGTCCCTGCTGAACTGTAATAAATATCATTGAACATGCTATGGCAATTGCCTCTAGCTTGTATTGATTAACAAATAGCGCGCAAATTTTGATTTCATGTTATGTAAGCTAATTGTCGTGCTTTAAAAAGCACTCATCACTTGATACAACCAATTTGACTCAATTAAAAATTTAACTCCTTTTTATTCTATCAGCTACGGATGCTGCATTTTCTGTGAAGCATAGAAAAATAGTACGATAAAATGCTCTATATAATATTTTAACATTCTGTTTTTTATGACTTTTAAATCTTTTTATACTTCAATAGTAGCGGCAAAAATAAAAAATCCCCACATGAAGTGAGGATTTTTTTAAATGGGTCAGTTTGGACTGATAATTACATCATGCCGCCCATACCACCCATGCCACCCATATCAGGCATCGCAGGTTTGTCTTCTGGAATATCTGTGATCATGCATTCAGTTGTGAGCATTAGACCAGCAACAGAAGCAGCATGTTCAAGTGCAGAACGTGTTACTTTTGCAGGATCAAGGATACCCATTTCTAGCATGTCGCCATACTCAGAAGTTGCAGCGTTGTAACCGAAGTTACCTTCGCCATTTTTCACCGCATTAATCACAACAGAAGGTTCATCACCCGCATTTGCAACAATTTGACGAAGTGGTGCTTCAATTGCACGACGAAGAATGTTGATACCTACATTTTGGTCATCATTCGCGCCAGTTACACCGTCAAGCGCAGTTGCAGCACGTACAAGTGCAACACCACCACCAGCGACTACACCTTCTTCAACCGCAGCACGCGTTGCATGTAATGCATCGTCAACACGGTCTTTCTTCTCTTTCATTTCAACTTCAGTTGCTGCACCAATTTTGATTACAGCCACACCGCCAGCTAATTTAGCAACGCGTTCTTGAAGTTTTTCTTTGTCGTATTCAGACGTAGATTCTTCAATTTGTGCACGGATTTGTTGAACACGCTCCGCGATTTGAGCAGCATCACCAGCACCATCCACAATCACAGTATTTTCTTTAGAAACCGTGATTTTGTGTGCAGTACCTAAATCTTGAAGAGAAGCTTGCTCTAAAGACATGCCTACTTCTTCAGAAATCACTGTCGCACCAGTTAAGATTGCGATGTCTTGAAGCATTGCTTTACGACGGTCACCAAAGCCAGGCGCTTTAACCGCACATACTTTAATAATGCCGCGCATGTTGTTCACAACAAGAGTAGCTAACGCCTCACCTTCAACATCTTCAGCGATGATTAAAAGCGGTTTGCCAGTTTTAGCAACTGCTTCTAAAACAGTAATCAATTCACGGATGTTGCTGATTTTCTTATCAACCAACAAGATGAACGGATTTTCCAATTCAGCAGTTAATGTATCTTGTTTGTTTGCAAAGTATGGAGAGATGTAACCACGGTCAAACTGCATACCTTCTACAACGTCAAGCGCATCTTCAAAGCCTGAACCTTCTTCAACAGTGATTACACCTTCTTTACCAACGCGTTCCATTGCTTGCGCAATCAATTTACCTACTGTTTCATCAGAGTTTGCAGAGATCGAACCTACTTGCTCAATCGCTTTCGTATCAGATGCAGGTTTTGCAGTTGCTTTAATTTCAGCAACCAATGCTTTAACTGCAAGGTCGATACCACGTTTAAGATCCATTGGGTTCATACCTGCTGTTACAGATTTGATCCCTTCATTTAAGATTGCTTGAGCAAGTACAGTTGCAGTTGTTGTACCGTCACCTGCGATGTCATTAGTTTTTGAAGACACTTCACGAACAAGTTGAGCACCCATGTTTTCAAACTTGTCTTTAAGTGAAATTTCTTTTGCAACAGTAACACCATCTTTAGTGATGTGCGGTGCACCGAAAGAACGGTCGATAACAACGTTACGACCTTTAGGGCCTAAAGTAACTTTTACAGCATCTGCAAGAACGTTAACGCCTGCAATCATTTTTGCGCGAGCTGAATCACCAAATTTTACATCTTTAGCTGACATTTATAGACTCCGAAATTTTTAATCTTTACCAATCTGATATTGAACGAGTAAGGACAGAATTAGCCTTCTAATACAGCTAAAATGTCAGACTCTTTCATGATAAGAAGTTCTTCACCTTGTACTTTTACAGTTGTACCTGCATAAGTACCGAACAATACTTTATCGCCAACTTTTACATCTAAAGCGCGAACACCGTTGTCCGTAATTTGACCATTACCTACAGCAATAATTTCACCTTGTGCTGGTTTTTCTGCTGCAGAACCTGGCAATAAAATACCGCCAGCGGTTTTCGTTTCTTCTTCAACACGACGAATAACTACACGGTCATGTAATGGACGAATGTTGCTCATAAATAACTCCATCAGACTAAGTCTATTAAGATGACTGATGACGACTTATTTATTCCTTTGGTCATCATCAAAATGAATTTAGATGACACTTTTGTGGGGATGGAAAAGAACGCTTCAAGGGCTGCTTTAAAAAAAAAGCATCTTTTTTGTATTTTTTTTGGGCAACATGAATGATTCGTTGATTAATTCAGCAATTTATACCAATACAAATTCTAAATCTTGAAGGCTAAATTGATAATGTCGGACATCAGCCTGTGCATCAATCACATTAAAACTATTACTTAAAGCATGATGTAAACGATAAGACGTTGCTGTTCCTGCATGAATATCAAGCACAGGATGCTCAACACCCAAACGATATAAACAATTTAAATCGAATACAGCTGACTGGTGTAAATGCCCATGTAGCAGTGCCTTTAAACCACTTTTACTCCAAACATCTAGTGCCATACGTCCAAGTACAGGACAGTCTTTAATACCATGTGGATCTTCTGGTGATGTATAAAAAGGCTGATGTGCTGCAATAATTTTTATTTTATGTTGAGGTGCACGTTTTAAAATTTGATCAATCTGTTGAATTTGTTCTAAAGAAATATGCCCACGCGTATGATAACGTCGACGAATACTGTTCACGCCAATCACATAAAAATGCTCAGTTTCCAAAGTCATTTCCATATTGCCAAAAAACAATTGGTAACGGGTAAAGGGATTAAAAATACGGTCCCATAAATGGTACAGCGGAATATCATGGTTACCTGGCACGACCAAATAAGGGCAATTCAAGCTGTCGAGAAATTGTTTACAGTGAAAAAATTCCCTATAACGTGCACGCTGAGTAAGATCCCCACTCACGACCACTAGTTCAGGTCGTTGTTCACGACAAAACTGCTGAATTGCCGTAAGACATTCGGGGCGCTCCGTACCAAAATGCAAATCAGACAGATGTAACAACATAGGGCACCATTATGTTGACTGCATTTTTTTGTACAGTGATATGTAGTGGTGGACGCATTTCTACAATTTCACCATCAAGTGCAACCGTTAATTTTTCGCGTCGCGAAAAGACTTTGACATCATCTGCGGCAAAACTATACACATCAGGCGCTTGTTCTAATTCACCACGAATTAACTGTAATAACATCCGAAACAAGGTCAATTTATCACTTTTTGCAACCACGACACCTGCAACCTGCCCTTGCTCTGCACATTTGGCGATACGCAATTTCATTTCTGCTAACTGTAGTTGATTATTACCAAAAAAGATTAAAGGCGTTTTTACAGGATAGATTTTACCATCGACTTCCACCTCCAATTTCAACTCTTTACGATCTCGGATTAACACATCCAGACCCGAAGTGTAGGCATGTAAAGGGAAACGTCCAAACTTGGCATTATAAAGTTCACGACGTTGAATAAATAAAGGATATAAACCCAAACTGGCATTATTTAAGTAAATCTGGTCATTAATTTTAGCCACATGAATGGAGCGTATTTGCCCTGTAGCAATCACTTCTGCCGCTTGCATAATATCGATTGGAATATTTAAAACCCGAGCAACATAATTGAATGTCCCTAAAGGAAGAATACCTAAAGGGATGTTACTGCCCAATAGTGCTTTAGCAACTGCATTTAAAGTGCCATCACCACCAGCAGCAACAATAACACCTATACTCTCTGAAGATTGATGCCGCTGGATAATGGATTGCATCAAAGTAGGAAAATCTTTTTTTTCACCCAACTCAAAAGCCTGAATTTCAAAACCTTGTTCAGTGAAATATGTTAGCAATTGCTCATAGACTTGTTCTTTATTGCTGGCATGAAAACCAGAGCGTGCATTGTAAATAATAGAAAGAGGTTTTAAAGTCATGCAAGCAATTCACTTCTATGAAGTATTTGCTCTAATTTTGTCCAATTTATCATCAATTAACAATGCCTTTATGCAAAATTCAAATTACAACCATTTATTTAATCAATAATAATTCTCATAAAAAAATTAGTTATAAATCATTGTAAATAAACAAAATAATTAAAATAAATGATACTCATAAACAAAATAAATATAAAAGCCAATCAAAGCCATCAAAGATAAGATATTGATTTATATAAAATAAACTAAAGTCCAATACAAATTATCGATATCTACAAGTAGGTAGGGGTGTCTTATTTTTTTCATCGTTTTGTGCTTTAATACTGCCACTTTTTTTTACTTTCATCTAGGTAACCTCATTACTTAGATTGCACTTTGTACAAAATTTGTACACTTTTAAGATAGGCCTCACCATGACCCAAGTGAACGCACCAGAATTCGTTCGTCACCCTAAGCTTATTGCATGGGTTGAAGAAATTGCGAAATTAACCAAACCAGCAAAGATTGAATGGTGTGACGGCAGCGAAGAAGAATATCAACGTCTTATCGACTTGATGATCGCTAACGGCACTATGCAAGCTTTAAATCAAGAAAAACACCCTGGTTCTTATCTTGCAAATTCTGACCCTTCTGACGTTGCTCGTGTTGAAGGTCGTACATACATCTGCTCTGAAAAAGAAGAGGATGCTGGTGCGACAAACAACTGGGAAGCTCCTGCAGAAATGCGCGCTCGTTTAAATGGTTTATTTGACGGTGCTATGCAAGGTCGTACAATGTACGTTGTACCTTTTTCTATGGGTCCGTTGGGCAGTCACATTGCGCACATCGGTATCGAATTAACAGACTCTCCTTACGTTGCAGTAAGCATGTCTAAAATGGCACGTATGGGTAAAGCCGTTTATGACGTTCTTGGTACTGATGGCGAATATGTTCCTTGCGTACATACAGTAGGCGCTCCGCTTGCTGAAGGTGAGAAAGACGTTGCATGGCCATGCAACCCTGAAAAATATATCGTACATTATCCAGAAACTCGTGAAATTTGGTCATACGGTTCTGGCTACGGCGGCAATGCATTATTGGGTAAAAAATGCTTAGCTCTCCGTATTGCTTCTGCAATGGGCCGTGAACAAGGCTGGTTAGCTGAACACATGTTGATCCTTGGCGTAACGAATCCTCAAGGTGAGAAACACTACATCGCAGCAGCATTCCCTTCTGCTTGTGGTAAAACAAACTTTGCAATGTTGATCCCACCAGCTGGTTACGAAGGTTGGAAAATTGAAACTGTAGGTGATGATATTGCTTGGATTAAACCAGGTGAAGACGGTCGCTTATATGCAATTAACCCAGAAGCAGGTTTCTTCGGTGTTGCTCCTGGTACAAATACCAAGACTAACCCGAACTGTATGGCGACACTTCATAAAGACGTGATCTATACCAACGTTGCTGTGACTGACAATGGCGAAGTTTGGTGGGAAGGTCTTACTAAAGAAGCACCTACAAACCTAACTAACTGGAAAGGTCAACCTCACACAGGTACTGAAAAAGCGGCTCATCCAAATGCGCGCTTTACTGTTGCTGCAGGTCAATGCCCTTCTATTGATGCTGACTGGGAAAATCCAGCAGGTGTACCAATTTCTGCGTTCATCTTCGGTGGTCGCCGTGCAGACACAGTTCCATTAGTTTCAGAAGCATTTGACTGGGTTGATGGCGTATACAAAGCTGCAACTATGGGTTCTGAAACTACTGCAGCTGCTGTGGGCCAACAAGGTATTGTTCGTCGTGATCCATTTGCTATGCTTCCGTTCGCGGGCTACAACATGGCAGACTACTTCTCTCACTGGTTAGAACTTGGTGCAGAAGTTGAAGCAAAAGCAAAAGCTGCTGGTAACAAACTTCCAGGCATCTACAATGTAAACTGGTTCCGCCGTGATGCAGAAGGCAACTTCGTATGGCCTGGTTTCGGTCAAAACATGCGTGTGCTTGAGTGGATCATTGATCGTTGCGAAGGTCGTGCAAGCGCTGTTGAAACACCAATTGGCTTAGTACCAACTTACGAACAATTAAACTGGACAGGTTCTGATTTCACTAAAGAGCAGTTTGAACTTGTAACTTCTCAAGATAAAGATCAATGGATCAAAGAAATTGAGAGCCACACTGAATTGTTCAGCCAATTAGGTGACCGTCTTCCAGAAGCACTAAAAGTTCGTCAAAACCAACTTTTAGAAGCAGTTAAGCAATCAGCTTAAGTACAAAATAAGACTCAGAAAAAAGACCGTATAAACGGTCTTTTTTCTGCCTATTTTATAAACTTTATAATTCAACAAAAACATAAAAGGGGAAATTCATGCTAAAAGCACTCACACTGACAACTTGTTTATTTGGTCTATCTGGTCTTGCTCTAGCCAACACAGAAACAACAGAACAATCAGCTCCACGAATCTGTACCATCAAAGGTACGCCTGATTCTAGCCAGTTTCAGATTAAAAAACGCATTAAAGTCGCTAAAGGAACCTATGGGAGTGTAGAAGAGCTCTATCCTCGCTTTGCTGAACGCGCACATCAAGTGGGCGGTAATGTGGTTATCAATTACAATGCTAGTCAAAGATTTGGTTTCTGGCCTTGGCGTATTGTACGTCCAGTTGTATGGGGTACAGCTGTTAAATGGAATACGCCTGTAAACTGCCAGCAAATTGGTGGTATCGAGATCTAAATGTAGAAAAGCCGCTTACGCGGCTTTTTTTTAACAGCTAAATAACCAGCTTTTCCTTAGGTCAGAAGCCAATATAAATTCAAAGAATATTAAGCTGCTATTTCTTGTGCACGGCGCTTATGTAATTCAACCAGATATTCGTCCAATTGAGTAATCTGGTCTTGGCCAAATTTTAAATAAAGCTTAGTACGGCGTTTTAAAATATCTTCACTATTCACTGCCCATTCGTTAGCCACGAGATAGTTAACCTCCTGCTGGTATAACTCATGTCCAAAGTGCTGCCCAAGTGCAGAAATACTTTCACAACCATCCAACATTCTCCAAACACGCGAACCATAAGTATGTATCCAACGCTGCGCAAGTGATTGAGTTATACCTTGTACATGCTGTTGTAACTCTTCAACCAAACGAATCTCATCATAAAAATTTTCTCCGCCTGGTAACAGGGCTTTAGCAGTCCAATTCGGTTTTAATTTACTAAAAAAAGGCTTAAGTTGATGCATGGCAGATTCCGCCAATTTACGATAAGTCGTAAGCTTTCCCCCATACACTGAAAGCAATGGGGCATGCTGCTGTTGAGTCAACACCAAGGTATAATCGCGGGTCATAGCAGATGGATTATCAGATTCATCATCACACAGTGGACGTACACCTGAATAGGTCGCAATAATATCCTGACGGGTGAGTTGATGCTGAAAATGTGCATTCATGACCTGCAACAGATAATCAATTTCACTCTCTGTAATGTCTACTTGATCTGGATTACCTAAATAACGCTGATCTGTGGTACCAATTAAGGTGTATTCATCTAAGTATGGAATAGCAAAAACAATTCGTTGATCATCATTTTGCAAAATAAATGCCTTATCTCCCGCATAAATCTTCGGCACAATAATATGGCTACCTTGAATCAATCGAATACTATAAGAGGCCTTCATCTTTAAGTCTTGCTGGATAAATTCAGTCACCCAAGGCCCTGCAGCATTGACCAATATTTTGGCACGTACCGTAAATGTACTCTGTGCATTTTGTAACTGTACCATCCACGTATTCTGCTCTGCCTGTGCAGTAATACAGCGTGTGCGTGTCTGTATACTTGCTCCATTTTCATGGGCTTGGATTGCATTCGCAATCACCAGACGCGCATCATCTACCGCACAATCCGAATACTCGAATCCTTTTACAATTTCAGGCTTAAATAGGCTGGTTTTCGGATCAAAATCCACCAAATTTGAACCTGCTAACTTTTCCCGCTTACCTAAATGATCATAGAAAAATAAACCTGTCCGAATGAGCCACGCAGGACGTAAATGTGGACGATGTGGCATAATAAATCGCATAGCACGAATAAGATGTGGCGCTTTGGCCAT
Organism: Acinetobacter tandoii DSM 14970 = CIP 107469; assembly: GCF_000400735.1. Lineage (GTDB taxonomy): Bacteria > Pseudomonadota > Gammaproteobacteria > Pseudomonadales > Moraxellaceae > Acinetobacter > Acinetobacter tandoii. The sequence goes on from NZ_KE007366.1 coordinate 276,009, forward strand.
CAGCACTTCACGTTCCGCTAAAGCCTCTCGTACCAAGCGGAATTCTTTATGCTCCAAATAACGCAAACCACCATGAATTAATTTACTGCTAGCTGACGAGGTATGACTGGCTAAATCATCCTTTTCACACAACAAAACAGATAAACCTCGCCCTGCGGCATCAGCAGCAATCCCCACACCGTTGATTCCCCCACCGATAACCACTAGGTCATATGTATGATGTTGATCCATATTCAGGTTCCTCCTATTTTGCGCGCTTTAAGCACCTTTTATTTTGTTATTTAATTCTTTCTTCAATCCTAACAGAAAACCCAAATCACTATAGATTAATTGTCCAACCAAGACGGTTAAATTGAATTATTTTATCTCAAAAGCTTTTTCAAGCTTAACCATCTTCCAGATTTAACATCTGTCCAGCATTTATACGATTCATCGGCAAACATAGACTTAAGTGCGACGAATGTCTAATGCAGATTCATCCGCATCGGCGTATAAAAGATTATGTGAAAAGTAACATATACCCTCTTTTTCAAAATACATGTTTTTAGATTTTTCTCCCCCTTTCTGAAGAATTTAAAAGAATGTGTTTTGCCACAGCTTTGGAATTTCTTGTGTCAAACTCATCCCCACAAATTGTACACACGCCATTTGATCGAAAAACACGTTTTAAATCTATTTTAGGTGGCTCCGCTGGAAACCTTGTAGAATGGTACGATTGGTACGTTTATGCAGCCTTCACACTTTATTTTGCGCCTGTTTTCTTTCCAGAAGGTAATGAAACCGTCAAACTATTGCAGGCCGCAGCCGTATTTGCCTTAGGCTTTTTAATGCGCCCTATTGGCGCTTGGATTATGGGCATCTATGCTGATCGCAAAGGCCGTAAAGCAGGTTTAACACTCTCTGTATCCTTAATGTGTATTGGCTCACTGATGATTGCCTGCGCGCCTTCCTATGATGCCGCTGGAATGTTGGCTCCTGCGATTTTATTGTTTGCACGTTTGCTACAAGGCCTAAGTGTTGGTGGAGAATATGGCTCTAGTGCAACATATTTAACAGAAATGGCAGGTAAAAATCATCGTGGGTTTTTCTCTAGTTTTCAGTATGTAACCTTAATTTCTGGACAACTCATCGCTCTGTGCGTACTGATTATTTTGCAACATACACTTTCTGAACAAGCACTACATGCTTGGGGATGGCGTATTCCCTTCCTGATTGGTGCAATGCTAGCAATTGTTGTGTTCTGGATTCGTCGTGGACTGGTTGAAACCCAATCTTCAAAAGAAGCTCAGGAGCAAGCCAAACAAGGTGGACCAAAATCAGGGGCGATCGAGTTATTTACCAAACACCCTAAAGCCGCTTTTACCGTCATTATGCTGACTGCGGGTGGCACACTTGCATTCAATACCTTTACCACCTACCTACAGAAATATTTGGTGAATACTTCTGGTTTTGACAAAAGCACTGCCACTGAAATCACCACAGCAGCCATCTTTATTTTTATGCTGATTCAACCTGCGGTAGGCGCCTTGTCCGATAAAATCGGGCGTAAACCCATTATGATCGCTTTCGGTATTTGTGGCGTACTCTTTACCGTACCGATTTTCAATCGTTTAGGCACCACCACAGATGCAACCACTGCATTCTTGCTGTGTATGAGTGGCATGATTATTGTCACAGGATATACCGCGATTAACGCAGTCGTGAAAGCTGAATTATTTCCACCACACATCCGTGCTTTGGGTGTCGCACTGCCTTATGCAATTGCCAACACCATTTTTGGGGGTACAGCAGAACTGATCGCTTTAAGTTTTAAAAATGCAGGGCATGAAAGCTATTTCTTTTACTATATTACCATCATGATCGGCTTATCCTTAATTACCTATGTTTTTATGAAAGACACTAAAAAACACAGTTTAATTACCGATCATTAATTACCCTTATAGCCGCGCTCGACCATCCTGATTTTTGTTACAGGAGGGTCGTTTTGCTTTGAACTACATCGTTATTTTCACAGGCTTATGGCATACTGTGCGCAAGAATAAAACACGGAACTTTCACCATGAAAAAAACGTTTCAATTTTTAGGGCTTAGTTTTATCGTTGTTGGACTTGCAGCCTGCCAAAGCACGCCTCAACAGTATAATGGTCAAGTCGGTTACCGTGTAGAAAGCCAAACAGCGGACTCTGCAACCCTCGCGTATACCCTTGCTGGTCGTCAAAATCAGGACCTAGATGCCAAAAAACTACAACGCGCTTGCCAAAAAGTTTTAGGAACAAATAAAGCCTTTAAACTGCAAATTTTAAGTGTGAACGAAGTCGCCAACCCTGCTGCGATGGCATCTGATAGTTATGGTCGTCAGATCGGTAACTCACGTACTTCTATCGGACTCAGCAACACGCCAGACCTACATAATGGCGAAGACTACGCAACACGTCAGGCTTTAGAAGCACGACCAAGTACTTTGCGTATTGTGCGCTATAGCTGCTCATAAAATCAAAATCTTATAAGACGCTATGCGTTATAGCGTCTTATAAAAGCTCACATTGCGAAACTCTTTTGCTTCATCCAAATCAGGCCAAGTTGTGGCACTGCGCTCATCAATTTTCATATATTTTGGATGACTAAAATTTTTCACTCGACTGTCTGCCACCCAAACTTCAGGGGCAAACTTTAAGAATTCGTCTAAGAAAAAACGGTTACATTGATCATATAAGACATCCGCTGCTAACAATACATCGACTTGTTCTGATTGATACAGATCTTCCAAATATTCCAGTTCGACCTGATTCAAAATCGCATTCTCCTTACACGACTCCAAACTCACCTTATCGATATCACAACAAATCACACGTTTCGCACCCGCCATTTTGGCAGCAATCGCGACCACGCCTGAACCTGCACCGAAATCAAGGACTACTTTATCTTTCACATGATGCGGCTCTGCCAATAACCACTGTGCCATTGCTAACCCCGAAGCCCAGCAAAAAATCCAATATGGCGTTTCATTCCAAATACGACGAATCACCTCATCATCTAGACGATCTGTTGGAAAGACAGGTGGAATGAGCCACAAAGAAATAGGTGTTTCTGGCAACTGTTGCGCCAATAGCTCCGCCTGAGGAATGACCTCATGCAATGCATCCAATAAATGTTGTGGTGCTTTCGCCATTTGAAAAGTACAGCTCATTAAATTTATAAACCTTTAACGCTATGCAAAATATGCATCGTCCAGAAACAACGAATCGTATAGAAACAGCAATTTAAATAAAGCTATTGCTGTCGCTAGAATCAATAGATCAGGCGATCATAATCTAGCTGCGCATGACTGAAAAGTAATACTCCGCTGAGTAAACCTACGCACTCACGCAAAGTGGCTTAAACAGAAGATTTTCCGACTAAACCTAAAGTCCTCCTAAATGGAGTTTACCCCATAAAAAAGCCGTATAGTTTTATGCTATACGGCTTTTTAGAAGCACACTTAAAGTATTAGCCTAAAGCTTTCTCAGCGGCTTCAACTGTTTGACGAATTAAAGTCGTAATGGTCATTGGACCTACACCACCTGGAACAGGCGTATAAGCAGATGCAATCTCTTCAATACCTACCAATTGAATGTCACCCACACCACCGCCATCACGTGGATGGAAGCCTGCATCAACCACAACAGCGCCTTGCTTAATCCAGTCTTTTTGAATCAGCTCAGCTTTACCTACCGCACCCACAATAATATCGGCTTGTTTAACAAACTCAGAAAGGTTTTGAGTACGTGAATGGCAAATCGTTACTGTAGCATTTGCTTCCAGCAGCATTGCAGCCATTGGTTTACCTAAAATTGCAGAACGGCCAACAACCACAGCATGTTTGCCTGCAATTTCAATGTTGTTTTCTTTTAGGATGGTCATAATTCCCGCTGGTGTTGCAGAACCATAAGCCGCTTCACCCATTGCCATACGACCGTAGCCAAGGCAAGTTACACCATCTACATCTTTTTCTAAAGAAATGGCATCGAAACATGCACGCTCATCAATTTGCTCAGGCACTGGGTGCTGCAACAAAATACCGTGCACATCTGGATTCGCATTTAATTTTTCAATTTCAGCCAATAATTGTTCCGTTGTTGTTTCTTTCGGCAGCTCAACTTTTAATGAATCCATACCTACACGGCGGCAGGCATTTCCCTTCATGCGCACGTAAGTCGCTGATGCACCATCGTCACCAACCAAAATCGTTGCCAAAATTGGGGTACGACCTGATTTTGCTTTTAACGCTTCAACGCGGGTTAACAAGTCAGTTTCAATTTGTTTAGCCAATGCACGACCATCTAAAACTAATGCCACAGCACATCTCCAAGGTAGATATGAATCAATTTTGCAAATAATACATGATTATTTAGGCAATTTTATTCTACATGCTGATTTTATGTGCATATGCACAATTTAAAGTATTGTAATTTTTTTAAAGGTTGTTAATATGTGCATCAACAAGACATGGCGGGGTGGCAGAGTGGTCATGCAGCGGACTGCAACTCCGTGTACGCCGGTTCGATTCCGACCTCCGCCTCCAATCTTGTTAAAACGCCCGGGTGGTGAAATAGGTAGACACAGGGGATTTAAAATCCCCCGCCCTCAAAGCGTGCCGGTTCGAGTCCGGCCCCGGGCACCATTTTAATACTTCTTAAAATGGTGTAATAAAGAATCCAGCGAAAGTTGGTTTTTTTATGTCTAAAATATCCCCCATTACTCTATCCAGCAAAGTTAAATTTGACAAAATGCTGTAGCGAGTATTACACGTAGTCCTTTAACTCCCGAAAGAAATCCAGTAATACACGCAATGCTTTAGACCAGTGATAGAAATAGACAAGTTTAAATCCGTATTGTCATTTCTTTAATAATAATCTGTTTGATAAATTGTATTAGATCTTCAAAACCACAACCTTTTGGCATATCTGATTGCTAAGTAATAACAAATAAAAAAGCAGCTCCCAAGGTTTATGCAAATTATGTAATGCCGCAGCAGTAACTCTCATAAAATACTCTAATCAATTATAGTTTTTAAGTATGCTAATTCGATCGCGTCATGGTTTTACTTCACGATCAAATTTTAAAATCTTCTAATCGATTTTAAGATCAGTTAAACAAAAAGTGCATTTCTGATTTATAATGCCGTAACTTTCAAGTACACATTTTTATGGTCAGTGATAAGCAGGCAGCACTTTTTTTAAAGCCATTACAAATGCAGTATCCCGCAGCATTTAAACGTAATTTTTTATTGTATGGCATGCTCAAAACTAAAGGTTTAATGGATGAAATCAAAGAGTTTATCCCTTGGATTTTAGCGATTATGATTTTTGTTTCTCTGTCCATAAGTCTAGGACATTATTTCGAAATATATTTTCCTCGCTTTACCCCCTTTCAAGCACATGGCTTTGCTGTATTATGCTTTATGTTGTTATTTATGCTGTACGTTCCGATTGTACTCAAACAAATGAAACACAGCTCAAGCTCTTGTTATGAACAACAACAACATGCGCCCATTAAAATCGCTGCATTAATTATTCTACAAGCAATTAATATCGCATTTATTGAAAGTACTTTTCTGCAAATTGTGCTGTTTTTCTTTGCTATGGGTTTTGGCTTTGTGAAGTTTTATAAAGAAAATCTTTTTCGCAACAGCGTAACTCACGTTGGACTGTATTATTTACAGGAATTAAGACGTTTTAATTTCTGGAGCTATAAACAGACAGTTAAACTCAAATTTATCCTTCAATTTACAAGAAAAGATACTGAGAAATATCAGCAAAAATTAAAACAATTACAGCACTTTCATGCTTTGCATTTAAAATCTATGCATATGGAACAGCAACTTTGCCAAACACATAAACATCAAGATTTAGAAAATTATCTAGATAGCTTGATGTAATAAAAAAACTGGGAAAATCCCAGTTTTTTTATCATTTCATTTAAGCCGATTGTGGTAATGATTCTAGCACTTGTAGCTGTGCATTGAATATCAACTGATATCCCCTGGTTTCATCAACCACATAACTTTTTTGCTTGATACTATCAACAAAGATCCAATCAGCTTGCATGTTCTGTTCAGTAAAACTCACCAATAGATAGCCGCGCTGATTCAAATTACAATAAGCTAAATCGTTAATCAGTGTTTGAAAGGCATATTCAAATTGCTGCAATTGTGCCAAAGGAATACTTAAATATTTTTCCAAGCCAGGTGAAGAAACAGAACTCGTCGCCAATTCGACACCAACCACATCTTGATCCTTGCTCAGTAATTTAGAATACCAAGCATTATGTGTATCCCCCGCCAAAACTACTACTTTCTTATTTAATGCTTTAAGTGTGGTATACAACACTTCTCGTTCATAAAAATAACCATCCCATGCATCCAAATTATAAGGTGCTAGTGTATTTACCCGCGCCTTTTCCAAATCGGTTAATGTAGGATCACCTGCTTGTGCACGCAATTTAATGCTCACTAACTCTGTAATTTGCGTATTCATTTTTGTGAGTGTTTCAGCACTGACTGAGCCACTGGTAATTTCCGCCAAAGATAAAAGCAACTCAGCAGGAATAAACATCTTTGACATTAAAATTTGTTGCCCCAATACGTTCCACTGCGCATTGCTTTGCATCATTTTCTGCAACAACCAATCACGCTGCTCATAGCCAAGCAAAGTTCGGTCTTGTGCTAACAAATCTTGCTGAAACTGCACCGTATTTAAGCCCTGCGCCGTCATATAATTGGCATAATCCAATTGCTGATCACGCGCAATAATTCGAGTGTCCAACATGGTGAGCTGTATCAATGAACCAAAATTAAACTGACGATAGATATGTAAATGATCATCCTCTGAAACAGGACGTATAGGCATCCACTCAAAATAAGCTTGTAATGCCGCCAGTTTACGCTCTGAGAACTTACCTTCATTTTGTGCCTGAGCTGTTGCCTCAGTATGATTTTCTGCTCCATTACGCCACGTATCATTAGCTAGCTCATGGTCATCCCAAATCACAATAAAAGGATGTCTCTGATGTAATGCTTGTAAATCCGCATCTTGACGATACAAAGCATAACGTTTGCGATAATCTTCCAAGCTCAATATTTCTTGCTGATTATCTGCTGCCAGTAAGCGTCCTAACTTTTCCGAATCTTCTGTCGCATAACCATTTTGACCATATTCATAAATATAGTCCCCCAGATGCAGCACCACATCAACATCTTGTTTAGCCATTTCACGATACACATAAAAATAGCCCGCAGGATAATTTGAACAGGAACAGACGGCTAATTTCACCTGATTGGTTTGCAACGGCAAGGTTTTGGTTTGCCCAATCGGTGAAACCGTCTGCCCAAAGCGGAAACGATAGAAATAGCGCTGCTGTGCGTGTAAGCCAGTAACATCTACTTTTACAGTAAAATCTTGTGCTGGGCTGGTTTGTACTTTTCCTGAGGTTTTAATTTGAGTAAATTGTGCATCTAAAGCAACTTCCCAAACAATTTCTAAGCGGGCTTGCACATCACTAGGTGTAGCACGCGTCCAAATAATGACGCGGTCTTGTAAAGGGTCACCACTGGCCACACCATGCTCAAATTGAACGCTCACACCCGAACCTGAAGAATCATCCGAGTCATCACCACATGCGGTGAGTGAAATAGGTAAAGAAACTGCACCAAAACCCGCTAAAGTTTTTTGAATGAGTTCACGGCGCGTTAAAGTATTTGTCATTTTTTTAATCCACTACAAACGTGAGTTAAAAATAGGCAATAATTATTTAATGATGATCTCAATTACATGAACATATGATGACAATAAAAACTAGATTGGCGTTGAAATTGTGATTTTTTTGAGCACAAGCTTCTGAATTGTCTGAAAATAAAGCAAATACAAAGAAATAGTCTTGCAAAGAATAAATTCGTACTCTATTATTGCGCTCATGCCCGGGTGGTGAAATAGGTAGACACAGGGGATTTAAAATCCCCCGCCCTCAAAGCGTGCCGGTTCGAGTCCGGCCCCGGGCACCATTTTAATACTTCTTAAAATGGTGTAATAAAGAATCCAGCGAAAGCTGTTTTTTTTATATCTAAAATAAATAAAAAAGAGAGTGTTACCACTCTCGATTTGCAATCAACTCTTCCATTTCTATATCGAAATGACCGTGCTCCTGCACCACCATCATCATCGCCTCAGCAATATAATCCGCAGCAGTATCATCTAACGATGAATCTAAATCTTCAAATTGTGGTTTCATTTCATTAATTGCCACAACTGCTTCATTAGCAAAACGATAAATTTCGGCTGTGCTTTCTTTCACCTTTGCGACTTTCTTAGCAAATTGCACAATGCATTGTTGTACTTCAGCCACCAATACATCAGGGTAATAATCATCATCAAACATTGGGAGAAGTAAATCTGCAAACATACAGCCACTCAAAACTACTTATAAACGCGAGCCTATATAGCATAAAGATGAACATTTACCAAATAAAAAATGGGCAGTATAAATACTACCCAGTTATCTTAATAAGAAAATAACGTGAATACTTAGGGTTTTACAGACTCCGCACTTAAGCTTTTTGCCGCTTTCACCAAGTCTATAAATTCGGCACGTAAGCCAAATTCATCTGGTAAAGCCGCACTTTGAGCTAATTTTAAAATATCATCCCACTTCATATTGGCATTATATTGCCCACCACGTAACTGTTGAGCATAAGATGCAACCGCAATAGCAAAACGCGTATCTGAAGATGCCTGTGCTAATGCCACGCTACGTGCTGGTACAGGTTGACTCAGTAAAACACTTTGACTTTTTTGTGGTTGTTTATAACGCACATTCACATAAGCGTATTCTTGTTTATTAGCTTTAGATGAATTACTTGGTGCTTGATAGCGTGATTCACTTAGCCAACCTTTCTGACCGACAGGAATAACTTCGTATAGGGCTGTGACCGTATGCCCCGCACCAATATCTCCCGCATCGACACGATCATTATTAAAATCTTCATTCTTTAATACACGATTTTCGTAGCCAATTAAGCGGTATTCTTTAACCGTAGCAGGATTAAATTCCACCTGAATTTTTACATCTTGAGCAACCGTTGCCAATGTTGAACTCAGTTGTCGCTGCAATACTTTTTCTGCTTCACGCTCATTATCAATATAACTATAGTTGCCATCGCCCGCATCAGCCAATTGTTCCATCAACTGTTCATCATAATTGCCTGTTCCAAAACCAAAGGTAGAGAAAGAAATCCCTGATTTTCTTTTCTCAGCGATCATCCCCTTTAAGGTTTCAAAATTGGTAATTCCAACATTAAAATCACCATCCGTTGCAATTAGAATTCGATTGATACCACCCTGAATATAAGACTTTTGTGCTTGTTCATAGGCCAATTGAATTGCTCGCTCGCCCGAAGTAGCTCCATCCGCTTTTAATCGGTGAATAACTTTTAAAATTTTATCCTTGTTTGCACCAGAAGTGGGTGCCAATGCCAAATCTTCACCACTCGCATAGGTCACAATGGTGACTTTATCTTGTGGACGCAATTGCTCAGTGAGTAAAGTTAGGGTCTTTTTGACTAAAGGCAGTTTATTTTCCGCATCCATACTTCCCGAAACATCCACCAAAAATACCAAATTAGCAGCTGGTAATTGTTTCATTTCCAAGTCTTTGGCTTTAATACCAATTTTTATAATCTTAGCATTTGGCTGCCATGGCGAATTCACAACCTCAGTATTTACAGAAAATGGATGCTGTCCTGTAGGATTGGGATAATCATAGTTGAAATAATTCACCATTTCCTCAATCCGAACTGCATCTACAGGGGGCAACTGACCCTCACGTGTTAAAAACCGCCTTACATTGCTGTAACTCCCCGTATCCACATCAACACTAAAGGTAGAGACGGGCTGTTGTGCAACAACATATACTGGATTGGTTTCTACTTTTTGATAGTTTTCAGTATTCTCAATAGGTTGGGGCATACTTTCATAAGCATTTACCATTGAGGGTGCTGGCATTCCCACTTCCACAGCTGCCATTTTGCCCATAGACATCTGTTGAGCAGGCATTTTCCCACAAGCCACCAACAATAAACCACTCAGGCTCACAACCAACAATTTCGGTTTCACAATCATCATTATTCCCGTGTTATTTTAATTTCAAGTATTTAACAAACTCATCTACATCTTTACAGCACACACTTACTGCGTGACAACCCAAAAAGATTAAAGCAATAATCCTTTTATTTCTTTGAAAAATTCAATCAACAACTAAGCCAATTGCATAGCTTGCCACACTTTAATTGCATCCGACATCGCTTTAACATCATGTGCACGCACCATACATGCACCTTGCTGAATGCTGAGTAAATGTGCAGCGACTGAACCTATTGCTCGCTGCCCTGCGTCAGCTCCTCCTAATGCTTCACCAATAAAACGCTTACGTGACAATGCCGAGAGAATTGGATAACCCATAGCATTCAACTTCCAAAACTCTTTAAGCAGTTTAAGGTTTTGTTGGGCATTTTTAGCAAAACCAAAACCTGGATCAATCAAAATATGCTCAGGTTTCACTCCAGCAGCCAATGCATCATCAACTCGTTGATGCAATTCAGCCATCACATCTTCCGTGACATCTTTGTATTGATCTAAATTATTCATCGTCGTTGGTTCACCACGCATGTGCATAATAATAATCGGTATATTCAGTTCAGCAGCAGTTTGAAGAGCTTGAGGGCGAGTTAATGCCCGCACATCATTCCAAATATGGGCACCCGCTGCCACAGCCGCACGAATGACCTCTGGCGCTGAAGTATCAATAGAAATGATCACATCATGTTGTGCAAGTGCTTCCACTACAGGAATCACTCGACGAATTTCTTCATCCACATCAACGATTGCTGCGCCTGGACGGGTAGATTCCCCACCCACATCAATTACAGTCGCACCCTCAGTGATCATCTGCAATGCACGCGCTACGGCTGCATCCTTGGTATTATGCAACCCACCATCACTAAAAGAATCTGGTGTCACATTCAAAATACCCATTACCCTTGGTATAGACAAATCTAAACTTAAACAACCACAGGTTAAAACGCGATTTGGCAAGGGCATAAGCTGCATGAAGATACTCCAGAAACAAGTATTCCTAGTGTAACAATTCAGGGGGATCTCTGGCTGAAAAGTTTTAAGTTAAACTCCATTCAAAACAGCAGCACAAAAAAAGAGCCTCTTAATAGAGGCTCTTTTTATTAACTTTTAAAATTAACTTGCTGGTAGTGGTGGTGGAGTAGATGGACCATTTGTTGGCGTCACATCAATCACTGGGTTCTCAGCAACATACACTTTTGGTGGTTGTGGTTCACGACCTTCCATAATGTCACGGATTTGTTCTCGATCAATGGTTTCCCATTCCATCAAAGCTTTTACCATAGCATGTGCAATATCTTTGTGATTTTCTAAGACTTCACGTGCTACACGGTACTGCTCATCCAAAATACGACGTACTTCTTCATCTACTTTTTGCTGTGTAGCTTCTGAAATGGTACGGCTACCAACATTACCAAAGAAACCGTTTTGGTTTTCATCTTCATAAACCATCACACCAAGCTTGTCCGACATACCATATTTGGTCACCATCGCACGTGCCATTTTAGTTGCACGCTCGAAGTCGTTCGAAGCACCAGTAGATTGTTGGTTAATAAAAATTTCTTCAGCAATACGACCACCAAACAAGATTGAAAGTTCATTCAGCATCTTATCTTTATAGTGGCTAATTTGGTCTTGTTCAGGCAACTGCCAAGTTACACCCAATGCCCAACCTCGTGGCATAATTGTGACTTTATGAACAGGGTCTGTACCTGGCAAAATTTCAGCAACAATGGCATGACCAGCTTCATGGTAAGCCGTTGCACGACGCTCTTCTTCACGAAGAACCATCGATTTACGCTCTGGTCCCATGTAAATTTTATCTTTCGCATCTTCAAAGTCATGCATATCAACCGTATTTTTATTACGGCGAGCAGCAAACAATGCAGCCTCATTCACCAAATTTGCCAATTGTGCACCAGAGAAACCTGGCGTACCACGTGCAAGAACTTTTAGATCTACACCAGTCACAGAAGGTAATTTTTTCAAGTGAACATTTAATATTTGCTCACGACCTTTAATATCTGGAAGACCCACCATGACTTGACGGTCAAAACGACCAGGTCGTAGTAAAGCTTTATCTAATACATCTGCACGGTTCGTTGCAGCAATAACGATAATACCTTCATTACCTTCAAAGCCATCCATTTCAACCAACATCTGGTTCAAGGTTTGTTCACGTTCGTCGTGACCACCACCTGTACCCGAACCACGATGACGACCTACGGCATCAATTTCATCAATAAAAATGATACATGGCGCATGGCGTTTCGCTTGTTCGAACATATCACGGACACGTGATGCACCAACACCCACGAACATCTCAACGAAGTCAGAACCAGAAATACTAAAGAATGGAACTTTTGCCTCACCTGCAATCGCTTTTGCAAGTAAAGTCTTACCTGTACCCGGTGGACCCACCATTAAAACGCCTTTTGGAATGGTTGCACCTAGACGTTTAAACTTCGCAGGATCTTTCAAGAAGTCTACAATTTCGACAACTTCTTGCTTTGCTTCATCACAGCCTGCTACATCCGTAAATGTAATTTTAATTTGGTCTTCAGAAAGCATTTTTGCTTTTGACTTACCAAAACTCATCGGGCCGTTTTTACCACCTGCTCCGCCACCCATGTTGCGCATAAAGAACATGAATAACAAAATGATTAAAAGTACAGGGAAGCTTGCAATCAGAAGTTGCATCAACAAACCTTGACGTTGTGGTGCAGTTCCTTCAACGACAACATTGTTTTTAATCAGGCTAGGCATCAATTCAGGATCTTGCACCGCTGGACGGATACTTTCAAATTCAGATCCATTTGATTTAGTGCCACTAATTCTTTCACCATCAATTGTGACTTGCTTAATTTGACCAGCATTCACCGCTGTAACGAACTCTGAATAGTTCATTGCAGTTGGCTTATCACGGTCACTGATGTTACTGAAAATCAAAATCAGCACACCTAGTATAATGAGCCACAAGACGGCATTCTTGAAGAGATCGCTCAAAGCTTTATTCCCATATCAATCTAATTTGATCATGCCCAAGGATGGGTGACCTTAATAATGTAAGCTGTAAACCCAGCTGTTCAATAATGTAAAAAAGTACAAAATGCACAATTTTTAACGCGTTGGCAAGTAAACTTTATTTCAAAGCCTTCTTGCGCCCTTGGCCGATTAAAAAAACTTCTTTCGAACGAGCACGTGATGCAGCGGGCTTAGCCGTCTTCAACACGTCAAAACTATCGACCACTTGTTTACGGAATTCGTCAAAGCCTGAGCCTTGGAAAACTTTCACTACAAACTGCCCATTTGGTCCTAGAACCTTATTGGCAAAATCTAATGCAAGCTCACAAAGGTAGATTTGACGAGGTTGATCTACAGCTCTATTACCAGATGTATTGGGGGCCATATCAGAAATTACAACATCAACAACACGCCCATTTAAAATATTTAACAATTTTTCGAAGACTTCTTCCTCACGAAAGTCACCTTGTAAAAAGGTTACATCTGGTAAAGCATCCATTTCTAAAATATCCGATGCAATGACTAAACCTTTGTCACCGACCAGTTTTCCAGCGATTTGAGACCAACTCCCAGGAGCAGCCCCCAAATCCACCACAGTCATACTGGGCTTAATAATTTTATATTTTTCTTGAATTTCCAATAATTTATAAGCAGCTCGTGCTCGATAACCTTCCTTTTGTGCTCTTTTCACAAAGGGATCATCAAGATGTTCTCTCATCCACGCACGACTACTTTTGGATAATTTTTGGTTGGTAATGCGTGTTGCCATAACTCTCTATGTGTATAAAAACTTCTAATTTTTCATTGTACGTGAAAAACCAAGTGCTTGCAGTATACATCTGTATCTAAATCGACTTTATCCTGCTGTTTTTTTCAATCAACAAGATCGATTATTTCAACCGCTTCAACTCAATTTTGCTATACTAGGTCGTTTTTAAAATTAGGTTATCTTTCATGGCGGCTTTATCTATTCAGGAACGCAAGCGTTTACGTCAAATTGGTCATGCCCTTAATCCTGTAGTAATGATTGGTGGGCAAGGTTTGACTGAAAATGTCGTTGAGGAAACTAACCGTGCATTAAATGATCACGAACTCATCAAAGTTAAAATTGCAGGTGAAGATCGTGAAGCACGTGTAGCTGTTATTGCTGAAATCTCGGAAGTGACAGGCGCTGAAGTCGTGCAAACGATTGGCAAAATTGCCCTGCTTTATAAAAAAGCAAAGCAACAAAATCCAAAACTTTCGAACCTTGTTCGTCACGCACATTTATCTAAGTAATTTCAATTTATGGCAAGCTACGAGCTCAGTGCATTTGATCGCCGCTTCCAAGCGATTTCAGTAGTCAGCGCGATTGAACAAGTCAGCCCTTTTACACTGAATGTCGGTTTTTGGATTCGAGACCCGAACCAGTGGATTGAGTGGCCTGCATTAATTGCTGCTCATCCTCGTCAGGATTTTCTTTGGAAAAACACCTGCTTTGAGATTTTCATTGGTGTAAAACACGAAGATTTTTATCGTGAAATCAATTTATCACCTTCTCAAGCATGGCAAGTTTATCAATTTGAAGAATATCGTTATCCTGAAGAGATGCCTCCACTTGCTGCGTATGATATTGAATTAAATCAGCTTAAGCGTACGCACTATGGACTGAATGTTAGTTTAGATTTAACAGAATTTATGCTGAAGTATAAATTGAAATGGTCTGACTTATTTATTGGTTTGACGGCTGTACTGAAAACCGCCCAAGGTGAACAGTTCTACGCCATGCAGCATAGCAGTCCGAGTGCTGATTTCCATAATAAACGTGATTGGCTTCATCTATTCTAAAGCAGTTTAACTCCTCTCCTTTTACAAGGAGAGGTGAAGATTGTGACTTAAACACTTTTATTTATGAACGCGCTCAAGATACATCTTTACTTGATACTTTGTTCCAAGCTTCAAGCGTATGCTCCTTAGAACGTTTAAAAGTTTCAGTGAGTTGATCTTTGTGCTTAACCGAAATCTGACTCACATCATCCTTTAACTCTTTACCAAATTTGCTCAAATCTTCAATCACAGCATTGACTTCCGTTTTTACAAAGTCTTTTAAATCTGTTAAATCTTTCTGCGACAAATTTAATTGTGATTTTAAACTTTCAATGCGCTGTAATACATCTTCTTTGAGTTGACGAATTTGGTCTTGCACCGTTGCGTTTAATTGCTTCGCTTCCTCCGTCACTTTCTCTTGAGTCTCAACGACCGCTTCCGTTACTTGTTGTTTGGCCTGTTTTGCTACTTTCTCAAGTTTTTCTGAACTTTCAGAAACAACTTCTTTAAGTGATTCTGTAGCTTCTGTTGGTTTTTTTTCTGCTGTCATAATACATAACCTATTCTTATTTAGTGTGAAGACTGCAAGCTTAACTGGACTTGATCAAATTTAAATCTTGATTTGTCAGACAATTCTTAATTGCTTACATTTTTTATTTTGCTCAACAAAACAGCTTTTGAATAAAAGCAAGCCTTTTATCTTTTTATTATTTCGTTTTGACGTGGACTTTTTCACAGTTGATGCGTATAATGCGCTGTTAAGTTACAAGCGAGCAGACGCAAGGGAGGATAGGTTTTTTTACGACCTTCCTTTTTTTTCGTCTACTCGCTTTTTTACAGCCCTATTTTTGTGGTTTTAGTTCAGGAGCTTTGGTTTGAGCATCCCCGCCATTTTAGCCCTCGCCGACGGTACAATCTTTAAAGGTACCTCTATCGGCGCAACGGGAAGTACGACTGGTGAAGTCGTTTTCAACACAGCCATGACTGGCTATCAAGAAATTTTGACCGATCCAAGTTATGCACAACAACTTGTGACATTAACTTATCCGCATATCGGTAATACAGGTTGTAACTCTGAAGATGCAGAGTCTGGCCGTATTCATAAAGTGTGGGCAAACGGTTTAATTATCCGTGACTTACCTTTATTGCATAGTAACTTCCGTGCAGAACAATCTCTTGGCGAATACCTTGTAGAGCACAATGTCGTTGCAATTGCAGATATTGATACACGTAAATTAACACGTATTTTGCGTGCCAAAGGTGCGCAGAATGGTTGTATTCTAGCTGGCGAAAATATTACTGAAGAAGAGGCTTTAGCAAAAGCTCGTGCATTCGGTGGCTTGAATGGTTTAGACCTTGCGAAAGAATGCTGTGATCCTGAAGGGTTCGAATGGACTGAAGGTTCTTGGGTTCTAGGTCAAGGCTTTACTCAACCTGAACATAAATTCCATGTTGTTGCATACGACTACGGTGTCAAAACCAACATCTTACGTATGCTCGCAGACCGCGGTTGCAAACTCACTGTTGTTCCTGCGCAAACTCCTGCAGAGAAAGTACTCGCATTAAATCCAGATGGCGTGTTCTTATCGAACGGTCCTGGCGATCCTGCTGCATGTGACTACGCTATTGAAGCTGTAAAAACAATTATTGAAGATGCTCGCAATCTACCTGTATTTGGTATTTGCTTGGGTCACCAAATTCTTGCACTCGCTTCTGGCGCTAAAACCGTGAAAATGCCACATGGTCACCACGGTGCAAACCATCCAGTACAGAACATTGAAGATGGTACTGTGATGATTACTTCTCAGAACCACGGCTTCGCAGTTGATGCAGAAACTCTACCTGCAAACCTGAAAGCTACGCACAAGTCTTTATTCGACCAAACCTTACAAGGTATCCATCGTTTAGACAAACCAGCGTTCAGCTTCCAAGGTCACCCTGAAGCAAGCCCAGGTCCACATGACTGTGCCCCATTGTTCGATCATTTCATCGAACTTATCGAAGCATCTAAGAAGTAATTAAGGAGCGAAATAATGCCTAAACGTACGGATATTAAAAGCATCTTAATTATTGGTGCTGGTCCGATTGTGATTGGTCAAGCCTGCGAGTTTGACTACTCTGGTGCGCAAGCTTGTAAAGCCCTTCGTGAAGAAGGCTACCGTGTTATTTTGGTGAACTCTAACCCAGCGACCATTATGACTGACCCTTCAATGGCTGATGCAACCTATATTGAGCCGATTACTTGGCAAACTGTTGCACAGATCATTGAGAAAGAACGGCCAGACGCAGTTCTTCCAACGATGGGGGGCCAAACTGCATTGAACTGTGCCCTTGCACTTGATGAGCATGGCATTTTAGAAAAATTCAATGTTGAATTAATTGGTGCAACCAAAGAAGCGATTGAAAAAGCGGAAGACCGTAAACTTTTCGATATCGCGATGCGTAAAATTGGCCTTGAATGTCCAAAAGCTGACATTGCTGAGTCAATGGAACAAGCTTTAGAAATTCAAGCGCGCTTTGGCTTCCCTGTGATTATCCGTCCATCATTCACAATGGGTGGTTCAGGTGGTGGTATCGCCTACAACAAAGAAGAATTCATCGAAATTTGCGAACGTGGTTTCGATCTTTCTCCAACTAAACAATTATTGATCGATGAATCTTTAATTGGTTGGAAAGAGTACGAAATGGAAGTTGTTCGTGACAAAAACGACAACTGTATCATCGTATGTTCGATTGAAAACTTTGACCCAATGGGCGTGCACACAGGTGACTCAATCACTGTTGCTCCTGCACAAACTCTAACGGACAAAGAATACCAGTTGATGCGTAATGCTTCTTTAGCAGTTTTACGTGAAATTGGTGTGGAAACAGGTGGTTCTAACGTTCAGTTCGGTATTAACCCGAAAGATGGTCGTATGGTGATCATCGAGATGAACCCACGTGTATCTCGTTCATCGGCTTTAGCATCTAAAGCAACTGGTTTCCCAATTGCGAAGATTGCAGCAAAACTTGCTGTAGGCTATACCCTTGATGAATTGAAAAATGACATCACTGGCGGTACAACTCCTGCATCATTCGAACCTGCGATTGACTACGTCGTAACTAAAATTCCACGTTTCAACTTCGAAAAATTCCCACAAGCGGAACCAGTATTGACGACACAGATGAAATCTGTGGGTGAAGTCATGGCGATTGGCCGTAACTTCCAAGAATCGATGAACAAAGCTCTTCGTGGTTTAGAAGTTGGTGTTTGTGGTTTCGATGAAAAAATCGAAGTCGGTGCTGAAGGTGCGCGTGAAAAGATTCTGGTTGAACTTAAAGTTCCAGGTCCAGAGCGTATTTGGCATGTTGCGGATGCATTCCGCCACGGCTTCACTTTAGATGAAGTGTTTGAAGCTACCAAAATTGACAAATGGTTCTTGATTCAAATCGAAGACATCATCAAAACTGAAAATGAAATTAAAACTTTAGGTTTTGGTGATTTAACTGCTGAAAACATCCGTTCATTCAAACGTAAAGGTTTATCTGACCTTCGTATTGCAAACTTGATGGGTATTTCGCAAAAGCAATTCCGTAAGCATCGTTGGAACTTGGGCGTCACTCCAGTTTACAAACGTGTAGATACATGTGCCGCTGAATTCGAATCTGATACAGCCTACATGTACTCAACTTATGACGAAGAGTGTGAAGCAAACCCGTCAACTAAAGACAAAATCATGGTCATCGGTGGTGGTCCTAACCGTATTGGTCAAGGTATTGAATTTGACTACTGCTGTGTACACGCTGCTTTAGCTATGCGTGAAGACGGTTACGAAACCATTATGGTGAACTGTAACCCTGAAACAGTTTCAACTGACTATGACACTTCTGATCGCTTGTACTTCGAACCGATTACACTTGAAGATGTATTAGAAATCGTTCGTACGGAAAAGCCAAAAGGCATTATCGTTCAGTACGGCGGTCAAACTCCGTTGAAATTGGCGCGTGCTTTAGAAGAAGCAGGTGCTCCAATTATCGGTACATCTCCAGATGCCATTGACCGTGCAGAAGACCGTGAACGTTTCCAGCAAATGATCCAGCGTTTACAGCTTCGTCAACCAAACAACAGCATTGTAAAATCTGCTGAAGAAGGTATCTCTGAAGCTGCAAAAGTAGGTTATCCGTTAGTTGTTCGCCCATCTTATGTATTAGGTGGCCGTGCAATGGAAATCGTATATAACGAAGAAGAACTTAAACGTTACCTTCGTGAAGCAGTTCAGGCATCTAACGAAGCCCCTGTTCTTCTTGACCGTTTCCTAGATGACGCAACTGAAGTTGATGTTGACTGTGTTTCTGATGGTAAAGACGTTGTAATCGGCGGTATCATGCAGCACATCGAACAAGCGGGTATTCACTCAGGTGACTCTGCATGTTCAATTCCTCCTTATTCTTTATCTAAAGAAATTCAGGATGAGATGCGTCGTCAAACTGTTGCGATGGCAAAAGAACTTGGTGTGGTTGGTTTGATGAACGTTCAGTTCGCAGTTAAAGGCGATGATGTTTACGTTCTTGAAGTTAACCCACGTGCTTCACGTACAGTTCCATTCGTATCAAAATGTATTGGCGAATCTTTAGCAAAAGTTGCTGCACGTTGTATGGCAGGTCAGTCTTTAGAATCTCAAGGTTTCACTAAAGAGATTATTCCGACTCACTTTGCTGTAAAAGAAGCTGTCTTCCCATTTGCTAAATTCCCTGGCGTAGACCCAATGCTTGGCCCTGAGATGAAATCTACAGGTGAAGTGATGGGTGTAGGTAAAACATTTGGTGAAGCATTCTACAAAGCAGTGCTTGGTTCAAATGAACGCTTACCAGGTTTACCAACAGAAGGCGAAGTTAAACACGCATTCTTGTCTGTACGTGAATCTGACAAGAAATACATCGTTGATATTGCGAAGAAACTTGTTTCTTTCGGCTTCAAACTTGTAGCTACTGGTGGTACACATGATGTACTTAGCCAAGCAGGTTTAGCATGTGAACGTGTAAATAAAGTAACCGAAGGCCGTCCGCACATTGTAGACCGCTTGAAAAATGGTGAAATACACCTTATTGTCAATACCACTGAGGGCAAACGTGCTCAGTATGACTCAGCGATGATTCGTCGTGCTGCGTTACAAGGTAAAGTGTATTACACAACCACCATTAACGGTGCTGAAGCAGTTTGCCAAGCATTTGGAATCCAATTACCAATGGATGTATACCGTTTGCAAGATTTACAAACCGTAGTTTAATTCGTTTCCGATAAGTCCCGTCACCTTATCGGTGGCGGGCTTTTTTCATTTATAAACCTGTATTTTTTACACTCACAAACTTGAGGGACAACAATGCAACGTTATCCTATGACTCCCCAAGGCAAAGAAGCCTTAGAGAAAGAATTACATCAATTAAAAAGTATTGAACGTCCACGTATTACAGCAGCCATTGCTGAAGCACGTGAACATGGGGATTTAAAAGAAAACGCGGAATACCATGCTGCACGTGAGCAACAAGGTTTCTGTGAAGGTCGTATCCAAGACATCGAAGGTAAATTGGGTGCAGCTCAAGTTATTGATGTAAAAGAACTTGAACAAAATGGTCGTGTTGTTTTTGGTGTAACGGTGACGATTGAAAACTTAGATACCGAAGAACAAAAGACGTATATGATCGTGGGTGATGACGAAGCAGATTTCAAAATTAATAAGATTTCTGTCAATTCTCCAATTGCACGTGGTCTTTTAGGAAAAAGTGAAGGTGACGAAGCCAAGATTCAAACACCAAATGGCGAAGTTGAATACGAAATTGTTAGCGTTGAGTATCTCTAATTTTATGTAATTAGCGATTCAAGCCCCTCTTTTGAGGGGCTTTTTTGTACAAAAGGATTTATGATAAGAACAAATCCAAAACTACAACTTAAATAATGGACAACAGAATTATTCAAGCGTTCTACTACGCGATTGGTGGATTCTTTTTAGGATTCCTCGTGACAATTATATGGTCACTTTACATCAACAGTAATATCAACACTGTGATGATTATTCTGATCACAACAATACTTTCATCTATAGGTGGTTTCCTGTTACCCAATTCGATTCAACATTGGTTTAGATTATTTTGGAATCTTTTTCGCTAAACGACCGAATCAACCATGAATCAAGTAAATAGTTCATCGTCAGCCTTGCACAATAGGGAAATAGTACACAATCCGCTATAATCCAGATATCCAAACCTTTTGATGTACGCCATGTCTGAACCTTTGATTAACTCCCCTGTCAAACACTGGTGCGAATTCGAATTCATCTCAAAAACCGTGAAGAATCCGAATATTCATATCAAAGGGAATTATTCATATTATTCAGCCTATTGGGACCAAGGTTTTGAACGTTGTGTCGTGCGTTATTTACATGACAAACCTTCTACACCCGAAAAACCAATTGACCAACTTTATATTGGAAATTTTGTCTGTTTTGGTGCTGAATGCATAATTATGATGGGAGGAAATCAACTGCATCGTACCGACTGGATTTCAGCCTTCCCTTTTGATACGCGTAGTTTTGTCCCTGCTGGAAATACTATTATTGGCGATGGTTGCTGGATTGGCTCTCGTGCCATGATTATGCAAGGGGTTACACTAGGTGAAGGGGCTGTGGTTGCGACGGGTGCTGTAGTCACTAAAGACGTGCCACCTTATGCGGTTGTAGGTGGTGTACCTGCAAAAATTATTAAATACCGATTTCCAGAAGATGATATTCAAAAACTGCTTGCCCTCAAACTTTATGACTTAGATGAAAAGCAGTTTTTAAAAATGCGCGAGCAATTGCAGACGAATGATGTAGAAGCCCTAATACAATACCTCGCAAAGAGTAGTTGAGTGAATCAATTCAAGCATCTTAGTTTTCAATAAAGTTCGCTGCCTAGATACAATTCCTATAATTTTCGCCCCCCTTCTTTTCTCTTTTTAATAGCCATTTCATTTTTCTCACAATTTTTACCCGACTTTAGTACAACAATGCATACTTTTTAGGCAAAAAACATGCTAAGTTAAGTTATGGAATCGACGGTTTATAAAGCCTTATCCCTATGAAAATACTAGGTTTTATAAAATCAAAATTAGCGTTAGTATAAAAGTATAAACAATAGTTTTGAGTCGCAACTCTCAAATAAAGCAGCTTCTAAAAAGTTTTTAATGAAAACAAGGAGTAATACAGATGGCTTATCAAAATATTTTAGTTCCAGTTGACGGTTCAGACACTTCTTTTGCAGCAGTAAAACAAGCAGCAGAACTCGCCAAAGTATTTGGTAGTAAAATTACTGTTGTTCAAGTACTTGCCTTAGACCCATACATTGCTGCCGAATATATTACTGCGGCACAGACCAATGATTTGATTGAACGTGCTCGTTCATCAATTGAAGGTACACTTCAAGATGCCAAAGCTAAATTTAGTGCGGAAGGCTTAAATGTTGAAACGCGTTTACTTGAAGGGCAAATGATCCATCAAGAGATTATTAATGCTGCTAAAGAAATCAATGCTGATTTAATCGTGATTGGTTCACATGGCCGTACAGGATTGAAAAAATTCTTCTTAGGTAGTGTCGCACAAAAAATTCTGGGGGAGACTAGCGTACCTGTATTGGTGGTTCGTCAATAATTTGATTCATCAACTTGGTCTTACATTCATACTCAGCATTGGATGTAAGACCCTTCAAATAACTTTAGAAATTTCTCCATCCCACTGATAGAGCTTCAAATTTATCTTCCCTGCATTCACAACAATATTCTCTGCTTGTAATTTTACAATTTGAAGATTATCTCCCCGAGCATCCAGCTTACTTAGGCTAATTTTACCTTGTGAATTAATTACACGATACCAAGGCAAGTGCTTATCTTCAACTTGTTGCAATACACGCCCAACCAAACGAGCATGTTTAGGCAAACCCGCCATCTTGGCAATTTGTCCATAGGTTGCAACTTTTCCATAAGGAATTAAAGCAACCACTTGCAGAATTAACTGTGCTAATTCTTTTGAAGATGACTGAGTCATTGACATCAATATAACCCCTTCGTAACAGAGAAGTTAGAAGTTTCCAGGACTTTCTAGACGTTTCACTTCTTGGACTTTTTCTGGATTATGTACAGCAGCAACACCATCTTCTGCTTTTACATCGACAAAGGCATCTGGGTTATAAATAGTGATGGTTTCATTGCCAGTCGCATCTTCCCCGACAATATACTGAAAACCTTTACGGTTCATCTTATGACACAAACGCTGATACCAACCTTTAAAGCCCTCTGTCTCTTCATTCGGATTGTAATAAAAAGCATTCATCACAGCAGGGAGCCCTAATCCACAGACTAAACCCGATAGAAGTACACTAATAAAAGTGTATCCAATCAGGATACTGCTGTATTCACTCAATTGCGGAATATTGGCAACAGCAAGAATTAAAGCCAGTGAAATTCCACCACGCACCCCACCCCAAGACAGAATTGCTAGACTTCCGTTATAACTTTTATGTCGGAAACTTGGGAAAAAAGCAAAGGCAAGATAATTCGCTGCAAAACGTGATGCATGCAAAATAATAAAGGCAATAATGCCACCCAAAATCAGACTCACACTTAAATCTAAAATAAAGAGTTCTAAACCAATCAGGGTAAATAAGAATGAATTGATAATCCCTTCAACGGTATGCCAAAAGTGATTGACCTCCCGAATTTCACGTTCTTGTAAGATTTCTTTCCAACGATTCCCGACAATTAATCCACCAAATACGCAAGCAATTGGCGCAGAAGCATGTGCAAACAGTGCGACCAAGTAAGATCCACATGCCAGTAAAGCGGTAGTTAAAATAAGAGATTCCATTTCATGTTTGCCACGAAGCAATCTCAGAATAGCCAGACCAAAACCCCAACCAATAATAATTGCAACGACAATTTCATAGAGTAAAGTTTGTAGTGTACCGATTAAACTAAAATGCTCGCCTTGTAACACATTCAGCAAGGTCATGAATAAGGCAATACACATAGCATCATTAAATAAGGATTCGCCTTCTAGCTTGACCATTAAATGGTGCGGTGCACGAACCGAACTTAATACTCCCTTAATCCCAATCGGATCGGTTGCCCCCAATGCTGCACCCAAAAGCAACAATACCAATAGGTCGACATGCTGCCCAACTAAGAATTGATAGCCATAAAGTACCACTCCAAAAAACACGGCACAGAGTACCAATGCGATACTGGCTAAAATACTGATCGGCTTCCAATAACTGCGCAAATCAGACACTTTGAACTTCAAAGCAGAAGAGGTCAGAATAAAACAAATCACCCCGTTGATCAGAAAATCATAGAAATCGATGTGACGTACGGCATTTTCAATATTATGAATATTGATGGTAATAAACTGATTACCATTTAACAGGCTTGCGCCCCACTGCAAAATAAAGACAAAAATTGCGGAGACAATCGGAACACCTATGGCTTGTGGAAAACCTAAAATTCGCTTGTTAAAAATCGTGGTCGCAATTGATAATGCAAAAATAACCGTGAAAATTTGAAGAAATAAAAAATTACCCATGCGAGTTCCGATGCTAACCAAGAGATAAAATCAAGCGAATGAACTCAATGATTTGCGAACTAAATATTGACTTAAACACTATTCTTTACACTTCAGTGTACCGTCTTTTAAAGCTAGCCTCCTAGTTTCGTTAAATTTTTTTAACATAAAACTTGTACAGGATTAAACAAAGCGTTTAGATTGAATCCCTATTCAAATGACTCCCACTATTTTGCCCTTTAAACTTTTAGGAGATTGGCTAATTTATGCACCAGACCATTAAAACCGTATTTCGCCTATGTTTCGCAACCAGTATTTTTTTAATTACGTTGGCATTGGTCTGGACATGTATCGTCAAAACATTAGAAATTAAAAATGCGACTCAAGCTTTGGCTCAAGCGCAACAGTTTGAACTAAAGTCAACTAGAGCTAAACCTCTGGTACTGGTTACCAATAATCAGAAACCCGATGAATCTGTTTTTATTCTCGTCGCTAACCAAGGCTTTATCGCCAAAATGAGCTGTGAGCACTATGCACAAGACTTGTGTATCGATGCAGAGAATCAAACCCATCGACGTCAAATTGACACTTTGGGTTTAAAAAAAATTGGACAGCAACATTATATTCAACATATTCAATTTCATGACAGCCAAACTCAGAAAGTCAGCCGTTTTAATTATAATGATGCGCAAATCCAAACATTCTTCCAGCAAGACATTCAGCAGTTAAAATATGTGGTCTTCGGGATTGCTATCTTTGCGCTGATTGCTTTGTATGTCAGCTTCCGTATTCTGCGCAACTTTAAGCAATTTCTACGTAAATAGCCCATAGCTCCATATCCAAAGACAGCCATCTTTTTTTAATCATGATGATGGCTGTCTTACTTCGCTTCAGCCCTATGATTGAGCCATTACTTTTTCTGGAGACAAACCAAAGATTGCTAACATTGCGATGGCAATGAAACACAGCATCAAGGTTGCCATATTCATTAAGTCTGTCCAAACCAAGAAATTCAGAATCACTCCGCCTAGCAAGCCGCAAGCAAATTGCATACTGCCCATCACCGCACTGGCGGTTCCTGCACGTGCACCTTGTTCAGACATCGCCAATGCCATCGCATTTGGCCCCGTAAAACCAATCCCTGAAACCGCCAAGAACATGCCCACATACACCAGTTCAATTGGAGCTTGTTGCAACAAACCTGCAAGCACTAACACTAAAGCACCTGTAAGCTGAATAAATCCGCCAATTTTCAGACGGGTAAAGACAGAGAGATGTTTACCCATTTTTTTGTTTAGGGTCGATAACAACATAATCCCAAAGGCATTCGAACCAAAAGCAATTGCAAAGTGCTGTTGATTTAAACCATAGCCATTCATCAACACCGATGCTGATGAGCTGATATAACAAAACAGCACCCCTCCCGAGAAACAACCCGCCAGCATTGGAATACGGAAACTACGATCTTGAAAAATAGCTGCATACAATTGGAAAACTTGAGGTAAACTCAAACGTAGGCGATGTTCAGGCTGTAAGGTTTCCTGAAAGAGGAAATGAATACACAACCAGCATGCAGCGCCAATCATCATTAGAAAAACAAAAATGGCGTGCCAATTAAAATAACTAAGCACCAATGCTCCCAAAGTAGGTGCCAAAATTGGTGCCACCCCCATCACAATCATCATACTGGCAAAAGCCTGCGCAGAGGCATTCATATCTAAACGATCTCGAATAGCAGCTCGTGCAATCACCACCCCTACACACCCCCCAAGTGCCTGTAAGACACGTGCCGCAATAAGTGCCCATTCATTACTCGCAAGCACACAGAGTAGACTAGCAACGACATATAGACTTAAGCCAAAGTACAGCGGTTTCTTACGCCCAATCCGATCACTCAATGGTCCATAAATGAGCTGCCCAACCGCAAGCCCCAAAAAATAAGCAGGTAACGTATTTGCCACCATTTGGGTACTGACCCCAAAGTCTTTGGCCATTTGTGGCAAAGCAGGTAAATACATATCAATGGAGAGTGGACCTAAGGCGGTTAATAGCGCCAACAACATAATCCAAGAAGTCGAATAGGTTTTTTTTACGGGAGATTGAGCAGCATTCATATTTAATTTTTAACTACGAAGAAACAAGACAAGCTTACACTCTCCATAGTATTATTTCTTGATCAAAAAAGTGAAATTAAATCCTGACTCAAGCCTACTTTTTGCATAAAGGTTTGATGTACATCTCTTAAAGGAAACCACTTGAACACTTGGCTTACTCGTCTGAAGCAAACCACTTATAACACCACTTTTATGTATAACGTGCGCATGATTATTGCGTTCGCAGGGACTGCATTTGTTCCCTATTTTTTAGACTATCAACTAGCCACCATCCCACTCACGCTGGGTGTTGTTGCCGCAGGTCTCAGTGATATTGATGACCGCTTCTCGGTGCGTCTTTTAAATTTGGTTTATACCTATATCGGTTTTTTTGTTACAGCAACCTCTATTTATTTTCTTTTCCCGCACCCGATTCTATTCGCCATCGGGCTGATCATCTCTTGTATTGGCTTTATTTTATTGGGTTCTTTGGGTCGACGCTATGCCACCATTTCTTATGGTTGTTTGGTCATTTCCGTGTATTCCATGTTGGGCGTACATTTATTTGACCAATGGTATATGCAACCTTCGCTGCTGGTTGCAGGTGCCGCATGGTATGGCGTCATTTCTACCATCAGCTTCTTGTTATTCCCTGTGCGTCAGGTGCAAGACAAATTATCCGAATGCTATTCCTCTCTGGGCAATTTCCTCTTTGCCAAATCCAATCTATTTGATGTAGACATGACCCCACAAAGCTACCAACAAAGCATGATTGATTTGTCGCTGGAAAATGGCAAATTGGTGGGCATTTTCAACGAAATGAAAACTGCCCTGCTCACTCGCTTAAAAGGTGACCGCGGTCAACGCGATACTCGACGCAGTTTACAATATTATTTTGTCGCACAAGATATCCATGAACGTGCAGATTCCGCCCATATTGACTATCAAATTTTAACCAAGGTTTTTGAACACAGCGATATTCTATTTCGCTTCCAACGAATTTTGACTATTCAGGGTAAAGCCTGTAAAGATTTGAGCGAAAGCATCTTATTACGGAAAAACTATAAACATAACAAGCGTTTTAAACATTCTTTTCAAAACCTAAAGGTGTCTTTAGAAAAATTACGCGACGATAACCATTACGATCCGATTTGGGTGAATGCCCTGTTCTCTTTATACCAAAACCTTAAGTCAATCGATGCACAACTGCGTAACTTGGAAACTGAACAAAATATCGTTTTTGATAAAAGTAAACAACTTGAAAACCAGCTTAAAGATGATGATCTTAAAGGTTGGGATGATATTGTCATCCGAATCAAACAACATCTTACACCTGAATCTGTGTTGTTCCGTCACGCTATCCGACTCTCAATTGTTTTACTGGTCGGCTATATTTTTGTACAAGTCACGCAGATTCAATACGGATACTGGATTATTCTAACCGCATTATTTGTCTGCCAACCCAACTTTAATGCCACCAAACGCCGACTCCGTCTACGAGTCATCGGCACACTCATCGGAATCATCATTGGTGAAGCGGTGTTGTATTTTATTCCTTCGGTTGAAGGTCAGTTACTGCTGCTAGTTTTGAGTGGCGTGCTGTTTTTTGAATTACGCAGTAAACAGTATGCACAAGCGACAGCTTTTATCACCATTTTGGCTTTAATTAATTTTAATTTAGATGGTCTTGGTTTTTCAGCCGCTGTACCTCGAATGATTGATACCTTGATCGGTTGTGCCTTGGCATGGTTAGGCGTGAGTTTTATTTTTCCAGATTGGAAATTCCGTCGGCTACCGCATAGTATTCAACGTAGCTTACAGGCGCAATGTGCCTACTTAAATGAAGTGATTCAGCAATATAAACAAGGGCGTAATAATGGTCTGAATTATCGTGTCGTGCGACGTGCCGCACATAACACCGATGCCGATGTCGCCTCCCTGATTTCAACCCTTGCCACCGAACCCGACTTTGACCCTACGCAAAAAAGTCAGGCATTTGAGTTTCTTTGTTTGAATCACACCTTTTTGAGTTATATTGCGGCCCTCGGTGCACATCGTGCCCAAATCATAGATCCTGAAATTCTAAATTTACTCAGTCAGGCGCAGGAAGATATTCAAGGTGCATTACTGAAAGATGAAATGCCCGATTTAACTGCACAAAATATGTTGCAAACCATTCGGCAGCGCCTCACACAAGATAAAAAAGAAGATCAATTGTCTTTGATTATTTTGCAGCAATTATCGTTAATGTTCAGTATTTTGCAGCAATTGAGTCACCTCAAGCAAAACTTGAGCAATGAACGTGATGATCAGGCGACTGAGTTTGCATCTTTATAATGAATATCGAATTTTACAAATCATAGATTGGCTGGCGGGGCATCCAAAATTTTGCTGTTAAAAAAGCAGCAATTTCCCCGCAATACAATGCATTTATAACGTATCAACCCTGACTATTTAATGCTAAACTTTCTCTAGTTTTAAATTTGCTCTTTTCACTATGACCGCAAAAAATTTATACGCTTACACGCTACAACCTGTGAACTACGAAATCTCTGAAGCTGAGCAACGCCATGCTCAGATGGTGATTTGGCGTAGTACCAATAAAATTAGCACCAAAGCATGGATGATTATGGGTGCCATCGTAGCTCTTGCGATTGTGGGCATCATCTTATTAAAAAACTACTCAACTATTTTTTGCTGGGTGGCAATTGTCGGGGTGGCTTTATACCTTGCAATCCGCACTTATGGCTTAGAGTGGTATGTTAAACGCAAAATGAATGAGTTTCCTGTTCAGGAAATTAAAGGTGTAAAACTGGGTGTACAACCTCACGGTATCGTGATGCGCCAGCAAATGGGTATGCAAGAAGGCGTTGGTGCAATTGGCTGGAAAGACATTTATGAATGGTACAACACGCCAGAATTTATGTTGTTGAACTTTAAAGTAAAAGGTCAACAAGGTGCCTATATTTTACCTAAGCGCATGGACTCACGTAATTTCTCTTTTGAAACCATACGCAAGCATTTAAATGAATCTGTAGGTGAAGCGAAGAAAATCTAAGCGACCCGATTCCTGAAAAGCCTTCTGAAATATGAAGGCTTTTTTACAAAACCAATTAAAAACGATAATGAGAATAAATATTATCCTCAAAATCCACATTATCTGCCAAATCTTAAGTTATAATTTCGCCAATTTTTTGACACTTCCAACACTTGACCATCATGTTGAAAAAAATATTTTTCCAAATTCATTGGTTTATGGGGATTACCGCTGGATTAATACTGTCCATTATGGGCGTGACTGGCGCTATTTATTCTTATGATCAGCAAATCCTTCAATGGATCAATACGGATAGCTATGCTGTACAGGCGGAAAATCGAGATAAGCTTACACCAGCTGAACTCTATTTACATTTTCAGCAAGTCGATCCAAAGATCCAGATTAATAGCATCACAATTGCGAAAGACCCGACAGCATCAAGCACGGTCAATATTGTCAAAGAAGGGGCACGACGCGGCTATAACATGATGGTCAACCCCTACTCTGCTGAAGTTCTGCCAGAAATAAAAGGACAAGGTTTTTTCCAGTTTGTGCAGCAATTGCATCGTAATTTAACTGTCGGACCTATAGGTAAACAAATTACGGCAGCGTGTACACTCATGCTGATTTTCTTTGTCCTGAGTGGATTATATTTACGCTGGCCCAAAAAACATTCGGTTAAACAATGGCTTTTTGTTAAGCCAAAACTCAAAGGTCGTAATTTCCTGTGGGACTTACATGCCGTAGTGGGTACATGGGTGGTGGTATTTTATTTACTAATGGCATGTACAGGACTTTACTGGTCTTATGATTGGTGGCGTAGTGGCATGTTTAAAGTGATGGGTGTGGAACAACCGAAACCAGAAATGCAAGGCGGTAAACCTGAAGGACAACGAGGCCCACGTGGAGCGTCAGGTGAACACGCCTCACAAGGTCGTTCTCATAATGCCAATATACAAGCTGGGAGCAGTGCTGAGCTTAGTCCAGTACAAATGCAAACGGTACTTTCACAAACTTGGACAGGTGTTCAAGCCAAACTAGGACATGACTACTCAACACTCACTTTAAACCTGCCTAAAAAAACAGATGGTCAAGTTGAACTTGTTTTTGTCGATCCAGTTCCACAACATGAACGAGCACGAAATAAAGCCGTCTATAATTATCAAACTGCAACCATACAAAATATTGAATTATATGCAGACAAAAAGCTCAATGAGAAAATCATGAGCAGTATGCTGCCCGTACACCGTGGTAGCTTCTTTGGGCCTGTATATCACTTCTTTGCCATGCTTGCTGCACTTGCAATGCCATTGTTCTTTGTCACTGGGTGGATGCTGTATCTTAAACGTCGTAAGCAGAAAAAATTAACCTTAGCAGCCCGTGTAAGCAATCACAGCATCACTGTAGATCCAAATGCAAAACCTTGGCTGATTGCTTATGCTTCCCAAACAGGTGTGGCTGAGCAGTTGGCTTGGCGTACAGCCACGAGTTTACAAGAGGCTCGCCAACCTGTTACGGTTAAAACGGTACAACAACTAACTCTTGAAGATCTGCAATCGGCTCAACAAATCTTGTTTGTTGCGAGTACCTACGGTACGGGAGATGCACCTGATCTTGCTTCAGGTTTTGCTAAGAAAATACTGAACAGTAAAATAGATTTAAGCCATGTGCATTTTGCAGTATTGGCCTTAGGCTCCAAAGAATATCCAGACAGTTATTGTAGCTTCGGACATGCCATTGCGGCTTGGCTTAAACAAAATCAAGCACACGCACTGTTCGACACCATAGAAGTCGATAATGCCAACCCTGAAGATATACAGCGTTGGAATCACGCACTAGCAAAAAGTAGCAAGCTAGATTTACAAGCCATGCACATCGATAAAACGTTTGATCGATGGACATTAACCCAACGTGATTTATTGAACCCAAATAGTCTGGGTGCACCTGCATTTAATATCGAACTGCAAGCCCAGCATGAAGCACATTGGCAAGCGGGTGATATTGCCGAAATTCAACCCGGCAACAGTGCGAAGCGTATTGCTGAATTTATGGCGAAACATCAAATTTCCCCCCAAACTCAGGTGGAGTCCTTAGCCGTTTCAATTGAGCAGGCATTATGGGATAAACAACTAAATACCGATGTTGAACCTTTTGCCAACATGGAACACCTACTTGAGCAACTACACACTTTAGCTTCACGCGAATATTCCATTGCCAGTATTCCCTCGCAGCAAACACTACGTTTAGTGGTACGTCAGCAAAGTGATCATACGGGTGAACTTGGCTTAGGTTCGGGTTGGCTAACAGCACATACTGAAATTGGTCAAGAGATTGCACTTCGTATTCGTAATAATGAGTCATTCCACCTCATTGATGACAATCGTCCAATCATTTGTATTGGTAATGGCACAGGCATTGCAGGACTGATGAGTCTATTACATGCGCGTGTCCGTGCTGATTACACCCAAAACTGGCTGATCTTCGGTGAACGGCAACGAGAACATGACTTTTTCTATCAAACTACGATTGAAGCGTGGCAAAACACAGGCATGTTAGAGCGTCTGGATTTGGCTTTCTCACGTGATCAAGCGGAAAAGGTCTATGTACACCATGTTTTGCGTAATCAAGCAGCAGAGCTAATCTCATGGTTCAATCGTGGTGCAGTCATTTATGTCTGTGGTAGCATTCAGGGAATGGCCCAAGATGTCGAGCATGCGCTCATCGACATTCTGGGTGAAAATACGGTAGAACAACTTCGTCATGAAGGGCGCTATCGTCGTGATGTATACTAAAAAGCAGTAGCATAAAATAAAAAACCGAGCTTAAATAGGCTCGGTTTTTTATTCATCATTTTATTTATCCATTCCACAATACGTTTCATGTCATAAGCATTTATCTTCAACACATCAAACCAATCTAGAATTATGCAATCAATACGATTAAAAAGACTATTCGCAGCAATTATTGGAACTGCACTCTTCCTAGATGGGGCTTATTTAATTAGTCTCAATAAGATTCATTTAGGTACTGTACTGCCGTTGTTAATTGGATCAGGACTGCTAGTCTTTGCACTTTTCTACCCTAAAATTCAACTCTTTGTTCACCAAACTCGATACAGACATATCCTCTGGCGTATAGGTTGCTGGGGATTTTTGCTTTGGAGTACAAGCGTACTTTGCTTTTTTATCTATTTGCATCTAGCAAGCCAAAATAATGCTCAACTCACGCCTGTAAAAGTTATTATTGTTTTGGGAAGTGGTATCGAGCATGGTCAACCTTCTGCAACCTTAGCGCAGCGCTTAAATCGAGCTGCCGTACTGGCAAAACAACAACCCAACATCCCCCTCATTATGACGGGCGGTTTAGATTTTCGAGAAAAATTCACTGAAGCAGAAGTAATGTCAAAGTACGTTCAGCAAAACTTCTCGATATCCCCTACTCGTATTTGGTTAGAAGACAAAAGCACCAGTACAGATTTAAATCTAAAGAACAGCAAACCCATTCTTGCTCAGCTCAATATTCAATTGAATGAACCTATTGCTATCGTTACCAGTGATTTCCATACCTTAAGAGCTGCTGCAATTGCCCATAAACAAGGCTATCGTCATATCATTACTGTAGCCGCGCCCACACCTTTAATTAACCGTTATAATTCATCGCTTAGAGAATATTT
Source organism: Acinetobacter tandoii DSM 14970 = CIP 107469 (assembly GCF_000400735.1). Taxonomy (GTDB): domain Bacteria; phylum Pseudomonadota; class Gammaproteobacteria; order Pseudomonadales; family Moraxellaceae; genus Acinetobacter; species Acinetobacter tandoii. Next base: position 309,371 of record NZ_KE007366.1, read on the forward strand.
TGCTTATGGTAGTGGTTGGCTCTTAAATGAGTTTTAAGGATTAATTCAGACGAATATGACGAGGAAGAGGAAGCTTCATGTCCTGAAACAACTCAGGTTTTTGCATATAGACTTGGTATAAATAGTTTTTTAAATCTAACAACAATTTCTCTGGCGCAACCAAGATATTTTGCCCCTCAGGCGTTAAGTCCAAAGAAATGGTGGTCTGTTCCTTTCTTAAATATGGAATCAGTTTTTCTACCAAATCTTTGAGGCTGATCTCTTTCAATTGATAATCTGCCCAATTGTCTCTAATCAACAATTTAGCTAAATTCTTATTTTGCCAAATTGCAAATGCACGTTGCCCTGTTGGGGTCGCACATAACGCCCAACCATCCTGATATAAAGCACTCACAGATCCTTGAGCAACCATGTTTTCAATAAATTGCTGATAGATATTCTTCGCACTCGGGCTAGAATTATGACTTTTAGATGCAGCTTTACGCTGATAAGGATTTCTCATATCAATGATATATATTGAATTATTATTGAATAATAAATTCTATATAAAAGACTGAGTTTAAACAACATGAAGGAGATATATGGTGGGCGCTGACGGGATCGAACCGCCGACATTCTGCTTGTAAGGCAGACGCTCTACCAACTGAGCTAAGCGCCCTGAAGAATAAAAATAGAGACCTATTTTTACAAAACCGAGATAAAGGTGCTTTATCTGGATTAAACATCTTATTCAGGGAAATAAGATATTAAAATGGCGCAGCGGACGGGGCTCGAACCCGCGACCCTCGGCGTGACAGGCCGATATTCTAACCAACTGAACTACCGCTGCAACACGGAATTCTTAAAACCAAATCCACAACATGTCAAAATTATGGTGGGCGCTGACGGGATCGAACCGCCGACATTCTGCTTGTAAGGCAGACGCTCTACCAACTGAGCTAAGCGCCCTAAGGCATTAAAAATAGCATCACTATTTTTAGGATGCAAGATAAACACTAAGGATTATCTTTTAAAACACAGCTTGTCAAACTGTTAAACTTCTCTGAAATGGCGCAGCGGACGGGGCTCGAACCCGCGACCCCCGGCGTGACAGGCCGGTATTCTAACCAACTGAACTACCACTGCATCGCAAAGAATATGGTGGGCGCTGACGGGATCGAACCGCCGACATTCTGCTTGTAAGGCAGACGCTCTACCAACTGAGCTAAGCGCCCTCAAAAGCTATTTTGTATAAATGGCGCAGCGGACGGGGCTCGAACCCGCGACCCTCGGCGTGACAGGCCGATATTCTAACCAACTGAACTACCGCTGCACTTACACAATATCGCATTTGTGGTACAAACAATTATTAAACTCATCAAGTGGCGCAGCGGACGGGGCTCGAACCCGCGACCCCCGGCGTGACAGGCCGGTATTCTAACCAACTGAACTACCGCTGCACTGAGAGTTTAACGTAAAGGCTTGGTGGGCGCTGACGGGATCGAACCGCCGACATTCTGCTTGTAAGGCAGACGCTCTACCAACTGAGCTAAGCGCCCTTAACGTCTTCATCGTTTGTGTGGTGCATTATAGAGAATCCTGACCGAGTGTCAAACGCTTTTCTCACTGTTTTCATAATTTTATGTTTGAGTGATTAAAAAATAAGTGTTTTGCTATAAAAACAAGCAAATTCTGCAAGTTATTTCAAAAGTATGCGTATTTTTTACACATAGCCTCTATCTTTATTTTTAAACATTTTTAACGCCATAGATGAAAATGACGACGCTTTAACTTAAATTTAATGTTTGTTCCGAAATATAGACCAACGCATTTTCAGGAATCAGTTCAAATAATTCGATGACATCTTGATTGCGCATGCGGATACAACCATGTGACATTGGAATACCCATGGGTTCGCTATCTGGTGTACCGTGAATATAAATATAACGATTGAAGGTATCGCATCCCTCACCTTGATTAAACTGTGGCTCTAAACCAGCAAGCCATAAAATACGTGACAAGATCCAGTCACGTTCTGGAAATGCTGTGGCAAGCTCCAGATCATAAACCTCCCCTGTTTCTTTACGTGCAATAAAGACTGCATTAATTGGTGAAAACTCACCAAACTTTAACGCCACTTTGTGCCATCCTCTTGGTGTCTTGCCACTATTTTCTTGTTCACCAATCCCATTTTTACCCGATGAAATCACATAGAATTTATTATGCTTAGGCAGTTGCAAAGTCTGCTCTGCTAAATCGATTAAAATATCTGCTTGTTGTAATGAATATTGCATTGAACTGTCCTAAAAAACGTGCAATTAGTTATGAGCATTATCTATCGTGCTTCACTCGAAACTGGTTCCGGGCGCAACCATAACCAGATTGCAACAATCAACATGGTCAAATCTGTAAAGACTTTGACCGCAAAAGGCGCTGTTGTAAATAGCATCAATACGCCACTGAGCAGCATCATGCTGGAAGCAATCCATTTAGCTTTGCGTGGTACAGTGCCATTTTCACGCCAAGCTCGAAGTGTTGCGCCATGCTTTGGATGATTTAACAACCAATCATCTACTTGTGGCCAACCTTTTGAGGCTGCCCACGCGGCTAAAATTAAAAATACTGTTGTTGGCATACCAGGTAGTACAGCACCAATAAAGCCAAGGATGACAAAAAGCACCACTAAACTTCGCCAAAACACTATCTTCATCTTCAAGCCCTAATCTAGAATTGCGCTAGTATAAAATGTTTTTACACTTTATCCTTTTTAAATTCTGTACATTGTTCTGCCGTTTCGGTTTTCACTATGTTTCCAACCTTACAACAAGACCATCTTTTTGAACCATGGCTCAATTTTAAAAATCCGCTGGTGAGGCAATTGGCTTTTAGCCTTGCCAGCCCCAATATTCTAAGTGCCTATCCCGATCAATTTGACGTTCAACAGTCATTTCAATTTCATACAGAGTCGTTTTGGACTCAGTACTTTCACCTCTACCAAACTCGTTTAGATTATTTAGATCAACATCCAACTGAATTAGAAAACTTTTTAAATCAATTAAAAAGCACTCGACTAGGATTACGCTTTGAAATGTTTATTTGGTTTTGGTTATGTGATCATAATTATCACCCTTATGAACTTTTAGGGCACAGCATCCAACAAATTGCTGGCCCTAAAACTTTAGGCGAATTGGATTTTTTACTTAAAAATACGCAGACCAATCAAATTGAACATTGGGAAGTGGCTTTAAAATACTATTTAGCAGAATGTGATTTTTCTTTTCCGCATTGGTATGGGCTTAATCGGACAGATACATTAAAACGTAAATTAAACCATTTTACCCAAAAGCAGTTTCAATTTGATCAAGCACTGAATTACCCAATACAACAACGCTTTGTCATCTTAAAGGGGCAACTATATTTGCCTTTGCATGCAACCACACAGCAAATCCCACATTGGCTGAACTCACATAGAAGAATAGGCTTGTGGGGCTATGATTTTATTCCTCAAACAGCATTCCCCTATCGCTTACAACGCCACGAATGGCTCTGCCCTCATGCTGCTGCAACCAGTGTAACACCTCTGCTCTGGACTGATGGTTTGTATTGTTATTTGGATAAAGATGGGGAACAAAATTTTTATATGTATCGCAACCGCCCTCTGCTACAGCATTACGTTCAGCATTAAAATGACGCCATATACATTCTTTAACTTTTTTATAATAAAATCATGGTACTGTTTATGCTGAATGTTTTTTAATCTATATGTGCTCAAGATAATAATTCATGTTTTGGAGAACACTATGAAAAAAGCAATCGCGATCTCATTACTACTCACTTTTTTTCTAGCAGGCTGTAATACGGTCGCAGGTGTAGGTAAAGACGTTTCCAAAGTTGGAGATGTGGTTACAGACAGCGCAGAAAAATCAGCAGACAAATTATAATCCCCCAAAAGAACATCAAGACCTTATCAAAACGATAAGGTTTTTTTTATATCAAAACTCCCTTTCTTGATTCGATTCGCCTATCATAGCAGCATATTTTTCATTTGCTTTTCTGTATGAACCACTCCGAAACACTCGAACTTAGTCTGCAATTACTCCGCCAACCCTCTGTTACGCCTGTCGATCATGACTGTCAAAACATGATGGCTGAGCGTTTAGCAAAAATTGGTTTTAACATTGAACCTATGCGTTTTGATGATGTTGATAATCTTTGGGCGCGCAAAGGGACTGAAGCTCCTGTCTTCTGTTTCGCAGGGCATACAGATGTAGTACCAACAGGCAATTTAAATGCTTGGCACTCAGAACCGTTTATTCCAGAAATCCGTGATGGAAAACTTTATGGTCGTGGTAGTGCAGATATGAAAACTGCATTGGCGGCAATGGTAGTAGCATCAGAACGCTTTGTTGCTAAGCACCCAAATCACAAAGGCTCAATCGCATTTTTAATCACCTCTGATGAAGAAGGTCCTGCGATTAATGGAACTGTCAAAGTTATTGAAACGCTAGAAGCTCGCCAAGAAAAAATGACTTGGTGCCTTGTGGGTGAGCCATCAAGTACGCATCATTTAGGTGATATTGTAAAAAATGGTCGTCGTGGTTCATTGAATGCAGTACTGACTGTAAAAGGAAAGCAAGGACACGTAGCTTACCCTCACCTTGCCATTAATCCAATTCACATGGCTTCTAAAGCTGTTGCAGAACTATGCGATACCGTTTGGGATCAAGGGAATGAGTACTTCCCTGCAACTTCTTTCCAAGTTTCTAATATCCAAGCGGGTACAGGTGCAACCAATGTGGTACCTGGGACAATGACGGTAACATTTAACTTCCGCTATTCGACAGAAGTCACAGCAGAAGAATTAAAAGCACGTGTGTTAGAAATTTTAGATCGTCATGGTTTAACTTACGAAATCCAATGGACACATTCTGGCTTACCATTCCTCACCCCAGTAGGCGAGTTGGTAAATGCTGCGAAAAATGCAATTCGGAATGTTACTGGTCGTGAAACTGAGTTATCGACCAGTGGCGGAACATCAGATGGTCGTTTTATTGCACCTACAGGCGCCCAAGTACTTGAACTAGGTGTACTTAATGCCAGCATACATCAAATTGATGAGCACGTTAATGTAGCAGATTTAGAACCTTTGGCTGAAATTTATGAGCAAATTTTAGAAGGCTTATTAGCTTAAGACTTTTGAATAAACAGAGAATAAAAAACCCATGTTGAACATGGGTTTTTTATTGTTGAAGCTTTTATGAGTTAATACCTAAACTGGCTTGAATCTGGACTACATTCGGGACTTGGAACGTTTGTTCGCCCATTCTCACATACTGAAACACCATAGGATCAGTAACTGTCATTTCTTCGTCAACCACCTCAGAAATACGAACACGTACAGATTTCGGCATTTCATTACACATCAAGGCAAAACGCTGATCTACTTCATCACCTTCAATCACCAATGCAACACCTGTCTCTTTTGCAGGATCATTCACCGCATAAACAGGTAATTTTACATCGTGCCACTCTACTGAAGAAACATGTGTCTGGCTATCCAATGCGGAAAGTACAATGTTTTGAGGTAATAACATCGCAACTTTGCCATAACACTGAATGATATAAGCATCAATAAATCCAGTAGAAACTGTAATAAGATGATGTAACTCTTGCTGACTAATTTGGTCTAAAACCGATTTATTCGCGATTTTTCCACTCATCAAATTACCCCTGTTTCACAGTCAAAAGACTTTCTATGTTATTCAACAATTCAGCCTCTTGGAATGGTTTACCCATATAATGAGTTACACCCAAACTAAATGCTCGTTCACGATGCTTTTCACCCGTACGTGATGTAATCATGATAATTGGGAGTTGCTTATGAACTTCGTGGTGACGAATTAAGTTAGTTACTTCAAATCCGTCCATACGTGGCATTTCAATATCTAACAGCATTAAATCAGGTTTGACATTTTCTAACTGCTCCATGGCATCCACACCATCTTTCGCAGTGACGACATCATAACCTTGGCGCTCTAATAGACGTGAAGTAACTTTACGTACTGTAACCGAGTCATCGACAATCATGATTAAACGACGTGTATTGCTATAACGATAAGAATCACGTTGATCATGGCCATGTTTCACACGTTGTGTGGTTTGCACTTGACGGGCAATATTTTGTCCATCCAAAATCAAACACACTTGTCCATCACCTAGAATCGTTGCACCTGCTATCGCACCAATTGCAGCAAATTGCTGGCCAATTGGTTTCACGACAATTTGCGCACGTGAACCAATCAATTGATCAACCAATAAGGCAATCGTTTGACCACTATTACCCTTAATTAACAATACAGGTAACGAATGAGCAATATTGCTTAAACGCGGTAAAGGCTGATTGGAAACAAATTCAGAAAGATAACGTAACTTATAGCTTTGATTATCAATTTTGAAATAATCTTCTTTACTATTAAAGTAAGTTTCCAAAGTCGTTGGTGCAATTCGAATGATGCGCTCAATTTGTGCCAAAGGAATTGCAAATTGCTGATCCCCAGATTTCACCATTAAGGCATCACTTACTGCTACAGTCGTTGGAACGCGGATACTAAAACTTGTTCCTTTTCCAAGGGTTGAATCTACAGTGACATGACCACCCAACGCCTTAATCGAGCTTTGTACGACATCCAGACCAACACCTCGCCCAGAAATTTGAGTTACTTGCTGTGCAGTACTGAAACCAGGATGGAAAATCAACTGCAGAATTTCTTCTTTTTCAAGTAATTGATCTTCTTTCATCAAACCTAAAGAAATGGCTTTTTCTTTAATTCGATTTACGTCAATCCCTTTACCATCGTCATGGAATTCAACCATAACATCCGTACCTTGACGGCTAATATTGAGTTCAATTTTCCCAACTTCAGGTTTATTTGCCAACTGACGCTGCGCGGGATCTTCAATACCGTGGTCGATGGCATTTCGTAACATATGCTCAAGTGGCGTGACTAACCGCTCAAGAATAGTACGATCCAACTCTCCTTCAGTATTATTTACAATTAACTCAGCAGGTCTATTTAAGGTTGAAGCTGTCTGACGCACAATACGTTGCAAACGAGGCAATAAGCGTGAGAATGGAACCAAGCGGGTTCGCATTAAGCCTTCTTGAATTTCGGCCTGAATACGAGATTGCTGTAATAACAAACCCTCTGTATCGCGAATTTTTTCAGCCAAAGTACTCTTGAAGTCGACCAAATCCGAAGCAGATTCTGCCAATGATTTAGACAACTGATTTAATGATGAATATTGGTCCATTTCCAATGGGTCAAAGTCGGCGTATCGACCACCTTCACTGCCATGTTTGGCAATAATTTGCGACTCTAATTCCCCTTCCATTCGACGTAACTGGTCAGCAAGACGCTTAATCGCCAATTCCATTTCATTCAATGTATTGCCTAATTGACCAAGATCCATCTCGATACGTGAACGGTTAATCGAATTTTCGCCTGATAAATCAATCATCTTCTCAATCAAATCGGCTGAAATTCGGATCATTTCATTCGATTGATCATTGGCTCCAAAACTTTCCCACTCACCCATCATTGCTGGTGGCTCTGCTCCATCCCCTTGAATAAATTCAAAACTTGGTGCAGTTATTGGCGAGTAATCTGAGCTGCTTCGCGTTGGTAATTGAACAGTGACATCTGTATATTCAATCGCTTCCAAGCCTGCTTTTAAACTGTCAAAATTACTATAATCATGATCAAAAATAGCATGTCTTAACCATGTAATCGTGGTTTTGAGCAGCGGATCATAAACATTTGAATTGAAGTGATGTACGGCGAACTGTTCGAAAGCACTTTCTAAACGATATGCAATCGCTCCTACAGGCTCAATTTCAACCATGCGTGCACCACCTTTAAGGCTGTGCGCTGCACGTTGTAATTGAAGTAATAAACTACGGTCACTACGTTGCTCGAACCAATGCTGCAACAGTTTTTCCATCGTATCGAAAATTTCTGCAGCTTCTTCGAAGAATGTTTCTTCAACAATTGAACGTACACTCTCATCAAATGCTAAAGATTCAATATCTTGAATTGATGGTTCAACAATGTTCGGTTCTGATACTGCTTCAACCCAATTTTGAGTTTCGGATTCTTCTTCAAATGAACTAACTTCTGCATGTACAGGCTGTACAACTGGAGACTCATTGGTCGCGGCTTCATATAGAGCCATATGCTCAACAGCAGGCAGTTTTTGTTCTGTAACCACTTCGGTGTCTGTAGATACCACAGCACCAGCAACCAATGCATGAATATTATTTAAAATATCAATTGCTTCAGGAGCCGGATAATCAACTTTTTCTTCTCGAATCGTTTGAATACGATCAGCAATGTTGTCCTGAACCAGACGAACAATCTGAATCAGCGCAGGTGATACCTGAATTTGCTGATTGATAATACGTTCATAAATGGTTTCTAATTCATGTGCAATTAAACCAATATGCGTCGCTTGAATCATGTTTGCACCACCCTTCAAGGTGTGCAAATAACGCATTAAATTATTTAATGCTGCAGTATTAGACTGATCACTGCTCCATGTATGTACATCCTGATCAATCCCCATGAGCAGCTCATCAGCTTCCTCGAGGAAGATATCCAACAGGTCTTCGTCAAATTGTCGATTAGCTTCATCTGCATCTACTAATTTCGCATCACTGTGCAAGCGCTTTGACAAAGCCGCAAAGTCAACAACTGCAGTCTGAGGGCCAGACTCACTCATTAACTCTGTTTCAAGTTCAGAAGTATTCTCTACAGATGGATTTTCTTCAACTGAATCAAAAATTTCCAGGTCTTGCTGCACAAATGCAGTTAAATTCTGAAGCACTTGTTCTGCTGGTGTAGATAAACTTATGCGCTGACCCGCAGCCAGCGTATCAAACAGATAAATAAATTCTTGATGCGCCTGAGCGAATAGCTCATATGCATAGTCAATGTTGAGTAATGTTGGTTTAGCTAAAAGAGCTTGGTAACACTTATCTAAAACCTGAATAAAATCATGAATCCCTTGTGAAGCACGGTTATTGGTATGCTCCGCGAGTAAATTCGCTTTTTGACTTAATTGCTCTACATAAATAGGAAATTCATTTTTAATGCGTTTTTCAAACTCTAGCTCTGCATCCAATAACAGATCAATATCTAATTCTATTAATTTCGATACCAAACCTTGTGGATTTGCACTAGATTCAAATTCTTCTTGATTAAAACCGTAATTTTCCCATGCCTGATTAAATGTTTGATCAATTTGATTTAAATTTTCAACTTTACCCTGACGTAAAATATGTAAATAGTCACGCACAAATTCAGCATATTGAATAAGTAATGCTGTCTCATTTGAAGTTGAAACGATTTCTTCTTGTAAAAGCGTCTTAAATAAATTTTCAACTTTTGAACTGGCATCAAAAATTTGCTGGATATGCGCCATAGACGAACTACCACGCAAAGTATGCAAGGCACGAATCAGTCCATTATAATCAAGCACTTCGTCAGTATCTTGTTTCAAGAAGCGGTCAATCGTTGCAAGATGTTCTTCAGCTTCTTCAATGAAAATGGATGTCGTCACTTCTTGTAGATCGCTTGATTCAGCAACCACTGCTTCTTCCACCAATGCAATTTCTGCTCGAGAAGAATTTAATTCCAGTCCAGTCAAATCATCTGGAGATCTGAGTTGATCTGCTAAAGATAACAATTCTTCAAGTGCAGGTTCAATTGATTGACCTTGTTGTAGCTGCTGCCCCAATAGCACCAGAGGTCTTAAATCAATTTCTATGGGTTTGACCGCTTTGAACTGAGGATAAAGCTTAAATTGAAAAACGCGATAAACCGTTTCAGCAAATTTCTGAATCTTAAGCTCTAAAGGTACAGAACCGAAAATAACACGATTTAAAGTATCTTCAACGGCCCAAGCCACCTCACCAGCAGACTTTGCCCCCACCATTCGCCCCGAGCCTTTCAATGTATGAAAATGGCGTCGAATGATCGTTAAAGTATCCTGATCAGAAGGATTTGCTAACCACTGTTCAAAAATGGTATATAATTCTTCAAAAATTTCTTCAATTTCTTCTACAAAGATCTCTAGAATTTCAGCATCTTGGTCAAGATAACTATCTTCTGGAAGCGTTGTCGTATCGACTAAATTTTTTAATATTTCTTTCATAGCTTTGGCTTCTTACGTTTCTCGCCACCATAAAAGGCGCTAAAACCTGAGTGTAATCATCACGCTGTACCACATTTGCAAATACAGCGCTTCGATGCTTAAAACTAGATGCATATTCCGACCTATGTCAGATCGGAATACCATAGATTAGCTAACTTATTCAGGTAGTTTGAAGTCAGTTACAGATTCACGTAGTGATTCCGCCATATTGGCAAGTTCAGAAACCGAACGTGCTGTGTCGAAAGTCGCTGTTGTAGTCTGTGACGTAATTTCTTGTACAACGTTCATCGTGGTTGCAATATGACCCGCTGATGCTGATTGCAGTTTTGCTGCATCCGAAATGCTTGCAATCAGTTTTGCCAAGTTCCCCGATACGTTTTGAATCTCATCTAGTGCTACACCAGCATCTTTAGACAAGTTCGCACCACGGACAACTTCCGAAGTCGTTTGTTCCATTGAAATAACGGCTTCGTTGGTATCTGTTTGAATCGTTTTTACCAGTGTTTCAATCTGCTTAGTTGCAGAAGCAGAACGTTCCGCAAGACGTTGTACCTCATCGGCTACAACCGCGAAACCACGACCCGCTTCACCCGCCATAGATGCCTGAATGGCTGCATTTAATGCCAAGATGTTCGTTTGGTCTGCAATATCGTTAATCAGGGCAACAATGTTACCAATTTCTTGAGATGATTCACCCAAACGTTTAATACGTTTTGATGTTTCTTGAATCTGCTCACGAATGATATCCATACCTTCAATTGAACGGTTTACAACTTCTGCACCATTGGTCGCAATCTGTACTGAACGTTCTGCTACCGTAGCTGATTCTGATGCGTTGGCAGATACTTGGTCAATCGACATTGCCATTTCATTAATTGCCGCTGATGCGCCTGCAATTTCTTGTGCTTGGTGCTCAGAAGCTTCGGCTAACTGGTTGGTAATGACCTGTGTATTTTGCGTATAGTGTGCAACCTCTGCTGAAGTTTCAGTAATACGCGAAACTAACTCACGTAATTGGTCTATCGCGAAGTTAATCGAGTCGGCAATTGCGCCTGTAAAATCTTCAGATACCGTTGCATATGAACGTAAGTCACCATCTGCTAAGTCGGCAATTTCATCTAGTAAACGTAAAATCGCATTCTGGTTACGGTCATATTCTTCTTGTAAACGTGATACACGAACCTTATCGGCTTCACCGCGAAGTGCTAGTAATTTAAATCCGCAGAATAAGAAACCAATCAATGCCAGAATTAGGCCCAAGGCAGGAATTGCAATTAACCAACCTGTACCGCCAGATAACTTGTTTAAGTTTGTTAACAATGCATCTGATTGTTCAAAAATTGAAGAAGAAGCTTGACGTACTTTTACAATTTGCGTGGAGTTCTTTAAAACTGTTGCTGCCGCAGATTTTAATACTTCATCATATTCCGCTTTAATACCGTCTAAAGATTCACGTAAAGCAGGTTCTGTAATCTGTTGTACACCTAGTTCTGCACTACCATTAATTTGCGCATTCAAATACGAACCAAATGTTTCAGTATCCGCACTAAAGTCATCTGCTGATGCACTTGAGTTAGTAGTACCTGTTAATACCGAGTTAATCGAACGTAAAATACGTTCCGCAATAAACACCTGGTTTTTCGCAATAACTACCTGGCTACTTGGCATATTTTGACGTGCCATTTGATCAACCATCAAGTTATATTCAGCCTGAATACCTGGAATACTTTCACTGATTGCAATGTTAGTATCATATAACTGATTAATGATTTTTTGTTGTGAAGCAATTAAATCAATATTTTCAGAAACTTTTTTCCATTGTGCATCGACTTCACGTAGTGCAGGAGTACTCGCTTGGATATCATTAACCGTTTCAAGGTTTTCAGCGAAAGCCTTCTGCGAATCTGTCAATTTTTTAATCGCTTCTGGTGTACCTGAAGCAGTCGCCTCTGTCGCTTGACGCGAAATCGTTTGCGATAAAAGACGTAAATCACCCAAACTACGGGTAAATTCGTTATTACGCGGTACGCTATAGAATAGATATAACAGAAGGAATAGGGCCAAGATGATACAAAACGCTGCACCCAAAATTAATGGTTTGGACTTTTCACTGTCACCGAATACACGTGAAAACTGTTCCGTCTGTGATTGAATTTTTGCTACTAAAGCATTACCACCCGCACGGTTGGTACTTTCACCTGCATTTTTCTTTTTTAGTTTAAAGCCCATGCAGCTTCTCCCCGAATATTGCCTTCATTCTTAATGAGTTGGACTATTTAATTTATAAGTTTTATAGATGCGTTCATATATTTTGGATTTTGCAATAAACGACTAAATAAGAAAACATGCCATTGTTGGTTATGTTGATGAAAATACCCTTGGCAATATTCTTGTAAATTACTATCTAAATCTTTGTGTTTAGAAAAGAAACTTTTCTTATTAAAGTGTTGAATGCCCAAAACCTGATCGACGACTAATCCGACATAATGATCATGATGACTGATACATAAGACTTTTTGTGTCGGTGAATATTGGCTTCGGTGTCCAGAAATATAATGTGACAAATCTGCAACAGAGAGCAATCGTCCACGAATATTAGCCAATCCCATCACCCATGACTGGGTATTTGGCACTGGCGTATATTTAGGTGGATAAATAACTTCCGAAACCTCACCTAGAGGAGCAACGAAATATTGCCCCATCATTTCAAATGCAATCCCTGACCATCGGTTCACTTCATTCTCAGTCGAAACGTAGTTTTTATTACCACGTTTCGCCAAGCGAAGTAATTCGATAAATCCGTTCGCTGCCATAGTTTATCCTGCGTTGAGGTGCTGCTTAATGGTATCAATCAATTGCTGTTCATCAATTGGCTTAGTTAAGTAATCACATGCCCCCTGACGTTTACCCCAAACGCGGTCAGTAGCCTGATCTTTGGTACTCACAATCACAACTGGAATGTGTTTGGTGGTTTCACCACGTGCAATTTGACGCGTAGCCTGAAAACCATTTACACCAGGCATCACCACATCCATAAGTACCAGATCAGGAAGTTCTGCTTGCGCCATTGTTACCCCATCTGCACCATTTGAAGCTTCAATGACTTCAAATCCGTGCTTGCCTAATATCTCTCTGAAACGAAATGTTTCTGTAGGCGAATCATCTACAACCAAAATACGAGCCATGCTCTTCCCCAATACAAAACTTATGCTGTTACGTGATTACGAATTGCGTTTAAAAGTTCATCTTTACTGAATGGTTTTGTTAAATATTCATCAGAACCGACAACACGTCCTTTAGCCTGATCAAATAAACCATCTTTACTCGATAGCATAATGACAGGAATATTTTGATAATTTTGCGAATTTTTAATCAATGCACAAGTTTGATAGCCATCTAGACGTGGCATCATGATGTCGACAAAAACAATATCTGGATTTGCTTCAGCAATCTTTGACAAAGCCTCAAAACCATCTACTGCGGTAACAACTTCACAACCTTCGCGTTGTAATAATGTTTCTGCTGTACGGCGAATGGTTTTTGAATCATCAATCACCATGACTTTTAGATTTTGAAATTTATCGTCCATTTAATGACCCGTCCAATTTTTAGAATGTACATACATTTGGTATATGAAGTTTTATTACAAGTTGCTAACATTTTTAACATATATTTACTTGTATTTTCAATGAACAGTTTCGAACTAATTCGACACTTTTGATTAATTTAACCTACAATTTCACACTTTCATTCATTCCAATATTTTTTTTAATGAATAGAGGTTTTTTCTTCGCCAGATTAGTTCTAATATAACTTTATTATTACTTAAAAATAAGTAATTTAGTCAACTTTAACTTTTTGTGGGGGATTCAATGAAAAGTCAGTTTAGTCGAAAACTTGCTTTCATTGCAGAAAAGGAAACGGCATTTAAACTTTTGCTGATTAGTCTGTTGCTCCTCCAATCAGCATTTACTTTTGCTGACGGAGTAAAAGCTGTTTGGTATCGTTACTACGATAGCAAAGGTGTAGCCAATATCAGCACCAGTGTAACCCCCAATCATATTCGTTATGGTTATGAAGCTCTCGACCGCAATATGCAGGTGATTAAACGTAATCGTCCCTATAATGCGGAAACCGAAGAAAAAAAAGCACCTCAACGTGCTGCTCAGGCAAAACAACGTGAAGCAGATTTACGCTTAAAACGCGCCTACACCAACAGCCAAGTGGCAACCCAAAAACGTAATGATGCTTTAGCTTATCTCAAAAAGCAGATCAGTTTTCAACAAGACCAGCTCAAACAATTACAAAGTGATCGTATTGTATTTAAACGACAAGAAATGGAATATTTACGTAAAGGTGATCCCGTTCCAGCAATCTTAAAAAGTAACCTCAACAATAATGCGGCCAATATCAGTAATAAAAAAGAGCAAATTCAGACGTTACAAACCAACTATCACAATACGCAAGCAGAATACGCGAATATAATTGCACGCTTAAAAGCCATGGAAAACTAATCCTGCAATGAAGTAAGGACATTTTTGATGCAGTATGCACCCCGTTTATTTAGATCATCCGCTCTCACGATTTGTCTTTTACTCGCTGCTTGTCAAAAACAACCCGAAACACTTCCCCCCAGTGGAAATAAGAAGATTGAGCTTATTCAACAAGATCTAGTTGCAATTAATTTCAGTCAATCTGTAGAAAGAACCTCATTTACAGGCAGCATTCGTGCTGTAAATCAAAGCAGCTTGCAATCTCAAGTGACAGCAACCGCAACTTCAGTCCGTGCCAATGTTGGTGATGCTGTACAGCAAGGTCAGATCTTAATTCAACTCAACAATCAAGATAATGAAGCTCGTCTAGCTCAAGCGAAAGCAAATTTGGCAGCAGCTAAAGCACAAGCCAACCTTGCTCAGAACATGATGAGACGTAAGCAACGGTTACTTGATCAGGGCTTTATCTCTAGAGTTGAATTTGAACAAAGTCAAGTGGACTATCAGGCGCAATTAGAAAATGCTAAGGCGCAACAAGCTGCTGTTGATATTGCGCTGAAAGCTGAACAAGATGGGACTTTGCATAGCCCTATAACAGGCGTTGTCACCAAACGTCAGGTTGAACCTGGTCAAACCGTCACGGCGGGGCAAACCTTATTTGAAATCGTTGACCCAACAAAGTTAGAACTTCAAGCGCGTTTACCGAGTGATCAGCGCAATGCTTTAAAAGTAGGGCAAAAAATTGAATACTGCATACAAGGAAGTCCTGAAACACTGACCGCAACACTCAGTCGTATTTCACCACTGGCGGATTTAAATAGTCGTCAAATTGAGTTTTATGCCACACCAAACTCTGAGCTTAATCCATTAAGTATAGGCGCATTTGTTGAAGGTAATATTCTGGCAGTACCTTCTGCATCGGGACAATTAATTCCCTTAGACACGATTCAAAACCTTGAACAAAAGCCTTATGTCTGGGTGATTCGCCAGCAAAAAATTGAACGCGTTCCTATACAAATACTTGAACAGCGCTATAGCGAAAATACGGCTGTCGTCTCTGGACTGACCAGTGGCGATCAAATTAGCCGCGTAAAGTTCAACGATGATGATCTTCATAAAACCGTTACGATTCAGCGAACTAAATAAGTTTAGGGTCTCAATATGTGGTTAACCCGTATCAGCGTAAAATATCCTGTCTTTACTATCATGATGATGTTATCGCTGATGGTGCTCGGCTTAGCTTCTTGGCAACGCATGAGCGTGGAGGAATTTCCTGATGTCGACTTTCCATTTGTTGTTGTGCATACCACTTATCCCGGTGCTTCGCCTGAAACCATTGAATCTGAAATTACCAAAAAAATGGAAGATCAGATCAATACCATTTCAGGGCTAAAGCAGGTCATTTCACAGTCCAGTGAAGGGCTTTCCACCATCATTGTTGAGTTTAACTTAGACGTTCCCTCTGCTGTTGCTGCTCAAGATATTCGTGACAAAATAGCACCTGTGACTGCTGAATTTAGAGATGAAATTCAGGATCCTGTGATAGAACGCTATGACCCTACTGCCAGTGCAATTATGTCAATTGTATTTGAGTCCAATAGCCAGTCCTTACGTGAGCTCAGTACCTATATTGACCAGCGGATTGTGCCTGAATTACAAACAGTATCTGGCGTGGGTGCAGTCAACTTATTAGGCGATAGCCAGCGTCAAATTCGAATTGTTATTGATCCATACAAATTACAAAGCTACGGCATTGGCATCGATCAAGTCATTAACACCTTAAAAAGTGAAAATATTGAAGTTCCAGGCGGCACCCTCAAACAAGCCAATTCCGAACTTGTGGTCGAAATCAAATCCAAAGTGATTCATCCCTACGCTTTTGGGGATTTAATTGTTGCCACCAAAAATGGCAGTCCGATTTTTTTAAAACAAGTTGCGACTGTTGAAGACAGTCAGGCAGAACTTGACTCTAGCGCTTTTTTAAATGGCAACCCTGCTGTCGCGGTTGATGTATTGCGCAACTCCGATTCAAATATTATTCAAGTGGTGGATGGCACCCGTAAAGCCTTAGCTAAGATTGAACAACAACTCCCCAAGGGCATCAGCGTCAAAGTCGTAGTCGATAGCTCTCAAGGCATTCGTGGCAGCATTCAAGATGTCACTCGAACCATTCTTGAGGGTGCAATACTCGCGGTGTTCATCGTCTTACTTTTTCTTGGCTCCTTCCGCTCTACCATTATTACAGGCATGACCCTACCCATCTCTTTATTGGGTACTTTAGCCATGATTTGGGCTTTCGGCTTCAGCATTAATATGATGACGCTCTTAGCTTTGTCGCTCAGCATTGGCTTACTGATTGATGATGCGATTGTGGTTAGGGAGAATATTGTTCGCCATGCCGATATGGGTAAAGATCACGTTAGTGCTGCCTTGGATGGAACCAAAGAAATTGGCTTAGCGGTCTTAGCCACCACCTTAACCATTATGGCAGTATTTTTACCTGTTGCTTTTATGGGCGGTATTATCGGTCGTTTCTTTTACCAATTTGGAGTAACGGTCAGTACAGCCGTACTGATTTCCATGTTTGTCAGTTTCACCCTTGATCCCATGCTCTCTGCGCATTGGACAGATTCAGGCAAAAAATCTAAAAAACCAAACCTATTAAGCCGCTTCTTTGATGTCATTGCACATCTGCTAGAGCGTATCACCCACGTTTACGAGTACTTATTAAAACTGGCACTGCGTTTTCGGTTAATCACGCTCATGATTGCGATTGCCTCCCTTTTTGGAGCTCTCGCTTTATCTAAAATGATTGGTACCGAATTTGTACCTACGCCAGATAAAGCTCAGATTCGCATAAAATTTGAAACGCCAGTCAATGCCTCTTTGGAATATTCGCAGGCCAAACTGTTACAGGTCGAGCAAATTCTAAGACAGAACCCTGAAGTACTCGGTACTTATGGCGTGATTAATGGCGTTACAGATCGTGGGAAAAACCACGTTAGCCTACATGTGACAGTAACGCCACGCCAACAGCGTAATAAAACACTGATTCAATTGAATAATGAATTCCGTGATCGACTTAAAAGCATTGCAGGAATTCGTGTGACTTCGGTTGCCTCTGCCGATGAAAATGTTTCTGGCGGACAAAAACCGATCATGATTTCGATTAAAGGACCTGACTTAAACCAACTACAAAAAATATCAGATCAGTTCATGCAACAAGTTGCTCAAGTTCGAGGCGTGGTCGATTTAGAAAGTTCACTCAAAGAACCTAAAGCCACTTTGGCCGTCCATATTAATCGGGTTTTAGCGAATGATTTAGGTTTATCTGTCAGCCAAATTGCTAATGTGGTGCGCCCGTTAATTGCAGGAGATGATGTCACGTCTTGGCAAGATGACAAAGGTGAAACCTATGATGTCAATGTTCGATTAGCTGAAAGCCAACGTAGCCTACCGAATGATTTAGGCAATTTATACATTAACTCTGCGAAACAAGATCAGTCAGGACAAAATATTTTAGTACCTCTTGGCAGTATCGCGAGCCTAGAACAAACCTTAGGGGCTTCTCAGATTAATCGTCGTGATTTGGCACGAGAAGTCTTAGTTGAAGCCAATACGGCTGGGCGCCCTGCGGGTGATATTGGTGCCGATATACAAAAAATTCAGGATAGTTTTAAACTGCCTGCGGGCTATAGCTTCGATACTCAAGGAGCAAATGCCGATATGGCTGAATCGGCGGGCTATGCACTCACAGCAATTACCTTATCAATTGTGTTTATTTATATTGTTTTAGGTTCACAGTTTAATAGCTTTATTCACCCTGCTGCGATTATGGCCTCTCTCCCACTATCGCTGATTGGGGTATTTTTAGCCCTGTTCTTGTTCAATTCGACCATGAATCTATTCTCCATTATTGGCATCATTATGCTGATGGGACTGGTCACCAAAAATGCCATCTTACTCATCGATTTTATTAAAAAAGCCATGGAGTCTGGCAGCAGCCGTTATGATGCGATTTTACAAGCAGGTAAAACCCGTTTACGTCCAATTTTAATGACCACCAGTGCCATGGTCATGGGTATGATTCCACTTGCGCTCGGACTTGGTGAAGGTGGTGAGCAAAGTGCCCCTATGGCACATGCTGTGATTGGTGGAGTCATTACCTCTACCCTGCTCACCTTGGTGGTGGTTCCTGTGATCTTTACCTACTTAGATGACTTTAAGAATTTTCTACTTCGTCTCAAACAAAAAATCATGGCATAATCCATGGCAGTTCAATGGACAGTCAGCATCGAATGGCTGTTTCATTTTAGATTGGATTATCCTTCACGATTAATATTAGGACAGTATTCATGCGCGCGAGTCGCTTTTTATTTGCAACGTTAAGAGAAACCCCAAACGATGCTGAAGTTATTTCACATCAACTTATGCTCCGTGCGGGCATGATTCGTAAATTGGCTTCAGGTTTATACACTTGGCTGCCGATGGGCGTACGTGTGCTAAATAAAGTTGAAGCGATTGTACGTGAAGAAATGAACCGTTCAGGCTCACTTGAAGTATTCATGCCCGTAGCACAACCAGCCAGCCTATGGGAAGAGTCTGGTCGTTATGTACAATACGGTCCAGAATTATTACGTTTTAAAGATCGTCACGATAATCCTTTCGTTTTGGGCCCTACCCATGAAGAAGTGATTACAGATTTAGCACGTAATGAATTAAAAAGTTATAAGCAATTACCAATTAATTTCTACCAAATTCAGACCAAATTCCGTGACGAAATTCGTCCACGCTTTGGTGTAATGCGTTCACGCGAATTCATTATGAAAGATGCTTACTCTTTCCATGCAGATCAAGCCTCTTTGCAAGAAACTTATGATTTAATGTATCAAACCTATTGCAACATTT
Organism: Acinetobacter tandoii DSM 14970 = CIP 107469; assembly: GCF_000400735.1. Classification (GTDB taxonomy): domain Bacteria; phylum Pseudomonadota; class Gammaproteobacteria; order Pseudomonadales; family Moraxellaceae; genus Acinetobacter; species Acinetobacter tandoii. The sequence goes on from NZ_KE007366.1 coordinate 328,963, forward strand.
TCACCCGTTTAGGTTTGGATTTCCGTCCAGTACAAGCGGATACAGGTTCAATTGGTGGTTCAGGTTCACATGAATTCCACGTTTTGGCTTCAAGCGGTGAAGATGATATCGCTTTCTCAACCGAATCAGACTATGCAGCCAACATTGAAATGGCTGAAGCAATATTGGTCGGTGAACGCGCTGCTCCAACCCAAGCGTTGGAAATTGTCGATACACCAAATCAGAAAACCATTGCAGATGTCTCTGCATTCTTAAATTCTGATCCTGCACACTCTGTTAAAGCATTGTTGGTACAAGGTGTAACAGATGAGAACGGTCAAACTCCAGTTATCGCTTTATTCTTGCGTGGCGATCATGAGCTGAATGAAATTAAAGCTGAGAAGCACCCACTCATTGCATCGCCATTAACATTTGCAACAGACGAGCAACTTGCAGCGTTTGGTTTAACTGCTGGTTTCTGTGGACCACAAGGTTTAGTTGAAAAAGGTTTAACGGTAATTGTTGACCGTGCTGCATCGGTACTGTCTGACTTTGTAGCGGGTGCCAATGAAGCAGACAAACATGCAACTGGCGTAAACTGGGAACGTGATGCTCAATTCACCGAAGTTTATGACTTACGTAATGTGGTTGAAGGCGATCCATCTCCAGACGGCAAAGGTACGCTGCAAATTAAACGCGGAATTGAAGTTGGTCATATTTTCCAATTGGGTCAAAAATACTCAGAAGCTTTAGGCTGCAAGGTATTGGGCGAAGATGGCAAACCATTTACTGTCACTATGGGTTGTTATGGCATTGGGGTTACCCGTGTGGTGGCTTCTGCAATTGAACAGAATTTTGATGAGAAAGGCATCATTTGGCCAGCAGCAATTGCACCGTTTGAAGTCGCAATTGTGCCGATGAATGCACACAAATCTCCGCGTACTTTAGAAGCTGCTGAAGCTTTATATGCGGAGTTAACTGCTGCGGGTTATGATGTATTACTCGATGATCGTAATGAACGTCCAGGTGTAAAATTCTCAGATCTTGAGTTAACAGGTATTCCACACCGTATCGTGATTGGCGAGAAAGGTCTGGATGCAGGTACGTTTGAATATAAAGGCCGTACCGATGCCGAATCTGTAAACATTTCTAAAGATGAATTATTAGCAAAAATTGCCAAGTAATTTTTTCCTTAGAATAAAAAATCCCGCAAGTTGCGGGATTTTTTATGTTAAAACTTAAAACTGAATTAACAAAATTTCATGCCACCAAAACAGTTGGAACGGAAATTTTGCCCTTGCAAGGTTAAGTTGGTCAGTGGGAAATCCAAAGTCGTGCTATTCATAGGTACATTACCCACCACTAATGCAGAACCGCCTACACATCCTGTTAATAAATTTCCACAATTTCGCGGGTTTTCAGTTAAGTCTTTATTAATCCCAGCAATGGTTTGCTTTAACACCTCATTGGTAATCGCAACTTGCGTCGTTGGACTTAAACTTCCCAATTCCACTTCATCTTCCATAGACAACCACCACCCCTGATTGGCTGCAACAGCGGCACCCGGCCATAAGATCTTTTGTGATTGTAATGATAAGGATGCAGGGTTATTTAAGTATAAAGCATGAATTAAACCCAAATTCTGATTGACCGTAATGTCAGTTTTCAAACCTGTAATGTTGCCTGTTACCTGCTTATCCAAATTCAAAAAACCAGCCACTGTTGCCTTTAATTGTCCGCTAAAGTCAATCTGCCCAACTGTCCCGCTGCCTTTTAAAACTACATCTTTTAGTCTCGTTCCCGACACAATGGTAGAGTTAATCGTAAAAGGAGCCGAAGTTGAAGAAAGGCTTAAATTATAATTATTCGAGGTATAAGAAATATCATAACAAGGGTCTAAAAAACCATCGACACACGTTGTTCCAGAACTACTTCCCAATAATCGGCCTTGCACAATACCATTAATCGTTAACCCTGTATCTACATACGTCATGTTACGTGCCTGAGTTACAGCTGTACCAGAGGCGGTTTTAGTCTTCATGTAGCCACTAAAAGTGTTAATTCCATTTGGTGTTGCCGTGTTTTCTGTACCCAAAGTCATCAGTCCTGAAATCTTCTCGGCACTGACTCGAAATCCCACCACTTCACGCGTCGCTGCCGAACTTGGATTTTTTATCGCAAATTGTAAAAATGGATTGGTAATTTTAGCCGAAGTTGCTGCTCGTTCATCAGAAGTATAATTTGCGTTCGCAGGTAAACCACTTAAAGAAATATTATCAATATCAATATCACAACTACTGGCACGCACGCTGTTGTTGACCCCACCACAGCCTAATGCCAATTTATTGATATTGGCATTCAACTCCATAACTGCTTCCAAACCTAACTTATAAAAACCAATATTAGATTGATTATAAGTATCCCCTTTTTGATCGGTTTGTGTCGTGCCCTGTAAATACTGCAAGGTTAATAAAGCTTGACCCGATACATCCGATAGCTCCTGATCAGATAGGCTTTGCAAACTCTTTGCCATGACAGGTGTAACAGCGGTAGCCAGTAAAATGCTTAATAATAATTTCGTCTTCATGACCACTTAAATTCCTTTCATTCTTTTTATCTTGGTGTAATGCCAAAACTGCTACGAATATTCCCACCAGTAAACACCATTGTGCCTAAATTCTGAGCGCGATCTGCTGTCGGGTATAAATTAACATCGGCTTTTAAGACACCTGCTGCCTGATTAGTCGGGTTCAAGCGAATATTATTATTAAATTTAACCTGATCCTTCTCTACCAAAATTTTGGCATTCAAATCAAGCTCACCTTGAATTCGGTCAAAACCAATGGTGGCATTATCCTGCACATTGGTAAAATGCAGGTAGTTTTTATTGGTGGTAGCATCAGAAGCATTCAGCTTAATATTGCCCTGAATCGCCAAATGATTATCTGCTGCTGTACCGGGTAAAATGTTCAATTGTGCTGAAGAGTCCAAACGTAATGCCAAGCCAAATAACACATCATCCGTATTGGTAAAACTATTGGCAGGAACAAAACAATTTAAGCTGGTTGTTGCGACATTCGCACAAGCAGCGGCCTCGTAGCGACTCCCCGGTAATTGCCCCAATGCAATTTCAGCCCCCATTGCAATGACTAAACGAGGCAAGTCTAGCTTAATACCTGATTGCTCCATAGCAAGCACGCCTTGCGTATCCATGAAGAAATCAATATTGCGTAGCCCAGTATAATAGTTCACCTCTTCCGCAGTATTAAAACTATTTGGTGCACCATCAATCAGAATAATAGAGGTCGTTTTAGTGCCTGCTGCATCACGCCCCTGTGTGGACATGGTTAAACCAAAACCAATCGCTTCAGCATTATTTGCCCCATAAGTTGTACCATATAAACCTAAATTGGCATTCAAATTATAGATGGGAATGCCCAGCCCCCATGTTGCACTTTGGGAAGTAATTTGATGGCTCGCATCATTACCGTTATTGGCAATAAACTTAGCATTTCGTGCAATGGCTTGGAAATCCATACCCCGTACTGCAATCGCAACAGCATTCTGCGCATTATTGCTTAAGTTATAACGACCAATACCTGCTTGCTTACCTAATAATTTGGCAATATTTTGCCCAATTTCAAACTCTAATGATTTGGTTTGTACCGCATTAATATAAATGTCACCAAAATTAATATAAGCCAAATTAGTGTTGGCAACTAAACTCGCGCCGCTTTGAGTACGAATTTGTAAGGGGGTTAAATTCCCAAACTCTATGGCATAGGAATTTTTACCTGTATGTCCCAGTTCAAATTTTGTCCCTTCCGCAGTCACAACACCAGATGAATTTTTCTCATCACGAGTAAAACTGGTTTTCACGTTCAAGTGCAATCCAGTTGAACCCGTCATTTGATTACTTGATGTTGAAGCCCCTTCGGCTCCACCCAAATTTGTACGATCAGCATTGACAGAGATTTCTGCATCTCGGAGTCGTCCCGATGCACCTAAACGAATAATAGAATTGAGTTGGTCAGTATTCTCATTGGCGGTATACAATTTTCCATCATTGCCGACATTGGTTTTATACCGCACATCAATATTAAAACCAGGGCGAGTCTTGCCTGGATTATCCAAGTCTTGAACACGCTCAAGGACAACTTCATTCACTGTACTGTCCGAAGCATTTGGAGAGTTAGTCGATAACACCATGCCTTTATTGGCATCTAGATATAAATAACCTGTACCTTTAAAATTAAAATTAAAATCTTTTAAAATAAATTGGTTATATTCATTGCCATTTTTTAGTGTATGAAAAATATTGGCATTTTGTAGGCCAAATTCCAAATAGGCTTTATCTTTTGAGTTAAATAAACCACTTCGGGTTTCTAAGACAAAATTCATCGGTGCCCGATTTTGCAAAGTTAAAGCACCCAAGGTGTTTTGGTTCGCACAATCTGCACCACGTGTGCCATCGCCGCAAACAGCCACTTTGGCAATATGTATATTGGCAGGATTAACCACCGCCTCTATGCGCATTCCAGTCTTATTAGCATTGGTACCCACATCAAGCTTAACTTTTCCGCCAATTTTATTATTATCAATTTTACTCACTTCAATATTATTCAAGGAAAGATTCAAATTCCCTGAAGTACCATTTGAGAAATTGGTATTGTCTTTCCAATTTAATTGGTCAATGGTGACTCGGTCAGTTTCATAACTTAAGCTAATTCCATCCTGCCCTGAAACAGTACGCAAGCTTTGATCTGACAGTGCTTCTAAAGCATAAATCTGCTGCGCCAATAAAACACTCGAAGCCAACACACTGAGTTTTATAATTTTGTTTGTACTCATTCACAGTTCCTTATGTGATTGAATTAACAACGTGAAGTCGCAGTAGAATTACAGCTAAAAAACTTCATTGTTCCCGATAGGGCTAAATTTCCATGCATATTTAAGCCCGTAAAGCCTGTCTCTAAACCACGATCAAACACAGACTCATGCGATGAACTATAAGTCGTTTGTTTTAAATAACCTTTTTGTGCATCACTCGTACCTGAGTCTTTTTCAATGGCCAGTGCTTCAAAACCAAAATTACGAATCTGGATTGGATAACCGTCTAGAAAGGTCAATTTCATCGCCGTTTTATAGCCTGCACTGGTCGTTACAGTGGTGCCATCTAATTGAAATTTATCGATCGCAATTGTGCCCTGTATTTTTTTGAAAACTAACCAATACAAGTTTCCACTGGCATCTTTACGATTACTCACGTTAAAGGCTAAACGGCAAAATTCATTACCTGCGCCATTACAGGAATACTCATAAGGGACTTCGGTAGTATTGGTCGGCAAGTTATGATTTAAAGAAAATGACCAACTTAAATCTGCCCCACCTTGTCCACGTATATTCGATAATTGGTTCGCATCTAATGCATCTAAGGCTGCCGAAGCACTCTGAGAACTTAACATTAGGGCAGCAAAAATATAATGTTTCATTTATTTCTCCTTATAGCCCTGTCGTCGTAATTTTCAGATGTTGAATTAACATTCCATCGATCGCTGCGGATCCTAAATTGGTCTTGGTTCCTGTTGGGGTAACAAAACTCACCCCTACTGCATTGGTACTGGTGTCTGCTTTTAAAAATTTATTGTTATTGGTAAAACCTACCGTACCAATAGAGATACTACTGTGTGTGGCTGTATTGCCTTGATAAGTTTGCCCCATACTGATTGGATCACCACAGTATTGAACATTACAGGTTGAACCCTTATAAGCTGAAGCCGCACCACTCGCCAATGCAGTGTAGTCCGTATAAATTTGTTGATAAACATTGGCTTTGTTCGGAATACGGGTCAATTCAATCACAAAGTTTTGACCATCTGCTGCGGTATCAACAATCAAAGGCTGATAAACACTTCCTAGCACCAAATTAATATTTGGACTATATAAAAACACGCCATCATTCGCATTAAAATTTGGTGCAGAGGTTTTAGAAATCGCAGGCGTAGTTAAATCATTGGTTATATCTGTGCCTAAGGTTTCCGCTGTACTAATACGCAATGCTTTGGATTTATCTTCAGTTGCAGTGCTTGGATTATCATTGGTATTTAATCGAATGAGTGCCGCCAAACCTAAAGTATTGTTATAAGATGTGGGTAGTGATGAGCTGGCTGCGCCTCCCAAAGTCTGAAATAACTTTAAATTAGATCCATTCAAAGACAAACCATTGGCCACCATTTGCAGTCTTAAACGACTGTCTAAACCATTTAAATTCGCAGGTGCGCCGTTTTTAGCATCGACAGCTGCAGCAACCAAAGGATTACGTGCAAAGAAGTCTCCCCACAAGCCTAATTTAATATTATTATCCGCTACAGTGTTGGCAGCACCATCAAGTGCATAAGGGGCTTCTAAAGATAAATAACTAAAATCTTGTGCAACTCCTGCAAAGTCATATACCACGCGGTTGGCAGTAGTACTAATAGACTTCACACTAAATACCCAAGGATTGGTTTCTTGCCCCCAATTGAAGCCCAGATTGCTGAAACGAGAGTTTAGATCATTATCGGATGCCGATAGCGCTAAACCGTACAGGAAGACATCTGCTTTTTTGGCACCCGCAGTTTTAGCCGTGTCTGAAAGTGGCCCCACTGGAATAAAACGCACAAAACCTGTGTCATAGTTTCGGTTGGCTAAACGACTTTGATTCTGAGCCGCGCTCAAACCATCTTCGGCAGTTTGAAATACCATTTTAAAATTTTCAGGCAGAATAGCAATGCCTTCACCTGTAGAATTACTTAATACCTGATCTGAAAGTACTTCTAAAGCAAAACTATAAGAACAACAGAGCCCAATCATGCTCGCCAGCAATGTTTTACGCAAAATTGTCGTATGCCGATCCGTCATCGCGACCTTCCTTATTATTTGATGCTCCGCATCATTATTTTGTTCATCCTAGACTTGGTTATGCTTTGTTTTACTGTCAAATGTTCCGTATTAGGTCCATTTCACCAAGACATTTTTAACCCTCATTATGCTGAATAATTACACGATTGCAAAAAAAACTCAGGAAATGTCGACATTTTCCGATGAATGAAGATTCAGAACTTGAGGTGTTTTTAGCGATAAAAAAAACCTGTTTGATTGAACAAACAGGTTTTTTGGATGTCATACCAAATACAAATTAAGCTTTTGGTAAAGTTACACCCGTTTGACCTTGGTACTTACCACCACGGTCTTTATAGGAAGTCTCACATACTTCATCACTTTCAAAAAAGAGCATTTGCGCAACACCTTCGCCCGCATAAATACGCGCTGGTAAATTGGTGGTGTTAGAAAACTCAAGCGTGACATGACCTTCCCACTCAGGTTCTAACGGCGTCACGTTCACAATAATACCGCAGCGTGCATAGGTTGATTTGCCCAGACACACGGTTAATACATTACGGGGAATACGGAAATATTCCACGGTACGCGCTAAGGCAAATGAGTTTGGTGGAATGATACAAACATCAGATTCGATATCAATAAAACTTTTTTCATCGAAATGTTTTGGATCGACAATTGCAGAGTGAACATTGGTGAACACTTTGAATTCACGTGCACAACGAACATCATAGCCATAACTCGACACGCCATAAGAAATGAGCTTTTCGCCATTCTCATCAAAACGCACTTGATTTTCCGCATACGGTTCAATCATGCCGTGTTTTTCGCTCATTTCGCGAATCCAACGATCAGACTTAATAGCCATTATTCTATTTCCAAAACTTCAAGCAATTCTTGCGCTGTACTTTAACTTAATTCAGCCGCAATGGAAATACAGACAGGGTTGATCCAGCATGCTTTCAAAATGCGAATTCAACTACGCTCTCGTAAAATTAAAGGCTTAATAATGCCGAATAACTCAATGGAATAGAAAAACTAACCAACACAATCGATGCTGTTTTTTGCAAATTAGATTTAGTTAACCAACGTACTCGATTGGTTGCCAAAATCGAACCGATAAAAGTCCAGAAAAAAGCAATAGGAACAATTAAAATTAAAAATACCAACATATGTGCAATGTAAGCATCCACACTGCTCCAAACCACGGCGGGGAAAATAGCTGATGCAAAAAGCAAAGCTTTCGGATTCAACAATGTTGCACAAAATAGCTCACGAGCACGAATGGTCGGTTGATTATAACTTTCTTCTACATCTGCCGTTTTCCACAGTTTAATCGCTAAAAATAAAATATAGCTCGCACTAAAAAGTTTAAGGACGGTGGGAATGACAGGATAATGACGCGATACGGTACCAATGATGATACCCCACACGGTGATAGAAATTAGATAGCCAAATGCTTCTGCAGGAATAAGACGAAATGATTTTCGAATACCAACCTGAATACCAGATGAAGCAAGTAGAGTATTAGTAGGACCTGGGGTTAATAATAAAGAAACCACTAACCCTATAAAGAACAAAGAAACCATACCCTTACCTCACATTTGAGCAAATGAAGCGTAGTTGAATTGTTTCAATATAGCAAAAAAAATATTGTAAAGGAAAATCGGGAAAGTTCTTAAGACTTTAACATATTCGATAAAAATCATCATTTTAATAACAATAAACCCAATAAAACCTATGGGTCACGCTATGAAGATATTTTATATTTTTTGTCACAATTCATTTAATTTTTATGTCGTGCCATACAATTTAAAGCCATGATTCAGCAGTTTTTTTAAGTTTACTTTCAGTTTGGTATGTAACTCTAAAGCACAGTTCCTTATAGCAAAAAGGTGAATCAACTATCGTTTTTCACTTAAATCATGCACAATACCCTGTCCTGAAAAGCTGATTTCGTATGGCAAAGAAATTTTTCCAATCGTGGCTTCCCTCTCCTGAAAAAGTCAATCAACTTAAGTTTATGCGGATTTTTGGTCAACGCACCTTGAATCCTGTGCTTTGGTACGTCAATCGAAAATCAATTTCCCATGCCGTTTTTATTGGCACTTTTTGGGGCATTCTACCTGTGCCGTTTCACAGTGTATTTATTGTACTGACTGTATTACTCATTGAAGTCAATCTACCGCTAAGCTTAACCCTTGCATGGTTATCTAACCCACTTACTGTTGTGCCAATTTTGTATTTAGGTTTTTGGCTAGGCAGCAAAATATTCCACGTCAATATGATTGATAAAGATATGATTTTAGGGGTATTACACCAAATTTTAAACTGGGTTAAAAACTTTGGGCATGGTCATATTGATTTACATCTGGCCAAAATTTTAGTGACAGGATTAGTGTTAGAAGCCTTGTTAAGCGCTTTTGTTCTATATATTTGTACACGTATTATTTGGCGTTGGTCAGTTCTACGTAAATGGAATAAAAGATTTCATCCCTAAAAAAACACCCTGATAAAATCATTATGTAAAAAAGGGGATGCTGCTAACATCCCCTTTTAGACTTTAGAAAATCCGATTTTTATCTCTATCTGACTTAGTTAATTGAGCCGCGATTTTTTCTGCAATCGCCAAATAACTTTCTGCTGCTGCATCACCTGCTATTACAGAAGGCTGACCTGCATCTGCATTTTCACGGATGGCTGCATCAAGCGGTAAACGCCCCAACAATGGAATGTGATATTGCTCTGACAATTTATCGCCCCCACCTGTACCGAAAATTTGCTCTTCAAATCCACAATTCGAGCAAATATGGGTCGACATATTTTCAATCACACCCATCACTGGAATTTTCACGCGGTTGAACAACTCAATACCTTTCGTTGCATCCAGAAGTGCCACATTTTGTGGCGTAGTCACAATCACCGCACCAGTCACTGGAATACGCTGTGCCAAAGTCAATTGAATATCTCCAGTTCCTGGAGGCATATCAATCATTAGCACATCCAAATCTGGCCATAAGGTTTGATTGAATAGCTGCATTAATGCACCTGTTGCTTTAGGACCACGCCATGCCACAGGAGTATTATTGTCGCCTGTTAAATGCCCAATCGAAAGTACAGCAAGCCCATAAGCATCAAGCGGAACAAAGTTTTCCGCTTCAATCATTGGGGTTTTACCAGCATTACCCAACATGGTAGGAATACTTGGGCCATAAATGTCAGCATCTAATACACCAACTTTTAATCCCAATTGCTGTAATGCCAACGCCAGATTCACCGTTGTCGTAGATTTTCCAACGCCACCTTTACCTGAAGATATCAAAATCACATTTTGAATCCGTGGGTGTTTAGGTACATCACGTTGCTGTGGTGCAGCTTTAGCAATTGGAGGATTATTCGGATCGGTTTCTGTTTCAGTCTGAGTCGATGCAGCGGCATCCATCACTGGAGGTAAATTACTTTTTTCATTTTTGGCAGGCGTAGAACAACTCTCACCTTGGGCATGATCATGTCCACAACCACCCGCCTTATGTCCTGTTTTTTGCTGAATTACATGCATATTGAGTTCCTGAATGCCACATTTTTCAAGGGCATCTGCCAGATCATCATGAATTTGCTGTAAATGATCGGCTTCTTCAGGGTAGGTATTAATGGTGATTTGTAAGACTCGACCTTGCACATTAATTTGCGAAATACGGTCTTTTAATGCGTGATTTGAATTCGGCAGAAGATATTGTTGTAAAACTTGCTGGATTTCTTCTTCTTTCACCTCCTGAGCGGGTGAAAAAACGGATTTAAGTGAAGAAAGCCACGACATACATTTACTCCAAGTCTGGATATACAGCTGAATGACATAGTTTAACGGTTATTTTCAATCAGGTTAAGCGTTGTACTACGTTGCTTTTGAAATCAATCACTAAAAACCGAGTAAATTTGTCAGATTTTAAACAAAAAACTATTCTGGAGATACAAATGACTGTTCCTATTTTATTGATACATCACCTTGTAATCGCCTAAAAGAATAAAGACAAAGTAATAGATTGTGTTCATGAAATAGACAAAAACTGTATTTTCTAACTGTGCTTGATCATCAGATTTGTTAGATCAAATGGATGAGTTTTGATTGCTCAACTCACTCAACATCCATGCCGAGTGAGAGATTGTAACAACTCATTAAATTAAGATTGATCGTGATCATCTTTCTTAAATTTGTTTAGGGTATCGGTTGCAGCTTTTTTCAGTTCATCAAACTTTTCTGTTGCTTGAACTTTTAATTCGTCAAATTTGACCGAAGCTTCCTGTTTCAGCTCTGCTGATTTGACCTTAGCTTCATCAAGTAAATGACTCGCTTCTGCTTTTAAATGCTCGTACTTTTCTTGCGCCTGATGTTGTACTTCAGCCCATTTGGCTTTGGCATCATCAATGGTACTGTCAAAACCTGCATCTTGGTCCGCAGCCTGTTGCTCGTCCAGTTTCTGCTTCACATCATCCAGTTTTTGTTCCGCATCTTGTTTTACTTCAACCGCAGCACTTTTTAAATCGCCAATTGCCTTTTCACCTTCTGCTTGTGCATCTTTTGCGGCTTGTTTCAAGTCATCGCCAAGTTCCACAGCCTTATCTTTTATTTCATCAATCTTATTTTCAACGGTCATTTTTACACCTTTTTCTGTTATAGCACCTGTCTATAGTTATACCGTGATCTGAATTGAATAAAATACAAAACAGCATATTGAAACAATAGCTGTACAGGATGCAGCAATTTAACCTCCACCCTATATACCCATATAGAAGAAATTAACGTTTTAAAGTGCTGATAAAACTGATGACTGCAAACAACCAAATAAACAGAATAAAACTGCGTGCCTGAGTAAAATGAGTGACGTCTGCACCGTGTACCATATTATGACGGCTGGCAGTAACACTTGAACTGGTATCCATTTTTAAGGCTTCAAGGCTCAGAAAATATGGATTGATTTCACTGGCAATTTTAACTTTATGCCATAAGCTTTTTACTTCATGGCCTTTCAGACCTGGCACGATTTTATAGACATCAACAAACTTGGTTTGATTTTGCTGTAAATAACCATGCTCAATCAACGCATCCGTCAAAATGCCTTCAATTTGACCATAAATAACTGTAATACAACCTGCATAACACTGCTGTTGATACAGTTTGAAGGTTTCTTCAATCACGCTGCGGCGCTGAGCTTGAAACGTGCCCAAATCCATTGCGTCGTAAGCTTCAAGCAAAGCCGCTTGAAAATAGTCGGTTTGGATTAAAGTAGGCAATTGAAACTCAACCATGGCCGCTTCTTTTTGATTGGCCATTTGCCAAAAATACAACAGATTGAGCACGTCATTGGCCATCGGCTCATCACTTTCGTACTCAAGCTGATTGGCCATTACTGCAAAATACGGATCTTCAGACTCAAGCTGACGGAGCGACTCGAGCAATTGTGCATGAGGTCGGCTACCCATTGAAGCAAGATATTGCTCAGCAGTTTTTAGGATATGGCTGCCCAATTGTTTTTGATTATCTGCATTTTGCTTAATGCGTGTGACGGGTTGGTCGAAATCAAAATCATCGTCGATCATGGACGGCTGGCTCATTTAAGTGGATGCAATAGCACTATTATCCACGATTCTGTCCTGATCTATAGGCTTAAGTCATATGTTTTAACGATTTAAATAAATAACTGCTTCTCGATCACCTTCATTTCAGCTCATTCACGCTAAATAGTAGATTTTGTTGCTCAGCGATTGCCCAATATTGGTAATAGCTGTCCTTTTCCTGCTTAGGAATGACTTTGAATGCTGTTTCCATACAACCCTGTTCAACTGTTTTAATCTGCTTTTCTGAACCGAACACAATAAACGAGTCATGGTTTTTGAAATCACGATGATCTCTATACATCTCTGAAGGCTGGACATAATGAATATTTGAATGTCTTGTACGCCACCGCTTTTTAATGGTGGGTTTTATGCATTCAATACTTTGACTTGTTTTCGCTTCACTGGCCTGCCATTGCTTTAAAAATGCTTGTTTGGTCTTCGTATCAAGTGGATATACCATTACCCAAGCACCTGAGTCCCCCCCATCACGACGCGTAAAATAAAAGATAGGTTCAAATAAATTTGGAAAATATTGCCGATCAATATGCACAGAACGATCCCATTTCTCTTGATATTGTTCCTCAACAAATTTGAAATAACCAATTATATAAAGGTACATAGTTATCCCTACAACCAGCAATGCAAAAGAGGACACGATAGAAATCAGAAATATCAAAGCGTATTTTAAAATTCTCAGCATTCTTGAATCCGTTCTTATTTTCATTGATATATAAAAAAGCTTAACAAATTTATATCGATGGATTATGCACTGACAAGCATTTTTAAAGAATTCCCCGAAAGGATTATGCAACTTTTGCTTATCTCAGGTAAAATCATCCACCTTGCATAATATACGAATGAGAGAGTTATATCCGTGCGCAATATTTTAGTCACTAACGCCCTTCCATACGCCAATGGTCCGATCCATATGGGTCACCTACTCGGTTATATCCAAGCAGATATCTGGGTTCGCGCCATGCGTGCAATGGGACATGATGTGACTTATGTCTGTGCGGATGATGCTCACGGTACCGCAATCATGTTGCGTGCTGAAGCGAATGGCATTAGCCCAGAACAACAAATTGCCAATGTTCAGAAAGAACACATTCGTGACTTTGACGGTTTTGGTGTACATTTTGACCACTATGATTCCACCCATAGTGACACCAACCGTGCCCGTGCTTCTGAAATTTATGTAAAAAACCGCGAAGCTGGCAACATTGCAGTTCGCCCTGTATCACAACTGTTTGACCCAGAAAAAGGCATGTTCTTGTCTGATCGTTTCATTAAAGGCACTTGCCCGAAATGTAAAGCGGAAGATCAATATGGCGATTCATGTGAAGTTTGCGGTACAACCTATAACGCAACAGAACTATTAAATCCAAAATCGACTTTAAGCGGTGCAACACCAGTCGAGAAATCTTCAGATCACTACTTCTTTAAATTGCCAAACTTTGGTGAATATTTACAGAAGTGGACCCGTGATGAAGGTCGATTACCTGTTTCAATTGCCAACAAGTTAGATGAATGGTTTGAAGCAGGTTTGGCAGATTGGGATATTTCTCGTGATGCACCGTATTTCGGTTTTGAAATTCCAGATGCGCCAAACAAATATTTCTATGTTTGGGTCGATGCACCGATTGGTTATATGTCGAGTTTTGAAAACTACATTAAAACCAAACGTCCTGAACTCAACTTCGATGATTTCTGGACAAAAGACAGTGACAAAGAAGTCTATCACTTCATTGGTAAAGACATTGTTTACTTCCATGCCCTGTTCTGGCCTGCAATGCTAGAAGGCGCAAACTACCGTACACCGTCAGGTTTATTTGTGAATGGTTTCTTGACCGTGAATGGTCAGAAGATGTCGAAGTCTCGCGGTACATTCATTAAAGCTGAAACTTATTTACAGCACTTAAACCCTGAATATTTACGTTACTACTTCGCATCTAAACTTTCAGACAAAGTTGAAGACTCTGATTTAAACTTGGATGATTTTGTTCAGAAAGTAAACTCAGACTTGGTCGGTAAAGTGGTCAACATTGCCAGCCGTTGTGCGAAATTCATTAACACTAAGTTTGATAATAAACTCTCTGCAACTTGTGCAGAGCCTGAATTGGTTCAAAGCTTTATTGATGCAGGCGATTCAATTGCCAAAGCCTATGAAGCACGCGAATTCTCTACTGCCATTCGTGAAATCATGGCACTTGCAGATAAAGCCAACCAATATATTGATGAGAAAAAACCTTGGGCTTTAGCGAAAGTTGAAGGCGAAGAGCAACAAGTACACAATGTTTGTTCGGTGGGGATTAACCTGTTCCGTCAATTGGCTGTGTACCTTGCACCTGTACTTCCGACTTTAGCGGCTCAAGTGCAAGAGTTCTTAAAACTAGACCGCTTTGACTTTGCTTCAGCAAAAACTGCATTAGTAGATCATGAAATTGCATTGTTCCAACCTTTAATGCAACGTGTAGACCCGAAAGCAGTTGCGGCAATGGTCGATGCTTCCAAAGACTCTTTAGCGGCTGCGGCTGAACCTGTAAAAGTGGAAAAGAAGAAAGAAAAGAAAGTCGAGAAAAAACCTGAGCCTAAAGTCGGTGAAGCGGAAATTATTGGTATTGAAGACTTTATGAAAGTTGACCTACGTGTTGCTGAAGTTTTAGAAGCAGCTACGGTAGAAGGTTCAGACAAACTTCTTCAGTTAACTTTAAATGTGGGTGAAGCTGAACCACGTAATGTGTTCAGTGGTATTCGTGAGTTTTACCAACCAGAAGACCTAAAAGGCAAATTGGTGGTGATGGTGGCTAACCTTGCACCACGTAAGATGCGTTTTGGTATTTCTAACGGTATGGTACTGGCAGCGGGTAATGGCGAAGGTGTTTGGGTGATTTCACCTGAATCTGGCGCTAAAGCGGGTGATAAAGTTTCGTAAGGTTTAGACACTTATAAAAAGCCCTGCTATATTTTAGTGGGGCTTTTTTTAAAATTAGAAATGAAACTTTCACTAGAAAAAATTAATGAAGCAATAAATTCTATTTCTAACTCTATCGATCAAGGTGAATGGGTAGAAGCTTTATTAGGCTCTGAAATGATGCTGAGTGAATTAGAAAAACATGAGACAAGCAATATTGTTTTGAAACTTTACTTTAATCTAGCTAGTCAATTTATAGATGTTGGAACTTATTTAAAAAATACAGATTCTATTTTAAAAGGCATCCAAATTTTAGAAAAAAAT
This sequence comes from Acinetobacter tandoii DSM 14970 = CIP 107469, assembly GCF_000400735.1. Lineage (GTDB taxonomy): Bacteria > Pseudomonadota > Gammaproteobacteria > Pseudomonadales > Moraxellaceae > Acinetobacter > Acinetobacter tandoii. The sequence goes on from NZ_KE007366.1 coordinate 344,669, forward strand.
TCTGAATACTTTGAAAAAGACTTCAATATTACTTATTTTTATAATTTAGCAAATGGAAAGCTCTCTCTTGCAAATAACTGTGGTTATTCCAAAGAAGAAGTGAGTTTTAAAAACATAGAATTATTTAATGAAGTAAAAAACTTATATTGGAAGGCTTTTAAACTAATCAATAAGAGTCAGGATTATGACCTATATCAACAAAATTTGATTAATCTTGCTAATGTTCTCAAACAGCAATTTCGATTTTCTGAAGCACTACAAATTTATAATTTGGTCATAAAGCAAAATACAATCTATCCTCAGGCATGGCTTAATAGGAGTTCCTGCTTAGAGCAATTTGATAGATTATTAGATCATAGATCACATAAGATGATTATTGAAATTATCAAAGGCTATGATTTTTCTAGTAAATCAAAACTAGTACCTAGTGATTGGAAACCTTACTACGCACATAAAAGTAAATTCTTAAGTAGCCAACTAGGCTCTAAAAGTCTAGAACAAGATGAGCTAGAAACTCGCAAAGAATATTCTTCAATGAGCCACTTTAGACAATGGTGTATAGAAGAAAATTTAACTTTAAATATTCATGGAATGTATTGTCCATGCATTGCTAATGAACGAGATAATTTAACTCTTTTAGAGGGTGTAATTTCTTCGGGAAATATTCTTCAATTTGAACAATACTTGAATCGTATTAAGGCTGAGTTTTCTTTAATTCGAGTACTTTACTATGAGTCTAAATTCACCGATAACTCTCAGTTTGATTACGAAAGTTGTTATTCGGAACTAGATGACCAAGAAATCATTAATATAAGATATGAAAAGCTAAGAACTTGTTTCAGATTGTGTTTCTCAATATTGGATAAGTTGTCAATCTTCTTATGTCAGTATTTTTCACTTTCTACTGATAAAAATACAGCTTTTAATAATTTTTGGTACAAAAATAAATCTTCTCTTGAAAATAAAACCAACTTTGGCTTAATCGCAATTAACAGTCTTATATGTGACTTAAATGAAAAAAATGGCCAATTTGGATTCTATAAAATTTGGAGAAATGCACTAGAACATCACCTTTTATTTTTAGTCCCTGATACATTCGAACTGTCCAATGATTCAAGTCATACATATGTAAAAATAAGTGACTTTGAAAATGGTCTAGATAACTTACTCCAGTTTACTAGATCATCTATTTTCTCAACAGTATTCGCAATTGTTGAGGATTTACGCCAAAAAGCACCTAAAGATAAACAAAATTTGATTGAGGTAACGGTTCATAAAAAAGAATTCAAAAGCTTTCAATAATTTTTTTGAAATTAGCAGTCCCCTCATCCTAACCTTCTCCCAAAGGGAGAAGGAACTTCTTTAAGTTTGTTAAAGTCGCATTATCTTAAATTTGCTAATCGAACTACTTCGCAGGCTCTCCCCACTGGTTCGATTCAGGCTTGGTTTCCATTACAGTCCAAATCAGCAATGGAATAAGCCCAATAATCGTAAACATCAAAAGCATCCACCACCCCGAACGGTCTACATCATGTAAACGACGTACTCCGGCTGCAAGCGTGGGTAATAAAAAAAACAGTGAAAGTAAGCCTGAGATAGCATCTATTCCATTGTCACTCATGCCCATAATACCCAGACTTAAGCCAATCAGCAGCCCAATTAAAATTTGGAATAAATAGAAATACCAATATTCTTTACGACGTGCGCGCCCTGAAAAATTGGCATAATTCTTTAAACATTTAATAGTCCAATCAAATAAACCAAAGTTTTCTTCAGTTCGTAGTTGTTCTGCATGCTGATTATTTGTTTTTTTAAAAACAGGCTGACGCGCAAATGCCTGCACATAAATACTGACAGCCTGATTTAAATCGTTCACAGCAAAATCGACATTTTGACCACGTGCGGGTGAAGTATGGTCTTTCCATTCCGAACCAAAAAAGCTGTAGCGCTTTCCATCGTCCCCTTGAATCACGCCTTCATTAATCTGGAAATTAAAATCTACTAATGTACCTTTCATTATAAAGTTCCAATTGATATTCAATATTTTATTGTTGGAAATATCATCATACTGGAACATTTTATTTTATAAAGCAAATTCCTGTAATCCGCTCTAAAATGCCCTACTGGCGATTTTTAAAGACTGTATCCATTCAACTTTTTAACACATCCAATCAATATGAAAAGTTGTCTTCCCCCAAACACAGAACAGGACGATTTTCGCGATCTAAAATTTGAAGTGTTGAAGAATATTGAATCTAACAATTTGGAAAAATAGATAATTAAACAATGTTATGGCTTCACGTGAAGCCATATATTCCGAAGTCTCAACTTTAAACTGCTTTGCTCTTAATTACATGGTCAGTATTAAAATGTGTATGTGTTAAACGCGTTGCTGAGTTTTCCGTTAAGGGTTCAACCTCTTGTAGACTATTTAAACAGCGTAGAGTCAAATCCATATATTGCTGTGTACCCTTAAATTTCCACGCAATTTCTTTTTCATCCAAGCTACGAATCACGCGTGCAGGACTACCGACCACCAAAGAATTTGCTGGAATTTCAGCTTTGGCTTTGACGGTACTATTGGCACCGACAATGCTATTTTCGCCAATAACTGCTTCATCCAAAATTACGCTGTTCATGCCAATTAAGACATTTTTAGCAATACGGCAACCGTGCAAAATTGCACCATGTCCAATATGACCAAACTCTTCGACCACGGTGACATTGTTCGGGAAGCCATGAATAATGCAGGAATCCTGTACATTGGCATTTTTATGAATATGAATGCCGCCAAAGTCTGCGCGCAAGGCAGCAAAAGGACCAATATAAGCCCCTTCTTCAACAATTACATCCCCAATTAAAACTGCTGTGGGATGCACATAAGCTTTTGGGCTCACCACGGGAATGACGCCATCGATGGCATAACACGGCATAGTTTCTTCCTTAAACTGTAGGGCTATTTTTAAGAGCTTAGTAACTCGGCTCTTCTTGCTTTAAGCCACCAAAACGCTTATAGAATTGTGGATGTGCAGGTGGCATTGAACCTTCTGACGTCCGTGCGATGTCGAGGAAGAATTCATCCCCTGCCAGCACCACGGTTTGATAGAGATTACTGCTTAAATTACGTGAATTGAGCGACAGCCAATTCGATGGTAATAATTCAAAAGGTAAATTCGGATCTTTCAACAAAATTCGACGATATTGATGAATCAATAAAATTCGAATTTGAAATGCTTGCATCGGATCGAGTTCATCTTCACTTTCGACCAAATTAAAGAATTCTCTGAAATCACTGATGAACTTTTCATAACGCTGATGTAGCTCTTGTACAGGCCAATTGATTTCGACCATGCGCTTCACAGTTGGATAAGACTCTTGCCATAACTGTAAAGCTTCAGCTTTAAAGATCACCACTTGGTCGGTCATCTTTAAACTAAGCAACAAATTTTGTAATTTGAGATGATCACAACCTGGATAGGCCATGACATTAGTGGCAATGTTGGCAAAACCGAGCCATTCCAACTCTTTTTTCAAGGTGACTTTATTTTCCAACTCAACAGAACTGAGTAAAACCAGATCCCATTTTTGGTCCCATTCTTGTTGGGTGAAACTATAAATTTTCTGGTCGGCCATAATAAAACGTTGGCGACTGCTTTCCGTGACACGGTAGTAACTGGTACGTCCAATTTTCTCGGAAATCAGCCAACCATTTTGGACAAGGCGAAATACGGCTGTACGAACTGAACGCTCGTTAAAACCAAACACATCCATTAACTGAATTAAGCTGGCAAGACTAATAATGCCACCACGGTGAAAAATACAGTCACCAAAGATGGTCATAATCAGAGAGGTACCGCTCAGAGCTTCGTTGCTAATGAAATCATCAATAACTTGTTTTAATTTTAGATTCATTTCGTTCAACTATTACCTTGTCAGATCGGAATGATAAATCATGAGATCTATCATTCAACTAAAACTTATGCCGATTTTCGAATATCAAAGACGCGTTGCGCTTTCCCCTCAGAACGTGGCAAGCTACCTTCTGGTAAAATTTCAACCATCACTGAAATACCCACCATGGTCTTAATTTGGGCTTTCAATAAAGCTGCAATTTGTGGCGTCAACGTTTCACTCACATCTCTACGCATTTCAGCACGAATATGCAAAGTATCCAAGTGTCCTTTTTTGCAAATTTGAATTTGGTAGTTTGGTACCAATTGTGGAATATGTAAAATTTGCTCTTCAATTTGTGAAGGGAACACATTTACCCCACGAATAATCATCATGTCATCGCTACGACCCACAATTTTATCCATACGGCGCATAGGACGCGCAGTCCCTGGCAATAAACGTGTCAAATCGCGGGTACGGTAGCGAATTACAGGCATGCCTTCTTTGGTAATGGTCGTGAACACTAACTCGCCCAACTCACCATCAGGGAGCACTTCCCCTGTTTCAGGGTGAATGATTTCTGGGTAGAAATGATCTTCCCAAATGGTTGGACCATCTTTGGTTTCTAAACATTCCATTGCGACGCCTGGCCCCATCACTTCAGATAAACCATAAATGTCCAAAGCATTAATACCGAGACGATCTTCAATCTCACGACGCATTTCATTGGTCCATGGCTCAGCACCAAAGATGCCTGTTTTGATTGAACAGTCTTTTGCTGTACCAAATTTCTTTTCTAACGCTTCAATAATGTTTAAGCAGTACGATGGTGTCACCATCAATGCTGTCGGCTTAAAGTCATGAATCAATTGTGCTTGACGCTCAGTTTGACCACCTGACATTGGAATTACGGTTGCACCCAAGCGTTCTACGCCATAATGCGCACCTAAACCGCCTGTAAACAAACCGTAGCCATAAGACACTTGAATGGTATCTTTATTCGACAAGCCCGCTGCACGTAATGAACGTGCCACAACATCTGACCAGACATTAATATCATTTTGGGTATAACCCACCACAGTCGGCTGACCTGTCGTACCTGATGAAGCATGAATACGAATAATTTGTTCCTGCGGCACAGCAAACATGCCAAACGGATAGTTATCACGTAAATCTTTTTTGGTTGTAAATGGAAACTTTGCCAAGTCTTCTAAAGATTTGAAATCATCAGGATGTACCCCTGCTTCATCAAATTTCTTTTTATAGACTGGGCTATTTTGATAGGCGTGTTGCAGTGTCTTTTTCATACGCTCCAATTGCACACTACGTAATTCATCCACCGATACCGTTTCGATTTTTTCCATTGCATTGTTATTCATATTTTGTCTCCTAATACAGTCATCCTGACTGCGGGGTATTCCATTTTTTGGATTATTTCCTTAATCCACATTTTCTATAATCAGTGCGACACCCTGTCCTACGCCAACACACATCGTACAAAGTGCATATTTTCCATTACGGCGCTTAAGTTCTTTCATCGCAGTAATCACCAAACGTGTTCCGCTCATCCCCAGTGGATGACCCAGTGCAATTGCACCGCCATTTGGGTTGACACGCTGATCATCATCTTGCAAACCGAGTTCACGCATCACGGCAAGCGATTGCGCTGCAAAGGCTTCATTTAGTTCAATCACATCCATTTGATCGAGGGTTAAGCCTGTTTGCTTCAATACTTTTTGTACCGCAGGCACAGGACCAATGCCCATGTATTTGGCTTCAACGCCAGCTTGCGCAATTGCCACCACTTTCGCCAGTGGTTTTAAGCCATGGTTACTTGCAAACTCTTGGCTGCCCAATAATACACAAGCCGCGCCATCGTTTACACCTGAGGCGTTGCCCGCAGTCACCGAACCACCTTCTTTACGGAAAGGCGCTTTTAAAGCTGCCAAGGTCTCAAACGTGGTATCCGCACGTGGATGTTCATCGGTATCAATGGTAATGCTGTTTTTCTTACGGTCTTGAATGGTCACTGGCAAAATTTCTTCTGCTAGAATGCCATTTTGCTGTGCCACTGTGGTTTTTTGCTGACTGCGGTAAGCAAATAAGTCTTGATCATCACGGCTAATTTGATACTTTTCCGCCACATGTTCAGCCGTTTCAGGCATGCTATCCACGCCAAAATTCGCTTTAAATTTTGGATTGATAAAACGCCAGCCAATGGTGGTATCGAATATTTCAGGGGTACGGCTAAAAGCTGTGGTTGCTTTAGATTGTACAAACGGTGCGCGGCTCATCGACTCCACACCACCAGCCAATACAAACTGGACTTCACCCGATTTAATCGCACGTGCCGCCAGTCCTACCGCATCTAAACCAGAGGCACATAAACGGTTTACGGTAATGGCTGGAACTGAATCGGGTAAACCAGCCAATAAGGATGCCATACGTGCGACATTACGGTTGTCTTCACCTGCTTGGTTGGCACAACCTAAAATCACCTCATCCAGTTCATTCCAAGGCAAATGTGGATGCTGATTTTTCAAATATTGAATCGGCAAGGCAGCCAAATCATCGGCACGAATGCCACTTAAACCACCAGCATAGCGACCAATCGGTGTACGAATACCATCTAAAATATAAACTTGTTCCATTTGTCTTCTTCCTTTAGCCAGCAATAAGAAATTGTTGTGATTGCGGGCTGTTTTGCACCTGTCCTCGTGCAGTTTTCTTCGCTAAATATATACTTGGTCTGTAGCGTTCTTCACCATAAATACGATACAGATTTTTTAGAATTTTTAAAATAGTGTTATATCCTATTTTTTCTGCCCACTGAAATGGACCTTGCGGATAGTTCACACCATATTTCATTGCATAATCAATATCTTGTTCAGATGCAATACCATGTAAAACCGCTTCACATGCTTCATTCACCAACATGGAAATAGTTCGTAACACATAAAGTCCTGCATGATCCTGTGTCCAAAGTGGTATCACATCCATACCAATGAACAAAATATCAACAACAGACTGATCAACTTCCGAACATGCCACTGAAGCTACAACAGGAATCGCCTTGGCTTGCGCCCAATCTGCATGCCAATCCATCAACATGACTTTTTGATTTGCATAATCCAGATCGACCGACTCGCCCAATGAAAGACGGATTGAAACTTCACCGACTAGGATTTCATCCTGTGCGCCTTCTACAAACTTCACTTCAAGGTGCGAAGCATGTGCCAAACGTTGAATTAAACCAGACGAATGCTTCCAATCACCTTTCACGGTAATCGCTAATTTCTCAACAGATTTGGCATAACGAACTGGCAATTCAAACTGTAGTGTTGGCGTTGCTTGCGCATAATCGTAAAAACCCTGTTTGGTTTTACGACCGAAACAGCCTGCATCCACCAATTCTTTTTGAATCAACGAGGGACGATAACGTGGTTCATAAAAGAATTCTTGATAGACACTTTGCGTGACTGAAAAATTCACATCCTGACCAATCAAATCAGTCAATTCACACGGTCCCATGGCAAAACGACCACATTCACGCAGAATAAAATCGAGTTCTTCAGGGCGTGTCACATTTTCCTGTAGCGCACGGAAAGCTTCCGCATAATAAGGACGCGCCACACGATTGACGATGAAACCCGGGGTGGATTTTGCCAATACAGGCACTTTTTTCCATGACTTCATTAATTCCAACAAAGCATCTGCAATTGCGACTGAACTTTTTAAGCCACGGATAATTTCCACCAATTTCATTACAGGTGCCGGGTTAAAGAAATGCAAACCCACTACACGCTCTGGATGTGGAATCGCAGCAGCAATGGCTGTAATTGAAATTGAAGAAGTATTCGATGCAAAAATCGTATTTTCAGAACACACCGCAGCCAACTGCTGGAAAAGACTTTGTTTCACTTCTTTTTTTTCAACAATCGCTTCAATAATCAGTTGCGCAGATGCTAACTTTGGCAATTCCTGTGCAATGCTTAAATTAGCAAAGGTACTGTCATACAGCTCCTGCGTCATTTTTCCCGCTTGCACGCGCTTTGTGAGTTGTGCAGCAAGTTGCTGTAACGCAGCTTCAGTTTTTGTCGCATCTACATCATACACAAAGGTTGGATGTCCATGCATCGCAGCCAATTGGGCGATACCAATTCCCATGGTACCTGCACCAATTACAGCGACAGGTGCCTGCTGTAAATTGATCTTATCCATGTTTTAGCAACCTTTATATTCTGGAGTACGCTTTTGCATAAATGCTTGTACGCCTTCGCGGTAATCACTTGAACGACCTGCCAAACGCTGTAAATCACGTTCTAGAATCAACTGATCATCTAAATTATTGTGAGCAGCGGCATGAATAGCTTTCTTAATTAGGGATAAACCATAGGTTGGTTGTTTCGCCAAATGTTCAGCCAGTTTTTGTGATTCTGCTTTCAAGGCATCATCTTCAACCACTTGCCAAATCATACCCAATTGCACCGCTTGTTCTGCTGGAATTTTATCGCCCAACATGGCTAAGCCCATTGCCTGCGCACGACCCACCAAACGTGGCAGGAACCATGTTCCACCAGAATCTGGAACCAAACCTAAGCGACAAAACGCTTGGATAAATGACGCTGATTTTGCAGCAACCACCAAGTCACATGCCAAAGCAATGTTGGCACCCGCACCTGCTGCAACGCCATTCACGGCACAGATCACAGGTTTAGGCATTTCAGTAATCAGTTTGATCAGCGGGTTGTAATATTTTTCAATCGACAAGCCTAAATCGGGTGCATCTGCATTTGGATCCACCACACGGTCATTTAAGTCCTGACCTGCACAGAAACCACGTCCTTCTGCCGAAATTACCACTGCACGAATATTGCTGTCTTTAGACCATGCTTTGAGTACGCTCGATACTTCTTTGTGCATGGTTTCATTAAAGCTGTTGAGCTGCTGTGGACGGTTAAAAGTGAGATAGCCCACTGCATTTTTTTCTTCAACAATTACGGTTTGGTATTCCATTACACACCTCTAAATTCTGGTTTTCTTTTCTCTAAAAATGCATTGATGCCTTCTTGGCGGTCTTGAGTTGCTGCCAACCAAACGAAATGCTGACGTTCTAGCTTTAAACCTTGGCTTAAGGTCACTTCATGAATCGATTTCAATGATTGCTTGATGACACGAATCGCCAATGGTGCCTGTTTGGCAATTTTTTCTGCCAATTCCACCGCATATTGCACGGTTAAACCGACTGGACATACTTGGCTGGTAATGCCATGTTGCAAAGCGGTTTGCGCAGAAATCATTTCACCTGTCATTGCCCAGCGCATGGTGAGTTGCTGCCCGACCAAACGGGCTAAACGCTGCGTACCGCCTGCGCCTGGCAACATGCCGAGTCCAATTTCTGGCAAAGCAAATTGTGCATTTTCACCCGCAAGCACGATGTCGCCATGCAGTGCCAATTCAAAGCCCGCACCAAAGGCATAGCCGTTGATGGCCATAATCAAGGGTTTAGAAAATTCATCGATGCGTTTCCACAACTGTGGACGCAAATCTTGCTGAATACTGACCACATCCAACTTAGACAACTCATTTAGGTCTGCACCTGCGGCAAAACATTGTGAATTACCTGTAATCACCACCGCTTTGACCGATGAATCTGCTTCTAGCTGTTGTAGATAATCGGTAATTTCTTGCAAGGTGGCATTGTTTAAGGCATTGCGTTTTTCAGGTCGATTCAGTTCAATCAGGATTACGCCCGATTTTGGAGAACTGGTTTTAATGTATTCCATCTTACCGCTCCTTGTTCAGGCTTATTCGTCAAAGCTCAAACGAACATTGGCTGAAGTTGGCAATGCCTGACAGCTCAACACATAACCTTTTTCCACTTCATCTTGTTCAAGGCTATAGTTGATCGCCATTTCGACCTGACCTTCTAGCACCTTACATTTACAGGTTGCACAAACACCGCCTTTACATGCATATGGCAAGTCCGCACCTGCACGCAGCGCTGCATCTAAAATGCTGTCATCTTGTTTAGACACTTCAATGATCAGTTCACGACCATCGAGAATAATGTTGACCTTTTCTTCGCTACGGCTTTCGATTTGCTGTGCCGTTGCGCGTGGCGCTGTGCCCGTATTAAAGCGTTCGGTGTGAATTTTGCTGCGCTCAATACCAAATGTTGGCAGTACTGTTTCTACAGCGGTCATCATTTCTTCTGGACCACAAGCAAAGCAATGATCCGTGTCAGCATTAATCAATTCAGCTTTGATGAGTTGCTGTAATTTTTCTGCATCAATACGACCATTGAAAATTTCACTGTCGTTCATTTCACGAGAAAAGATATTGATCAGTTGCAAACGCTCTTTAAAACGGTCTTTCAAATCCATGATTTGTTCTGCAAACATGGTTTGTTTCCAAGAACGGTTGCCATACACCAAAGTAAACTGTGCATCTGCTTGGCGGTTTAAGACCGATTTCACAATCGATAAGATTGGGGTAATGCCGCTGCCCGCAGCAAAACCAAGATAGTTTTGACCACCGACTTTCGCGGCTTTCTGGAAGAACACGCCTTGTGGTGGCATCACTTCAAGCACATCGCCTGCTTTTAAGTGATCATTCGCCCACGTTGAAAATTGACCCTGATCAATTTTCTTAATCGCAATGCTCATGTCTTCTGCCACATCACTACAAATGGAGTAGCAACGACGCAATTCACCTTCATCCGTCATATGACGAATGGTTAAGTGTTGTCCTGGTTGATAATCAAATGCAGCGAACTGCTCAGGTGCCAAATCAAATGAAATGCAAATCGCCTGTTCAGTTTGTGGCTGAATGGATTTAATCGTTAATGGTACAAATTGGCTCATCTAAAATTCCCTCTTTCTTTTCGATTTTTTCAATGTGTGAGACATGGGTTCTTTGCAAATGTCCTGAATTAAATGCACTTGAAATAATCGAAAGGTTCTAAGCAGTCTTGGCAACGATATAAGGCTTTACATGCTGTCGAACTGAATTCACTTAATAATTTGGTGTGCTGACTATGGCAGCGCGGACATTGAATGCCATCGGTCAAAGCGACATGCGTACCACAACTGTGAGAATTACCCTGCGGCGGCGCAATGCCATATTGCTGCAATTTTTCTTTACCCGCTTCACTCATCCAATCCGTGGTCCAAACTTCAGAAAGATCCACCACCACTTTTACTGGGGTCAAACCTTTGGCTGCAAAAGCTTGGGTAATATCTGCCGTTAAAACATCTGTCGCAGGGCAACCGCTATAGGTGGGCGTGAGTCGCACGACAATTTCATTCTGCGCGTTGAGTTCAACACCACGAATCATGCCTAAGTCGAGTACCGACAACACTGGAATTTCAGGATCAGAGACCTGCGCTAACACACTCCAGCATTCATCTGCGACATGTCGAATTAAATTCATACGACTCACTCCCTGTGATTTCGTTTTACCAAGCCATATTTGGATATGAACGTTGTATGTATTGCATTTCTGCGAGGATGTAACCTAAATGTTCCGTGTGCAGTCCTTGTTTTGCACCACTTCGATAGGCACCAGTCTCTGGAAGGCTGAGTTGCATACGGGCCAATTCTGACTGCACTGTCTCAAGCCATTGATCTTTTAAAATCTGAAGATTTGGAATTAAACCCGCATCCACCAACTGTATTTCATCAGCGCTGAGTTGGAACAATTCTTGAGTAAACCGCCATAACTGGTTTAAACCATTTTGAGTTTTTTCATGTGCTTCTACCGTACCTAAACTCAAGCGCTCCATCCATGTGGTCGAGAAGCGCAAGTGGTATTTCACTTCTTTCAAAGATTTGAGTGCAAATGCTGACACATCGGCATGGCTGCTGTTGGTGAGTGCCGCCAACAATAAGGCATGATAGTGATCCATCAACCATTGACGCACGATGGTTTGGGCGAAATCACCATTCGGCTGTTCAGCCAACAATAAATTACGGTATTCACGTTCGGTTCTGAAATACGCCAGTTGATCTTCATCACGGCCTAAACCTTCAATCTGACCTGCAAGGCTTAAAGCTGTGCGTGCCTGACCCAACAAATCTAGACCAATATTGGCTAAGGCAATGTCCAACTCTAATTCAGGTGCATGTCCGCACCATTCTGCCAAACGGTGTGACAGGATTAGTTGACTATCGCCCACATGTAACAGGAATTCTGCTAAAACTTGTGTACTCATCGTTTTTCTCCCTTCCCTTACATGTGCTCAATGCCATCTGGAATGTTGTAAAACGTTGGGTGGCGATAGACCTTATCTAAAGACGGATCAAAAAATTCTGGTTTTTCATCTGGTTGAGAAGAAGTTATCAGTTCAGATTTCACGACCCAAATGCTGATACCTTCATTGCGACGTGTATACACATCACGTGCATTTTGCAATGCCACTTCATCATCCGATGCACGTAAGCTGCCCACATGACGATGACTTAAACCTTGTTTGCTGCGAATGAACACTTCGTAAAGTGACCAGTTATTTTTGTTATCCATGACCTTATTTCCCTTCATCTCTGATCTGAATTAAGCAACTTTCTGTGCTTGCTGCTGTTCTTGCTGTTTCTTGGCATACACTGCGGCAGATTCACGTACCCATGCACCGCCTTCCCATGCCTTACGACGTGCTTCAATACGCTCGTGATTACATGGACCTTTACCAGCAATCACGTCAAAGAATTCATTCCAATCCACCTCACCAAATTCGTAATGACCAGTGTCTTCGTTGAATTTCAAGTCTGGATCTGGAACGCTTAGACCGAGTTGCAAGACTTGTGGTACGGTGTTGTCGACAAACTTTTGACGCAAAGCATCGTTACTGAATAATTTGATTTTCCACTGCATGCTTTGTGCACTATTTGGAGAATTATCATCACTTGGGCCAAACATCATCAGGGCTGGCCACCAGAAACGATTCACCGCATCTTGTGCCATTTTCTTTTGTTCTTCAGTGCCATTTGCCAATTGCATCATGGCTTCAAAGCCTTGGCGCTGGTGGAAACTTTCTTCTTTACAGATACGCACCATGGCACGCGCATAAGGACCATAAGAGGTACGGCAAAGCGCAACCTGATTCACAATGGCAGCACCATCCACCAACCAGCCAATCGCAGCCACATCAGCCCACGTTAAAGTTGGGTAGTTAAAAATCGATGAATATTTCATGCGACCTGCGATGAGCTTATCCATCATGTCATCACGGTCAGCACCTAAAGTTTCTGCGGCACTATAAAGATACAAGGCATGACCTGCTTCATCTTGAACTTTAGCCAACAATACTGCTTTACGTTTTAACGATGGTGCACGTGTAATCCAGTTGCCTTCTGGCAACATGCCCACAACTTCAGAGTGGCCGTGTTGACCAATTTGGCGAATTAAGGTTTTGCGGTAGGCATCTGGCATCCAATCCTTTGGCTCAATTGAAATGTCCTTTTCAATGCGCTGATCAAAAGCTTGTTGTTGGTTATTCATTTTTCCCTCACTTATCCCAAGTGTCGATACAATTAAATTAAAACGATACACAAATAAAATCAATATTAATTTTTAGGTATCATTTAATTAAAATTCAAATTTTACCACAAGTTATTGTTTTTATTGTTTTTATTAAATTTTATTTTTTGATTTGATTTTTTTACATACGAATTACGATTGACTTTCAGACGTTTTAATACCAAATTATGAAACATCAAAATTAAAAAACAGCTTAAAACGTATCATAAAAGGAGTTTTACCATGCTAGAGTTAGAAAACAACTCAGTGGAGCAACACGATACAACTGAAGAGCACCAAGCTCAGACCCTTAAAACCCTGAGTTCTTTGGTGTGTGGACAGGAATATTCTTCGCAGGCGGAATTACGTACGGTTTATCATGCCATTACAGGTGAAGCGATTTATCAAGTGAGTAGCCATGGCATTAGCACCAAAGCCATTGTGGATTATGCGAAAAAGCAAGGTGCAGCCATTGCGACGTGGACTTTCCACCAACGTGCCAATGCCCTGAAACAAGTCGCACAATATTTATTAGAGCGTAAAGAACACTATTACGAACTCGCCAAAGCAACGGGCTGTACCCGTAAAGATGTATGGATTGATGTTGAAGGTGGGATTGGAACTTTATTTGCTTACTCTAGCCTTGTGCGTCGTGAACTGAGTGATGAAACCGCGCTAGTAGAAGATGCATGGATTCCATTGTCTAAACACGGCAATTTTGGTGCTAAACATATTCTGACCTCTAAAGCGGGTGTGGCATTACATATTGATGCCTTCAACTTCCCAATCTGGGGTATGCTAGAAAAAATTGCACCGACGCTTTTAGCAGGTGTGCCATGTATTGTGAAACCTGCAACCGAAGGTGCTGAACTTACCCATGCGGTGGTGAAAGATATCTTGGCAAGCGGCTTCCTACCAGCAGGTTCACTGCAACTCATCTGCGGTCAAATTTATGATTTAATTGAACATTTAAACCCACAAGATACCGTTACGTTCACAGGTTCCGCAGCCACAGGGCAAAGCCTGCGCGCGAATCCTCACCTAAACCAATACTCAATTCCATTTTGTATGGAAGCAGACTCAGTCAACAGTGCAATTTTGACTGAACACGCCAATGATGAAACCATCGATTTATTTGTCCGTGAAGTTTTCCGCGAAATGACCACCAAAGCAGGACAAAAATGTACCGCGATCCGTCGTGCCTTTGTTCCAGCGGCATTGCTCGAAACCGTGCAAACACGTTTAGTGGCAAAACTACAAAAAGTTGTAGTCGGCGACCCTGAAATTGAAGGCGTGACTATGGGTGCCTTGGCCAGTGTGAAACAAAAATTCAGTGTTGCTGAAAAAGTGGAACAACTTAGCGAAGATGCCAAAATTGTGCTTGGTGGACACTTGCGCCAAGACTTCGAAATTCAAGCAAAAAATCCTGAAAAAGGCGCATTTTACCCACCAACTTTGCTTGTTTGTGAGCAACCAACTGAAGCCAAGCATATTCACGAAGTAGAAGCCTTTGGTCCAGTTTCTACTTTGATGCCGTATCAAAATCTGGCTGAATTGGCAGATCTAGTGGCGCGTGGTGAAGGCAGCTTGGTGGCTTCTGTGGTGCGTAATGTCGATGAGAACATTGAAGCACTGATTACTAAAATTGCACCTTGGCATGGTCGCGTACATATTCTGGATGCGGAAAGCGCGAAAGAAAGTACAGGCCATGGTTCTCCACTTCCGTATTTGGTGCATGGTGGTCCAGGTCGTGCGGGTGGCGGTGAAGAACTCGGTGGTTTACGTGCGGTGAAACACTATATGCAACGTACCGCTTTGCAAGGTTCACCAAATGCCATGACCCAAGTTGGTCATAGCTGGACAGCAGGTGCACAAGTGTTTGAAGACCGCGTACACCCATTCAAAAAAGACTTTGATGAACTCCGCGTGGGTGAACGTTTACTTACAGCACGTCGTACTGTGACCGAAGCAGACATTGTGAATTTTGCCTGCCTAAGTGGCGACCACTTCTATGCACACATGGATAAGATTGCAGCGGCAGATTCTCTGTTTGGTGATCGCGTGGCACATGGTTATTTCATTGTCTCTGCCGCTGCTGGTCTGTTTGTAGATGCAGCAGCAGGTCCAGTCATTGCCAATTATGGTATGGATAACCTGCGTTTTGTAGAACCCGTAAAAATTGGCGATACCATTCAAGTCGAATTGACCTGTAAGCAAAAAACACCAAAACCACAACGTGATCCAGAGCAAAAACCGCATGGTGTGGTGGTTTGGGACATTAAAGTCAAGAACCAACGTAATGAATTGGTGGCAACCTATGACATTTTGACCTTGGTTGAACGGGCGGCCTAAGTCTGACATATAACGAAAGAGAATCACATGATTCTCTTTTTTTTATAATAAAAAATAATTGTATCTTTTTATCACAAAGTAATTGACCCCGTCTGATTTAACCCGTAGATTAAAAATAAGACGATACACAATAAAAACAAAAATAAATATAAAAGTATCAAATAACCTCAAACAGTCAGCACAGGAAGTTGCGTGATGAACGATAAATCCATCGATATAGAACTGGTTGAAAGGACGATTCAACCAGAAGCACAAAATTTTGAACACCAGCCAGTTTCAGACCATTCACCTATGCATGATCAAACGACGCAAATGCGTAGCAGTGCCTACCATTGGTATGTCGTGATTATTTGTATGGTGGCCTACATTCTTTCTTTTGTAGATCGTCAAATTTTATCCTTGATGATTGAACCAATTAAACATGACCTGATGCTGAGTGACACCCAATTCAGCTTGTTGCAAGGTTTAGCATTTTCATTGTTCTATGCGGTTATGGGTGTACCGATTGCAGCCCTTGCCGACAAAAAATCACGGATTAAAATTATTGCGATTGGGATTGCCTTCTGGAGTTTTGCTACGGCAGCTTGCGGCCTAAGCAAGAATTTTCTACAAATGTTCTTGTCCCGCCTTGGTGTGGGTGCAGGTGAAGCGGCTCTTTCTCCAGCCTTCTATTCCATTGTTGCCGATCTTTTCCCTAAAGAAAAATTGGGGCGTGCTCTTGGTCTATATGCGATTGGTGCATTCATTGGTTCAGGGCTTGCCTTCTTAATTGGTGGTTATGTGATTGGTTTACTCAAAAATGTAAACTTAGTGACTCTACCCTTGATTGGTGAAATTAAAACTTGGCAACTGACCTTTATGATTGTCGGTTTACCTGGGGTGTTATTGGCGTTGTTAATGATTTTGACGGTGCGTGAGCCTGAGCGTAAGGGTTTGAAAATTGGTCAAGATGGTCAAGTAGTAAAAGCCTCTTTCAAGAACTCGATTGCCTTTATTAAAACCCATAAAAAGACTTTCTTCTGTCACTTTATTGGTTTCTCTTTTTACACTATGATGCTGTACGCATTACTTGGTTGGGCACCTGCGTTCTATATGCGTAATCATGGCTTAGATGCCAGCCAAACAGGTTATATTCTTGGGATTATCATTTTGGTTGCCAATACTTCGGGCGCATTATTCTGCGGTTGGCTTATCGACTGGTTCTCTAAACGTGGGTATAGCGATGCAGCGATTCGTAGCGGTATGATCGGCTGTGCAGCCCTTATTATTCCAAGCGTCTTGTTTACACAAGTGGATAACATTTACCTGTCGTTTGCGCTGATTTTTGTGGCGATGTTCTTCTCGACATTTCCGATTCCAGCATCTGCAGCAGCAACACAAATGCTCACGCCAAACCAGTTACGTGCCCAAGTCTCAGCCAAGTTCCTTTTGGTATCAAACTTAATTGCTTTAGGCATTGGAACTACGGCTGTTGCTTTAATAACCGACAAATATTTCCAAAATACCGTGATGGTGGGTAATTCAATTTCGATTGTGAATGCTGTAGCAGGCGTACTTGGTACATTCTTACTGTACAAAGGCTGCCAATATTATCGTGATAGTATTCAAGTGGAAAAAGCGGCTGAACACTTATAATCATTTCACATTTTCGAATCCGTTCTAGCGAAAGGTTCTCCTTTCGCTTTTTTATTTACTCACGATAAGACGTTTTGGATCTGTTTATTTTCAACGGATCATTGAGCAGAAATCACTTCTACCCCCGCTTACTTTATAAAATACATATTCTTATTCTAATAGACACCAGATCTCACAAAGAAATGAACAGAGAGTCGTATCTAACTTGGTCACTTTAAATGGGTTCTAACAAATGTACTTCATATAATCGCCATTATGTTAAATTGATCTAAAATTTTTAATGCTATGGAACTATTATGAGTATAGAAAAAATTATTAAAGCAATAAAAAATTATAGACTTACATGAATTAGATGATGACTTTTCTGGTATCAAAGATGAAAAACTAATTACTTTGGCAGAAAAAACTCTCGATTTGAAATTTCCTGATGACTATAGGTTTTTTTTACAAGTATTAGGATGTGGTGACTTAGGTGGTCGAGAGTTTTACTGAGTGATTGATTCAGACTTTATTAATTCATCCATACCAGATGTTGTCTGGATAACATTACAAGAGAGATTGGAATCAGGTCTGCCTAATAATTATATCGTTATTAGTGATACTGGTGATGGGAGTTATGTTGTATTGAATTGCATAGAATGTGATGAAGATAAAATCATGATATGGACACCTGGCATAAATGACCCAAATACTTCATTTGACCGATATTACAGTGATTTCGAAACTTTTTTTTATGATCAAATCGTTAACTTAATCTAAAATTAACATAATGCACGTTATACGCAATTCAATTTTTTATTTCATATAATTCAATGTTTTAATAGTTTACTATACTCCATGATTACTTATTAAACAATGTTCCACGGTTTTGTGTAGTCTCATTTACCCCTAAAAGATAAAAAATTGTCCAGATGAAATATGAATAGATGTCCAAGTAGTTATTGATTTTGCAATAAGATATCAAGCACGTTAAATCCCATCTTCATTCATGCTTCTTGATGATTTTTCAATAAATGCCAGTGATCTGTTGTTGATTGATCTCGATTCCCATCTTCGAAACTGTATCTTCAGGATATTGATTAGCATTATTTTGCGGTAAAAATCTATTATCTTAAATTATTTCTAATATATTGGATTTTAAATCCTGATCAGATGCTGACATGGATATACATCAACAGATTTCACAGCGTATTCGTGAACTAGGTCTAGCGAGGTTATACCTTGGAAGATCTGACGAATGGACTGGGAGTTTCGCTTGCCAATGTATTCAGTGGCATGGAATTCCTCACATCCTTTAAGCCACTGTTACGCCATGCCGAGCAACCGGTTTGGCAAGATCCTGAATCTGGCTATATTCGGTGTAGCCTTAGCCCACTGGGTTTGAAAACCTCAGTACAACTGGTTGAAGTGCATTTTCCCGGACATGCACACGTCACCTACGACATCATGCCATGCAGCAGCCAATCTGGATTACCACTGGGCAATTTGAGATTCAATTGGGTGAACAAACTTATCAACTGTATCAGGGCGATGACCTTGCCCTCTGTGTAGATCATCCCATTATTTTTATCAATCCAAATGTAGAGCCTTATCGTTATGTTTTAGCGATTGAAGATAGAAAAATCCCATACAATATGCGCCTTACACCTGCTTGGAACCTGTGATGTCACAAAGTGAAGCCTCTTTAACCGAGTTTAAACTGATTGAATGTAATGAAACCGAGCATGCCGTTGCTATTTTAGAGATTCTGAATGAGGCGATACTAAATTCCACCGCCCTGTATGACTATCAGCCACGCACATTAAAAAATATGCAAACGTGGTTTGCGACCAAACGAGAGCAGAATTTTCCTATACTCGGCATTATCAACCCGACTGGAAAATTACTCGGCTTTGCAACATGGGGAACCTTTAGAGCCTTTCCTGCCTATAAATATACGGTTGAGCACAGTGTGTACATTCACCATGAGCATCGCGGTTGCGGGTTGAGTAAAATTCTGATGCAGACACTGATTGAAAAAGCACAACAGCAACAATTGCACGTCATGGTGGGCTGTATCGATGCCGAGAATACTGCCAGCATTCGATTACACCAAAAGCTCGGTTTTACCCATTCAGGCACGATTCAACAGGCAGGATTTAAATTTGGGTGTTGGTTAGATGCCGCATTTTACCAACTAACGCTTACGACCCCTCTAGATCCTCTGGATGGTTAAACTCAATTCCATCTGTTTAAAAATAAAAAAGAGAGCATTGTGCTCTCTTTTTAGAATAGAAAAAATGGGTTAACTGGCTTGCTGAAATTCACTTAAATGCTTAATTTCATAGGGTAAACCGACATAGTTTTCTGCCAATGTGGTTTGCCCAGCCAATGAACCGAGGATATAGCTCAATTCAGCCTGTTTAATCTTATGATCAAACTCGCTTTCGGTTTCAAAACGATGCAATAAATGCGTCATCCACCAAGAAAAACGTTCTGCTTTCCACACCCGTTGCAAACATTTTTCCGAATATTCATCGATGCCCTGCTCGGAACCATCTAAGTAATACTGAATGAAGGCACTGGATAAATAGGCAATATCTGATGCTGCCAGATTCAAACCTTTCGCGCCTGTCGGTGGGACAATATGTGCAGCATCACCTGCCAAAAACAGTTTGCCAAACCGCATCGGTTCCGTCACAAAGCTACGTAATGGCGCAATGCTTTTCTCAATCGATGGACCTGTGACGAGTTTTTCTCGACTTTCAGGGTCTAGGCGGTTTTTCAACTCCTCCCAAAACTGTTCATCTGACCAGTTGTCGACATGATCGGTCAATGGCACTTGTAAATAATAACGGCTGCGGGTTTCTGAACGCATACTACATAAGGCAAAGCCACGTTCCGACTGCACATAAATCAACTCATCTGCCACAGGTGGTACATCTGCCAACACACCTAACCAGCCAAAAGGATAGACTTTTTCAAAGGTTTTAATCTTGTCTTCAGGCACACTGGCTCGACACACGCCATGAAAACCATCACAACCTGCAATGAAATCACACTCAATTTGATACGACTGGTTTTGATATTCAAAAGTTACTTTCGGCTGCGTATAAAAATCATCAATCTGCACATTCTGCACTTCATAATATGAGCTCAAACCCGCTTGCTCACGGGCATGCATTAAATCTTTGGTCACTTCGGTCTGACCATACACGGTCACTCGCTTACCACCTGTCAGTGCAGCTAAATCCAGTCGATGCTTTTGTCCTTGAGTCAGAATTTCAATACCTGAATGCGGTAAACCATGCGCCTTGAGGTTTTGATCAACACCAGCTTCGGTCAACAAATCTACCGAAACCTGTTCCAAAATTCCTGCGCGAATACGCGACGCAACATAGTCAGCGCTGCGCTGTTCAATAATAATATGATCAATGCCTGCTTTATAAAGTAACTGTCCGAGTAGCAACCCTGCGGGACCTGAACCAATAATTGCCACTTTGGTTTTTACAATTTCCATGCTGTTCATCCTTGTTCGTTCCTTGTTTCAGATTACGCTGGGATGTTTTTTTGAGCTATATCGCCATATTGAAATTGACCGTATGCCATTAGAGTTGTCCGAATATCGGACAAAAATAATTCATTTTTCAGGATAAGCAGTATGGAAGCTGAGCAAAACAAGGTCATACATCCACATTCACAAGACGTTATACTTCAAGCCGATTACATTACAGGTTTAGCCAAAGGCTTACATATTTTGGAAGCCTTCGGAGTCGATCGACAGCGTCTGAACGTAACCCAAGTGGCTGAGCGCACAGGCATCAGTCGTACTGCAGCGAGACGACATTTAAAAACCCTGAAGTTTTTAGGTTATTTGGAAACCGATGAACATTATTTTTGGTTAACGCCACGAGTCTTACGTTTTTCTAGCGCTTATTTAAGTTCAGCACATTTGCCTAAAGTGGCGCAATCTTTACTGAACTTACTCTGTGCACAGACATCTCTAACCTTTTCCATGGTGGTTTTAGATGAACATGAAGTGGTGCCGATTGCCCGAAGTTATCTACCACAACAAGATCAGTTTCGGGTCAATCCATATGGTATGCATTTGGGCAATCGCCTGCCTGCCCATGCCACTTCGACAGGTAAAGTTTTACTAGCCGCTTTATCGAAAGAAGAGCAACAGACTTGGGTAAATAAATATGGACTTAAACGTTTAACCCCTTTAACTATTACCGATAAAAATCGATTCTATGCCGAACTTGAAAAAGTGGCTTTATCGGATTATTGCCTGTCTAAAGAAGAACATGAGTTAGGTATTATTGCGCTAGCAGTACCCGTATTAAATGCACAAGGTCAGACCATTGCTGCCATTAATTGTATGTCGCAAAGCAACCGTACCAGTGAAGAGTATTTAATACAGCAAGTTTTACCATTGTTGAGACATGCGGCAAATGAGTTGCGTGGCTTAATTTAAAACCATCTTAGCCTTAAGCTCTACTCAGACATCTAAAAGTTAAACATTTAATCCAGAACATGTACCGAATGATTCGCATATGTATTCAGCATAAAAAAGCCATGATAATTACATGGCTTTTTTCAATTTTAAGAGATAAAAATAAGTGCTATATCCGCTTATTTCACAGGAATCATAAGATGTTGATAAGGGGTTCCTGACCACATGATATAAGGAACTGAGGTGTCAGGTTGTGCACTTTTTGGATACATATCATAAAAACTTTGTGATGCGCCCACAATCATGACATGTGGACCTGTTTGCAGCCAATGATTGTTTGCGGTTGGTTTAGTTGCATAAGGATCAACATTGCTCGCGTCAGTCCCACCCATAAGCATGTACATAAAACCGACTTTACCCTCAACAGGTTTTTTATGACCAATCCAAGCTTCTGCCCATGCCAATGCAGCGGGATCCATACACATCGGGTCTGGGCCAGGTGTTGCAGGATTATCGGGCATACATGTAAAGTTATTTTGTCCTTTGTGTAAGGTACGCATTTTTCCGTTTGCATCCATCGCAACAATTGTCGCTTTTGCACTGACACTCATCGGAGCAGCGCTCATTGCACTGACAATCGCTTTTTTATCTGCAGTTGAAAGTGAACTTTGCATAGAAGCTTCCATACTCGAACCACCGTAGGATTCCATTGCGAAAGCCATCGGGACCAATAAAGAAACATATCCAGCAGTGATTAAAAACTTGAGGAAATTCATGGCATATCCTCCGATTTTGAGGTTAAGTGTGTAATAAAAACTTCCGTTCAGCACTACACCTGCCATAGCTTTAAAAAAAATGGAATGAAACTCAAGATTATCATTCTTATAAAGTCTATTTTTTAACCACAACAAGATAAAGTCAATATTATGGATACCTTATATTACAAAACAAAAATTTTTATAAAAATCAGTACTATGATGCCTTGCTCAATTTATTCTGTGTTTCTTTTTGCTTATATAATTTTCGGAATTTTGTATGACTAACAATGCTACTATACAAACAAGCCAATGATTCATCTTGTGAAAACATCGGCTTAAGTAGGATTCGAGCTATTTAGCCTGTTAAAAGGGAAGTATCATTTGGTGACGAGTAAAGCTAGAAGTATTGAAGGATAATTAGCTGGGATTTATGCTTCTTTATGTGCTTACCAATTATGCCATCGAAACAAGCCAACTATTCGAGTAAAGCAATTATTGGATTAAAACAGGATTAGGGTTAATTAACAAATTAGGCCAAACTCATACCCAAGTTGTCACATAAATTTGAGTGACTTAGAAACATTCTATCTTTAAAAGCTTTATGCAACAAAGCCCACTTAAACTATAAATTGAATCTTCACGAAATATTTTTAATGAAAAGCCATTGAATGGCATAAACCTCAGGCTGTAAGTTAAAATTTTTCAGCAATAACTTTAAACAATTATCTTTAAAAAAATAAATATTACACGATATTTTTATTAAAAAAGATAAAATCACCCTAACTTAATAATCCACTTTTCTTTGTCAATAGATTTAATAATAGAATTTTTTGATATTATTAGCTGCTATTTTACTTTTTTTCAAAAGCCCCCAAAAATAATTTTGCAAGAAATATCTTTAATTAGCAATTTCTCAACTTGTTGTTTTTCTGTGCATGTATTCATTGACTAATTTTCACAAACTTTGAAATATCCTGATGAAATATATTTACCATTTTCAATCCGCCCCTCATCTATAGCGACTGAGCCGACAATCGAATAATTTTGAATTCCATCACACTTTAAATGTGAATATTTATATTTTTCTCTTTGATAAAAATTACTTAGATTTATTTTGTTGTCACATCAAATTTAAATACATCACCGCTTAGCCCATCCAAATGAGAGTAAGTTAGATTAATTAGATTCAAATCATTAACGACGATTTCCTTATCATTCTTATCTAAAGGGCTACACGCGGATAAGAAAATACCTGTTAATATTAATAGGAAAAATTTTATTTTAGACAACTCTCTCAATAAAATATCTTGGGCACTTAAATTACCAATAATTTTTTCTTGTATCATCAGTCTAAAATCCGCATGTCTATAATTTTAATTTGTCACTGGTGTGGTTAGAAAAATTATCGAACTATTAACAGATTATTCTCCACCCGCCCAATACCAATAAACCTCTCCCCAATCTAGTTCAGAAAATGTAGGAAGTATTTCACCTTGTTCAAAATACTGTCGTAAATCTGGTCGTGCTGGTGTTTGCCAATAACCAGTTTGTGGACATAACGCTCCACCTTTCACTTTAAGTTTCTCTTCTTCTAGCGGTAATCCATTAACTTTATTAACTCGTTTCCCTTCAGGCCAACTACTGTCTTCATCAAAACGACGCATCCATGCTATGCCTTCGTCATAACTTAAATGCTCATTTGGATCATCATCCCATTGTGCATAACCGACCAGTTTCAGCTCATCACAACGTATTGACTTGATTAAAGCATTGGCATAGACAGGCAAAACAGGTACACCGTCTTCAACAGGATACATGGAGAGCTCCCCGAGTCGAATCCATAAGCCTGTTTGATTTTCTGGATACCCAATTTCATTAATCTCGACTTCTTTAAAGCAGCTAAAGTAAGCTTTGATCTCTTCAGCAGTTGTATTTAATTTTGCAATCCAATATGGATCAAGTAAAAAACTCCAAACAGGTGTTCGAATGCCAGAGCCTAACCGTTGATAATCAATATAGCCATCTATCCGTTCATGATCATGAGTACCATTAAAATCTGGATGATCAATGTCTACACCATAGAAGGCTTGAGTAACAATCTTTTCAAGACTGTTAATCTCATAACTCCCCAAATGCATAGATGCAGCTTGGGCAATCTCAAAGCCACTATAAGCATGACGAGGCTTTAATTTATCAATACAACGTTCAACAAACTGAGTCCACTTCTCTTTATTCTCCTGACTTGCAATATACCAGGCATACCTAAAGTTCATTTTTAAATGGCTGTATCGCATATATGGTCTTTCAGCAATAGTCATTGAATATGACCACACGGCTGAACTAATTTCAGTATCGTCTGAGACAGTTGCTGTAAAATAAACAGAATCCGTCTTCTGATACTGTCTTTGGCAAATTGCATCTAAATCTGCCAGTAATGCTTCAGCCTTTTCTGCTTTAATAAATACATCTTTGATTGGATGTATAAAATGCGTCCATTCCTCATTCTTAATTTGATTAAACTCATTAAAGAGTTCAATAAATTTAGTAATCAGTTGAGGGGCTTCTTCTACTGAATGATAAACATAAAAAGAAACATAGGGACCTATTCCATAAGCATCTTCCCCTTCATCTCCAGTCACCCAGAGCTTATCTGTAGCTTTAATCTCTTCGATCCACTCTACTTGCTCTTCTACCGTTAAGTAAGGTGTTACAGTACTCATATCATTTGCCTCTATTTCCAGCTTTCTTTGTTCCTGTTTGCTCATTCGGTTTACCCTTGCCTTCTTCTAAAGCAATATCTTCAGGATAACGGAACAAAGAAAGATACCCACCTTCTTTTATACCTTTACCCGAATGATTGTTTTTCTTCCCATACTTACCCTCTTTAGCTACCTTGCATTCTTTCAATAAATCATCATATTTAGAAAATTGTGCCTTTTTAATAGAGTCCCCCTGAAACTTGATTTCGACAATCGCAAAAAGATTTGTTTTTGAGATCGGTTCCAAACGAGATTCTGGAATAATTAGATCTGCAGAAATACTACCTCTTTGATTATTATAGGGACTTGGATAAAAGGGGTTTAGGTCAAAAGCACCAGTTCTCTTAAGCTTAGGATTGCCAGGTAAAACCAATTGAGGGTCTTCAAACTTTGCTCCAAAACATACCTCTGTTTTAAGTGGTGCCTTCCAACCCAAAATTTCATCCACAAATTCAAATATGATGGAAGCTGCTAATTGCTTTAAACGGGCGACTAAAAACTCACTTCCAATATCCTCATTCACAATCTCGGATAAAATTAAACCTGCCCAACTTTCCAATATTTTTTGTCTAGCTTTGGGTAAATCACTGACCTTCACTCCCTTTTTCTTTTTTAGTTGTGGAAAGCTATTCGTATTCGCTTTATCACAAACTTCAGAAATTATTTTTCTAAAAGGTATTCGTTCAGAAATCTGTTTCTTAAAGCCTTGGTGACCACGTTGTCTGGGTTGACGTGTCTCAGTATTCTGAGGGTCGTCTTTCCTTAATTTCTCTAAATAAGCAATTTCTGATGCATATAAGAGATGACTATTAAATTCTTTTTCTAGATTATGGATGGTCTTCTTTATTTCTGACTTAGCTTTTTCCAGTTCTTGTCGATAATTTGCCTGCCCTTCGTACAAGTTTGAACCATAGCTATACAACTCATATACAGTCAATGCGGCTGTAAATGCGCGTACAAGTACCATCCCCAAGCCGATTAATGGCAACATTACTCAACTCCTTCGAGATCAATAAAGTGCTGATCGAGCTGGCTTAGTAAGTTCTCATATTTCCCCTCAAGTTGGCTCTGCCAACTGCTTGAAATTCTTTCAGCCTCTTTTAATATTTTCACATCATAAGTGATTTTTTCTGATTGCTCGGTCTGAACATAATCGGTTTCACCAAACTGATTGGTGATACCTTGCTTGAGTATATTTCCTTCTTTATCCAGAATTTTATATTCATGTTCGATAAATGGACTACCATTACCTTTATACAGAAAGAATTTACCAATGTTTTTGTCTAGAGGCGGTGGATTTGGTAAGGTTATTTTTTTAGTGGAAACCTTTTCTCCCCCCATAAACACATGCTGCCCCGCCTTTACCTCTAACTTGCCACTAGTCGTTGGAAAAACACCTGAACCATCTATTTTAAGTTGCGAACCACCTGCGGTAATCACAATCTCTTTAGGACTGGTAATTTCAATGCGGTCTTCTGTAGAAACAATCTGAATGTTTTGTTTAGCTAAAATACTCAAGGCATCGCTTTGAGCCTGCATTTCAAACTTACCTTTGGCAGCGACTTGCTTAATACCCCCCTGTGCTGCAAATAAACTGAGTTTGTTTTGCGCGTGTGCAATCAAATTCTTTTGCGTACTCAAGTTGATGCTATCGCCTGCAAACTGGTTAATTTGTCCATCAGCCGAGACATGAATGTCTGCATTTGTGCTTAAACCAATCCCATCTGGCGAGTTTAAAAGTAATAGCGCCTTTTCAAATTTAGCAATCTGTTCTTGGATTTGATCTGCAAACTCTTTGAGTTGTTCAATCGATTCTATTTCATCGGTTTGCTGGTTTTTGGCAACTTCACTGAGTGCTTTGGCATTATTCTGGTTGCTTTCAAATTGTTGTTTAGCAACTTGTGCATCCAGATGTTCGCCCTGAGCCTGATCTTGTTTATAGGTGGAAAGAAGTAGTCCTTCTCCTGCTCTTAGCGCCCCCCATTGGTCAGTACGGAGTTCAAAGCCTTCGCCTCGGTCTTCACTTTCTTCGGTGGCTTTGGGATGACTCAGTTTACCTAGGTTGAGTTGGCTTGCTGCATGACTGCTTTGCAACTGGGCACTAATTTGACCTGTGCTGTCATCAAATCGGAGCTGGTTAAAGCCCTCTCCCTGATATTCTTTAGATTTAATGCCTGCCAGTTTTTTGGTATCAGGGAGTTGTCCTGCATTATCAAATTTTGTAGGAGAACGCTGTGCTTCATGAAGACGCCCCACCACGAAAGGACGATCTATGTCTCCTTGAAAGAAGTCAATGACTACAATTTCCCCAATACGCGGCAAGAAACGTGCCCCGTAGCCTTCACCTGCCCATGGGGTCAGTACATCCACCCAAGCAGAGTCCGTATCGTTATCATTGCTGCCCGCGCCGCCATCATGCATATGGTCTTCATTTCTTGTGAATAAAAAGCGGACTTTGATGCGTCCCCATTCATCCACATGGATTTCTTCACCATTCGGTCCAACCACCTGAGCACGTTGCGGGTGGGCAGCTGGGCGATGCTGCTCAGGATGATAAGCGGGGACAGTTTTAATCTGTCGACGTTGTAAGCTCAGCAGATTGCCTTGGCGCTGTTCACTTGCAATGCTGCTTAGTGTAGACGTGAATTGCCAATGACTTTGTTGGAGAAGTTGCTCCAATTGCTGGTTTAAATCTTTAGGTAGGTTATTTTGGCTATAAAAGGTTTTTTCGGTAATGAGAAATTCTTTGTCTGCACCACTGTGTTGATTAATTTCAGGATGATCTTGCAGTTCAAACCAGTAACCCACATGAGCATCTCGCACCGTAGACTGGGCACAGAAATGCTTGGCTTGTGCATTGTAGTAGTCCGATAGCTGCTGGTTAAATTGTTCTAGTTGTGGATTGCCCGATGCTGTTGCACCATCCTCCCCATTCAGGTCTTGCATCCATGCGGGTGAAAAATGCCATGCTTGCTCTAGCCCTAAACTTGCAACATCATACTGCTCACTCTGCTGATGTTTGCTTTGTACACTGCCTGCACCATCATCTTGGGTCAGTGCATCAGCTTGCCAGCGCTGAACATGCACTGCTGTGGGCTGTAACTGGCGTTGTGCCTGCCAATCGATAATGCTATCTACGACTTGAACGGCACTACTCTGATGAAAGCGGATAAAACGTCGTGGCAGGACTTGGTAGTGCTGGTTATCATCAATTAAGCGTAGCTTTTGTGCTTGAATCGGTTGGTGAATTTGGGCAAGCAGTGTTTGTGCTTCATCAATCAGCCAACTCATCCCTTCACTTCTGAGTAGACGTGTCAGAAAGTCATAATCACTTTCATTGCTTTGCATGATGAAAGGTCGAATGTCATACTCTCGGCTCAGCCCTGCTAAATCAAGGCTCAGGCTTGCCGCAAATAGCGGACTTTTTTGTTGCCACTCTTGGAACAGTATGTTGACCACATCCACCACATTTTTATTCATAAACACACGACTGTTACGGCGTTGTTTCCATAATGTGGTCGGGTCTTCAAGTGTGAGGCGATATAAGGTCAGTGCACCATCGCTTGCTCCAGCTTGAGCTTGGGTGATGATACCTGTGATACGGCTCAATTGGCCTGTGTCAGTCACTTGGTCGATAGCAACCTGACAGCCAATAAACTGTTTTAGCGGAATAAATGCATGTGTCGACATGCAAATTAAACTGGCGGTTAGGCCTTGATTTAAGCCATGCGTCCCGTCTATTCGCTGTAAATAGACCTGCTGATTCAGCAACGCATTGGCAAACTGGATATGCAATACACGTTTTTGTGTAGTGAATCCTAGCTGTTCTAAAGCAGCATAAATATGATTCAACATAATGTTTTTAATAAATATAAAGTGGATGTCGTAATTATAAAGTTTGCCGTATAGTATAAAAATTTAGCGTTTTTGACCAGCGCCAGGCTGAATTTTATGGCACTTTATGACGTAAATTGACAATATAGAAAGCAAATTATGCAGTATTATTTAGGCTATAAACGCATGATTTCATGAATGAAAATGCGCTAAATATTTAACGGCTTTGTTGCACAAAGATTTATAATTTGAAGAGTTTCCAACTCACTCAAACTTCATTCATAACTCGGGTATTCCACTTATGACCATCTAGATCAAATTCATCCCAACGTGCTTGTAGTAACTCACTGACTCGAACACCAGTCAGCATAATTAAAATGATAGCATGATGTGTCTGAGCATCACTTGGATAAGCTCTAACTTTCCTTAGAAATTCAGGCATATCTGAAGCAGGTAATGATGCTAAATTTTTCACACGCTTATTTTTCAGTGCATAAACCAAATCACCCGCAGGATTATCGTAACGATATCCATGAGCAATCGCATATTTCATTACCATACCACAGCGGGATAAAGTCCGTTTTGCCACTTCAAGCGATCCTCTAGCCTCAATCTTTTTAATAATTTACAGTATTTCAGGTGCCTGAATCTGATTGATGCGCTTATTGCCTAGAGCAATATAAAGCTCATCTAAAGAAGCTCGAACATTACTAATATGTTTAGATGACCACGTTTCTTTCTGGTTATTAAACCAATCTTCTGCGACATTATTAAAATAAGGCTGCACCTCCTCAACCTCAGTCATATTTTTGAGTTTATACCTAAGATCAAGCGCTATCTCTCTTGCACGCTTTAGACTCAGTTCAGGATAAACACCCAATGCTTTTGACTTCCTTTGTCCATTTTCCGTATATCTAATAGACCAATATTTTTTCCCATTCGGATCGATTCGCAAAGAGAGACCATTAATATCAGAAAGGCGATACTGTTTTTCTTGAGGCTGTGCTTTTTTACACATCACATCAGTTAGTGACATATCTTTGTCCCACTTAATTAAACTTATTTAGTGGGTCAAATTGTCCCAATATTGACCCACACAAAGCAAAAATAGGGTCAAATGGCTCTGGACAGAATCGGACAATACAGCCAATAAAAAAGCCCTTAAACATTGAGTTTAAAGGCTTTTTTACATTCAGTCGAACTGCTCTGAATTGAATTTTGGGGCTGTCGTCAATTAAACTAAACATATAAGCAATTGATAAAATTTAAAATAAATTTTATTTAACCCAAAACCATACAAAATACCATACAAAAACTTTCTTAAATAAAAGTGAGAGTAGTATCAAAATACAGTTTTAATTACCTTATCTACTCCCTCAACCAACTCCAGAACCTCCTCTTTTGTTGGCTCTCGCTCTTTATTATGATCACACAAATTTCTGATATCACCGAGATGCTGAATAAATCGCCATTTAGGTGTATCAATAATCTCATTTTCTTTTAAAAGTTGATAAAAATCAGATATTGAAGGATGCTTTTTCCGTGTACTTAATCCATGTAACTCACAAACATGTCCTAAGTGCTTTTCTAGGACAACACCTGCAATTGCTCCTGCACCTCTAGCAAAACCTTTCTTGGCTAAATCTTTTGCAGCTCCAAGTTCTGAATCATAAATATCTGCCTGAATGACTTCCTTGATGTCAAATAATTGACTCTCAAATCTTTTTTGAGCAGATTTTAATATTGTAATTTGATTTTGCATCTTGGGAATTGCAGCAGACTGGTTGGAAACGGCTTGCCCGCCTCTCGATGTTTTCAAACCTAAAAGATAATCTGAAATCCCATAGGTTAAGAAATCGATTTCTTTTCTCTTTTCATCTTTATATTGCTTAACAAAATCTGCTAATCGATCAGGAATGATTTGTTTTATAACTAAAAGTGCTTCTGAATACCAAATGTCATACTCTGTTATGAAATTAGGAAATTCTATATCTTTTTCCTGAAACATTTTTACTGATTCGGGCGACAGCTGTCCCTGTGCATTTGCCATAGAATAATAAAGGAGATCTCCTTGTCTTATCAAATCTTTCAATTCCATTTTTAATTTATCAAACTTAGATTCCACAGTAGTCCTCTTTTAAGTTACTTTTCATTATGCATATAGATTTCTAATAATATAAATTTATAACATGTTTACTATAAGTTATTCATTTGATGATTATAAAAAACCAAGACAACATAAGCTATCTTGGCCTTTATCATATTTTAACAATAACGTTTTTTCTTTTTATCTTCCCACCAATCTAACAATTCACTGTGATCAAAATACACAGCAGCTTGCCTGCTTGCACCTTCCTTAATTGGTCGAGGAAAACTTGGATCATCCTTAACCATTTTATTCAACTTATCGCGTTGTACAGATAAAAAATGGCAAGTTTCATTCATCGTTAATCTCAACTTTTGCATCCTATTTATACCCCCTTAAAACCGTTATATTGCGTGTTATAGCTACGTTTTCCATTCATAGCAATATTCCATACTGCTTAGCCAAATCACGCTTAAATCGCACTGTAGTAGATGCTGTATAGGCTATTGGCAATGCTCCCTGCTTGTAGGTTGCCAAGAATCTTACATACTTCGGTGGCAAGTCTGCTTAAGCTATCGGAGCTGGTAAATTCAGTAGTGCATGCTGATCATCAACTGTTTTCACAACTAAATCATGATCCCAAACATGACCGTAATTTAAATTGTTATCACGTAAATGCTGACTATATAAACGTACCTCACATCGAACCATACAATCTGCATATGCTTGCAATTCTGCTGTGATACGTTTGTGCTGCTTCTTGTGCGTACTAACCTCAGTGCCTTTATGGTAATAAAGCAGAGTTGTACGTGTACTCCTCAAACCAAAGTAAGTACCATTATCCTGCGTTTCTTTCTTACGCCGTGGATAAGTACCATGCTCTTTGATCTTTGCCAAATACACTTGAGCTTGCTGTTTATCAGCAAATAGAATCGCTTTATTCAAGTCAATACGATGAATCTTAAACAGCCCTTGCTTGATATTATCTAGCTCGTCATTTGTCGGAGTTAAGGCATCAAATACATGAGTCAACTCATCAACTGTATCTGAAACTAATTGGATTAAATCGGTACTACCTGTGACATTATGTCCGTATAACCACTTAAACAAGTTACCCTGTATGACTATCGTATTAGCATTTTTAGCTTTAACTTGTATCCGATCATTATGAGAACCATGTACCCATTGCTGACCATAAGATTCTTGTTGTCTTGAATACACACCATCAAATTTAGTAAAAGGAACTACTACTTTCTCAGATAATTCACTTGGATTATTTGTTAGTTGTAATTCTATTTTTAAGTAGTCTATAGCGTATAAATTAAGGTTAGTTTTTTCCTCGTTAGTTGCTAAGTTAAGGTTAAGGTTAAGGTTTTGGATATTAATTCTCCTTTTAACAAATTTTAGAATGCAGAAAACCCCACACCTCGATAGTTCCTTTTGAACTAGATGTAGAGCAGTTAAGTTTTAGATTGAATTACCCTGACTTGGATAATTTAGAAATTAACTATGCAATTGCACAATCATTCCGTTATGTTGCATTAACATAGAACATAAGACTTTTCAATATAATTTATTTATTAAAATATTTCAACTGTTATGTGATTGTTTTTTAACCACTTAGGCTTATTGTTAAACCCTCGCCCTAATGTAAACCAACCTTAAATTTTATAAATTAACAATGGGCGTGGGGAACAAGTTTGCCCGACATCTAAGAAATATCGACAATTTGTATACATAGGGTTTAACAATCTGAACTACACCCAACGGCGTTTTAGGCATGATTTTAAAATATCAAGCTTTCTTAAATTGAATAACATTTTCATCAGCTAACTTTTCCAAATAATCGGCATACCATTGCATCATGACTTTCCGCTCATCAAAATGTGTCGCTTTATCATATGTTCCTTTAACACCATCTTTAGCATGTGCTAAACAAGCTTCCACGACTTGAGGCTTGTCACTAAACTGGTTATTTAGAATTGTACTGGCAATATGGCGAAACCCATGAGGGTTTTGCTTTCCACCATATCCCATTCTCTTTAACGCTTCGATAAAGACTGTATCGGACTTAGGCTTATTTTTACTGGTTCTGCTTGGAAATAGGTAATCTGAATAACCTGTTAATTGTTTTAGCTCTTGTAACAATTCCAAAACTTGTCTTACTAACGGTACTTTGTGTTCTTTCCCCATCTTCATTCTTGATGCTGGAATTAACCATATACCCTTTTCCAAATCAAACTCCCCCCAAGTCGCCTCTCTTAATTCTGATGGTCTACTAAAGATTATTGAAAGCAATTTAAGACCAATACGTGTATCCAATGCTGGATATTTATCTATAGCTCGCAATAATGCTGGCAGTTCCTCATCACTTACATGCTTCATCCCATTACTTTCGTGCTTTTTCAGATACTTATGCAAATTAGTAATAGGGTTATATGTTGCTTTACCTGTTACCTCAGCATAATCATACATTTCTCGCACCAATGCTGTAACGCGCTGCCCTGTTTCAATAATCGGCTTACCTGTACGAGGGTTAAGTTTCTTTTGAATATCCTGAAAAAGACCATGCCATTCTTGCTTGGTGATATTTCGGTAATCCTTTTTACCCATTGTAGGCATGACATGGTTATTTAGTGCACCTACATTTCTAGCCTTAGTATCAGGTGTCCATGTTTTTGTAAGATAAAACTCTTCAGCGAGTTGTTGAAAAGTAAAAGCCCCTTGCTCCAATGTCGCTAGTCTAACTTCCGCTTTCTGTACAACTGGATCAACACCTTGAGCAATTAACTTACGAGCCTCATCAGCTTTCTTTCTTGCAAAGCTTCCACCAACTTCAGGATATGTACCTAAACCCACCCATGACCACTTACCAGTGCTAGGCTTTTTATATCTTAACTCCCATCGCTTATTGCCTTTAGGGTGAACTACAAAATGTAAGTTATTTCCGTCATTAATGCGGTACTCTTTTTCTTCTGCTTCCAATGAACCTAATACGGTATCTCGCATCGGATAAGACTTTACATCTGATTTTTTCATCGTATGTCTTGTATGGTGGCTTTTCACTAACTCACACTATACACGCTACCATACACAGCAACAAGCTATAAGAAACTTCATATAACGGCATAAACAGGCATAAAAAAAGCCTAAACCATTAAGATTTAAGCTTTATTTACTTATATAACGTCATATTGCGTTATACAAATTTAAGTATTCGGTGGAGGTGGCGTCAGTTGAACCAATTTTACAAGATATTGATTTTATTAGTTTTAAAATAAATTAAGAAGATGCTTTACCCAGTTTTTACCCATTGATTTTTAAGGCATTTTTTCGGGTAAAAATCTTGTTCAAATCCTATCTCAGGACTTGAACTTGAATTATAAATATAACAGATTTAATTAAAGACTAAAAATAAAATGATATAACATTTCATATATTGTTTTCATGTAATATAAGTCCAAAGTATCTTGTAGCATTTAGGGAGAAAAAGGAATGTTTGATGATATTGATCAATTGAAACGAAAATTAGATCAGTACCGTCCTCTTTCGCCTTCTATTATAAAAAATTTGCTAGATGATCTGATTGTACGTTGGACTTACCACTCCAATGCCATTGAAGGGAATAGCTTAACCCTACTAGAAACTAAAGTTGTGCTTGAAGGTATCGCTATAGGGGGGAAATTACTGCGAGAGCACTTTGAAGTAATCAATCACCGTAATGCGATCTACTATGTTGAAGACATCATCAAGAAACAAGAACCTTTTTCTGAATGGCAAATCCGGAACATCCACCAATTGATTCTTAAAAATATTGATGATGACAATGCCGGACGTTACAGACAGCAAAACGTACTGATTTCAGGTGGCTACCACTCCCCCACCTGATTACACCTTATTGAATGACAAAATGGCTCAATTTGTAGATTGGTACAATACTGAAGCAGATCAACTCCACCCTATTGAACGGGCAGCCAAAGTACATGCTGACTTTGTGGGCATACATCCATTTATTGATGGTAATGGTCGTACATCACGGCTATTGATGAATTTAGAATTGATGAAAGCTGGCTATCCGCCATGTGTTATTAAGGTTGAAAACCGTTTGGCTTACTATGACGCTCTAGATCAATGGATGACTTACGGAAAAACTGAAGCCTTTATCAAGTTAGTCTCCAATGCAATTATCGAAGGTTTTAAGCCATATCAATTGGTTCTAGGCCTTTGAACTCCTCACACTCAATATATTTTAGACGAGAAGAATACTGCTTGTACGGTAGCTTGTACGGTAGCTTGTACGGTAGCTTGTACGGTAGCTTGTACGGTAGCTTGTACGATGTATCACAATTTACTGTTCAATCAAATATTATCTCCAAAATTAACTCAATAAATGATAGTTAATCTGAATGATTTGTATTAGCTTGCAATGTAATGCATCGTATCGTGGTAAGCTTTTTGGTTTTGGTAAATCAGACTTTCAACAAGAATATTCGTAACTGTATCTAATATGCTTTAAAAATAGAAATAAGCGTATTAGATTAACTTTGAAAATTAATATAAATTAATATAGTAATAAAAACTAAATTAACAATGCTTACAATGATTAATCCGACCTGTAATTTACTATTTTCTTGACGTTGGGTGTCGAATTGTAAAGAAATCTTTTCTAACTCATCAGAACTTTCATTTAATTGTTTTTTCATTAATTCAAATTTGTTTGTAGTATCTCCAGATTGGTCTCTTAAAAATCTTTCTATATCATCAAATTGAGTATCAATATGTAATAAGCTTTTATGTAATTCATTTTTTAAATTTTCTAAGCTTTTATTATAATCTTCTTTATGATCTTTTACTAATTGCGTAATTTCCTGTTGATATACTTTCAGAATACTTTCAATATCATTGAATCTTTCATTTACACTACGTGATATTAAATTACTTTGATCTCCAATTGATTCTTTAATCGCATCAAAACCATCAACATTATCTTCAAATATTTTCTTTATTTCTTTTTTTATATTATTACTTATAGAAATATTTTCTTTTATTTTTTCTTTAGCATTCTCAATAGTCCACTTTAAATCATCAACATGATTTTCAATATTTTCATTTAATGGTGTATTAATAATTTTATTAACGAGCTGTTTTAAGTCATCCATGGACGTATCATTTACATCTAAAATATCAGTTTTATTTAACATTAGTCTCTCACCTCAGAAAACTTGGTATATTGCTGTTCTAAAACCATACTAAACCACAATCTATGGAATTTTTTTACCATATTCTTTTCTTCAACAAAATCTCTCTTTGACTGTTTACATGCATCTTCAAATGAGCATTTCATTAAATTATGAAAACTTTCTGCATGTTTTTTCGCATTTTTCATATTTACGATAAATTTTTCATGTGTATTGCTCAGAATATTTAGTGAACTTTGAATCTCGTTTACTTTTCGTTCTATCTCACCCTTCGAAAACTCAAATGATTTAATATCATATCTAATATTTTGGAGTTCCTTCCTCTTTTTTATTAATTTTTTTTTGCAATATTCTTTTATTTGTTTATCAGCATCTTTAGCAAAATTAGCAATTTCCAGTTCTATAGCACCATGCAAAATATCAAAATCTTTATTGAAACTCGCATCAGACCAATAGTCATCAAACCAATAGTCACATAACATTTTATGACAAGATGCCAAATTTCCTGTATCCAATGATGGAGGATTCCTAAGATAAAACTCTTCTGATTTTACGATTAAATCAATTTCTATTTCTGTCCAACTTTGGCTCAATAGCATCGTAGCCTTTTTAAGCCACATCTTTAATGCTGGAACCGTATGCTTATCAGGTTTCCGTAAATTAGACACTTTTACAAATTTCTCAATCATATCTGCAATAAATGATTTCTTCTCTAAATCTAATAAATTATCAATTTCACTCTGAATTTTTTTGATCTTATATTCATACTCAGTACAAATATTTTTTAAATTATTTATATCTGTTTTATATTTTTCCAATTCTTCATTCATTTTTTTGGTTTGTTGCTCATAATTATTCTTTTCCTTATTAACTTTATCTACAACCAGATATTGAACATTAAAACCATTCATAAAACGAGCATATGGATTTGCTGCCTTATGTAAACTATCATAAAGTGAAGAAAATGAATCATGATTAACTCTTTTAATTACATCAAAATAATCAGGATGCTTACTTTGTATATTCACCAATGAGCGTCCAAACTCTAATGGAAATATTATTTCCTTATATTCATCTGAATTAATGAAATCATGGGTACAGAGTTGCTCGATAATTCTTTTCTTAAAACCATTTAAATCAAAATGCTCTTTATTAGCCTTTACATAATCCAAAACTGTTACTGGGGAAAAAGAATATGTTAAAACGATCCTAAATCGATTTATCTGTGATGTCCAAGATTTAAATTCATTTAATGCTAATCTCTCAGGATTTAGGAAAGATAAGTCATCTAATCGTCCAACCAAAAGTACAATATCAGCTGTTGATGCATATGTTCTGGCTATTTCCTCTACATGTCTCT
This sequence comes from Acinetobacter tandoii DSM 14970 = CIP 107469, assembly GCF_000400735.1. Classification (GTDB taxonomy): domain Bacteria; phylum Pseudomonadota; class Gammaproteobacteria; order Pseudomonadales; family Moraxellaceae; genus Acinetobacter; species Acinetobacter tandoii. The sequence goes on from NZ_KE007366.1 coordinate 382,494, forward strand.
GTTCATTTTCATCTCTTGCTTGAATTCCTGGTAAATCCAAGATACGGATATCTAATGGTTTTTTATCAGCATCTACATAGAAATATTTATTAGGGATATGAACATCAATAATCTCTTTTTGCCATGACTCACCCTGTTCTACAGCTTCTCGTAATTTTCCAAAATATTCATTGACTGTATTTACATCAATAGAATTATTTTGACTATCTCTAAAATGCCACTGATCATCCACAGATTTACGATAGCGAATAGGTATAACCGTTGATGATTTTCCAATTTCTCGACCACCACGTAATGGTTTTGATACTTCATCTATATAATCATCATTAATCCTAAGTAGTTTAAGAATTAAAGTTGTCTTTCCTACTTGTGTCGATCCATAAACAACTATAGTAATTTGATCAGAGCGTGTTAAATCAGCTTCTAAGTCTGGATCAACTTGATCAAGGAAATCCTGATATGCTTTTTTTGCCCATTGGTCACGTTGGCTATAAAGTTCAAGCCAATCTCGATTGCTTTCCACTTAATAACCTTTGTAAATTTTCTTGAGAATTTTTGACTACATTTAGACAACGATATATTGTATCTTTTTTAAGCAAATCTTTATTCAATCCATATGCCTTGTCTAGATTATTACGTATTACTTCACGAATGTTTTCCATTACATCATCATAATGTTCCAATGATGTTTGCACATTTGCATCACCATAATGTCCTAATACAGCCGCAATATATTCTTTCTGACTATTGTGATAGTTCTCTGTTTCCTTTCCTATTTGATAAGCTAGATAACCTGCAATAATAACACCTGCAGCTACCATAGATACCGTTCCACCAATACCAACTGCTCCTGTAGTGGAGGCACTATTTCCTGACAACACTGAGATTAATGCAGGAATCGTATCAATTTCTGCATCTGCGACAATATCTACAGCAAAAATAGTTGCCATAGTTCTCATTATAGGTATAAATGACTCTTTGAATTCCGGTAGACCTTCACTGGTTGATTTTGCAATATTCTCAATTAACTGAGACTCACTCATACCTTTTTCAATATTTATGCTTGGGGTTGCGATTGTAGCAATTTGCATGATGCGCGCATACTCCATAACAATGGCTGGTACTAATGCTATTGCTTTTGGAAAATCAGAGTTTTCATCAAATTTTATCTCATCCTTTTCTTTTACTAAATCAGGACGAAATAACAAATTGAGTCCATCCTTTACCTCGGGTTTCTCAAGCAGAGTAATCTTGTCATGAGATATGTCTCCCAATATCTTTTGTGTATTAATTACCATGTTGCCATTTCTTTCATAATTTATAGCGACATCTAACTTTAATTGTTCTTTAGATAGATATGACAAGGCTAATAAATTACTTTCGATAATTGTTCTTGGCTGACTACCGTCTGGATTATGATTATCTAACCAAAACTGTCTGATCCGTTCTTTATGACGACCACTATCACTATTTTGTATTAATGTATTAGTCGTATTTTTTAGCCAATTTCCCAAGCCTTCTTCATTATTTTTATAGGAATTTTCAGCGCTTTGTATGGCTGCATTAACGTAACTTTGAGTTTGAGTAACAAGTTTTCTACTATAGCTTTTTTTAAATTTTGCTTTAGCCTCATCAAATTTTAATAAGATTTCTTCAACAGTTTTATCTTTTCCAACTGTAGATTTTAATCCCATAGAAAGTAAATCATCTTCAATCTGATCAATAATGAAGTCAATTTCATTAGATAAAATTTCATCTAACTCACTATATTTTGCATTTTCGGACTCTCTGGAACTAAGAGTATTATTATAAACTGCAAAAATTAACGCTTGTTCCCACTTACTCTTATATTCATCATCACATGCACCTGTTAATACAATATTAGTTACTTGCTGTCCTGAACATTGAAAAACTTCAACTGCTGTTTTTTTCAACTCTTGACGCTGTTCATCAGTTAAATTTTCTGTTTTAGTTACAGCAATGATTGGATGACGATATTCTAAATACTTACTCCGCAAATCATTTAATATTTTTCGTGAGCTATTTGCTGCAAGACGTGTTTCATCTGTAACTAAAATACAACCTAATGCATGAGTTAAAGTATGACGCATCAATTCTTGCCATTTTTCATTTACACGCGTTTCTAGCTCATAACCTGGTAATAATACAAAACCTAACTCTTCACCTTTAAAATGCTTGATTGGGACATATAATTTGACCAATAGTATTGTGTTGTCAGCCTTATAATTTCTTAATATTTCCTGCAATTCTTCTGACGCAATTTTTCTTTCTTTTTCTATCCCTTCTTTTTCATCCAACTCAACTTTAACAGCATAAGGTTCTGTACAAGTTTTATTTTCAAGAATAAAGAGCGGCAACTGCTCACTTCGTCCTTCATTTTCTAATAACCATTCAGAGTCTAAGTTATAAATTTCACGAATCAATCGTGATTTTCCAGCACTTTGTGTCCCTGCTACAGCAATGTATTTAGTATTAGCCAACTCTCTTGTAATTCGGAGCTTACGATTAGTTGTTAAAATTTGATTTTTTAATTTATTATAATTTGGTGTCCCTGACAGACTAAATAACAGATTAACTAATGCTCTTTCTAATCTATTAATGGTATCTGTTTCTGTAGTCATATATTATTTTACAACCCCGTATTTAATTATTTAGTCAGATTTAAATTTTTACAACAATATTTCTATTATTTTCTAATACATTTAAGTCTAACAATGAAAGGCAACTTAGTCTTTATTATATCATCAGCTAAAAAAAATGTTAATGAATTAGGAAAAATACATCAACATACTAAGCAACAATCTGTATGAAATGCAGGCCTAAAGTCGTAGTATATCTTCAGCAAAGATCTCCGATTTACTCTTGATGAATAATTCCGAGATGGTGGCAGTTTAACCCAACAAATAATCCCAATAAAAAAAGATACCTAGAACTATGAATAAAGAACTTTATTACCCAATTTTACCCGTTCATCGACTAAGATGAATTGTCTGTACCAAAAGTTACAGACAATTCTCTTATATAGTTAAAGACTTCTATAAAACATTTTGACTTTTTGTGCCATTAGCTTACGACGCTGACTTAGAAACTCGCTATATTGATTTGAGTCCAATGAGCTAATGTTTTCTGGTATGCAATGATTGACTAAGTTTTGATCTAAACATTCCTGATCTCTCAATGAGGTTATTTCATTCTTCTGTGTATTTATGTCTTGGATAATTGTTTCCATGTATTTGCTTGGTGAAGCATTACCTAGCTTGATGTTGACTGATTGCTCAGTATAAACATAGTTTGCAACCTGATTATATTCGCTTTTCTTAAAACCATTTTTGGCTAAATAATCTTTAGGAAAAACATGATGCACATCCCCTCTCTGCTCAATCAAACTACGTACAGTTAGACTATCTGATAAGAAAGATTGTTCATTCAATTTACATTGCGCTGCTAGATAACACAGATAAGCATTGTTAACTGTACTTGAGGAATCAAGCTCATTAACTAATCTGTAATCCCAAAAACCATCATCAAGGTCTGCTTGCTCAATTTGGGCCAAATAAGCTTCTATTCCTTTTTCTAATATCTGTTTACTATCACGTTCAATTGCTGTTTCAGATGAACCTGAATAACGCCCAGTTAATAGTGAAACAACATACCAACGCTTTACTAAATTTTGAATTTGTGGTTCTGGTATTTTTGATGCGCGTAGCTGTAAATAAAGCGCATAGGCGAAATTAAGACTGGTTTGGGAACTAATCAACTTTTTATTAATAAAACCAGCAGACTGAATGATTGTGATAAATCGTTGGTAATTAGTTTGGTTAAAAAAGTCTTCCAAACCTTGTCTTAACTTCTTATAGCTTTCTTCAGCGATAGTTTGAACATTCCGTCTATTTTCAAAATCTCGACCTGAAAGCAATGCAACTAAATCACTAAATTTTCCTCGATTAAATTGACATGTATAAGCCACACGTAAGACATCTATATAGCTTGGCTGATACAAATCATCTTTAATCTCTGCTATCCAACTAATTTTTTTATAGTCATCACTACTAGCAAATACTTTATCATTTTGCTGGATGGTTTTATTAAAACTACTGTCTTTTAACAAATGACAGAAATAATCAATCATTTTACGTAGCCGATTGCCACCAAAATGCTCATCAGATGCAATCTTCGACATAACAAAATCGGCATTGCTTAGCACCACACCTTTCTGATTGATTCGAATAAAAATCTCAGTCACCGTATCAATATCAAGAGATGAATCCAACTCAATAATACCGATTTGACGGTTTTTGATTGCTTTTAATTTTTCGAGTTTATCTTCGATAAAATCTTCATTAGCATCAGGATTTAATGCCATATATGCACGTCGTGCCTGAGAGATTGAAATATCACCATTTAAAATGGGAGCAATGTTATTGACCCAAATTGGATTACGTTCGATTGCAGTATTACATACTTCAAACAAAGGTTCATCATCTGCAGCCGTTGGGTTATAAGCAATACGAATATTCGTTTCTTTATAATCTTTATCTAATACAGCCTGACCTACGACTGCCGCTGTTAAGGCTGTGATACGTTGCTGACCATCAATAAGTACTTTTTTACCTGCTGAGAGTGTGCCATCTTTTAAACGAATATCTGGATTACGCCATGTAATAATATAACCAACGGGATAACCTTTATAAAGCGAATCCATCAAATCACGTACTTTACTACTTGACCAAACAAATGGGCGTTGAATCTCAGGAATTGCTATTTCACCAGATTTAATCCAAGAAAGTAGTGTATCGATTGGATGTTGATGTACCGAATACTTTGCCACGAAAACCTCTCAATTATAAATACCTTAGATTATACAAATAAAAACTCTATAAAAATTGATTCAATGCTCTAATCATTTCTTTAGAAAACTTTATTTTAAGAATTGTTTAATCCATATCCACAGTATAGCAGTATATAAAGAGACTTCCCCACTTATTATCCGTTGATGAAACTAGACCTTATACAAAGTACCCCATATGTTCTGGACCATCTTGAAAGCTCTGGCATAAGTCAAAAATACATGAGAAACTAGCCAGCTCATGCATGATAATTACTATGGTCGATTTTACGGAATTCTTTTCTAAAATAAGTATATAAAACTCACCCTTAAAATCTGATATATCATCAGAATTTAGTAAAAATTTCTTCAAACTTTTAAAAAAGTTTGTATTTGTTTTTCTAATAGATTTAAAGGCTTCATAAGTTTTAGACAGTTATCTAAATTAAATTTCCCATCAAAAAATATCATTAATAACTTAGTTTCTATTAATGAGGTAAAAAATGAACAAAATCTAGACTATCAGAAATAATCTCTGCAAACTCTCCCCAAAATTTTCTTTGAGTCTTAGATAATATAAGTTATCGTCTAGATTATTTTTTAAATAAATTAGATGAAAACTCAATATCCCCAAGGTTTTATTATGGTATTTTTCAATCTCATAATTACACCTAAAATAGAAACCAATTAATAAAAAGTAATACTGAGAAGCTATTTTATTTAGAAAAAATTCATGAAAGTTTAAATAATAAAAAAAATATCTTAATGATAATATTTTTGATCCTTAATTTTAAAAAAATTAATTAAAATCGAGACCTCCATGATTAAAAACAATTAAACTGAAACATAGGCCTGAGCTAAACGCTTTTCTGTAGATGCTTGTGTTGTGTAAAAACGCTCTTGGATGGCATATACAAAATTCTTTAAGGACTCTTCGTCTGTAATCGTGTATTTACCATTTGCATCCATAGGTAAGCCCAAGGTTTGAATATAGCTATGTAAGCTATTTTGAACTTGAGGGCTATATGAATTGTAAGTATCTAATGCTTTAGCGATATTCTTACGATTTGGAATCCCCACTTTGTCTTCAGTGTATGAGGGATCAACAGCTAATAAACCGCCCAATTGAAAGAATTGTGTTACTTCTGCAGTTGTCGCTGCTCTATAAAGGGTATTTAATCCTTTAAAAATACTATTCATGGCACTTAAGCTTTTAAAATACAAATGCCCCGTATTTTTATCAAAAATTGCATCTGGAGAATCGGTCAAAACGACAATAGGATTATCCAACACCTCAGGCTGATTTGAAAAACTTAAAGTCTTTCTATAAATTTTTGCGCTAGGTAAAACTTTTTGGATATAGTAAAAATCATCGTTTTGACGCTTAAAAATTAAATACTTAATATCTTTATACTGAGCAGCACTGATGGTAGGCAATGAAGTATTTACTTTTTTTTCTAATTCCAGAATAGGGTTTGTTACATCAGTCAACGTGTTTAAGTCCACTTTAAACCAATCACCATTTTGGGCTATCGCTGTTGGGGTATAAGAAATAGTATTTAAAGTAGTCGGTAATAAACCAGCATAAAAATCAGGACAATTCTGCCCCGACAAAACGACATGAAACTTTGCATTATTCCGTGAATACAGAAAATTCATTACCACCCCCTTAGTCTAAAATTAAAAATGTATATTCGTTCACTTTTGTAAGAGCAATATAACTTCGCATATCACCATTACCATCTTCAAAAAGCTCATCAATAGTTTTTATTTCCCTCTTAGAAATCACCAAAACTTTTGAATCATCTATATGTTTTATAAAATAAAATTTATATCCTAATACTAAAAATATTGGATTAAAGTAAAAAAATCGAGTCCTAGCTAGGACTATTAGCATTAATACAAAGAAAAGCAAGAATGATTTCAATGTAGGTAAACTAATGGCAACAAATGCATAACCTAAATAAATTGGAAGATAAAAGTCATTTCCCTGCTCAAATGCTTTTACTTTTTTTCTCTCTATAACATCCTGATCTAAATACTTTAAGCTAAATCTAATCGAAAAAAATGAAAGAAACAGCAAAGCTATAAAATAAATCACATAAGCAACATACGTGACTGAATCAGTGATAAATTTTTCACTAAATCTAAAATTTTCAATGCTTAGTAAAAGTGAGATTAGGTACTTGACCCACTCCCACCTCAACCAAACTGTCTCTTCATGAGAAATAAGAAAAATTAATCCTGCTAAGGCGATGGAAATAGCAGTCAAAACTATATGTAATAGATGTTTCATGCTAAATCTCCATCTGTAATCAAAGTCTATTGTGCTTAATTTTTATCCCATTTCATAGCATAAAGAGACACAGCTTGACGCATTAAAAACTTTATCCATTTTGCTCAAAAGTTTTAGCTATATGCTCTTCAGCATCTCGAATAGAAATCTGACCATTCATCAGCATAGGTAAAAGCCAATCCCTTAATTTAATCAACTTCTCTGATTCTTCATCTAAACTTACTATTAGTTCAAAATTGCTACCTATATAATTTTCAAACTTTAATAAAAGTTCTGAAGGAGGTATAAGTATCTTTGACTGCTTAAGATGATCTAGAGTGATATGCCCCATTGTTGTTTTTCTAAGATCAGCAATCATTTTAAAATGATTTAAATAGTTTAAAAGTTCAAAATATACAAAGCTTTTAGGGTAGTATTCTTTTGGTAAAACTTTAAAAATATGCTGATTCAAGGCAGCCTTTCCACCTGTCCAAATTTTAACATCTAATGAAGCTGACCAAGAAAATAAAATATCTCCATTTTCAATAACTGCTGACAATGGAATATCTTTTGATGCTTTTTCAGTATCAGCATTAATTCCATTATTCATTTCCCGTATTTTCACTACAGGTAAAAAATCGGTATTATTATTTGGCCTATACTTTTGCATAGGCAAGCCATTAACATAATTAGCAATATCCCATAAACTTTTTACTTGCCAATCTACTGGAATTTCTCTTTTTAGGGTTTTATTATAAACAAGTTCTTTCTTTAAGAGACTAGGATAATTTAATTGAATAAACCAAAAATCATACGCTAATTTTGAAAAAATTAATATTTTTGATTTAATTAAATTATTCAATTCAATTTTATCATCTAAAGTTTTCAATACTTTCGATAAACTCTTCTGTTTTTCTACGGACTCAGGAATTCTAATCTCGAAATTTTTTATATCATTTGTATTAAGGTTTTTTCGAACCCCTGAGGCAAGATCACGTATTTCTTTATACTGATTTTTTAAAAAGTAATAGACATATTCATTATCAGCAAGGTCTTTATTTAATTCAATATTACAACATGCCTGATTCGTAGCCATTGGTTTTTTCATAATGGCAACATTCCCACGTGTTTTTCCCTCCCCATACATAGCTAGAGCAAGTGTATCTTTAGGATATACACGAATACTGGTCTTTTCTAAGGCTGCTTCTGTAATATATTCATTTGTATCATATATATATTTAAGCGAAAGCTGCTCTGTTTTCAACCAAGGAATATTTCCCTCACTCCAAAAAATGGGGTTACTTCTTAGAGGAGTTAATCCGCTAGAAATTTTCAGTGAAATTTCGCTAAGTTTCTTAGTGATCATAACTCAAACTCGACAATTGTTTTTTTAGTTCCTTTTCTAACTCTCTTGATTGGAGGAATAATGCATCTAAATCTTTTTCATATTCTTTTAACTTAAGATTAAAATCTTCATTCGTTAACTCTGAAAACTCAATCTTAATATCAAAGTACTGACCAGCACTTAAGCTATAATTTTTTGCTTCTATTTCGTCATATTCAACTAATACTGAAAATCTATCTTTCTCAGTTTTCGAATTAAATAATTCTATTATCTGCATTTCCTCCTCTAAAGTCAGAAGTGTTTTCTGATTTTTACCTTCTTTTACTTTATCTCCGAGATTTGAAGCATCTATTAAAATAACTTTTTCTTTATTAGTAGCATCAATGAATATTATTGATACATTGGTACCTGTAGTTGCAAAAATATTAGATGGCATAGAAATAACTCCAGCTAACATTTTATTTTTAATTAAATGTTCACGGATATTTCTATCAATTCCTGATTGAGCAGATATAAAGCCAGTAGGTACCACTACAGCTGCCTTACCATTTTCTTTAAGAGAAAAAATAATATGCTGTAAAAACAACTGATATATTTCCATTTTATCAGTGTCTTTAGGTTTAATTTTAGGAATACCTGCAAAGAATCTCTCTTTATTGACTTTAGTATCCAAATTATCTCTGAAATCACTGAAATCTAATTTAAATGGCGGATTGGAAACAATATAGTCAAATTTTTTAAGCTCGCTTCCATCCTTATGATAAGGGTGAAGCATAGTATTACCCTGAATAACGTTTGGAATCGAATGAACTAAGTTATTCAGAATTAAGTTCAAACGCAGTAAATTAGACGACTTTTGAGAAATATCTTGAGTATAGATAGCACAACGAGTTTCACCAATAACATGAGCCACATTCATCAGCAATGTGCCTGACCCCGCCGCAGGATCATAACAAGTTACATTCTTGACTTGTCCCTGCATATCCTTGGGAACAAGTATTTCTGCCATAATCCGCGCAACTGCATGTGGTGTATAATATTCAGCATATTTACCCCCACTATTCGAGTTATAGTCCTTCACCAAATATTCAAAGATAGAAGCATAAAAATCGAACTTCTGATCAAAAATACGCTCAAAACTAAACTCTACTAATTCATTAATGATCGCTTTGCAAAATTCATCACGCTTAGAAGGATCACTAATAAACTGGCTAAGCTCATCAAATAGCTTGATTTTTGCACCACCATCGGTTTGAACCGCAAAAATCTCATTATTCTGAATAGAAATATCTCTTAATGTATCATCAAAAAGTTTTGAAAAATCAGGTTCATTTTGTTGGCTGAATAGGTAACTTATAAAGTGCTGTGGTTTGAGAATTGCTGTATCTGCTGGCATTTGTAATGCAAGCATCTCTAACTCATCTTCCGACATGTTAGAGAGCACATCTTCCCATTTTTCAGCTTCAGCTAAACTTGGTTCAACTTTTTTTGCTTCATAAGCAAATTTATCATTCAAAAATTTATATAAAAAAGCCTGCGTGATAATTTTAAATTCATTACCATCATTACCAAGTCCATAGTTAGCGCAGATAGCTTTTAAACCATCAATAAGCTCTCTAACTTTTTGCTGAAACTGAATTTCTACCATTGCCCTGAACCACCATTGAACTCTTTGAGGTACTCATTTACCACAAGCTGGTTAATATACCTTGTAGTCATGGGATTTAATGCAATGTTCTGTTCATTTTTAAAGCGTTTGATAATATTCGGCATCATCACTCGAGCAAAGTATGCTTCATTATCTAATACATTTTCACTGTCTAGCACGCGCTCATCTGCATCCTGTTTGAGTCCGATCAAAGCTTCATAAATCTGTCTTTCAGATTTTGAAATATCTCCTTGCTCATACAGTCTCTTATGCACACGTGTGAACTTAATGTCCCCTTTATATTTATCACTGAGTTGCTTATTCGCACGATTCAATTCTTTTATACGCTCATGAATTTGTTGCAAAGTACCAATATTAGCGACCATCTCTTGCTGGGTGACTTCGCTCAATTTCTTCTTTTTGAATAGGCGTTCGAGTTCCTCTTTTAAGCAGATAAATTTCTCATCTTGCTGATCAAAATTACTTGCTAGAGCCTCTCTCGTTTTACGCAATGTATCTTTGAGTTGATCTGCTAGAACTAATTCTTCCTCAGCAATTTTCTTAAATTTGAAAATCACATCTTCAAGAGCTAAATTAAGTAAATTTGTAGTGTCCTCACCACTTTCTATACTTTCCTTTAAATTCAGCATATCTAAATGGTTGCTAGTCTCTCGGAACATGATATTAATCTTTACAAAGTCTAAAGATCGAAGTTGCTCATAGTCCCCCTGTAACCGCATGAGGTTATATAAGCTTTTTGCATCAGCTAAACTTTTCTTAAGTTCTAATACTTGTTTACGGTCAGAAATTTGTTGGATTTGCTCTGAGAAATTTTCCATGTTGTCCGTATTGAAACGGAATAATAGATCTTTAAGTTGATTAATTTCTTGATCAATTTCTTCTTTAGACTTAAAGAGATGAGAATAACTATCCATCTCATCACCTAGCTCCGCCTGTAACTCCTCAAAGTAAGCCTTGTTTGTTGCATCAAATTCTTTTCGAATATCAGCAAAGTCAACAACGTAACCATACCTAAAATCTTTGTAAGTACGGTTCACACGAGTTAATGCCTGAAGCAAGTTATGCTCTCTGATCACACGACCAATATAAAGCTTCTTTAATCGAGGTGCATCAAAACCTGTTAGCAACATGTTATAGACAAAGAGAAAATCAATTTTTCCTGCTTTAAAAGCATCAATCCAATCTTTACGCTCTTGTTTATCACCCACATCATGTAAAATGAGCGCAGCAGATTTAACTTTGTTTTTTTCCTTTAAATGCTCTGTATAAGATGTATCTGTCTTAATGGCATCATTGTCTTTTTTATATTTTGCATTAAAGATCTCAAACATCTGTTTCGCTTGTTCTGAGCTATCACAGATGACCATTCCACCTATTGTCGAATCATTACAAGCTCCACGACTATTCTCAAAATCCTGAACAATGTAATCCAACATTGGTTCTACAAAAGTTGGATGTGCATAAATAATTTTTTTATCGACATCTCCCTGTTTAACCTCTGCTTGTGCTAATGCCTCTTGTAAAGCAATTTTATAGTTGGTTTGGATATCTTCTCGAATCAAACGTAATGTATAGCCATCAGCAATTGAAGCATTGTAGTAATACTTATGAATGTAATCTCCAAACAACGATCTTGAATTATAATCTGTTCCTAATAGCGGAGTCCCTGTCAGACCAATTTTAATTGCATTACGATCAGAAACATCTAAATTTGCAAGAAAGCTACCTTTAGGATTGTAGCTACGATGTACCTCATCTAAGAAGTAAACACGCTGTATATCAATACTGTAATCCTTGGTGGAAACAATAGTTGGATCATCTGCAAACTTTTGAATATTGATTACAGTAATCTCTGGTTTCCCACTATTGTTATGAATGACCTTAGTAGCCTTAATATCTTTAGTAAATTCATCTCTGGAATTTATCGTATGTACAACTAACCCACGACTAGTAAATTCACTCTGTGCTTGTTGAAGTAAATCAAGGCGATCTACAATGAAATAAAATTTAGCGATTACGTTGTTTCGTTGGTAATAATCAGTCAAGAACTTTACGTTAAAATAAGTTAGTGCTGTCTTACCACTACCTTGAGTATGCCAAATAATTCCTTTCCGAACTCCTTCATCAAGTTTTCTTTGAATTGCCTTAGTTGCGAATAGTTGTGGATAGCGCATGATATGTTTTTGCACACCATTTTCTGTTTCCACATAAGCAATTGAATAACGTAACATAAATGCTAAACGCTCTCGGCTTAACAAAGAAGTACAAATTCGGTTAGTCGGTCTATTAGGATCTTTATTGGTAATAAATTCAGGGCTATTTTTAATCACTTCAAAGTTATTGTCTTTAAGAATGCGAATTTCTTCTGATTCAGCTAAGGGACTAAGTAAATGAGTTAGATTAAAAATTTCTTCTTCTCGGAAGTAATTAAAACTTGGCTTGTGATACGACGGAGTAGCATAAAAAGCTCCCATGATTGGCTGAATAGCCTCATCGTCGTATTCCATATTATTTGAGAAGATCATGAACTGAGTAATGTTGATAAATCTTTTAAATTTAGAGTTTTGGAAACGCTTATTTATGCGGTCTCTTTCTGCTAAGACACCATCTTTATTATTTGGTTTCTTCACCTCAATAAAAACTAAAGGCATACCATTTACTAGGATCGTGATATCAGGGCGGAATTCATCATCTCCATTTTGGCAAGTAAGCTCCGTAACAACATTGAATGTATTGTTATTGATATTTTCAAAATCAATGAGTTTGATGCCAGAGCGATTGACTAACTTGCTAAAGAACACTTTTCCCAAATCATCATTGTCTAAAGTTAGTTTTAGATCTTGTAACTCTCTTTGAATATCATCTTTTTCAAAGGAAGGATTAATTCTACTGATGGATTCAATGAAGATGTCTGGAAAAATGTTTGATTCCACATCCCATGTATGTTCATTTAAAGAAAGGTACTTATACCCGAGCCTTGTTAAATGAAGAATTGTTGGAATTTTTACACGAGCATCTTCATTAAACTTCATGGAACCCTCTAACTAAAATTTTAATTATCAAATACTAAGCTACTATAATACATATAAAACTCTACCAATGGGTAAAAGCAAATTCTGATATTTTACTCTTTGTTTAATTCGTAGATTTCTCCCTCCAAAAATCCATATCCATTTTCTTCTCCCTATGCATATCTGAGCCAAAACTAATGCTAATAATTCTATTAAATTTAGTAAGTTAACTAAAAATAACTGATACAAAAGCCCCATATAAAAATTAATGGTTCCTTGAACTAATTCATCTACGTATTCATCTACGTATTCATTATAGTATTTTATCACCTTAACAGTTGATTCTTAAGATAAAAATTTAAAGTAGTCTACTAATAAAAAGGGAGCGTAGGCTCCCATCTTATTCACGGCTCGCCAACTTACTTTCAATCCATTGATTAATCTCATAAGCTGACCAACCGATACGATTCTGAGTTATTTTTACTTTTTTGGGAAAAGTCGGATCATAGTAAGGTGAGTATTCATCCATCATTTCATAAATTGTTGATCTACCTACACCAACAAATTTAATTACTTCTTTAATACTAATCAGTTGATTCATTTGAAAAGTTTGTCCAACAAACGCATTCATGAAATTTACTCCAAATCAATAATGCGAGCGTTACTGCTCAAATAATCAGGAGGTCTGTAAAAAATTAACTAATTCACTGCCCTCACACTCCCCTGTAACCCTTTCTGCATATCCTGTACAAATCCATTATCTTGATTGAGCTTAGGTTTAGTCTTGGATCTCGAATCAATAGGCTGTTGCTCAACTTCAGAAGATTTTTCCACGTAAAAGTCCTCAACAATTTCCAATCCCTCATCACCACCCACTTCAAACTGTGCATTGCTCAAGCCTAGTCGTGCTGTTGCATCTAAGGCATTTTGATTGAAGCCTACGGTTTTACTTTGTTGGTCAATCTCCTTGGCAGCTTGAATCGCTTGTTGAAGGTTTATGCCATCTCGTAAGGTTAAATCCACGTAATAGACTGGCATACGATAGCTTTGCGTGGTGCTCTTGCCTCTTAAAGTGAGTTGCAAAGGTAGGCATGAAAGTAAGCCATTGGATGCTGCATGGTAATAACTGAGCCGTGCTGCCAAGGTACGAATGCTATTAAAGCCTGTGGTTCTAAAGATGAATGTTCCTAGTTCATCCGATTCATCTAAATTGACATACAAACGACCATAAGGCTTACACAGCCCACCTTGCGCCAATGGGCATAGATCAGGTGATGGACAGGGATGATGTTCAACCCCTTGATTGGTCAGCCGTTGGCAAGTTTCACCATTCCCCACACAAACAGGTCTACCAGTTTGCCGGTCAAACAAGCTGTACTCTGCTCGAAGGTTCAGTTCAGGATCATTGAAGATCATACGGACTGGTATTGAACGGAGTTTTTGATTCGGTGCTTTGGCCCGAAGCTGTTCATCCAGTGGATGTTTCACCCAACCCTCTTTATTTTGGATTTGGGAGGTCAAAGTAAATTGATCATCCTTTTCAGGGACACGTTTACCATTCTTTTCCACCATTTTACCGATACTGATCCGTCCGAGTATTGGCGGTGTAATTGCTAAACCTTTGATCATGTTGATATCCTCACTTTCTATAAATTAAATACGTATAAAAAAGCCCATATAGTGGGCATGGGCTGATATGAGCTTGTGTGATTGAATTAATGGTTTGATGCTGATGTGGATAAAATTTGACTTATCCACCGTTGGCATAAATCTGAAAACGCCGTGTCCCTTGCTTGGCTTGTGGAAATTGATTGAGATACTCGGGATATGATTTAAGCAAGGCTTTACTGTCTAAGCTGACCGAGTCTTTAGCCTTTTTCCATGTGACTGAACCCGTTTTAAAAGTCGCTCGTTCAGCCTCTTGCATCTTGGCTTGTAACTGATGTTTGAGTAGGTCAAATTGCTCTTGATGCTTTTCAACTTGATTGCGTACTCGGATCAGTTGTTCAAACTGTTGATTGGCTTGCTCATCTCCAGATAAGTCTGTCGTACTGAGTGGGATATGTTCTGGATACAGAAGCTGTAAGGCTTTGGCTGCTGATTCGCTGGCATCTGCTTCAGGTGGGGTATCCTTTTCCACACACTCCCAGAAGTAACGTTCGGCATTAATGATGTGTTGGATCACCGATTCTGAACGTGTCACTTTAAAAATCCGGGTTTCATGTCCACAGAGCAACACACAAATATGCGCTGCTTGTTTGCCTGTCACAGCCAATTGATGTTGCACCTGACATAAGACATACAATGGCACCCCATCTCTCCACAGTTTGGCCCCATATTCCCCTGCAGTTTTACATTCCAGTATTTGTACATCGGCATCTCCAACAACTGAGTAATCCAAGTTGGCTAACATAAAATGCTTGTCTGGATCAGGGTGTTGTAACACGGCATTGACCCGACGGACTTTATAGTTGGTATGCATGCTGTAGTATTCCGCAACGAGTGGTTCCAGCCGTTTACCCCAGTACAAGGGTGCATGACCTTCACTTTCATCTTCGATATTCTGTTGAATGCGTCCTGTCTTAATCATCCATAGTTCGAGCATCGACATATAAGGGTTTAGACCACAAGCTGCGGCACAGTCGCTGCTGCCAATACCTTTACGTCGTACTTCCAGCCATTCGGCCTGAGTCATATTTTTAGTCTCAACAAAGCGTTTTGCCGTGAAGAGTTTCGGACGATTGGTGTGGATATTGAGTGTTGCGTTGTTTGGATGAATTACGGCTGAGTTCATAGCGATTTCCTGTCATTGTTGAATTTTGGGCATAAAAAAAGCCGTGTCCGTAGACACAGCTTTTGAATAAAATAGTTAAGTCATTTGTTAGGTTGAGCGTTTCAGTATTGCGATGAGTCAGCTTAGGCTAATCAATAGATGCTTTGAAATTAAGCCAACATGCGTAAAGCTTGTTCCAGTCCACGTTGTTTGAGACCTGCCCCTGCCCCGAACCAAGCAGAATCAAGCCGATGATCCTGACTCATGGCTCTTCTTTCATGGTCACAGAATTCCGTGATACTGCAAAGTAAGCCATAAGCCGTGTCTTTGACTGAACTCAGTTCTGCCCCACGACCATGCCCATTAAACATGGTCATGACTTTAGACATGGCACGTCCATTCGGTTCAGTCTTGTTGTCTGCTTTGGTAGCTGAGTTGGCTTGGGTAGCGACATTGCGGTAGAACTGAATAATGCCATCCTCCTGCTCCATTGGACTCAGGCTGGTATTGTTAAACACTGTATCAAAATATGCTGCCGCTTCAGTTTGTGTGACTTTACGCTGACTGAGTTGTTTCATTTCATACATATGTTCATCCCATGCACGTACTGAAATCCCCAATTGCTGTTTAATTTTCTCTGCATCGAACTTGGTGCTGTGCGGGACTTTGACTACACCTGCACTGCTATTCTGACCTTTCAGAGCAATCGCTAAGGTGTTGTTACACACTACTCGGATACTGGTGAATTGTGCTGTGGTCGCTAAAGTTCCATCACAGGCTGTGGCTAAGAGGATGTAGCCATTACTAACATCTTTGCCTTTTAAAGCTGAGGTCTGTCCAGTTTTGGCTAATGCCCAGAACTTCTTACCGCCTTTGAGTACACCCGCGGTTTCCAGTTCAAAGCCCGATTTTTCGGTCAGGTCTTTGTAGAAATTTAGAATTTCCATTGGTTGCACCTCTTGATAGCGTTGACTGACCACAGACAAGGGTGCATGAGTATCAGAGCGATATAAAACACGTTGTTCCTCATAGGGCATGATGATGCTTTGCCCACGGTCATTTTTAGCCATATAGCTGACATCTGAAGACTCAATCCTCCAATCCATGCCTGCCTGCTGTGCCCAGACTTCAAGCGGCTGATTTTGGCTAAGTTGATTACCTAAGCCATGCCAAGGGGTTTCACCAACATAGGCCATTTGTTCAATTTGATGTGCCATGATTTTAATTCCTATAAAAAGTTGAATTGCTGTAAAAGGTAATTAGATAAATTTATTTAAAAATTAGTTACGGATGCTTGGACTAAAATCGCGGTCACAGTCGTTGCAGTAATAATGTCGGCTATAAACAGGATGTGAGCTGTTTTGGACTTCATCCTCCGTCACCAGCATCCAAATGCCGCCGATCAGCACCCCGACTAGGGCGCCTGCAATCGGGGGGATATTTAAACTTTTCGAAACACTGATACCTAAAGTTGCCAATGCCAGAGGTGACATCACATTGTTTTGCGCTGAAGGTAAATTGCTGTTGCTGACGAAATGTTGTGGGGATTCCAGCAGTACCGTGTCTCGGGACTGACAATAAGGACATGGCAAACTCATCTAAATAATTCCTGTAATAAAAAATGAGTGAAATAAAAAAAACCCTGCTTTGGGGGAAAGCAGGCAAAGCGTGAATTGGGTTATTGCATAAGGCTGTTTTGAAGGAGCCACATGCTTCTCATTTAAATGATATGTATCTGTATTTTTTTTAGGATGTGATTTTAATCGACGCTTTTTTAGATCAATTTTAATGACTTGATACAGGGATCAATTGACCTGATTTTTATCAGCGATTATGATGCAAGGGCTGGCCTACATTGCCAGTCGGTTTTAGCAGACCGCAGATCCAGCACGGTATATGAAAGTTATTTTGTATGTCGTGGAACCCTCGTGTCCCCCTGTTGTTGCGGTAGGACGGGAGGGGGACGCCTTGTGCGTGCTGGTTCCTTGGATCCCAGTCTGCTAACCCCCTTTCGTTCTGCCACCATTATTTAGCAGTAATTTGGTAGAACTTCTTATAATTCCAAGGAGTCATCTATCATGATTCAATTTACTGTGCTTTCGTCCCCTGCACTCGCTTCATTTTTATACCATCCCAAACTTCGGCATTTCACACCGATTCCAACCTTATTGTCTTACCCTGTGCTCTGATTCATTTCACCGCACTGATCAACCACTGAGTTTTTAATTCAGGGGCTGCTTTGTGCTGGAACAACATGATGAAATTTATCGCACAGCGGATTTGAGTTGTCATTATTGTGCTCACCAACCACACCTAGAGCCTGTGACAGCCAAGTAAATATGTTTGAAATTACAGTCAATTTCATAATTCATTTTTAAAATTTTAAAAATATTTGATGGGTAAATAATAGGATGAAATACACTGCAATTGCACTGCTTACCAGCCTAGCTTTGGTCGGCTGTTCAAAACCACAAAATGATGCAAAGAACGAAGAACTTACTCAAAGTATTGAAAAAATGTCATTAAATGATGATGCCCCTGTACAAACTGTTTCGTCTCCTTTGATTATCGCTCGAAGTGAAATTACCCCTCCGCTGACAAAAACAGGAAAAGACTTTCAGGAATTAATAAAAGATGAGGGGTATTTTTCATTTTATCCGCCATATGAAACGATATCTGGACTACAGATGTTTTTTGAAAATTCGGATGCAGCAGACTATTGTGCAAATTGCGTAAATTTCCAGACGGTTCTCAATGACTTAAGAAATACTCTGGCTTTAAAAAACAATCAAGTTCTGGTGATCGGGCATACAGGTCAACAATTTCCTGCATTCACTTTTGCTTTGGGTGACGATTATTCCTTGCGTGCAGCGCATGACACAGCAATCAATTATATAAGATCGACGATGCAGGTGATTCCACCGCAAAAAGATCAATTTGAAAGTACAGAACAATATCAACAACGTATCCAGACACTTCAAAATGAGCTAGATACTAAAAATGCCCATCTAAATTATGACTTGAAGCTTCTAGAAATCAGTTTAAATGCCACTTCTTCACAAAGTTTGTTCATGACGAGCAGCTATACACCGAATGATCGACCAAGTGGCCCAATTGATAACTTTGTTTACTATGATGCTGATTCGAAACAGTTACATTTTGAGGACATGAATTTCTCATCTGATCTTATCGTCAATTTCACAGCCCCATCCACACCAGAGTTAGCACAAAATATTATTACAGCTAGTGGACAAAAGTATGTCGGTTACATTTTTAACTTTAATAAGAATAAATTGGAGTTAGATAGCTTAGTCATTTATCAAGCTAACAATACTCAAACTGGTTCAGCAAATGAGCCTATCGCAATACTTGAACCTAGCACGATGTCTTTTCAACGCAAACATTTCAACGGTATAGAAAATGCTCGATTAAAGAGATTTGACGTCCCATTAAAAAAGCCAATTAACTTCAATTTTACTTTGGATAACTACACGCCTATCGAGAATGTCTTTAAAAAGATCGGCAAGTAATTCTCAAACTTATCAAGATCAAGACATTGATTTTATTAACTATCAAACATACAAAAATGGGCTTCCCCCTGTAGATCACCATATTCGATTAAGAACAGGTATTTATAATGAATTTTATTCCATCTATTTTTTTATCTAGTGTGCTGTTGCTGACTTTAACGGCCTGTAATTCAGGCAATGATGCGCCAAAGCCTAAAGATACCCAAACTCAAACAAGCGCTGCTGAGACTAGCACTTCGGCTCAGTCTGAGATGACCAATAAATCCGAGGATGATTTTGTCGTTGATAAATCATTTTTAGAAAATGGTGCCGATGCTGAGCAAGCACAAGAACTGTCACAGGAACCGCCATTACAAGAAGAATTCGAAGTCCGAGTTCGTCGTGATGAATCACAATATTCCATGACAGGCTATGTTGATAAGCTCAATATCATGTCCCTGAATAATGATCCAACCAGTTTAACCAACGTATCAATCAACCGCGGTAATTGTAGAACCAAAGGGTTTTATGATTATCAAAATATGCGCTATGGCTCAGTGGCCCAAGTCTATCTCGGTTGTGCTGCTGAAAATGTGCGTGAGGTGACCATTACCACCAACAGCGGATTGACCTATACCTATAATTTTTAGGCATGAATAATAAAACGGCTTTATTTCCGCTCCTGTGTTAATGGGAATAAATTTATTCCCATTAGACTGTTGATCAATATATATAAGAACAACATGTTTCTTTGTCTTTAAATCAAACTTAGGCCAATACGCTGACAATCAAAGGTTTTTCTACGGTGTCTTGTCACTCTTAAATAATGATTTCGAGCATGGTTGTTCATGCGAGCTTTTACAGCCTGCAAAGCACGTTGAGTCTGCTTGTCATCAAAACAATTTACCGAGATACCTTTTAAATCGTGCTCTTCAAATGAAACGGCTCCATACCCATTGGTGACCTCCAACCATTGTTCACCAATTCTGCGGGCATGATCCGTTAGAGTGACAGCTTGTGCCTGTCCAGCATAAATACAGAATAACTGAATATAGTAGCCCTGCTCTGGATTATGTTTGATCTGCCAGAGCACCGAATGAATTGAACGGAACAGCTCAGTATCTCTGGAGCGAATTAACTTTAGAAAAGCACTTAAGTAAAGATCTAGATCATATAAGCGAATCACTGATAGCGCTTGAGGTTGAGTACCTAAATAAATTGGAAAGATGGTTAATTGATCTTGTTGCTGTATACATTCTGATAGAAAGCGTTCAGCCTTTTTCACCTCTGCCTTATGCTGCTTCTGATCGGCTTGATAATCCGCTTCAATCAACCCTGCTTGATCTTGTACGTATTTGATAAAACCTTCCACCACATGATCAGGTAAGTCTTGAATAGAATCATAGAACTTAAACGCATTGGCTTTAAAGATGATCTGCTCAAGTAACTTAAACACAATGATTGCTGCGATGTAATTATTTCCGTCCACAAAGAAACGTCTGGATTTCTTAATCAAGGGAATGATCTGCTGTTTAAATTGATCAACACTAGTTTGATTGGCTAAGATTGCTTGAATAAAGTTTTCAATTTCACAAAACGTTTGAGATTCGTTGTAAGTCGTCATGGTAAAACACATCCTAAGTTATTTTCTTCATAGACTTAGGAGTGCTGTAACTTTTTAATGGTGAATGAATTTAGAATCCACAAAGCTGCAAGGTTTGTGCAACACCTCTACGCCAATGTACTTCAAATTGACCCGTACCAAAACTGCGCATATACGGGAGCTTCGCACGTAAATGCTGTGCATACTTTTCAGGATTGACCAGATACATGGCAGCATTCAATGCATTACTGACTTCTTGAGGATGACTGCATCGAATAGGCCCTACCCCTAAACGATCATTCCGAATAAACCTCTGCTTATGTTCCGTAGTATTACAATTAAAGTGCACGCCGATATTACCCGTAATACTGTTCCACATTTGCCAGACCTGATCAGCGAGATACCAGTCATTCTGACGTTTGGATGGATCATAGATCAGCAATAAGTGGCAATGGTAGCCTTTATCTCCTCCCTGCTCTAATGCCCATGCATAACCCCGTAAACCCATGAAACATCCATCTTGATTTGCGATACGATTTCTTAAAATACTCATATGCTGTTGAACATTCTCAATACCAATATCAACCTGTTGCTCTTTGAGATAACCTAAATCAACACGTACAAATAACAGTTCAGAATAATGTGTCATGAGTTTAGTCAGGTACTGATACAGTGAAATTCGATTCTGCTGTTCTTGTTGGATAAAACAGACTTGTTCTTTCCAGTATTCATTTTGATATTGATAGAGTACACAGCAGAGGATTGAAACTTGCAGAGTATTAAAATTTAAAATGCATGATATAGGTTGACCATTGAGGAAATGATCAATCCAGTATTTACACTGAATAAAATATTGAATGGATTCAGCGTAGTGAAGCTGTGCTGAATAGAAGTGTTGAAAGGCTTCATATAATGTACTGAGTGACTGTTTGAATTGTTGTTCACTCATCTGTTCAAAACAGACGTCATAAACAAAATCTTCAATCACAATACAAAGGTTAGATTCATTCCAAATCACTGTAGTCAAATTCATGTTGTGATACTCATCATGTTAGGATTCATATCACTTACTGTTCTGTAAAAAATTAATCGCCATAAATATACTTATAAAATATAGCCTATACATATGAATCAAGATATATAGAAGTATTTAATAATATTAATAACCTGTTAAGCCAGATATCTATTCCCCGTTAAGAACCCATCACAATCCAACACTTCAGTAGCTCAAACTCAATCAACTTAAAAAAGCTAAAGTTAATTTTAAGCAACAACCTTTGAACCGTCATTTGACCTTGGCTCAGCGTCTAGGGGGCTGGGCTAAAAATTTGAGTCGACTAATTTTTTAAAAAATTGATATGTGATTCATTGATTTTTACTTTTTTGAGCACTCTAGAGGGCTTTTTTTGGCAAAAAATGGTCTATATCTACATAAAATACTATATATGTATCACTTAAAATTTATTAAAAATTCACTAAAACGTCACTAGAAATTTATAAAAAAATAACTAATAATTTACAAATAATTCTACATAGTGATAAAAAATTAATATGCAATTGAATACACCTCAGCCTCTTCCAGTCAATACACCAAAAGAATTTGAGAATTTTAGTTTTCGAGAAATTCAATGTGCATGGAATTATTGTTGCAATAATGGTTGGGTCACGCAGCCTTTAATAAATACTATTTCTATAGATCAAAAAAGGATTTATTTGGAAACGTACTTAAACGGATTAGGAAATAGACAAAACATAATTGATCAGATAATCTCATATCAAAAGATGACATTAATTGATTACAGTTATTTCAACTGGATTGATGAAGAAGATAAAAGGTTAATTCACATTATTTTGACAACATTAGCGTCAAATTTTAATATTCCAATAAATATAGGTTTGTTGCCAAAAATATTTGATGAGCTAATAATTACTTTTGATGCATTACCATACGACATGTCTACGAAAATACACTTTATAACTAATCAAAGGGACACATGGGGCCAAATTAGAACAAAGGATTCAGAACTCAATTGGTTAGATCATAACAATACGACTCAGTTAAATTGGGCATGGGAATATTTAGGAAAATTTAATAAACGAATAAATGCAAATATAAATCCAATAGAAAATAATGATCTATTATGTGCAATCCAAGCATCTTTTGATTTCATGTCACATGGTTACAAATCAGATAAAGTTTTATTTCTTGATCGTATGAAAAAAACGTGGAGTCAAAAGAAGTTTAGAGACTCTGGAAAGGCGAAGAAGAATTATCATATCCCACTTACAAAAACTACTCAGATGCAATTAGAAAAATTAGCAGAGTTTAAAAATCTACGTAAAGATCAGGTCATTGAAGAATTAATCCTGAAAGAATACGAAGCTACGCAGTTAGATGAGAAGGGAAAAAATAAATATTTCGATAGATAGAGATCGTTAAGCTAACGATCTCTAAATCCATTTGAATTTATTATGTCAACCATCTTTTAACATATTCCCCATACCACTCCATAATTTTCACTCGCTCATCCCAGTATTGCGCACGGTTATAAGCTGAGCGAATTCTGTTTTGAGGAACATGAGCAAGCTGGCGTTCAATGGCATCGGGATTAAACAGATTTGATTCATTTACGATTGTACTGAATAGCGATCTAAAACCATGTGTGGTCATTCGACCTGCATAACCTGAACGTTTGATCACAGCCAAAATAGATTCACTGCGCATCGGTTCCTTGTTATTCAAACGATGTGGAAATAACAATTCTTGATTATGCGTCAAACGTAATGCCAGAAGCTCAGTAATCATCATGTCCGTCAATGGTACACGATGTGGAAGTCGATTCTTCATACGTTCTTCAGGAATATCCCACTTACGCCCTTCCAAATCAAACTCTTCCCAGCGAGCTTGTAGTAACTCACTGACTCGAACACCAGTCAGCATAATTAAAATGATGGCATGATGTGTCTGAGCATCACTTGGATAAGCTCTGACTTTTCTTAGAAATTCAGGCATATCTGAAGCAGGTAACGAGGCCAAATTTTTCACACGCTTATTTTTTAGTGCATAGACCAAATCGCCTGCAGGATTATCATAGCGATAGCCATGAGCAATGGCATATTTCATAACCATTCCACAACGAGACAGAGTACGCTTAGCCACTTCAAGTGAGCCTCTTCCCTCAATCTTTTTTATGATCTGCAAAATTTCAGGTGCTTGAATCTGATTAATACGCTTATTTTCTAATGAAAGATACAATTCATCGAGAGATGCTCTGACATTGCTAATATGCTTCGGGGACCACGTTTCCTTCTGATTCTCAAACCAATTTTCAGCCACTTCTTTAAAGAAAGGCTTTATGTCCTCATGAAGTACTGATTTTGAATGTTTATACTTAAGTTCATAAGCCATTTCTCTAGCTTTTTTCAAACTAAGTTCTGGGTATGGTCCTAGTGACTCAGATTGACGCTGCCCATGAACGGTATAGCGGACATTCCAATACTTCTGACCTTTAGTCGTAATAATCAGCGATAAACCATGTGAATCTGATAGACGATATTGCTTATCTTTCGGTTGAGCTTTTCTACATTCTGCATCTGTGAGTGACATATCTTTAACCAGAATTTGTTGTGTTAATTTCTGGGTAAATTTTGCCAATTTTTACCCACACAAAGCAAAAATAGGGTCAAATCGCTTAGGACAGCATCGGACAATACAGCCAATAAAAAAGCCCTTAAACACTGAGTTTAAAGGCTTTTTTAGATTCCGACGGATTACTTCGGAAAGAATTTTGGTGGAGGTGGCGGCTACATAATTAAAATAATAAACACTTGATTATTAAATATTAATTTTAAGATAAATACTTGTCGTATAACTTCTGTATAACAAATACAAAAACCACCGCCCTATCAGTTCAAATCCCAATATAGAAACTAAACTCAGAAAATATACACATATATGGCCACATTTTCAGACGTACTAATAACAGGATAAAGGTAAATATCTGAATTTTTGATTCTAAACTTTAGGTCATGAAAAATAGGGGTTACAAAAGTTACAGATGTTTATTTATATAGTTATATATATGATTATTAACAATTTATATTAGTTTTATAAAAGTTACATATAGGTAACTTTAAAGTTACATGTAACCTATTTTTGAGGTTACAACGTGTAACCTATTAAGTATATGATTTATATAAATTTAATGTATTTTAAAAAACTTTAGTAACCTCATGTAACCCCATTAAGGTTACAAAATATATTATTTAAAATCAATTACTTATAATATTAAAATCATGCTTTATAATTTATGTAACCTCTCTCATACCCTATATTTAGAGTTTAAAAGAACAGTCTTATTTAATTACTTTTTAAAGTCGCATCTAATTGAATCAGAGTGCATCAACAATCATTCATTAAAATCGGTCTAAGCCTTATGAAACATAAGCCTTAGAGCTTTTTCTGTTGTGCATCTAAAATGAGACATTTAGGAACTGCGCAGGCGGGAGAGGAGACTGCGTTTGACCTCACATCATATTGGTTTAACCTGACCTACTGACCTACTGACCTACTGACCTACTGACCTACTGACCTACTGTCAATTTTATTGAGCAAAAAAAAATGCCAAGCATTAAAACTTGGCATTATAAAAAAAGAATAAATATATATTTTATATAGGTTTTTTGATATAATTCAGATAACTATGGCTTAGTGATAGATGAAATTAAGTCATATTCTTTAAACTTAATAACTTCAATACCAAGCTGATCATTAATTTGTTTTAGTAGGTTTTGATAGTAAACAATCTCATTGTAATAAAAGACTCTTGCAGCCTTTTCAATATCACCAAACCCACCTGAGTTTTGCGGTACCACACCCATCAATTGAGGTGGAATACGATGGCCTGCAAGCTGATCATCACGACTGGCAATCTTAATATTATAAAACTCATCCTTAGCAGCGACTTCGGCAAGAGGAATAACGTTTAAGCCTTTCTCTTTTCCTCCTGGTGTGTAGACCAAAAGATTTTTAAAGTTGCCTGCCCCTTTTGAGTTTTGCAATGATTCTTCTAATGCATCAACATCTTTTTGAGATTTCATAGCATCAGTAATATGTAAAATAAAACCTGCATGTGCACCATTTTTGTAATAGCGTCTACGGAATAAAGTCGCAGCTTCATTTAATAAAATCGCATTGATGCTACTCAAATAATTTGGAACGCCATAAATTTCCTGCATGATATCAGCGTCAGCAACATGGATAATTTCTTCAGGTTCAAAAACATGTTGTTTACTTTGAAAGCCATCTAATTGATAAAACTTTGAAAGGTCAGTTCCCTTTCTCATATTGACGGCAGGACGTGATGTTAACTTCAACACACTTCTAAACCGATTATATTGAATATGGGTATAACAGTTTGCAAAAGTAATTAGATTCAATGCCAAAGAATTAAACTCATGTCGGCTTAATAATGGATGTGGAATAAAATCACCTGAAAGAATATTACGCTTGATCACGATCGCACTGGTATGGTGACTGGTACCACGATAAAGTTTTGCAGTCGCAGCAATATCAAAAGGTAATTCATACCAATCTTGCCAGACAGGACAATAACCATATTCAAATAGTGCATGTCCATCCAGTACTGGTTCTGGATCTCCGAAACTACTCATAATCATTTTTGATTGTGGTTGTTCTACAGGCAAAGATAAACCAGATCCTGATGCCGACATCTGCTCCAAACGTGGAAAAACAGTCGAAATAAGTTTGTCCAATATTCTCATGAATTAAATACTCTGATTCGGCTCTGATGTGCGCCAAGATGTGATTGATCAGCAACGTGAATAATTGGCGCATTCTCCAAACCATTCATCACTGCCCAAGCTATGTCACCATGCCCAGTTTCAGCACTACGACTTGTAACCAGTGTTTTATTTCCACCGCCACCAGTTAAGGCTTTTTTGATTGACAAGAATGACTTAGCAATAATTTGCAAACCAGCATCGAAATGTAGTCTACGCTTTTGAAATAGCTCTTTAACTCGAAGCCCCATACGGATTTTTAATTCAGGGGTGTAGTTCAAGCGAGTCAATTGAGGAAAGAAAAGTTCAACGTGTTCAGCCACGGCCAAACCGTTGCCTGTGTTATCAATACCGATAAAAGTCACGTTGTATCGTCCACAAACCTTTTTGATATACAAAGCTTGCTCGCTGGCTTTCATTCCATGAAATTGTTTAATCTCAAGAATTCGATAGGGTTCAAGCGGTGTTTGTGGCGGTGCTATAACTGCTAAAGCTGCATTGTCACCTGTGAATGAAGGGTCATAACCTAACCACACTTCCCCTGCATAACGTGGATTCTGATTCGGGAAAAAGTCTTTCCAGACTTCCCAACTGTCGACCATGTTCGGGATGATTTCTTTTAATGGGAAGTAAGATCCTGAGTCATCGATAAACTCACAATCAAACAGATTGGCAAATTCTTCATCACCATATTCGGCTAGCAGATCCTCACGATCAAATAGATCACAGCCTTTTTCTTCAGCATCTGTGAGGGTGACAATCTGCCTTGTTTTTCGGTCAGCACATTTGACTGGGGCTTTTAGTGCAGCTTTGCTGACATCGATCTCAATTGGCAGCTTGCGTTTGCTGTCTTTACCCGTCCAAAAGGTATAGGCTTCATGCAAAATACTGGATGGCGTAGACATATAAATTTGCTTATACATCTTTTGTGAAGCCATCGCTGAAGCGACTTTTTTGAACTGTAAAAATTTACGAATCCAAAAGAATTCGTCCATGATGACATCACCATGACGGCCTTGGGCTGTTAGCGCATTTGTCCCTAAGTAATAAACTGTTGCTTGGCCATTCGGTCCGTTAATAACAATCGGATCTCCAGTAAGATCCAAGCCAATCACATCCAATACAAAGGCTTTGATGTATTCAATGAATTGATATGCCTGCGCTTTGGATGCCGACATAAAAATTTTGTTTTTCCCAGTTTTTAATAAATCGATTAATGCCCAAAGCGCAAAAATATAAGTGGCACCAATCTGTCGTGATTTCAATAAAATAAAGATTCGAGACCAGGAAACGGCATCCATCCATTCCTCTTGATAAACGTATAAAAATTCCTTGAATGCCTCTTCAAGTTTTTCCAAGTCCTCAAGCGTGATCTGATTTTTTAACTTTTTCTTTTTCGGAGCTGCATTACGATTTTCCAGATTCGGATTGAGATCTGTTTGTTTCCCTGATTCCAGATACTTTTGAATTTTTGCCCATCGCTCGAATTGTCGAGCAATCATGTCCATTTCTTTGTAATTCGCATTACTTTTATTTTCCATAAAAGTCAGCGTCATATAGCGAATTTTTAAACCTGTTGTCACCTCATCATAAACATCCGTTTTAGACCATTGATCGCGCTGCTTCCAACTTTCGACAGTCGAACGATTTTCCCCAGTATGTTTGGCGATTTCTGAGACAGACATACCCATTGAGAAAAGTATTCTTCCCTGCTGTCTTGGGTTCATGAGTTCTAGGAACGTCAGTGTATTTGTATTCATGTGCTTAATGTTGCTTTAAGCACAAAAAATCTTTGAGTGATGTATTCCTGATTACCGCTTAATCAGGATAGGTTCGATTGCACCGAACCATAGCTCCAAAGCAGACTTCAATCATCGTAAAAATGAATGTGGAAAGACCAATGGAGCTACCAGGAGAAGGACGTGTAATTAAACGCTTTCGTGTTGCTCGTGAAGGGCAAACCGTTGATGGACGTGAATTGACACGTCAAGAAATTCAAGAAATGGCCGCAACTTACAATCCTGAACATTATGCAGGACGTATCAATATCGAGCATTGGACAGGCTTTTCACCTGAACCCCCCTTCAATGCGTATGGCGATATTTTGAAAGTTGAAGCGGTTGAAGAAAACGGATTGATGTGTTTGTACAACACACTTTCTGCTTTGCCGAACTTTGTAGCCATGAATAAAAAAGGGCAAAAAATTTACCCTTCAATCGAGTTCTATCGCAATTTCGCAGGGACTGGGAAAGCCTATCAAGTCGGTTTAGGTATGACCGATACCCCGAATTCTTTAGGTACTCAAGCCATTAAGTTTTCTGCAAGTCCTCATTCGCTCAGTACCCAACCTGATTCGGAGATCTATATCA
Organism: Acinetobacter tandoii DSM 14970 = CIP 107469; assembly: GCF_000400735.1. Lineage (GTDB taxonomy): Bacteria > Pseudomonadota > Gammaproteobacteria > Pseudomonadales > Moraxellaceae > Acinetobacter > Acinetobacter tandoii. The sequence continues at coordinate 411,696 of NZ_KE007366.1, forward strand.
CCATGTCTGAACAAAACCCAAATGAAGGTAAAAGCTTGCTTGATCAGCTTAAAGAAGTATTCACGCCTGCACCTAAACCAAAAGAACAATTCAGCGATGAATTAGCAGCACAATTAACGCAAGGCTTAGTGCAATGCTTCAATGGTTTAAAAGCATTAACACAAGAAGTTCAAGGACTTAAACAGTCATTTAACACTCAACCTGTTACAACGCCAACACAACAAACGCCACCTGCAACGGCTCCAGTTCAGCAAACGCCATCTACGACTGCTCCAGAACAACAAGCCACCCAAAATCCAACTGCTGCTCCTGATGTTGATATGAAAGCAGTCTTGCAACAGTTATCTCAAGGTATTACTGGCTTACAAAACCAATTTAATACCATAAGCACAACCCCAATAAATCCACCGCCTGTTCACACAGGTAATACAGCTAACACAGTCGATTACTAAGGAATTAAATAATTATGTCAGTCGTTCTACAACCTCAAGCACGTCAGTTATTTAGTTCTTATAAAGCTGATGTTGCACGAGCAAATGGTGTTGAAAGTGCACGAGAAACTTTTGCAGTTCTACCTGCACCTACACAGAAAATTATCCAAGCCTATCAAGAAAATGCTGATTTTTTAAAGCTCATCAATATCTGGCCTGTTGATAATGCTAAAGGCGAAAAAATTTCACTCAGCATTGGTACAACCATCGCAGGCAATACCAATACCAACCAAAATCCACGCCAACCAACTCCTGTCGGTACATTAGATTTACTGGATGAATACGACTGTACTCAAACCAACTATGATGTGGCCATGAAATGGGTCTTACTGAATGCTTGGCGACATTTCCCAGACTTTAAGAAAAAGCTGCAGGAAATGGTGATTCGTGCGGTGGCATTAGACAAGCTTTGTATTGGTTTTAACGGTATATACCGTGCTGCAAATAGTGATCGTGTTGCAAATCCACTATTACAAGATGTGAAAAAAGGCTGGTTGCAAAAAATCCGTGAAATAGCCCCTGAGCAATATTACAAAGGCGAAGATGTGGGTGGCGGTGTTTTTAAAACACAGGTTGGTGCTGGGCACGAATTTAAGACATTAGATGGCTTAATTGAATTCGGGATTGAAGAATATATTGCAGAACAGCATCGTGACAGTGGTCTGATTGCTATTTGTGGCCGTGGGATTTTAAGCGATAAATATTTACCGCTGCTGAATAATGTTCAAGATCCAACCGAACAGTTAGCAGCGCGTACGATTTATGCCAATAAGCAGCTTGGTACTTTACCTGCCATGCACGTACCTAAATTCCCTGCAAAAACGATCCTGATCACTACACCTGATAACCTTTCGATCTATATCCAAAACGGTACTTTTAACCGTTCGATCGTAGATCAACCTGAATGGGATCGTGCAGTCGATTTTCAATCTATCAATGAGGACTTTGTAGTTGAAGACTATACAAAGTGCTTGTTAATCGAAAATATTGAAGTGGATGCTTAATTATGGGTATGAATTCAATGCGCCAACATCGTGAAAAGATGTTGGCAGAAAAAGCGTTAAAAGCGCAGCAAAGTCTTGATCCACGCCAGAAAGTTGTTACTGGTTGGGATCTCGCTTCAGGTCCTGATCAATCTGTTCAAATCACTCCTGAAATTTTAAGTCAAGCAAATGTTCCAAACGTTGAACTGCGTATGTTCAATCATTTGAATATCTTAAAAGATATGAAATCGATTCAAGAACGTATTGCCAAAAAAGCGGAATGGTTGCCTGAGTATCAAGGTTATATCGATGGCTGTCTTGCTGTTTCGCCTGCCCCTCAAAATACAGTATTAGTCCATTTAATGATTTGGGCTATTGATACCAATGAGTTTGAATTAGCTGTACGTATTGCTGAATATGCCGTGTTAAATGACATGGTTATGCCTGAAGGCTATACCCGTACAACGGCTGAATTTGTCACCGAACAATGTGCTGAAGTCTTTATCGATGATACTAACTTTGCGATCGCTCATGCGTCCTTGATTGAGCGCATCATCAATCTTGGTGAAGGCGAGCAAATGGTCGATGAAGTACGGGCAAAAATTTATCGTGCCTTTGGTGATGCATTGAACCAGGCACAACCAATGGAAGCTGTTTCAGCTTATAAGAATGCACTTCGATACAATCCAAAAGCAGGCTGTAAAAAAGATTTAGAACAGCTTGAAAAACGATTGCGTCTACCTGCAACCGAGTCGTCTCCCGACGCCACTGTCGGCTCGCAGGCAGTTTCAACGGCTGATCAAACAGCCGATGGGGCTGATCCTGCGTCCACCGACTCCAAGCCAAAGGAGTAAACCATGCTTCTAAATGCACCTGTCTCCAATGCTGAAGTACAAAATCCGATTGCTGAATATCCCAATATCAGCATTAAAGATTTACTTGCTCAGGTGCGTTTAGATCAGTCCAAAGGTGAGCCTCTGTTAACTGAAAAAATCATATTGGCGATGGATACCATCAACGGTGACTTAGACGGTATTGCTATCCAGTCAGAAGAACAGATTCGCAAATATAAACGAGCAGTGAGTTATGAAGCTGCAGCGCTGATTTGTGAAGATAATCTTGATTTTGATACCACGACCACAGGACAAGTACGTGGTGAAAATCAAAGAGAAAAAGCAGATGCTCTCCGCAGGATTGTTCAGCATACGATCGCTGATTTAACCAAGCGACCACGTAACCGAGTTCGGCTTATATGAAATCAGTCAAAGCTATACAGGGCGATACTTTAGAGTCGATTGCATATCGTTATTACGGATCAAATGCGGTCGATATGCTCCCTGCTTTAGTTGAAGCAAACTCAACGATTGAACAAATATTTTTAAACGAACATCAATCCATACAATTACCAGATTTAACCAAAGCAGCAGCACCACAAACACTCAAGCTTTGGGATTAAGGGGATGGGCATGAATGACCCAATTAGTATCAAAGGACTACCGTGGTTTATCAAAATCATTGCTGCCGTGATTGGGGCAATTCTAGCACTCACTCTGAGTGGCGATATTGATACGGAAGGACGAATCAAGATTACCAAAGGCTTAATTATTAAGTTTTCATTTAGTGTGTCCATCAGTCTTTATGGTGGTGCTGCCTTTATTGAATATTTTAAATTGACGCATTATTCACACCCTGCTCAAGGTGTTGTGATGCTATTTTTTGCCGTGTTTGGTCTGTTGTTTGTCGGTATCTTTTATCAATCGATTCGGTTGTTAGAAGGCAAAAAACCAAGCGAACTTATTACTGAAATTAAAGCTGCTTTTGCTGCGATGTTTAAGTAGGTGACAGAATGGAACTGACATTTGAACAAGCATTCGATCGTCTCATTGGCCATGAAGGTAAGTTTACAGATGATAAAAATGATCGCGGTAACTGGACCACTGGCATCATTGGAAAAGGTATTTTAAAAGGCACGAAATACGGTATTTCTGCCATGACCTATCCTGATTTTGACATCAAGAATCTTACCCTTGATCAAGCTAAAGAAATTTATAAGCGTGATTGGTGGGACAAGCTCAATGCGGATAATCTAGATCCTGCGATTGTCTTTCAGGTATGGGATTTCGCCATTAATGCTGGCATGGGTACAGCAAAGCGTAAATTACAAAAATCGGTTGGAATGGCTGAGGATGGGATCATTGGTCCACTGACGATAAAAGCCATCCAGAAAGCAGATTTAAATGATGTGCTTATGAAGTTTAATGCCGAGCGACTCAAGCATTACACCAGTTTAAGCACATGGCCACGTTATGGAAAAGGATGGACATTGCGTGTTGCTCAACAATTAAATTATGGTGCAATGGATAATTAAGCATGAAAGCCCTGATTCCACTCAAACCATATTTAAATGAGCGTTTTCCAATGATGTCAGCAGATAAATGTCATCTGCTGATTGTCAACGGAACGCATAAAGAAGGTTATTTGGAATATACCGTCAGATTGCTCATCCTTGATTACCGTTCAGATCCGATAGAAGTCATCGTCGCCTTGCGTGAATGGCTGAAATCTAAAAATCGGCATTTAGATGCGACCGCTAAAGATATTCAAATTTCATTTAGCTCTGAAATTATTGATACAGATACTTTCGATCTTGAAATTGATTTCCCTCAACGGGATAAAATTGTGGCTGAAGATGAAAGTTATCATGTTTGCCCACCTTTGGTTTGGGATGATATTAAAGGTGGCTTTTTCCCTGAAGGTGAATAATGGACGCAATTAATGGTTTAAATCATTGGCTTGACCAAATCACCTTATTGCTTGAACCCTCACAACGTCGAGAGCTTATGCGACGTTTAGGACAAGGTTTAAGGGTACGTTTTCGTGATCGAATCAAACAACAACGAGATCCGAATGGGAACCATTTTATTCCCAGAAAACGAGATCAAATTGGAAGTATTAAACGGCAAGGTGCCATGTTTCAGAACATCGGCAAGCAATTAAAAACTGAATATTCTGAAAATCATGTGTCTGTTGGTTTTGGTGGACGTACAGGTTTTGTGGCTTCAGTACACCAGGAGGGAAAATCAATCCGACCAAGCAAAAATGCAAAATCCACACGCTACCCAGTTCGAGAACTGGTTGGCTTTAGTAAAGATGATCAAGAATGGGTTAAGTCAGAAATTAAAAAGTTTTTAACACTATGATCGAACTAAGATGCAATTGCGGAAAATTACTGGGGAAAATTGAAAAAATCTCAGTAAAGATTGAAATAAAATGCCCACGTTGTCGTGTGGTAAACCATTGGAACGTCTAGAACGTCGGGTCAGATAGCCTTGAGCTACCAATGGAGCAAATTATGCGCCTTAAAAACTCGAACCAGGATAATACTCAGGATTTATCTAAACCAACCTATAACCCTTCAGGCCGTTCATTTTCAGGATGGCTCGGTGGTAAATCACAACTTGCCCGAACAATCATCGAAATGATGCCTGAGCATTCACACTATTGTGAAGTCTTTGGTGGTGCAGGTTGGGTCTTATTCAAAAAGTCACCTTCAAAATTTGAAACCATCAACGATATTAATGGCGATCTAATCAATCTCTATCGTGTGTTTAAATATCATTTAGATGCATTACTTCAAGAGTTTGAAACGCAGCTGATTAGCCGTGATGAATTTGAGCGTTTGAAAGTGATCCCATCACATACTTTGACTGACATTCAGCGAGCAGCGCGTTTTTATTATTTATTGCGTACCTGCTTTGGGGCAAAAATTTCCGATCCGAATTTCTTTAGTCATGTGGAACGTCCACGACATTTAAAGTTGGGAGACGAATTGCGCCAAGTCTTAACCGCTATCCACGAACGTTTGCAGAAAGTTACTGTTGAAAATCGAAATTTTGACGTTTTGATTAATAAGATGGATCGACCCGACACACTTTTCTATTTAGATCCACCATATTACAACTGCGAAAATTATTATGGCAAAGACATTTTTAGCCGAGATGATTTCGTAAAACTCCGCGATATTTTAAAAGGTATCAAAGGTAAATTTATTTTGAGTCTAAATGACGTTCCAGAAGTTCGAGAGTTATTTGGCGAATTCAATTTACATAGCAAAAAGATTCGTTGGTCTCTCAATACGGAATCGACTGATGAAAATAACGGTAAAGAATTAATCATTACCAACTTTCCACTTCCTGAATAGGTTTTAATCAGGAATGCCTAAATAGCAAGCCTTATACAAAAAGCCCATGATCCAACAATCATGGGCTTTTTAGTTTCAACATGAGCAATTTAAACAGGCAATTTCAAAACTTAGCAGGTATCGGAACCGTCATTGCAGTCGATGCATCTGCAGGCAAAATTCGCTTAAAAATTGATGAGAACGAAACCGATTGGATTCCAATCCCAACCATTGCTGCAGGTGTGGTGAAATTCTGGCGATGCCCTTCAATAGGTGAACAATTTTCTATCACAGCTCAAGGCGGTGAGCTCACCAGTGCCATACCTCAAATCAGCATTTTTTCTGAGGAAAATCCACCTCCGACCGACAATCCTGACGAAGTTTTTATACAGCTAGGTGAGTATAGCATTGTCGTCAACGTCGCCACGGGTGTAGCTAATTTCAAATTAAACAAATGTATTTTCGATGTGCCCGAAACGATCTTTAAGGGCAAAGTTCATTCTGAACAGGAAATCAGTTCTGCCATTGATGTCATTGCTGGAAAAGTAAGTTTAGTCAAACATCCTCATGGTGGTGTTCGTGGTGGACCCGATCAATCTGGTCCTCCTATGGTTACTGGAGCATAAATAATGAAAGGTATGTCTAGATTAACTGGTTTAGCAATTACAGATGATGAAAGCCAAGAGTATGCCCACTTAAAACAATCCATTCACGATATTTTGAGCACCCTTATCGGCACACGCTTATGCCGTCGCAATTATGGCTCATTGGTTCCTGAGTTGATCGATCAACCCTGTAATGAACTTACTGAAGTTAAACTCATGTCTGCTGCTGCAACTTCACTAATTCGTTTTGAACCTCGTATCAAAATCAGTCAGATCCGAGTGAATCAATCCTCGCAGACACCAGGGAAATGGGATTTTTTCATTCTGGGCAACCAAATCTCAGCTATGGGTGAAAAATCCTTCACCGAAAACTTTCTGATTGGAGCTGCTGCATGAGCACCACACGTATTGATTTATCAGCTCTCCCCTTCCCCAATGTATTAGAAACGTTGGACTACGAAGCCGAGCTACAAGAATGTAAAGCTGATTTAATTTCGAGAGATCCTGATCTTGCACCGGTTCTAAATTATGAAAGCGAACCTTTGGTCAAATTGCTGCAAACGTTCGCATATCGACAATTATTAAAAACTGGCAACATTAATGAAAAAGCCAAAGCCTTGATGCTTGCTTATGCCAAAGGCTCCGATCTGGATCACCTCGCAGCGAACCGAAAGGTTTATCGTAAAACCATCATTGAAGCAGATCCAACCACATCCCCACCGACTGAAGCGGTGATGGAAGAGGATGAAGATTTAAGACGACGAACTCAACTCGAACCAGAGTCAATGTCGGCAGGTTCAGATGGTTGCTATCAATTTTGGGGATTATCAGCACATGGCCATGTCAAAGATATTGCGGTGAGTACCCCCAATTCTGGATACGTTGATATTTGGGTACAAAGTCATATAAACGAAATTGCGCCACAATCACTTTTAACAATCGTGGATCAAACACTTACTCCAAGTACGCGCAGACCCTTTACCGATAAAGTCACGGTTAAAGCTGCCACACCTACCAATTGGACTTTAAATGCGTCATTGGTACTTTTCCCTGGTCCCGATGCTGAAGTCGTGAGGCAGGCTGCTGAAACTGCTTTAGCTGAATACATCAAGATCACTAACTCATTAGGCTATGACGTAACTCGCAGCGGATTATTTCGAGCATTGCACCAGGGCGGAGTTCAAAACGTCATTATCAATAGTCCACCGACTGACATTGTTATACCTAAAAGTAGATATGCAAAAAATATTGGTATAACCATCAATATTACGGAGTTTAGAGATGTCTAGCTTACTCCCTCCAAATGCGACAAAACTCGAAAGAAATATTGAACAACTTGGTGAACGTACTACTCGACTACCTGTGCCATTCATTGAGTTGCACCGAGTCGAGCAATGTCCTGTGCCATTTCTTGCTTGGCTTGCTTGGGATCATCGCGTTGAGTATTGGAGATCCGATTGGAGCGAAGCAGAAAAACGTCAGGCCATTGAGGAAAGTACAGCATTCAATGCCCAACGTGGCACACGTTCTTCAATAGAAAGTTTGCTCAGCAAATTTGCAGAAAATTTTCAGCTCAAAGCATGGCATGAGTTCAATCCACCACAAGCCCCTTTTACCTTTGTGGTGATTATCAAAGATGTATCTATTTCTATTGATCAACTTTTGCAGATTCAAACTGCGGTCGAAGCCACCAAATCTGCTCGAGATAATTTTTCAATTTCCGCCAAAGTTGTGAGCAGTGGAAATATTCAAATCGTGGGTGCCTGCCATTCAGGTGAAACCGTTAAATTAAGTACACTTTAGGAAAGAATATGGCAGCAAAATATTATGTGACGCTTACGGATTTCGGTGCAACTCAAATTGCACAGGCGCATGATGTGGCTTCAATTACATTAAGTCAGCTTGTCATTGGTGATGCCAATGGCATTCCTTATGACCCCATCACTCAAAAAAGTCGAACGGCTCTAATCAACCAAAGGGCAAGTGTTCCCGTGCAATCCGTTCAAATCAATGGTGCTGTAACCACCGTTACTGCAACTATTGAAGCCAATATCGGTGGATTTAATTTGCATGAAATTGGTTTAAAGGATAATGCAGGAAAACTGATTTATATCGGAAATTATCATGGGGGCTATAAACCTGCGATCGCTGAAGGCGCAGGTGGTGAATTAACGATTAGCATTGATATTACTGCAGAGTCTGGCAAAGATGCATTAATATCAATTGATCCAAATCTGGTGACTGCAAATAAAGATTGGGTGATTAAAAATTTCGCTTCGATCCTTGCATTAACTGAAGTTGATGAACGATTGAGTGCTGCTATAGTCACTTTAGCAAGTGCATTAACCCCATTTATGGTGAAATCGGGGTTCATGATGATATGGACTACACCCGTATGCCCTTCTGGATTTCTTGAATGTAACGGGGATATTTATCAAATTTCAGAATATCCAACTCTGTTTGCAATTATTGGCAATACTTTTGGTGGGGATGGCATTACAACCTTTGCAGTACCCAATATGACGAATAATTTTCCACGAGGGTGGGATCACCTGCGCGAATTTGGTAGCTTCCAAAAAGCGTCCTCCATTTTCATGGGAGACCCAACAACTACAGCAACTCGTATCCCTACTCTTATCAATACGCTTGATGATAGTTCTGATACGCTTAGAAATGCACTTAATGGTGAAGCCACCACAATTGACCCAACCCATGTAACAGTCTTATCCAGTGGTGCTGAGCTATTCGATAGTGTTACCCCAGTTCAAGCAACGATGTCAGTACGCCCAAGTAACCTTGCATTAATGTTTGTCATTAAAACATAGAGGCAAACATAACCTCATATTTCAATATTATCCTGAATAGCATTTAATCAGGATTCAAGCATTCGCACCTTAATGAATCCCCCCTCAAGATAACTCCACAAGCCAAACTACTTTTGGAGTTATCTATGGCACAGTCCCATCACGGCATTTCTGGCCGTGAAGTTCAAAGCGGCATCATCCCTATGCGTGATGCTCAAACAAATGTTATTGCAATGATTGCATTTGCCGATGACGCAGATCCTAGCGTATTTCCTGAGAACGTTCCTGTTCGTGTTCCATCAATTAATCAAGTTTTATCCAGTGCAGGTGTAACAGGTAACTTGCGAAAAAACTTAGAAATCATGGCATTAATCACCAATCCAACACTGATTATTGTTCGAGTCCCTACCCCATTTAATGGTCCAATATTTACAGCAAGCAAAGTGATTGGGACAACGACATCGGCAGGTCGTACTGGCATTCAGGCGCTACTGACAGCAAAGTCTATTTTAGGTCTAATCCCAAAAATTATTATTGCTCCCGATGTTGAAAGCCCTGATGTCGTTGATGGATTAGCTGCTGTGTGTAAAAAGCTACGCGCATATAGCTACGTGACTCCACGTGATGAAGATGCGGTAATGCTGGATACGGCTGAAGCAGTCACGGCTTACCGACAAACTTTAAGCCATCGCGAAATTGAAATCATCTGGCCCGAATTCACCAGTGGCAATGTATTTTTAGGTACTGACTCGGGGGAGTAATACCCCCTCACACAATAAGTTGTGAGGGGGCAAGCCAAGTGATCGCATTTAGTCATCTAGCAGGTCATTGGGAATTATATGTAAATGATATGGATAACCCATTTGCAAGCGGTAATATCGGAGCAATTTTAGGACAATTTTCATTAGCGTATGTGGGTCGAATCTTGGCTGACTTCGACGGATACGTGAATATGCAGAATCTTGATGATGTTGCGTATAGAATTAAATTTGTACCGATCTCTGACGCTTTCTACACATTAAATCCTGATGTAGTGAACTCATCGTTTATAGAACATGAGGATGGAAGTTTAACCTTCTGCTTAAATCCAACACCGACCACTTGATCAAAAAATTAAAAACCACCTTCGGGTGGTTTTTTAGTATTTCGTTAAATCCTGAATAGCATTTAATCAGGAACACTCAAATAGCAGCAGCAAAACATTCACAGCATGATTAACCCATCAATCCTATGACATGGAAATATCATGCCTGAACCAACCCTATTGTATGGACACGGTATTTTTACTGCCGTTGTCGCTGCAGCAGCTCTACGAGCTGAAACCGACGAAAAAGTCGGTTGGCATAAATCCGTATCCAATATCCCCGTGACTGGCCCAACTGGAATCAGCCAGCCCATTACTTGGGATCTGGAAGATCCTGACACAGATGCAGGCTACTTAAACCGTAACGACTGCACAACCCTTATGCAGCATTTAGGTTTTCGATTCTGGGGCAATCGCAATTGCTCAGACGATCCGCGCTTTTCTTTTGAAGTCGCAACACGTACCGCTCAATTCATCCTCGAAACCATTTTAAATGGCTGTTTCCCTTTTGTGGACCAACCTCTTACGCCTTACTTGGCCAAAGACATCATTGACTCTATCAATGCTGAGCTACAAGAGCATGTCACGGCTCGTCACCTATTGGGGGCTTCGGTTTGGTATGACGCTGCTCAAAACTCAATCCAAGGTTTACAACAAGGTCAGCTCTGGGTCGATTATGACTACACCCCTGTTCCAACCCTTGAAAACTTAGGCTTAAACCAACGCATTACCGATCGCTATTTAGTTGATTTCAGTAAATTGCTTGGTGGTGGCACAACGACCTAAGGAGTCCATACATGCTTCCTCGTACACTTAGAAACTTTAATGTTTTTGTTGATACACATTCTTGGGCAGGTGTTGCAGAGTCAATCACAATCCCCAAAATCACCAAGAAAACAGACGACTATCGTGGCGCAGGCATGATTGGTGATGTTGCACTGGCTATGGGCTATGAAAAGCTCGAAGGTGAAGTCACCTATGCAGGCTTTGACGTTAAACAATATCGTCAACTTGGCGTTTGTGGCACTTCTGATTTACCCGTGCGCTATGTCGGTGTTTATGAACGACAAGACAATTGCACCCGTCAAAATGTAGAAATTTATATGCGTGGCCAGGCATTAGAACTTGATCCTGGTGATAGCAAAAATGGTGAACGTACCGAAATCACAATGACCTACAACTACACCTATTACCGTATGGAAGTAGACGGTGTTGTACAAGTTGAGCTTGATTTCATCAACGGTAAAGAACGTTTTGGCGATAGTGATCTCGCAACAGCAATCCGTGAATTACTCGGTCTATAAGATCGGGTAACCCCCTCCCCCAAAAATTGAACCAGGATAAATCCATGACAACTGCTGAACAAACTCAAAATGCTGAAACCATTGCAGATCCAAATGTTAAAACGATTAACTTTGACTATGGTTTTAAACGTGGTGAAACAACAATTAAAGAAGTCACTATCCGTAAACCTAAAACTGGGGCGTTACGTGGTCTGACTTTGGCAGACTTGTTACAGCTCGATGTAAATGCAATTGCAGTACTTACACCCCGTATTACTAGCCCTTCAATGTCACAACAAGACGTGTATGACCTTGATCCAAGTGACTTAACCAAAATCGGTAAAGAAATTATCAGTTTTTTCGTGAAAACGACGGACGAAGATTTCCAATAAGCGTTGATGAAGTCATTGCTGATCTCGCAATCGTTTTTGGTTGGACACCCAATGAGTGCAGTGACTATTCGATCGAAGAATTAATGGATTGGCATGAACGTGCCCGTAAACGATGGGAAACCAATAGTAAATGAGCGAAATTACGTTAAAGGCAATGCTTGAGCTTGTAGACAAAGCGACTGCTCCACTCAAGGAGATATATGGATCAAGCACCCAAGCAAGCAAAGCTCTCCAGTCGCAACGTGAAGAACTCAAAAAACTATCAAGGGCACAATCAGATATAACTTCGTTTCGTCAGTTAAATACTGCACTTAAACAAACTAAAGCTGATTTAGAGGACGCCAAGTCCTCTGCAGCTCGTTTAGCTCAAGAATACTCAAAAGTTGAGAAACCAACTCGTGCTATGACCAAAGAATTTGAAATGGCCAAGCAGAAAGTTAAACAACTGAAACAAGCTGAACAAGAACAACAAATCCAACTTTCGTTATTAAGAAATGGGCTAACTCAAGCAGGAATCAGTACAAAGAATCTTGCTAAGGATGAACAATCCTTAAAACAGAAAATTGATTCTACGACTCAAGCATTACAGAAAAAAAAGCTACAACTCGACAAGCAAGCAGCAAGTCAGAAACGATTGGCTGAAATCACTCAACAACATAAAAAGGCTCAGGAACTTGTTGGTAATTTGGCAGGTTCTGGTATGGCTGCAGGCGCAGCTGCGGCAACTGGAGCTGCTGCTATTGGATTCCCTATTAAAGCATTTGCTGAAGCTGAGGATGCATCGACAACTTTGAAAGTCTCAATGATGCAATCAAACGGTTTAGTCGCCAAAGAATATTCAGAAATTAATTCTCTGGCCAACAAACTGGGAACTCAACTTCCTGGTACAACGGCAGAATTTCAACTTATGATGGCAAAGCTAGTACAGCAAGGGATTAGCTATAAAGCCATTCTTGGCGGTGTAGGTGAAGCATCAGGTTATTTGGCCGTGCAATTAAAAATGCCTTTTGAAGCTGCAGCCGAATTTGCAGCAAAAATGCAAGATGCGACTAAAACCTCAGAAAAAGACATGCTAAGTTTAATGGACACGATTCAACGCGCTTACTATCTAGGGGTTGATTCAGACAATATGCTACAGGGCTTTTCAAAATTATCTGCAGGGATGAAAACAATAAAAGCAGAAGGTCTCAAAGGTGCACAGGCTATGGCACCGCTTTTAGTTATGGCGGATCAGGCAGCAATGGCGGGCGAATCAGCAGGTAACGCCTACAGTAAAATTTTTGCATCCATGATGGATACCAAAGGCATTCAAAAGGCCTTGAAAGGTTCAGGTATGGCCATGAACTTTACCAATGGTAAAGGTGAGTTCGGTGGGCTGGACAATATGTTCAAGCAGCTTGAAAAACTCAAAGGCCTTTCGACTGAAGCACGTTTGCCAATTCTGTCCGATATGTTTGGCAATGATGCCGAGACTATTCAAGCACTCAATTTATTAATTGATAAAGGTAAAGCCGGGTATAACGAAACATTGGCAAAAATGAATGCTCAAGCCGATTTGCAAAAACGCGTCAATGAACAACTTGGCACCTTAAAAAATTTATGGGATGCCGCGACAGGAACGTTCACCAGTGCAATGGTGAATTTTGGTGCTGCAATTGCACCAGAGTTAAAGCAAGTCGTTACAGGCATAACAAACATGACGGAGAAATTAGGGGCATGGTCTAAAGAACATCCTCAATTATCTAATACCATCATGAAAACAATTGCCATCATTGTTTTGCTTTTAGCAACGTTTAGCGCATTGTCATTGGGACTTGTCGCCTTATTAGGACCAATGGCAATACTACGCTTAACATTTGGAGTGCTTGGAGTAAAAGGATTAAGCCTGATTAATATTATCAAACTGATTGGGTCGACGTTCATGTGGCTTGGGAAAGCAGTCGTTTTTGTCGGTCGGCTTTTTATGGCCAACCCAATTTTATTGGCCATTGGTCTTTTGGCCACGGCTGCATATCTAATCTATCGGAACTGGGGTTCAATCAAACAGTTTTTTCTTGATATTTGGAACTCAGTTGGTACGTCTGGAATGACGACTTCACAAAAGCTTGTTTTATTTTTTCAACTCGCCCTTCAGAAAATTACCGCGTTCATTTTAAATTGGTCTCCAATTGGCTTGTTTTATCGCGCCTTTGCTGCAGTCATGAATTACTTCGGTGTGCAATTGCCAAGTACGTTTACAGGCTTTGGCCAAATGCTTATGCAAGGTCTATCCAATGGTATCAGCAATGGTATTGCAGGTGTCATCAGTAAAGCAAAAGCAGCTGCTTCACAGGTAACGAATACAGTTAAAGGGGCTTTTGGAATCCACTCCCCTTCTCGTGTTTTCGCTCAATTTGGCGCATACAACATGCAAGGTTTAGCACTTGGAATTGATAAAAATTCAAGCCTACCTGCCACTGCAGTTAATAATGCAAGTAAAGGAATGCTTGACTCATTCGATACAAGTTCAATTCGATTTGATACACGCCAACCTATTTCAAAATTAGCTTCAGGTACTGCCCCTGCAGCTTCGGCTGCACCGATGCAATTGACGATCAATGTCTACCCATCTGCAGGTATGGATGAAAAATCTATTGCTCAACTTGTAGCAACTGAGTTTGCAAAAATTCAACGTGCACCATCAAACAGCCCTCGTTCTTATAACGATAATGATTGAGTAATTCACCATGCTTATGTGCTTAGGACAATTTGCCTTTACCACGGACACACTTACCTTCACTGAGATCCAACGCCAACGCTCTTGGCAATATGCAGACAATGCAGTGGCCACAGGACGTAAGAAACGTCAATTTATAGGCTCAGGGGATGACAATATTTCACTCCCTGGTCTTATTTATCAGGAGCATGGTTTTGGTAATCGTGTTGCACTTGATGACCTAGCAGCGATGGCTGATACTGGACAGGGCTTTGTTCTGGTCGATGGCAGCGGTTATTTGTATGGGGTTTATACCATCGACAGCATTGACGAGACCAAACAAGTTTTATTGTTCAACGGTGTGCCCAGAAAGATTGATTTTACGATCAAACTTAGCCGTGTTGATGATGACCGTATCGAACAGCAGACAGGGGCAAATACATGATTAAAACGCCAGTTTGCCTACTCACTGTAGACAGTAAGCCCCTAAATGAGCAAATCCTTAAACGCATCATGAGTGTGACTGTAACGGACAATCGCGCAAATGAAGCAGATCAGCTCGACATTACTCTCGATGACAGCGATGGGGTTTTAGAGTTACCACGACGAGGAGTTAAAATTAATTGTCAGCTTGGTTTTGTGGGTGAAGGTATGCACGACAAGGGCGACTTCATTGTCGACGAAACTGAATGGTCAGGCTCCCCCGATATCATCACCATAAAAGCCTCCAGTGCAAATTTTAAAAGCAAAATTAAAGAGGCAAAGTCAAAATCTTACCATCGGAAAAAATTTGGTGAGATCGCTACAGAGATTGCTAAAAATCATGACTTAACTTTAGTCATGACCGATGATTTAAAGAAAATTGACCTTCAGCATATCGACCAGACCAATGAATCAGATCTCAATCTACTTGTTCGGATCTCAAAGCAAAATGGCGCTGAAATGGCGGTTAAAAAAGATCGTTTACTCATCTTTAAAGCTGGTACCGCAAAAACTGCTTCTGGTAAAGATTTACCATCGATTACCCTTACCCGTAACGATGGCGACCAATTCCGTTATTCAGAGCAAGACCGCGACTCAGACTATACAGGTGTATCTACAAGTTATCACGATACAGGTAAAGCCAAACGTGAAAAGGTGATTACTGGTGAAAAAGGCAAGGTGAAACACTTAAAAGGGACGTTTGCCAACAAAGCCGAAGCCGAACGTGCGAGTGCTGCAAAGATGGCTGAGATTAAGCGCCAAATGGCGAAATTCAGCATCAATTTGGCTTATGGTGTACCACAGATCAGTACAGAGTCACCCATCCAACTACAGGGCTTTAAAGCTCAAGTTGATAAGCTGAAATGGATCGTTGAAAAAGCTACTCATAGTTATTCTACAAGTGGCTTGACTACGCAGCTCGAACTTGAATCAAATATTTGATTCACCAATAAATAAAGCCACCCTAAGGTGGCTTTATGATTAAGAATCTATTTAGGCAACGACTAATTCAATCTTTCTATCAAGTGCATTAAATGCAGCTTCGATAGATTCCAATTTTGTTGAATGATCTAATGACCATAATCGATTAATTTGCGCTTGCTGCCAGTGCAATCTACGACCTAACTCTGCTCTAGTGACTTTTTGCTTTATCATTTCGTTATATAAAGCAACTTTTACAGCAACCTGTGCAGGTAAACGAATCAAATGTTCACCTTCAAGTGCTTGAGATGGCAAAGGTATTTCCTTTTTCCCATCCATATAATAGATCATTAAAGCCGTTTCAATTCCGTCCAAGGCTTCGCTCTGTGCCTCTTCTAAAGAATAACCAACGCTGTTAAGTTCAGGTAGATCACGGCATGTCACTACAAACGCATCACCTTCGCGAGCGATTTGTACTGAATATTCCATAATTTATCCTCATAAATAAATAAACATATAGATAAATAAATTGAGCATACGTTTCGCTATTTAAGGGTCTAGGGGCTTAAAGCCCCAAGTCCTTCTTGATTTTTAAACGGGTTCCATTGGGTATCTCTTTACTGCCGTGGTCAGGGAAAACACTACGTTTATCATTTAACTGGATAATCCAGTGTGAACCCTTACCGCGACGAACAAATATCACACCTTGTTCAATCAGCCACCGTTTAAACTCGCTATAGCTCATCGCTAGCTCCTGTCTAAACAATAAACCAATAATATAACAAATTTGTTATATATACAATATGAAATATATCAAATTTGTTATATTTTTTGCTTGCTATCGTCGTCAAAGAGAGCGAACATATCCCTATTGAAACAATATTATCATTTTGATTAATAGGACTTTTTTATGACAAACGAACACTTAGAAGCTTACCAAATCCAAGTAAATCAGCTTAAAGCTAAACTTGACCATTTAAAGGAGCAGATTGAAAAATTAACTGAGGAACCAAACCCAACTGTAGCCCATGAAATTTGCTTAAATCATGTTCATGAAAATATGAATCAAATCATAAAGTTTTTAAGCCCACTATAATCAAACAGCCACCGAAAAGGTGGCTTTTTTAATAGCCAAAAAAAATCCACTGTATGGGGTACAGTGGATAAGTCATGGAACTACTTTCTTCATAAAACTACTATACATCGTAGTTTTATAAAAATAAACTGATATTTCATAAGATCATAAAAATGGAAATATCATGGTTAAATGTCCAACTTGTTTAAAAACGTGGTGGTTTTCAAGAGAAGTAAAGTGCGACTGCGCCAAACCAAAACGCATGGTCGAAAACAAACAATCACGAGTTTGGATGAATCTTAAAACTGGTGATGATTCAACACAGCATTACGATGACGCAACTTTTAAAAGACTATTTTTAAATGATTTTGCTACTTCAGAATCAAAAGAAATCCTTCAACCATTGCACCAGGATAATTCCAATTGTTGCGAATCAAGCTCTATACATAATAATCATTCCTCAGACCATAGCCATTCAAGCTGTAATTCTAATTTTGGCTCTAATGAGTATGGATCTAGTTCAGGATCGGACTACAGCAGCTCGTCCAGTTCGGGTTCGGATTATTGACATGCAATATACCAATTTAAAATATTTAACAGGTTTTCTTCATTATCTTAATAAGCATCATATTTATTTAAGATCGCGTAGAAATGGCATAGTGATGCACTTTTTAAAACTATGCCACTGTCAAACTGAAGGACTAAAATGGACTTTTTCAGAAGGTCATTTTCCATTTGACCCTAAAACAGTCCCAAAGATAAAAAGTAGAAAAGCTCGTAAAAACTGTTATCGATGTTTTTCAAAATATAAAAGGCCACTAGGTGCCGAAAAATCAAATAATGTTTGGGGTGAAGTAAACGATTTTTTTAGGCAAAATAAAAATGAAATTATAGCTTCTCAACATTAACCTATAAAAAACCACTCATTAGAGTGGTTTTTTAATCATTTCAAATTAATAACTTTCTATTTTTTTTGCCAAATAAATATTGCCACTTTCTCCTCTATACTCCAGATCTCCGTTGGTATCGATCACAAAATATTGGGTCTCGTCAGGATCTTTATAACGGAAAGTATTTCCATCCTTGACTAACTCATAAGGCTTCATAGTCGCATCAATATAGAATTCTTTTTTAAAGTATTGCTGTCCCTTTTTATAAATTACATCAATATGGTCTGTTAACCCATTTGGTGAAATCCACGTCCCTATCACATCGCCATCAACATCAGCTTTTAGACTCAATAACTTATTAAAATCATCAGCATTCAAACCAATAAACTTGATTTCTAAATTTGGATCAAAGTGTGTGGTTGCCCATGCAGCTACACTTTTCTCACCCTGAATTCGATACATGATAAATGTACGCTCATAAGTTTCTTTATCAGCATCTTTTATTTGATTGGCGATTAATTCAAGCTGCTGTTTCGTTAAACGCTTAGACAACTCAACTTGTACTTTTCGGGTAATATTTCCGCGTTTATCATCAGAAATAATTTCATAGCTTGGCTTGTCCACAGACTGTTGGGTGTCTGTTGATGGCTTCGACGTATCTGCTGTGTTTTCTGCAATTGCCGCATTTTTGTTTGGATCTGGCGCTGTTAAAGTAATAATAATGCTTAATATGATTGTCCCTACAAAACCAAACAATAAAACCTGTCCCCTTGTAACGGGTTTACTTTTTCTAAAGTTTTGAAATTTCTTAGGACTCACCAAACCGATTAGAGTTAATACCCATAAAACAATCACTGTCAAAAATGACAAAACGAATATAGCTTCCATAATTAACCCCTCTATAAAATTTTAATAAATATAATGTATTAACTTATAAACAATGGATGACACGATGTATAAGTTCACAATGACCCTATCCATCAGCTCATAATGAGCCAAAGCATTGTATCAAAATGACCCTTTCTTTCCTTATATAAATAAAATAAGCAGTAGAGTTATAAAAGAATCTAAAAATTATCATTCGCCAAACATTAGAAATTCTTGCTTTACCAACATTCCCCCATCCTGAAATCAAATCAAAAGTTAAATTCTCTTGCTTTCAAAAAAAAATATGATTATATTTCGGAAATCACAGCAAAATCTGTGAGCAGGCGTAGGAACCTGTTGTAATATCACTGAGCGCAAATCAAAGTCGCTTATGCGGCATTTTTTTTGCCAACTGTTTAGTCAGTCGTTTTGGTAGGCTAGGCAGGGCAGCTTCGTGCTGGCCGTACTCAGTGAACGGTATTCCTACACCCTGCTTAGTCTGCCACCATCCCGTAGGAAGGATGGTGTCAGGTTCTAAAACTTGTCACTGAGAAAACGCCTATGAACACTTCTTCAAAAAGTGTGCATCCTGTTCGCACACGTCTACACCCTGAATTTATTGGTCCAGCCCATCCACGTGAAGTACTTCATCACGTTTTAACAAATCAAACTGCCCAACAAAAATATCCAGCTACGCGCTCATTCAAATTATTTGTACACCCTTCGATTATTGCCTTCATATTTTTCGTCTATGCCCTAACAAACATAGGCGGTGCAGTATGAGCGTATATATCTACACCGAACTAGGCACTGAAAAAATGTGTAGTAGTTGCGGTGAGTTCTACCCTTTCGACGAAGAATTTTTTAATAAGAATGGCATTCGTAATGGTCGCCAACAGTGGACTGCGAAATGCAAAGCCTGCTTTGCCGAACTTTATCGGGGGGCAGTAATATGAAATTACTTTTACAACAAAACGAATATCCCCTCATAGCTTCGCCAGAATTGGCGAAGGTACTGGGGATCACCGCAGCAACCTTTCTGCAAAAGCTCTATTTTTTAATTAATGAAACTTCAAAGCGTAAATCCAAAAAGAATCTAACCACTTACAAAGGTCGTAAGTGGTGGTTTCATACATTTGAAGAATGGCAAGCAACCTTAGGCATGTTTAGCGTATCAACCATCAAACGAGCAGTCGCTAAACTTAAAGAATTAGGTTTAATTCAAGTTGCTAAATTGTCTGAAATAAAGTCCATACGTGTGAACTACTACACCATCGATTATAAGAAATTAAAGACCCTATTTTGTATCGACGTACCGACCAAGAATGCCCCTGCAGCTAAACCTGTACCGCCACCGCACCAGGATAAAATTGTCGGGACTGAAGCACCACAAAACCCACAAGCAACCCCTGAACAGTTAAAGGAATTGCCCGATAAACAACGGCAGCTCTATAACCAGTTACGCAACTTAAAACTCGATATAACCCCAGATGATCCATTACTCGAAATTTGGGCACACAACGCAAGACTCATTACGGCCTATGCTGCTTCAGCATCCTCGCGTTTAGACATCGCTAAATGGCACTGGCATACCCCTGAACAAATTTTTCCAAACCATTTATTGGCTTAAGGACGAATCATGAGAATAGAAAAAATAATCATCCGAATTAAAAATCCGCACACAAATAAACGTCAGCTTTTTATTAGTTCAAAAAAACTGCATCAGATTTTAGGGTGCGACATTTCATATAAAACATTCATTGAAACGAATGTAATATGGTCACGTTTACGAGAAAATATCGACTATCACTTTAATCAAGAGTTCGATACTTTTAATTTAAGCATCTGCGCTGTTCAAGCCATTTTAATAATGGAGAA
Source organism: Acinetobacter tandoii DSM 14970 = CIP 107469 (assembly GCF_000400735.1). GTDB lineage: Bacteria > Pseudomonadota > Gammaproteobacteria > Pseudomonadales > Moraxellaceae > Acinetobacter > Acinetobacter tandoii. Next base: position 432,327 of record NZ_KE007366.1, read on the forward strand.
CACAGAATTAAGTTGGAGATTATTTAATGAGCTTACAGACCTGATCAACAGCGGTTTCCCAACCATTCTAATTAAATAAAGGGGAAAGTCATGTATCAACTAAATGAAGAGTCTTATTATCTCTTGCAACAGCTTAAAAATAAGGTGGGATTTATTCGTCGAATTTCTACATCTGGTAGAGGTGTAGAAAATATCGAAGTTATTTCAGTAGAACAAATCGCCACTATATTTGATGAAATGGAGCATCAGCTCGACAACATTTTGACTGGTGTCGAAGGGACTAAACTTCTTCAACCATTAGATGAATCATCTTCATAATTTTAGCTTGTTTATTTTCATCGACTTGATCGAGCAGCCTGAGTATTTCAATATGCTCAGGCTTTACAGTTTTTAATGATTCATTTTTCTTAATACCAAAAACCACATACATCATATCAAAGCCTATCTCCTCAAGAGCTTGTAATACTCTCAAGTCAAACGGTTCCCCTCTCTTTTCAAACCGAACCCAACTTTGTTCTTTCATGTTTACTTCATCAGCTGCTGCTTTCTGTGTCAGCCCAATACGCTTGCGCTCTGATCTCAAGCGGTCACCACGGTCTAAAGAAATAAAATTACGTTCCATAGTATTTCCTGTTGAAAACTATCATATATAGTAGTAAATTGTTTTTTGTGAAAATCAAACATTGCACGATTTTCACAAAATAACCAGTGTAGCCTTTTACAGAGTCAATGCAATGAATGCAAATCCGAATAAGCAAATCGTTTACCGTCTTGATGAAACCGAACATAAAAAGCTTCGTCTGAAAGCTGCTGAAGAAGGTCTAACCCCTAACCAATACGCTAGAAAATTCATGCGAGATCACATTAACCAATCTGATAAAAGCGTACAGAAATCATAAAAGACCGCTTTTCGGCTTCTCACAGATTCGGAAGCCATTCGTGTAATCATTTAGTAAAGAAATGAAACTGTTTGTAAAAACAGTAAAAAATAACAAGTGAGTGTCGTCGGGAGCAACAAATCACTTGGTCGATTCACTAGGGGTAATAATGAGTAAATCTATAGGATTCTACTGTCCGCATTGCGAACGCAGAATGCACGTCACAAGTCGTAAAAGACCGTCACCTTTGCTTCATAACATTATCGTCAGTTGTCAAAATCCCGACTGTTTAGCGAGTTTTGCTGCAGATCTAGAAATTACACGATCTATCCATAACAGCCTTAGCCCTAAACCTGATCTTTCACTGACAAAGCAAAAGTGGGAAATCGAAATAGAAATGCAGTTATTCGCTTTAGAGCTGCAGCCCGAAATTGATCAATTTCAAAAATCTTATGTCGAAGGTGCAATCAATGCCTTGTTCTGGACAAACAAAATTGATTTGGCCACCGCGCAAAACTATCGCAATCGTCTCCTCCAAATGAAATTGATCTAGGTAACTCATGGATATTTTAGAACGTCGCATAGACGAAAGACTGAACCAAATTTTCAAGTTCAAACGTAAGGGAGATTGGTATCGCGAAGGAATATGTCCTAAATGCTCCCAAAAAGAAGCCTATACACATGCACTTACACCGAAGGTCGTAAAGTGTGGCCGTATCAACAAGTGCAGCTATGAAGAACACGTCAAAGATATTTGTGAAGATCTATTTAAAGACTGGTCTGAGGATTTCCCTAAAACGGCTACAAATCCGAATGCTTCTGCAGATGCATATTTGCAACATGCACGAGGGTTTAAAATTGAACCGTTAAAAGGTCATTACACTCAAGAACTTTATCGCGATTTTAAAAATCGAAACTTAGTTACTGCAACAGTTCGCTTTCAACTTGCACCAGGTATTTTCTGGGAACGTTTTATCGATCGTCCTGAACGTTTTGGACGTATGAAAGCAAATTTCATTGGTGAGTGGAAAGGACTTTCCTGGTCTGTTCATAACTTAGATGAACTTTGTAATGCTGGCAGTATTTGGCTGACTGAAGGCATCTTTAATAGCATTGCCCTTGCTCAATCAGAGCTGATCAGTATCAGCACCATGAATAGCAGTAATTATCCGAATAAAATCCTTCAGCAAATCGCTGCTCGATGCACAGAACTTAAGAAAGATCGCCCTCGCCTCATTTGGGCATTGGATAACGACAAAGCAGGCAAGAAATTCTTGCCTAAACAAATTAACCAAGCCACTGAGGATGGTTGGGTTTCTACCGCAGCATTACCTCCAGTCGGTAAAGACTGGAATGACTTATTCCAGAATGGTCAGCTCACACCAAAAGACCAGGATAAATATATCCACTACGGCAAGCTACAAATTGCTAAAACTGCAGAAGAAGCAGGCTTACTGATTTATAACTTTTATAACAATAGCCTTGCAAAATTCTTCTTCAACCATGCCTATCGTACTTACTGGTGGGAGTTAGATTTCAAAAAATTTAATCTCGTACTAGAAGCCACAGAACAAGCTCAAGGTTCAATTTTGTCTGAAGATGAAAAGCGCGAGCAGGCGCTTAAAAACAGTTCTTCAGTCGTTGAAATCTGCAACGCACAACTCGAACCTCTCTATTTCCAACGCAATGAAATTACCGACGAGAGTTGGTATTACTTTCATATCCAATCACCGTGGGGAGAGGTCAAAGCCACCTTCACACCCGAACATATTTCCTCACGTAGTAAATTTAAACCCCGTGTTATGGGGGTTTTATCTGGGGCAATGTGGACTGGAACCGATCAACAGCTCGAAACCTTTATCAAGCGTAAAACTGAGCGACTGAGAGAAGTCAAAACCATTGACTTTATTGGCTATAGCAAAGAACACGATATTTATATTTTCGACCAATTTGCTGTGCATAAAGGTCAAGTTATCCCCAAGAACGAACACGATTATTTCAAAACAAATAAAAAGGAGATCAAGACATTGGCTTCTACACCCGTTATTCATTTAACAACCAAGAAAGAATTTAAGCCAACATGGTGGCGTGATTACTACGACTTAAATGGCGAAGTAGGATTAATTCTTTTAGCTTGGTGGACTGGCTCATATTTTGCCGAGCAGATCCGTGCTCAGCACTCATCCTATCCTTTCTTTGAACTTGTTGGCCAAGCAGGTTCAGGTAAATCAACACTGATTGAAATGCTATGGAAGTTTAGCGGTCGTGAATCATACGAGGGCTTTGACCCAAATAAATCAACCAGTGTGGCGATTTATCGTAACTTTGCCCAAACCTCAAATATGCCGATCGTCCTCATTGAGGGCGACCGTAACGATCAACAGGCATCACAAAAAGCCAAATTTAGTTGGGACGAATTAAAAGATGCTTTTAACGGTCGTGCAATTCGTTCTAAAGGCTTAAAAACCGCAGGTAATGAAACCTACGAACCACCGTTCCGAGCTGCAGTCATGATCAGCCAGAACACCCCTATTCAAGCATCTGAAGCAATTCTTTCACGTACTCTGCACATTTCTGTCGACACCAAAGGACACAGTTTAGAGAAAAAGAATATTGCGACCCGTTTGTCGCAAATGCCATTAGATGAAGCATGTACTTACATGACTTATTGCTTAAAAAATGAAAGTAAGATTTTAGAGACCTACTTCAACAACTTAAAACAAATTGAAGCAGACTTTCATGCCAAAGGCATAACCCACGTGCGTATTGCCCTATGTCATGCCCAAGTATCAGCGATGATCGATGCATTGGCCGAGCATGTATTCAAAAAAGAAATTAGTGCAACTGAGATCCAAAATTCAAAAACCATGCTTGAAAACATGGCGCGCAAACGTGTCGATGAAATTGGCTTAGACCATATCTACGTTCAACAGTTTTGGGATGCTTATGAATACCTCAATGGCATCCGTACCTCACATTTCCATCTTAATCATTACGAGCCTACCGAGGCTCATATCGCAATCAATCTTAATGAAATTTACAAGGTCGCAGCGAGAAATTTCCAAGCCCTGCCCGATGTAAATGAAATGAGAAATTTACTACGCACAAGCAAACGCTACAAATTCATCGAAGCAAATAAGCCAGTCCGTTCATCTAAGTACCCTGCAGATGAAGTTAAGCAAATCGGAGATAAAACCAATGACAACCCAATCCAATCAGACCGTATTGTTAAATGTTGGATTTTCACCAATCCAAATCAAATTAAACAACCAGGATCTAAAAAGTAATTACTGAAACTAAAACACATGCAAAAGCGGCAACTTCTGCATGTGTCACACAACCACTGGAGAGCAATTATGCAAAACGATTCTAACGTAGAAATGGCATCACCTGAGAGTCAATTCATTAATAATGTGGGTTTAAAGAAAGCAAAAGATATTATTCAGAACATGCCTGAAGGCGCTAGATATTGGGTAATAACGACTGGTTATCACAATGATATTCCAGATTTTTCACAATACAAATTCCAGCATCTCTATAACTTAGAACTTTTAAAAAAACATATTGAGGAATATGAACAGACCCATGGTGTTAATTTTGGCATTCCTGAATATCTTCTTTGTGAGCCACGTACTTACAAAGTAAATCTGAATTCATGGCATGAATCTACATGTGACCTTGAGTTTACGATCGTCATCAAATGTACAGATGACCAACTACATGAGCACAATAACTTTTGGGCAGGCCATCAGCATCGCCTTGAAGAGAGCAACGGTGATGTTGTGGCAATCATATTAAAGATGATCGGTCGCAAAGTTTTTTGGTTTTGCTACGAGAATGGTTTTTCACCCTTCTCTGGAGCTGAATATGCAAATGAGATTTTTCAACAGGAAGGATGGTTATCAGATTGTTTTGAAATCACCAAGTTACATTTTGAAAACTTAGTCGATGATGATGAATTTGAATTTGAACCTGTAGCGGTGGAGGGTTAAGCCATGTCTAATTATCGCTGTAATTGTGGCGGTTTAATCCTGCCAAATTTTGAAGCCTATCAAGTGGGTGATGAAGTCAACTTTATGATCCAGAAACGCAAAAGCATCGGCAATGGAAAAATTTCAGTCAACCAAACTGCACATACAGGAAAAATTACTCAAATTGATGGTGATGACATTACAGTCAAAGCCCATGTACGAACTTACGAACTTTCGCGCTTTGAAATTACGCCAAAGGATGCACCAGGACCAATTGAATATTTCCGCATTGGTCAATGCCGTTGTGAATTAGATCAGGAGCAAAAACCATGCGCGGAGTAAATAAAGTCATTTTAGTCGGTTCACTTGGTGCGGATCCTGAAAGCAAGACCTTTCCAAATGGTGGTTCATTGTGTCAATTCTCTATAGCCACATCGGGAAAATGGCAAGACAAACAATCTGGCAATTGGATTGAAAATACAGAATGGCACCGAATTGTAGTCAAAAACCGCTTAGGTGAAATTGCCCAGCAATACCTGAAAAAAGGTTCAAAAGTCTACATTGAAGGCAAGCTGCGTACCCGTTCATGGCACGATCAAAATAACCAGGAACGCTACACCACAGAAGTACATGCAGAAACTATGCAAATGCTGGATTCAGCACCACAGGCCAATAGTTATTAAAGGGATGAACAATGGACTTTCAAAACATTATAAAAGCTCGTCAGGCGATTACGGATAAGCATGGTACCAAAAAACCACAATTAACTTTTGGCGGTGAAATGCCTTGTCCAATCTGTGACAAAGGTACATTAGGCTATCAAATCAGTGCAGTGAATGGGCATATCAATGCAAGTTGTGAGACTGAAGAATGTGTTCATTGGATGGAATAAATATGAATTTCATCGAATGGTTTAAAACCACCAAAGAATATGGCCAACTAAGTTGGACATATTCAGAAGCTCAAATTTTCGAGCATAACGGCACTGAATACAGTTTCATGTGTGTCAGTACTGCATATCAGGCTTTTGAATATTTAAAGAAAGGATAATGACAAATGAAATGGTATCCAATGGTAAAAGTCGCTGCTGAACTTGGTATCTGTGTAAATACCTTTAAAAAGCATTATCTGGCAAAGTACCCACCAGAGCGCGTGTTTGTTAATCGTAAAGAATGGACCGAAGCAACACTAAATCTAATGAAGTCAGACAAAAATATTGGTTCTGCAGCATAACAAAAGGGGCTAATTGCCCCCTTTTTAATATTCATTGCTAACCTTTTAACCAACTATCAACTTCTCTTGCATACCACTCCATCATTTCTACACGTTCAGCCCAATACTCTGCGCGGTTATAAATGCCCCGAATCTTATCTTTTGGTACATGGGCTATCTGGTATTCAATAACATCATATCTAAACTTAGCTGAGTCATTTGCGTGGGTCGAAAAAACGGAACGAAAACCATGTGTCGTCATCCGTCCAGCGTAGCCATTGCGCTTAATGATGGCCAAGATACTTTCGGATCTGGCTGGTAAATCAGGTTTATGTGCATGTCTAAAAATAAAACCTTCACTTTTCCGTCGGTCATACAAGGTTTTAAATAACTCAACAGTCTGATCAGTGAGTGGTACCACATGATCCCGACGCATTTTCATTCTTGATGCAGGAATCACCCATTCACGCGTTTCAAAATTAATTTCTTTTGTGTCCCAACGCGCTAAAAGAAGTTCAGAAATACGAACAGCCGTATAACAGGCTAATTTAATTGCAATCATCAAGTCTTCTGAAACTTGCGAACGCTGCACCCTTCCCCAAAATTCAGGCATTTCGGCAGGCTTTAAAGCTGCCAAATTTTCTACTTCCTGTTTCGGTATAACATCAGCTACCAGTAAGCATGGATTTTTCTCGGTGTAATCTGAAGCGATCGCAAAATTAAAGACATCACTCAAAAGCCTTAAAGAACGTTTGGCAGTTTCAATCGTACCTTTGGCCACAATATTTTTAACGCTATTAACGACCTGTTTTCGTTCTAATTCATCAACACTGATATTTTCAAAGTCTGCAGTAATGTAACCAAGCCGATAAACAACTGTATCAATGTACTTTTGGCTGCTCCAACTTGGCCGCATAATTTCAAGCCATTCTTGAATAACTTCCTTTACTGTTGGGGCATTCAGCTTTTTACCTGTAATTTGCTGCTTAAAATCACGGGCCAATTGCCTAGCATCTTTACAGCCTGTTTCTGGATATTCACCTAGCGTTTTTTGATTCTGTTTACCCTGGTGTCGGTATGACAGCACCCATTTCTTTTTCCCTGTTGGAAATACAGAAATGATTAGCCCTTCCCCATCAGCAATTGAATATCTTTTTTCCTGTGGCTTTAAATTTTTTACTTGTACGTCAGAATGTGACTTATTAATTCATTCTGCACTGGAGTGATGCGGGAAGATTCGGGAAGTCCTGGGATTATGTGGGATGAAAGCTTGAGCTGATAAGCATTTGAGGATTTTTTTAAGGGCAAACCAGGTTGAACTTGATTTGCCCTTTATTTTGCACTGAATTTTGCGGTTTCTCTGGATGTGTAGTTTTTTTAGTTTTTATTTTGCACTGTTTGAATGAGAGGAATTCGGTTTAATAATGCTTCAACAGTTGCCCCTACCGTTTGGGTAATGGCCTTGTCTGGGCTGTTGAGATTATCCAGGTTAAATTGCAGTGTGCAGAGTTCTTCATTTGCGAGCTTTAGGACTATAGATATTGGCTGGGTCTTTGTACGTTTTGAGAAAATTCCTAAAGCATTTGATGGTAATTCAATTCCAGCTTTGGCTAAGCTAGACAGACTACCATTATTATTTTCAAGCATGTTACGAAACACTCCTTATAAGTTGGTCTAATGCGGATTTCAAGTGCTCTTGAGTCCATGGCTTGTCATAATAGAAGTTGTAAATGACTAAAATCAATTCAGTTTTTTTCGATGGCGACATAGAGCGTCGCGTCTCTTTCAGTGCTTTTTCAATCAAGCTAATACAGGCTTTTAGCAGCTCTTCACTTACATTGTTTAAATTACCATTAAAGAAAAGCGTGCTAATAAATTCGGCTTTGTCGTCTGGTGTCATGGTGCCGTTGGCAATCTCCAGAGCTTTTTCAGCTGTTTCAATAGACTGCATCAGCAGCTGCTGATCTATGCTTAAAGGCACGTCTGTCTTAACACTGTGATCCGCTACAGCAACAGGCTGTGCTGTTTCAGGGTTTTCTAGAAATGGCTCTCCTATTCCGTCATTCAACCATTGATAGCTACACCCTATTAATTGCGCCCAATGTTTAACTGTTTTCGGTAAAGGTTTTTTTTGACGATTCTTTGCTGACTGAAATGCCGACTTATTAATTCCTTTTGATTCAGCCCAAGGATATGGACGTTCTTCGCCAATCAAGAACTGCATTCTCTCCCAAAATTTTAAATCACGATCTTGAGTAACATCCATTTGCATATACCACACCTTAAATGCAAAACCTGCACGCAAAAATTGAATACTTTTTGCATAAAAACAATTAAATAAAAATCAATCATTTAATAGATTTTGAATACTTTTAAATAAAATTAATATGCAAAAGCATTGATTTGAATATTTTTGCATACTAATATGTATTCAGATTAGGCAATTGCCCAATCTAACGAGTTTAAAAAAAGCCATATTGGCCTAGGAGTTCTACATGGGTTCTATGCGAAATCCACCCAAAGAACAAGTTTGGGATAGACATGAAATAAAAGCTGCAATTGAGCGTAAGTGTAAGAGCCTTACAGCTTTAGCGCGCCTTTATGACATGCCTTCTCAAACTATCCGCAATGCCTTGGATAAACCAAGTAAAAGCGGAGAACTTGTTATTGCAGACTTTCTAGGTGAACCAGTACACGTACTGTTTCCTGATAGATGGACTGAGAATAACAAACGAATCTATCCACGAACCTTAAAGCGCAAACAGTAGGAGTTCGTTGATGGAATTATTTTATAGTATTCAGGAATTAGTTGAATTGCAATTAGTTATTCAAAACCCACAGTTTCCTAATAACCGTCAAGGTTTTGAATACCGCGCAAAAAAAGAGAAATGGGATTTTAAAGAAGAGAAATCTACTGGTAGAAATGGCACTAAACGTATGTATTTAGTTCCAGTTGAATTAGCCATTAGTATTCAAAATCATCTAAAACCTATTTCTACTGCGGCTGCAATTAATAAGTCTGAGCTTCTTGTTTCTGAAGTTAAAGATGCTACCAATTTAATGAATTGGCAGCGTGAAATTGCTGAGAACCGTTTGTTTGTGGTGCGCTACATTCAGCAGCAGATCAAGCAAGGTATGAAAAAGACACCTGCAATCGAGCAATTTATTGCAGATGCTGATGCCCTTTTATTGCCTGAAGAAATGCAGCTGGCGGTTCAGAAAGCCAATGCCAAAGCTGGTGAAGGTCGCACTGTTTCACGTCGTAGCGTGTTCGACTGGGTGAAAACTGTAGAAGATGCTGAACAACATAAAATCAATGTGATCAGTGTTTTGGCACCTAAAGCACGTCGTTCAGACATCCCTGTTTGGGCAATGGATTTATTAACGCTTTGGGCACAACCGCAAAAGCCAAGCTTGGCGGCTGTGTTGGAACTGCTTCCAAATTATTTGAAAGCAGATGTTCCCTGCCCTACTTACAACCAAGCCTATCGTTTCATTAAAGAAAAAATGGGTAATGTTGAGGCGCAACGTGGCCGTATGGGCAACCGTGAGTTGAAAAACTTACAGCCATTTATCCGCCGTGATACTGAGCAGCTATTACCGACTGATGTTTATACCGCAGATGGTCATTGCTTTGATGCAGAAGTAGCACACCCGATGCATGGTAAGCCTTTTCGTCCTGAGATCACCGCCATTATTGATGTGGCAACACGTCGTCTGGTGGGCTGGTCGATTGATCTTGCAGAAAGTGGCTGGGCTGTTTTGGATGCTGTGCGTATGAGTGCTTGCGAATGCGGTATTCCTGCAATTTTCTATGTGGATAACGGCTCCGGTTATAAAAACCAGATGATGGGTGCAAAAGGCCGCGGTGTGATGGCCCGTTTAAATACCGAAATGAGCCATGCCCTTCCATACAACTCGCAAGCCAAAGGTTTGATTGAACGCAGTCACCAGACTTTATGGATCAAAGCTGCCAAAAATTTACCGTCATATATTGGTAAAGATATGGATGCAGAAGCCAGCAACAAGATGTTCAAGCTCACTCGAAGCGAAATTAAACAGATTGGCGTTTCAAAAGGGTTAATTAGCTGGACTGATTTTCTGGATTATGCAGCTAAAGTTGTGAATGACTACAACAATAAACCGCATAGCAGCCTGAAACGCATTACCGACCCTGTGACTTTTAAAAAGCGTCATCAAAGTCCGTTAGAAGCGTGGAATGAAGCGTTAGAAATGGGTGCACCGATTGACCGAGTTGAAGACTGGGATGCCGAAGATCTGTTTCGCCCTTATGAAGAACGTAAAGTGCGCCGCGGTGAAATTGAGCTATTTGGCAACCGTTACTTTAGCCAAGAGCTATCTGAGTTTCACGGCGACACAGTGCTGGTGGGCTATGACATACACAATGCTGACCAAATTACAGTACGTGACGAAGATGGTCGCTTGATTTGCTATGCGAAATGGAATGCAAACAAACGTGCTTACTTCCCGCAAACAAAAGTTGAACAGGCGCGTCAACGTCGTGCTGATGGCCGCTTACGTCGCTTAGCTGTGAAACAGGACGAAGTTCGTCTGGAAGCTAATCCACAGTTGGTGATTGAGCACATGGAAAACCAAAACGTTATTCCATTTAACGGCAACAAGCACCAACAGCTTATGGACGAATTAAATGCTTTACCTATACGCCAAGAAAAGGAAGTTATTTATTTCAAAGAGCCTGTTGTGACTTCGCCTATCACTGAACAAGCAAACCAAACTTTAACCCCAGTACAACGCTGGATGGAATTAGATCGACATATACAGAAAGGAGGGCAACTAACCCAAGAAAATCAGGACTTTTGGGAAATGTTCCAACTGTCTAAAAAGTTTAGGCAACTGGAAGAAGATGACGCTGAACTAAATACATATTTAGCCCAGCGCCAAGGTTAGACGGTACGGCAATACCGCCCAATTACAAACAACTTATTATTTTATGGTGATGCAAATGAATGCAGATGTCAATTTTTCAAACTCAAGTATTGCTCAGATTCGCAATATTTCTCAGTGCTATGAAGCAGTTAAGCGCACGATGGAACGCAATCCCCTGTTGCCAGGCATATCTGCTTTTTATGGTCCAAGTGGCTTTGGTAAGTCTACAGCAGCAAACTTTGTAGCGACTAAAACCAATGCTTTTTATGTGCAAGTCAAAAGCACATATACCAAGAAAGCCTTTCTACAAGCGCTATTGCGGGAGATGAGTATTCCTTACCCTGCAACGCTTAGTGAAATGATGGAGCTGGCAACTAGCGAACTTGCTAAGTCAGGTCGACCACTGATTATTGATGAGTTTGACCATTTGGTGCAAGGCAATAAAGTCGAAATTATTCGTGACTTATACGAAGGCAGCCAAGGAACTTTCTTGATTATTGGTGAGGAAATGCTGGCACGTAAGTTGGAAAAGTGGGAGCGCTTCCACGGTCGTATTTTGAATTGGGTTCCCGCACTCCCAGCAGATATTAATGATGTCACGCTTTTAGCATCAATTTATGCACCGAAAATTGAAATTGATGAACCTGTACTTGAGCAACTGCTTGCCCAGGTCCGTGGATCGACACGTCGTGTATCAACCAACTTAGAAATGTTGAATGAAAAAGCGTTAGAAGCTGGAGTGCGTCATATCTCCAAACAAGGACTTAAGGAGCTCTTACCGGACGGCTTTGTAACTGGCGAAAGCCCTAAGCCACGTAGCTTCTGAGGTAACTAATTCATGCAAGCTGGTACAAAACTATCATTAACTCAAGAACTGGGAAGTAATCTTATGAATGCAGGACAGCCTTATCAATCTCCACGTCAACGGGTGTGGACTGCTATTCGTAAGCATCGTGAAGAGTTCACTATCAAACAAGTCGCTGAACTTGGTCAGATGAAATATGACAGTACTCGTGATTTCATCACTGGCCTCAAAAAGGCAGGAATCATTGCCGAAGTTAGACGAGAAAAATTGCCAAATATGAGCAAGAAAATAGAGTTGATCTATTTCAAGCTTGTTGAAGATTACGGCTACAACACTCCTTCTGTGGATCGCCAAGGCAATATTCTGGGCAAATCTGCGACTGTGAACAAAGCAATGTGGAATACCTTGCGTATTACCAAACAACCAGTAAATGCAATTGAACTTGCTGCGATTTCAAGTACGGATGAACTGCAAGTTTCGATTGAGACCGCAGATAGTTATTTACGCTTTCTACATCATGCAGGTTACTTAAAAATTGCACGTGTAGCTCATCATGCTGTTCGCAAAGCGAAATATCAGCTTTTACCAGGAATGGATACTGGTCCAATCCCCCCACAAATTCAACGGGCCAAGCAGGTGTTTGACCCAAATACAAATACAGTTATGTATTCAGAGCGTCCTGAACTCGAAGAAGAAATTAAACACGGCACTTTGTTACTGAATGATGAGGAAATTAATGATGAATAATCCTGCAAAAATTGACCCAGAATTTCACCGCTTTGTTACGAAAGACAGAATCCGACTATTTACTGAACGTAATGAGTTTAAGCGTTTGGCCGAGCAATATGAACAGGAACTCTATGACATTCAAGAACGTAGTAAAAAGCTGATTTCATTTTTACTTTGCCTATGTACTGTGCTGCTTGGAGTACTTGCTTATGTCTTATCCAACAGCTAAACCGCAATGGGTCGTACTGGTTGAACAACGCATAGAGCAGCTGGGTAGTATTCAGAAAGTTGCTAATGAATTGGGATATGCCAGACCCAGCCTTTCACTGGCTTTACGCGGTAAATATAAGGGAAATACAGACCGTTTAGAACAAACAGTTATGAAGGTGTTGGGTAGTGTTCACTGCCCTCACTTGAACCAGAAACTCAGCCCTGATGAGTGCATTAACTTCCGTGAACGTGATGCACCTACTCAGAACCCAGCAGAAATGCGGCACTGGCGAGCTTGTCAGCAATGTGATGTGGCTTGCAAAAAGAAAAAACGTAAAGAAATTTTTTGAGGGTAAATAGATGGCTGATTTAGCAGACATTGCTGGTGAAATTGCTGATGAGCGCCTGGCTCATACGCTTGAAAACCATCAGCAATATAACGCTGAAAGTGAGTTTGAATGCCTTGAATGTGGCTGCCAGATTCCAGAAAAACGTCGTGCCTTGGGTGGTGTGACACTTTGTATTGACTGCCAAACGGTAGTTGAAATTCAAAACAAACAATATCGTTAATGGGGAAATAATGAACGCAATTGTAGAAGTTCCAGCAGGTTATCGTATTGATGCCAAAGGACGTTTGATCCCGGTTGATCAAATTAAAGCGATTGATATTGAACGTAGTGACCTGGTCGAACGTTTGATTGGTGGTGCCAAGCTGCTGCAGCAACAAATGCTGGCATTTAAAAAATTAGCATTTGGAGATATTGCTGCCTTTATTCAGCTTTCTGCTGAACAGCATGGTGTGCAATTAGGTGGTAACAAAGGCAACGTGACGTTATTCAGCTTTGATGGCAAATACAAGATTGTGCGTCAAAGTCAGGAAAGCATCCGTTTTGATGAAAGCTTGCAGGCTGCCAAAGCGTTAATTGATGAATGTATTTCTGAATGGGCTGCCGGATCTAACGACAACATTCGTGTACTGATCAATGATGCCTTCCAGGTAGACAAAGAAGGAAAAATTTCAACTGGTCGTGTACTCAGCCTGCGTCGTTTAGACATTCGGGATGAAAAGTGGCTACGTGCAATGGATGCAATCAGTGACAGCATTATCGTGACTGACAGCAAAAACTATGTGCGCTTTTATGAGCGTGACAGTGAAGGCAAGTATCAAGCGATTTCGCTCGATTTTGCGAATGTTTAAACTTCAACAAATACAGGTAATAAAACCATGAACAAAGCAGAACTTATTCAACACATCGCAACTACTGCGGGAATTAATAAAACTCAAGCTACAGCTGCCCTTCAGGCATTTGAAACGGCTGTTATTGATAGCTTGGCAAATGGGGAAACGTTAGAACTTAAAGGCTTTGGTACTTTCAAAATTACTGAACGTGCTGAACGTCAGGGGCGTAATCCAAAGACTGGCGAAACCCTTACCATTCCAGCAACTAAAAGCCCGACGTTTAAGGCAGGGAAAGCTTTCAAGGATGCTGTGAATTAATGCGATTCCAAACCAATTGATTTAACAAAAACAAAAGGTCCCGCCTTTTGGCGGGATTTTTTTGGCCCAAATTTTACAAATGAGAAAGCAAAATGGGAATTAAAAAACTCGTAACGATCACTGTGGAAGCTCAGATTGAAATTGAGTTAGGTGACTGGGCACAAAACCCAACAGCACAAGATATTGAAGGCATTAACTACTGTGGTTTTGAAGTCGAAAATTCTGATGACATTTACAAAGAAGCGGCCTTAATCATCCTTCGTGGGAATGCACATTGTAATAACGATGTATTCGGATACATCCACTCCAAATGGATCTTTGGAAAACCAGAAGAAATAGATCCCCATTTTTATGACATAGAAGATTTGTATGTAGAAGACTTCACAGTTGAGGCGGTGGGAAAATGATTAAACGCGAAGATTTAGACCAATTGCCACCAGAAGTAATCATCAGCCTTGGAGAAACACCATGAGCCTAAGCAAAGAACAGCAAGATCATGTACTCAAAGAATTAGACATTCCTTACAACAAAGTCATCCTGCATTGTGATGGCTACGATGTCACACTTCTCCTGGTGCGCATGAAAATGAAATTGGTCGTTGATATTTACATTGACCAGATGTTTAAGGGAATCTGGCTGACTGAACCAGATAAACATCCAGAGGCAAAATTTTTACCGACTAAAAAAGTAAAAATATACAGCCAAAAATCTAAAGCTGAAATCATTAAACTTTTAGGTAAACGTGAAGCAAAAAAATCATTTCCTGACTTAGACAAGGTCATTGAGTCGAAATCTTATTATTTTTCTTCACCTAAAGCAGCTCTATCACACCTGATCAAAGTCAGCGATTCAATTGAACTTCTAGCGGAGATGGCTGCATGAGTAATAAAAAACAACCAACTAAAGTGACAGGAACTGTAGAACAACATGCAAAATATATTTTTGATCGTTTTATCATTCCTGCACATGCCCAAATTGAAAATATTGATGAATCATCAGCTGACGAATTTGCCTTCTATATTGCAACTAAAGCTGTTGCAGGATATCTGGGTTCTGCCAACGACCTGGACAGCGCCAAAGAATTGTTGCTGTCCAATATCGAATGCATATGCAAAGACATTCAAAACGAAAAAAAAGGCTTAGGTATTTTGGCTACACCTATGGGGAAACCTGCATGAAAAAATCCTCTCGCAATGAACGTTTAGCTGCCATTCACATGGGAAAAAAAGCGTTAAATCTGGATGAGGATACTTACCGTGACATGCTTGAGCATGTCACCAGTAAGCGATCTGCCAAAGACATGGATATGAATGACTTGCTTAAAGTCATTCAGCATCTGGATCAGCTCGGATTTTCTAAACGCAACTTTGGCAAAAAGCCGAAGGTGAAGCTGTCTAAGGAGGCATTAATAGGCAAAATTGAGGCACATTTAACCGAGCATAAATTGCATTGGAATTATGCAAAAGGCATTGCAAAACAAATGTTTCAAAAGGAAGCGTTAGAATTTTGTACAGAAAACGAACTGTGGCGTATAGTGGCAGCATTGGAGTACAAAGCTAAGCGGGCCACTAATGAAACAAGACGAATACCTGGACAAACTACCTGAAAACCTTCGGCTGATTATTCAGCTGACTGACTATAGAACTGCCATGATTCTGATCAAGCATTATGGCGGTTCGGACTATAGTTTCCCTCCCCTGAAATCTATTTCTGAAAGCCATGAACTTGCTGAACTGTTAGGATTCAATAATCTGAAAAAGCTCTGCCAGTTCTGGAATGGCGATATTGTTTACATTCCTAAGTCTGACCGTTATCTGGGTATTTTACGTGATAAGCGTATTGAACAGGACCTTGCAGAATTAGGGGCATCCTCTGATATTCAACGTCAGCTTGCTAAAAAATATAATGTCACAACACGCTGGATTCGGTCCGTCCGTAAAAATCAGGTCAGTAAGACTCCAGCTGTTTCAAAGTATGACCGACAACTCGATATGTTTGCCTGCTAATTGCTTTTACTTTTTCTCCACTGACCGCCTCCGGGCGGTTTTTTTATGGAAGTAGTTCCGCAAGGAATAGATTGCAAAATCATCAAAACTTACAAGACGTTAAATAAGAGTTTATTTCAATGTCTGAAGTTCAAAAAAAGAAATTTGTTTTATCCAGGCTGAGCTTAAGCCGTCTTGAAGGTGTTCACCCAGATTTAGTCAAAGTGGTTAAACGAGCAATTGAAATCACTGAAGTTGATTTCCGTGTTTCAGAAGGACTTCGGACCAAGGCCAGACAAGCTGAACTGGTGAAATCAGGTGCAAGCCAAACTCAAAACTCTCGCCACCTTACGGGTCATGCTGTCGATCTAGTTGCCATGATTGGTTTAGACATTCGCTGGGATTGGCCGCTGTATTACAAAATTGCCGATGCCGTTAAACAAGCCGCAAAAGAACTGAACGTCCCTATCGAATGGGGTGGTGACTGGAAAACATTTAAAGATGGTCCACATTTTCAACTACCTTGGGGAAGCTACAAATGACTCATAAAAAATCAAAGATTCCGCATTCCTTGATCCAACAGCGTATTGAAGAAGGCATTAAATTTAAGTTGGAAATTCTTGGCAAGGCTGATTACCGCAAAGGTTATGAAGAAGGCAAAAAAGACCTGCAAGCCCTGGTTAATGCAGATGAGTCAGAAAAGATTCAAAAGCTGCGTTTATCCATTTCCAGTCTTGAAGGACAGTTGGATCAACAGGCTATTGAATTCAGTGAGAAAAACCGTTTATTGCATGACGCAACCAAACGCAATACAGAAAAAAATCAGAAAATCCTGGAATTGGAACGTCAGCTTGAAGTTTTAAAAAATAACTTTGAAACCTTCAAGAAGGAACAACAAAGTTTAGCTGCATTAGGTTTTGTGGATAAAAGCTTCATTGTCCACAACTGGCGTGACAGCTGGAAATGGCTCAGTAACTGGTGTTTTGGCTTGGTGATGTTCTTTGCTGTTACCCCGCTTCCACCAGAACTGCTTGCAGTACTCCCAGAACATATCCGTTTCTATGTGATTGCCTGGATTGCTTTCTGCGGCATGGTCGGACGCTATATCAATCAAAGTACAGCAACCAAGCTATGACCTTAAAAATATTTGTGCGAAAGAATTTTTCCGCTGTTCTGTTCTATACCCTGATGGATGCATATGACTGGATCAGCAGCCCAATACAACGATTTAAAAAGAGAATCCAACATGTCAAAAGTCATTTTTTCAAAAAGCGCCATCATCAGCCTTGCCGACTATGTTCTGAAAAATTACGGGCACATCAGCGAGACGATTGAGGCTGGGATTATTGCCACCCAAAAAACTTATAGCAATTCAAAACTGACGGCTTTAGCAGTCTATGACATGTTGCAAACAACAGCTAAATATATGCAGGCGGTTGAGAATGAGGGTGTTCTTAAAGGGGTTGCCAAGAAGGAAGCTGTGCTTGAATTCATAGTTAAAGAATACTTAGAAACTCAAGATGAAATTAAACAGATCTGGTCTGGCTGGCGAACTACCGTGTCCTGGTTTATTGACCAGTTGATTTCCATGTTGAATAGCGGCCGTCACGTTCTTCAGGCCTTTGTAGGTTAAGGGGGAAATGTGGCGATTCAATTAGAAGCTTATCAATGGATCATGATCCTGATCTCGATCATAGGCACAGTTATTACGACCATTAAAATTTTATGGGGTCGAATTGAAGAAAACCTGAATAACAACTTTCAAGTGATGCAAAACAAACTTGAAGATGTTGCTAAGCAATCTGCTCAAAACTCGGATGACATCCGTGATCTAGAACGCAAGTTCTATAAGTTTCAGATTGATTTGCCACATACCTATGTTGCCCGTGAAGACTACATTCGCGGTCAGACTGTGATTGAAGCCAAGCTTGATGCACTGGCTTCAAAAATCGAGAACGTTCAAATACGCCAAGGAATGAATAAACCATGACAGATCTTGTAAAAGCCCGCCGGGAAAACATGCGCTGGTTGTTACTGAATGCACTAAACAATGCCCGTCCATTGGGGGCTATGGATGTACTTGTTCTAACAGTTGTGCAAGCTATTTATCCAGATGCCACAGCCAATGAATTACATGCCCAGTTGGCATATTTAGAAAATAAAGAACTGGTTGATATTGAACGGCAACCGGATGGACATTGGCACTCTGTCCTTAATTCTAACGGGATTGATGTAGTGGAATATACCGTGAATTGCCCTGCCGGGATTGCACGCCCAGCGAAGTACTGGGGAGGTGCATAAATGGCGAAGCAATCTGCAATTGATCAGCTCAATCCTGATGATAAGTTTTGGCTGGATACCTGGTTCAAAGATAAAGGCTTTTGTGGCTATGTCGAGATTGCTGAAATCTTGATGGAACGTGGCTACAGCATTAGTAAGTCTAGCGTACACCGTTATGGACAAAAGCTTGAACAGAAGCTTGCTGCCGTGCAAGCCAGTACTCAAGCAGCGATTTTGATTGCAGATGCTGCACCTGATGATGGCGATGTACGTTCTCAAGCGGTGCTATCACTGATTCAGACCGAGCTGTTCAATGCGCTGATTGCACTGCAAGAATCCAATGATCCTGATGCTGATCCGGCTGACCGTCTAGCACTGATTGCCAAATGCGGTAAAGGTATTGCAGAAATTACCAAAGCCTCTGTGAACCAGAAAAAATGGATGCTGGACGTCCGTGACCGTGCCGAGAAAGCAGCTCAAGCGGTTGAAAGTATCGTTAAAAAAGGTGGCTTGTCTGCTGAAACAGCGGCCTCTATTCGTGCCCAGATTTTAGGTATTGTTCAAAAATGACCGAAAACAAACCGTTAGATTTATTACAGCCTGATTTTGATAGCTCAGTACCGGCAGTCCTGTTGCCCTATCAGCAAGCATGGATTGCCAATAAGAATCCGCTCAAAGTGGCTGAGAAATCTCGACGGATTGGTTTGACTTGGGCTGAAGCTGCCGATGCCGCTTTAGAGTGTGCCAGTGACCGCAGTGCGGGTGGTCAGAACTGTTATTACCTGGGCTATAACAAGGATATGACAGTTGAGTTTATTCAGGCCTGTGCCATGTGGGCGCGTGCCTATAACCTTGCTGCAGATGAAATGGAAGAAGGCATCTGGGAAGATGGCGATAAGGAAATTAAAACGTACATTATCCGGTTCCCAAATTCAGGCTTCCGTATTGAAGCACTCACCAGCCGACCTTCCAACTTACGTGGCCGTCAAGGTCGTGTGATTCTGGATGAAGCAGCCTTCCATGAAGACTTAGACGAACTTCTTAAGTCAGCAATGGCCTTACTAATCTGGGGTGGTTGTGTCCGCGTGATCAGTACTCATGATGGTGAAGACAATCCATTCAATGAGCTGATCAAGGAAATTCGGGCAGGTAAACGTAAAGGTTATGTGTTCCGTTCTACTTTTAAAGAAGCTGTGGACCAGGGCTTATATCAGCGTGTTTGCTTGCGTAAGGGCATTGAATATAAGAAGGATGAAGAACAGACATGGATGGATGATGTCTACAGTTTCTATGGCGATGCAGCCGATGAAGAACTGGATGTCATTCCAAGTAAAGGCGGTGGCCGCTGGTTAAGCCAGGCATTGTTAGAACAGCGTCAGAAAGAAGTTCCGATTATTCGCTGGTCTGCACCAAAGAACTTTGAACAATGGTCTGAAGAGTCACGACATACTGAAATTGAAGTGCTGTTTGAGACTTTGATCAAGCCACTGATTGATTCATTGCCTAAGAAGGTTAAAAGCTTCTACGGTCTGGACTTTGCCCGTCGTTCTGACCTGTGCGTGTTCTGGCCCTTGATTGAATACCAGGACACACGCAAGCACTGCCCTTTTGTGCTTGAACTTTCCAATATGCCGTACAAGCAGCAAGAGCAGCTGTTTAAACTCATTGCCAAGGCATTACCAAATTTCAGCAAAGGTGCACACGATGCCACAGGTAACGGTGGCTATCTGGCTGAAGCCATGCAGCTTGCCTTTGGTGAAAAAATCGAAGCTATTCATTTAAGTGAAGGCTGGTATCGGGAGCATACGCCACACTTTAAGGCAGCGTTAGAAGATGGTGATATTCCCATCATTCCAAAAGATAAGGACATTATGGATGACCACCGTGCCTTTGTTTTGGTGAATGGTGTAGCACGTATTCCGCAAAAGAGATCCACTGGTGCAGATGGATTAAAACGACATGGTGACAGTGCGATTGCCCACTTACTTGCTGACTATGCCAGCAAGAATCCAAGTGCAGCGATTGAATTTATTGCGATTCCATCTAAGGATGAGATGGAACTGGAAATGAATAATGAGGGTTATGATTGGGATCGTGATGTTGGATGTATTTAAACCTTTTGATTTGTTTAAAAAATAACTAAAATATTCAAAATCTTGTATGAAAATAATGAGGGTGTAATGAAAGGTACAATTTTAGCAAGCATATTTTGTTTAGTTTTATTGGCAGGGTGTTCAAATTCTGAAGGTAAAGCTGAACCGACAGCTGTGTCAGAAAAAAAGGTTGAAAAAGAACTCACTCAAGAAGAAAAAGATAAGAAGTTCGCTGAAAATGTTGCTTCTGCGTCAACCTTAGATGAAGCGGTAAGCCGAGCAGCTCCCAAGTTAGGAGTGGAATTTCAGGACAAGGAAAAAGATAGTGTTTCTCTGGGTGCAAGTGGCCTTATTTGGTGGGCACAAGATCACTTGGTATGGAGTTCATTTGATAAAATTCCAAGTACAACCTATAACGAATTTAGAAAAGACCCATTTAGCGAAAAGGGCAAAAAAATCTGTGCCGATGTTCGTGTATCTGAGATATATACCATACGAGATAAAGATAATGTTTCCTATTTTGCAACCTTAGTTGATCGAAAATTGCCATCCCAGTTCTACCAAGCGGTTCTATTAAAATCTACAAAAAACATTGTTGAAGGCTCTAAAGTAAGATTTTGCGGGATTGCACTTGAAAATTATCAATATAAAAATATTGCAGCGAAATATACCAACTCAATTTTTATAGTTGGAATATTGGACATCCCTACTAATAAATAATGAAATTAAGCTTCGCTAAATGGGGGGCTTTTTTGTTTCAACTTAATGGAAGTACTTCCACAGCAAAACTGTACAATGCTAATTCAAACTAAGCACAATATCCGTATTGTGCTTTTTTATTATGGCTAAAAAAGATAAATCTCAGAAACAAGCGTTAGAAACCACTCAAACCGCTGACGTTGCATGGTTTCAAAACCAATGGCAAGAACACCCTGTTGTAGGTTTAACGCCTTCACGCCTTCACCAGTTGCTGTTAGGTGCAGAACAAGGCAGCTTACAAGCCCAAGCCGATCTATTCGCAGATATGGAAGAACGTGACGGTCATATTTTTAGTGAAATGGATAAACGTAAGAAAGGCGTTAATGGCTTGCCATGGGGAGTCAATCCACCTAAAAATGCCTCTGACCAGGAAAAGAAAATTGCAGAAGAAGTCTATGAATGGATTGATGAAATCCAAGATTTTGAGATGTTTCTTTTTGATGCTATGGATGCTGTTGGTCATGGCTACAGTTGCCAGGAAATTAAGTGGCAGCGCTTAGGTAATTTATGGCTGCCAGAAAGCTTCGAACATCAGCTTGCACGCAATTTCATGACTCCAGTCAATCAGCCAAATAAACTGCGACTGAATGATGGTTCTATGGAGGGTGCCGAGTTCTGGGACTTCGGCTGGTTTATTCACCGCCACAAAGCCAAGTCCGGCTATATTGCACGTTCAGGCCTGCACCGTGTATTAAGCTGGCCGTTCCTGTTTAAGAATTATGGTGTCCGTGATGTCATGGAGTTTTTGGAAATCTATGGCTTGCCGATCCGCATTGGTAAATATCCTGAAGGTGCAACGGCTGAAGAGAAAATGACTTTGCTTCGAGCCGTGATGAGCATTGGGCGTAATGCCGGTGGCGTCATTCCTAAAGGCATGACCATTGATTTTGAAAATGCGGCCAATGGTGATACTGACAATCACATGGCACTCATTAAATGGTGTGAGCAGACCCAGTCCAAAATCATTGTGGGTGGAACATTGCTGAGCCAGGCTGATGGCAAGACCAGCACCAATGCACAAAGTCAAACCCATGAAAACCAGTTTGAAGTCATTATGAAATCGGATGCCAAGCAGCTTGCCCGATCTATCAATGATTCGCTGATGACGCATCTCATGCGTTTGAACTACCCCAATATCACCCCAGACCGTTATCCAAAGTTTTATTTTGATTTAACGGAAACAGAAGACCTCAAAGTATTTAGCGAATCCATTGGCGCCCTTGTAGATAATGGTATGAAAATTCCATTGCGCTGGGCACATGAGCGAACCGGTATTCCGATGCCTGCAGATGACCAGGAAGAAATTCTGCAAAAATCGCCTGCACAATCTGCAAGTCCCGCCCCTAACCTTGCAGCCAATACTTTTTTACCGCAACTTCTAACGCAACGTCTGGCTGCCAATACAGTGAGCGTCCCGTTAGAAGACCAGGCAATGCAACTGCTATTAAACGAACAAGTAGAAAAAAGTCAGGCTGTATCTGAGCAATGGCTTTCAGGTTTAGTCAAGAAATTACAAACCGGAAATGAGGAAGAAGTACTGCAGCTGCTGTCGGATCTGCATCCGCATGATGATGAACCGGCATTGCAGGAAAAGCTGACTCAACTGATTTTTGCATGTGAAATGCTGGGCCGTTTAAGTGCTGAAGCGGAGGCTGAATAATGCCAACCCCTCACCGTCCTGAATTAAACGCCCTGTTTAATAAGCCTCCTGCAGATGCTATTGAGTACCTGCAATCCAAAGGCTACAAAATTGGCTGGGACTGGCATCAGACTTTGGATGATGCTCATAGCCGGGCATTTACTGTGGCTAAAGTTGCCAAGCTGGATGTACTTCAGGACATCCGAAAGTCGTTAATTACTGCTTTGGAAAAAGGTCAGAGCTTTGAAAAATGGCAGGCTGAGATTACCCCGATACTTCAGGAAAAAGGCTGGTGGGGGAAAAAGACTGTGATCAATCCTGCTGGCCAGGAACAGGAAGTTCAGCTCGGATCACCGCGTCGGCTACGCACGATTTACCATACCAATATGCGTTCAGCGTTTAGTGCTGGACGTTATAAGGCCATGCTGGAAGCGACTGAAACACGTCCATTCTGGGAATACCGCCATATCACTATGGTGAACTACAGGGAAGAACATAAAGCCTGGAATGGACGTATTTTAAGAGCAGATGACCCTTTCTGGACGGTGGCCTATCCGCCTTCTAAGTTTGGCTGTAACTGTCGTGTCATTGCTAAATCAGCCAGTGAAGTCGAAGGTAAAGAGATCTTAAGCAGTGAAGGATATCAAACCCAATACTCTGAAAAAATTGGCGTAGACAGTTTTACGGGAGCAGATGTTTATGGAACACGGCAACGTTTTGACATTCCTACTCAAGATGGCACCACACTGACCTTTAGCCCTGCTGCCGGATTTAATAACTCGCCTGCGACCAGTTATGCCATGGATCAGGTACTGGCAAACCGTGCTACCAAGTATCTGGGCAATGAACAGGGGGTAAAACAGGTCCAGCAAATCATTACAGCACCAGTTCGGCAAAAGGCGCATTATGCCTTTATTGATAATGCGCTGAGCTTTGGCAAAGCCCAGGGCAAAACCAGTACTGTAGGCGTATTACAGGCTGAAGATATTGTGTTTTTACAAAGTAAAGGCCAATCAATAGAAAGCCCGATCGTGACCATTGCTGACCGTTTATTGATTGGCAAAAAAGCAAAACGGCATGAAACCGCTGGAGATGCTTTAAGTACTGCGGAATGGCAGGAGCTGCCGCTGCTCATCGCTCAAGTAAAAACTGTTTTATATGATGTAAACAATGACAGTGTTTTATATGTGCTTAGAGGTATGGATAGTGAGGAGCAAAAAGTCATTAAGCTTTCTTTACGCGCTCAAAATGGCGTCATTGAAATTGTGAGTATTTTTAAAGTTAAACAGTCAGATATTTCAGCGGGGGTCAAATCGGGACAATATGAAGTCATTCGAGAGTGAGATGGCGGCCGACTTGCACAGCATAATATCAATGCCTTGCGGCATTCATAACCTTTCTATTTGGAAACTACCATCTCAGAGTTCAGTATAGATTATGAGCATCATACAAATCAATAATGACGAGTTAGTCAGAAAGTTCACTAAAGTCGCTTTGGGATTGAGCCGCCCGAAGGACTTAACTTCAGCAATTGCTGGTAGCTTCCTCACCATTGTTGAAGACAACTTTGATGCCCAGGGTCGCCCAGCTTGGGCTGGATTAAGTCCAGTTACTGAGGCCAGACGTAAGCCAGGCAAAATTCTAAGCCAGTCTGGACAACTTAGAGACAGTATTCAGCCAGACTCTAACGATACTGAAGCCAGTATTAGTACTGCTGATCCCAAGGCAGCAACTCATCAATTTGGTGCCAAACAAGGTCAGTATGGAAAGTCCTCACGAGGTGGACCAATTCCCTGGGGAAATATCCCTGCGCGTTCATTTATGCCTATGGATGAAAATGGCAATTTGCAACCGGAGGCAGAGAATGCCATTTATGACGATGTAGATTATTTTTATCAGAAGCTACTCGATTGAATTAAATATAGCGTTAGATAGCCGTTAGATTGTTTTTAATCATCTCTTGAAAACAGATTCGATGAATCTTGAATGAAATATTTTTTGTGTCTTAAATCGCCTTACAACGCTAAATAGAAAAATACGCAAAATAAGGAAATTCTTCCAACTCTAAAGCCCTTCCTTTTTTTTCATACTCAAACTTCTTAAAACCTGAAGCAGAAGTATGAAGCTTAAAACATTGATTGCTGCTTGCTCAATGAGTTTATCAGCACAGTCTGAACATTTCGTGATTATACCCGAGGGTGAATTCAGTGGCATTGATGGTCGTCCCTTTGATGCACCGACATGGATTTTAACTCCGGAGCGTGGTCATGAAATTGTCGCTGTACTGAATCAACGACACATTGACATGGTCATTGATTATGAGCATGCCACTTTAAAAGCAATTGAAACTGGTGAGCCTGCTCCTGCTGCTGGATGGTTAAAACCCAATGGTTTTGTCTATGTAGAAGGAGTCGGAATATGTAGTACTCAATTTGAATGGACCGATAAAGCGAAAAACTTTATCGCTTCGGGTGAATACAAATACATCTCTCCAGTGCTCTTTTACAACAAAACCGGTGCAGTTATCGGACTGCATAGTGTTGCGCTTACCAACAAACCTAATTTAGATCAGTTGCCTGAAGCCAAACTTGCAGCAGCTGCTCAAGACTTTTTATCAACATTTCAGGATTCAGAAATGAATGAAGAATTATTAGAACGCTTGCGTTGGATGTTGAATCTGCCTGTCTCTGCAACTGCTGATGACATTATTGCAGAACTCAACAAACTCGCTTCTCAGTTGACTGAAACAACAGGCACTACCGTTGCTGCTAATGCTCAAAACTTATTTGATGCAGTCGCTGCAATTGAACAATTAAAAGTGGCTGCAAACAGTCAGTCTGAACCAGATCCAATGCTGTATGTGCCAATGGCAGTTCATAAAGAAGCTTTGGCTCAGGCAACTTCTGTAGCTGCAAATGCACAGGCCAAAGAAGTGGATGACCTGATTTTAGCGGCATGTTCTGACGGTCGTCTAACAGGTAAGGCCACGATTGATTGGGTCAAGGACAAGGCCAAAACCAATCCGGAATTTGTGAAGTCTTATTTAGGGGACTTACCCAAAATCGCGGCGTTGAATCAGCAGCAGACCCAAACCGTCAATATTGCAGCAAATACCCAAACAGCAGCTTACACACCTGAAGCTTTAGAAGTTGCACGTTTAATGGGTGTTGAATTACCAGGAGCAAATGCATGAGCAGTATTTTAAGCGGGTCAGACCGCCAAACCCCACGTCGTGATTTGGGTCTTATTTCTGTCAAGTTGAAAGCCAATGCCATTATTCGTGCTGGTTTCATCGTCGTGGCAGGATCAACCGGTTTTGCTGAAGAAGGTAAAACGGCAACGGGTCTAACTTATTTAGGGATTGCAGATCAAACCATTGATAACACTGGTGGTGCAGATGGTGATGTATCTGTTTTAGTGCGTACACATGCTGCATTTTTATTGGATAACTCAAGTGCAGATGCGGTAGATCAAACCTTAATTGGTAAGAAGTGTTATATCCATGATGCTTCAACGGTCTGCAAAACATCAGCCACAAACACAAAATCAGAATGTGGTGTGGTTTTAGAAGTAACTACTGAAGGGGTATGGGTAGCATGAAAATTAATGGTGCAACAATTGCAGGCTTATTTGTCAGCCTTAACTCGGCATTCACAAACGCTTTCTCTGCTGGTGAAGCAGAATGGCCTGAAATTGCTACAGAAGTTCCAAGTACAACCAAAGCGAATGACTATACCTGGTTAGCTAATTTCCCAGGCATGAAAGAATGGGTTGGTAAAAAGCAAGTCAAGAAGCTGTCTGAATATAATTATGTAATTGTGAATAAGCCATACGAAACTACCATTGCTGTAAGTCGTGATGACCTTGAAGATGATCAACTTGGCATTTATAAAGCTCAAGCTGAAGGTGCAGGTTATGCAGCAAAGCAGTGGCCAGACGAATTAGTCTATGGTGCAGTTAATGGCGGTTTTACGAAAAAATGCTATGACGGTAAAGCATTCTTTGCAACCAACCATCCCAACGGAAAGTCAACTGCATCCAACAAAGGCACTAAAAAACTTTCAATTGAAAGTTTTGCCAAAGCTCAAGCTTCATATGGTGCTGCACGTACTCAAATGCAGTCTTTAAAGGATGAAGAAGGCCGCCCACTCAATGTACGTCCAAACATCTTACTGGTGCCACCCGCACTGGAAGACATCGCCAATGCGTTAATGACGGTGACGCAACTCGAAGATGGTAAGCCAAACCCTTACAAAGGTACAGCAAAAGTAAAAGTGTCTGGCCGTTTAACAGACCCAAATGCATGGTTCTTGATAGATACCTCTAAACCGCTTAAGCCATTCATTTATCAACCACGTAAAAAGCCTAATTTTGTTCAGCAAACCACCGCTGAATCTGATGCAGTCTTCATGGAAGGTGAATTCAAATTTGGTGCAGAAGCCCGTGGTGAAGCTGGGTATGGTCACTGGCAGCTGGCCTACGGCTCTGATGGTACTGAAGCATAAGGAGTACGGCCATGTTTGCAACGCTTGAAGCAATGACGGAAAAATTTGGTGAGCGTGAACTCATTGGCCTTACGGACAATGAAAAGCCTTATCAAGATGTAATTAACATGGACAAGCTGAATGCTGCGATGGATGAAGCAAACAGTGAAATCGAAGGTTATATTGCTGCTCGTTATTCCCTGCCGTTGCAAACTGTGCCGCCATTTCTTAAGTCCTTAGCGTGCCACATGGCACGCTACCATGCCTGCACCGGGGCAATGTCAGATAATGATCCCATTAAAACCCGTTATGAAAATGCGGTTAAATCCTTGAAAGAAATTTCAAAAGGAACGATTGCTTTAGGTGGTTCACCCGTTGGTGAAAGCACTCCAGTAAAAACTTCAAATAATAGCGTGGTGATGAACATTGGACGGCATGACTTCGGAGGTCGTGGATGGTGAATCTGGATTTAGGCACCATTGAGCAAGCCATTAAAGATGTGCTTGCAAAACAGGTTCAGAGCAGAGCATGGGATTGGATTCGGGAAATTAAAACCTATGGCGGTGAATTTGATGACGATATCTCCACTATCGTGAATCACTTCCCTGCTATCTGGGTGGCTTTCGTAGGCTCTGGAACACCTAAAAAAACCAGCCATAACAAAACTGAATACCCTGTTACTTTTGTGGTTCTAGTGGGTGCTCAATCCGTTAGAAATGAAGAAGCCAGACGTCATGGTGCAGGTTCAGACATTGGCACCTTTGCCATGCTTCATCACGTTCAAAACCTTTTGATCGGGAATGATTTGTCATCTGAAGGTGTGAAAGGACTGAGTCCTTTAGAACTTGGCAAAACTAAAACCATTTTCAATACAAAAACTCGCAGCCAATCAATCAGTGTGTTGTCTCAAGAACTCACGACGCAATACACCATTACTGCTTCAGATCGGGACCGTGAAGAAGCGGCAACTGAATCTGAAATCCATAAAGTTAATTTTGATTATTACTTTCAGCCTAATGATACGCATGTTGATGAAAGTGATTTAGTCAATCTGAAGGAATAATAAATATGCCGCCAGTTCAAGCAGGTATTAAAACACCAGGTATTTATACTGACGTAAATATCAATACGCAGCGTGCCGGTCTTCCATCAAATGAACATAAAGTTTTATTTGTGACCGACGATGCAAAAGTAATGGCTCAGCCCGTTGCGATTTATGATGAACCTGATGCAGCAGATAAGATTGTTGCCAACAGTAAAGTCGGCAAGATGATTAAAGCTGCTGTTAAAACGAATCGTTTGGTTGATGCCTATGCAATTACTTTGGCAGTGGATAATACAGATCCTCAAGTGCCATTTATTGATGTAGATGAAACCTTAGACATCATTTCACCCTTGGGCCATACCATTATTGCCTTAAATAGCGCACCGACTGTAGGTGATCAGACCATGGCATGGACTGACCATTTACACTTTGTCAGTGATGCAATTGAACAACGTCCGGCTATTTTGGTTATTCCTTTTACGGATATTGATGCAGCAACCACATTTGCTGCCCAGGCTCCAGTTGAAACAAGCTATCGAATTGTTGTTGCCTGTTATCATGGTGCCACAGGTCAAGAGGCTGAAATTGCTGGAGCACTGGCCGCTGCATTGGCTGACTCTAACGACCCGGCTGTGCCATTCAACGGGGGAAATTTGGGTGGGGTTGAGCCAGTTGAAGACCGCTATAAACTCACTTTTGAACGCCAGGAACGTGCTCTTAAAGCAGGTGTCTGTGTGATTGCTACTGGTGCTGATGGTAAACCTGAAATTGTTCGTGCCGTATCAACCTATCGGAAAAATCCGGACACCGGTTTAGCTGATGATTTAATGCTGGACATCAACGGTGCTTTAACCATTGATTACGTGCGTAAAGTCATGCGTACAGCGGCTTCTAAAGAACGTCGTCGTAAAAATACCGCAGCCCAGCGTCGTAACTTGCGTTCAATCTTCCTGGCTGAGGCATTAAAACTAGACCATGCTGAAATTCTGCAGAATGTGAAAGAAACAGCTGATGAACTTATAGTTACTGAAGATGCAACGGATCGCTATCGTGTGAATGCTTCGATTCCAGCGGACTGGGTGCGTGGTATGCATGTGGTTGCTGCAACATTAAATGTTTATTGATCACTACGTTTATCGACCTAAAAAACCACCTTCACGGGTGGTTTTTTTATGGAAATATTTCCGCATCAAATACATATCAAAGTCTGCAAAAGTAGGTCATCTTTAATAAGAGGCTTTAAAAATGGCTGAAGAAGCTGTTGGATCAATCGTCCTGATTGTGGATGGCAAAGAATATGACTGCGCCTCATGTGAAACACAAAAACAAACAGGCCGTCGTCCAGTACCCACAATGAACCGTGAACGTCGTAATAAGTATCGTACTAGCGGCGTTAAATCATATACTTTAAATGCTGCAGTGATTATCCCGGATGGTAAAGACACCGTGGATTGGGACAACATTGTAGATGCACGTATCTCTATTGAATCCCCTTCTGGTGGATTCCGTGAAACTTACATCGACTGTTCTACAAGTGAAGTCAGCGAGTCTTACAGTGTTGAAGGTGAAACCCGTCGTAACCTGTCTATGTTTGCTCTCGATATGCTTAAGGAGAGCATGTAATGGATCAGCTCAAAATTGAAGGCACCTTGCCTGTCGCATTAAAAAAGTTGGTGGGTCAAACTACAATTGAAAGTAAGCAAATTGTCATGAAACAGCTTACGGCAATTGAATACTATGATGCTCAAGCGAAGCTATTGCCAGGGCAATATATTGGCATTGGTGATCTGGTTGCCATGACTAAAATGGTCGATAAGGACGGCCAAGAGCATGAGATTACTTATGACATGCTTGGGCATTCGTCTAAGTCCAACCTGGACTATTTGAATAGAAAAAAAGAAGAGCTTGAAGCAAAGGAGCAAGCCGAGAGCTAAAACTTAGGGCACGGTTAATTCGTGCCCTTTTCGTTATAGGCATACCTTATGTAGAGGCCAAAAATATGCCTCTACATTTGGCCATGGCACTACTTAGTGATGAGCGGCTAGACAATACTCATCAGAATAAACCTCGTGAATCTAACGCTGTTCCACAACAATCTAATGTGCCTAAATCATCTGGCAATACCACCTATGTTTCAACTGTTCGCAAGCATTCAAAACCAAAGGCATAAACTATGAGCGGAAAAAATACTACGGTCTCGTTAACGCTGCAGATTAAAGGCAATGCGGGTCAGGAAATGAAAAAAATTTCCGATCAGCAAATTCAAGCGACAACTAAAATTAATCAGCAATGGACACAGATCGGTTCCGCTAATGCCAAGTTTGTACAAACAGCGAAAGCTGGAACTCAAGCCACTGTCAATACGGCACGCGCAGGTGAAAATTTATTACGCACCAACCGGATGCTTGAAGGGGTGCTTCGCCAGCAATCAATTCAGACCAAGTTGCAAAGCCAACAACTAAAACAACAACAAGCCAGTGCTCAGCAAATGGCGAACTGGATGAAACAGGTTGCGCAGTCGAGTCGGCAAACCAAGCAAGAAGCCCAGCAAACCGTTTCATTCTGGCAAAAAGGTGTAGCGCTTGGTGGTGCTGCTGTTGCTGGTGGTGCTGTTATTTCCAGTGCATTACAGAAGCCACGTGATTACGAAAAACAACTGACATACATAACAGCTACTGCAACAGGTGGACAAGGGCTCTCTACTGCTGAACGATTAAAAAGCAGAGAGACTCTTAATAGTTATATTAAAACGGCTGTTCGCAATGGAGGTGGAACACGTGAAGATGCCGCGGAGGCAGCAAATGCACTTATTGCTTCAGGGAAGTATGACTTGAATACTGTAGGACCAGCATTAGAGGCGGCAGTAAAAACAGCTTTCTCTGCTGATGCTGATGCTAAAGATGCTGCAACCCTTACTGTCCGCATGCAGGATTTTGGTTTAACTGACTTGCAAAAAGGACATGATATTGCTGTTCGTGGTGCGCAACTAGGTAGCTTCGAATATAAAGATCAGGCGAAATGGTTGGCACAGCAAATGGCTGCTGCAAAAGCAGCAGGTTATTCTGGTGAAAAAGGATTTGTAGAATTGGTTGCAATGAACCAAGTCGCAATGTCTACAGCAGCTACAACCGATGAAGGTGGTAATAACCTTGTTAACCTTTTGGGTAAATTAAGCAGTACTGATTTTTCAACTGCTGTTGCTAAAGCAGTAGATAATACGGATGGTTTACCCACCAAAGCAATTAAAAATAAAAAAGGTAAAGTGGTTGGTCAGGAATTTGATTGGACAACCTATTCAATGGCAGAACGTGAAAAAGGTGTTTATGGTGTCGATGCTTTTGTGAAGTTGTTAGAGCGTCAACTTCAAGGTAATTCTCAATATCAGGATTTACAAAAAAAAATAGCGAACACAACCGATAATGAACAACGTAAATCCATACTTGAAGATATGAGTAATATTGCTTCAGGCAGTCAATTAGGCGAGTTTCTAGCAGATCGGCAAGCACTTATGGCTGCTCTGGCCGTATATTACAAAAAAGATGATTTAAGTAAAATGAAGGAGATTTTACCTAATGCAGGTGGCACTGTTGCCAGTGAATATGACTTGATTAGTCAAGGTGGTTTCGCAAAAAAAATAGCTATGGATCAAGAAAAACTTTTTTCTCAATCAAAAGCTTATGATGCAGTATCTGGACCACTAGGCACTTTTCAAGAAAAAATCACAGATGTAGCTAGAGAAAATGAAACATTAGCTGCTTCTGCTTATGCAGCGTCAGTTGCATTGGCTGCCGTGGCAGCAGCAGGAGCTGTAGGTACTGTTTTAGGTGGTGGTAAAGGTGGTGCAGGTAAAGTCATTGGCGGTGCTGCATCGGCTGCAAGAGCTGGTGGTGGTTTACTTACAGCAGGTGCTATGAGTACTGCTGGACAGGTTGCTATTGCTGGTGGTGTTGGTTATGGCATAGGAACAGGTGTTCGTGGTGCATATATGACCACTGAAACGGGCCAAAAATTTGATGACAAGCTTGGGGAAACCATCACCAAAACACTTGCTCTTTTTGGCAACGATAATGCTAAAGCTGCATTAGATGCACAAGCAAAGTATGATCAAATGATTGCTGAGCAACAAACAAATAACCAGTACAGCAAAGAGTTAATTGGCAGCATCAAAACATTGATCAATGTTACCAGCCAGAATAAACCTGTCATTAATATGCCTGGTAGTCCACTCATGCAATCCATGTCTTCAAACTCTGCAAATGAAGAGAAACGGCATGGTGCACCACCCGCTTATTTGATGAGGAAATAAGGAAATCATTCCAGCTTTCAGATAATCGAGTTGCTTACAGAATGTATTTTTAACCTATTAAGAAGTAATCTAATGTCAAAGAATACTCGTTTAATCATTGAAATTGATGGTGATACACAGTTCTCGCGCTGCAATTTTGAAGGTGAAAAAATTGGTCTTACTCCATTAGACCCTGAAGTATTAAAAGCCGTAAAAGCGCAGTTACAAGATGCGCTTTTACAAGTTGAAGACTTACTTAACCACACGTAAGTTCTTTATTCAGATTTCTTAAAACATCATTCCAAGTTAATGATTTAAAAAATGGATGCCATGGTCGTGGTGCAATAAATTTCATCTGACGACCATGCAGCCACACTGGAACAACCGTACCAGCTAAACCAGCACTTCTTGCATAGACCTGTAAAGAATCTACAATTTCAAATTGTTCATTGTCGGTCTTATATTCAAAATTATCATCTAAAGGAATAATAATCATATTTTGCCCCTGCTCTCGCAGATGGGCAATTTTGTATTTACTCATTTTTGCTGCCTTTTTTTAGTGAAATTTATGCCAGTTGGCTTTTAATTTATTACCATTTTTTCTGTTTTAATCAAGGTATTTAAGGAAATTCTTCCACGCTTAAAAATATCAACTATCATTAAAAATAACCTCACAATAAGTGGGGTTTTTTATGGGTTGGGCTACAGATTTACATGATGCAAGTTTTCGCGGAGTACAGTTCGAATGTACGACGGTTAGCGATTCTTGGTCTAAAACTATTGCTACACATCAAGCCCCCTACTCTAATGCCGCATCTGTGGAAGATATGGGCAATGATCCTCGTCGGATTTCTATCCAGGCAGTCTATGCAGGTGAAGACTATTTAACCTGGCTAAATGCCCTTTTAGCCGCTCTACAGGAAAATGGTCCAGGTGAACTCATCCACCCAATTTTTGGTATTTGCTATGCTCAAGTCACAAATCATAATGTGAATCATGATGTTGATAATTATGATGCTTGTTCATTTTCAATTGATTTTGTCATTGCAAAAAGTCAAAAAACTAAACGCTTTATTCCATTAAAAACCCAAAGTTTTATTCAGCCGACTTACATCATTGCTAACCCTGCAGCTGCACTTAAGCAAGCGTTAGAAAAGTTAAAGCTGAATGATAAGAATGCCTTTTTTAATGTCGTTAATAAAATTCGAACTGGCTTACAAACAGTCCGTAATGTTATGGGCATTGCCAAAAATGCTATAGAAAATATCTTGTCTCCAGAAACTTGGGCGACTGGCTTAATTGATGACATTACTGGTCTTGTCACTTTTGATATGAGCATTTCAGCCGTTTCAAAATGGCGCGATGTGATTAAGCGTATTCAGCGATTTGATAAGCTATTTGATACTGATGATGCTCAAAATGAACCTGTTGAATTAAAGCAATTATGGCGTGCTACACAAGTTGCATCTGTCGTTGCGATTTCACAAAGTGTCGTTGCAACTGTACGCAATGAAATGGCACAAAATCAAGAAACGAGTTTTACCCCAGTTGAACTTGCAGTCATTCGTCAGCAGAACCGTCAAACCTTGCAACAGGTTATTAATATTGAAAGAGAACAGGTCTCTTTAGGTATTGATGCTGTTAGCCAGATTCAAGTTTATAAAGAAATTGCCGACCAGATTCATTTACAGATTCAAGAACTGATTGAAGTTCACCCCCCAATTACAACTGCAAGCATTCAAGTACCTTGTACCCTACATTGGTTGGCCCACTTTTTATATGAAGATATGGAGCGTGCCCATGAAATTCGTCGCTTAAATCCTGATTTGGTCAACCCTGCTGTATTGCAGCCTGGCATGGAGATTACTGTCTATGCTCGATAATCAGGATAAGGTGATTCGTTTGATCATTGGCGGTTTTGAAATCAATACCTGGGATGATGCATCTATTGATTCAGCTATAGATACTCCTGCAGAACAATGGAGTTTTAGCCTGTTCAGTGATGATGACTTAGAACTCCCCGCCTCAGTGAAATCAGGTGCCAAGGTACAAGCTTATTATGGTAATGAACTGATTCTGACCAGTACTGCTGATGCTGTGGATGAAGGCTGTGATCGTTCTGGCTATGCCCTTAAAATTTCTGGTCGTGATCTGGTAGGTCAGCTGATTGATTGTTCAGTACCCATCTTTAATGGTCGTCAAATGAATCTTGAAGAACTCATTAATAAATTTGTTCTTTCTGGTGACATGGGGCCTTTATTCAATAATTTTAAAATTCAAAACAATTCCTGGCTAAAAAATAAAATTTCTGTTGAGCCTGGCGAATCGCTTTGGGATGCAATTGTAAAAGCTGCTCAAGTGACAGGTCAGCATGTTTGGCTTGAACCTGATGCAACGCTGGTTATCGGTGATCCTTTCAAAAATGCGTATCAGGCTGAAACCAGTCTGCAATTAATCCGGTACAGCGATGCAAATAATGTACTTGATGCACGTTATACCGAAGATGTTTCCAATGTATTTACTGACATAAAAATTTTAAGCCAGGATGCGAAAGGTCAACATATTTTGGCAATTGGATCTGCTGAGACACAGCTTAACCATAAGCGTTTAAAAATCGTTTCTTTAAGTGATGTCGAAACTAAGGCTGAAGCTGATGCAGCGTTAGAAAAGATTAAAAAAGACAATAATCTTCAAGCCTATTCCATGCTTGCAACAGTGCCAGACTGGACACTTGATGGCAAAGTCTGGTCAACAGGTTGGTATATCAATTTTGAGACCAACCGTTTAAGTCGTGCAACAGCGAAATGGGCTGTCGTTGGACGCACCCTCACCCTGTCCAGGGACAATGGTAAAAAGACTTCTCTTAAATTGCACCGTCAAGGCGATTGGGCACAACCGCTGCTTTATAAAGATCCTCAAAAGTCCACATCAAAAAAATCCAAGAAGACCAAAACGGCCAAATCAGATAAGGAAGAAAAGAAATGATTGAAGCTGTTCAGCGTCAAATACAAAAAGGCTTGGGACAAATTAGACAAAGTTTCTTGGGCATTGTGGCACGTGGTGGATCAAAAATGCTGCAGTTTACTGGTTTTGCAGATGAAGTACTGGATGAAGTTGAACTGATTCAGCAGGTCGGATTTAGCTCATTTGTTCCAAAAGATGCACGTGTAGTCGTAATCCCTCTGCAGGGCAAGACCTCCAAGTCCGTTGTTATTGCTACTTCAGGCGGTGCAATTGTTGTTGATGTTAATGAAGGTGAAACCTGTATTTATGACCAATTCGGGCACTCTGTCTGGTTAAAGGAAGACGGTACGCATATTGAGGGTGATTTGTTCGTCAATGGCAAAGTTCAAGCGACGGATGATGTGATCGATAAGAAAAGTTCTATGCAGGATATGCGTGAAATTTATAACGGCCATACCAATGGCAATACACCTCAGCCAAGCCAGAAAATGTAGGTGATCACATGGCGAATATCAATTTAGAAACGAAAGATTATGTGTTGCTCAGTCTTGATGCTACGTTCAGCAATGATGATGTGCAGTGTGTCTGCCAACGTCTTGGCATTCACCGTGGTAAGTATTGGGCGAATCCATATTTAGGCAGCCGTTTATATACCTTAAAGCAATCTAAGGACCTCAGCCGAAATGTTTTATTGGCTAAACAATATGCAGAAGAAGCGCTTGAAGATTTAGTTCCCGATCGCTTTGACTCTATCGTTGTAAGTGCATCTCAGTCAGAAAGAAGCCGAGTTGATTTAGTTATTGATGTAACACGCTTAACTGGTGAAAGCCAAAAAATTCCTTATTTCGTACCAGTGGGAGGCTAAGCATGTATTCCATTCCTACTTTTTCAAAACTACATCAAATTATTGTTCAAGAGATCCGTAACCAGACTGGACTCACCATTACACCAGACTCCGATGCTTCCATCCGTGCAGATGGTACAGCTGCTGTTGTTGAAGGCCTATATCATCACCAAGCTTATATTCAACGTCAGCTTTTTGTACAAACTGCTGATGAGCCTTATCTCTACATTCATGCTGAAGAACTCAATGTTCCGCGTCTGGGTGGTACGCGTGCTGCCGGTACTGTTAAAGCAAAATCTAACGCTGAAATTACCATTGAAGCCGGGACAAAACTCACTGATGGAAAAGGCCATTTTTGGAGTGTCATTTCTACAACAGTGGTTCAGCCGAATATCACAACTGAAATCAGTGTAACTGCAGATCAAATCGGTGCTTCCTGGAACTTCACAGGTGCCTCATTGCTTTGGGTCAGTCCAATTGCCGGCCTAAATGGTACTGCTGAAGTGGTTTCTATTGCTGGTGGTTCAGATCAAGAAGAACTGGAGGCATGGCGTGCTCGTATGCTTGCAAGCAAACAACTTGGCCAGGCGCGTGACCGTGAATCTGACCTTGAACGGGCTATGAAAAGTGTTCCTGGCATCGGCAAAATTTATATTTATAAAAAGCGTCGGGGGCTGGGTTCCATGGATGTTGCCATTACTGCTGTTGGCAATCCACCCACATTACCAAATCAAGCACTAAAAGATGCAGCCCAACTTGTATTAGATGAAGAAGCAGGATTCTGGGCAGATTGCCGTGTTTATTCACCTACAGAGCAGTTATTAAATATTAGTGCTGTAGTAAAGGGTGATGGTGTGAATTACACCGATGTTGAAACCACGATCCGAAGTTATATTGCTGAGCTTGCACCAGTGGAAGAATACCAGGCCAATGTCCTTGTTTCGCGCATTATGGCTTTGGCGAATGTTGAAGATGTCACACTGTCACCAAATGCCAATATTCAGCCGATTGTGAACTGGATGCATACCTACTGGCTTCGCGCAGGCACTGTGACAGTGAGCGCAGCATTATGAACTTAGAACAAACAACTGACCTTTATGCATCAATATTACGTCAATTATTGCCTGTGGGCGGTTATGACCCATCTCCTAGTACTGAGGCACTATCTGTAGATGTTTATGCTCATGCAAAGCTGTTTGCTCAAGCTGATTTAGATGCAAAACGCATACTCAGTGTTTTGGAAGCAATTCCACAAGAGCTGATCAACGAATATGAACTAGAGTATGGCTTACCGCTGAAATGTACTGTGAATGCCAGCAGAACAGTTGAAGAACGTTTGCAGATTTTAAACTGGGTTCGTACAAGTCGAAATGTATTGAACCGGGCTTATTTAGAGCAGCTTTTGGCTATCTTTGGCGTTGTTCTAATAGATATTGTGAAGTTTAAGCCTTTGTTATGTACTGCGGCCTGCGACTCTCCAGTCAATACAGAGCAACTACGCTATAAGGTCTTTTTAAGACTTCAATATCCTATGAATGCGGATATGAGCTGTATTGTTGAAAACTATTTGCCAGGTTACTTGCGTATTGAGTGGATGATTGATATGCCTTGGGGCGACTGGATTCTTAATCCTGGTGTAACTGTAAATGCAAACGGTATTGCGCATTACACAGCATATAAAACCAATCAGCGTGAATATTATGATAGTTATGCTAATTTTGATTTAACAGCAGCAATTGTTCGATCATTGCATGATAGTGATATGCAGCAATGGCAAGCGGTAATTGATGCTTGTAATGAATTAACTAAGGTTGATACCTGGTTTTTTGATAATGTAAATGAGCGCGTAATATATATATTTGATTTAAACACTGTTTCAAAATACCTATATAGATCACCAGACAACGGGCAATACTATAACGCGACCATTGATGCAGTAAATGCTGTTGTATGTTCAAGATGGTATAATCAATGCTATATCGAAAAAGAAACAATTAGGAATCAATACCTTGATCTTGACTGGTGTGGGTATGATATTTCAAGTGGGATGAAACTATGCTCTCAAATACAAGTCGAGAGTATACCCAATACTAATTATGATCCAAATTTAGTAGAAAATAGATACATTTCATACGAAGCTATTGCTCAAAAAATCATCTCAAACGCTTCATCATCAAATGAAGCCATTTCTTTACTTGCTGAAACATATCTTGAAGCCGTTGCAAACAGTATTTTTTACGCAGATGAATCAAAACAGTTTGTAAAACCATCAGACCTTATTGGTCAATTTGAACCCAATAAAACGTTAA
Source organism: Acinetobacter tandoii DSM 14970 = CIP 107469 (assembly GCF_000400735.1). Taxonomy (GTDB): domain Bacteria; phylum Pseudomonadota; class Gammaproteobacteria; order Pseudomonadales; family Moraxellaceae; genus Acinetobacter; species Acinetobacter tandoii. The sequence continues at coordinate 471,225 of NZ_KE007366.1, forward strand.
GAATTTAAGGAACTATCATGAAAAGAATTGATAGCATAAACGCACGTCCAGACGTAAACGGTACTGGCAAAAAAGGTTTTCATGACAACGCGGATTTAGCTGGCCAGGATGCGACTTATTTAAGTCCTGATTGGTTGAATGCGATTCAGGAAGAGCTAGCAAATTTGCTTGAGCGTAATGGCAAAGTCCTTGATCCAAATAATAATGCCCAACTTTATGACCTCCTTGCAACTGAAGAAGGTTTATTGGCACTCAGTGCTGCTGTTGAGGATCGCCTGCAGCAGCTGAAACAGCAACAGGAAACCTCAGATGATGCTCTGCAAACCCAGCTCTATGATGCAATTGAATCATTACAGCAACAGATTTCTAACTTATCCAATGGCCTCGCTTCTCTGTATCCGAAAGTCATTCTGGCTGGTGTCATTAAACCAGGTCAAACTTGGGAAATTAAAAAACCAGCCGGTAGCAATATTAGCTTTCTGGATACGCGCTATGCAGTCCAAATCACGCCAGAAGGTGGACATGAAGCCTGGAGCATCTCACGTCAAGATGCCAAAATTGACGTGAATGTCTGGAACCGTTCCGGCACAAACCGAATCGGCTATTCAGGCAATATCAACTGGTCAGTTGTGCAAACGGAAGGTCTGACATCATCTGCAGGTAATGGTGATTATGTATATACAGGAACGCCTGTAGTCTTCCCAATTCTAGCGGGTGAATCTAAATCCTTCTTATTGATTGGTGCAGGCGGTGGTGGTGGCTCATCCCGTTATGAAGATCTGGTGGCGAACTCTAACCCACCTGTATTAAAAGGCATCGATGGTGAAGCCACATATTTATCTATTGATGGCACTAACATTATCTTTACTGCTGGCGGTGGTAAAGCTGGTGCAGGCGGTGTAGACGGTGGTAATGGACAATATATTAACGGTGTTGCAGGTGATGGTGGTCAATGGTCCATTTCTGGTGAGTATACGTCTGCCACCCGAACCAATGGTCAGGGTGGTAATGCAACAAGTGCTAATCATACTGGCGCTGCAACCGATTCTAACGGTCGTGGTGCTGGCGGTAATGGTGCGGATGGTTATCTTATTGCAACTCAAGGCTTTGGTGGTGGTGCTGGTGAAGGTTCTCGAATTTCAATCATTTATACCAACAATACCGCCAATACTCAGTATGCACGTTTATATATTGGTCAAGCTGGTAAGGGTGAACAGTCGCTGCTAACTACGGATGAGGCTGGTAATATCGTTACACCGGCTAACTATATTGCAGGTACAAACGGTTCTAACGGCTTTGCCCGTGTATCCAGTGCAGTGTGAGGAAGTTTATGATTCAGCACCTAGAAGGTTATATTTTATTGGCTTCTATCTCCAAGCGTGTTATGCAATCAATCGATCAGATTCATAATGTGCTGAATAAACCGATTTTAGGCCAATCATTGAATATTGTAGGGACTTCTCATCCTTATAATGGCGTGCAGCTTTATGGTTGGAAATCACCTATTGCAGAACATAAGGATAGTACTGGCATGATCTTCTTTATGCCTTTATCCATAACAGCTGGAACAGACCAGGTAGTTTGCCAGGACAAGTCAGTTCAGCTTGAGATTGGCCATTTATATTTGTTAGATGATACAAAACCTCACCACACTATTGGCTGCGGTAATGTAGTGGCATTGTTCTTTGGTTCATTCCAGGCAAGGGAATTGAATGAGCAACTATATAAGGATGTATTAGATCGGTTCAGCAGTTTTGTGCATTAACCGAAGGGTATATTTATTTAGAATAATGGATTGAGAATTAGATCTTTCTTTAGTGCAGAATAACTACAAAATATTAAGTGCAAAATAAAAACCAAATTAGTGCAAAAAAAGCCGAAAACTTACACAGAAAGCATGCAGGTGTTATACCCGTATAACAAAGGTATAACATATTAGTTTGATAGACCGTGATTTTCAATGATTAGTCATGATGGTTAATGACAGAAAATGAGCAAGAAAAAAACCTTGAAATCGTTAAATTTCAAGGCTTTTTTGAGGTTTCATGATCAATTCTGATAACTCGTGATTGACCATGATTTTGTCATCTGGTGGGGTGGCGTCAATTGAACAAATTTGCTAAATAACTGTTTTATATAATTTAATATTTATACAAAAATCCCAGTGTACACCACAGTGTACAAATTATCTGTTGCTAGGCTATTTTACTGAGTTTAGTTGTCATGCTGGGTGACGAACTCAGGAGTTAAAAACACTCCCCTCGCGCGCGCGCGTTTTCTTGATTATTGTCTGATGGTATAGCGGTTTGCTGTGTTTTTTCGCTCCCATCATTTAATTGAAGCGAAATAGAGTATTTAAAGCTGCTCACTTTACTGGTGGCTCAGGTGGGATTGGATTTAGAATCTTATCCATTGTGAGTAGCTTTAAACTACTCGCAAAATCTTTAAGCATTTCCACTATCGTTTCGGTGATTGCCGAAAGGCACTTGGTCGGTTTTGAAATGTGAGCAAGTTATAAAAATCACAAAATACTTTTGATTTCAGATACGTGCATCCAGTCGCGTGTGCTTGGTCGCGGTTGGAGATTTTGAACGATGGGGGGAGATTCTATCTTCAAGACATTCATGGCCGTGAACCGCTGCCATAATCACGCTGTAATTCTATTGGGATTTTAAGCGTTGCGCGCGCGCGTACGTGAATACATTAAGGTGAAGCTATGGTCAAGATGACCACAACTGATTATTTTCAACGGTGAACGCAATTTTGCACCGTCCTACTATAGAAAACTTTAGTTTCAAAAATACAAAACCTAATAAAACCTAATATTCAAAGATGCCATGCTGTTATCAATTGTTATGGTCTGGACTTAGTAAAACTTAGTATTGCAGACGGCGTAAATCCTAAGTAATCCTAAGGTCATAACCTGACAAAACCTGACATTTAGAACGCCGTAGCTGTAAGCAATAGTAAGTACCTTTAACATCATTTTAACTTTTGAAAATCGGCTTATAACTAGATAAATCCTTTATATATAAGTCTTTGCAGTGATTTTTTAGCTTTAACATTATTTTAACTTTTAACTCAAACAGGATTTTTTTTGCTGGTGCGGTTTGGAGTGGTCTCCGCTTTGGGTCAATCCATAAGTTATGAACTCCCCCCACTGGTTAGCCGTCACTGATAGATTGAACCTCGCAAAACCTAACCTTTGAGCCTGATAAAACCTGAAATTAGAACCCAGCAAAACCCAAGGATTAAACCTGATAAAACCTGAAATTAAGACGACAACATCACGGCGCTGTTTGGCTCAACTTGCACCCCTATAAAAAGGCCGTTTTGCTTTACGTAGCTATACAGAATCAAAGTTATTAAATCGCTGTATGCCTTGCTGTGATTGGCATAGGTGGCATTTCTTACAAGTACCTTGTAAAACAAAATTTAGCATGACGTAGCATGACAAAACCGCCTTTCTTGTTGGACGTAGTTTGACGAACTGCATATCTACTTAAAACGGCGTATGCCTTGTATGGCTTGGTTTTGAGTGCATTTTTATAGGTGCTTTTATCAGTATCTTGTCAAACAAATATACAAGGCTTGTCATGCAAGATTTAAGGCCATTTACTGATACGTACTGATACGGATTTTGCTAGACGTACCTAGACAGAATAGGGATGAAATCACTCCATTTATGATTTTGAGAAACAAACCCTATGAAAGAGATATTTTATCTAATTAGACTGCACTGATCTAAGCCGATCTAAAGCTCGTTTCTGGTATAAAAGCAGCATTTGCGAAACAATCCTATGAAAGAAATACTTTTTGCAAAACTCACCCTATGAAAGAAGTGTTTTATCCAATAAAAAAGCTCCCCATTTTTAGGGAGCTTCGATTAAAGCAATTGCAGCTCATCGGCTCGAATCTCTGTTATTTCCTTTTCCGATCCGCTTTTATCCTTGTACTTCCTAGTTCGCAAGCTGCCCTCAATATAAACCTTTCCGCCTTTCTTGAGGTACTTACTAGCAATCTCGGCTAAACGGTTGCTGGTGCTGATTCTGTGCCATTCTGTAGCCTCTTTGCGCTCTCCAGTGGTCTTGTCTTTCCAAAACTCAGTAGTTGCAACGCTGAATGTCGTAACACTGCCACCGTTGGGAAATTGTTTTGTTTCAGGGTCACGGCCTAATACACCCATCACAGTTACTCTATTTAAATTTGCCATTGTTCAATTCTCAATTTATATATTTTTCTTAAAAAGTCTGACTAAGTGACTAAATAGCCCTGTAACTATTGATATATAAGGCTCTCTGTTTAGCAGTCACCTAAAACCGCTATGACTAAATGACTAAACGAAAAAATTAAATGATTAATTCCACTTAGTCACTTAGTCACTTAGTCAAACCATGACTGCTAAATGAAAGCCCTTTAGCTGTAAGGCTTTCAGGCTCATTTAGTCACTTAGTCACTATTTTACTAAACAAGGGTGAATTACAACGTACCTTGTACGCCCTATGGATTCGATCTTGATATGATTTGAATCAATCAACTGCTCTACAACCATTTCCAAAAGGTTTTTATTCTTTTGCATTGGTCTAGGGCATGAAGTTTGAACATTTGAGTACGCTATGCGGTCGGTCTTTTGGTCATTGCACTTTTTGGCAATCCATTTAATAAGGCGTTCCGCTTCCGTTTCGGTTTTAACCTCAATATCTGCATACATTGCCCATTCATTCAAAGAATGCTTAACGACCTCACAAGCTCCTTTAAGGGTTTTAGCATCAATCCACTGCAAGCCCTCAAAATAAGCGAATACAGTAGCTAAACGGCGCGCTAATTGACTGGCACGACTGGCGAACGCTTGTAGGTACTCGTAGCGTTTTCCCTTGCCCTGTAATTCTTCAAACATATTGTAGAACGCTGCATCTATCTCCCTTGCCTCGTCATTCATAGGCAGAACATAACGCCCATTATGTAACTCATGATCGGCTTTTACTTGAGGGCAGTCATCAAGTAGGTATTCACATCGCGTCCAGTAGGCTATAAGCCTATGGTCAGTGCTTGCATTCTTATTTCGATAGATTGCATCTTGTAGGCGTGTGCCTGCTAGGTTTTCGGGAATGGTTAGAATGAATCTAGGCAAAAAACCTTGTCCCCTTAACACTGGGTCTTTTAATGCTTCTGCTAGAACTTCGTGCTGTCCCTGCAAATTAAACGTCAATCGAACGTCATAAGCTCGTCCACTGCCGTTCAAATTAGACTTGGATCGGGTACGCTCCACAAAACCATCATCAAATAACTTTGCATAGCCTCCTAGTGCTTGGTTACGTGTATCGGCTTTCATGCTATGGCCACCAAAAAATTGACCTGCTTCATCACTGGCAATGGATGCATTATTTAAAACACCATCAATGAAAAGCCCTGCAATAGATTCAAGGGTTATATCGCTGTATAGGGTGCTAGGGTCGTTAGGTGGTGGATTCTCTGCACAATATGCCTCACGGTCTTTTTTAGGTAATCCAGCCTGTCCGCTTTTCCATTGCTCCAGCTCTTGCCTGTATGCCTCGTACTGTTTCCGCTCATGCTTAATAATTGCCTGATCTGCTAGATTTCTACTGGTACTCTTACGGCTTCCGCTTTGTCCCTCAGTCAGTAAAAATAAACTGCATGGCTCGCCGTGTGCATTAAACGGATGAGGTGCATTTACTTTAGCCTGGGCAATATGTGATATTGCACCAATAACACATTGGGCAGTCATGGCAATTGGTGACTGTACGTGTTCAGATATGGCTATCACTGCCTCTTGTGCCAGTGGTGGCAACGCATGTATCGGATAAGGATTTAAAACGGTTTCTGATTGAGATAACGGCAATAAATCACCCCATTCAGTAGGCTTATTTAATAGCTCAATAGCCTCATCCAGGAATGCCAGTACTTCACTTACACTTTCATCCTGGCTTAATTCAATCTGGAACTCGCTTACACCGATTTTTAAATACTGGCATAGCAGTCTAACTGCCGTACTCTGCTCCAGCTTTTTAAATGGCTCAAGGTGCATTTGTTCAATTCTGACAGGTAGGTAAAGCTGTTTATAACCTGCCTGTGACAGCTGGTTAATCACAAACTCAATTTGTTTAAAATCATACGGCTTGAGTTCTGTTTTATGGTTGCTACATAGGGTAGGCAGTAGTACCAATACAACGGCGTAGCCAGTCTGGGCAATCTTAAAGAATGCCTCTAGGCTGTATGTGATAATGACAGGCTGGGCATGGTCAAAATCGCCATACCTTGCAAAGCCTCTAGCCAGTCCATCAGGTATGACGGCCACACGCTGCCCATCTTGCATGACAGCACATTGAACAAGCTCCATTTGCCCATCATAGATAGGCATAATTAAAGGCTGTGCATAGGTAACGCCGTTTATATCCACATTGCCATCATCAACATAAATCGGCTGCTCAGGACTGCCAAAACGCTGTATTAATGGATGTGATGAATAAGCATCATTAAACGATACAAGCTGCTCACATTCAGCTAAAATAGCTTCGGGTGTTATTAGTTCTTTGGGGTGGTCATAATCAAGCATTGTGGCTACCCCCTTTCATTTTTTCCCATTCCGCTTGATACGCTTCAGTTTCATCAGAATAATGATGTAAACGGTTGTCAGCGATGTACTGGTACATATCCACGACGTGCTCTAAATCATAAAAACCAAGCACATTGTTATTACCTAATTCGGTTTTAATTTCTTTTAGGCGTTTTCTAATATCTTTGATTGCTACACTCATCCATTGCATATCAGATTCAGCGAGTGAGTAAACATCTGCCATTTCACCAGCATCATAAGTTTTAGGCATATTTTGAGGATTATTTTTAGTAAGCATGATTACGCCTCCTCACTTTCGAAAGCTAAAGGCAGGATCCGCTCGATCATTTCCAATTTTGTTTGAATTTCAATAATAAGATTAGCGACGATTTCCGCTTTAATCATTAATTTATTGCCACCCTCAAAACATTGAAAAGTAGCAATTGAAATATCTTTTGCACTTGCTACCAATTCATAAGCAACGTCTTGAGCATTCAAATGATTTGCTTCGGCATCGGGTACGAAAAAAGCACTGGTACTACCTAAAGATGGGTTGTAGGTTTTTTTGATTTGAGTAGGCATGATTAAACTCCCCATACTTTTTTAAGCATTGAGGAAATGCGCTTAACCAATCCCTGCTTTTGTGCAAAGTCTGCTGACTGGATACGCTGGCGTGTAATTTGATGGATATTTTTAGGCATGAGAATGCGCTCCTAGAGAATTAATAGAAGCTCTGCCAATTACGACCAAGTAATTATGGTGGCAAAGCTGAAAGGGGTTGGTCGACTGGCTCTCTAGGTCACCAGCACACTCGAAAGTGTCCCCCTCCAACTTCGCCATAAAGATATGCGAACGCATAGAGGTATTACACATACAAAAAAAGCCCATTAAGCGGACTGTATGCGCTAGAGAATAATAGCCGACCAAAGCTAACTTTGAGATTTTGCTCAAAGCTTGATTAATATAACCATACTTTGGCATGTTGGCAATATTGAATAACTTGTTTTTCATGCTTCCGCCCCTTTCAAGTAAGCATCAATGAGCTGTTGTAAGCTCTCCCCATGCAGCACCATAACGCCAGTAGCTTGAGGGTTTCGCATAAGTTGCTTCATGCCGTCATCAATGGCCTGAACTCCACTGCCTACGGTGATTAGTTCAATAAAACTACAAGCCTCATTGTTTACGATTAAATCTGCCTCAATATCTGCCTCGGTGTTAGTGCGATATGAAGCTAGTACAATATCTTTCATGCTTTCACCTCACTGCACACGGTTGATATGGATATTTGAATTAATCAAAACGCCGTCATTTGATAATCCGACTTGCTGGCGGTTATCCATCATCTGCAATAAACGCTGTTCTGCTTCTTCAAAGCTAATACCGAAATGCTTTGCAATATCCTCTAACTGGTACATAGGTTCGCCATCATCCGTATAACCGCTTGGTGGTGGCAGTAGGTTTAATTCCTTCGCCTTTTGGTGCATCTCTGCTTTGATATGCTCAGGCGTGTAGTGCATTGTCAGCATAAGTGCCTGCTCAGTGATGGGGTGGTGTTCTCCGTACTGGGCAAGCATTGCTTTGTAATGGTCAAACGCTTTGAAAAATTCAGGGTCTACATGCTTAATCATTGTGTATACCCTCAAAAGTAAGCTGTAAATTTGCTTTGCATGTTGTAATTCTTAGGTTTAAATCTCGCATTGAATAGCGGTGGTTTGCCAAGCCAGTGCCATGAAATGAACCTTTAGCCTTTTGGGTCTTTGCCTGCATACATAGGCGGTTTAATTCTTCATAGGCTGTCTGTCTTGCTGAATAGCTCCCAGTCTTTCGAATGCTTGGCAGTACCTCAGCAAATACCCAGTTTTGGAAATTCAACGCTTCGGGTTTAGTCGATCTGAATACAATGCGGTACAAGTTTTCTTCACTGATAAAAGTTAGCTTTTGAGTACCGCCATTTGTAAGGGTATACATTTCATGTACCCCCTTTGGATTTAGCTTAAAACGGCTTGCAGTCGCGTTTTTAATATCTAAGGCTTGACCAACATCAGGCAGACAAAACAAAGGCTGTCCGTTTACATCAAGGGCAACACGAACGCCGTGTTCATTGAAATTAAAAATAGATGGGTTCATGTTCATGCTGCCACCTCTTTCATAAGCTCATATCGTGCATGTCGGCCAATGCCTGACTTATTGCGCTCGTTATGGGTCACAATGTCATAGCCTGCATTGCGTAAACGCTGAATAATTGCGCTCAGGCGGTAGCAGTTGAAAAGGTCGATAGCCTCGGCCTGTGAAATGGTTTTACCTTGCTTGAGGTGTGCTAGGACTTGCTTTAATTGGGTGTTATTCATTGATTAAGCCTCCATCGTTGCAAGGCTTAAACGCTGCTTGTTGTGCCACTCTACAAGCTCGGTATAGTCGAAATAGACTGGTGCTTGTTTGGTGTCGCCAGTCTTAATAGGTCGGGGAAATGTGGTATCTGTACGCACGATATGGCGCAATGATTCACGGCTTATGTCCAGTAGTTCACAAGCTGTTTTAAATTGGACGCGGATTGGTTTGATAGTCATTTATGCACCTACATGGCTAAATATTGTTAGGGCATAAAAGCAAAAATATGGATAGGTGGGGTAACTGGGGTAATGAAAGAAAATACCCTAGCTTGGGTAGGCAGGGTATATATAAATCAATTATTTAGGTGATATTTATTTTTTATAATTTTTATCTCTTAGATTGCCCCAGCTTACAAAAGGAGTTGTGATTTCCCGTATTTTTGAAGCTGATCCAGCTTTTTTACTTACCTCATAGCCTGTATTGTTCTTTAGCCATTTAATGGCTTTATTGGTATGACTATCACTCTTTGGATTAGTAATATAAATATGCTCCCATAACTTAATTGATAGAGCTAAATCAGGTGCATATCTTTCTGTAGCGGATTCGTCAAAAATTTGGCTTAAAAGACAATCTTGCTGTACGGCTTGTGATGCTTCCCATTTAGCTATTTCGGCTTTTAGGTGGTCTATTTCTTCATTTAATTTTTCTACTTTGGTTTTTTCAATAGCCAAGTCCAGCTCAAGACTTGCATTTATCTTTTCAAATTCTGCATGTGCTTGTGTTGGTTCCGTATATAGTGGTTCAGTTATTTGGTCATTAAATTCAGCAATAATTATATTTTCACTTGCTAAATATTCCCTAAAATCATCAGCATTCACCTTATAATTAAATACATTTAACTTATTTGCTTCTATTGCTGAACTAATAAAGCTATAAGCCCTTGAGTAATCAGGCGCAATTTCATCAATATCATTATGAGGATATTTTTGTACTTCTAATGGATCGTAATCCGAAATTATGCAGGCACATTCATCAATACTGAATAGGGGTTGTTTGTATAGGAAAAATTTATATTTATCAGGTCTTGATTCTTGTACAGATTGGAGGGTAACGACTTGGGTTTGAGGCTTCTCAATAATCCCTAAATCCATAATAGGTTTAAAATTAAAAATTTCATGTTTAGCCCAGTAGTAACAAATCATATCCAGCTTAATCCGCTGTATTGACTCCTCACCCTCTAACCACGCCATATTCAACCCATCAATGAGCTTTCTAATAGGTAAATAATTATTGTGTACTTCATTAATACGACAATATGCATCTTGCTTATATAGTGTTAGCTCTGTATCAAAATCATAATGTCCTAAAAACTGCCCCACTTCATCCCATGAGTGGCAGCCCTCTTTACTAAGCATTTCAACAATATCCCATACTCGGAAATAATCATTTTGAATTAAAGCTTTTTCTTTAGATAATAACCCCATCTATGCCTCCCACAGCATCCCCCAAAAGCTGCTAAGCCAATCGGATTGGGTGTCCGACTTTCGGGAGCTAACCTAGACTTAGCAATCTGAATATAAACGATATTAAGCTATATTTGTGCATTTATTGGCTAGTAGCGCGACATATATTGTCATTTAGCCTTTTTAAATTGAATAATGCTCTGATCCGCAATTTCTTCTAAATGGTTCGCATACCATTGCATCATGCTTGCCCTGTCATCTAAATATTGAGCCTTGTTATATACGCCCGCCACACCGTCCTTTACGTGTGCCAGTGCTGCCTCAATATGTCGTTCATCAAAGCCACGATTGTTTAATAAGGTGCTGGCAATGTGCCTAAAGCCATGCGGTGTCTGTCTGCCCTCATACCCCATACGGCGCAAGGCCATAATAAAAACAGTGTCCGACTTTGGCTTACTCTTGTCCGATCTGCTCGGAAATAAATACTCTGAATTGGTTTGGTAGGTCTGCAACTCTTTTAATATTGCTAATGCTTGAGTAGATAAAGGAACGACATGCTCACGGCGTTTCTTCATACGCTCGGCTGGGATATTCCACACCCCTTGATCTAGGTCGAACTCTTGCCACTTGGCTTCTCTTAGCTCGGTAGGTCGGCAGAACAACATAGCTAAAAGCTGCAATCCCATCCGAACGTCCATGGTCGGATAATTATTGATTGCCCTAAGTAGTGCTGGGAACTCCTGTTCACTCACATGGGACATATTTTGTTTTACGCCTTGCTGTAGGAACTTTTGCAGCCCCTCTAATGGGTTGTAATCAATACGGCCTGTCACCTTTGCAAAATCGTATATATCACGACACATGGCACGAACTCGGTTTACTTGTTCATAGATTCCTTGCTTTTGTTGAATACCTTTTAAATGATTCATCCATTCAATCGGTTTTATGGTGGTGTACAAGCGTTTGCCAAAAATGGGAAATATATGTTTTTCTAATGCGCCTTTATTTCGGGTCATGGTGTCTTGCACCCAAGTATTCGCTTTTGTGTCCAGCCATTCACGTGCTAAAACTTCAAAAGTAGCACTGTGCTGTTCTATTTCCTGTCGCTTGCGTTCTTGTTTGGTAATGATTGGATTATCGCCGTGCGAAATGTCTTGAACTATCTCAGATGCTTTTTTTCTTGCGCCTTTGCCTGATAATTCAGGATAAGTACCGATACCCAGCCATGACCATTTACCATCAGCTTTTTTATATCTGAATAACCATGCTTTTTTACCATCGGGCTTTACACGGAAATATAAGCCGTCACCGTCCAGCTCCCGATATTCTTTTGATTCAGGTTCTAGATTGGCTAAGGTGGTATCAGATAAAGGACGGCGTTTTATATCTGTTCTTTTCATGGCTTGTACACCAGCGGATTCAATAAATCTTACAATGTACAAGGCAGTGTACACGGTGCATGTACACTATGGCTAGTTATATTTAGTTATGTTCAGGCAAGAAAAAAGGCTTAATCCCTTTAGAATCAAGCCTTTTCGCTACTATTTAAAACATATTTTGCTATGTTTTGTTAGGTATTTGGTGGAGGTGGCGGGAGTTGAACCCGCGTCCGCCAGCACTACGCTCGAGAATACTACATGCTTAGATATCGTCTACTGTTTTAACTCTTTGTGACCCGACGAACAGGGTACAAATCGCGATCCTTTTAATTTAGTACGAAACCCCAAGGCTTGATTTCATACGGACTTGTGTGCGTGCGCTTCAGTCGGACTCTCTAACCACAAGTATTCGGAGAGGCGGACAAGCTGCCCTTAGGCAGCTAGAGCGTATGATTCGTCGTTTGCGACTATTAAAATGCAAATTTTATTTACGAGAGAAAATGCGCTCTCGGCATGCATCTATGAGTTTCATCACCAGCGTCGAAGCCAGAAACACCCCCAAAGTACACCACAATCATAACATAAATATCGAAAATTACGAGGTAATTTCACAGTATTTACAGGAGTGACTGCGTTCTATTACATTATTGCGGTAATCTTTCATATTTCAAGAGTTAAAAAATAAAAACATGAGCTATTTACTTGCACTTGATCAAGGAACAACCTCGAGTAGGGCCATTATTTTTAATGAACAAGGAAAAATCTACGCAACAGCTCAACGTGAAACCCAAATTCGTACCCCTCATTCAGGTTGGGTCGAACAAGATGCCCAAGAAATCTGGAGTACCCAAATTGCCGTCGTGCAACAAGCCATTGCCTCTGCACATCTCTTAGCAAAAGATATTAAAGCCATTGGGGTAACCAACCAACGTGAAACAACGGTAGTGTGGGACAAACGCAGTGGTATTCCACTTGCACCTGCCATTGTTTGGCAAGACCGCCGTGCAACTGAATGGTGTGAGCAACTTACTAAACGCAACTTATTAGCCACTATTCACAAAAAAACAGGCTTAAGGATTGATCCGTATTTTAGTGCAGGCAAACTGGTTTGGTTACTTGAAAATGTCCAAGGTTTAAGAACGCTGGCAAATCAAGGACATGTTGCTTTTGGCACCATTGATAGTTGGCTAGTTTGGAATCTGACACGTGGCGCTGAACATGTCATTGAAGCCAGTAATGCCTCTCGCACCATGCTCATGAATTTAGCAAGCCAACAATGGGATGAAGAATTATTAGAATTATTCAACATCCCTGTTTCTGTGCTTCCAACCATCATTTCTTCAGATCAGTACATTGCCAATACCGCCTCAGGATTATTGGGTGCAGAAATTCCAATTGCAGGAATTCTGGGCGATCAACAATCTGCTCTATTCGGACAATCTTGTTTTGAGGCAGGCACTGCAAAGAATACCTATGGTACAGGCTGCTTCATGCTGTTTAATACGGGTAACCAAATTCAATATAGCCAAAATCAATTGCTCACCACACTGGCTTGGCAATGTCACCAACAAAATACCTTTGCACTGGAAGGTAGTGTATTTATGGCAGGCGCAATTGTGCAATGGCTCAGAGATGGGCTCGGGATTATTCAGCACAGTTCAGAAGTTGAAAAACTTGCCTGCCAAGTACAAGATTCTGACGGCGTGGTTTTGGTTCCTGCATTCACAGGCTTAGGTGCACCGCATTGGGACAGTAATGCGCGTGCATTACTCTGTGGCATGTCACGAGGAACCTCAAAGGCACATATTGCCCGAGCTGCATTAGAGTCGATTGCCTTTCAGGTTTCAGATGTTCTGAGTGCAATGCAAGCTGATATTAGCCAACCACTCAAAGAGTTAAGGGTTGATGGTGGTGCCAGTCAAAATGACATGTTGATGCAATTCCAAGCCGACATGCTGAATGTACCAGTACTGCGCCCCAAAATGCTGGAATCTACGGCATGGGGTGCGGCTGCAATGGCAGGATTGAAGATGGGGATTTTTTCTAATGTTTCTGAGGTTGCTGCATCTTGGCAATTAGATCGAATGTTCGAGCCTAAAATGTCGGAAGATCAACGTCAGCAACATCTACACCAATGGCGTACGGCTTTAAAACGCGCTAAATCTGAAATTTAGAGATATGAGCACCGCGAATATTCTATTGCGGTGCTCAAGCGAATCCTTAATGGCTTGGTCCTGTGACTTTAGTTTTCGGTTTGGGTGCAAGCCAAATCAATAAACTTGCCACAATAAACACCAAGGTTAAGATAAAGAAAACATGATCGACCGACATGGTCATGGCTTCTTTATCGACCAAGTTGGAAATCACGCCCAAAGCCGTTTCATTAGTCATACCATTTTGCACTAAAGTATTTTGGACTTCACTGGTGTGCAAACTCGATACCATTTCAGTCCGCGCCACTTTGGCATGATCATCCCAAATGGTCACGGCAATGGAAGCACCTATTGCCCCTGCCATAGTTCTTAAGAAATTCATCAAGCCTGCTGCTGAAGCCATTTCAGAGGTCATCACGGAACCAAGCGCAATATTTGACAAAGGGATGAAAAAGAATGGTACAGCAAAACCCTGCAAGATCTGTGGCATTGCCAAAGTCATAAAGTCAGCATCGGTCACCCAAAAGGCACGCATCAAGGTTACAATCCCCATCAGTAGCAGGCCAAAACTGGCCAAAGCACGAGGGTCGTGCTTGTTTGCCAGTTTTGCCACAATTGGTGACATGGTCAAACTACCAAAGCCCATGGTAGCAGTCAGATAACCCGCCCATGTCGCAGTGTAGCCCAAGTTAACCTGCACCCACTGCGGAATTAAAACAATACTGGCAAAAAAGCCACCAAATGCAAAAGCCAGAGATAACACCGAGATGCTAAAGCCGCGATAACGGAAAATTGCAATATTCACAATGGGGTGCTCTTCGGTCAGCTCCCAAATGATAAATGCAATTAAACCAATGACCGTGATGACCGCAAGGAAGCAAATAAAGGTACTGTTAAACCAGTCATTTTCATGCCCCAAATCGAGCATGAGCTGTAAAGCTCCAATCCAGAGCACCAATAAACCTAAACCTATGGCGTCAATTGGTAAGCGGAATTTATCTGTTTCTGCAGGTTTTAATAAACGTATTGCCGCTAAGGCACAAATAATCCCTACTGGAATATTGATAAAGAAAATCCAGTGCCATGACCAATTATCACTAATCGAACCACCCAGAATTGGACCTAAAATTGGACCAACAACCGTGGTCATGGCCCACATGCCCATCGCCTGAGATTGTTTTTCAGGTGGGAAAATACGCATCAGCAAGGTCTGACTGAGTGGCATAATTGGACCACCAAATAGACCCTGACCAATACGGCAAAACACCAGCATTTCTAAACTGGTAGAAAGTCCGCACAATACCGAAAAAGTGGTGAAGCCAATTAGGCTAATCACAAATAATCGTACTGTTCCGAAACGCCCAGCCAACCAGCCAGTCAAAGGCACACAGATTGCTTCTGCAACTGCATAAGAGGTAATTACCCAAGTACCCTGCGAGCTTGAAACGGCCAAACTCCCAGTAATATGCGGAACTGAGACATTGGCGATGGTCATGTCGAGCACCACCATAAAGTTCGCCAATGCCAGTACAAAGGCAGCGAGCATTAAGCGGCTACCTTGTAAATCACCAAAAGGACGATACTGGTTCATGAGCAATTACTTCGAACGTAAATCGATTTTGGCTTCCATTGAAAGTCCAACACGTAGTGGATGTTTCGCCAACTCTTGAGGATCAAGGGTAATTCGAACAGGTAATCGCTGTACCACTTTAATCCAGTTACCCGTCGCATTTTGCGCAGGAATGAGGGCAAAAGCAGCACCCGTTCCTCCAGAGAATCCCTGAACCGTACCGTGAAACTCAACAGCATCCCCATACAGGTCGGAAACTAAACTGACTTTTTGCCCTGCACGAACTTTTTCTAACTGGCTTTCTTTGAAGTTTGCATCAACATAGAGTTGTGACACTGGTACGACCATCATCATCACAGTGCCAGGGGCAACACGTTGACCTACTTGAATATTTCGGCGTGTCACTACCCCATCAAGCGGTGCTTTAATCTGGGTACGCTCTAAATCCAGAAGCGCTTGTTTTAATTTAGTTTCAGCAATCAACACATCAGGAGTTGAGTTCTCATTACTGTCCTGAATCAAAGCATCATTAGCCGCCAAAGTACTTTGTGCCGCTTTTTGATTTGATTTTGCTTGGGCCAATGTCGCTTGTGAAACTGCTAAACCTGCTTTGGCATTTTCCACTGCAATTTGTGCTGTACTTAATTCTTCTTTTGAAATAGCACCTGAAGCACTGAGTTGTTGACGACGCAATAATTCTTTTTCCGCCTTGCCTAAATCCACTTGTGCCTTTTGCACCTGCGCCTCAGCGCTGTGAATACCATCATCACTCACAAAGACTTGTGAATTCAATGCACTACTATTGGCACGCGTTTGCTTGTATTGACGCTTGGCTTTGGTGAGTTCTGCCTGTGCTGCGGCAACTGCAATTTTGGCATCGCGATTATCAATTTGAACCAGCACATCACCTTGTTTAACAGTTTGCGTATCTTTAACCAAAACTTGTTGTACTTGACCATTCACCATTGAGGTAATTGAAGCCGTTTCTGCACCAACATAGGCATTGTCTGTACTGACAAAATGGTTTAAAAATAATGCCCAAACTGCATAAACCACGGCAATAATCGCCAGTATTGCTCCAAATATCGCAAAGGACTTTTTACGTTTAGCTTGCATATTTGCGGCATTCGATTGTGGTGGAGTAGTTGAAGCTTCTGTCATCATTTCTTCCTTCAGCCAGACAGACTTGGTCACCACAAAATCCACAACTCAAACAGTTTTTTACTTATTTTTAAAAACTGAAGATTCGTGTCGATGAGAAAGTCATTTCTTTAATATAAATTTGGCTAGGAATTTTAAATAAAAAACTCATCATTTGAGAAATGATTTTTTAGACTGATCGGTTTATTAATTGATTCAAGCTGCCCTTATCTTGGCAGCTTAAAACTTATTTTGAGAGAAAATTTCAAATAAAATAATTTACTTTTCAACTACTTTAGAAAGCATAAGATGCAATAGCAGTCGCAATTGGTTTATCTTCATCATTTACCAAAGTCATACGCATGGTGCAACCTTTACGTCCTAAGCGTAAGGTTTCTGCACGGGCAACAAAGAATTTGCCACGTCCAGGAGCTAAATAATCGACTCGCATGTCCACCGTTGCCAGTCGCGTCACTTTCTTAATAGTGTCAGGCAATTGCTCAGGCTCAGTGCGTTTATACAGCTCGCCCATTGCCACGATTCCACCTACACTGTCTAGAATTGTTGCGGCAACGCCACCATGTAGAATTTGAAAAGCAACATTTCCAATCATGTAGGGCTGCATTTCAATATAGCCTTCAATCTGCTGATCAACCACACGCATCGTCATGCCATTATGGGAGAAAAATGGCGAACTATTAAAGGCATGACATAATTGTTGCAATACCACATCAATATCGACTTTCGAACCCAAGTGGATTCCTCCCGTCCATTTCTTTTCCATATCGCTCATAAATTACTCAAACACCTAAAATTTTGAAAAAACGACCGCATTTTGCCCCTAAAGCTGTGTGATGGGTCTACAATACTGCCTAGTTTAATACTGATCAGTGAGATTGTTATGACTTATACGTTCAATCGTCCAGCATTTCCTGCCACCCGTATGCGTCGTATTCGAAAGAATGACCAATTACGTGCCATGGTTCGGGAAACTCAACTCACGACTGATCACTTGATTTATCCTGTATTTGTACTGCCAGGTCAAAACCAAACCCAAGATATTCCAAGTATGCCGAAGATTCAGCGCCTTTCTGCTGATCTATTATTAAAAAAAGCGGAAACGTTATTAGAACTTGGTGTGTCTAAATTGGCACTGTTCCCTGTTACACCACAAGAAGATAAAAGTTTAACTGCTGAAGCAGCATGGCGCGACGATGGTTTAGTGCAAAATACCGTTCGCTTACTTAAAAAAGAACTGCCAGAAATGGTGCTCATTACCGATGGTGCGCTGGATCCTTATACCACCCACGGTCAAGATGGCATTATTGATGACACAGGTTATGTTCTGAATGATGAAACCGTTGAATGCCTGATTAAACAAGCCTTGAGTCATGCAGAAGCAGGTGCAGATGTGGTTGCACCGAGTGACATGATGGATGGTCGGATTGGCGCAATTCGCCATGCCTTAGAGACCAATGGACATATCTATACCAATATTATGGCGTATTCGGCGAAATATGCATCGAGCTTCTATGGTCCATTCCGTGATGCGGTTGGGTCTGCAAGTAACCTAAAAGGTGGCAATAAATACAATTACCAAATGGATGTTGGTAACCGTGCTGAAGCCTTACATGAAATTGCACTGGATATTCAGGAAGGTGCAGACATGGTGATTGTTAAACCAGGAATGCCGTACTTAGACATCGTGCGTGAAGTCAAAGATACTTTTGGTGTTCCAACTTTTGTTTATCAAGTCAGTGGAGAATACGCGATGTTAGCGGGTGCCATTCAAAATGGCTGGTTATCTGATCAAGTCATTATTGAATCCTTGATGAGCTGTCGTCGGGCGGGTGCAGATGGGATTTGGACCTACTTCGCGGAAGAAGCAGCGCTTAAACTTAAAGCCATGAACTAATTGATCTCAAATTTTTATGAATATCGTCATTATTGGTGCTGGCATTAGTGGTCTACTATCAGCTTTAGAATTGGCCGAACAAGGTTGTCAGGTCAATATTTATAACCAAACCTATGCAGGGCAAGCCTCATGGGCGGGTGGCGGTATTCTTTCTCCAATGTACCCTTGGCGCTATCCACGTGCAGTCAATCTCTTGGCGCAACATGGTAAAGCGCTATACCAAACATGGAATGAAAAATTACAGCCCGTAACAGGCATAGATTTTGAAATTCATGAAACAGGGATGTTAATTTTGGACGAAACCGATTTTGAAGTCGGTTTAAATTATAAAACTCAATTCCAAGACCCCATGCAGCACTGCGAATACTTGCAGCGGGAACAACTAGATCAGGTCAATCCGCATCTTTCCGAACAGTTTCAACATGCGATTTACTTTCCAGAAATTGCCAATGTCCGTAATCCTCGACTATTACAATCCCTGCGAAATTATTTAGAACAGCATCCGAAGGTTCAATTTTTCGATCAAATGCCTATTCAGAAATTTCATATTCAGCAGGACAAAATTGAATATGTAGAAACTGAAACAGGACAGAAAGTTTATGCCGATCAATTTGTAGTAACAACAGGTGCTTGGTCTGGTTTATGGTCAGCGCAACTGGGGTTGGAACTACCCGTTCGCCCAGTACAAGGGCAAATGGCACTCATTAAAACCCCTGCCCACTGGTTACCAACCATGTGTATGAATCGTGTGATGTATCTCATTCCGCGTATGGATGGGCATATTATCTGTGGTTCAAGCATGCAAGAGTGTGGGTTTAATGCTGAAACTTCGGATCAGATTCAACAGAATATTTTAGAAGCTGCTTATGAAATGGTGCCTGAGTTAGCCCAATTCCCTGTAGTGCAAAATTGGGCTGGCTTACGTCCTAGTTCACCCGAAGGTATTCCTTATATTGGCCAACTACCTCATCTGCATAATGTCTGGATCAATCTGGGACATTTTAGAAACGGTTTATGTATGGGACCTGCATCAGCACAACTGCTACGTCAGCTTATCTTGAAGCAACCTACATCTGTAGATTCGACTATTTACAGTCCAGAACAATTGCTGAAACTAGAAGTAATGACCAGTTAAAACACTGCTCCACATCAAAGCAAATCATTTAATGCTTCTTTTAGAGTCGGAAACTTGAACTCAAACCCTACTTGCTGAAGGGCTTTAGATTGCACGAATTGACCATTTAAAATTAATTGTGATTGCTCCCCCAATAGGCTTTTAAAAACCCAAGCTGGCATACTTAACAACGGATGTCGTTTTAAACTAAGTGCTGCAATATTCACAAATTGACTCTGTGTGACTTTTTCTGGTGCAACCACATTAAAGACTTTCTGTTCAGTCTCATGGGTCAGAATAAACTCCATCGCACGTAGTACATCCTGAATGTGTACCCAGACCACAGGCTGCCGCCCATGCCCTATACGTCCGACCAAATTCCATTTAATTGGAAACAACATCTGCGGCAATATGCCGCCACCACGCCCAAAAACCACACCAAGCCGCATAATTTTAGTGTGCTGCGTCGTATCTGCACGAGCTGCCTGTTCCCACTGTTGGCAAAGTTGCGACATAAAAATGTCTTGAGCAGGTGATTCTTCTGTACAAACTTGCTGCCATTGCTCCGAAGCATCAATACCGTAGTATCCCACCGCAGAACCCGACAAAATACATTTCGGGAAAATTTGTCTGCGTTGTAAAAATTGATAGAGGGCTTGAGTTGTTTTGACCCGACTTTGAATCAGTTTTTGTTTGCGCTGCGCAGTCCATCGACCCTGCGCAATACTTTCACCCGCCAGATTAATCACATAATCAATAGAGTGCAGTTGTAGTTCATCAAAATGCTGAATCCAGCTTAAATCAGGATGGGTTCGGGGTTGTGGTTTCCGAGAGACACCAATCACCTGATAATCTCGCTCCAGTAAATAAGGCAACAAATGGGAACCAATAAACCCTGAAGCTCCCGTAATCAACACCACAGGCTTGTACATAAAACAATCTCTTGGCTAGATGTTTTATCTATAAATGAGATAGACAATAAATACAAGTTTATATGCATTAACCCAACATTTTGTTTGCCATACGTTGTGCTTGGGCACCATAAAACCAATAAGTGAGCAAATATAGTGGAATGGCAATTAACAAAAACATAATCAACACCACCGCCATAAATTGCGGTTGTTGCAAATACAACAAAAGATCTTGCCAAATGGTTGGATTACTGCGTGAGAAGAAATAAATCCCACCGAGTAAGCCCAGTAAATTATAGCCCCAGAAAATCAGGCTAAACCCCAAAGTAAAACGCTTTCGTTCTGTCTGCGTTGGGGCACGCTTTTGCTCTTTCAAAAATTTGAATAATACCCAAATCATTGCCACCAGATAAGGTACCGCTGTCAGTACCCCTCCCATCCCTCTTGGCATCAATGCTGCCAAAACACCGCAAATACATGTGAACAGAAAACACAGTACAAAAAACCAAATAAAATAACGGTGCAGTGGTATCATGAATACAGCTCAACAGGGGCAAAAAGCCATTATAAAAAAAATTTCAATCTTTTTTCATTTTCTTGTCAACCAATTCAAACTTGTTCACGTTATTAAGAGTACAAGGTTCGAAACCGTCAATTTGTACTGGCATCCACAATATTTTCGGCGACCTTCTACCTAAAGCAATAAGCTTGGCGTGAATGCCAAACTTTTAAAACAGCAGCTTAAAAGTTTGGTGTATCCACCGTTTTTTGACCGACGATTTCATCATCACTCGAATCGTCGGTCTTTATTTTTTAGAACAATAAAAATAGGAACTCAGATCATGCAGCCATTGGTCTACTTTGAAATTCAATCATCAAACCCTGCTCGTGATCTTCAATTTTACCAAGCGGTCTTTGGTTGGACATTTACCAAGGTTGAAGGTCTTCCCATCGAATATTATCAAATTGATACAGCGAATATACATGGCGGTTTATTAAAGCGCCCTGCGGAAATTCCTCCGACACATTGCGGCACCAATGCCTTTACCTGTTCCATTCAAGTGGAAGATTTTGATACAACTGCGGCAAAAATTTTAGCGCAGGGAGGACAAGAAGCCATGCCCAAATTCGCTATTCCAAATAAATGTTGGCAAGGCTATTTCATCGATCCAGATCACAACACTTTTGGCTTGGTACAACTCGACCCAAATGCAGCGTAAGGAATAATTTTCGCGACTAAAATTGTCATCACCTACAGCATATCTGGGCATGTAAAATATGCTAAGTTATACACGGCATTTTCACGCTTTGAGATCATATGACTGTTCGCTTTTTTCATACTTCTGACTGGCACTTGGGACAATTTTTTTATAACCACTCTCGTCAGTATGAACATGAACAGTTTTTAACGTGGCTGATTGATCAAATTAAATTAAAACAGCCACATGCCCTACTCATTGCAGGGGATATTTTCGATGTGATTAACCCCGCATCCAGTGCGCAAAAGCAACTTTATCAATTCTTGGCGGATGCACATGCGGTGGCTCCGCACATGCAAACGCTCATGATTGCAGGGAACCATGACTCAGGTTATCGCATTGAACAGGTCGAGCCATTGCTGTCTAAATACAATGCCAAAGCCGTCGGAGTCATTCATAAAAATACCGAAGGACAGCTCGATTTAAATCGCTTACTTATTCCTATTTATAATGAACAGCAGCACATTGTGGCTTGGTGCCTAAGCCTACCATTTTTACGTCCTGCTGAAATTACAGGAATCAACGAACAAACCAACGATAGTAAAGCGGCTATCGCCCATTTACATCAACAGCTCATTGCGGCAGCTAAACAGCGTAAAACGAAAGATCAGGCCCTAATCCTGATGTCGCATGCTCATATGCAAGGTGCAGAAACCTCAGACTCAGAACGCCCGATTATTATTGGCAATGAAGAAGCACTTTCAACGGCGCTGTTTGATGAGGTCATTGATTATGTGGCATTAGGTCATTTGCATAAACCGCAAAAGGTTGGACAAGACCATATTCGTTATAGTGGTTCTCCCATTCCACTGTCCTTCAGTGAAGTGAATTACAAACACCAACTCTTAGAAATTACCATAGATCCACAACTCGCTTCTCCAGAACGCGTACAACTTGAAGTGTTGCCTATTCCACGCAGTATCGCCCTACACCGCATTCGTGGCGAAATGCATGATGTATTGCAACAACTTAGCACTTTAGCGACAGGTGAAATTGAGAATATTGATCAACGTGAATATGTCGATATTGAATATCATAGCCTGACACCGCCTCCTCCTAATTTACGCCAGCAATTTGAACAGGCATTACCTGAAAATCGCTATCGTTTAGTCAGAATTTCACGCCAATATTTATCTTCAGAGCAAGATGGATCACATACACAAGCGATACAGCTTGAACCACCAACCCCAGCACAACTTTTCCAAAATGTATGGCAGAAGCAGGGCTATTCCGCCGATGATGAAGTTCTGAATGACTTTATGAGTTTGGTACATGAAGCAGAAAAAATTTTAGAAGATGAACAAAATAGTTAAAGGGTTGCCATGAAAATTTTATCCATTCGAATTAAAAATCTGGCATCTCTTGCAGGTGAACATTTAATTGATTTTGCTGCTGAACCCCTTGCCAACGCAGGCCTCATCGCGATTGTAGGAAAAACAGGTGCAGGGAAATCGACCATTTTAGATGCGATGTGTTTGGCACTGTTCAATAAAATGCCACGTTTAAAAGACAGTGATGGTAAATTGCTGGATAGCGATGGCTCAGAATTACTCACCAATTCGCCACTCACGGTTTTACGTCGCGGTACAGGGCATGGTTTTGCCGAATTATGTTTTATTGCCCAAGATCAAAAATGTTATTTGGCACGTTGGGAAGTCAAACGTGCGCGTGAAAGTGCCTCAGGCAAACTTCAAAATGTACAACGTTACTTAAAATGTTTAACTGACGATGTCGTGATTGCTGATAAAAGTAAAGCCGTCGAAACTCATATTCAACAGCTTACCCAACTCAGTTTTGAACAGTTTACCCGTGCAGTATTATTAGCACAGTCAGAAGTGACTGCTTTTTTAAAAGCCCGTGACAATGAACGTGGCGAATTATTAGAATATCTGACCAATTCCAGTATTTTCGGTAAAATTGGACAACTGGCTTATGAAAAAACCAAATCAATTGCAACACAACGCAAGGAACTGGAAAATATCTTAGGGCATATTGAAATTCGCTCAGAAGAAGAAATTACAGCGCTACGCAATGAATATGAAACTACTCAACAGCATTATCAAAGACTCGAACAGGAAAAATCACAATACCTTCAACAACAGCAATGGTTTGCACAACGCTATAAATTAGAACAAGATATTCTTCTGAAACAGCAACAGCATGAAATCCAGCAACAAGCCCATGCTAACTTAGCGCAAGATCGCCAACAACTGAATCAACTCGAAACTTTTTCTGCCATACGTCCCATCGTATTTCAACAACAACAAATTCTAAACACACTACAACAGCTTGAACCGCAAATTCAGCAACAACAACATGATTTTATCAGTTTAAGCCGCCAGTTTGAGCAAGAACAAAATCATTTTCAACATGCTGAAACCACCTTACATCAGTTACAAGATTTCGAGTTGCAACATCAGCAAGAACTGAGCGATGTCCGTAAATATGTACAAGAACGCGACTATATTGCGGATGAATACAAAAAGACGAAAACTCGTCTGCAACAACTAAGTATGCAGCAGCACCCCCTACTCGAACAGCAACAACAGTTTGAACAACAACTACAGCAATTGATCACTCAGCAGCAATTCTGTGCTACTCAATTACAAAATAGCGATCAATTTGCCATTTTAGATCAAGGTTTACAGGCTCATCTTCAGCAAATCAATCAATTTATTGATTACTACCAAAAAGTTGAATCAAGCTTAGGGAATATCCCGCAAGCACAGCAACAACTTGATCAAGACAAAATTCTACTAAAAAAATTAGTCGCAGAATTTGGGACGACGGCTCAAATTGAAACGCAACGAGAACAACAACAGAAGAACAAAGAGCAACAACTTACTCGACTTAATCAACTGGATTCAGCTCAGCAAAAATTGGCGTATTTCTTTACTTTAACTGATGAAATCCTGAGTCTAAAGAGCAAACTAAGCAACATTCAACAACAGCAGCAACAACACGAGCAAAACACTAAACAAGCAGAAACCGAGTTTCAGGCGGCAAAAGAGGAACGAGAAAAATTACAAAGTTTCTTGCAACAACAACGCTTATTACATGCTGAAAATGTTGAACATTTGCGTGCAGCATTACAACAAGGTGAAGCCTGCCTCGTCTGTGGCAGTACCGAACACCCTTATCGTGATGATGAAAATCAAGTTTCCAAAGCATTGTATGAACTGCAACAACAACAGGAACAACAAGCGATTCAACAGGAACAACAATGTCTACAGCTTTGGCAGACTACTCAACAACAACTGACTCAAATTAGTGCTGAGCAAGTCCAACTACAGCATTCACTACAACAACTGAATGAAAAATCAGAACGACAAAAAAATGAATTACAACAACATCTCACACTATCCGAGCTAGTTCTAGATTTAACTCATCCTCAACAGGAAATCTTGACTACACTACAACAAACCGTTGCCGAAAATACCCAACTCAAACAACAAACTGAATTTCATTTACAACAGCTCAATCAAGCCTATAAAGAGCAGTTGCAACTTACACAACGCATTCAACACCATACACATCAACTCGCATCGGTGCAGCAGTGGCAACAACAAATCCAGCAGATTATTGATTGTCTAGCACCGCACGAACAAGCTGCATGGGTAGAACAACCGCTACTGACTGCACAACACACAATGCAATGTTTACAGCAACGCGTACAGCAAATTGCACAACGTGATAGTTTAAATAAACAGAAAGAACACGCTGAACAACAACTGAACATTCTCAAAGCGAATCTTAATCATTTGAATGTACAGCTCATCGAGTTCGAGCAACAACTCAAAGCGGTTGAAGCCAAAGGCAAACACAATGCTGAAGCAGCTCAGCAACTTATTGTTAGCATGATTGGCTCAACCGAGCTCAAGGCGAATGAATGGCTTCAACAGCATGATCAACAACGTCACCACTTACAACAACAATACCAACAGCTCAAACTTAGTTTTGAACAGGCACGTCAAAATTTTGAACAACATAAAAATGCCTTGGAACAATTAAAAGCACAACAACAACAACAACAACATGCACTCGAGCAAACTCAAACAGAAATTTCAACATGGTTAACGCAGCACAGTGAATTTACTGAGCCATTATTAAAAACGCTACTTGCGATTTCCTCAACTCAGGAACAACAACTGCGTTTATCTTTACAACAGGCAGACCGTCTATTGAATGAAGCTGCCTATGCTTTGCAAACGCTGCAAGCGCAGTTACAGCAACATCAGCAGCAGCAACCTGAAATTGACCACGATCAATTGCTCCAATTACTTGAACAAAATGCTGTGCAATTACAACAACTGTTGGAGCAACGTGATCAACTCAAATTAACACTGGAATTGCATCAGCAAAATTTAGCCAAGCAACAGCAATTTGCCACCCAAATACAACAAATCCAGCAACAGGAACATCGTTGGGCTAAAATTTCAGGTCTCATGGGTGATGCCACAGGGAAAAAGTTCCGCGACTTGGCACAACAATATCATCTTGATATTTTAATTGAATACGCCAACCAACAATTAGCCCTTCTATCACAACGTTATACCTTAAAGCGCTTGGATAACTCGCTCAGTCTCGCCATTATTGATCATGATATGGATGGTGAAACCCGTTCGGTTTCTTCTCTGTCAGGAGGAGAATCTTTCCTGACCGCATTGGCTTTATCGTTAGCTATTGCCAATATGGCAGCAGGCTCAATGAAAATTGAGTCGCTATTTATTGATGAAGGTTTTGGCACTTTAGATGCTTCATCTTTGCATATGGTCATGAATGCTTTTGATCAATTACAAAATCAAGGACGCAAAGTCGTGTTGATCTCGCATATTCAAGAAATGCATGAGCGCATTCCAGTTCAAATTCAAGTACAACCCATGGGTTCTGGCTCGAGTCGTATCCAGATTGTGTCTTAAGTGTTTATACGTAATATTCAGTCAATTTAACCATTATTCTTAATCCATCAGACAATAAAAAAGGCTTCGTTTTAGAAGCCTTTTTTAAGTTCAGCAAGTGCTTAAGTTACATTACTTTTTACGTAATGCATCCTGACATTCTTGCTCATCACAGTAGCCATACAGATTTAATGAATGTCCTGTTAAGGTAAACCCATGTTTTTCTGCCACTGTATGTTGTTCATGTTCAATAACTTCGTTAGTAAATTCAACAACTTTATTGCAGTTTTGGCAAACCAAGTGATCATGATGATCGTCTTGCATAATTTCAAAAACAGAATGATTATTTTCAAAATGATGACGCTGAATAATACCAGCAGCTTCGAATTGCGTTAACACGCGGTAAACAGTTGCTAAACCGACATCTTCACCCTGTTCGAGTAAAGTCTTATAGATATCTTCCGCGCTTAAATGATGTTGCTTTGAATTTTCTAATAATTCTAATATTTTAATTCGTGGAAGTGTAACTTTAAGTCCAGCTTTGCGTAAGTCTTGGTTTGAAATAGGCATGTAAAAAGGTCTCTCTCAACAAATTTAAAGTTGGAATATGCAACAAAGTTAAGATGCAGTATGATCTATCCGTGGATCAAATGCATCAAAATTAATTTGGGATAGTGTAGCAAAATGCAAAAAATCATGTTGACGTTATTCGTCACTTCACTGCTCGCGGGCTGTTCGACCTTGGGCGTTTATAAAGTAGATATTCCTCAAGGAACACCATTAACACAAGCCCAAGCTTCAAAAATTCAAGTTGGCATGAGTTACCAACAGGTGCGTTTTTTACTCGGTAGCCCAACCATTACAGATCCATTAAATCCATTACGATGGGACTACGTCTACAATTATATCCCAGGAACTTATGCTAAAAAAGCCAAGATCCCCGCAGCGCATGGTCAGCATTTGAAAATTTACTTCGATCAAAACGGTATTGTGAACAAGATTGAAGGTCTAGAAACGATTCCAGAATCACAACCTGGTTTACCTGGATCGAAAGAAGCGATTTTAACTGCGCCTCCACTATAGACGCTTTAAAATAAAAAGAAACCCCTCATTGAGGGGTTTTTCATATCATTTCAATTGTTTAAAGCGATTGCCTTTGGCATATCGTCCTACAGGGTTATTGGCTGCACGGTTACGTCGAATGTCCTTTGGATTAATGGTCAACGCCCGATAAATTTCAACCCGATCACCCGCTTGCAGCAATTGTGCAGAGTTTTCAAGACGTATGCCAAAGATCCCCAACTGCAACATTTCGGGTAATTCAACCTGCTCTCGAATTCCACTTTGCTCAATTGCATCTAATGCAGTCATACCTGATTGAAAGGGA
Organism: Acinetobacter tandoii DSM 14970 = CIP 107469; assembly: GCF_000400735.1. GTDB lineage: Bacteria > Pseudomonadota > Gammaproteobacteria > Pseudomonadales > Moraxellaceae > Acinetobacter > Acinetobacter tandoii. Next base: position 499,319 of record NZ_KE007366.1, read on the forward strand.
ACTTCCAGATGAAACTGTTGTTCCGAGGTCGCATAGGCCACCCAAACTTTGGCTTGCTCCGTCATCAGATCAATTGTCCTAATACCGACACAATTGCAAGAATGATCGCCAGTGGCAGCACAATACGCACCGCAATACGCCAAAGATTATAAAACAGCTCATTACTAAAATTCATCGCTTTACGCAAATGGCTGATTTTCATAATCCAGCCCGCAAAAATCGCATAGATTAAGCAAATGACTAGACCCCAAAGCACCAAAACAATATGGAATACGGGTGTAATTTCTGGAATAGCCCACACGAACACAGCAGCGACGAGAATTGCCCATTGCACTGCCACCATCACTTGACGTTGTACCAATTGCTCACGTGCAAGCTGTAGCAGCAGTGCCGCCCCTACAACAGTTGCAACCAACAACGCAATCACAGGTAATTGTGCCGCTACAGCAAAATAGGCAAATGCCAACACAGCCACCAACTGGGCAATCCAAATCGGCAATACCGTTTTGCTGGCAACATCATCTTGATTCACTTGAACTAAGCTGGTTTGCCAATACAGCCCCAAACCTAAACCGCTCGCAACCAATGCCAACACGGTTGCACTGCCCCACTCGCTAAACTCAAGTGCAGTCATGTGCCAAGTAGGTAAAGCTGTTCCACTCACTTGTGCAAAAACCAACGCGGCAATGACACCTACAGTGGTGATTAATGCCAAAATCATGCGTGGAGCTAAAGATAAAATAACAGCTGCAATAGCTGATCCCACAAAAAGATATTGTGGGGCAATGCCTTGAGCTACCCATTGTGCGCTGTATTGACTGACATTAAATAACATCGCACCGGCTAGAAATGGAATAAACACCACAGCCATCCAACCGACTAAACGCCATCTTGGAGATGCATCCGCATCACGGGTTAAATTAGATAGTGCATTTAATGCTGTAGTTTTCGAACGCTTGGCCAAAGCAATTTCTAAATAGCAAATTGGCAAAGCCAAAACCAACATAGTGCCAAACCAAAGCAACCAGAAATCGAGTTGACGCTCTGTTTGTATTCCCACTATTGGTGCCACAGTGGCAATAATGATGAATGACAAACAAAAAGCCATCAGCGGCGATAACCATCGTGACATAGCATTGTCCTGCATGATGCATTCCTAATAAAAATCTATCGCTATTTTGCCTTTGTCATGCATGAAAATCAAAAAGAAAAGCAAACCACCGTATTCGATGGCTTGCTGCGCTAATGCTTTTATTTCTTTTTTTAACTTTTTAATTCTTTTGCACAGCATGTCCTTGCCGAATCTTAGACATTACTGTACTTAAGAGAAGAACCGAGCAAACCAATTTTTACCCTTTTTCTTTTCTTTTTCTTTAATAATTCCCATCATGTTTTCTTTGACAGCACCAACATAATCGGCATCATCGTGTTGGATATGGTTAATCAACCATTTCGCTAAGACTTCATGTAATTCAGCCTCAATAGACTGTCCCATTTCAAAACGATCACGATACGACTCAATTTTTTTAATAAATAAGTCATGCACGCGTTTATGCGGCACACGGTATTTGTAACCCGCTTCTTCTTGTAAAGATTCTTCAAAAGTAAAATGTGATTGGGTGTAATCAATAATATTATCGAGAATCTGTTTAATGCGATCACGGTCGGTGTGAAGAGCAATATCATTAATTTCATTAATATAATCAAGGATTCGTTTATGCTGATCATCAATCACATCGATACCAGTATTATATTCTGGAACCCATTTCATCTTGATACGCCCCCATTTAACATTCATCATTCGTTACTTGAAAAGGATAGTAACGGTATTAAATTTAAATAAAAAACAAGTAAATCACTCTGGATTCAAGTTTTTAGCGAAAATCAAAGTCTAATATATTGATAAATATAAATTAATTAGTTTATACCCGATCAAAAGAATAAGATATTTTTTAACCGCAAAGTTTATTTTTTCTTTAATTATGAAAACCTTAATTTTAATAATTTAGTAGCATCATTCCGCAATTCGCGCACCGGTCTCAATATTGATCAGCGCGAGTGATGCGTTTTAAAGTCGGATTGGCTTTCTCTCGAACTAAACGCTCGACCTGAGTAAATGCACGCTGAATCGGTTGTCCATATTGAAATAAAATCATTTCGCCTGGTTGAAATGCCTGCCAAACTTCATTTTGTGTTAATGGTTCAGTCGTAATAACAGCTACGCGATCTTCTGGAGTCGTCACTTGACTAAAATCGACTTCGACATCAAGATCAATCAACTGTGCAGGTTTAAACGGATATTCACGTACCAACCAATGTAATTTAGTAATGGCGTAGCTAAATAACGCCTGACCATTGGATAAGCAAAAGTTAAAAGTTCCGTGTTCTGCAATTTTTGGAGCAATTTCTAAGAGTAGCTCAAACACTTGAGTTAAAGATGGCTCGACATAACCAAATTTTGCGACCAATTGATCCAATAAAAAACAAAAAGCACGTTCACTGTCCGTATTGCCAATCGGAGTAAAATGTCCCGTTAATGGCGGATCAAAATCAAGCAAGTCACCATTATGAGCAAAAATCCACTGACGCCCCCATAACTCACGCATAAAAGGATGCGAGTTTTCTAAGTTAATTTTGCCTTGTGTCGCTTTACGAATATGTGCAATTACATTGCGTGATTTAATCGGATAATTCCGTATCAGTTCCGCAATTGGAGATTCAACCGCAGACTGATTATCCACAAATAAACGGCAAGCTTTGTCTTCAAAAAAAGCAATACCGAAGCCATCACAATGATCTGAAGTAATGCCCGCACGCTGTGAAAAACCACGGAAAGAGAACGTAATATCCGTTGGGGTCGCACAATTCATTCCGAGCAACTGGCACATAAGCAACTATAAACACTTTAATAGATTATGGGTTTATTGTGCATGACGACAGCAAGGCTTGTAAATCTTAATCTGTGCTAGGTTCATTAATTTTAATGCTTAACGCTGGATATTCTTTTTCATAACAAAACTCTTCGCCATTTTATTCGCCTCAAGTAAAACGAAATAATCCAGACAATTAAATTCACGATCATAAAATGCTTGCTGGGATAATTTGGCATTCATTTTTAAATACACATCAAACAATTTAGGAATTTTTTCATCTTGTGCAAAACTGTATTCAGGATGTGTCGGCTCATATGCCACTTGCGGTTGAATTGCACAAGTTTGCGTTGGGCTGAGTTGTTTTAAATATTGATGCGTATAATACGCACGTGCCTGATTGCCTTGTAAACGGATACTGACACAACCAATCAAATATTTTGCCCGCATCTCCCAAAGAACTTTAGGAACAAGATTGAGCCATAAAATGGATAAGGCACGACCAGAACGATAACGATGATGCACACACGTTCGTCCAATTTCTACAATATTGGATAAATGTCCCAGCTCATCAATAATTTTAAATTCTTGCGCACTATAGCTCTGTGCCAAATCTTGTCCTTGCAAGAGTTTTAAGCGTGTATAGGCAACAATTTCATTGCTGTATTTATCACGCAGTACTGCATGTTCACAGCCAAAATCATACAAATCCTGATCGATGTCTTGATCGAATGTAATCCCGAATTGTTGAGAAAATTGTGCTGCTCGGAATTTCTGGACTTCGTGTAATTGCTTTAAATCTTCTACCCATTCAAAGCGGTATTGATGAGTCTGTTTTGTCGCTTTTTTTTGTAATGGCAAAGTAAAGTTTTGACGATATAGATTCAACTTTTCAAACATTGTTATGCGCTCTTCTGGCTTTTTTCATACACTAGGCAATGCAGATGACAATACAATGACTAAAAAATGACGACTGTTAAATAATCTCCACAATAAAAAACCAGCCCTTAAGGACTGGCTTTAAACATAAGATAAATTGAATGAATTAGTGTTTGGCACGATTGGTAATTAATGTACCCACACCATGATCGGTAAAGATTTCCAATAAAGTTGCATGTGGAACACGACCATCTACAATATGTGCGCTCACCACACCACCTTTAACTGCATCTAAAGCGCAACCCACTTTTGGAATCATGCCACCATAAATCACGCCTGTTTCAATCAGACGGTCGACTTCCTGCGTGGTTAAGCCCGTAAGTAAGTTTTTATTTTCATCCAATACGCCCGTAATATTGGTCAGCAAAATCAGCTTTTCTGCACCGAGTGCTTCAGCCACTTTGCCAGCAACCAAATCTGCATTGATGTTATAAGTATTCCCTTGATCATCGACACCCAACGGCGCAATTACAGGAATAAAATCACTTTGGGTAAACATTTCCAGTACATCAGTTTTAACACCAATGACTTCACCCACTAAACCTAAATCAATTTCTTTGACTGAACCATCTTCTTGGTTTTTCTGCATCAACAATTTTCGTGCACGAATTAAATTGCCATCTTTACCTGTTAAACCAATGGCACGACCGCCATGTTGGTTAATTAGATTAACGATGGATTTATTCACACTGCCACCCAGCACCATTTCCACCACTTCCATGGTTGCAGGGTCAGTCACACGCATACCATCAATACGGTCAGACTCACGCCCCAATTGTTTTAGGAAAGAATCAACTTGGGGGCCGCCACCATGCACCACAATTGGGTTTAAACCGACGGTTTTTAATAAAACAATATCACGTGCAAAAGAGCTTTCCAGCTCAGGATCGGTCATTGCATTGCCGCCATATTTTACGACCAGCGTTTTACCCGAAAAACGTTGAATATACGGCAAAGCTTCTGTCAAAATTTGTGCTTTGTCGATGCCAGTCTGCTGATGTGGCATTCGCCTCTCTCCTCAATGAGCATTTAAAATGTCGTGTGCGATTTTAGGATATCGATCACTTAACATGGAAACAAAAGATTGCCGAATATCGTTTAAACGAGCAGGATTATCGGCGTCAAAACGAACAGTAAAATATTCGCCAGTATTGGATGCTCGAATAATGCCAAAACCATCTTCAAAATCAAGCCGTACACCATCAATTTTACTTAATTGAGCAGCGATATGATGGCTCTGGACTTCAATATCAGCCAATAAGGACTTAGGATCAGCACTATAAGTACTGATATAAGTATCTTCAGTACCACAACGTTCAGGGTATTTGACCAGTGCTTGCGAAAGGGTGAAATCTGGACGTTGACTTAAAAATTCGAGTACGCGTAAGGCGGCATATAAGCCATCATCATAACCAAAACCGCGCCCATCATTAAACACGTAATGTCCAGCATATTCCCCACCAAACACAGCTTTTCCGTGTGATTGCATGAGATATGTCTTTAAGAAACTACTGCCAGTGCGAATCATTTTGGCTTGCCCACCCAATTCACACACCGTATTGCGTACCATCGTTGAGCATTTTACATCAAACACCACTTCATGCTGAGGATGAGTGGCTAAGCACATTTCAGCGAATAAAGACAATAATCGATCTGCGCTAATGATGCTGCCGTGTTCATCGACCAATACCAGTCGATCACCATCTCCATCGAGCGCAATACCCATATCTGCTTGTTGCTGCCGAACAGTTTCAGTCAAAGCAATTAAATGACTGGCTTGCGATGGGTCTGGGGCATGATCAGGAAATTCGCCATTCGATTCACAACGCAGTGCCGTCACCTGACAACCTAACTTTTGTAAAACTAAAACGGCACAGCGACCTGCCGAACCATGTAAACCATCAATCACGATATGGAAAGGTCGTTTCAGTTGAATATCTTCTAAAATGCCTTGCTGATACTGCAAACAGTAGTTCACATCAAAATCATGCTGAACATGGGTTAAAGCTACTCTACGCTGTGGTGAAAACTGTAAGCTCGCGACATAACCCACTTGTTGGATCATCTCGGGACACGGCGGTTCACCTCGCATAATCCACTTGATGCCATTGTCAGTTTTCGGATTATGGCTCGCGGTAACCATAATACCATTGCCTGCAAATTGGCGCGCACTGTAATACAACATTGGGCTAGAACAACAACCCACGTTCACGACATGAAAACCTTGTTTTTCGAATATTGTTTGTATAATTTGGGCGTAAGCAGGGCTACTCAAACGAGCATCATAACCAATCACCACAGTAGTTTGAGCGGCTTGTTGATACTGGCACGCCAGACCATAGGCAATTGCTTCGACCAATTCAGGTGTTAATAACGTTATTTTTCCACGAATATCATAGGCACGAAAGACCTGCCATGGAAATATAGGTTGTTGAATATTCATATATTTGTAACTTCTGAATCCAACGAATACTTTAAAAGTCCGTCTTATTCATACAACGTAAATGTTTTAAAATATTTCTAGTTTATATCTGAATAGAATTGAACTGTTAATACTATTTAAGTGTTGTTGACAGCGTTTAAAGTTGTATTGAATGAAATCTTTTATATTTCAGAATGAAAGAGCCCACAGGCCCTTTCATATTAACATCAGTTTTTACCTGTATGTCCAAAACCGCCTGCACCGCGCTCAGTCGCTACAAATTCGTCTACTTGTTCAAATTCAGCTTGCACCACAGGAACAAGTACATACTGTGCCAAACGTTCACCTGGTTCTAAAGTAAATGCAGCTTGACCACGGTTCCATACCGAAACCATCAATTCGCCTTGGTAGTCGGAATCAATTAAGCCCACAAGGTTACCTAAAACGATACCGTGTTTATGCCCTAAGCCTGAACGCGGCAGAATTAAACCTGCAAAGCCTGTATCTTCGATATAAATAGCTAAACCTGTTTTAACCAAAACTGTTTGACCTGGTTCAATCACAGTGGGTTCAGTCACACATGCGCGCAAATCCAGACCTGCTGAACCTTGCGTCGCATAAGTTGGCATAGGCCATTCTTGTCCTAAACGTGCATCTAGAACTTTAACTTGAACCTTCATATTGTTTCCTGCTGTTTCAAAAATAAATATCGAGATTAACGCTTAATTAAAGCGCGTAAATTTTCAAGGTAGTGTTGTGCTTGCTGCTTGGGGTCAACATTGCCCGCGAGCTTTTTCTTGCGCCCCAACCACTCCAATTCATCTTGTGGCAATTCATCTAAAAAGCGGCTTGGGGTCATTTGACGCATTTGCCCACCCGCCTTACGTTGCTCTGCCAAGGTAATGGTCAACCCCTGACGCGCTCGGGTAATGCCCACATACATCAAACGACGCTCCTCCTCGACCGTTTCAGCAACAATCGAGTTTTTATGTGGCAGTAGTTCTTCTTCCAAACCAATTAAATATACGAATGGAAATTCCAGACCTTTAGATGCATGCAGAGTCAACAAATTGACTTTATCAGTGTCTTCTTCTTCCTGTTGTTGCTCCAACATATCCAGCAACACCATTTTGCGAATTACACTTTCAATGTTGCGTTCATCCACATCTTCAGCACGGTTAATCAAACTTTGAATACTGGTGTATAGCACTTCAATATTGTCGAGTTTGGTTTTTTCCTGTGCAGGTGTAGCAGCAGATTCTTTGATGTAGTCGATATAACCCGCTTCGTGCATCATTTGGCGAATAATCGGTACAGGTTCATCATCTTCTAGCAATTCACGAGTAAAGTTACTAATGAACTCAGCAAATTCAGCCAGTTGTGTGGTTGCCTTTTTCGGAATCGCCATAGTCAAACGTTGATCGCCTGCGGCCGCCAATAAAGACAAATGATTTTCTTGGGCAAATAAACCGAGCTTTTCTAAAGTTACAGGTCCAATCGCACGTTTTGGTGTATTAATAATACGTAAGAATGCACTGTCATCTTCTGGGTTAATGATTAGTCGCAGATAACTCATGATGTCTTTGATTTCTGCACGCGCAAAGAAAGACTGACCACCAGATAACTTATACGGAATCTGCATTTGACGCAGTTGCGTCTCTAAAATACGTGCTTGGAAATTACCCCGATACAAAATGGCATAATCTTTCCAATTTTTGCCATTCATCAGTTTATGGGTAATCAGGTCTTTGACCACGCGTTCTGCTTCATCATCATCATTACGGCAGGTAATCACGCGAATGACTTCACCATGACCTTTGTCTGACCAAAGTTTTTTATCAAAAATATGCGGGTTATTCCCAATCACCGTATTCGCTGCTTTTAAAATACGGCTGGTTGAACGATAGTTCTGTTCCAGTTTAATGACTTTTAAATTGCGAAAATCTTCATTTAGCAATGCCATATTTTCTGGCTTTGCTCCACGCCATGCATAGATCGATTGGTCATCATCACCCACAGCGGTAAACTGCCCCATTACACCGACCAAAAGTTTCACTAAAATATATTGTGCGGTGTTGGTATCTTGATATTCATCGACCAACAAATAGCGAATACGATTTTGCCAACGATCTCGTACTTCTTGATTCTCTTGTAACAAACGCGTCGGCATGACAATCAGATCATCAAAATCTACCGCATTATAAGCACGCAAATTACGCTCATAAAGTTGGTACAAATGCGCCATTTGAATGTCTTCAGGTGTTTCACAAGTGGTGTGCGCCTGTTCAGGAGGAATCAAATCGTTTTTCCAATCTGAAATCATCTTCATGGCTTTGGCGATTAATTCTTTGCTTTCCGCACCCGACATATTATCGCGGTGCATTAAGTCCATGAGAATACGCTTACAGTCATCAGCATCTAAAATAGAAAAATTAGCTTTTAATGGCGTATTTTTAAGTTCTAAACGTAATAAATTCAGACCAAAGGTATGGAAAGTGGAAACTGACAGACCTTTCGCTTCTTCACGTGACAATAACTTGGTCACGCGCTCTTTCATTTCACGCGCTGCTTTATTGGTAAAGGTCATTGCAGTAATACGATATGCAGGAATACCGCAATGCTTAACCAAATAAGCTATTTTACGCGTAATCACCGAAGTCTTACCCGAACCAGCCCCTGCAAGTACTAACAAGGGTCCTTGAGTATATTTCATGGCTTCAAGTTGCTTGTCATTTAACTGACTTGCCAGTGACATAGTCTTTCCTCTTTTTGATCCGAGCTAGATTATAGACATCAAATACCCAGATGCCTAACCTAAAATGACGATTCTCTGTTCATAAAAAAAGCCACCTAAAGGTGGCTTTCCTGAAACTCAATGATTTCTAAGCAAACAAAACTTCAATTATTTTGTTTCATACACTGTAATTTCTACACGACGGTTTTGTTCACGGCCCGCAGCAGTATCATTGCTCGCGATTGGTGAAGAAGAACCATAACCACGCGCAGTCATACGTGAGCTTGCAATCCCTTGAGAAGATAAGTAGTTCAATACAGAGTTTGCACGGTTTTGAGATAATGGGTTGTTAATCGCATCAGTACCTGTGTTGTCAGTATGACCATGAATAACAAGTGCAAGTTTGTTCGCTGTACCATCTTCACGTAATACACGCGCAACATCATTCAATGCTGTTTGGAAACGTGGTTGAATGGTAGAAGAGTTTGTTGCGAAAGTAACGCTTGGCATTACAAGATTAATCGAACCATCTTTGTTACGATCTACATCAACGCCAGTACCCGCAAGTTCTTCACGAAGACGTTTTTCTTTTTTGTCTAATAAAAGACCAGCACCGCCGCCCACTACAGCACCAATCGCTGCTGCTTGACCCATTTTATCTTTGTCTGCATTTGAATAAGCAAGACCTGCACCCAATAATGCACCTAGACCTGCACCGATTGCCGCTTTGTCATATTCCATTCCTGTGCCAGTAGATTGACAACCTGAAAGAACCAACGCCCCTGCTACTGCTGATGAAATTAATAGTGCACGCATGACATGCCTCCATTTGTGTGTTTTGTTTATGCCTGAAATAGTCGCTGAAAAAGAAGACTTAGACCATTGATTTTTTGTTAATAATATCGCGCGTGGTTACATTTTGTAATAATTAATTTCAATTTCGAATGTGCATTCATCACAATCCCTACATGTTTGATCAATCATGAAGGATAATTTACCAAACAGAACGCTTGTTTTATTTTCAGAATTTGCAACTATATTCAACAACGATAATGGATGATTTTACTTAGGATTATTTTTTATATGTCATCTCAAGCAAACAAACAACCCATATTAAAAAAAATCACACGTGGACTCACTGTTGGCTCTGTCATGACAGGCAGCACTTTTTTTCATGGACCACCAGTACTCGCTCTCGGTTTAACCAAATTATTTAAACAATCGCAAAAAGTCGATAAAACCAATATTCAGATTACCAATAGTTGGTTAGGTGTGAATAACTGGCTCATTGATCACGTTCTACCCCATCTAAAATGGGATATTACGGTCGATGAAAATCTCGACTTGAGTATGCAAGGTCGTTATTTAATGACTTGCAATCACCAAAGTTGGGTCGACACGACAGTAAATCAATATTTTGGACTGACACGAATGCCCCTGACACGCTTCTTTACCAAATGGGAGCTGATTTTTATTCCCTTTGTTGGACAAGCCTTCAAAATTTTGGGCTTCCCGATGATGAAACGACATACCAAACAAGAAATTGAGAAAAATCCTGAGCTTAAAACCCGAGACATGGAAGAAGCACGCAAAGCCTGTGAACAATTGTTAAGCCAACCTTTTACACTACTAAACTATTTAGAAGGTACTCGATTTACCCCTGAGAAACACAAGAAACAAAACTCGCCTTACCAAAATCTTCTTAAACCGAAAGCTGGCGGACTTGCATTGGCCTTGAATATTTTAGGTGATCAAATTGATGCGCTAGTGGATATGACCATTGTTTATCCTGATGGTGCACCAGGTTATGGCGAATTCTGGCTAGGTGAAGTGGGTCGTATTGCAGTGAATTTACGCAAAATCGAAATTCCTGGCTGGGTTCTAGGCGGAAACTATGAAGATGATGATGAATATCGTGCGCGCTTCCAAGCATGGGTCGATCATCTCTGGACTGAAAAAGATCAGTTAATTAGTCAAATGAAAGCGAAATATTCAACAACTGCCGAAGTGAGTGCGGTGTAATTCTATGAAGCAGAACAGGTCAATACCAAAATCAAAATATCATCGTGTCGATCCACAGAGCTTGTCGTTCAAACTCTATCTAATCTATGACACCTTTATGGTATTCCTGATCATTTTTAACTTGTTCTGCTTAGCTGCCAATTTTTTCTTGATGAGCAATATTGGTGGTTGGTTTCTAAACTCAATTCAGTTAGATGAAGCGCTTAACTTTTATCGTACTCATCTCCATCCGTGGGTGATTACCACCGAAGCTTGGTTTATTTTGTTCTTAATTACTGAGCTTTTTGTACGTTGGGTGATTGCAGTCATTTATCGTCATCATCGCCGCTGGTTTTTTTTCCCTTTTATTCATTGGTATGAAATTCTAGCCATTATTCCACAGCTACGTTTTCTACGTTTATTCCGTGCAGGAATTATTGTTTTTCGTCTGCATGAATTGGGTTATAACGTCATTCCAGAATCAATTCAGAAAAGAGCCAAGTTTTACTACCGTGTGATCATGGAGGAACTATCTGATCGTGTAGTCATTACCGTATTAGATGGCGTGAAGCATGAACTGAATACCAGCTCAACTCATAGAAAAATTATTCATGATTTAGTCGATCATCATCGTACCCTATTTGCGCAAGCTTTAGCTGAACTGTTACAAGAGTCACTGGCGGCGGAACTACAACAGCGTCAGACCTTGATTGCTCAAAATATTGGTGCAATTGTAAATCAAGCCATTGAAGATACGCCTGAACTTACCCAACTGTTACGTTTAATTCCTATTGTTGGTGGACGAATTGAACATCAAATCCAGAGCATTGGGCAGCGTTTAGGAGAAAATATTACCTATGGTATTTTAGAACCCTTAGTCTCTGGAAGCCCTGAACAGCCTAATCATACCTATAAGCTGATTGCTGAAAAAGTCAGCGAATTAAATATTGATAATGAGGCATTGGAACAACTGGTTGAATCTGCTGTATATGAAAGCTTGGATGCCATTCGTAAGCAAGTGAAAGTAAAACAATGGTTAGAAGACCTTGAAGAGCTCGATCAAGCTAAAGAATAAGCATTAAGATAAAAAAGTTACAAACTTGGCTAGAGAATTCAAAGAATTTGTTCTAGGATTTGCTCTATTTACAACATCGCTTCGGCATAAAACCAATAGCTTCGAAGTCTTAAGGATAAAATATGGCTGATATTCGGATCACCGGTAGAATGGTTAACTTTAGTAGATTAACCTTCGACACAAATGACCATAATGCCATTCGTCAACAACTGACCCAATTACTTCAAGACAGCACAACTCATGGTGCGCTTGTTATTTTAGACAGTACTGTTGAACAAGAACTGATTGCCCTGATTCAACTACTGCTTGACTTAGATTTACAACCTATGGCGGTAATTGAAGGTTTATTGGGCGATGAAGCACGTGCCATTCAATTTCCAGTACTCCCTGCCGACAGTAAATCGTTACAACGTATTAAAGCCACTCAAGAACAAGTGGTTGAAACTGTTGTCCAAGCACCCGAAGCAACAACAGAAAATACGCAAAAAGTAGCGCCATTTCCGCGTAATATTGGACATATTACCTCGTATCACGATGAAATCTTACGTACAGGTCAATGTTTAGTGCAAGATCATGGCGATATTATCGTCAATGCAGGGATAAATAGTGGTTCAGAAGTAATTGCTTCAGGAAATATACATATTTATGGCAGTGCTCGTGGTAGAGTTATCGCAGGTGCTGGTGGAAACAGTGCTGCTCGCATTTTTTGTCACTCACTTGAAGCTGAATTGGTTTCAATTGCAGGGACATATTGTGTCGCCGATGATATTCCACCCCATGTCTTAAAGAAGTCTGTACATATTTATTTAAATGAAAACCAAGAGCTGGAATTTAAAGCTCTGGAATTTTAATGTATAAATAAACACCAAAACCCCGCTAATTAAAGGGGGGATTTACCATAACAGGAGTGGATTCGGTGGCGAAAATTGTTGTCGTAACATCAGGCAAAGGTGGCGTAGGAAAAACTACGACCAGTGCATCTTTTGCAACAGGTTTAGCCCTTCGTGGTCACAAAACTGTTGTTATTGATTTTGACGTAGGTCTACGTAATCTTGACCTCATTATGGGCTGCGAACGTCGTGTTGTGTATGATTTTGTGAATGTTTTAAATAACGAAGCACGATTACAACAAGCACTTATTCGTGATAAAGATATTGAGAACTTATACATTTTACCTGCATCACAAACGCGCGATAAAGATGCGTTAACCGATGAAGGTGTTGCACGTGTAATGGACGAATTATCTCAAGAATTCGATTACATTATTTGTGATTCTCCTGCGGGGATTGAGCGTGGTGCTATTCTAGCCATGTATCATGCAGATGAAGCGATTATTGTGACCAACCCTGAAATTTCTTCAGTACGTGACTCTGACCGCATTATTGGCATGCTAGACAGTAAAACTAAAAAAGTAGAACAGAATGAAGGACGTATACGCAAACACTTGTGTATTACTCGTTTTAATCCTGAACGTGCAGACAAGCAAGAAATGCTCACTATTGATGACATTTCAAAAGACATTTTACGTGTACCTACACTGGGTGTCGTGCCTGAATGTAAAAGCGTTTTACAAGCCTCTAACGAAGGTAAACCGGTTATTTTGTTCCAAGATGCAGAAGCTGGACAAGCTTATGAAGACTTGGTTGCACGTTTCCTTGGTGAAGAACGTCCTTACCGTCACATCACAGTCAAACCTAAAGGCTGGTTAGCACGATTATTTGGAGCGTAAATATGGCAGGATTCTGGAGTAAATTATTCAGTAGTGATGACAAACCATCTAGCGCACAAATGGCGAAAGACCGTTTGAAAGTCATTGTTGCATCTGAACAAGGCTTAGGTAAACGCTTAAGCCAAGATAAAATTGACCAAATGAAAAAAGAAATCATGCAAGTGGTCAACCGCTATGTGCGTGGAGTGGATGAAGAACATATCCAAATGTCTGTTCGTTCTGAAGCCAATATTGAAATGCTAGAGATGAATATCAATTTGCCTGAAGAGCGATAATCTGAAATCTGATTAGTCAAGCAAATTGATTCAAGGCAAAATAGCATCAGCTATTTTGCCTTTTTAGTTTGAAAAGAATATACCAAGGAGTTTGCGATGGCATTATCTCAGCCAGCAACGTTTAATGAAGAATGGTCGGATGAGCGCGTTTTTGCCTATTTAAATCAGCTTCCTCCTACAGGAGTTAATGCCGACTTTCATGTTCTTTACCACGCATTCAAACATATGCGCCCAACCGACTACGAGCGCTTGTTGACCCAATTCGTTGCCGATGGTCGCAATGTCAATGCAACCAATCCTCAAGGTCAACGTATTCATGATGTGATTGCTGAATACCCACGCCAACGAGATGGATTCTTAGAAGTCTTGGCAAAATTTGCTTAAGTCTTAAAGCCTACCTCGTGTAGGCTTTTTTATGCTCTGCTTATAAATGAACTAGAATAATAGCCCCATTAGCAATGGAAAGGTCAACGCAAATAAAAGTGTTTGTAAACTTATAATTGCTGCCATGAGTTGACTGTCACCATTAAAGAATCGCGTTAAAATATAAGATGCCGATGCCGTAGGTAAAGCAAAGAAAACCACCAAAATCGCTATATGCAATGGTGCTAAGCTGAAACTTTGTGCCACAAAATAAGCCAGTATAGGTACTCCAAGTAACCGCGATACACTATTCAACATAACACGCCCGAAATCTGGCTTGAGCTGACTAAATTGTAATGCAGCCCCGACAGAAATCAGACCTAATGGCAGACTACTACTTGCCAACAATTTCAATAATTGCGATATACCTTCTGGCATCAACAAACCAGAACAATTAAATATGATACCGAATAGACATGCGGTAATGAGCGGATTCTTTACTATCGACATCAGCGTAAAACGCAACTGACCCTGCGCACTTTGGGTAAATGAGCAAACCGAAATAATATTGACCAATGGAATTGCCACAGCAATGATCATAGAGAACAATTGCATACCTGTTGTGCCAAACATTAAGCTCATCAAGGAAAGCCCAATATAGGTATTGAATCGAATCTGGCTTTGAATATAAACCCCGAAACGAAGAACTGGAATGTGGAAATAAAACTTCAGTCCCCATAACAACAGACTGATTAGAATAATGAGTATGCCCAGTGCAATATAAAGCATGACAACCGAACCTAAATCTAGCTTTACACTCGAAAGATTGCTAAACAATAAAGCTGGGAAAAGAATGTAATAATTTAATTTTTCAGAGTTTGCCCAAAATGCCTCCTGCAAAAAACCTGTCTGCTTAAACACATATCCCATCCCTATCAGAAAAACCAACGGAAACAGTGCCATGATTATGTTCATTCATTTCTTCCAATTGCTGCACATCAGTTAGCTTTGACTCATTTTGGAAACAGAATATAATCCTTATTCTCCCTCATAATAAAATGAGTATTTCCTCATACCCTCAAATGACTTTTAGCCAACTTGAAATCTTTTTACTGGTTGCTAAACATCAAAGTTTTAGCAATGCAGCAAAACAACTCGGAATTTCACAATCCGCAGTGTCACATGCCATTAAAAGTCTGGAACATTTTTGGCGTGTACAGCTATTTAGTCGTGAACAAAATAATGTGGTACTGACTGAGATAGGACAACAGCTTCGCATCCATGCACAAGAAATTTTAAATACAGCACAAGTCATGCAACAGCAAGTTGCCGCAACACATGGACTGCAACAAGGTACTTTAAGAATCGGTTCATTTGGAGCATCTGCATCGATTCATCTTCTGCCTGAACTACTGCAAGCTTTTAGGACTGAATACCCTCAAATTGAAGTTTTTGTGGAAGAAGGTACAGACGATGAAGTCACACAATGGATTTTAAACCAACAGGTTGATGTCGGATTTGCGGTTTTACCCAATCATAAATTGGATACTTTTCCATTGATTAAAGATATTTTTATCGCGCTTATTCCTAACTCCTACCCCATTGCACAAATGAGTCAAGTGGATATTACCCAACTGAAGCACTACCCTTTTATTTTAACCAAGGCGGGCAGCCAAACGCATATTGAAAAACTCCTCAAACAATATGACATACAGCCCAAGATTCAATATCAGCTCTCACAATTATTGACCATTCTGAATATGGTCAATCAGCATGAAGGCATTTCAATTGTGGCGGATATGGCCATGACGCCAGAGCTGCTTGCACTGCATCCGAATGTGGTGAAACGTCCTTTGCTGCCGAATACACAACGTGAAATTGGGCTCGCCGTACGCAATCAAAAACTGATCAGTCCTGCCACACGTGCCTTTATTGAGCTGGCTCAGACCATGTTCTACTATTGAATTCAAGCGCATAAAAAAGCCTGCTCTTAGGCAGGCTTTTTAACAGATGAGCACTAGGCGAGAATATCCCGCTTACCATTCGCCCCCATCGCACTTACAATGCCACTTTCTTCCATTTGGTCGATAATACGTGCTGCACGGTTATAACCTAGACTGAATTTACGCTGTAGTGATGATGTCGAAGCTTTTCGTGTTTCTAAAACAAAAGCCACACATTGATCATACAAGGCATCTCGATCTGAACCGCCATCGCCCTCTTCAAAACCGCGTGAAGTTGGCTCTTCATCATACGGAGTCAAAATTTCATCAACGTAATCAGGGTCACCGCGTTCACGCCATGCATCACAAATACGGTTGACTTCATCATCAGAAATAAAAGCACCATGCACACGTTCAGGTTCAATTTTACCTGGACCTAAAAACAGCATATCGCCATGACCCAACATGTCTTCCGCGCCACCTGCATCGAGAATGGTGCGAGAGTCAATTTTACTATTAACACGTAATGCAACACGAGTCGGAATATTGGCTTTAATCAAACCTGTGATTACATCAACCGAAGGACGTTGTGTTGCTAACAGCAAGTGAATGCCCGCAGCACGCGATTTCTGTGCCAAACGGGTAATCATTTCCTCGGCTTTTTTGCCCACCTGCATAATCATATCGGCAAATTCATCCGCCACAATCACAATCGAGGGTAAAGGCGTTAAACGCGGTGCGCGCTCACCCACAACAGAGTCACTGGCCTTCCATGTTGGATCAATCAGGTCTTCCCCGTTCGCCAACGCTTCTTCCACCTTACGGTTATAGTCCGCAAGTTTACGAATTTTAAGGAATGACATGAGCTTGTAACGACGTTCCATTTCATTTACACACCAATTCAATGCATTAACTGCATCTTTCATGTCTGTCACGACAGGAGTAAGTAAGTGTGGAATGTCATTATAGTTAGCCAATTCCAACTGCTTCGGGTCAATCAAAATAAGACGTAATTGGTCAGGGGTATATTTCAATAGCATCGACAAAATCATCGAGTTCACAGCGACAGACTTACCTGAACCTGTGGTGCCTGCAACCAGCATATGTGGTGCTTTACCCAAATCGGTAATCACTGGATTGCCTGAAATATCCTTCCCCATTGCCATGGACAATAAGCCCGCTGGGTCACGATAGGCTGGCGTTTCGAGTAGTTCAATTAGACGGACCATTTCACGTGCACTATTCGGCACTTCAATTCCAATATATGGCTTACCTGGAATTACTTCGACCACACGTACCGAAGCCATCGACATGGATCGCGCCAAGTCCTTCGAAATATTGGTGACTTTGGATGCTTTGACCCCTGGGGCTAAATCCAATTCAAAGCGCGTCACGACTGGTCCTGGTTGTGCCTCGACCACTTTGGCTTTGACATTGAACTCTTGCAGTTTAATTTCAAGTAATTCCGAAAGACGTGCCAATTGTTCAGCCGTGAAATTGACTTTTTTATTCGGATCAACACGATCTAGCAAATCCAATTCTGGTAGCTTAGATAAATCACGACGTTTTTGGGCAACCTGCATAGCACGAGACATTGGGCGTCCCGCAGCATCCGTCAATGGTGCATCAAAGTCAAAATCATCTTCTTCTTGAGGTTTGCCAGCAGTTTCTTGCCATGCTTCGATGAACGCCTCTTTAGACAATTCAGCCTTAGTCTGCTCAATAAAACGCTCTGGTACTTCTATAGCAGTCTGTTGTATCGGTGTTTTAACAAAGGCTGATGATTGAGCGTAGGAAGATGCTACACGTGGCTCATCTACTGTGGCTGTCTGTTGTTCTTCTGCATCAAAATCGTCCAGAAAACGATCTAATTCATCGTTCAACATATGTGCCTTTGTTGCCCCAGCAGCAACACCTACCGCAGTAGAGATACTCGAAATTGGAGCTTCTGCAACGGCAATATCAGGAATTGCGGTAGCTTGAATAGTTTGAACTTCGCTACGTTGGAATGGACTATGTACATCCGAAGCTGCCTTACCACTAGGTACAGCAGCAAGTAGCTCATCAAAAATCTCATCATCGTCCCAATCAAGATTACTTTTGACTGGTTTCGGAGAAGATTCTATCTGAACATCAACGGGATATTGACGCTCTACTACCGAATTGAAATCATGCTTAGGAACCACAGTTTCATCTTCAGCAGCTTTTAATAATGCTTCAATGTCTTGTTTATGTAGTTGATCATTATTGGTATTTAAGGCACGCCAAACTTCACCTGTCGCAATGGTGCGCTGGCTATCTTGTTCAAGTTGATGTGCTTTGGCGATAGTTTTTTCAAACTCTTCATCGTCGTCTAAATCGAACTCAGTTGGTTGATTCAATTGAGACTCTTTCTGCACCATATCATCAAACAAACGCTCTGCTGCCACACCTGCAATAAATGGTTGTTCTACAGAGGCTTGAGATGGATTGCTATGATCCGATTCTGTTTGATCAACAGCCTTACTTGGAGCAACTGCAATCACCTGTTTTTTGACTTGAGGTGTGGTACGATCAAAATCAGATTCGCTCTCGGGCACATTTTTATAAAATAAATCTTGTAAATACGCAGGTGTAGCTCGCAAGGTATCCCACGTTTTGTTCCACTTTACGCCAAAGGCCAAAGTAAACAACACTACCCAAAACACCACTAAAAACAGTGCAGCACCATAAATGGTCAGCAGTTGACTCAGACTTTGCCCCAACTCATAGCCAATAATCCCACCAGAAGCATTGGCTAAAGTATCTGCAGGTACTTCCCAAAATAAAAATAAGAGTGTTGCCGTTGCCAACAAAATGAAAAACTGAGCAGCATAACGAAATGGTCGGTTCAAAAAGCTACGTGGCCACCAAACCTGAATCGCTTCAATAAATAAGAAAAGTGGGATGAGTAAGCTTGCCCAACCTAAAAATCCAAACAATAAATCTGAAATCCATGCTCCAGCGACACCGCTTGCATTGGAAACCTGTTGGGTGTCACTCGAAATATGCATCCAACCTGGATCAAAAGGTGTATAAGTGACTGTTGCAAGGAACAGATAAATCCCAAATGAGACTAAAAATAACGTCATCATTAAGCGCTGTGCATAAGCACCTGACACCGCAGCCATACTCTGTCCTGTAAGCATTTTTTCATTCATGTTTTTTTGGAAAACAACCTGAATTTGTTTCTTAATAAAACCTGATATTATGCACCTGTTCACGTAAAAAAGATGCAAGATTATGAGGGCTTGTTGTTAACTTTATTCTATATAGCTCAAATCGATTTGTATGATCAATATTACCCACATTGAACACACACAACTGTTATACACTTTCACGTATAATTTCATAAATTTTGAAAGAAAAAAAGGATGTCGCGAATGAGCGCTCGTCACTCACGATTAATTATTTTAGGTTCTGGTCCTGCAGGTTACAGTGCTGCAGTTTATGCTGCGCGTGCCAATTTAAAGCCAATGCTGATTGCTGGCTTGCAATTGGGTGGTCAATTAACCACAACAACGGAAGTCGATAACTGGCCAGGTGACCCAGAAGGTTTAACAGGTCCAGCGTTGATGGAACGTATGCAAGCCCATGCAGAACGTTTTGGCACTGAAATCGTGTATGACCACATCAATGAAGTTGACCTCAGTGTTCGTCCATTCGTCCTTAAAGGCGATATGGAAGAATTTACTTGTGATGCACTGATTATCTCAACGGGTGCAACTGCACAGTATTTAGGCTTAGAATCTGAAGCAAAATTCATGGGGCAAGGCGTGAGTGCTTGTGCAACTTGTGATGGTTTCTTCTATAAAAACCAGAAAGTCATGGTGGTTGGCGGCGGTAATACCGCAGTCGAAGAAGCCCTCTACCTGTCTAACATTGCTTCACACGTGACGCTTGTGCATCGTCGTGACAGTTTACGTTCAGAGAAAATTCTACAGGACCATTTATTTGAAAAAGAAAAAGAAGGCAAAATTAGCATTCTTTGGAACAATCAAGTTGATGAAGTCTTGGGTGATAACACAGGTGTAACTTCTGTACGCTTAAAATCAACTGTAGATGCAAGCACACAAGATATTGATGTCCAAGGTTTATTCGTTGCAATTGGTCACAAACCGAATACGGGGATGTTTGAAGGCCAACTCAATCTACGTGATGGCTACATTCAAGTGCAAAGCGGTACCTCGGGTAATGCAACGGCTACATCGGTTGCAGGCGTATTCGCAGCAGGTGACGTAGCAGACAGTATTTACCGCCAAGCAATCACTTCAGCAGGTTC
Organism: Acinetobacter tandoii DSM 14970 = CIP 107469; assembly: GCF_000400735.1. Taxonomy (GTDB): domain Bacteria; phylum Pseudomonadota; class Gammaproteobacteria; order Pseudomonadales; family Moraxellaceae; genus Acinetobacter; species Acinetobacter tandoii. Next base: position 519,970 of record NZ_KE007366.1, read on the forward strand.
GGGCTGTATGGCCGCACTAGATGCTGAAAAATATTTGGATGCTCTAGGTTCATAATCCTTTATATCCATTAAAACCGCCCAAATAGGGCGGTTTTTTTATGTATGATAGAACAAAGAATAATCCCTGAATTGAATCATGCAGCATACTTTAGCACCTTCTGAATATTTATTTCCCGATCCCATAAACTCAGACCCAGAAGGACATGGACTGATTTGCATAGGTGCTGATCTCTCCCCTTCTACGCTTTTTGAGGCCTATACACACGGTCTTTTTCCATGGTTTTCTGAAGGTGAACCTATTTGCTGGTGGTGTCCCGAGCCACGCTGCATTATCCGCCCTAATGATTATCAACCCAGTAAATCCTTGCTGCGGAATATGAAAAAGCATGACTATAAAATTACCATTAATCATGCTTTTGAATCGGTAATTCGCTCCTGTGCCCTGCCTCGCAGTTATGCAAATGACACGTGGATTTCCGAAGATATCATTCAAGGTTATTTAGGTATGTTTTCAGCAGGTTATGCCTATAGTGTGGAAGTGTGGGAACAGGATCAGCTTGTCGGTGGGCTGTATGGAGTAAGCATTGGCAAGGGTTGTTTTGGTGAATCCATGTTTAGCACACGAACAGACGTGTCTAAAATGGCATTTTATACCCTAATGTTACTTGGACAACAAAACCAGTTACCTTGGATTGACTGTCAATTGGTTAATGATCATTTACTCAGTCTTGGTGCTTGTACGATTTCTCGACAAGCGTATTTAAATTCGTTACAAGATATTATAAAACAACCCCCTATCGATTGGAAAAAGTATCAAGAGGGTGTATTTTCAAGTAAAAGAATAGCGTTATCTTCGCAATTAATCGAATGAAAACAATAGAGGGATCTTTATGAATTCATATCACCCGAAGTCCCTGTTAAATGATTTACAGTACTATATTACGCCACCACATGAATGCAGTTACCTTGAAAAGAAATCTGCTCGCATGGTTTTTCTAGATCCAGCCCATCGGATTGATGTGGTCACGTTGTCTGAACTTTCACGTGTCGGTTTTCGTCGTAGTGGGGACTTTGTTTACCGTCCTGAATGCCATTTGTGCCGTCAATGCTTATCTTGCCGCGTTCCCGTCCAAGAGTTTCAAATGAACAGCAAGCAAAAAAAAGCTTGGAAACGCAATCAAGATCTCACAGTCAAAATTACTCAACCGAAAGATGCGAGTGATGTACATTACGCATTGTATGAACGCTACATTCGTGAACGCCATGCCGACGGTGATATGTTCCCCCCTAGCTATGACCAGTTTGAAAAATTTCTGATTCATACCTGCACTGAAAGTTTTTTTCTGGAACTGTGGAAAGATGAGCAGTTGCTCTGCGTTTCGACCTGTGACCAACTTGATGATGGTGTGTCTGCGGTATATACATTTTTTGATCCCGATGAAAATCGTCGTTCATTAGGAGCCTTTGCCATCATGAAACAAATCCAATATGCGCAACAGCAGCAATTGGGCTATGTCTATTTAGGTTACTGGGTGCCACATTCCAATAAAATGAATTATAAATCGCAATACACGCCACTAGAATTATTGCTTGATGGACAGTGGCGTCGTATCAACCGCTCACTCAGTGCAGAAGAAATCCAACTTTTGGGAAACTCATTAATGACCACACTTCCTTCAGGATGGAATAATTCAATCATTAAATAGATGAATTATTTTGATGGAGTCTATTCACTCCATCAAAGAATGCTTTGAATCATAATTTAAATAACTGAGAAAAATCGTCAGTACATGCTTTAACCATAATAATCGCATGTTCACGCCCACCATTCGGGCATGGATAATAATTCTTACGTAAATCGATCTGATGAAAACCAGATTTTTCATACAGTGCAATCGCAGCTTGATTGCTTTCACGCACCTCTAAAAAAATTTGCACGGGTTGATTCTTAAGTAATGCAATTGACTCATCTAATAGCCGATATCCTAATCCTTTGCCCTGCTGATTGGGATGAATAGCCATGAGCAATAAATTCGCCTCATCTAAAACTGGCTGCAAAATACAAAAACCCACAACTTGTCCAGCCTGCTCAATCACCGTACTTTGGTAACTGTGCACTGCATCCTGAAATTGGTTCAACGTCCAAGGATGACTTTGTACCAGCTTTTCAATTTGAGCAACCGCATTGACATCAGTTTGTTGCATTAAACGAATCATGCACGTTCATCTTATCGATCTAAATAGACCTGCATTATAAAAATATTTCGCACAGAAACGAACAAAAACAGGGATATTTTTCATATCCCTGTGATCTTTAAAGCCCATCACCAAAGACTAAAGCCCTAGCTTTGCTTTCCAATTGGCCAGCAAACTTACCGTATCCAAATGATTTGGATGGAATCCTGGTTTAAAATACGCCAACATCTCACGTCCCATTCCCGTAATAATCCCTTTCGATGGACTATAACCATAAACATAGATATCTTTTAATGCCTTTAAATTGAGTTGATTATCTTGTTTTAACAAGCGTAGAACAAAATAACTTTGTACAACAAATAAGGTCGCCATGGCAGCAATTAACGAGCCACAACGTGCTAGATAGGCTTTCACTCCAGTTCCAAATACACCCTCAAACACATCATAAGCCACCGCTTTATGTTCATTTTCTTCGATCGCATGCCAGTACCACATGGTCGACATGGTTTCGTCAGTCATGAGTTCCTGAATATGGCGATTAATCAGTAATTGCGAAGCAATCGTTGCCGTAAAATGCTCTAAAGCAGTGGTTCCCATCAAGTCGATCATTTCTTGGGTAACACCCACAGGTTTAAATAATATTGCAGCTGTCTTGCGGAAGCCTTGAATGACTTTATCCGTTTGTTGTTCTAAACACGCGACATCATGTCCGTACTTTTGTGCCGAAGCATTAAAACCAACATGTTCTTGCGTATGCATGGCTTCCTGCCCAATGAAAGCACTGATTTCTTTTTGCAGCAGCTCATTGTCTTTAATTGCAGGGTGATAACGCACAGCACGCACACTATCAATAAAAAATTGCTCACCTGCTGGAAAAAGAGCAGACAACGCCGTCATGAAATGCGTAAGCCCTGCCGAGCCATTCATCCAATATTCAGGCACATTTTCAAAATTAAAGTTCATACGACGTACAGGAAAACTCGCACCTGCACGATTGGTAATTTTTACCTTAGCATTCATTCTGAGACTCCTACAGACCAATAAGGTCTAACCATCTTTATGCTTGTTTTTGTTGATTCTAATATTACGGTTTTCGCCACCTGCGATAAGGGCAGATAAGGTCAGCAAAGTATCAGTTAAGGACAGTTTTGAGCGTAAATTGTCTGACAATTTCTTTTTCTAGGACTAATTTCAACAGGCTGTCTGAATCTATTTTTCGTATGAATAAATCCACCGAATGTATAAGCGTCGAACAGAGATACAAAAGGCCAGCAATTTTATCTACATAAAAAAAGCGCCCCAAAGGAGCGCTTTTTTTCACACAATAAAGTGATTATGCAGTTACTTTCGCAACAACACCAGCACCTACTGTACGACCACCTTCACGGATCGCAAAACGTAGACCTGGGTCCATTGCGATTGGGTGGATTAATTCTACTGACATTTCAACGTTGTCACCTGGCATTACCATTTCAACGCCTTCTTGTAATTGGATTGCACCAGTTACGTCAGTCGTACGGAAATAGAATTGTGGACGGTAACCGTTAAGGAATGGAGTATGACGACCACCTTCTTCTTTAGAAAGTACGTATACTTCTGCGTCGAATTTAGTGTGCGGCTTGATTGTACCTGGTTTAGCAAGTACTTGACCACGTTGTACGTCTTCACGCTTAGTACCACGTAGAAGAATACCACAGTTCTCGCCCGCACGGCCTTCGTCAAGAAGTTTACGGAACATTTCAACGCCAGTTACAGTTGTTTTAACTGTATCTTTGATACCAACGATTTCAACTTCTTCGCCTACTTTCACGATACCAGCTTCTACACGACCTGTTACTACTGTACCACGGCCTGAGATAGAGAATACGTCTTCGATTGGCATCAAGAATGCTTTGTCGATCGCACGTTCTGGTTCTGGAATGTAAGTGTCAAGCGCTTCAACAAGAGCAAGAACTGAAGACTCACCGTACTGACCAGCATCACCGTTAAGCGCAGCAAGAGCAGAACCACGGATAACTGGAGTGTCATCACCTGGGAAGTCATAAGTAGAAAGAAGTTCACGAACTTCCATTTCTACTAATTCAAGTAATTCTTCGTCGTCAACAAGGTCGCATTTGTTTAAGAATACGATGATGTAAGGTACACCAACCTGACGTGAAAGAAGGATGTGTTCACGAGTTTGTGGCATTGGACCATCAGTCGCAGCACATACAAGGATCGCGCCGTCCATCTGAGCAGCACCAGTAATCATGTTTTTAACATAATCGGCGTGGCCCGGGCAGTCTACGTGAGCGTAGTGACGGATTGGAGAATCGTATTCTACGTGAGAAGTATTAATTGTAATACCACGTGCTTTTTCTTCAGGAGCAGAGTCGATTTGTGAGTAATCTTTCGCTTCACCGCCGTAAGTTTTTGCACAAATAGTTGCAATCGCAGCAGTTAAAGTAGTTTTACCATGGTCAACGTGACCGATTGTGCCCACGTTTACGTGTGGCTTATTACGTTCAAACTTAGCCTTAGCCATTTGATTTTCCTTTTTAAACTACTCATGCAGGATTACTGCATGAGCAACTGGTTATTAACTAAAAAATTAGTTTGGGCTTATAGTAATCGAAAGATTACTCGTCGTCACCTTTTTTACCGCCAGATTGGAACTTAGCGATAATGCCTTCCGCCACGTTACGTGGAGTTTCAGCGTATTTAGCGAATTCCATTGAGTAAGTCGCACGACCTTGAGACATAGAACGCATTTGAGTCGCGTAACCAAACATCTCAGCTAATGGAACTTCTGCTTTAATTGCTTTTGTTCCACCAGGAAGATCGTCCATACCTTGAACCATACCACGACGACGGTTTAAGTCACCCATGATATCGCCCATGTAGTCTTCTGGAGTTTCTACTTCAACTTTCATGATTGGCTCAAGCAAGATAGGATCCGCTTTCATGAAACCATCACGGAATGCGTAAGAACCAGCCATTTTGAACGACAATTCGTCAGAGTCGACATCATGGTAAGAACCGTCGAATAATGTCGCTTTGATACCCACAACAGGATAGCCAGCCAATACACCATTCTTCATACGTTCTTGAATACCTTTATCAACCGCGCCGAAGAATTCTTTAGGTACTACACCACCAACAACTTCTTCAACGAATTGGTATTCTTTACCAGCTTCTTCAACATCAAGCGGTTCAAGACGTACATATACGTGACCAAACTTACCTTTACCACCAGTTTGACGTACGAATTTACCTTCTTGTTCAACCGACTTTTTGATCGTTTCACGGTAAGCAACCATTGGTTTACCAATGTTCGCTTCAACACCGAATTCACGCTTCATACGGTCAACGATGATGTCAAGGTGAAGCTCACCCATACCCGCAATAATCGTTTGACCAGATTCTTCATCTGTACGAACGCGGAATGATGGATCTTCTTTCGCCAAACGACCTAAAGCAATCGACATTTTTTCTTGGTCAGCTTTAGTTTTTGGTTCAACAGCCAATGAAATTACTGGCTCTGGGAATTCCATACGCTCAAGAGTAATGATGTTTTTCTCATCACATAATGTATCACCAGTGGTAACGTCTTTAAGACCTACACACGCGGCAATATCACCTGCACGGATTTCATCAAGATCTTGACGTTCGTTCGCATGCATTTGCACGATACGACCAATACGTTCACGCTTAGACTTAACTGGGTTATAAACTGGGTCACCTTGTTTAAGTACACCAGAGTAAACACGTACGAATGTTAAGTTACCTACGAATTTGTCGTTCATGATTTTGAACGCAAGCGCAGAGAACGGAGCTTCGTCAGATGCTTCACGAGATGCTTTAGTTTCATCTTTGTCGTCAAGAATACCTTCAATCGCTTTAACTTCTGTAGGAGAAGGTAAGAATTGAATTACAGCATCCAACATACGTTGAACACCTTTGTTCTTGAACGCAGAACCACAAAGCATTACTTGAATTTCAGATGCTAATGTACGAGCACGTAAACCAGCGATGATGTCTTCTTTAGAAAGATCACCTTCTTCTAGGTACTTGTCCATTAACTCTTCTGAAGCTTCAGCAGCAGCTTCAACCATGTTGGTACGCCATTCATCAGCAGTATCAACGAGGTCAGCAGGGATGTCGCCATATTCGAACTTCATACCTTGAGACGCTTCGTCCCAGATAATCGCTTTCATTTCGATAAGGTCAACAACACCAGCAAATGTATCTTCAGCACCAATTGGCACAACGATTGGCACAGGATTACCGCCCAAACGTGTTTTCATTTGTTCAACAACACGGAAGAAGTTTGCACCTGTACGGTCCATCTTGTTCACGAATGCTAAACGAGGCACTTTATATTTGTTCGCCTGACGCCATACAGTTTCAGACTGAGGTTGTACACCACCTACCGCACAGTAAACCATGCACGCACCGTCAAGAACACGCATAGAACGTTCAACTTCGATTGTGAAGTCTACGTGTCCCGGTGTATCGATTACGTTGATACGGTGTTGTGGGAATTGGCTACTCATACCAGACCAGAAACAAGTCGTTGCAGCAGAAGTAATGGTAATACCACGTTCTTGCTCTTGTTCCATCCAGTCCATTGTTGCTGCACCATCATGTACTTCACCAATTTTGTGAGATACACCTGTGTAGAACAAAATACGTTCAGTCGTAGTTGTTTTACCTGCGTCAATGTGCGCAGAGATACCAATGTTACGGTAACGAGAAATTGGGGTTTGACGAGCCATGATTTCTAGCATTCCTAAATTTTGTTGTTAAAACAGGACGCTTTAAGCTGCATAGCAACTTAAAGCGATTTGATGACAATTATGTGAAAACACAAGAGTCTTTGTCCTGATTAAGGCCTGTTTTATCCGCTTAGAAACGGTAGTGAGAGAAGGCTTTGTTGGCTTCAGCCATACGGTGCACATCTTCACGTTTTTTAACAGCTGCACCTTTACCTTCAGCTGCATCAAGCAACTCACCAGCAAGACGTAAAGCCATCGTTTTTTCAGAACGCTTAGCAGCAGCATCTACCAACCAACGCATAGCCAAGGCAGTACGACGGGATGGGCGCACTTCCATAGGTACTTGATAAGTAGCACCACCAACACGGCGTGCTTTTACTTCGACCATAGGACGAACTTTTTCAAGAGTAGTCTCGAAAAATTCAACTGGGTCTACTTTGTTTTTTTCTTGAACGCGGTCTAAAGCACCGTAAACGATACTTTCAGCAATAGATTTTTTACCATCTTGCATTACGTGGTTCATGAATTTAGCGATTGTTTGGCTACTGAACTTAGGATCCGGAAGGATTTCACGAGCAGCAACTACGCGACGTCTTGGCATTTTAAACTACCTATATATATGACACTTCAGGTTAATCCAGCAGTAGTACAAAGTGTCGTGTACTTTCGCTGGCCTTACTACACGTCGCTTGAATTTCACAAAATTAATGCAGAAATCAGACAAGCGAGACGATAAAGGATTGCAGTTCTAGCGAAATAAGATTTTAATCTCGAAAGATTATTTCTTAGGACGTTTAGTACCGTATTTAGAACGTGACTGGTTACGATCTTTCACGCCAGCACAGTCTAAAGAACCACGAACGGTATGGTAACGTACACCTGGTAAGTCTTTAACACGACCACCACGGATAAGAACAACACTGTGCTCTTGTAGGTTATGGCCTTCACCACCGATGTAGCTAGATACTTCAAAGCCTGAAGTTAAGCGAACACGGCAAACTTTACGCATTGCTGAGTTAGGTTTTTTAGGTGTAGTTGTGTAAACACGTGTACAAACACCACGACGTTGTGGACAAGCCTTCAACGCAGGAACTTTAGATTTTTCAACTAAAGTCGTACGACCCTTGCGGATCAACTGATTTGTTGTTGCCATATGGCAATTCTCCCGTTAATAAAAAGCCCCAAAAAATACTACTTTTTGAGGGCATGCAATTGTAAGTCAAGATGCAAAAATGGTCAACCTAAGCAAAGCATCAATCCATCAGCCTTTCGGCTTTTCTTGTCATTTTTTAAACACTTTTCGTTGTTTACTGTTCAGTCGGTGGCGTAGTCTTTTTTGTAACCCTTTTTGTTGGAGTTTTACGTGGACGTTTTCCCACGACAACAGGCTCTGCCAATGGATTTTCAATTTGCTCTACTACACCATCCACAATGACCTCAACTGCTTGAGGACTTAGAGCAGATTGTTGTTGAGCTTTATCATGAGGCTCTACCAGATGATCAGCTAATTTTTCCAAGCCTTGTTCTATTTGCTGCTGTTGTTCAGTTTCATCGCTCGGTTTTGTGGTGGTTTTTTTCTTGACGCGTACTTTGGCAATATTTTGATGATTTTCCAGTTTAAACTCTGCAATATCATTGAATGACGCGGCCTCAACCAAACTTGGCTGTACAGTTCCAGTTAATAACTTAGGTGTTGCCTGAGCCAATAAAGTTAATGATCGCTCGTAAGCAGCGACCACCGAGAGTTCAAGGTCTTTGTGTTGCTGGAGATATTGGCGTGCTTGAGCAAAAACTACTTGTGCTTTGCAATTGACGTCCTCAATTAACTTCCAACTATATACTGCACTTAAGGTTGCACTTGCCACAGGCGTGAATTTACTAAGGAAGCTATAATTTGGAACTTTATTCATCCAAGCCCATGTATAATCCCCCTGCTCATTGTGTAGCCATTTTTTAAGCAATTCAAGATCATTGCTAGAGCCCAATAAATACTGCAACTGCCCAATGTCATGTGTTTGCAACATTTTAGACACTGTTTTAATCGCCATTAATAAAGCTTGTTTCTCAGCAATGAGCCCTAAATCAATTTGTTTAAAAATAAACTGAACGATCTCTTGCTCGGTATCTTTATTCAGTTCAAAACCATAAGAGCGTCCGACTTGATAAATGGTTCTCAATGACAGAATTAAAGACAATGGAATATCCACACTGGAGCCAATGGTACCTGTTGCCCCTGTGAGCATACCTTGTAAAGAGGCAATCCATTTGTTTTGTTCAGCCAGAGCCTGACTAATCCGTTTAGAACGATCAATGTCTTGCGTTAAGGTTTCCAGATCGCGTACGCCGGCCTGATCTAAAACGTCATCAACAGAACCAATATCTGAACTAAAGGCATTCAACTTTTCAAAAAAATAGTCACTAATTTTGTCGGTATACTGTGGTGCTACAAAATTCGCCACGTTATTCACTTTAGAATAATGACGTCCTAAAAGTTGTCGGGAAACTTGCGGGAAATGCTCACGTAAAATCTGCTGTGCATCTTGATACTTTTTCCTTTCAAAAGCTGGTTTAGAATGTGCTTTCCCTTCAATAAACTCTGAATTTCCCGCACCTTGTGGATATGCTGCAACAGAGCCTGGTGCAACATGTTGCAAAACATCTATTCCTGTTTGGCTGAGCTTTTTAGCCACTCCAAAGGCATTTGAGAGGAATCCTGTTGATTGTTTATTATTAGCTTCTGTCATTCTCAATCCTTCTTTTTCAATTCTTTCATTTCTCGCTAAATACTAGGTATAGTCTAAGTTTATCTCAACATCAAACTGTTTCTTTTAGTTAAGAACTTTGACTAAATTTGTTTTTTTTCTTTCCCCCAAATACACATCATATTTGCCATAAGAATTCAAAAATCTTTCTGCTATCATGATTGCAAATCAAACATATGAAGACTTGTAGCATAAAGGCTCTCCCCTGATTGCATATAGTCATTCGAAATATCACCATATAAGGGATCTGTAGATGAAACGTGTTGTAATTACTGGTATGGGCATCAACTCATGTATCGGTAACACTTTAGAAGATGTCACTCATTCATTGCAAAACGGGATTTCTGGTACACGTTTTAACCCGACTTATGCTGAACTTAATTTCAAAAGTCACATCAGTGCAGCAGCAGAACAAGATTTCGACCACATTGACCGTAAATTAAAACGTTTTATGGGTGTGTGTGCGATGTACGCGTATAACGCTGCGGTTGCTGCGGTTGAAAATGCTGGTTTGACTGCTGAGCAAATTGGTGGCAATCCACGCTATGGTATTACAGGTGGTTCAGGTGGTGGCTCAACTGCTTCTGTCATTGAAATGAAAGAATTGCTCGACACCAAAGGTGCGCGTAAAGTTGGTCCATTCTTCGTACCACGCAACATGTCAAACACCATCACTGCGAACGTAGGCGTTGCATTTAAAATGCAAGGTGTTGCACACACCATTACAAGCGCTTGTGCAACTTCTGCTGATGCTATTGGTTATGCTTACAACCTGATTCAATTGGGTAAACAAGACCTCATGCTTGCAGGTGGCGGTGAAGAAGATCACTGGTCACAAAGCTTATTGTTTGATGCAATGGGTGCGCTTTGCTCAAAGTACAACGATACACCAGAAACAGCTTCTCGCCCGTATTCAGCAGACCGTGACGGTTTCGTGATTGCTGGTGGTGGCGGTTTCGTGGTTCTTGAGTCACTTGAACACGCTCAAGCACGTGGTGCCAACATCTTAGCTGAAGTTGTGGCATATGCTGCGAACAGTGATGGTGCAGACATGGTTGCTCCATCAGGTGAAGGTGCAACGCGTTGCGTACTTATGGCACTTGAAGAAGCGAAACAGCATGGCGTAGACAAGATTGACTATGTGAATACACACGGTACATCTACACCTGCTGGTGACGTTACTGAATTGTTAGCAATGGAACGTGCATTTGGCGAAGGTCAAGTTCCTCCACTAAGCTCAACCAAGTCAATGACAGGTCACAGTTTGGGTGCTGCTGGCGTACAAGAAGCTATTTACTCTGTATTGATGATGCAAAATGACTTCATTGCACCGAACATCAATGTGACTGAACTTGATGAAGGCGCAAAACCATTTGATATCGTACTTGAAAAACGCGATACAAAATTGAATACTGTGATGAGTAACAGTTTCGGTTTTGGCGGTGTAAATGCTTGTCTCATTTTCAAAAAATGGGAAGGTTAATTTAAGAAATCTTGATCATTCATTGCTGATGCAGTGAATGATCAACTTTCCACACTGCCCTTAAAAGGGTGAATTGATGGATGCTCCTTCTGATGCTTTCCTTTGGGTAAAAGCATTACATATCATTGCAGTCGTTTGTTGGTTCGCTGCACTCTTCTACCTCCCCCGTTTATATGTCTATCACGCCATGAGCGATGATGCAGTCAGTCATCAGCGTTTCGAAGTGATGGAGCGTAAACTCTATCGTGGCATTATGTGGCCCGCGATGATCGCAACCCTCATTACGGCACATTTTTTGGTGGATTGGGGAGATGCAACGCGCCATTACCATGAAGCATTGTGGTTTTACCTGAAAGTCGGCTTAGTTGGCCTATTGGTGATTTACCATTTTGTCTGCGGTTATTACCGTAAGAAACTCATTGGTAATGCACATTACAAGTCACACAAGTTCTGGCGCTTCTTTAATGAAATGCCGACCCTCATTTTATTTGCTGTGGTGATTTTAGTCGTGGTGAAACCGACATTTTAAAATCCCCGAAATGAAAAGCCCTGATTAGTTCAGGGCTTTTTTATATCTATAAAAATCAACAGCACACCCAAAAAGCAGAGCTATTAGCGTATCCAAGCTTGACGTATTTTTAAATTGAGCGGAGTCGAATAATACTTTTCAATTGCCCAACTCATTATAAACACTGCAATAAAATAAACTGGCAGCAACATCAGCTTTTCAGCCGCTAAAGTTTCTTTTGGGAAATACACAACTTTCATAAAACCCAAAACAATTAAGTGAAACAAATACATTTCATAGCTACGCTGTCCAATCCAAACTAAACTCCGTGCAGCGTATGAGACAGGTTCAACTTTCGGGTCTTGTACAAAGCAAAACATCAGCAACGCTGTAAGTAACGCAAATACACTGATACCCCATATACTCACTTCTTTGATCGGTGCATAAAAATATAAAGCGGTCATCAAAAATACAGTCACCGCAACAATCACTTTTGGATTGTAAATGACGCCTTTAAAATACTGTGCATACATTGCGGTGAGGCAGCCAATCGCAATTCCATCAAAACTAGAAAAGTAGTGATACAGATAAGCGCCACTTTCTTCTGCAAAATGCAGGGCACGAAAATAAGGTGCATACGCGATGATAAGGAGCAGAAAAACAATAAACCCTTTGCCTCGACCAAGCACTAAACACAGTATAGGAAAGGCTAAATAAAAGACCTCTTCTACTGATAAAGACCACAATACCCCTAGGGCATAATTGATCCATCCAAATTCAATAATCAATATGTTCATCCAAAAGATAAAAGCTGAAAGGACGGTCACCGCATAAGATACGTCTACACCATTCGGTGACTGATTCATGAATGGTTTAAGTTCCAAAGCACCCAGTACGGTGACAATTGCAACCAATAACACCAGACACGGCATAATTCGAGCAATACGTCGGATATAAAAATCTTTCAGCTTAATCTGCGCCAAAGATCCGCTGCGTTGCAAAGTATGTTGGGTAATCAAAAAACCTGAAATGACAAAAAACATGGTCACACCATAATTACCATTTCTTGCAATTAAGGTACTTAAGCTTTCACCCCCAATTGGGATACCGAGAAACGTATCGTGTAATTTATAAGGAATATTAAAATGATGAACCAATACCAAAAGGATGGACACTCCACGCAGGATGTCGATTTTATAATTACGCATAGATCATTGTTAAAATTTTAAAGTGCTTCATTAAAAATGAAATGGCTCGAGTTAAATAGCTTTTATAAATAAAATCATACAATTATCTCATACTTAATTAGAGTACATTTACTTTGTTTAGACAAAAAGAAAACCCTGCTGATGCAGGGTTTTCTCTCAGATATCGCAAGCTAAGCGATGCGTTTTACTTAGTTATCAAGTTGCTGCGCTAACATACGTTTTTTCACACGTGGCAAATACAGTACTCGATAAGTAATCGTCAAAATAATGAGCCAAACTGGACTAATAATTAAGGCACGTAAGGTATCAGGTTCTAAACTTAAAATAATCAGGGTAAAGAATAGGAAAATCAAAACCACATAAGACATCCATACCCCACCCGGCATTTTGAACTTCGATTGTGCATGTAATTCAGGGCGTAATTTACGGTAGCGTAAATAGCACACCATAATAAGCCCCCAAATACTGATAAATAGAATTACACACAACGAACTTGCCAAGGTGAATGCTTCTACAGTATTCGGAACGAAATACTGCAATGCTGCGCCTGCCATAATAAAGAGACATGAGAACAGCAAGCCTTTGGCGGGTACAGCTCGGCTAGATAATTCACCCAATCCTTTTGGTGCCTGACCACCTAAAGACAAACCGTATAGCATACGACTGGTCGAGAACACGCCACTATTCATTGATGACATTACCGAAGATAATACCACCAAGTTCATAATCACTGCTGCACCACCAATCCCTGCATGTAAAAACAGGCTGACGAATGGACTTTGATCCGCTGGAATTTCATTCCACGGTGTTACTGACATTACAATAAATAACGCCAACACATAGAATAAAATGATTCGGGTTGGAATGGCATTCACGGCTTTGGGTAAGTTCTTTTCTGGATCTTTCGCTTCAGCAGCCATTGTTCCAATTAATTCCACACCTACAAAAGCAAAGAGTGCAATCTGAAAACCTGCCAAGAAACCACTTGCACCTTTAGGGAACATTCCACCATGTGACCAGACATTGCTAAAACTTGCGATTGAACCCTGTGGTGCTTGGAAATGACTGAACACCATAAAACCACCGATGACAATCAATCCTAAAATGGCGAGAATTTTGATTAATGCAAACCAAAATTCAATTTCACCAAATAGCTTGACGGTTAAAAGATTCAGTCCAAGTACCAACAATACACAACCTGCACTGATCAACGCTTGCCCTATGGGCGTAAACGCCATATCGGGCGGTAACCAGAAATTCAGATAATTGATAATCGCCGCAAGGTCAGCAATACCGACCAAGACCCAACCGAGCCAATACGACCAACCGATATAATAGCCTGCTGCAGGACCAATTAAATCGTGTGCCATATCGATGAAAGATTTGTAATGCAGATTGGAAAGTAGAATTTCACCTAATGCACGCATCAGGAAAAAGAACATACCGCCAATGATCATATAGATCAGTAAAATTGAAGGTCCAGCGAGGGAGATGGTTTTCCCTGAACCCATAAATAAACCTGTACCAATAGCTCCGCCAATTGCAATCAATTGTAAATGACGATTAGAGAGCTTGCGTTGCAACTCATGGGTTGCTTGTTCAGCTTTTGGCTCACGCACTGTGGTCATAACTCAACATCCTTTTTTAATTCCTTTACTGGACTTAACCCAGATCTAGCTCCTCACGAGCAATACAATTAATCTAGGGTTAAGCCTGTGTCCTTAACAATGTAATCTTTAACCTTCGTGGTTAATTAGCTGATCACATTGCTCATTGCTTACGTCCTCCATTCCATGGAAGAGCACTTACTTTTGTGCCGCAATTACTGCAATTTCAATGAGCCATTTTGGATTGACCAAATCGGCTTGAATCGTGGCACGTGCAGGCGTTGCATGGTCTTTCAACCAATCAATCCAGATTTCATTCACCACTGAAAAATCCGACAAATCTTTCAGAAAAAGCTGTGCTGAAAGAATTCGGCTTTTATCACTATTGGCTTGTGCCAAAAGTTGATCAATGGTGTTTAATACATCTTGGGTTTGTCCATTAATATCTAAATCAGGATTTTTTGGGACCTGACCTGATAAATACACCACGTTGTTAAAAACTGTCACGGCGCTCATCACAGGGGTGGTATTGAAGCGCTGAATATCCTGTTGTGACATGATTAATTCCTTATTCCTGAATTGAAAAATTGACGCGTGCTGTGACTGCGCACATTAGTTCATAGCCAACAGTGCCTGAAGTTGCTGCAACCTCATCTATCGGCAATACCGCCCCAGTGCTTGATTGACCCCATAACACCACTTCGCTGCCTATCTGCGCATCGGGAATTGGATCAAGATCAACTGCGAGCATGTCCATGCTGACACGCCCTAAAGTACGGGTACGAATAGAGTTCACCAATACAGGCGTACCTGTCGGTGAAATACGTTGATAACCATCGGCATAACCACATGCCACAATCCCGACGCGAATTGGTCGATCTGCGACAAAACTAGAGCCATAGCCAATGCTGTCGTTTGGATTCACCTGTTGAATGGCGATGATTTCACTGCGCAAACTCATACTCGGTTGTAAATTCCAATCCTGAATAGTATGCGTTGGAAAATCTGGAGAACTGCCATATAGCATGATGCCGCTACGTGCGTAGTCTGAGCGTAGCTGAGTCGAGTATCTTAAAATTGCGGCACTATTGCTGATTGAACAAGGTGCTGGATACTGCTCTAAAATCTGCTGGAACACTTGATGCTGATATTCAATCCCCACCTGACCTTGACGCTCGCCATCAGCGTCAGAGAAATGCATCATGTGTACCAATTCTTTAACCGAAGCTAAATCCTTCAGTTTTTTCCATGCATCGACATAGTGTTCTGGTGTGAACCCTAAACGATTCATGCCATTGTTCATTTTTAAGAACACTTTGAATTGTGCTGCAACGGGAAACTGTTGTAACCATTGAATTTGCAATTCATTATGCACAGTAAAATTCAATTGATACTGTGCACAATCATATAAATCTTGCGGCGAGAAAATCCCTTCCAGTAACAGGATTTCCCCTGTCCAGCCCAAAGCACGAATGCGCTTTGCTTCTTCGATATCAAGCAATGCAAAACCATCGGCAGATTTAAAGGCTTGATACACGCGTTCAATGCCATGCCCGTAAGCATTGGCTTTGACCACAGCAAAAACTTGGCTATCTGGCATTGCGGCACGCGCAATTGCCAGATTATGTTTGAGTGCGGATTGATGAATCACCGCAGTAATTGGACGTGGCATAACTCTTCTTCCCTAAAATTCAAACAACTCCCTGAATTCAGGAATTATGCTGCACTTAAATAACGTTCAATCGATAACCCATCAATGCTGATGTCTGGTTTATGGTTCATCACCAAGTCACTAATCAGCTTGCCTGAACCACATGCCATGGTCCAACCTAAGGTGCCATGCCCTGTATTCAAGAACAGATTTTTGAAACGTGTTGCACCAATGATTGGCGTGCTGTCTGGCGTCATTGGGCGTAAGCCTGTCCAGAAAGTCGCATTTGGTAAATCACCGCCAGGGAATAAATCTTTGGTGACCATTTCTAGTGTGCCACGGCGGTCATCATTCAGCTTCAAGTTGAAACCACTTAGCTCTGCCATACCACCAACACGGATACGTTGATCAAAACGAGTAATCGCAATTTTGTAAGTTTCATCCAATACGGTTGATTGTGGTGCAAACGCAGGATCAATAATTGGCACTGTCAATGAATAGCCTTTGACTGGATAAACTGGTAGATGTAACTCAAGTGGTTTTAAGAAATCACGTGAATAACTACCGAATGCCAACACATAACGGTCTGCGGTCAATACTTGACCATTTACCACCACACCTTTAATTTCATCGCCTTCAACCACTAAGCGCTCGACGTTCTGGTTAAACAAGAACTTCACACCGTTAGCTTTAGCAATATCTGCAAGTGAATTGGTGAACTTATAGCAATCACCCGTTTCATCATTTGGTAAATGTAAACCACCGACCAATTTATCTTTGGCAAAGCCCAGTGCAGGTTCTACGCGAGCCAAGTCATCTTTCAATAACAACTCATGCGGTACACCACACTCTTTTAATACTTGAATATCACGTTGTACTGCTTCTAATTGCGCTTCATTACGGAACACCTGTAATGTTCCTTTAGAACGGTTTTCATAGCTGATGCCTGTGTCTTTACGCAATTCGCGCAAACAATCACGGCTATATTCTGCTACACGGGTCATACGTTCTTTGTTGACTGCATAACTTTGCGCATTACAGTTTTTGAGCATTTGTGCCATCCACTGTAACTGCCACATGCTACCATCCATGTTGATTGCTAATGGCGCATGATGCTGAAACATCCACTTGACCGCTTTAAATGGAATGCCAGGTGCGGCCCAAGGAGTCGAATACCCTGGCGAAATTTGCCCTGCATTACCAAAACTTGTTTCTTCTGCTGGACCTGATTGACGGTCCAATACAGTCACTTCTGCTCCCTGCTGCGCAAGATAATATGCACTTGCTACACCAATTACACCACTACCTAGAACAATTACGCGCATTTCCTTTATCCCACTGCTTCACCAGTTTATTTAACTAGTATATTTCTACATCAATAGTGAATTTGACTGATTTAATAGGTATAGTTAAGAGATATTCATGAAATTTTCACTAAAGAAAGGCAAAAAACAGAGAAAAGCTTATGCGTAAATTAGACCGTGTAGATCGCCTGATTTTGGATATTCTGCAAATGGAAGGACGAATTGCGATTAGTGAATTGGCTTCTCGGGTCAATTTATCCACTACGCCTTGCTCTGAACGGGTCAAGCGACTGGAACGCGACGGCATTATCACGGGCTATCATGCACGGCTGAATCCTGCACTGGTTGACCGAAACTTACTGGTGTTTTTAGAGATTAAACTCTCTGCCAAATCGGGAGATGTCTTTGACCAAGTCGCACGAGATTTGGTCGAAATTCCTGAGGTTTTGGAATGTCACTTAATTTCAGGCGAATTCGATTATCTGGTCAAAGCACGCTTAAAAGAGATGACTGCTTATCGCCGCTTATTAGGTGATTTATTGAAAAAACTCCCCTCATCTGCTTCATCGCATAGCTATATTGTGATGGAAGAAATTAAGGAAACTTTGTATTTAGATATGCGCTAAGGCTTGACTGAATTATGCTAATCTCATGCAGCTTTATTTTAGAAATCACTTATTTTTCTTAATTTTCATACCTTTCTCTTTGGGAATTTTTGCATCATGTTGAATAAACTTATGTCGAGCTTAGGTCTACAAGGCATTCAGGTAGACACTCGTATACACAACAGTCAATTACAAGCAGGTCAAGTCCTGAATGGAGAAGTCATTTTTACGGGTGCTTCTTCTAATAAACATATTAATGGCATCTATTTAAAATTAATGACCACAGCCGAAGTCGAATCGAATGACTCAGAATACAACACCAATTTGACGATTGCGGAATGGCATATTAGTGGTGCATTTGAATTACAAGCCAACCAGACCCACACCTTCCCGTTTTCAATTCAATTGCCGTTTGAAACACCTTTGACCGATCTGGCTTGCCACAGCAATAAAACCCGTGTTTGGTTACATACTCATTTAGATGTCGATTGGGGACTCGATGCCACCGATAAAGACTATCTACAGATTACCCCGACACCTACTATGCACAGCTTTATTCAAGCCATGCAACAATGTGGTTTTCACTTGGTGACTGCCGATGTTGAAAAAGGTCAACTTCGTGGCAATGGGTTTTACTCGACCCTTGGCTGTTATCAAGAGTTAGAGTTTAAACCTGCGCAGTTTTTTAGTGGCATCAATGAAATTGAAGTGTCCTTTGTAGCAGAACAGCATCAAACTCACGTGTTATTAGAAGTAGATCGTAAATTTAGAGGGGATGGCTTTAAAAGTTTTAGCATTCCACATCAACATGCCAATCCTGCAGTTTTAGCCAATGAAATTCGTAGAACATTAGGTATATAAAACCAAGCACCTTACTTTTCAACAAGGGAAAGTGAGGTGCTTAAATGGATCAATGATTGATTAAATCAGGTTCAACAAATCGGCAAAACGTTGGATTCGAGCCTTGGGTTGAGCTGCATCAAGTTCAGCCATAGAGCCATAGCCATATTCCACGGCAATGGTTTCAATGCCATTGCTGCGTGCGCCGAAAATATCATGCTCACGGTCACCCACCATCAAACATTCTTCGGCTTGAAGCTGCTCTTGTTCTAAAATATAAGCAATTAACTCGCCTTTATTGGTTCGTTCACCATTCAATTCACTGCCATAGGGATATTCAAAATACTCTAATAAATTAAAATGATCTAAAATCTGACGGGCATAAACTTCAGGTTTAGCAGTTGCCAAAAATAAGCGATAACCTTTGTTTTTTAATGATGCTAAAGTTTGTGCCACATCTTCAAACACATGATTTTCAAATAAACCTGTGACCGAGAAACGCTCGCGATAACCCAATAATGCTTGATCCGCCAATACATCATGAGGATCAACATTTAAAATTTTAGCCAAAGATGCTTTCAGTGGTGGACCAATAATCCAGTCAATATTCTCTGACTCAGGAATCGGGTGCCCCACTTTTGCCAAACCATACCGTGCAGAAGTGGTAATCCCGACTTTGGGATCTGTCAGTGTTCCATCTAAATCAATCAAGATATTCTTAATCATTGTCCAACCCAATAAATTACGCTCGAGACTTCGCTCAAAGTTGCCTATACTATCGCAAATCTCATGAATGAAGGAAATGTACATGCGCCCGACTGTACTGTGCTTTTCGGGTTTAGACCCTTCTGGCGGTGCTGGCTTACAAGCGGATATTGAAGCGATTGGTCAAAGTGGTGCGCATGCCGCAATTGCATGTACCGCACTGACCATTCAAAACTCACAACAAGTTTTTGGCTTTGAAGCAACCTCCAAAGAATTACTTTTGGCCCAAGCACATGCCGTCGTCGGTGATCTACCGATTCAGTGTGTGAAGTCTGGCATGCTCGGTACAACCGACAATATTGCCGCTTTGGCTGAATTTTTACGTGAACATCCAGAGTATCGTTATGTACTTGACCCAGTGTTGGTTGCGAATAGCGGTGGTTCTTTAGGAGATCAAGCCACCCTGGTCAAAGCTTTTGTCGAACTCATTCCATTGGCCACTATGCTTACTCCAAATACCGTAGAACTGCGTGCTTTAACGGGCGAACAGGACTTGGAAGCTGCCACGCAGAAATTGTTTGCGATGGGTGCAAAAGCGGTTTTGGTGAAAGGTGGACATGAAGATACTGCCGACTATATTCGCAATGCCTTATATATTGATGGGGAATTTGTATCTGAAAGCCATTGCCCACGTCTAGCAGGTGAATATCATGGTTCGGGCTGTTCACTCGCGAGCTTTATTGCAGGTCGTCTCGCGATGGGCGATGAGTTAAAGATTGCGGTACAACATGCAGAAACATGGTTATTTGGCGTATTAAAACAAGCGGAAACACCTGTACCGAATGGACAGAAAATTCCAAAACGTTTCTAAATTTTCGCTTTCATTTATAAAACCCACAGCTCTTGCTTGAACTGTGGGTTTATTTTTATTCACTGTGTTTGAGCTTTAAATTCTCAACATGTTGACGATTGGTTTTCCACGACTTTTCCAGTACTTCTTTTTCAATCCGTAATTGAATCCGCTTCAACTTCATCGGTGGAATCATCACCTCCTGAAAAGTTTTCACGTAATCCGTCCAAGCTGCTCCACGAAACACATTCTGAGGCATTTGCGTTTTAAACTCGCAGTCAGGCATAAATACGATTAAAGAATGAATAAACTGAGGCTCAACAATATCGGACAAAATATCTTCCAATACCTTTTGATGTTTATAGTTTTGATATAATGGATTTTGAAACTTAAAACTCTTTTTATAAATTTTCTGTGTCCATGTTTTTTGATGCTGATTACCAAAAATCCAGCCTTTATAATTTTTAGTTTCAATCACAAAAATACCAAAAGAGCTCAGTAGAATATGATCAATTTGTGTGGTCTGGTTCTGTTCATCTGGTAAGGTGCAATCGTTGAGTAAGGTATAACTGTCTTGATCTAAATAAAGTTTGACATGAGTTGCAACCGCAAACTCGCCCATTTTTCCTTTTAGGAAGGGTTTAAATGCCTTAAATAGCACAACGGCAATGAATAGTAATAAAATCCACCAAAATGTGGACGACAGCAGTGCAAAAATCTGTGCAATCATTTTACTTAAAATTATAAAGAACTTAGTTTTTCAGTTTATTTCAGTTGTTCAATTTTTAAAAGAATCTCTTTATTGCTCAACCCACCTGCAAAACCCACCAATTTACCGCTTGAACCAATCACCCGATGGCACGGCGCAATAATAGAAATTGGATTTTTACCATTGGCTGCTCCCACGGCACGTACCGCTTTGGGATTGCCCAATTGTTCTGCAATGTCTTTATAACTGCGGGTTTCACCAAAGGGAATATTCAACAAAGCTTGCCAAACCTGCTTTTGAAATTCTGTTCCTTCAAAATCTAAAGGCAAATCAAACTGCTGACGTGTGCCTGCAAAATATTGCATGAGCTGCTGTTGTGTTTGCAGCAAGATTGGATGATCGGGCTGTTCGACCAATTCGGCCAATCGCACGCGTTTAGGATTTTCATTTTCCCAGAGTACCGCAACCAGCGCGGTATCATGCGCAACTAATTTTAACTGTCCAACAGGAGAAGCCATATACATAAATGCAAGTTTCATTGTCTGCTCCTGCGATATTGAGAAATAAAAATAAGACTGATTATGAAGATGAAAGCTTCATTAATACAAGCCCTGAAATAATTAAGATGGCGGCAAGCATCCGCATAGCTGTCGCAGGCTCACCTAAAATAAAAATACCCACCAAAAAGGAACCGATTGCACCTATTCCCGTCCAAATCGTATATGCTGTACCCAAGGGTAAAGTGCGCATCGCATATGCCAATAAAGCAAAGCTTAAGATCATAAAAATTAGGGTGATAATACTCGGACCTATTCGGGTAAAGCCTTCTGACAGCTTCATGGAATATGCCCATACGATTTCAAAAATACCCGCAAAAATAAGTACAATCCAAGCCATGGCGACCTCCAAATTTAAATCAAAAATCAGGTCGTCCTGAGGAATTTTCTTGGTGCATCTTTAAAGTTTAAGCACCAAGGGAGGTCGTTCCTCCTTATAATTACGCTCAATTATACTCAATACTGCGCTTTTATGGTGCGAAACTACAATGCAATAACATTAAATACACCTATAAAAAATAAGGCTTTAAAACCGAAGTTTTAAAGCCTTATGAATATATTAAACTGAATAAAATGTGAGTAAACTCAGATCTTAGAACTTGAAACGAATGCCTGCACCATAAAGCCAGCCTTTTTCAGAGCCACTCTCGGCCTGCCAAGGTGTAGCATCGTTACCTTTTGAATATTCATACGCAATGTCGATATAAGGCATCACCCTTTTATTCATTTCATAACGCGTTTCCAAACCTGCTGTGACACCACTCAAGCCTGTTTTTTTGGCATATTTAGAATCATCACTAAACACAAGTTCTACATCTAAATAGGGTTTAAAAATCAGCTTTTGTGTCAGCAACAAATCTCGCTCTGTTTCGAGACTAAAGCCTGAATAATGATCTTCACCTGCATATAGATAGGCATCTGTTTCAAAGAAATACGGCGCCAAACCATGTAAACCAATTACGGCATCCCATTTTTCTTCCGTATCTTTACGATGCTGATCTAACTCGACTTTTTCGACACGGTAACGTGTACCCATTTGCACATCCCAAAAGTCTGAAATCATTCGACTATAAAGTGCCTTCACCTCATATTCGGCCGCATGTGATTCCTGCTTATCTAAGTGAGCTTTAATAAAAAGCTTATTTTCATCTGTACCAATGCGGGTTTCAAACTCAGATTTTAAAGTGCCTGTTCCCCCTTCATCAATCAACCACTTATTATCAAAAGTATTGACCATATAAACCTGTGCACCGTGTTCTGCACGATGATCATGCTCTGAGTGTTTGTTTTTAGATGGTTCTACCCCCACCTGAGTTGGTTGGTACTGTGGATAATCGGCTGATGGTGACGCATGTATTGGTTTGACCGAATCAGTAGCTGAACTCATGCTACTTGATGCCATGGGTTGCATACTGGAATGATCCATATTCTGCATCTCATGCATCATTTCAGAATGATCCATCTCAGCTTGCTGAACCTGTGATTCGCTTTGCTGTTGATGCACGGTATGGTCTTGCTGTGCTTGCGCTAAAGTCAATTGACTCAGCAACAACAAAGAACCTGCCAGAACAGTCTGTGGAAATAAATTAATGCTGCGCATTTTGATCGCCCTGCTGTTCAGTGTTGGCTTGTTTCTTTTGAGTATCGCGAGATTGTTTTTGTGCAGATGGTTCGCTCGAGCTAACGGGCATTGTCATCTGCTGCATATTGGAATGATCCATATTGTGCATCTGATGTTGCATTTGAGAGTGATCCATCTGATGATCTTCTGATTCAGTCATGGACTGATGTGCAGTATGTACCTGTTGTTCCTGTGCAAAAGCCACTTGGCCCAATAATAATGAACTAAGGAGAACCATTTTCGGCAATAAATTAGTGATGTGCATGTTGCTCTCCTTGTTGTTCTGTACTTGAATTTTCGGCTTTAGCTTGGCTCGCTTTGGATATCGGTGTGGTCGATACTTTCCCGTCTGTCACATTGGCAACAATCAATTTATTCATCATGCCTGCACCCATGTGATACAGCAAATGACAGTGAATCGCCCATTCACCGAGCTCATCCGCAGTTAATAATGCCGTCACAGTTTTTGCAGGTGGAACCACAATGGTATGTTTATTTGGCATATCAACTGCTGCTTGCCCATTTTCTAATTGCATAAACATGCCATGTAAATGCATCGGGTGCGCCATCATGCTGTCATTAATAAATTTAATGCGAATACGTTCGCCATACTTCACTTTCAGTGGCTCAGCATCACTAAACTTTTTCCCGTTGATGGTCCATATATAGCGTTCCATGGTGCCGCCTAAACGAATCACCAGTTCACTACTGGCTTCACGGGTATCTGGTTGTGGGGTTAATGATTTTAAATCATGATATTGCAAGGCCTTATCACCTGCTGGCGTAGAAGCATTTGCCCAACCTTCAACCACAGTATTCTTCGGAGTCGATGTCATCTGTTGATGCTGTGAATGATCCATACCTTGCATCTCTGCTTGGTTCATCTTCGAATGATCCATACCCTGCATCTCAGCATGATTCATCTTCGAGTGATCCATGCCTTGCATCTCAGCATGATTCATTTTCGAGTGATCCATACCTTGCATTTCTGCATGATTCATCGTTGACTGATCCATGTCTTGCATTTCTGCTTGGTTCATCGTTGAATGATCCATACTAGAAGATTGATCACCACTGCCATGTCCCATATCTGCCATATTCAACAAGGCACGCGGTCGAGCTTGTGGCATCTGCATAGCTGGCTTCACAGGAGCTAGTTCATTCTGCAAAGTGGCACTGGCAAAACCAGAACGATCAATAGATTCTGCTTCAATCTGATAATTCGCTTGTTTTGGCTCAACAATTACATCGTAGGTTTCCGCCGTTCCAATCCGAAATTCATCGACATTCACTGGCTGAACAGGTTGACCATCCGCACTGACAACTGTCATTTTTAAATTTGGAATCCGCACATCAAAAAAAGACATGGCAGAAGCATTAATGAAGCGTAAACGGACTTTTTCATTCGGCTTAAACAGCCCAGTCCAGTTTTGTTCAGGCGTTTTACCATTGACCAGAAAGGTATAACCCGTCACATCGGACAGATCTGTTTTCAGCATCCGCATCTGGTTCCACATGGAACGGTCAGACCATGTAGCTTTGAGTCCATCACGCTGAACTTGTTGCCAAACACTACGCAAAGTTTCACGTTGGTTCTGATAATATTCAGCGGAGATTTTTAAGTTCTTTTGGATTTGATCGCTTTTTTGTTCATGAAAATCTGACAACATGACCACATAATCACGTTCAGCTTTTTCATGTGCTGCTAAAGGCTGTTTATTTTTCGGATAAATGACCAAAGCGCCATATAAACCATCTTGTTCCTGCCCTTTGGAATGAGCGTGATACCAATAAGTCCCATTTTGGCGAACCTTAAAACGGTACACAAAATCTTCATTGGGTTTAATGCCTTTAAACCCATTAAAACCAGGCACACCATCCATCAAACCTGGCAACAATAAACCATGCCAATGTAAAGATGAATCCTGATTTTTTAAATTGTTATGTACGTGAATAACCGCATCGTCACCTTCTTCAAATTCAAGCAAGGGTGCGGGAAACTGACCATTCACGATAATACGTTTTAGTGGCTTACCTGTTACATTGACCATCCCTTCATCAATGGTCAAATGATATTCCTTGGCTGCGGCAAGGGTCCATGATGATGAAAATACACATAGCCCAATCAAGAGGCTTTGACGAAATAAAATAGACATGACTTAACCTTTATTCGAAATTAATAAAAATTCTGCTTTCTGAATAAAGTTAAGCTTTGGGAGGGCGTAAAATTTCTTGCCAATAACCAATTAAATGCTGAGCCGTATAACGGCTATGTAGATTGGTTAACGTCTCTGCATGAAAATATTGCAGTGGATCAGTAACAGCCGTATCAAGCCAGACGCTTAAGGTCTGGCAATGTAATTGAGCACAATCAGCACATTGTTTCACTTGAATTGTGCTACTTAAATGGCTTTCACAATCACTGTTCTTCTGTATATCTGAATGTAGTGCATGTTGTTGATGTGGTTTAACTGATTCTGCGCTATGACAATCAGGTTGTTTCTTTTGCACAGTTTGGTGTTGGCTATGTAGAAGCTCGGCATTCACCATACTCTGTTGCTGCAACTGCTGTTGTAACATTTGGGCGTGCATTGGCATTGCTGATGCATAGACAAGACTACTCCACCCCATGGCAAAAACCATGAAGCACACAAACCAAGACTGTCTGCGGAGATTCGTCAACACCTTAATCATCCTAGATTGAGAGATAGAAGGTCATTACAGCAAAATGCATCTATACAGCATACCCAACAAATCAGTTAGACACAATTTTTTCTCATTTTTCGCTCATGCTTCATCTTGCGTTGATAAAAAATTTACTCATATTTATTAATTTTTAATCTGTATAACTTTTAAGCTGAGCTGAATAAAGCAGCTATTTTTTCAAACCGTGATTACAATAAAAAAGAGCACAAATGTGCTCTTTTTATACATATAAAGTCTAATCGATAAACACTTGATGCGAAATTGTTTATTGTTTAAACGAGATATCCATATAGTTATCTACATAGATATCTACAAGCTTACCCACAAAGTTATCCACAACCTACACAAATTTTAGTTCTAAGCGTTAAACTGTCACTGAACCTACTTTCGAAAGTTCATCACGCATTTCATCAATCACAGCTTTATAATCAGGTTTGCCAAAAATAGCTGAACCCGCAACGAACATATCTGCACCCGCTTCTGCAATTTCACGAATGTTGGCTGGACCAACACCACCGTCTACTTCTAAACGAATGTCACGACCTGAAGCATCAATAATCTTGCGTGCCTGACGTAATTTTTCCAAGGTCATTGGAATAAATTTTTGTCCGCCAAAACCAGGGTTAACACTCATCAATAGAATTTGATCGACTTTATCTAATACATAATCCAAATAATGTAATGGTGTTGCAGGGTTAAAGACTAGACCAGCTTTCGCACCACCCGCTTTAATCAACTGTAAAGAACGATCAATATGATCTGTGGCTTCTGGATGGAAAGTAATGATATCGGCCCCTGCTTCCAAGAAATCGCCAATCATACGATCCACTGGAGATACCATTAAATGCACATCGATTGGAGCTTTAATGCCATAGTTTTTTAATGCCTTACATACCCCTGCACCAAAAGTAAGATTCGGTACATAATGATTATCCATTACATCAAAATGCACCACGTCAGCACCTGCCTCTAATACTTTTTCAACATCTTCACCTAGACGTGCAAAATCAGCAGATAAAATTGAAGGTGCGATTAAATAAGGCTTAGACATGGATCAACCTGAGAGTTCATGAATTTAATGCCATCATTATAGCAAACTGCGGCCAAGGTCTGTGACATTTCATTTTTGCAACATTGCGTTGCAGTGATGCCGTATGCAAACCTGCCAAATTTGTTATGGTAAAGTTCCTACATTATGGTCGAAAAAAATGAAAAGTAGCAGTCAAATTGCCACATTAGAATCTGCCCGTATCGCTAAGCGCTTATATAATCACTGGAAACATAAATTTGAAGTGAAAGAATCAGAGCAACAATTTGAGATTATTATGCCTGAAGCTCAGGTTAGCCTTATCCCGCAGGCAGAATATTTAGCGGTTGAAATTACTGCATCCGTAGACAAAATGGATCACTTGGAAAAAGTTGTGCTGGATCATTTAAGCCGTATGGCACAGCAAGAATTCAAAGCAGAATGGCAGCGGAGTTAAACTCCGCCCCTTTGGAAAAGTTAGTTAAGATTCAAGTTGGACGGCATGGAATTGAAGATGATCATCCATAAAACTTTGAATAAAATAATAACCATGATCATAGCCCGCATGTTCACGCAGGGTCAAAGTTTGCCCGACTTGCACACAGACTTGTTGGAATAATGCAGGATTCAACTGGCTATAAAATTGATCATCCAAACCTTGGTCAATCAAAATTTCATTAAATAAAGCGCCTTTTTCACCCACTAACGCGACGGCATCATGCTGCGCCCAAAGTGCTTGGTCATTACCTAAATAGGTGGAAAATGCTTTTTCTCCCCACGGACATTGAGTCGGTGCACAAATAGGTGCAAATGCTGACACTGATTTAAATTTATCAGGATATTTAAATGCTAAAGTTAATGCACCGTGTCCACCCATCGAATGACCAAAAATACCAACACGGTTTTGCTGAACTGGGAATTGTTGCAATACTAACTCATAAAGCTCATCAACAATAAAGCTTTCCATTTGATAATGTTCAGCCCACGGTGCCTGCGTTGCATTGATATAAAAACCTGCACCTTGACCAATATCCCAATGATCGCCTTGTGCGACGTAATCACCACGCGGTGAAGTGTCAGGCATTATCAGAATCAAACCTAATTGTGCTGCCATACCTTGAGCATGCGCTTTAATGGCAAAAGTTTCTTCAGTACAAGTTAAACCCGCAAGATAAAATAAGGCAGGACAAGCCTCTCCCTCTAATGCTTGTGGAGATAAATACACTGCAAAACGGCTATCACCTTTTAGGGTTTGAGAATTAAAACGATAAATGCGTTGCTCACCATCAAAACAGCGATTTTTTTGTAATAATTCCATCTTGAGTTCCTTTTAAGGTGTATGCGCAACCGCTTGCGCTTGAACTGGTGGTGTAGTTGTTGTCGGTGGGAACAGACGTTGCTCTAATTGTGGCAGCATCAATTCCATATTTTTACCAATCGACCATTGTGGTTCAGAAGGATCAAAGCCCTGAGCAGTTTCCCATTGCGCCACAGTATCTTTGGCTTGAGCAAAAGCATCTTTAATCGAATGCTGTTCACGCATAGCCTGATCAAAGAAAGCTCGACCGAAATAAGTATAATCCGCTTCATTCGAACAACCAAATGAAGCTCTGTCAGCTGCGGAAGCCGTAATAATCAAGGTATTATCATTCTGTAATGCCGAGACAAAACTGCCTGAATAACAGGCTGAAATCACAATGACGCGCCAACGAATGCCCGAACGGTCTAGGGCATCTCTTAACCATTTTGGATCGACTTGTGCCAAATCGAGTGGCGCATTTTCCATTTCAAATTCATTCTGTAAACCATGCGAGGTCATATAAAGGAAAAGCACATCACTTTCACGGTTCATCTGCTGTCCAATACGCTTTAATGACAGTTCCATACTGGTTCGTGAAGCAATTGGAATTTCAGTGCGTGTCGCAGGATTGTTCACCAAAATCATGGATCGACCAAAGGTTCCAAAACGTGTATCGAATTGTTCACGAATGCGTTTTACCTCAGACATAAATACATCTTGGTAACTGGCGCCTGCCACCCCTAGGAAGTACCAATGTGACTGAGCAAATTCTCCATATTCAATGGCTTGTAAATTCTTATTCAGCAGCCGACTTTGTGCGTAAAAGGCATCTTCTGCAAAAGTTGGCGGGACATCTTCAACTTTCCAAATTGGTTGGCTCTTCACTGACATCTGCCACACCACCAAAGTAAATAGTGTTGCCAACATAATCAGCGCACGTTCCCACCATGGCCATTTTAACTCACGGGCGAACACCCAAACCACCGCCAGACTTTGCCAGACAAACAGCACCATAAAAATGGTCGGCAAATAATCATAAAAAGCATAAGGCAAGATATCAATCATGCCCAAATATTGGATGAAACTTTGTAGCAGTGCGATATGGGTATCTAAAACCAACCACAATAAAGCTGGAACCAACATTAAACGTGGATTATTTACCCGCTGGGATAAAAAAATACCAACAATCAGTGCAATGAAAGGCCATAGCGCATAACTGACCAAACCTTGAGAGTTAAACTCACCGACTTCGCCCGCACTGAGCCAACTAAATAAGGTATTGGCACAACCGCCTAATATCCCCCAGAAAATCAACTGTAAAATTGAAGGATGGACAATTTGTAATGCACGTCGTGAACCCAAAAACAGCCACAATCCCGCCATTTGGTTGCTTTTAAAATCGTGCCAAAAATTAATGGAGGGCTTAAAATCAATCTTCATAAGGTTTTCAGGTGGCTAGTGCTACTCGCTTTATTGCATAGCTAGTTTATGCTTGATCGGTTTTTTATCAATATTATTTTTAACTATATAACAAATCTTTGCCCAATATTGAAGCAATTATCCTAAGGTCTGATAATCAAGCTGAAAGTAGGCATCAAAACGGCAAGCATCCCCCTGCCATTGCGTATCGGGTTGCTGGTCATTCAAAAATACTGCCAAACGAGGACGTTTCACCACTACACGTTTTGCAATCTGTTGAGCCAGAGGCAACAGTTGATCCCCCAAATCCATTTCGCCATGCTCTGGCAGCAGTAAATGCAGCAATTGCATCTGTTTTTTGACCTGAGCTTGCTTTTTAATGGCTTGTTGATTTTGATCACGTTGCGGGAACATTGGATCTAAATACACCACATCACTATAGTATGGCTGCGCAGCACATTGTTTTAAATAATCGGCAGAGTCGGCAAAGACCAAATGAATTCGCGCTGCAATCGGTGCGAGATAGGGATGAACTAATGCTTGTCGCTGGGTATCTTCGAGCAACGTAAATAAGATCGGATGTCGCTCCACCAAAGTGACATTTGCACCCAGTGCCGCCAATAACAAACTATCGTGTCCTAAGCCCGCAGTCGCATCAATTAAACGTGGTTTTTCCGCCAACTGACAAGCACGGGCAATCATTTCTGATTTGAGCGATGCACGTTTTAAACGTGGAATTTCTGCCTGCCAATCGGGCTGCATTTTCATGCCATTGGCACATAGCCAAAGCCCTTGCTCATCGACACATAAGGCCAATTCAGGATTTAAACGTAAAAAACGCGCATTCAACTTTTCAATTGATTCAACCTGAACCTCAACGCCACGGGACGCAAGCACAGCCACATAGTGCTGTGCCTGAGCTTGAAACTGAGGTTCTGTAAATAAATGCATTACCAAGTGACCCAACCTGTCCACCAAGTTGCCAAAATAAATAAACCAAAGCCAATACGGTAATACGCAAATGCAGTAAAGTCGTGTTTAGAAACATAACGAATCAAGGCGCGGATGACGATAAGTGCAGAGATAAATGCCACAATAATTCCGACAGCCAGAACAGCCATATCATTACTGTGCAAATCAGCTCGCATTTTATACATATCTAGTAAGCCTGCACCCATTAAAACGGGAATGCCGAGGAAGAAAGAGAATTCCGCTGCTGCTTTACGTGATACGCCTAAAAATAAAGAGCCAATAATGGTTGAACCTGAACGTGATGTGCCTGGAAATAGCGCTAAACATTGAATTAAACCAATCAAAGTCGCTTGTTTATAAGTTAAATCATCAACTTCCTGAGTTTGAATGCTGTGTGGACGGCGTTCAGCCCATAAAATAATGAAACCACCGACAATTAAGGCTATCGCAACGGTAATCGCATTAAATAAATAAGCTTTAATAACATCGCCAAAGGTTAAACCCACAATCACAATCGGTATAGAGGCAATAATTAAGTTAATGCTTAAACGGCGACCTTGTTCTTGACCTTTTAAACCACCAATTAAAGCGCCCCAAAGTTTACCCCAGTATTCATAAATTACGGCTGCAATCGCACCAATCTGCACGGCAACAGCAAACATATCTCTTTTTTCAATCGACCAGAAATCTAAAAGTTGACCTGCTAAAATTAAGTGTCCAGTGCTTGAAATCGGTAGAAATTCAGTAATCCCTTCTACCAAGCCCATTATGGCCGCTTTAAATAATAATAAAAGATCCATATCTAACCTTAAGTTGCTTTAATTTGTTCTGGAATTTTTTTCCATGCATTATCACGTAAATACACTGGAAGGGCTTCTTCTGCCTTGACCCATTGTGCTTTGAGCGCCGCTGCACGTGCAATTTGAGCAATATCTTGTGCCGTTGTGACCACATCTTTAAATTCTAAAGCATCAGGCTTAATTAAAGCTGAACCTGAACCCACCAAGGTAAATTGAGTGATGCTGGCGGCCTGTTGATAGTCTAATAATTGTTCTTCATCAACCGCTTGCATAATGCCTTGATCATTCAGTTGAAAACTTGCGATATACACTTCATTCATACGTGCATCGAGTACTGCAGTCACAGCAGTCAAACCGTGCAGACGATAAGCAGCTTGCGCTAAAGCTTGTAAAGTTGATACAGGAATCACAGGCAAATCATGTGACCAAGCGAGTGCTTGTGTAACAGCGGCATTAATGCGCACACCACTGAATGAACCTGGACCACGACTAAAAGCAATCGCTGTTAAATCTTCTGTCGTTACACTTAATTGAGCATAGCCCTGCTCAATCATTGGTAAAATGGTTTGCGTTTGAGCCTTTGCACGCGTATCTAATTGGAAAAACAGCTCTTGATTTTCATCTACGATAGAAACAGAACATTGTTCATTGGCTGTTTCTAATGCCAGCAATTTCATGCTCAACCTTGCTTCAACTTTATCTTAAAAAACGAGGGCTATCATACTCTACTCAATTCTTGGACGCGAGAATTTCCCTATTTAGATACAAAAAAACCAAGCATCGGCTTGGTTTAAAAAACAATGCTTTTGTTAGAACTCAAAAACTTCCAGTTGGGTAAATTTCTTATAATGTTCAGCATAATGTAAAGCACTAAGTTTTAATTTCGCTTCAACATCAGCATCCAGCGTTTTTACCACTTTCCCGGGCGATCCCATCACCAAAGAGTTATCAGGAATCACCTTTCCTTCCGGAATCAAGGCATTTGCTCCAATAATGCAATTTTTTCCAATCACTGCATTGTTCAAAATCACCGCGTTAATTCCAATTAAAGAATTATCACCCACCGTACAGCCATGTAGCATAGCTTGATGTCCAATGGTCACATAATTCCCAATGTGCATCGGAATCCCTGCGTCGGTATGCAAGACCGCATTTTCCTGTACATTGGTAAAATCGCCCAAGTAAATACGACTGTTATCTGCGCGAATAACTGCCCCAAACCAAACACTGACCTGTTGTCCTAATTCAACTTGGCCAATTACGGTTGCATTGTCTGCCACCCAACCATCAAAAGGAACATGCGTGGCTTTGGGTGCATGTCCGGCAAATTTGTACATCATGTTCATTTACGTCCTTTGGTTTTGAGTAATGCCTGCTGGGCATAGAATAATGGCGAATTTAATAAAAAAGGCCATTCTTTTTGATAATTCAATCCATATTGAAACAGTGAAATGAGCATCCTTGCCGTGAGCCCCCAGACGATTTCATCTTCAACCCGCATACTGGGAAAATACAAAGACTGTTGTGCATAACGGACTTCATGTGGCGTTGGCGGTGCTTCCATCAAATTTTGTAGAGAAGCAAAAAATATTCGATCAATTTCTGAAGGCTGAGCGATCAGTTCAACCTGAGGGGGAATAAGCCCAACAATCGGTTTGACCAACATACCATTACGGGCTTTTTGCATAGGTAAATCCCCAAGCAAGCGCACATCAAACGGGTTTAAAGCCGTTTCTTCTTGCGCTTCTCTTAGCGCGACCACAATATTACTGGTGTCTTGCGGGTCTCTTTTGCCCCCAGGAAAAGAAACTTCTCCTGCGTGATTAGACAAATACACCGAACGGCGGGTTAAGAGTACTTTTGGGTCAGCTTCATCAGTAATCGCAATTAACACAGCAGCTTCAGCTTCTCGCTTACGGGTCGAAAATCTTAAATGCTGTTGTAATATATGTGTTAATGAACGATTATCCATATCACTCACCTCTATTCTTCTTCATTTCATCATAGCTGAATTTTGATCGGATTGGAGAGAATAGATGTCAAACTTGTTTTTTTCAGTTATGCTGAGTGGCAACTTTATCATTGACGATGAATATGAACTTCTGCGGAAATTGTGGACATAAAACGACTGAAAAAATTCCACTTGGCGATCATCAATTACGTCGCGTTTGTACAGAATGTGGTCATATTCATTATGTAAATCCCAAAGTCATTTGTGGTGCTTTAGCACTCTGGGACAATAAAGTCTTGCTTTGCCGCCGTGCCATTGAACCACGTTATGGTTTGTGGACCTTACCCGCAGGTTACATGGAACTGTTTGAAACCATGGAACAGGGTGCTGCACGTGAAACTCGTGAAGAAGCACAAGCAGAAGTCGAAATTGAGCAACTTTACTGCATGTACAATATTCCGCGTATCGGGCAAATTTATGTGTTGTTTAAAGCCCAACTGGTCGATGGAACTTTTGGTGCAGGTGAAGAAAGTATTGAATGTCGCCTGTTTGAAGAACATGAAATTCCATGGACAGAATTAGCATTCCCAAGTGTAGAACAAACACTTAAGCACTATTTTGCCGATCGAAAAACCAATCAGTTTATTACACATTTAGAAACCTTAGGTACACGCTTAGACCATACTGGCTAAACCAGCTTAATGCATTGATAAAAACAAAAGCCGATTCGTTTGAATCGGCTTTTTTATTCAGAATCTCGAGATTTAGCTTTTGGCTTTAATGCTATAGCAAGGCGCCAAACTCATTTCTAAAGTTCCGCCACTTAATTTCGCTAAAGCGGTGTCATCCGTTGTTTCATCGGTATTATTGGCATTATATACCTTTTGAAAACTGGCATAACTGTTCGCCCATTTAACTGCACTGCCTGCAGAATCGGTAAAGGTGATACGCCCTGTACTTCCCGTCGATGCATTTAATAAATTCTGTAAGTGAACTAAAGCACCGCCCACCACGATTTTTTCACCTGTGGCAGATATTTGAATAGTTGAGTTCACACCAATCAAAGCACCATTGACTGACTTTAATGCTTCATCGCCTA
Source organism: Acinetobacter tandoii DSM 14970 = CIP 107469 (assembly GCF_000400735.1). Lineage (GTDB taxonomy): Bacteria > Pseudomonadota > Gammaproteobacteria > Pseudomonadales > Moraxellaceae > Acinetobacter > Acinetobacter tandoii. The sequence continues at coordinate 554,607 of NZ_KE007366.1, forward strand.
AAATCATACGAATAGAAATGGCACGATCATCAATAAATGCACGTGATGTTGTGCCTAAGCGATATTGCTGCACACCATTACTGTCTTTCAGATTACTACCCACTGTTGTATCACAACTTCCTGTACTCATATCAGTATCGGTCGCAGCAGGCTTCATATTGGTTCGTATGTCGCCTTTCTCATCAATCACAATACCCAATTTTAGACTTGGTACACTCGTGTCGGTAAATTTGAAGGTTAAATCTGCATACAATGGGAAAATGTAATTTTCACCAGTTGAGACATTATTACTCGATTTAAATACTTGTTTATCTAAATAGGTAATTGGATAAACTTTAAAAAGATCTAAGGAACCTTTAAACGTATCTGAGATACCATAACGCTGTTGCCATTGTCCGAGGTCTTTCAAGTCCTCAGCAGTGACCGTAGTTTTTTGTGTCAGTAGTTTGTAGAATTTTTCCTTACCCGCAATCATATAATCGTTATACAGCTTCCCTTGATTGATAATCAGATCATCAGAATTCGGGTCATCCACACCAATATAATAATTTTGATCAATGCGTTTATTCAGCGGGTTAATCCAATGATTTTGTGGCAATGCCGTCATACGGGTGGGTTTATAGCTCCGCAGTAATTCGGCATTTACTCCAGCTATCGAAGTCAGTCCTGATTTTGCCAAACCTCTCCATTGCACACCGCTGCCGAAGGTATAGCCTTGACGATCCGTCAACAACATAAAATGCCCAAACAAATGTTTGGTGGTCGTGTCATTTGCAGCACAAACATCTTTATTACAACCCGTTAAACCATCCGACCCTGTTAAACTACTCATCACACTGCCAGATGTCGAGAATAGAGAAAATTCAGGCTGATATACCGCTGCATTGCTAATATTCAATAATTGACTGACCACCGCAAAAGCGTCTGCATCTGAAATGACTGAGACATCTAACCACGGTTTAATGATAGCGGCGTACTCTCCATTCACCATCTGTTGTGCGGTTACAGAGCTGGTAATTTTATCTAAACTTTCACGGATCGAATCATTCATATACAGTGCTTGAATATCCGTTTTTGTGTTTATACTTTTTTGCTGTAAAGCCAATGCTTGAATAATTTTAACCAAGTTCATGGCTGTTTTGACTGTAGCATCACTTGGATCAAGTACAGTCGCATCACGGTTGGTCATCCCTTTAGCAATATCTAATACCGTCAAACGCGGAATTTGATCGGTACTGACCAAGGCAATATTACTGATTGGGAAAGATCCTAAAGCAATCCGTTTATCCGCTTTACCCAATAAGAACACATTGACTTTATCACTATAATTACAAGTGCCTGTGGCAACGCCATTCTTCAAATCCATTAAAGTCACAAAGGTATTTTGCGTATCACTACTACAGGAAAAATTTAAACCATCAAAAGGATAATCCAGTGCGAACTGAATACAATTGCTCGCACCCGCAGTACAACTGCCATTCACCGTGCTGTTATTATTTTTCTCTGGAATAATATTGGCACTTTCCCCACCACAAGCCGTTAGTCCTGACATTAACGTTGAAAGTGCGATGGTTAATAAATATTTATTTTTCATTCCTATTACTCTATTTTTCTAACTAACGAACCGCGGTCAGTTTGATTTGTCCTTGATTGCTTAATGCTTGCTCTTCAACATCCACTGCTGAAAGTAAAGGGGTCATAAAAATATATCGAGTTTGTGCAGGTAGCTGTAACATGCCGTCTATCACAGCATGGCGATATTTGTTTTCGGCACGGTCCTGATTTTTAAAACCAGTCACGCCTTCAATGATACAACCAGATTCATCCAGAAAAGCCACAAAAGGCCAGTAATAACTCGGTTGATTTTGACTTGAGGCATAAGAACTGAGTTGCACATTTTTAATGCCCGTCTGTACTTCCACCACTTCATAATCAAAATGGTCCTTTAACGGTTGGCGAGGCCATAAATTGACGTCTTGCTGAGCTTTGAGTAATTTTGCTTTTTGTATTTTTTTATCGCGATAACAGCTTTGCCCCAAACTCTGTACCACTTGATCTTTTGCAATTGGATAATACTGGGTCGATAAAGTAATCACTGAGTTTTCAACTGGATTATTCTTCTTAAATAATCGGTCGAGTACACCTTGATTCACCCCTTTTTCCCGTTCAACCACTTGCAAACGAGGTGGACCTAACTCTTTATCAACCACACCTTCAGGCATGATGTAAAAGCGTTTTTTATTTTCTAAATTAAATTCTTGCCCCTCTAAATATTCATTTTTCACATAACGATCCCCATTGATGTCTAAAAATCCATCTTGTAAGGGTTCGGAAGACATCGAACTGGTTTCTTGTTTGCTTTTTAATTGTGTGACTTTTTGTATTGCCATATTGGTTTCAATTTTCTGAAGTGTTCGCTCGACTTGCGCTGAAGTTGCTTTCTGAGTGACAGCGGATTGAACAAATTCCACAGGCGGTGTTTGAGGCGTGGTAACTTGCTGATTGAGCTGCTCATTCACTTGTTTTGGAATTTCAGTAGTTTTTGCTGTTACAGCGACTTGTGGCTCAACATCGTTTATTGTTTTTGCATGATCTGTTGATGGAATAGATTTACTTTTATCAACTATTTCGGACTGTACCACGACAGGATTTTTTTCTACTTCAGCAATTTGAGGTTTAGTTTTTACTTGAGATTCAACTTTTTCAACGGCAACAGTTGGTGGTACAACAACTTGTACTTTTGGCATCGGTTGAACCACCTGAGCAGACGGTGCATCCTTTACTTTGATTTTGTCTTGTTCTGTTTTTTGCTTTGATGGACGCTCAACCTGAGATTGAGCTTCCACTTTTTGGGTTTCAGCAGGCACACGAGGAATCACCATTGGACGACCATCTGGCCCAATGATGGTATAAAACTCACCCGCATTTGCAGACAGTGCCATCATCCCACATAAAACCCAAGTCGATGATGATACCCACGTAAACCGCTTAGCTTTATTGTTTTTTCTTACCATTTTGTACGATAACTCAAGCCTAAAATAGTGATATTGGTTTCGGTTTTTACGTTTAAGCCCGCATATGGGTTGAGTAAAATATTATTCACCCCAGTTTGGTTCGATAAAGTACTGGTATTGGCAGGAATACTGTCTTTACTGCGTAAATAACCAATGGATAAATCTAGGTCGGTATCGGCATCGAAGCGATAACCCACACCCAAACCAAATAATTGCGCATTATTAATAGGGACCATGGTATTGCGTTTGTCATCAGGAATGGCGCTGGTTCTTGGTTCATATCCAGCCCGTAACTTCAAACGATCAGTTGCCGAATATTCAATCCCGATACCATAGTTCCAAGGTGAATCAAACTTCAAAGGCAATGACAAACTATTGTCAGTAATATCTGGCGAAAGGAGTTTGGCAATTTTTAATGCCGAGATAGAACGGTCAAACTCAAATTTGAACTTGTCCCATGCGCGATAATCTGTCCAGCCCACATCCACATTGACTTGTAAATCGGGCAGAAGCATATATTTGATCCCTGCCTGAATATGCTGTGGATATTCAAAGTCCATTGACACCAGACCTGATTCAGTCGCAGGAATACTTTGTGGAAAACCTAAAATTGCCGCAAGAATCTGCCCTGTAGGCGAAGACATCAAACCATTGATTAACTCACGTGGCGCTTTTGAGTTATCAATCGTGTATTTCCCTTTCAAACGCATTTTTGAAGCACTTTGATACACCATACCAAAGCTAAATTCGTCGGTAGGTTCCCACATAACTCCAAGGTTAAAACTCGGACTCAATGATTGCTCCATCGCGACCTCCATCCGACCAAAACGGCCAAATGGATTCATTCCTTCTTGAGCATTACAAATCCCGAGTAATAAAATATCGGTAATCACATCCGAGTTGTCTTTAAATGGGGTACAAACCACCTCATCAATCATGCGTAACATCCCAATCATTTCATTCGGGAAACGCAAATCTGTTTTTAAGGCAAAAGCTTGATAAGACATGCCCACGGATGCACCAATGGAAAGTTCATCATTGACTTCATAGGCGATCGATGGCGACAAATAGGTAAAGCGCTCCAATGCCACCTGTTGTCCCATAAAGTTACTTGGATTACCGTTTTCTGCACCGAATCCAGCCACTAAGGGTGCATAAAATGCTGTGGCAAAAGTAGTTTTCGAACCAGGCGGTTTATATGCTGCACCCGCTGTTGGTGCAAGCATAGGCATACCTTCACCTAAATCGACGACTTTCTTTAAAAAAGGCACATAAAGACTGATATATTCTACATCGCCATTTACAGGGCCTTTGTAATCTGTACAGATGTCTGAAGCCACTTCAGGACCGTCATTACACACTAAAGGGTCATCTGAATAACCAAAAACGTTATAGCCTTCAGGTACTGAATACTGACGTTTGATATTAAAGTCTGCCAGAATCCCCTGTACATCGGTTTGCAAACCTTCAATTTTCGTCAAGGCCGCAGGGTTATAATGTACCGCACTTACCCCTGGAGGATCGGCTGTGACCGCATTCCCCATCGCAAGTGATCGAATATCTACTGATAAATTTTGCCCGAGTTGAGCAAAAGCCATACTTGAACAGCCCGATAAAACTATCGCTGAAACTAACGGGCTAAGTCGTACCTTGTACATGCGACTGCCCTCTTAGCTGATTTTTTTACCGAAACCTGCAATATCTAATGGGAAGGACAAACCTAAAGAGACATCGGGTGCATCTTCAGTTAAGCCAATGCCTAAAGTGCCATTCACAATGGTTTCTGGAGAAACACGTACGCCCAATGAAATCGCAAAGGTTGAACTGGTCTGATCGGCTGGTGAGTAACTTTCGCCCGAGGTATATGTAAATTCGGCACCCGTATTGAAACTTTGCTGGTATGACATCGTCATAGACACATCATAGTTAAATGAATAGGCAAAACCGAATGAAAAGCCTCCGCTAATGCCTGGGTCAAACTCTTCAATGACTCGCGGACCACGACGCTGATCTAAACCTGACTCTTTGAAACCATAGTTTGCAGATACAGAAGCAAAAAGTACTACAGGATCAATATACTTACGTGTGCTGGCACCTACACCTGCTGAATAATAACCTTTACCAGTAGCTAAGTCGGAAGTTGGATTAATTTCATAAGGACTATCGCCTGTTTTGGTCGAGATGTTTCCAAATAAAATTAAAGGTAAACGTCCAGTTTTAAGCGGGAACGGTTCCCAACGTGTACCTAAAGAGATATCCCCTAAGCCTGCGGTAGAGGTATCTTTTAAATTATCCGTCTTTGCAACGAGAGGTAATGAAGCCGTGAAGGTTAAATTATCGAGTATCCCGTACTGCACGGTAAACGTATTGGTCAAGGTGTGGCTGGCATTTTCCTGTACGCGTAATTGATACAGACTACCTTGTGCCATTTCTAAATCTAATTGGGTATCGCGATAATAGGTATAATCCACATCATAAAATGCAGAAATATCCCCTTTTTTAATTAAAGAATATTGACGCTCATTTGAGGTAAATACTTCCTCAAGATTGGTCTGTTTAGTCGCATCACCTTCTTGTTGCTGCAAGGCACTCGAAGCTTGTTGTGGTGGTGTGGTATTGGTTTCTACACTTGATGCAACTGCTGTTTCTTGAGCACCAACGGTTGTTCCCTGTGTTTCAGCTGTCGTATCGGCTGCATAAGCAGTCCCCATCAAAATTTGAATACTCAGCACCAATAAAGTTTTATTCATCCATTGATTTTTCATTTCCGTCCACTCTATTCTTTTTTTATTTGCTTTAAACCGCTCTATTTGCTTTTGTAATATAGGCGTAAATGTTGATCGACATATTGGCCGTTCATCTCTGATTCTGGGTTATTATTGACAATTCTTGAGATCGTTGCCCCACGATCCGCCAGTTTTTCCATATAAAACTGAGGATATTGAATATCAACCAGTGCATAACGGTTTACTGTTGCATCCTCAACATGGCGCATATCATTATCCTGTAATGCCAATAAATTTTTACGTTGTTCTGGTGGAACACTAATTAGAAATAAAGTGTTATTTTCCCAAACTTGCTTAAAGCGTTCCTCATCAAAACTAATGTTTCCCAAAGCAGGATCTGCTACATAAACACGGCCATCTTTATAGGCTTTAAACACCACAAAATGTTTAAACCCTGCATAAGAAATTGGAACAATGGCTGGCTGTCCTTGCGCAACTAAATCTGAAAACTCACCTTTATACCCACCACTTTCTAAACCTAGTGCCGCGACAAAACGCTTCATATCCAGTAGTGAAAAGCTGCGACGCTCAATAATTCGCTCTGACTCTCCAAACTTGAGTAAGCCAGTCATGGTCTGTTGTTCCGTCAACTGTGTACCGACATAACCATTGAGCAATGTCGTTAAGGCAGCAGATCCACAGCTATAGTCATAGGCTTGACGTACAATGCCACGAAATTGATCAATTAATGCAGGTTGAATTTGAACGGTTTCACGGTGCATGCGGGTAAAGGAATCTTGCCGTGAATCCAATGTTTCAGTGTAATAAACTGCCTCAGGAGGTTTTTCTTTTATTTCAAAGGCTTGTGTGGCAAAATAATACATCAATGCCGAGCCCAATGCGATCTCTAACATATTCCCTAACTTTCTGGTGTTCGGCATGACGTGCCTGAAATTTATTATTTTTCTAGAGTAAAAACTCTATACTTCCTTGTATTTTGACAACATACCTGTTTTTTCAAAAAAGAAACAGCTTTTTCTTACATTTTTAGATGAACTGAATGGTTTTTTGTAAAAAAAAAGCGCGTGAATTCACGCGCTTTTTCTACGAAAGGATTAGTGACCAGAAATCGTAATCACTGCACCTGGTGTGTAAACACCTAAAGATGGGCTGAAATAGGTTTGTAAACCTTGTACTTCCACATCACCAATTGATGCGGCAGCTTGACTACCCAAATGTACACCTTTCACATAGTTATCTACTGCACCGCTAGAGCTGATAATACGTAAATAACCTTTGTTTGCACCTTCTGTACCAATCACGCTGATTGATTGATTCAAGGTTAAATCTTTCGCATTAGCATCCGCAACTTTAATGCTGTCAACGAAGATTTGACCTGCTGCACGGTTACCAGCAGTACCATCACCCGTACCTTGTTTTGTTGAATTATCCAAAATACCGAGGTTAGTAATTTCTAAACCACCAATCATACTCGCATTCAACTTAACCATCGCCCCTTGTGGTGCTGCACCCAATTGAATATTGGCAGACATAGGACCTGTTTTTAAAGATAGACCCGATAAAATTGCGTTGTAGTTGGCATCATCTCCACCACGACGAATGTTGGTTGAAGCTGCTGTTGGAAGCGCACCTGAACCTGTTACGCCAATTTCCCCAATTTTAATATCTAAGCCAGAAACTTGTGCACCAATGTTCAGGAACGCACCACCTGTTCCTGAAGTACCTGCATCCGTGTCAATGGTTAAGTCTGCAAGGTTACGTGATGCGAGTAAGTATGCACCCGCATTATCATAGTTAGCACCAATCACAATACCTTTAGTTGCCGTAGCACCTGTACCATTACCCTTAATTACAATGGCACCAGCAGTTGAAGTACCACCCAATCCCGCTGTTGCAAGACCGTCATTGTCATGAATGAATAATTTTTCAATTTCGACTTTAGAAATGCCAATACCGATATTTAAACCATCTTGACCCGTTGCCGCGCTTAATGAAGCATCATCCATTGCTTGCATAGCCATCGCATTCGCGCTAATAGCCATTGAAGAAACTAAAACAAGTTTAGTCAATTTTTTCATGTTCCACTCTCCCAAGAGTATTCTTTTTCTTTAATGTCAACCACTCGATGTATCTGTTGTTTTATTTGTTTTTCGACAACAGTACATAGTTCCTTGAGTGATCCGTTGGCACCCATAACGTTATAGGTCTGTTATTTTTTGTTCAACTGCTGTTGGTCGCAATCTGAATCTTGCCGACAAACGGTATTTACTATGTTGTTTCTTTCACATTCGAGTAAAATATAAAATATTGTTTTAATGCAAGTTTTATTAAGCATATGACCACCCCCTCTATTTTCAAAAATATTATTTTCAATCAACCTGTTAACGTTCAAGAAATTCTTCTACGTCTAGATGATCTTCCGCATTTAATTTATTTAAAAAACAATCAAAGCCCGGTCATTGCTTTTCTCCCAAATCAATTTGAATGTGTAAAAAATGGCATCTGTCAAACTTACCAAAGAAAACAGATTGACCAATATGAACAGATTGAATCAAATTTAAGCTTCAATCAGTCCGAAGATATTCAGGTAAATTCTGATGGATTTCAGGGTGGCCTCATGGGCTTTATCAGTTATGATTTTGCCAGTGCACAACACGTGAATATTCACTCAAGAAATCAACCTAGTTTATGGCTTGGAGTATTTCAAACTTATTTAAAATTTCAGGATGATGCTTGGTATTTTTATAGTCATGAGCCAGAAGCTGAACAACTTTTCGAATTCATTCAAAATAAATTAGAATCGACATCGTCAATCCCCCAATTACAACTTACACAAAGCTGTCATGCACGTTGGAATAAACAACAATATCAAGCGGCTTTTACACAAGTTCAAGAATATATTAAGGCTGGTGATTGTTATCAAATTAACCTGACCCAAGAATTTAAAGGACAAGCTGAAGGGCGTTTACTCTCTGTGGCACAAGAGTTCTGGCAGTTAACGGATGCACCTTATTCAGGTTATTTAAAAACTGAAGACTTCGAATTACTGAGCTGCTCTCCTGAGCTTTTTATCGATTTTTTAGCAGAAAAAAAACTGGTAACTAAACCCATTAAAGGCACTATGCCACGTTATGCAGATACAGAGCGCGATGCGCAATCTAAACAACAATTGCAACACTCTCCTAAAGATCAGGCTGAAAATGTCATGATCGTAGACTTGTTACGTAATGATTTAAGTGTTTATGCAGAAACGGGGACAGTTAAAACACCTAAATTATTTGAGATTGAATCATTTAATCAAGTGCATCACATGGTCAGTGAGGTTACAGCAACCCTGAAGCCAAACGTCAAAGCTTTAGATGTGTTATTGGCAGCGCTACCTGGTGGCTCCATTACAGGTGCACCTAAAATTCGTGCCATGCAAATTATTGAGGAATTAGAAGGCGCGCCACGTGGGGCTTATTGTGGATCTTTGGGTTATTTTAATTTTAATGGCACAGGTTCATGGAATATTTTGATTCGTTCTATTCAGAAATATCAACAAGATATTTCTTTGTGGGCAGGCGGTGGCATCACGATTGCCTCTGACTGCGATGCTGAATATCAAGAATGTTTTGATAAAGTTTCTGCCATGCTGGATTTGCTCAACACATGGCAGAAGCCGCAATCTTAAGCCAGAATATCTTGCTTTAAGGTTTCAACCAAACGCTGATTTTGCTCATCGGTACCAATGGTAATACGCAAGAATTGATTAATGCGTGGCTTATTGAAATAACGCACGATAATGCCACACGCACGTAATTCAGCAGCTAACTCACCTGCATCTTTATTCGGTAAAGATGCAAAAATGAAATTGGCTTTAGATGGCAATACCACGAAACCAATCTCTTGTAGTTCATTAACCAATTTTTCACGACTACGAATGACTTTTTCACATTGCTGTTCAAAATAGGTCTGATCTTCAAAAGAGGCCACGGCTGCGGCAATCGCAAAGCGATCCATTGGATAAGAGTTGAAACTATTTTTCACTGCTTCCAATGCAGCAATTAAATGCGGTTGTGCAATGGCAAAACCAACACGTAAACCTGCCAGTGAACGAGACTTAGATGTGGTTTGGCAAACCACCAAATTCTCATATTTTTCCACTAATTTAACAGCAGATTCAGCACCAAAATCGACATAAGCTTCATCGATGACCACCACTGAATCAGGGTTGGCTTGCAAGACTTCTTCAATGGCTTGCAAACCTAAGGCAATACTGGTTGGTGCATTCGGATTAGTGATAATAATGCCGCCATTGGCTTGCTTATAATCATCTACCACAATCTCAAAAGCATCATTCAAGGGTAAAACTTTGGTTTTGACACCAAAAAATTGACTATAAACAGGGTAAAAACTGTAGGTAATATCAGGATAAAGGATGGGTTTATCTTGGACAAAAAAAGCCTTAAAGATATGTGCCAAAACTTCGTCTGAACCATTTCCGACAAAAACATTTTCCAATGCAACATTTTGTTGTTTAGCAATCGCCTGCTTTAAAGCGGAAGCATCAGGATCTGGATATAAACGTAAGGCATCCGCAGAATCTACTAATACCGCTTGTACAGCTTCTACGACTTTCGGGGATGGTGGGTATGGATTTTCATTGGTATTTAATTTTAATAAATTTTGAATTTTGGGTTGCTCGCCTGGTACATACGGTTCTAATTCACGTACTTCAGGGCTCCAAAAACGCATTTGTTCAGTAGTGATTGACATCTTCATTTCTCTTATCTTTTTGTGTCCAAGACTACTCATCTAGGCTGAGGCAAAAGTTTTTAATGTTGCTTGATGGATTGAATCCTGCATACATCTCTAACATTGCTGTTCTAACTCTACCTAAACCTTATTTAGACTGTAAATCAGACGTTGGACAAATCATATTAAACTCAAGCTCTAGAGTTCTGTCTGCTCAAGATGCTCCCTTCTCCATATGAGATGTAGAAGGGAATATCAAACCTAATCTTGATAACGGTAGCGTGCTGAGCGAGCATGAGCATCTAAACTCTCTTGCTGAGCCAAGATATCAGCGGTTTTTGCCAGCGGTTTTACCCCTGCTTTAGAGCACATAATCAAACTTGATCGTTTTTGAAAATCATATACACCGAGTGGCGATGAAAAACGCGCTGTACCTGAAGTTGGTAAAACGTGGTTTGGCCCAGCGCAATAGTCACCAATTGCTTCTGGAGTGTAACGTCCCATAAAGATTGCACCTGCATGGCGAATATCTTCTGCCATTTCTTGTGCTTCATCTAGACACAACTCAAGATGCTCTGGTGCTACTTGGTTAATAAGATCAATCGCTTCTTGACGGTCTTTAACCAAGACCAAAGCCCCACGATTTGCAATTGAAGTGCGCGCAATTTCAGCTTTCGGCAATACCGCTAAATGCTCTTCTACCGCTTGGGCAACCTCATTCAGTAGTTGCTCATCAGGTGTAATGAAAATGGCTTGAGCGACGGTATCATGCTCGGCTTGGGACAATACATCCATTGCCAACCATTTCGCATCATTTTCACCCTCAGCATACACCAAAATTTCTGAAGGACCTGCAATCATGTCAATGCCAACTTGGCCAAACACTGCACGTTTCGCAGCAGCGACAAAACGGTTACCTGGTCCAGTGATTTTATCTACACTTGGAATGGTTTCAGTACCATAAGCCAAAGCTGCTACCGCTTGTGCACCACCAATGGTAAACACGCGAGTTACCCCTGCCAAATGCGCAGCAGCAAGAACCAATGGATTTAACTCACCATTCGGGGCTGGAACCACCATAATAATTTCAGGCACACCTGCCACATGAGCTGGTACAGCATTCATCAATACAGAAGATGGATATGAAGCCAACCCCCCAGGTACATAAATACCCACCCGATCTAAAGGGGTTACTTTTTGACCTAATGTATTACCCAAAGCATCAACATAAGTCCAGCCTTCTTGTTTTTGCGCTTGGTGAAATTCGCGAATGCGTTCTGCGGCAAACTCAAGTGCTTCACGCACTTCCGAGTTTAAACCCTCAAATGCAGCTTTTAGTTCTGCTTGGGTTAATTCTAGATCTGAAAATTGATGCGCTGGATGTCGATCGAATTGTTGGGTAAGTTTTAGAACATGAGCATCACCGTGCTGACGAACATCAGCGATGATTTGATCTACGGTTTTTAAAAGTTCAGGATCACTTACAGTTTCAAAAGCCAACAAGTCAGCAAAAGCTTGCTTGAAGTTTTGATCTTGAGTCGATAAACGTCGCATCAATTTACCCACAAGGTTTGAATTGGAAAGCGTTAGTTTACCTTGTTTCCATGAAGTTGTGGGCAAGATAACATCAGCATTTCAACTTAGTCCCATCGGAAATCACTTTCATCAATATAAAAAGGTTGGATTAAGTGTTCACATCGGGATGATCCCAATCACCATCGCGCTGTATTAACCAATTTAAAGCACCGTGCCGCTCTAATACAACCGATGCATTTAAACCCGCTGGTGCTTGCTGATGTTTAAGTCTAGCATCGACACATGCCCAGTCATAACGATAGATCAAATCCGCTTCATCTAATAATTCTTCAATATCTCTCAGTTTTACTTGTGCCATAAATGCATCAAAAGAGTCACATGAAGAAACTGCCTGAATCGCAAAATCACAATCTGCAATGTTTGCAGGATAATTTAGCTCCTCGACCACACCGAGTGCCCAAAGTAACGTCCAATAGGCTTCATATTTCCAGATCATATTAATTACATCTTGTGTCGTGCCCTCACGATGGATAATTGCCAGCTCTTTTGGCGTCAATTCAGACCAAACATCAAATTTCTGTATTAGATCTATGATGAAAGCTTGAGTTTCATCATCAAACTGATCATGGTTAAGATCACAAGCAGCCTGAATTACCAATAGACATGCAATTGCTCGTTTTGCAATTTGTTCTACTGACCTTGGTTCAATCTCATCCGCAGCTTCAATATAAGGTAGCCAGTCAATATAAGGCACAGATTGTGATTGTAATTTTAAAATGGATGCTTGCTTTCTTTGTTCTGGAGTTTTCATATGACTCTTCATTTTTCAAAAAGTGCTAGCACATTAAACCATTCATATATCGTTAAGTCAGTCATTTATTAACATCATGATTTTATTCTGTTTGTTGAAAAATTAAAAAAACCGCCCCAAAGGGCGGTTTTAGAATATCATTTTAATTACGCTTGTTTTGCCTTTTGACGTTCTTCAACTGCTATTTCTAACTGTGCAAGAATCGGATTTAACAAGGCTTGTTTGCGCTTAAAACTGGCTTTATTCACAATCAAACGTGAAGACACTTTGCAAATTTCTTCCAATGGCTCTAAGCCATTGGCACGCAAGGTATTCCCGGTATCAACCACATCGACAATGTAATCACCCAAACCAACTAAAGGTGCTAGCTCCATAGATCCATAAAGCTTAATCACATCGACCTGCTCACCTAAGCTAGCATAGTATTGACGCGTTAAATTGACATACTTAGTTGCAATTTTCAGACGACCTTTCGGACGCTCCATGCCAACCTTACCCGCCGTCATCAATTTGCAGTTGGCAATTTTAAGATCCAATGGTTCATAGACATTTTGTGCGCCATGTTCCATAAGCACATCTTTACCCGCAACACCAATATCTGCCGCACCATTTTCTACATAGGTCGGCACATCTGAAGCACGTAAAATTAAAATACGGACTTGCTTATGTGTGGTCGGAAAAATCAATTTACGGGATTTGTCTGGATCTTCGAGTAAATTGATACCCGCTGTTTCAAGTAAGGGTAAAGTTTCCTTGAGAATACGCCCCTTACTTAATGCCAATGTTAAACCATGATCAAAATTGCCCATTACATTGAAATTAGGATCATCGTTTCTCATGTCACTCATGCACTTACTCGCTTAATTTGAGCACCTAAACCTTGTAATTTTGCTTCAACATCTTCGTAACCGCGATCAATATGATAAATACGGTCAATCAATGTTTCACCTTCAGCAGCCAATGCAGCCAAGACCAAAGAGAATGATGCACGTAAATCTGTTGCCATCACGGGTGCCGCAGAAAGCTTCTCAACACCAGTTACGATTGCATCATTTCCTTCAACTTCAATATTTGCCCCCATACGAGACAACTCAGGTACATGCATAAAACGGTTTTCAAAAATCGTTTCCGAAATAGTCGCAAAACCACGACCAATCACGTTTACGGCCATGAGCTGTGCTTGCATGTCTGTCGGAAACTCTGGATGCGGCAATGTACGGAAACTCACTGCTTTAGGACGTTTGCCCATCATATCCAGTTCAATCCAATCTTTACCACGGGTAACTTCCGCACCCATTTCTTCAAACTTTTCCAGCACTGACTCCATTAAACTCGGATCAGTATGCGTGGTCTTCACACGACCACCCGTAATTGCAGCAGCAGCTAAATATGAACCAGTCTCAATACGATCGGCTACAACGGCATATTCACAACCATGTAAGCTTTCTACACCAGTTACAATTAATGTATCCGTATCTAAACCTTCAATTTTCGCCCCCATCTTGATCAACATTTTCGCAAGATCGGTAATTTCAGGTTCACGTGCAGCATTACGTATGGTGGTGACACCATCCGCCAAAACTGCCGCCATTAAGATATTTTCAGTACCACCTACGGTCACCATATCAAAGACAACTTCGCCACCTTTTAAGCGACCATCGACTTTGGCAAGCACATAGCCATTTTCAACTTCAATTTCAGCGCCTAAAGCTTCAAGTGCTTTTAAGTGCTGATCGACTGGGCGTGAACCAATTGCACAACCACCTGGTAAAGAAACTTTCGCACTACCATAACGTGCAACTAAAGGGCCAAGCACCAAGATTGAAGCACGCATGGTCTTAACCAATTCATAAGGTGCAAACTGGTTATCTAAAGTAGACGTATCCGCAGTAACCGTATCACCTTCATAAGTCATGGTGATGCCTAAACCTGCAATCAACTTCACTAAGGTATTTACATCTTTTAAATGCGGCACATTGGTCAATTTGATCGGCGAATCTGCCAAAATCATCGCTGCAAGCAATGGCAAGGCAGCATTTTTTGCACCCGAAATTCGAACTTCACCTTCGAGCTTAACACCACCTTGAATCAAAAATTTATCCATTAATTTTTAAGCTCCAAAAAGGCTAGCTTTGCGCCATTCTTCTTTTGTCATTGCGCGAATGGTCACAGCATGGACTTCACCACTTGCAATGTAAGAGTTCAACGGAGCATAAACAGTCTGTTGGCGCGCAACAGGACGTTTTCCTTCAAACTGATCATCAACAATTCGAAGATCAAACTTGCCCGCTTGCCCACTAACTGCTACTTCAGCTTCAGGAAAAGCAGTTTTCAAAATTTCAGTGAGCTGTTCACTATTCATGACAAAGACCTCTATACAGGACCAATGGTGTAAAACCCGCCATTTTACTATAAATCAAGTAAAATAAAGCATTCATCGCACAATTTTTATAGATAAAAAAAGGAGGTTTATTCAAACCTCCTCAGATCGGAATCCAGATTAAGCTAAAACTGGGGCATGATCCATTTGTAATTCACGATGTTTATGTAATTGTCGTTTTAATTTTTCCGTCAATTTTTTAATTGAAGTGTACATATCATCTGCCGTGGCCTGTGCAAACAGCTCGATACCAGGTAAGCGAATGATGGCTTCCGCAATATGATTCGAACTACCTTTTTTAGAATGTTTGTCGATTTGATGATCTTTGGACAGCTTCACCTGCATACTATTGACTTGATCTAAATGTTTCGTCATTTGGGCAAATTTTTCACGAATATTTTCTTCGATCGCAGGGGTGATAGTTAAATGATGACCACGAATTGTTATTTGCATAATTCTATCCCTCACCTTCTTTTAGGACTAGCAAAGGCACAGCCGAAATGTTTCACAGCCAGAAAAGAATCTGCACAATCTGATCAAATCATTTCAACCGTCCTTTAAAATAAAAAAGAGATTCATTATTCCGTCATAATGAATCTCTAGAATAGTCATACTTTAAATTTTAGATCAAGACTTTTCGCTCGGAAGAAGACGGAATATGTAACGATTCACGATACTTTGCGACTGTACGACGTGCAACATCAATCCCCTCTTCCTTCAACATATTCGCAATCGCATTATCAGACAATGGTTTGCGTGCGTTCTCTTCAGCAATCATTTTCTTAATTTTTGCGCGAATGGCTGTAGATGAAGCTTCCCCACCCGATGTTGTCCCCACGTGACTTGAGAAAAAATACTTCAATTCAAATAACCCACGCGGAGTCAACATATACTTATTGGTTGTCACGCGTGAGACTGTTGACTCATGCAACTCAACTTCTTCTGCAATATCACGCAACACCAAAGGTTTCATCCCCTCAGCACCGATTTCTAAAAAGGCTTTTTGATGCTCAACGATACAAGTAGCCACTTTCAACAAGGTTTTATGGCGCTCATCGACACTTTTAATGAAGTTTTTAGCTTCCAACATTTGATTACGCAAATATTGATTTTCATCACTTTGATCAGCTCGACGAATCATATTGGCATAAAATGAATTAACTCTTAATTTAGGCATCACATCGGGGTTGAGCTGAATTTGCCAATGATCATTGCGCTTCATGACCACCACATCAGGAATTTGATAATCAGAATCTTTATCCTCAAACTCAAGCCCTGGATGTGCTTTTAATGTTTTTAATAAATTTACCGCAGCTTTAAGTTGGTCGGTATTTAACCCCGTTTGTTTAAGCAACTTAGCAAGTTCATTCGAAATCAGCAATTCATAATGTTTAAGCAAAATTATCGCTTCATGACGATAAGCCGTCTGAACAGGTAAACTTTCTAGTTGAACCATTAAACATTCAGCCAGATTTCTAGCGCCAATCCCAATTGGATCAAGACGTTGGATATGCTTTAAAACGACTATAACTTCATCATCTTCGATACCTTCATCATAATCCATAGATGCTAAAAGGTGTTGGACTGATGCCGTAATCTCTGAAATCTCAACATCCAAAAAACCCTTATCATCCAATGAGTCGATAATACAATAGGCAATCAAACGATCAATTTGAGAAAAATGAAGCAAATTAATCTGCTCAAGCATATGCTCTTTTAAGCCTATATGACCTTGACGATTATCCTCTCGCTCTTCAAATTCAGGACTGCCCAAACTAGTTGATTGGTGGGTATAAACATCATCCCAATCCGTATCAACGGGCAGATCATCTGGTAGATGATCTGCATTTAATTCATTGGTTAAATCGCTATTATCATGTTCTTTTTCTAAGCTTGATAAACTTTCAACACTATTTTGCTCTTCTACTTTTTCTAATAATGGGTTACTGTCGAGTTGAATTTGAATTTCTTGTTCCAACTCTAAACTAGACAATTGAAGCAAACGAATGGCCTGTTGCAACTGAGGAGTTAACGACAATGAGTTCGCAACTTTAAGTCCAACCGATAACTTCATATCACCCTACTCATTATTAATCAATAAATACAAGCAATTTTTATGCCTATTAGTATTTTTATAGCATAGTTTTAGTAAAAGTCATACAAAGTTTTATTAATAATTGAATAAATTGGTCGATCCTTTCACAATCAGCATGATCTTAGAGCACCTAAAAATGACAAAGAAATAATATTTGTAAGGTTAAACTGATTGTCACTTTGTTGATTTTAAGTAGATAAATCAAGTTCAATTTCTAGAATAAGTAAAGTTTGAGCTATTTTTTTAGATATTTAACCCAAATATGTTCATGATCAGTTATTTGTACAAACTCATGATGCTTAAACAGGGAAATTAAAGGCTCATTTAAAAGTGGATAAATAGCACGTGGATTATGCAAGAAAATTAGGTCTTTCTGATTTTCTTGTAAAAAGGCTATGGCACTAATGTATTTACCATAATGTGTAAACAAACCTAACTCGCGGTATATTTCGGTCAAATGTCCTTGTTCATTTTTTATAATGACCTTTACCAATAATCAGGCCTTTTAGGGACAAAAGAATATTAAAGTGCTTAAAGAAAAAATCCCTTCAATCAGCAATTACAATAATACAAGGTTGGTTTTTTACTCTATAACCCCTAAATTGTTTTTTGGCTTTCTTAATTTGATTTTCTAAACCCTTTGAATGTATATCAAGAGTTAATACTTTACCTTGATCAATTTGTTTTCGTAATTCCTTCTGATCATCATTTTCAGATAGTTCTTTAATTTCCCAATAGGTTTTCATGCTATTGAGAATAATTTCATAATCAGGAGTTTCAGTTTCAACCTCCAAAATAAAATACGGTTAAACTAAATTTGCTTTCGCTCTAAAATTTCTTCAAATAACTTTTCCGACTTGGTTCGCTTCACATGCACCCCACTTTACTTACTTAGAATTTAGTATTTTAATTAATTATTTCCATATAAAAAAACACCCCCTTCTGTATAGAAGGGGGTGTTTGAATTAATGAGCTGGCGATGACTTACTCTCACATGGGTAACCCCACACTACCATCAGCGCTAAGAGGTTTCACTTCTGAGTTCGGGAAGGGATCAGGTGGTTCACTCTTGCTATTGTCGCCAGCACAACTGTTTATGGACTTGTTCGGGTTTTATGCTCAGATC
>NZ_KE007367.1:0-11135 GCF_000400735.1 Acinetobacter tandoii DSM 14970 = CIP 107469
CTGTGCCTAGAGATATTGCTGCTTTGGTAGGAGGTGGGGTGTGAGTTTTATTGTTCCAGAGAAATTCAGAATTAAATCGGGACCATTGGCGAGCAATGAGAGCTATGGGAACAATGGTGCATTTTGGGTGAAGACCAAGAAATGTGTTTTCACTGTCATTGCTAGTGATCAAATGGGTTGGGAGCATGTCAGTGTTTCACTTCCAACACGCTGTCCAACTTGGGAAGAAATGTGTTTCATCAAGTCCCTGTTTTGGGGTGAAGATGATTGCGTAATTCAGTATCACCCACCTAAAAGCGACTATGTGAATAACCATCCATTCTGCCTGCACTTATGGAAACCAACTGAGCAAACCCTACCAACGCCGCCAAGCTTTATGGTGGGTAAGGCTGGTGCAGCATGAACGAATTACTACAGCAACGCATTCAAGCCGTCCAGATCGGCAGAAACACCACCTTTGCACAGATGGAGCAGAAGAAATCACTTCGAGATGAGCTTGATTCACAGCTCGAAGCATTCTTATCAAATGGTGGTGCTATCGAGCAATTGCCTCAAGGCTTTTCGGGGGAATACAACAAGGGTTGGAATAATTCAAAACCCAAAGCTCAAAAGACCATGCGTGAAGTGATGGCGAGTGCTGTGTCAGAAGCGCGTGCAAGAAGAAACAACCCAAGCGTTACCGCGAGAAATGAAGCGCTCAACAAGGGGGAAAAGCGCTATCACGGAACCACTTGCAAGGCGTGTGGTGGAACCTTGCGATATACGTCAAACAATTGCTGTGTTGGATGCGATAAAGCTGCATCGATAGTGAGAACCAAGAAGCTTAGAGAAAAGCGCAAATCTGAGAAGGTGAAATCATGAATTTAACAATCGAGAGAATGCGTGAAATTGTGGATGGTGCACCCGAATGGGCTGTGTGCTGGAACGCTCATATGGGGATGTATACAAACGGGTTTATTAGATGTAGTAGCGATATTCACCTTAAAGACATCCGTGCAGCACTTGCTGACCATGACCGCACGGACGATGTATCCGACATTAGAAATCATATTGCACCAACAACAATAGTTACTGACCTTCATGTAAATGAAGCTCTGAAATTAAATGGATTGGGGTGACATCATGAAAAAAGGCGACCGCGTAGAAGTAGATTTCATCAGTGAGTCTGCAACTGACTATTCTGGAAAACGCTTTCATGGCTACGGCGTTTTAGATCGAGTGGAAGATGGGCGAGTAATGGGGCGCTTGAATGATGGCACGCCGTTTAGCTGTCTTGAAGCAGATGTGAAGGTCATTCAAGAAGTGGATTTACGGAAAGAATTTGAACCATTTTTCACGAAGCAACCATTCTTTAATAGCTTGAAGTATCAGCACGGCGACCGCTTATTCGATTTTGATGAAGGCATTGGGTACCGCAATTTAACCGTACAAGTTGGCTATGTATGTTTCTGCAAAGATGATCGGGAGTTTGTACTGAATGACTAAAATCCTGATTGGTATTGATACAGGAGTGAATACAGGCTTCGCCGTTGCTGCAGACCGTGGCAATGGTGGGGAGCTGGAGCAAGTGGGGTCTTTATCAATTACTCAGGCAATGGAGAAGGTAAAGGAATTAATTGAACAATGGGGAATCAGTAACGTCTGTTTATACATTGAAGATGCTCGGAAGCGTACCTGGTTCACTGGAGGTCGTGAAAAGTCTCAAGGTGTTGGATCAGTAAAGCGTGATGCGCAAATTTGGGAGGATTGGTGCAAAGAGCAGGGTTTTAAATTTTTAATGGTTCATCCAGCAGCAAATGCAACGAAAAAGAAAGCTACGGATTTTAAGCGTATGACTGGTTGGGTTGGTCGTACGAATGAGCATGCACGTGATGCAGCAATGTTGGTTTTTAAAAGATTTGCCAAGTTTTGAGGGATAGGGCATGAATGCAGTAGTGAAAAAACAAATCATGGATTGGTCTAAGCGTTCTGCCCACCAGTGGTTAGAACAATATGGGCTTTGGGTAAGATCAGTAAAATTTAATGTAACAGCCAATCCATTAGCAATACTAATTGACCAAAATGACAAAAGCAGAGTCCGCGCAAGTCGCGTATCTATGGTATGTGAGATTAATGATTTTGAGGCAGTGCAGGTAAGTAAATTACTCGCATCAATGCACAATGACAGTCGTGAGTATTTAGCCTCAAGAGCATGGTATTTAATACTTTATTATGAAAATGAGTGGTCGTATTTATCAATTGCAATTGCACATAAATGCAGTAAAGCTACGATTAGAGCGGAAATTGACAAAGGTCTTGCATACCTGGATGGGAAAATAGATATGTTGCAATCTTGACAGTGCAGCACACTTGGTTTAAATTCGTGTTATGGTGGCAAGTTGTTATGCTTTCACCAGTATCTAAAAGCTCATCTAAAGGTGGGCTTTTTTGTTGCCTGTGTTATAAATATATCTCCAAAGTAAAATAGAGAATAATCAGGTGACAAAACAGTATATTGGAATCACAAATAGTAGCATTAAAGGTGATGAAAAATATTATGAATATGCTCAAGTGTGGTCAGATGGTGTAATTCGCCTTGTGAAAGATCTGGAGTCAGCGACAAAATTTAAATCAGAACAAGAAGCAATTGATTCATTATTTAACGCCAGCCTGTGGGTTTGTGAATATCAAGATGGAAAAATTAAACCCTTACAACTATCCCGATAGGGACAGCAGTGTTGATGGCTAATAAATATGAATTAAATGTATTTTAGATGCATTTTAGGTATTGCAATCTGTTTAGGTTTTCTGCAAAATTCGCGTCAGATTTAGTAGATAGTTCCCTGACTAATCTTTTAAATTTTAATAGCCTACAATGTAATTTGTGGGTTTTTTTATGGCGGCACATTTATTCGTAGTGGTTTAAATTGAATGCCGCCACCTAATTTTAAGCTCATCGAATGATGGGCTTTTTTGTTGCTTCTAAAAAGGTGCTTGTGACATGCACAAGTGAGTAGCTAGGGGAAGAGAATGCCCACATTCTAAAGCTTGCTAATTAGCTAAAGACTGTTTGAGTAAGCACGTTTAGATCCCACGAAAGAGGATACAACCCATGCAGTTCATCGAGCATGGATAGGATATGCAGGAAAGCAAGAATCAGATTTGGGAGTGATGCCCCGCCAAAAAATGAATACGAAAGCTGAAAACTAAAAATACTGTGCCTATCCAGTGGTTTTTAAAGTAAGCGAGTAGCCGTGGACCACAGCACTGAGCTTCTGTGGTTATCAAATAGAGATCATATCATTCGTGAATTAAACGTGATATTTATCAAAAAATTATGAAATAAACTGATTGATTGAGTCGTAAATTGCGAGTAATTTTCTATTAAGTTAGACGAGGTTATATATCGTCTAACCGGGAAAACGACTGACACTCGGAAAGACGAGATAACCTAAAACCGCTCACAGAAATGTGAGCATTTTTAATGCCCTGAGAAATGTTTTTTGTGTAAGCAATATCAGGGCACCCAATGGTGGCTTTCTTTAATCATAGTGATTTAAAGTCAAATGCCGCCACCCAGATTCTAATTAGTGATAATTCATTAAATACTGGTTTGTTTTAATTTTTCACATAAAATTCACGAACCAGTATGCATGATTACTTCTAGAAACAGCTGTAGTTTCTCAATGACCCTCCAAGGTCCTTAGTTTAAGCCCACATCAATCTACTACGGAAGTGGGCTTTTTTTTTGTATGGAGAAAAGTAATGCTCCGATTCTTGATGTGTTTGTTTGGATTTCACGGTGCGACTGAGATTGATTACACAGTTGATAATGAAAAAATCAAAGTGTGCCGAAATTGTTTGAAAGAAGTTAAAGACTAGCCGAACGTATTACGGCGCACAGAACCCCGCTCAATTCTAGATATTGGCGGGGTTTTCTTTTTATTCGAGGTTGCTTATGGATAAAGTTGAAGCTCAAAAGAATTTGAAATGCTACAGAGAAAACATTCAAGGCGCATCAATGATTCATCCATGTGATATGCCTCAGAGACTAATTGATGAAGTCGCCGTGTTTATCCGAGAGCAAAAGCGATTAGTGAAGAATTTGGAAAGCAATTTGGAATCTACCAAATGACCTGCCAAGGCTGTGAAGCCCGCCGTGAATGGATGATCAAACATGCAAGACAAGCCAAAGAAAGAATGCAGCGGGTGCTCATGTCACTTGGTGTTGGAACAAAACAATCAGTTGATTCAATTGATCAGCCAGTTAGTGCAGATCAACAACGAACAGACAGCACAGATCAATGAGCTTTTGATTCGATTGGAAGATGAAAGTGAAGAGCCAAGAAGCTCACGCAATTTGGATGATTAATTATGAGTAGACCTTGCCGTGAGTTTGGTTGTCCTAACATTGTGAAGTCACGCAACCAACATGGTTATTGCGAAACACATGCTGACAAGCGCAGCAACTGGAACAAACGAGCAGATCGAAAGGGATCAACGACTGAGCGAGGCTATGGTCATGCTTGGAGAAAGATTCGTGAGCTCGTCTTGAAGCGAGACGGTTATCAATGTGTTACGTGTGCTACCCTTGGTCGTGTAACGTTGGCAACAGATGTCGATCATATTAAGGCAAAAGCACACGGTGGCACAGATGATCTAAACAACTTACAGTCGCTTTGCTCGCTACACCATAAAGAGAAAACCGCAATAGAGCAGCTTAATGCAAAATAGTAACCCACAGGCCAAATGCATAGTATGTGATTGTGTTTTCAATCCAAAGCAAAAGAGAATGAAATGCTGCACAAGGCAGTGTTACGACAAACTAAAATATAAATTAAAGAAAATACCAACCATCAAAACCTGTCTTTGCTGTGGAGTTGAATTCAATAGTAAGCAAGGACAGTCTAAGTATTGCTCGGCAGAATGTCGAATAAGAAGTATTTCAGAAGAAGCTAAGGTTTCTAGAGAAACGTATACACGAATAGCTGAAGCACATGTGAGAGTTTCATTTTGTGTGGTATGCAATGAATTTTGTGATGCGCCATACCAAGGAAATCTCAGGAAGTTTTGTTCAGCAAGTTGTGAGAACAAGAACATCAGATCAAAACCATATTACAGGGCTAAAAGATCAAGATTAGATGCTTTAAAGCGCAATGCATCAAAGGCAGAACGAATTGATCCGATAGATGTACTGAATAGAGATGGATGGATTTGTTATTTGTGCGGGATTCCCACACCAAAGAATTTGCGTGGTACATATGAATTCAACGCACCAGAGGTTGATCATATTGTCCCACTAAGCAGAGGTGGATCACATTCAATGAATAATTTGCGTTGTGCATGTCGAAAGTGTAACAACAAGAAAGCAAACCACATGATTGATTGAATTGTATTTGAGAAAGGGAGGGGGGGAGGTAAAAAGTTGAGACCTTTCAGCTAAATGACCGCCCCCTGAGGCACATTTTTACGTGCGCGAAATTAAAAATTTTACGGGTTGACTTTATGGGCGGAATAGCATCAGTGCCAGGGCGAGGCCGAAAGCCAAAACCACAAGAGACAAAGAGAGCTAATGGCAATCCTGGCAAGCGTCCACTCAATAATCATGTACCTGAATTTTCTGAAGTCACAAATATTGATGTGCCTGAATACATGGAGGCTTTGGAATATGCTCCTATGATTTGGAAATCAATCGTCCCTGAACTACTTAAAAATAAGATTCTACGCATCACCGATATGCATAACGTAGAAGGGTTTTGTTTGGCTTATGAAAACTGGCGGAAAGCCCAGAAGGAAGTGGCTTTGAATGGAATCGTTGTAATCGGATCTCAAGGTGGACCAATTAAAAATCCAGCTTTAACCGCCATGAATGAGGCGGTCCGTCAGATGGCAACGCTTGGTTCTTTACTCGGATTAGATCCTTCTTCCCGTGCGCGTTTAACTGGTGGTGGACAGAAGAAAAAGGGCAATGCATTTGCAGGAGTTTTAGACATGTGAGGGTATAGATGGCTGACAATTATCCAAATGTTGACGCTGCCAACAAATGGGCAAAGTCAGTAACTTCTGGAAAGATCCCTGCATGTAAATGGGTAAAATTGGCGTGTCAAAGACACCTAGATGATCTAAAAAAATCAAAATCTCGCGATTTTCCTTATAAATTTGAACCAAAATTAGCTGAAAAAAAGATTCTTTTTATTGAATTATTGCCTCATACAAAGGGTGAATGGGCACTAAAACGTTTAAAAATTAAGTTAGAAGATTGGCAAAAATTTGGCATTGCCTGCACTTTTGGTTGGATTCGTAAGAAAGATGGCTATCGCCGTTTCCGTGAAAGCTATTGGGAAGTGCCTCGTAAGAATGGTAAGTCAGCAATTGCAGCTGGCGTTGCACTTAACATGTTTGCGAACGATGGTGAGTTTGGATCGGAAGTCTATTCAGGTGCCACAACAGAAAAACAAGCATGGGAAGTCTTTAAACCTGCAAGGCTAATGGTGAATCGCTCACCAGACTTAGTTGAAGCAGCAGGGATCTTAGTAAATGCAGGCAGTTTGGAAATCCCAACTGATGGTTCATTGTTTGAGCCAATTATTGGCGATCCGCCTGATGGCCAATCCCCACATTGTGCAATTGTGGATGAGTATCATGAGCATGCTGATGCCAGACTCTATGACACCATGCAAACAGGTATGGGTGCACGCAGACAGCCGCTAATTTTTACGATTACAACTGCAGGATTCAATATCGAAGGTCCTTGCTATGACCTGCGGGTTCGTGTGCAAGAAATGCTTGAAGGTGTTGTACCTGATGAAGAGCTGTTTGGTTGGATTTGGACAATTGATGAGGGTGATGACTGGACCGATCCAAAGGTGCTGGCGAAGGCTAACCCAAATTTTAACGTTTCTGTTTATGCAGACTACTTAGAGTCCCAACAAAGACGAGCAGTTCAAAATGCTTCTAAGCAGAACACGTTCAAAACTAAGCATCTCAATGTTTGGGTTTCTGCGAAATCAGCGTTCTTCAACATGGAGCAATGGAATAAATGCAAGGATACGACCTTAAAGATTGAGGATTTTAGAAATGATCCCTGCATGGTTTGTGTGGATTTGTCATCAAAGATCGATATTGCTGCGCGTATCAATCTGTTCTATCGAATCATTAATGGAAAGATTCACTATTACTGTATCGCTCCAAGATTCTATTTACCTTATGACACGGTTTATAACGGTGATGAAAAGCAAGTCATTGAGCGTTATCAAAAATGGTTAAACCAAGATTTATTGACTGTTTGTGATGGTGCCGAGAATGACTTAAATGAAATTGCCGAGGATATAACTGATGATGCTGAGAATTTAGTTGTCCAAGAAGTTCCATATGATGAATGGGGCGGCTTTCAAATCGCCAAAAAAGTTGATGATGCAGGTCATACGTCAATCAAGATCCCAAAAATCACAAAAGTTTTTTCACCAGCAATGAAAGAGCTTGAGGCGGCAATTGCTTCAGGGAGATGGCACCACGACGGGAACCCAATTTTATCTTGGATGGTTGGGAATGTAGTTTCTAAAAAGGGTGCCAACGACACGGATTTTCCTCATAAGGAAAAGCCCTTTAAGAAAATTGATGGTGCTGTAGCAAGCCTTATGGGTATTAATCGAATCCTTACACTTAACAGTAGTCCTGAGGAATCAAATCTATCTAGTCATCTTGAGAAACACGGGATTAGGAAATTGTAATGAGCTTAAAAACAAAAATTGGGGAGTTGCTTGGTTTCAAGACAACTCCCCAAATCATTTCTAGTCCTGATGATTTGGCAAAATTCTTTGGGGCTGAGTATGTAACAGGTATGGGGCAACCAGTAACGCCTTTGCGTGCGATGCAACTCACCACAGTTTTTACATGTGTTCGTGTGCTATCTGAATCTATGGGTATGTTGCCTTGCCGTTTGTATAAAAGGGTAGGTCGAAATAAGGAAATAGCAGATAACCATCGATTACACGATTTGCTTTATGTGGCACCAAATGACTACATGACAGCCCAAGAGTTTTGGGAATTACTGATGGTTTGTTTGTGCCTGCGCGGGAATTTTTATGCCTATAAGGTTTATGCATTAGGCAACGTGGTCGAGTTACTTCCATTAGATCCGTCATCGGTGACACCAAAGCTTAACGATGATTGGACCGTGGAGTATCAGGTGAATTTCAAAAATGGCGGGTTAAAGACTCTATCCCAAGATGAAATTTGGCATGTCCGATTATTCACATTGGATGGTTTAAACGGTCTTAACCCGATTGCTTATGCGCGGAAGTGTATTGGACTTGGATTAGATACCGAAGAACACGGAACAAAGTTATTTAAAAACGGTGCAGTGACTTCTGGAGTGCTTGAAACAGCGGAAAGTTTAACTGATGTGGCCTTCAATCGTCTGAAAAATGAATTCACAGAAAATTATGCAGGTTTAGCCAATACCTATAAGCCAATGATCTTAGAGGAGGGTCTTACATGGAAGCCGACAGCATTAAATCTTGAAGACTCTCAATTTTTAGAAACACGACAGTATCAAGCGACTGAAATTTGCGGTCTTTTCCGTGTGCCACCGCACTTGGCGGCCAATATGGAAAAAATGACGCTCAACAATATCGAACATATGGGGATGAGCTTCGTGAACTACTCATTGGTTCCCTATATGACGCGAATTGAGTCTCGAATCAAAGTTGGATTGCTTAGCGAGAAGGACCGAAAAACCCATTACGCGAAATTCAATGCAGGGGCGTTACTTCGAGGGGATCTTAAAACCCGCTATGAATCTTATGGCAAAGGCATTCAGTGGGGGTGGTTAAGTCCAAATGATTGCCGCGAGCTTGAGGATATGAACCCACGTGAAGGTGGGGACATCTATCTAACACCAATGAATATGACAACAGATCCAGAAGGGGAAAACGATGCAAACAAAGCAGCGTCTTGATATCCCGTTAAAGATTAAATCTCTAACAGATACGGGAGAATTTGAAGGCTACGGCTCGGTATTTGGTGTCGAAGATAGTTATTCAGATGTGGTGGTTAAAGGGGCTTTTCAAAAGTCCCTTTCTTCTTGGGCTGAAAAAGGTCGCCTGCCTTCATTGCTCTGGCAACACAAAATGTCAGAGCCAATCGGCATCTATACAGAAATGAAAGAAGACGACCATGGCTTATACGTGAAAGGCCGCCTTCTTATTGATGATGATCCATTGGCTAAACGTGCTTATGCACATGCCAAAGCAGGCAGCCTTGGCGGTCTATCAATCGGGTACATCTTAAAAGATTGGGAATATGACTCTTCAAAAGGGGTCTATCTCTTAAAAGAAATCGATTTGTGGGAAGTGTCTCTTGTGACCATGCCTGCGAATGATGAAGCACGGATTTCAGAAGTGAAATCACTGCTTGAAAAAGGTGAAACACCATCTCCAACCAAAATTGAACGCGCCCTGCGAGATGTAGGGTTTACACGTTCACAAGCCAAGGCATTTATGTCCAAAGGCTACAGTGCAATAGATTCTCAGCGGGATGCTGAAGGTCAGAATGAAGCACTTCAATCATTGAAAGACTTAACAGCATTTTTACGAGGATAAATACTCATGGCTATTGATGAAAAAGACGTAAACGAAGTTGCAAAAGAGCTTAAAGGCGCATTCGAAGATTTTAAAAAGGCGAATGACAAAGAGCTTGATGCGATCAAAGCTGAAAAGCAAAAGCTTGAAGAAAAAACCGATAAGATGAATGAAAAGCTAGGTGAAATTGACAACCTGAAAGCTGAGTTGGAAAAAGAGCTTAAAGCTGCAAAACGTCCAGATGCTGCAAAAGGCAAAGACGTAGAAGCGCATAAAAAAGCATTTTTGCAGTTCTTGCGCAAAGGTTCGGACGACGGATTGGCTGATTTGCAACAAAAAGCGGTTCAAGTCGCTGTTGAGGCTGATGGTGGGTATGCGGTACCAGAAGAATTGGATCGTACATTACTGCAACTTTTGAAAGACGAAAGTCCAATGCGCCGTGTATGCAACACTATCACGGTGAGCACATCGGACTACAAAAAATTAGTCAATCTTGGTGGCGCTGGTTCAGGTTGGGTTGGTGAAACGACTGCACGACCTGCAACTAATACTCCAACATTGGCGCAAATTGTTGCAACTATGGGCGAAATCTATGCGAACCCTCAAGCAACACAAACCTCATTGGATGATGTGTTCTTTGATGTAGAACAATGGTTATCAGAAGAAGTGGCACGTGAGTTTGCCGAAAAAGAAGGCTCAGCATTCTTAACAGGTGATGGAACCAATAAGCCTAAAGGTATTTTGGCGCATACTTTAGCGACAAAAGCGGATGATGCACGTGCATTTGGATCTTTGCAAAAGCTTGTTTCAGGCTCAGCGGGTGTATTTAGTGGTGATAATTTAATTGACTTAATTTATTCACTTAAGCGCGGCTATCGTCAAAATGCATCCTTCATGATGAACGGTTTAACGGTTGCAAAAGCACGTAAGTTGAAAGATACGGACGGCAATTATTTATGGCAACCAGGCTTACAGCAAGGTCAACCTTCTTTGCTTCTCGGCTACGGCATTGAAGAAAATGAAGACATGCCAGATGCAGCGGCAGATGCAAATGCAATCATGTTTGGTGATTTCAAGCGCGGATACACGATTGTAGACCGCATGGGCACTCGTACATTGCGCGATCCTTTCACCAACAAGCCATATGTTGGTTTCTACACAACCAAGCGTGTAGGTGGGATGTTGACTGACTCAAATGCTATTAAAGTTTTGGCTTTGTCCGCATAAACACAACATCAAATAAGGCTCCTTACGGGGCCTTATTTATTGGAGATTGAAAATGCCACCAGTAATTGAAGTGCACAAGTTATTCAAAGTTGCTGTCGATAACGGGAATCGCGTCATTGAGATTGAGCCGGGTGTTCATGAAGTCGATGATCGAATTGCTGAAAATGCCGTTAAGCATCTACAGGTAGCGACCTACAAAGAAGACGGTAAAGCGGGAAAAGAAATTGACGTACCGCCACCTTCGCAAGATGCTGAGCAGCCAGAGCAGCCAGAGCAGCCAGAGCAGCCAGAGCAGCCAGAGCAGCCAGAGCAGCCAGAGCAGCCAGAGCAGCCAGAGCAGCCAGAGCA